>NZ_FOQJ01000001.1:0-1861997 GCF_900113725.1 Bradyrhizobium sp. cf659
TGTCTTTGCCGATCGGATTTATCGCGGCAAACAGCTCGTCAACGCACTCTCCGACTGCGGACCATGGACGATCGAGATCGTCGAGCGACCGCTCGGGGTCAAAGGCTTCCAGCTCCTGCCCAGGCGCTGGGTCGTCGAGCGTACCTTTGCATGGTTCGGCAGATGTCGTCGCCTCTCCAAAGACTTCGAAGGCTCCGCCGCCACCGAGCTAGCCTGGTTGCTCGCCGCCCATCTGAGGCTCCTAACTCGCCGCTTGGCCAGACCCTGAAAACGCCCACGCTTTTTGAGTCAGGCTCTGAGGAGCGAGTGATGGGGCGCGGGAGCGCCCCATCGGGAGCCTCGAAGGATGAACGGCCGCGATGCTTCGATACCTTAGCAGCGACAGCCGGGCCGTCGCCCTTCGAGGCTCGCCGAAGAGGCTCGCACCTCCAGCGACAACGGCTCCGCCGTTGCGCGGGGGTGACGGTGATGGAGTGCGCTCGCCGTTTCTCCATCGTCTTTGCGAGCGTAGCGAAGCAATCCAGAAACTTTCCACGGAGACAGTCTGGATTGCTTCGCTCCGCTCGCAATGACGGAGCAAGTGGCGAGGCCATCGCTCTCCAATTCACATCTCAAACAGCAGGCACATCATCGCGTTCTCGCGGCGCATGTCGCCCGAGTTTTATCTCTCGCGTCGCCCTCGCAAAGACAAGGGCGCAGGGAAGGCCGGGCGCCGGCTGGCACCCGCAGGTCCGTGCGCTACAAAAAGTGCACACGGGGTGGACCACAGGTGACGCCGGTCGCCCGGCCTTCCCTGCGCGAATGGTTTTAACGGTGTCCTTCGTGCTCTCCTCGGGGAGCGATGCACTATTGCCCCCGTCGCCTCACGGATGGCTGATGTGCGCGTCCGGTCGGATCGCATCATCACCGCAAGGCTTGACGCACAGACCCCGGGCGTCGGGACCACACGACTTCTCCGTCCGCGCACGTCTTCGCATGCATCCTCGACGGCTGGCGTGTGCTCACCGTCGCGGCCATGCGAAGACGCTGTCGGCGTCGTGTCGTTCGCGCGAAGGCAGTTGCTCACGGTTTCCCGCCCTGCAATGCCGATCGCGCCCGCCGCCGTCGCGTCCATCGCTGCCCGGCCCGCGGTTCGTGACGATCGCGATCCGCCCCTTGTCTCGGGCCAGGGTGTCTGGTGTGTACGATAAATCCGAATTTCGGTAAAGTGGAATATATTTGCGGCGGAGGATTGACAGGCCATGAGGTGATGCCCGCGGGGTGTTTTGCCCGACGGGCAATTTCTTTCGGCTTCGCTGGTTGCCTCAACGTCCGACGGTGCCGACCAAGCGAGGGCGGTTGCGGTTTGCGGGCGAAGTCTCGGCTGCCAGCGCGCGCAGCCATGCGCGAAAGCTGACGATTTCAGAACAATCCGCGGTGCCCTCGGGCGCAATCAGCCAATCGCCCAATCCGGATCCCTCATTGATCCGGTCGCAGCGATAGCCCGGATGGTGGCCAAGACCGCGGGCAATCAGCAGGTCGACCTTGCCTTCGACCAACTCGTGCAGGCCGGCGGGTTGCAGCACCCGCAAACCGATATCCGCGTGCGCGCCGCGAAACGCCGCCAGGGCGAGGCGGCGCAAATCGAAGCTGCCATGGACCCCCAGTTGGAGCAGCACCGCACCTGCCGGTTTCAATTGCGAGGTCGCATCCGCAATGTGGCGAAACCCTTCCGAGACCCCGGGCAGATAGGCCTGACCGGCGGTGGTGAGGATCAGCTGCTTGTGCAGCCGATCGAACAGGCGCACGCCGAGGCGTGCCTCCAGCGCTTTCACCTGCTGCCCCACGGCGGCGGGCGTCACGTGCAGCTCGTGCGCGGCCAGCTTGAAGCTGAGATGCCGTGCGGCGGCTTCGAAGGCACGGAGCGCGTTGAGTGGCGGAAGGGTGTAGGTCATCGCACGGCAAGTTTGACACTGATCACCCGCGGCCTTGCAATAGATTTTCTTGCGCTGAACCGCAGGAATGATGCTTTGCGCCGCGGCGATGTTGCCGGATACGGTCAGCCCGCAATCCGGAGAATCCCATGCCCCCAGCTCACATCGTCAGCCACAATCCTGCAACGGTCCACGCTCCCGCCGGCGGTTACAGCATGGGACTTGAATTGAAGCAGCATCGCCGCATGCTGTTCATCAGCGGCCAGGTGCCCGAGGCATCCGACGGCGCCGTGCCTGAAGGATTCGAGGCGCAATGCGAGCAAGCCTGGCGCAACGTCATCGAGGTGCTTGCCGCCGCCGGCCTTGGCGTCGGGAATCTGGTCAAGGTCACGACGTTCCTGACCGACCGGAAGCAGGTCGTGCCCAACCGCACCATTCGCCGCACGGTGCTCGGCGAACACCGGCCTGCGCTGACGGTCGTGATCGTCGAGACCGTCGACAGCAAATGGCTGCTGGAGATCGAGGCGATTGCTGCGGAATGAACCCGGCTCTCGTCGACCTTGCAACAGGCCAATCATGTCAGGTGCCCAATGGCTGAGATCCCCCATCCCTTTTACGAGGCGCATCGCGGTGCAATGGAGGCCGCCATGCGCCAGCGCCTCGATCTGGCCGAAGCGATGCTGCGCGAGCGCGCGCATCTGTCCGATATCGACGGGATCAGGCAGGAGGTGATGGACGAATTCGAGATCGTGCTCACCCAAATGCCCTATGTCGGCGGCGCGGCAAGTCGCATGAGCGATTTCTTCATGCGTCTCATGGGCTTCATGGCGATCAGCCGTGTGCTCCGGCGGCGCGGCGTGCTGCTGCCCGTGATCGGCGAGATCGAGCGGGAAACCTACAAGGCGCAATTGCTCACCGTGCCGGAAGCGGAACGTCTCGCTTCGGGGCGTCAGTTCATGTCGCCTGAGAACCAGGCCCTGCTGCGCGAGCAGGCTGCGCAAAGCATCACAAGCAGCCATCAGAACGCGTTTCCGGAAGACTTCGTCTACGATTTCGTCGAGCCCGGCCCGGGTGATACCTTTGAGTTCGGCATCAACTACAAGGCTTGCGGCTTCTGCAAATTCGCCGCTCGCCATGGAGACAAGGACATCCTGCCGAACATCTGCGGGCTTGATTTCGACGCCTATGCAACGCGCGGCATCCGTCTGGACAGGACGCAAACATTGGCTGGCGGCGCAAGCCATTGCAATTTCCGGTTCTCACGTCTCCCGAGGTGATGCCCCATGGACGTTCCGCGAGACTGTTCCAATGGTCTCACCCTTTGAGGCGAGTTCGTTCGAAGGCGAGGAATAAGTCAGCTACGGGCCATCAACGGAAGTGGCCAAGCTATCAGCGATCAAACCGGCACTTGGTCGACTGATCCCGACGCAGCGGCCCAAGTCTACCTAGGTATGGTCACTTCATACCTCCGCGCAATAGCGCCGACCCAGTGCTTGGTGCTACCGATACATCCAGAGTGAAGAGCAACGGAACCGGTCCTGCGAGCCGGCAGTTGCGGGACAAGGCCGGCGGCGTAGTGCCCGCCGGCTCTTCTCCCGATCCAGCGGCGCTTTGCCGCTCAACTGAGGCTTACAGCCATGGTTGGTGCAGAGGGTACGCCCATGCGGAACATCACCGATTTCCTGATGCGGGTCTGGCAGCGAAACCAACCCGCGTCCAATGCTCAGGTCGCGGCTATGGCTGAAAACGGAGATCGATCCAGCATGGCTGATTTTGTCCGGATCCTGCAGGCCTACGATCAAGCCCGGTAGGGCGGGAGCCAGCAGCGGCCACGTCAGTCCGTGATACGGACGTCCGAAGGCCAAGACCTGAGACCGCACCGCTACATGCCCTGGCGCCAGGTAACGGGTGCACTCCTCTTCCTAGATGATTCCCGCTAGCCGCAGCCCAACACCGGCCGCGCAACTTCCCGCAAGCACCGTCAGCATCCCGAGCTTGAAGCGGAAGATCGCGGTGGCGGCTGCGATCGACAGCAAGAGCGCGGGGACATCGACGCTGGTCAGCACCGGCCTGTCGAAAGCGAACGGAAACGCGTGCACCGGCACGGTCTCGCGAAACAGCGTGTGCAGCGCGAACCAGATCGAGAGGTTGAGGATCACGCCGACGACGGCGGCGGTGATCGCGCTGAGCGCGCCGGCAAGGCCCGTATTGCCGCGCAGGCGCTCGATATAGGGCGCGCCGACGAAGATCCAGAGGAAGCAGGGCGTGAAGGTGACCCAGGTCGCGAGCAGTCCGCCGAACGTCGCCGCCAGCATTGGCGACAGGCCGCCTGGATCGCGATAGGCCGCCATGAAGCCCACGAACTGGAGCACCATGATCAGCGGGCCCGGCGTGGTCTCGGCCATGCCGAGGCCGTCGAGCATCTCGTGCGGCTTCAGCCAGTGATAATGCTCGACCGCCTGCTGGGCGACATAGGCCAGCACCGCATAGGCGCCGCCGAAGGTGACCAGCGCCATCTTCGAGAAGAACAGGGCGATCTGGCTGAACACGTTGGCCTGGCCGAGGGCCAGAAGCAGCGCGATCACCGGCACCAGCCACAGCGCAAGCCAGAGCGCGCCGACCCGGATCGCGCGCGCGGTATCGGGCTTGACGTGATCGGGTACGGCGTCGCCGAGCATGCTGTCGATCACCGCGCCGCTGCCGCCAGGACCGTGACCCGCCGGTGCAAACTCCGGGCGGCCGCTTCTTGCGCCGATATATCCGATCACGCCGGCGGCAATGATGATGATCGGGAAGGGGACAGCGAAGAAGAAAATGGCGACGAAGGCGATCGCAGCGAGCGCGATCATGATGCGGTTCTTCAGCGCGCGCTTGCCGACGCGCACCACCGCCTCGACGACGATGGCGAGCACGGCCGCCTTCAGGCCGAAGAACAGCGCCTCGACGAAGCTGACATTGCCGAAGGCGGCGTAAACGTAGCTCAAGGCCATGATGGCGATGATGCCGGGCAGGATGAACAGCCCGCCCGCCATCAGCCCGCCGGCGGTGCGGTGCATCAGCCAGCCGACATAGGTCGCAAGCTGCTGCGCCTCCGGTCCCGGCAACAACATGCAGTAGTTCAGCGCATGCAGGAAACGGCCCTCGGAGATCCATTTCTTCTCCTCGACCAGGATGCGGTGCATCACCGCGATCTGGCCCGCGGGCCCGCCGAAGCTTAAGCAGGCGACGCGCAGCCAGACGCGGAAGGCTTCATTGAAGCTGATGCCGTGACCGGCATCAGCTCCTGCTTGAACGTTACGGGTATCCATTACGCCTTCACTTTGTTGGTCGGCCAGTTGTGGGTCTCAGCCGTGGCGTCGCGGCACCAGCGATAGAAGGCGTCGTAGAGCAGCATGCCGGCCTCGAGCTGTTCGAGGTCGTCGTCACACATCCGCGACAGCCCGAGCGAGGCCGCGAGCAGGCCCGGGGCCTCCGGCGCCAGATCAGGCCGCGCGGTGTCGGCGCCGCGCACCAGCGTTGCCAGCCGGAGCAGGGCTGGCGTCGCGATCCCGAACTCCTCGATCATGACGTCGAAGGTGCAGAGCTCGCCGCGATGGCTCCAGAACACGTTCTCGATGTCGAAGGGCGCCGCGCCAAACCGCTCGCCGACCGCGACGACCTCGGACGGCGCCACATACAGGAACACCGCGTTGGGGTCGACGAAGCGGCGGATCAGCCAGGGGCAGGCGATGCGGTCGACCTTCGGCCGCGCCCGCGTCACCCAGACGGTGCGTCCCTTGGCGTCGCGCGGCGGCAGCTTGCGGGTATCGAGCAGCGGCAGCTTGGCCGCCTTCCAGCCCTCGAAGCCGCCCTCCAGCGTCTCGGCCTGCGCGCCGAACTGGCGGAGCCAGGCCGCGGTGCCCTGCGCGAGCTTTTCACCGCGCAGGCAAGAGACGATGGCCCGGCGGCCGGCGAACTCGCCGCCCCAGTCCTGGACCTTGTCGTGGCTGAGCTTGATGGAGCCCGGGATCAGCCGCCGGTCGGCGGCAAAATCCCCCTCCGTGCGCACGTCGATCAGGGCAGGGGCGTTGGCCGTGCCGATCAGCCGTGCCAATTTGTCGGATGATATGGTCGTGAATGTAGACATGATGCGTCCTCGCATAAACCGAACGGGACGCGATACTTGGGCATGTCGCCTCGTGGGGAGATCGCTCAAATCCCCATGAGCCGCATTACAACGAAACCGCGCCAAGCTGTCAACCGCCGGTTTCGGCGGCATTTGACGTTAGAAAGATATGCTGCCGGGGCCTATATTGGCCTTCGCGGATTCTGTTTTCCGGAGAGTTGAGCCGATGCATTCCCATTCCATCGAGCAATGGACCCACGACCACGCCTTCCTCGGCGACAGGCACGACGAGAACGAGCGGCGCACCTGGCTCGTGGTGGTCCTGACGCTGGTCATGATGGTCGGCGAGATCGTCGCCGGTTCGCTGTTCGGCTCGATGGCGCTGCTGGCGGACGGCTGGCACATGGGCACGCATGCCGCGGCGCTCGGCATTGCCGCCTTCGCCTACCGCTTTGCGCGCCGGCACCTGGGGAATGCGCATTTCACCTTCGGCACCGGCAAGTTCGGCGATCTCGCCGCCTACTCCAGCGCCATCATCCTCGGCCTGATCGCGGTCGAGATCGCCTATGAGAGCGTGCTGCGGCTCTTCACGCCGGTGCCGATCGTCTATGGCGAGGCGATCGCGGTGGCGGCGCTCGGCCTTTGCGTCAACCTCGCCAGTGCCTGGCTCTTGCGCGACAGCCATGATCATCACCATCACGGCCATGATCACGGCCACGGCCATGCGCATCATGATCACGACGATCATGATCATCACCACCATCATCACGACAACAATCTTCGTGCGGCCTATGTCCACGTCATGGCGGATGCCGCGACCTCGGTGCTGGCGATCGGCGCGCTGCTGGTGGCGATGTATTCGGGATGGGTCTGGGCCGATCCGGCCGTCGGCCTGATCGGCAGCGTCGTGATCGCGAGCTGGGCGTTCGGCCTGATCAAGAGCTCGGGTGCGGTGCTGCTTGACGTGCGCGCCGACGAGAAGCTTGAGCGGGTAATCCGGGCACGCATGGAGGTCGGCGAGGATCGCGTCACCGACCTGCATCTCTGGCAGGTCGGCCCTGGCCACTGCGCCGTGCTGGTGTCGGTGGTGTCGGACAAGCCGAAGCAGCCGGCCGTCTACAAGAAGCGGCTCGCCGGGCTGAAGGGCCTCAGCCATGTCACGGTCGAGGTCGAGACCTGCCCGCACTGACGTGATCGGTGAAGGTGGAATTCTGCGGCGCCGCCGGGGTTGATCCTCGGTCGCGACCTATCCAATCGCGGCCAAGAAGGGACCAAGGATGATGCCCAAAATCAAGCTCGCTCTTGCCGCCGCCGCGCTCGCCCTGTCCAGCCATGGGGCGATGGCGCAGTCGGAAAAGACCGGCGTCGAAAAGCTCTACGTCCTCAATTGCGGCGAGGGCACTGCCGGCGACATCTCGCGCTGGACGCCCGGCCTGAACGAGGGCAAGACGATGGACTTCGTTGACAGCTGCTATCTCGTCAAGCACACCAAGGGCTGGTTCCTGTGGGACACCGGCATCGCCGATTCCGTCGCCGCGATGCCCAATGGCCTCACGCCCGCCGATCCCAAGGCCGTGACCTGGCGGCGCCCGAAGACGCTTGCGGCCCAGCTCGAGCAGCTCGGCGTCAAGCCCGATGACGTCAAGGCGATGGCCGTCTCCCACACCCATCCCGACCATTCCGGCAATGTCGAGCTGTTCCCGCAGGCCGTCCTCTACGTGCAGAAGGCCGAGTATGACTGGCCCGGCGCCAACAACGAGCCGCGCTTCAAGCCCTCGCATCCGGTCGAGCAGCTCGCGGGCGACAAGGACGTGTTCGGCGACGGCAGCGTGACCATCCTGTCGACACCCGGTCATACGCCGGGACACCAGTCGCTGCTGGTGAAGTTGCCGAAGACCGGTGCGGTGATCCTGTCCGGCGATGTCGTTCACTTCAAGGATAATTGGGATAACCGCCGCGTGCCCAGCATGAACGTCAACAAGGACCAGAGCGCGGCCTCGATGCAGAAGATCGCCGACACTCTCGCCAGGGAGAAGGCGCAGCTCTGGATCAATCACGACAAGGCCCAGCGCGACAGCCAGAAGATGGCTCCGGAGTTCTACGATTAGCTTCTCGTAGCCCCCTTGTTGCCACACTTGTGGCAGCAGGGCTGTGTTAACCGCCCCCGAAGCTCCGCGACAGGAGGCGATCGTGGGGGAATGGGCCGGGGTTGCGATTGCGCTGGCGTCCAGCAGCCTCGGAGGCACCGCGGCGGCGATCACCCGCTATCTCGTCGGCGGCGCCGATCCGGTCTTGCTGGCGATCCTGCGCTGGGGGATCGGTTTTCTGTGCCTGTTGCCGTGTGCGCTCCTGCTCGGCGTGCGCTGGCCGCAGCGGCCCGACTGGCCGGCCGTGGCGCTGCTCGGCATCTGCTTCTTCGGCCTGTTCTTCATCCTCTACAATATCGCGGTGTCCTACACGACCGCGGCGCGCGCCAGCCTCGCGCTGGCGACGCTGCCGCTCCACACCATGGTGGTCGGCGCGATCCTCGGCGTGGAGCGGCTGACGGCGCGCAAGATCATTGGCGTTGGCATCGCCGTGCTCGGCGTGGCGGCGGCGCTCGCCGCGGGCCTCGCGCAGAGGCCGCCAGGGGCGTGGCGCGGCGAGCTGATCATGACCGGCGCCGTGTTCTGCATGGCGTTCTACAACGTCTTGTCGCGCCCGCTGATGCAGCGCTCGAGCGCGCTCGGCTTTCTCACGGTCGGCATGGGCGCGGGCGCCGTGGTGCTGGTGCTGGCGGGGCTCGTGAAAGGCAGCTTTGCTGCGCTCGATCACTTCACGACGGCGCAGTGGATCGCCGGAATCTATCTCGGTGCCGGCGGCGCGCTCGCCTTCATCCTCTGGGTCATGGCGCTGGCGCGGGCAACGCCGACCCGGGTCGCCAATACGATGACGGTCAATCCGATTGCCGCCACCTTGCTGGCGGCGCTGCTGATCGGCGAGCCGATCACGCCCAATCTTCTGGTCGGGCTGCTCGCCGTGTTCGCCGGCATCTGGATCGCGACCAGCGAGGCGAAGCCGGCCTAGCTCTTCGGCGCGCTCGCTGCGGGAGGGCTCGCCTCCGGCGTCTTCTTCGGCTTCAGCGTGCCGGCATAGAACGACAGCAGCCACACCAGCATCACGGCAAGGAGATAGACGACCCAGGCCTGCGGCGGCGTGGTCGCCCAGCGCAGGAGGCCCTTGAATGTGCGGGGCGGGCTGTTGTCTTCGGTCATGGCCCGCTTGTGCGCGAAAGCGGCCGGGCGGTCAATCGGGCCGGCGCTCGGCGCGGATCAGGAATAGCGCCGCCAGCGCCGAGAGGCTCAGCGCGGAGGAGACCATCAGCACCTTGGCGCCCATGACGTCGATGAGCAGGCCGAACGCCAGCGGCGCCACCGCCTGTGCCATCCGCGCCGGCGCGCCGATGATGCCGAGCCGGTAGCCAAAATCCTTCGGCCCGAAGATCGACAGCGGCAGCGTGCCGCGGGCGATCGTCAGGATGCCGTTGCCCGAGCCGTGGAGCAACGCAAACGCGCTCGCCGCGGCGCCGCCGAAGATGGCGACGACGGCCGCTCCGATCGGATGGGTCACGCAGGCGAGCCGCGTCGACCACAGCGGATGAAAGCGGCTCAGAACGCTCGCCTCGAGGATGCGCGCCAGCACTTGCGCCGGACCGATCAGCGCGCCGGCCGCGATCGCCTCGACATGTGTCGCGCCGGTTGCCTCCACGATGCGCGGGAAATGCACCGCCATCGCGCCGGTGACCGTCCAGGCCGCGGCGAAGACGAAGGCGAGCAGGATCATGGTGCGGTCGAGCGGCACATGCGGCTTCTCGGCCGTCGCCGCCGCCTGCTTCGCGCCCTTGATCACCGGCAGCATGAAGAAATTGAGGGGCAGGCCGATCAGGATGTTGGCGGCCGCCCAGGCAAAGCAGGTGTCGCGCCAGCCGATATGGGCGAGGCCCCAGGCGGTGAGCGGCCAGCCGACGGTGGAGGCGAAGCCCGCCATCAGCGTGATGCCGGTGATGGGCCTGCGCGCCTCGGTGCCGTAGATGCGGCCGAGCGCGGCGAAGGCGGCGTCATAGAGCCCCATCGCCATGCCGATGCCGAGCACGAGCCAGGCGATCGCCATCACCAGAACGGATTGCGACAACCCAAGGAGGACGAGGCCGGCGGCAATGGTCAGGTTGGAAGCCGACAGCACCTGCCGTCCGCCGACCAGATCGATCTGCCGTCCGATCCGCGGGCCGAGCATCGCGGAGATCACCAGCGAGGCCGAGAACGCGCCAAAGATCCAGTTGGAGGAGACGCCGAGGTCGTGCGCCATGGGATCGGCGAGCAGGGCCGGCAGGTAGTAACTGGAAGCCCAGGCCAGGGTCTGCGTGGTGCCGAGCGCCAGGATGATCGGGAGCTGGCGCTGGCTCATCCGCGCGTGCTTCCGATTCTGGCCGACGAAGTCATCATCGCCGGCATTTGCCGCCCGCGCAGCAAGTGCGTCAACCGCGATCGCGGCATATTCGACCTGCAAGGGACGGGAGCCTTGCGCACGGCCCGCGCGAGGCTTGCGCCTTTCGCTCGTCACGAATGCACGGCATAATGGCGCATGCAATTGACCTCGCGCCTTGCGCTGATGAACTGGCTGGCCGGCCAGGGGCTCACCGGCCTGCCCGAACCCGAACTGCTCCGCGGCTTCTGCGAGCGCTGCCGCGCCGAGGGGCTGGAACTCTCGCGCGGGCTCGTCGTCATCGACACGCTGCATCCGATCTATGAGGGCCGTGGTTTCCGCTGGAGCGACCGTCCCAGCAACGAGAGCGATGCGTTCGAATACGGCTCGACCGCCGACGGCGACGCCGCCAAGAGCTGGCGCCGCTCGGTGTTCTTCCACATGCTCGAGAATGGCCACGACGAGATGGTGATCGATCTCGCCGACGCGCCGTCGCTGGATTTCTCGCAGATCGGCGAGCTCGCCGAGAAGGGTCACAAGCACTATCTCGCCTTCGTGCACCGCTTCGGCGAGAACGGCGCGCTCGGTCTGATGGACTGCCTCTATTCCTGCTGGACCACGCGCCGCGACAGCGGCTTCTCCGGGGCGGAGCTGGAAGCGCTGCGCGATCTCGTGCCGGTGCTGGGGCTCGCGATCAAGTCGGCGCAGCAGGTCGACATCGCCCGCACGCTCGGCCGCGTCTATCTCGGCCGCGATGCCTCCGAGCAGGTGCTGCGCGGGCGCATCTCGCGTGGCGTCACCGAGCGCATCAACGCCGTGCTCTGGTATTCGGATTTGCGCGGCTCGACCGGGATCAGCGAGAGCATCGGTCCCGACGAGATCATTCCGTTCCTCAACGACTACGCGCAGGCCGTGATCGATCCGATCCACGAGGCCGGCGGCGACGTGCTGAAGCTGATCGGCGACGGCGTGCTCGCGATGTTCTGGGGTGAGGACATGGCGGATGCGCGGCGTGCTGCCCTGCGCGCCGAGCATCTGTTCCGCAAGAACGTCGCGGCGCTGAACGCGCGCCGGGCGGCCGACGGCCGCCCCACCACATCCGCCTATATCGGCCTGCATGTCGGCGAGGTCTTCTACGGCAATATCGGCAGCGAGGACCGGCTGGATTTCACGGTGGTGGGGCCGACGGTGAACGAGGTCAGCCGCATCGCCTCGATGAGCCGCTCGGTCGACCGCGAACTGCTGGCGTCAGCCGAGTTCTATAAGGGCCTGGACGCCGCCGGCCGCCGCTATCTCGTCTCCACCGGCCGCTACGCGCTGCGCGGCATCGGCCGTGCGCAGGATCTCTACACGCTCGATCCGGAAGTCGAAGCAAGCGAGCCGGTGACGGGAAGCTACGAGCGGTATCTGGCGGGGTAGCTCCAATGTCGTCCCGGCGAAGGCCGGGACCCATACCGCGTGATGTATCGGTGGCTGGCGGTGTTAGTACCAACAGAGATCTTGCAACTCCTAGCCTCCGCCAAACTTCTCCCTGTGGTTATGGGTCCCGGCCTGCGCCGGGACGACAGTCGAGATTGTTGCTTCGCTTCGCTCCCAATCACAGCGGGCTAACACCGCACCGCTGCGCCGTCCTCCACCATGTCCGGCTGCCGATGTAGCGCCACCGCCGGTGACACCAGGATCACCAGCGCTTGCATGCCGAACACGGCCGCCGCGAGATAAAGGCACGCCTCCGCGCTCCAGAAGCCGCCGACGATCGCGCCCAGCGCCGAGCCGAGCGGGCGGGCGCCGTAGCTCATGATGTTGATGGCGGAGACGCGGCCGAGCAGGCGCGGTGGCGTCACGGACTGGCGCAAGGTCGTGGTCGAGATCACCCACAGGATCGGCCCGACGCCGAGCAGGAAGAAGCTCAGGCCCGCGAGCCAGGGCGAGGGGACCAGCACCGTCAGCGCCATCACCAGGGAGGCGACAAAGCCGGTGACCGGGCCGAGGCCGACAACCGTGCCGAAGGCGACGCGCTGCATCACCCGCGTCGCGAACAGCGCGCCGATCACCATGCCGACGCCGTACATCGTCAGCACCGTGCCGACGCCGGCGGCGGTCAGGCCGAGATGGCGCACGGCGTAAGGCACGAACACCGCGATCTGCAGGAACCAGCCGGTGTTGAAGATGAACTGGGTGATGAAGACCGGCCGCAGCAGCGGATGGTGAAACACGAAGGCCGCGCCTTCGCGGATGTCCTGGAACGGATGGCGCCGCGGCGCCGGCGTGCGGGCGGGCTCGTAGATGCCGGAGAGCAGCACCACGGCAATGGCCGAGAGCGCCGCGGCAAAGCCGAAAGCCAGGCTCGCGCCCCACCAACCGACCAGCGCACCGCCGAGCGCAGGCCCGCTGGCAAAGGCGATGGTGCGCGCAAGCTCGATCCGGGCATTGGCGGCTGGCAACAGGTCCGAGCTCACCAGCGAGGGCACCAGGGCCGGGGCGGCCACGCTGTAGACGACGGTGCCGCACACGGCAGCGAAGCCGAGCAGCGCGAGCAGCGGCAGATTGAGGGCGCCGAGCGCGAGCAGCAGCACGATGGCCACGAGGGCTGCCGCCCGCAGCGCCTCGGCGCCCGCCATCAGCGAACGCCGCGAGATGCGGTCGGCGAGCAGGCCGGCTGGAATGGCGAACAGCACGAAGGGGAGCGTCAACGCGGTTTGCAGGACGCCGGTCTGGCCTTCGGCAACCCCGAGCGTCAGCACCGCGACGATGGGCGCTGCGGCCAGCGCGATCTGCTCCGCCGACTGCGCCGCGAGATTGGACCAGGCGAGGCGGCTGAAGGTGTCGGGGAGGCGCGGGGGATTTGACATGGCTCATTTCCTGCAAAGTCGGATTGGCGCCAGTATCAGTCCCCGAGACCGGCCAAACCCACCCGCTTTCCGACAGGGCGGGGCAAAACAGGGGCGCGCCGGGAACCGATGCGGCTAGATGCAGTTGCAAATGAGTTGCAATAAGATTCGACTTCGGTATTCTGCCCCTATGGATGCTCGTTCGCCCGATCTCACCCCCGACGCCGCCGGCTGGCGCACCGACGCGCCGGCCACCAAAAGCCTCGCCGAGGTAAATTCCACAGTCGCCGTTCCAGCGGCAGGCCGCTGGTGGCGGCGGCTGCTCGCCTTCGTCGGTCCAGGCTATCTGGTCTCGGTCGGCTACATGGACCCCGGCAACTGGGCGACCGACCTCGCCGGCGGCTCGAAGTTCGGCTACACGCTGCTCTCGGTTATCCTGCTCTCGAACCTGATGGCGATCCTGCTCCAGTCGCTGGCAGCGCGGCTCGGCATCGTCACCGACCGCGACCTCGCGCAGGCCTGCCGCGCGACCTATTCGCCGGCGGTGAACTTCCTGCTCTGGCTCGCCTGCGAAGCGGCGATCATCGCCTGCGATCTCGCCGAGGTCATCGGCACGGCGATCGCGCTCAAGCTCCTGTTCGGCATTCCCCTGATCGGCGGCGCGCTGCTTGCGGCGCTCGATGCCTTCCTGCTGCTGCTTCTGATGAACCGCGGCTTCCGTTTCCTGGAAGCCTTTGTCATCGCGCTACTCGCGGTGATCGCGGTCTGCTTCGCGGTCCAGATCGTGGCCGCGGCGCCGCCGGTCGCGGAGGTGCTGCACGGTTTCGTGCCGAAGACCGAGATCTTCACCAATCCGGAAATGCTCTACATCGCGATCGGCATCATCGGCGCGACCGTGATGCCGCATAATCTCTATCTGCACTCCTCGATCGTGCAGACGCGCGCCTATGAGCGCAACGAGAAGGGCCGGCGCGAAGCGATCAAATGGGCGACGACGGACTCGACCATCGCCCTGATGCTGGCGCTGTTCATCAACGCCGCGATCCTCGTGGTCGCCGCGGCAACCTTCCACAAGAGCGGCCATTCCGACGTCGCCGAGATCGGCCAGGCTTTCGAGCTCCTGTCACCGCTGCTCGGCCTCGGCATCGCCTCGACGCTGTTTGCGATTGCGCTGCTGGCCTCGGGCCTCAACTCGACGGTGACGGCGACGCTCGCCGGTCAGATCGTGATGGAGGGTTTTCTCGATCTGCACCTGCCGAGCTGGGCGCGCCGCTTGCTCACACGCGGCATCGCGATCGTTCCCGTCATCGTCGTCACTGCGATCTATGGCGAGCGCGGCACGGCCGATCTGCTGGTGTTCAGCCAGGTCGTGCTGTCGATGCAATTGCCTTTCGCCGTGATCCCGCTGGTTCGCTTCGTCTCCGACCGCCGCAAGATGGGGCAGTTCGCGATTCCGCCATACGTTGCCGCGACCGCGTGGATCGTCGCGGGCGTCATCGTGGTCTTGAATCTGAAGCTGCTGGCCGACACGCTGTTCGGGTGAGGGCGCTACGGCGTTGCTGTCATCGCCCGCGAAGGCGGGCGATCCAGTACTCCGTAACGGCTGCGATCGAACCGACAAGCCGCGGCGTACTGGATGCCCCGCCGGAGCCTGTCATCGGGCTCGCCGAAGGCGAGACCCGGTGGCGAGGCATGACCGCGAGTGGGTGCGCGTTAGCTCAGCTAATCCTGCGGCTCTGACGCCGAATCCCCTTGCGCGTCGATGCGCAGCCAGCCGGACGGCGCCAGCCGCTGCTGCGGCAGGAAGCGGGCCTTGTAGTCCATCTTCTTGGAGCCTTCGATCCAGTAGCCGAGATAGACATAGGGCAACCCTTGCCGGCGGGCGCGGGCGATGTGGTCGAGGATCATGAAGGTGCCCATCGAGCGGCTGACCTGGCTCGGCTCGAAGAAGGAATAGACCATCGACAAGCCGTCGCTGAGCACGTCGGTGAGCGCAACCGCGATCAGCTCCTCGCCGCGGCCGGTGATGCCGCTGTCCGGACCGCGCTTGCGGTACTCGATGATGCGGGTCTCGACATGGCTGTCCTCGACCATCATGGCGTAGTCGAGCACGGTCATGTCGGCCATGCCGCCATGGCGGTGGCGGGCGTCGAGATAGGCGCGGAACACCGAATATTGCTCGGAGGTCGGCACCGCGCTGCGCTGCTCGCCGATGATGTCGGCGTTGCGCGCCATCACCTTGCGGAAGTTGCGGGACGGGCGGAACTCGTTGGCGACGACCCGGACCGACACGCAGGCGCGGCACTGGTCGCAGGCGGGCCGGTAGGCGATCGACTGGCTGCGGCGGAAGCCGCCATGGGTCAGGAGGTCGTTGAGATCGCCCGCGCGGTCACCCACGAGGTGCGTGAACACCTTGCGCTCATGCCGGCCCGGCAGATACGGGCACGGAGAAGGCGCCGTGAGGTAAAATTGGGGGGTGTCGCGCGAGTGTTGGGTCAAGGGACGTCGTGGGCCTCCGAAGTGAGTATCAGCATCGCGCTACGGAAGCCTTCGGTCAATTGGTCTGCTCGGCAGGTCTGATCAGACAGCTTAGTCGGTCCTGGTTGATAGGTCCTTGATCAGTAGGTTCTGGCGCCCTGGGGCACGGGTGCGCGGACCGAGTTGTTGATCACGACCGTTCCGAGCACGAAGTCATGCAACAGCCGCCGGCGGCCGTTGAACAGGCCGACCAGCACCACGAAGGGCGACAGGAACGAGACCGTCACCCAGAACAGCACGGCATGGGTGGCGCCGAGCACGAAATAGCCCGGCGCGCCGTACCAGGTGCGCAGCTCCAGATCCATCACCCGCATGCCGATCGTCGCCGATGACGGACCGCCGATGCAGGCGCCGTAATAGACGATGGCCCAGATCACGGAGGCCGGCCAGGCCAGCCAGAACAGCGCCCAGCCGATGCCGAGCGTGACCACGCCGAACAAGGCGATGAAGAGGTAGCCGAGGATGACCGGCACCGAGATCACGACCATGTCGATCAGGAAGGCGAACACTCGCCGCGTTGCGACGCCGCGGAACAGTTCCGGGTGCAGATAGGGATCGTAAGCGTGCGGTTGCACCCCGCCGTCATTACGCCAGGCGCCCGCCTGGGGGCCTGAATTGCCCGAGTCCGAATACGACATGGTCCATCCTCCCGAAGGGAAACTCCCGTGGCAGGAGATGGGAACAGGCCGTCCGCGTGCCAAGGGCGTCGGGATTAACAAGCCGAAATATTCCGGCGATTCGGGGGCGGTGGGGCTGTGAGAGGCGGCGCGCTTCCACCGTCGTCCTGGCGAAAGCCAGGACCAATTCCCCCAGGGAGAAGTTTGGCGAGAATTGACAGTCGCCCGGTACCGATACCGAGCGCCGCCGATAGATCATGCGGTATGGGTCCTGGCTTTCGCCAGGACGACGCTCGTGGAGCCAGAGAGCCTAACCCCGCAAAGCGATCGTGAGGAAGCCGCGCGGGACTTACCCCTGCGCCCGCAGCTTCTCCGCCGCCTTCGGCGCAAAGTAGCTCAGCACGCCGTCGGCGCCGGCGCGCTTGAAGGCGAGCAGGCTCTCCATCATCGCGCGGTCGCCGTCGAGCCAGCCGTTGCCCGCAGCCGCTGCGATCATCGCGTACTCACCCGACACCTGGTAGGCGAAGGTCGGCATCGCAAAGGTGTCCTTCACGCGGCGGACCACGTCGAGATAGGGCATGCCGGGCTTCACCATCACCATGTCGGCGCCCTCGGAGATGTCGAGTTCGACCTCGCGCAGCGCCTCGTCGGTGTTCGCGCTGTCCATCTGGTAGGTGCGCTTGTCGCCGGTCAGTGTCTTGGCCGAGCCGATGGCGTCGCGGAACGGGCCGTAGAAGGCGGAGGCGTATTTGGCCGCATAGGCCATGATCTGAACATCGAGCAGGCCCGAGCGGTCCAGCCCCTCGCGGATCGCGGCGACGCGGCCGTCCATCATGTCGGAGGGCGCGATGATGTCGCAGCCGGCTTCAGCCTGCACCAGCGCCTGGCGCACCAGCACGGCAACCGTCTCGTCGTTGAGGATCTTGCCGTCGGAGATCAGGCCGTCATGGCCGTGGCTGGTGAAGGGATCGAGCGCAACGTCGCAGAGGATGCCGATCTCAGGGAATTCCTTCTTGATCGCGCGTACCGCCTGGCAGACCAGGTTGTTCGGGTTGCAGGCCTCCGAGCCTTCCTCGTCGCGCAGGGACGGATCGGTGTAGGGAAACAGGGCGATGCAGGGGATCGTGAGCTTCATGGCGCGCTCGGCCTCGCGCACGGCCTGGTCGACGCTGAGGCGGTCGACGCCCGGCATCGAGGCGATCTGCTCGCGCTTGTTGTTGCCGTCGATCAGGAACAGCGGCCAGATCAAATCGTCGGTGGTGAGCACGTTCTCGCGCACCATCCGCCGGGCCCACTCGGCCTTGCGGTTGCGGCGCGGGCGGACGGTCAGATCGAGGGCAGGGGAGGCCAAACCGCCATCCCGGCGCGAAACCTCGCGCAATTCGATCGGACGCCCGTATTTGATTGCCATCACTCTTCCTCCGGCTGGAATTATTCTTATACCAGCTCGCATGGTTCCCGTCACCGCGGCTTGACCTGCCGCAAGGGATGGCAGCCGATTGATTTTGCGGGGCGAAACAGCCAGAAGGGGGCCATGTCCGAGATCTCCACCCGCGATGCGGCCCGCGACAGCGCCAACGCCAGGGACGCCGGCAGAGACAATGCCAGAGACAATGCCATGTCGGTGGCGGCGATCTCGTCGGAGCGCGCGGAGTCCGACGACAATGTCTGGACGCGCCGGCTCGTGCTGTTCCTGCGGGTGATGGCGCTGCTCTCGATCCTCAAGGGCCTCTATCACTGGGCGCAGGTGACCGGCTTCGTCGGCGGCGAGGACGAGGCGTTCGAGAACCAGTCGATGGCCTGGCAGGCCGCGACCGTCTACTTCGCCGTGATCGAGCTCGTCGCCGCCGTCGGGCTGTGGCTCGCAACGCCCTGGGGCGCGGTGGTCTGGCTGACGACCGTGGTGTCGATGGCGGTGATCGAGCTGATGTTCCCGGGAATCTACGGCGGCAGCCTGGTCGTGGTCGGCGTCGAGGTCTTCATGCTCGCCGCTTATCTGGCGCTCGCCTGGATGGCCGCGCGCGAACGGCCGCCATAGGCCGCGACGTCGACACTGCAAACTGCGCTCGTGCCCCGGACGCAATGCGGCGCGCCGCACTTGCGGCGTGATGGGTTGCAGAGCCGGGGCCCACTTCTCCGCGATCTACGCTCTGGCTGTCTGGGTTCCGGCTCTGCGCTGCGCTTGTCCGGCACATGAGAATGTTGCGCTTGGTTGACCGTTGGTTGCGTAAAATTCGAGGTAACTTTTCGTTGACTCCGTGCATTCCGCCACAGCTCTTACGCGCGCGTTTCGAAACGGGGCGGGGCTGTTCTGGAATGCGACAATCGGGGCGGACGGAGGGTGAACAGGACCTTGCGAAGGTCAACAGACGGTTGCGAAAAGCCCTTGTGGCACAGGCTTAATCCGCAATTCACTGTCTTAAATTCATGATCTCTTTATTCTCTTATTTAAGCCGATCTTCAAACGAGCCCCTTAAGTTGCACCTATCAGACGGGACACAAGTTTCGTCGAATAAGTGTCGATAAAAACGACAACAGGGGAAGTGTCATGATGAAAGCCGTCGCAACTGCGGCCGATACCGCAGAGCGCGTCTCCGGCCAGCAGGGTTCGGTGCAGTCGCTCTATCTGGAAGCTTTGACTCTGGTGGAGCGGCTGCATCGCCGGCTCCTCGACGTCATCAAGGACGAGTTCGATCGCCGCGGTCGCGCCGACATCAACTCGGTGCAGGCACTGCTGCTCTACAACATCGGCGACAAGGAGCTGACCGCGGGCGAGCTGCGCACGCGCGGCTACTATCTCGGCTCCAACGTCTCCTACAATCTGAAGAAGCTCGTCGAGCTCGGCTTCCTCGATCATCAGCGCTCGCGCGTCGATCGCCGCTCGGTGCGCATCCGCCTGACGCCGCAGGGCCAGGAAGTCCGCCGCATCGTCGACTCGCTCTATCAGAAGCACGTCAAGACGGTCGAGCAGGTCGGCGGCATCTCGGGCGAGGAATTCTCGACCCTCAACAAGTCGCTGCACCGTCTCGAGCGGTTCTGGACCGACCAGATCCTGTATCGGCTCTGAGTTCTAAAAGGGATCATGGCCAAGCCGGCCCGCAACAAGACCGGCAAGCCTCCCGAACGTGCCTGACTTCCCCAAGCGCACCGGCCCGGCGTCTCTCCGGACCGGTGCGTTTTGTCGTTTCGCAACTGCGAGAAAATTCGCCGTTCGGGTGGAACCAAGTCCCGGCATCGCCGTTGGTCCTCTGGATCGGAGGATGCGATGCAGGTCGGGCGCGGGTTGCAGGCAACGAACGTCGAACTCGTGAGCGATGCCTATGCCATCGCCGCGAATTACCTCCGCCGCTCCGGCGCAATTCCGGACACGCTCGTCACCAACGAACACCTGCTGGAGATCATCATCAAGCTGCTCCAGCACGGCGAATTCAACAAGATCAGGCTCGCCAACAAGGCGATCGGCCGGTTCGAGACGCAGTCCGAGGCCCGCGCGGTTGCCTGATCAAAACTCCCGATATTCCAGCGAACCAGAGGGTGCCATGGAAGCTGCCATCGACCGCATCATGCAGACCTATGACCTGCTCGCCAACCGCACCGCCGCGGCCAGCGAGGAGGCACGGGCCAAGGTCACGAACTACCTCAACACGTTGATGGAAGCCGGCGAGAAGGACACCCACAGGTTGACGGTCTGCGGCCTGACCTATTTGCGCCAGCTCGACGGCAGCGTGGACCCGGTAAAGGCGGGGTATACCGGGCTCTAAGGGGTAAGGGCCGGCCCTCATCGGCCGGCAGGGCCTTAAGGTCCGAAACGGCCCCTTCAGGGAATCGGAACGGGGCGGTTCCAGAGAACCGCACCAGCGTCCAGATCCTTCAATCCCCACCATATCTTGCATAAATATCAGGCTCGACCCGCAACTACTTGGCCGGGGGCGGCCGATGTGGTAAATCGCGCTCGCCGCTTCCGATCGCCACACCAGACCCGCCCGTAGCCCGCCAAAAGGCTGCGGCGGTGGAGATATTCGCAAGATGACCTCAGCCAAAACCGCCTCCGCGCCCGATTCGTTTTTCACCGCCTCACTCGACCAGGCCGACCCGGAAATCGCTGCCGCCATCAAGGGCGAGCTCGGCCGGCAGCGCCATGAGGTCGAGCTGATCGCCTCCGAGAACATCGTCAGCCGTGCCGTGCTGGAAGCGCAGGGTTCGGTGATGACAAACAAATACGCGGAAGGTTATCCGGGCGCGCGCTACTACGGCGGTTGTGAGTGGGTCGACGTCGCCGAGAACCTCGCGATCGACCGCGCCAAGAAGCTGTTCGGCGCGGGCTTCGCCAATGTGCAGCCGAACTCCGGCAGCCAGATGAACCAGGCGGTGTTCCTGGCGCTGCTCCAGCCCGGCGACACCTTCATGGGCCTCGACCTCGCCGCCGGCGGCCATCTCACCCACGGCTCGCCCGTCAACATGAGCGGCAAGTGGTTCAAGGCTGCGCACTACACCGTGCGCCGCGAGGACCAGATCATCGACATGGATGCGGTCCAGAAGCAGGCCGAAGAGATCAAGCCGAAGCTGATCGTCGCCGGCGGCTCGGCCTATTCGCGGGCCTGGGACTTCAAGCGTTTCCGTGAGATCGCGGACAGCGTCGGCGCGTACCTGCTGGTCGACATGGCGCACTTCGCCGGCCTCGTCGCCGGTGGCGTGCATGCTTCGCCCGTGCCGTATGCCCACATCACCACCACCACGACGCACAAGTCGCTGCGCGGTCCGCGCGGCGGCCTGATGCTGTGGAATGACGAGACGCTGACCAAGAAGTTCAACGGGGCGATTTTCCCGGGCCTCCAGGGCGGCCCCCTGATGCATGTGATCGCGGCGAAGGCGGTTGCCTTCGGCGAGGCGCTGCGTCCGGATTTCAAGGTCTATGCCAAGAACGTCGTCGAGAACGCCAAGGCGCTGGCCGAGGCGATGAAGAGCCACGGCTTCGATATTGTCTCGGGCGGCACGGATAACCATCTGATGCTCGTCGACCTCAGGCCGAAGGGCCTGAAGGGCAACGTCTCGGAGAAGGCGCTGGTTCGCGCGGCCATCACCTGCAACAAGAACGGCATTCCCTTCGATCCCGAAAAGCCCTTCGTGACCTCGGGTCTGCGGCTGGGCACGCCGGCCGCGACCACGCGCGGATTCGGCGTTGCCGAATTCCAGCAGGTCGGCGGCATGATCGCCGAGGTCCTGAACGCGATCGCGCAGTCCTCCGACGGCAAGGCGCCGCTGGTGGAAGCCGCGATCAAGGAACGGGTCAAGGCGCTCACCGACCGGTTCCCGATCTATCAGTAAGGCTAGGCCAAGCGGATGCGCTGCCCGAACTGCAACAGTCTCGATACGCAGGTAAAGGACTCGCGTCCGACCGAGGACTCGTCCGTGATCCGCAGGCGGCGCGTGTGCGTCGCCTGCAATTTCCGCTTCACCACCTTCGAGCGCGTGCAGCTGCGCGAGCTCACGGTGATCAAGCGTAACGGCCGCCGTGTGCCGTTCGACCGCGACAAGCTGATGCGCTCGGTGCAGATCAGCTTGCGCAAGCGCCAGGTCGAGCCGGAGCGGGTGGAGAAGATGGTCTCCACCATCGTGCGCGAGCTCGAGACCGG
The DNA here is from genome assembly GCF_900113725.1 of Bradyrhizobium sp. cf659. Taxonomy (NCBI): domain Bacteria; kingdom Pseudomonadati; phylum Pseudomonadota; class Alphaproteobacteria; order Hyphomicrobiales; family Nitrobacteraceae; genus Bradyrhizobium; species Bradyrhizobium sp. cf659. The sequence goes on from NZ_FOQJ01000001.1 coordinate 22,099, forward strand.
GGGCGAAGCCGAGATCTCCTCCGAGGTGATCGGCGAGACCGTGATGGAGCATCTGCGCACGCTCGACGACGTCGCCTATGTGCGCTTCGCCTCGGTCTACCGCAATTTCCGCGAGGCCAAGGATTTCGCCGACGTGCTCGGCGAGCTCTCCGGCGAGGAGGAAGCGCGGCTCGCCGCGATCCGCAAATGATCTTCCGCATCCTGGAGGATCAGTTCGCGCAGAAAATCCGCGAATCCAAGGACGCCGATCGCCGCTTCATGCTGCTTGCGCTGGCGCTCGGCCGGCGCGGGCAGGGGCGGACCTGGCCCAATCCGGCTGTCGGCGCCGTCATCGTGAAGGACGGCGTCATCGTCGGCCGCGGCTGGACGCAACCCGGCGGGCGTCCGCATGGCGAGCCCGAGGCGCTGCGGCGGGCGGGTGAGGCGGCGCGCGGGGCCACGCTCTACGTCACGCTCGAGCCCTGCTCGCATTTCGGCAAGTCGCCGCCTTGTGCGGACGCGGTGATCGCCGCCGGCATCACGCGCGTGGTGGCGGCGATCGAGGATCCCAATCCTGAAGTCGCGGGCCAGGGCCATGCGCGCCTGCGCGCCGCCGGCATCAATGTGGACGTCGGTCTGTGCGCGGCGGAGGCCGCCTTCGACCACGCCGGGCATTTCCGCCGCATTCGTGGCAAGCGCCCACATGTGATCCTGAAGCTCGCGGTCTCGCCCGACGGCAAGATCGGCGCCGCCGGCGGCAAGCCGGTTGCGATCACCGGCGAAGCTGTGCGCAACCGCGTGCATCTGCTTCGCGCGCAGAGCGATGCCATCCTGGTCGGCATCGGCACGGCGCTGGCGGATGATCCGCTTCTCACCTGCCGCCTGCCGGGCATGGCGGCGCGCTCGCCGGTGCGCGTGGTGCTCGACCAGAGCCTGCGCATCCCCGCATCGAGCCAGCTCGTGCGCTCCGCACGTGAGACGCCGCTGTGGGTGGTGGGCTCCGAACTCGCCGAGGCTGCAGCCGCCACGCGGCTTGGAGCAGCCGGCGCGCAGATCATCCGCGTACCGGCGGGAAACGCCTCCGGGCTCGATCTGCCGGCCGTGCTGCATGCGCTGGCCGGGAAGGGCATCTCGCGCTTGATGGTGGAGGGCGGCAGCCGCGTTGCGGCTTCGTTCGTGGCGGCCGATCTCGTCGACGAGATCTGGCTGTTCCGCGGCGCGGAAGAGGTGGGCAGTGGCGGCGTCGATGCGCTCGATGCATTGCCCCTGTCGAAAATCACGCAGTCGCAGGCCTACAAGGTTCATGCTAGCGAAACATTCGACAAGGATACTCTCACCATCTACGAGCGCGCCTAACATGTTCACCGGCATTGTCACCGATCTCGGCGAGATCGTCAGCTTCACGCCAACGGCGCAGGGCCAGTTGCACCGGCTGCGCATCGCCTGCCGCTATGATCAGACCACCATTGCCGATGGTGCCTCGATCGCCTGCAACGGCGTCTGTCTCACGGTCGTCGCTTCAGGTGTCGAGGGCGGCAAAACCTGGTTCGACGTCGATGCGGCCGCCGAGACGCTGGCGCTGACGACGGCAAAGCACTGGAAGGTCGGCACCAGGCTCAATCTCGAACGCGCGCTCAAGATCGGCGACGAGCTCGGCGGCCATATCGTCGCAGGACATGCCGACGGGATCGCGACCATCGTCAGCCGCGAGGACCTGCCCGACATGGCGCGGTTCGTGCTCTCCACGACGCGCGAACTGGCGCGGTTCGTCGCCACCAAGGGATCGATCACGCTCGACGGCGTCTCGCTGACGATCAATACGGTTGCGGACGTGACCTTTTCGGTGCTGATCATCCCGCACACGCTGACGGTCACGACGATCGGCGGCTGGAAGGCAGGGGCCGAGGTCAATATCGAGGTCGACCTGATGGCCCGCTACGCGGCGCGGCTGACGGAAATGAAGTGACCGGCGGATAAAGTTCGTCATGCGCGGGCTTGACCCGCGCATCCATCCTCTTAAGAGGGGCTTGCCCGACGGATTGCCGGGGCAAGCCCAGCAATGACAGAATAGGTTGACCATGGCAGACGCGCGGCGCGCACCCCTGAAGGACCAGACCGACATTTCCGGCGCACGTGCGCTGATTGTCGAGGCACGGTTCTATGACGATCTCCAGGACGCGCTACTGGACGGTGCGGTGGCCGAGTTGAAGGCCGCCGGCCTGACGCATGACGTCATCACGGTTCCCGGTGCATTGGAGATCCCGGCGGCGGTGGCCATTGCGGTGGATGCCGCAGCGGCCAACGGCAAGCCCTATGACGCGGTGATCGCGCTCGGCTGCGTGATCCGCGGCGACACCATCCATTTCGAGATCGTCTCGCAGGAATCCTCCCGCGCGCTGATGGACCTTGCGGTTTCGCGCAAGCTGCCGCTCGGCAACGGCATCCTCACCGTCAACACCGAGGCGCAGGCCTGGGCGCGGGCGCGCGCCAGCGAGCTCGACAAGGGCGGCGATGCCGCGCGCGCGGCGCTGGCGATGCTGCGCATCAAGCGCCGTCTGGCGCGGGCCTGAGCCATGGCTGACAACAACAAGAAGCCGGCAGGCGCTCCGGAGAAGAAGGCGAACCGGCGCGGTGCGGCGCGGCTCGCGGCCGTCCAGGCGCTGTACCAGATGGACATCGCCGGCGCCGGCATCAACGACATCTTCGCCGAGTTCGAGAGCCACTGGCTCGGCAACGAGGTCGAGGGCGACACCTATCTGCCGGCCGAAGCCGCGTTCTTCCGCGACGTCGTCTCCGGCGTCGTGCGTGACCAGAAGAAGCTCGACCCCCTGATCGACGAGGCGCTGTCGAAGGGCTGGCCCTTGAAGCGGATCGAGGCGATCCTGCGCGCCGTGCTGCGGGCAGGGGCCTATGAGCTCCAGCATCGCAAGGACGTGCCGGGCCGTGTCGTCGTCTCCGAATATGTCGACGTTGCGAATGCCTTCGTCGACCGCGAGGAGACCGGCATGGTGAACGCGGTGCTCGACCAGATCGGCCGCCAGTTTCGCGGCGACGAGTTCGGGCGGGGGTAGTTACACATTCCGCTGTCATCACCCGCCTTGTGCGCAGTTGCGCACTGGGGCGGGTGATCCAGTACGCCGCGGCAGCGGTTGTCTATATCAGGCGTCTCGGCGTACTGGATCGCCCGGTCCCGGCTCCGCTAGGCTACGCCGGGCCCACAAGGGTGCTCGGCCGGCGAAGCTTCAGCGAAGCCGGCAAGCCGGGCGATGACAGTGGAGTTTGGGGCTAGTGCCGATGACGAACGCACCGGAAACCTCCGCCGAAGACGCCCTGATCGCGCGCTATTTCAAGCCGCTGGCGACCGATCCCGGTGCGTTCGGCCTGGTCGATGATGCCGCGGTCCTGTCCTCCTCCGGCGACGACATTGTCGTCACCACCGATGCCGTGGTCGAGGGCGTGCACTATCTTGCCGGCGACCCGCCCGACACCATCGCGCGCAAGGCGTTGCGGGTGAACCTGTCCGATCTCGCGGCCAAGGGCGCTGTGCCCGCCGGCTTCGTCCTGACGCTGGCGCTGCGGAGCAAGGAAGATGCCTGGCTCAGGCCGTTTGCGGATGCGCTGGGCGAGGATGCGACAACCTTCGCGTGCCCGCTGCTCGGCGGCGACACGGTGTCGACGCCGGGACCGCAGATGATCTCGATCACCGCCTTCGGCCGCGTGCCGCAGGGACAGATGGTTGGTCGCACCGGCGCAAGGCCGGGCGACCGCATCATGGTGACGGGCACGATCGGCGATGCCGCGCTCGGCCTCGACGTGCTCACGGGCGGCGTGGTGGCCGCGGCGCTCGCGTCCGATCCCGCTGCAAGGGAATCTCTGGTCTCGCGCTATCGCATCCCACAGCCGCGCAACGTGCTGGCGCGGGCCGTGCGCGACCATGCGTCGGCCGCGATGGATGTCTCCGACGGGCTCGCCGGCGACCTGACAAAACTCTGCGCGGCGTCGGGCGTCTCGGCCTCCGTGGACGTGGCGAACGTGCCGCTCTCGGCCGCGGCGGCGGACTTGATTGCCCGCAACGCGGTTTGCGTCGAGACGCTGCTTGCCGGGGGCGACGATTACGAGGTGCTGTGCACCGTTGCGCCGGCGCAAAGCGATGCGCTGATTGCCGCGGGGCGGGCCGTCGGCGTTGCGGTCACCGCGATCGGCACGATCGTCGCGGGCGGCGCGCGGCCGCGCTTCCTGGACGGGCAGGGCCAGGAACTGGCTTTGAAGCGGCTGTCCTACAGCCACTTCTAGGAATTGCTCCAAATCGCGGCGTCCAGGCTCAGGGCTCAGGACTTGAAGCTCAGGACTTGAAGCTCAGGACTTGCGCAGGACTTGGCCTAAATACTTGCCGAGATCGGCTTTTTCGGCCGCTTCCGGCGTTGCACCATCAAGTTGATTTTGGCAAGCTCGCGACCGACTGAGGCCGCCTCTTCGGGAAAGGGGCGGCCTTGTTCGAAATCAAGGCGCCGCACCGCACGACGGACAATAAAAGGCGCCGGGGGTACATCAAGGATCTGAGGCAAAAAATCACATGACAGCATTATGGTTGATAGTGCTCTGCGGAGTGCTTTCCGTCGTCTACGCGATTTGGGCGACGTCTTCGGTGTTGAGCGCGGATGCGGGGTCGCCGCGCATGCAGGAGATCGCAGCTGCGGTGCGCGAAGGCGCACAGGCCTATCTGCGGCGTCAGTACACCACGATCGGTATCGTCGGCATCGTCATCTTCGTGCTGCTTGTCTATTTCCTCGGGCTTTATGTCGCGATCGGCTTTGCCATCGGCGCCATCCTGTCGGGGGCGGCCGGCTTCATCGGCATGAACGTCTCGGTTCGCGCCAACGTGCGCACCGCCCAGGCCGCGACGACGTCGCTCGCCGGCGGCCTCGAGCTCGCCTTCAAGGCGGGCGCGATCACCGGCATGCTGGTGGCGGGTCTCGCGCTGCTCGGCGTGACCCTCTATTTCGGCTTCCTAGTCTATTCGCTGAAGCTGGCGCCTGACAGCCGCGTCGTCGTCGACGCCATGGTGGCGCTCGGCTTCGGCGCCTCGCTGATCTCGATCTTCGCCCGTCTCGGCGGCGGCATCTTCACCAAGGGTGCGGACGTCGGCGGCGATCTCGTCGGCAAGGTCGAGGCCGGCATCCCCGAGGACGATCCGCGTAATCCCGCGACCATCGCCGACAACGTCGGCGACAACGTGGGCGACTGCGCCGGCATGGCCGCCGACCTGTTCGAGACCTATGCGGTGACTGCGGTCGCCACCATGGTGCTCGCGGCGATCTTCTTCGCCAAGACGCCGATCCTCATGAGCATGATGACGCTGCCGCTCGCCATTGGCGGCATCTGCATCATCACCTCGATCATCGGCACCTTCTTCGTCAAGCTCGGGCCGAGCCAGTCGATCATGGGCGCGCTCTACAAGGGCCTGATCGCAACCGGCGTGCTGTCGCTGATCGGCATTGCCGTGGTGATCTACACGCTGATCGGCTTCGGCAAGCTCGACGGTGTCGATTATACCGGCATGTCGCTGTTCGAGTGCGGCGTCGTCGGCCTGATCGTCACCGCGCTGATCATCTGGATCACCGAATACTACACCGGCACCGACTATCGTCCGGTGAAGTCTATTGCGGCTGCGTCGGTGACCGGCCACGGCACCAACGTGATCCAGGGCCTTGCGATCTCGATGGAGGCGACCGCGCTGCCCGCGATCGTCATCATCGCCGGCATCCTCGTCACCTACAGCCTCGCCGGCCTGTTCGGCATCGCGATCGCGACGGCCACCATGCTGGCTCTGGCCGGCATGATCGTCGCACTCGACGCCTTCGGTCCGGTGACGGACAACGCCGGCGGCATCGCCGAGATGGCGGGCCTGCCGAAGGAGGTGCGCAAGTCGACCGACGCGCTCGACGCCGTCGGCAACACCACCAAGGCGGTCACCAAGGGTTACGCGATCGGCTCGGCCGGTCTCGGCGCGCTCGTGCTGTTCGCGGCCTACAACCAGGACCTCAAGTTCTTCGTTGCGGACTCCGCGCATCACACCTACTTCGCCGGCGTCAATCCCGACTTCTCGCTGAACAATCCCTATGTGGTGGTGGGCCTCCTGTTCGGTGGTCTGCTGCCGTATCTGTTCGGCGCGATGGGCATGACGGCGGTGGGCCGTGCCGCGAGCGCGATCGTCGAGGAGGTGCGGCGTCAGTTCCGCGAGAAGCCGGGCATCATGCAGGGCACCGACAAGCCGGACTACGGCAAGGCGGTCGACCTGCTGACCAAGGCGGCGATCAAGGAGATGATCATCCCCTCGCTGCTGCCGGTGTTGTCGCCGATCGTCGTCTACTTCCTGATCTACGCGATCGCCGGAGGCGGTGCGGTCGGCAAGTCTGCAGCGTTCTCGGCGGTCGGTGCGATGCTGCTCGGCGTGATCGTGACGGGCCTGTTCGTCGCGATCTCCATGACCTCGGGCGGCGGCGCCTGGGACAACGCCAAGAAGTACATCGAGGACGGCCATTACGGCGGCAAGGGTAGTGATGCCCACAAATCCGCCGTCACCGGCGACACCGTCGGCGATCCCTACAAGGACACGGCCGGCCCCGCGGTGAACCCGATGATCAAGATCACCAACATCGTGGCGCTCTTGCTGCTGGCGGTCCTGGCGCACTGAACTTGCAGGGCTCTACAAACGACAAACCCGCGGTGCAAACCGCGGGTTTTTTGTTGTGCGCCTTACGGGGGACCGTCGCCATGAAGTTCGAGACGACCAAGTGTATCCGGTGCGGCTGCGACATGCTGATGGCCGACACGGTCTGTCCGACTTGCGGCAAGGTGCAAACCGGTGGCCGGCAATCCGGTGCTCGTACAATGCTGGCGGTCGCGCTGGCGGCGGCCGTCCTCATCGCCTTCAACTGGCTCAAATCTCCGGCGCCGCAAGCGAGCCCGCCTACTGCACGTCCATCTGCAAACCTTCCTTCTGGATGATGCCGGCGAACTTCTTCGTCTCGGCGTCCACGAAATCGGCGAACTGCTGCGGCGTGCCGTAGTCGGCGCGGGCGCCCATGGCGGCGATGTTCTTCTTGATGTCGTCGCGCTCCAGCATCGCCTTCACTTGAAGGTTGAGCGCTTCGAGGACCGGGGCAGGGACGCCTTTCGGCAGGAACACCGCGAACCAGGACGAGACGTCGAAATTGGCCAGCTCCGGCGCGCTCTCGCGCATGGTCGGCAGGTTCGGTGCGAGGTCGCTGCGCTCGGGGGTGGTCACGCAGAGACCGGTGAGCGTGCCGTTCTGGACCTGCGGCAGGCTCGGATAGAGGTTGTCGAACAGGATCTGGATGTCGCCGGCGAGCGCGGCCTGGAGCGCGGGACCTGCGCCGCGGAACGGGATGTGCGTCATCTTCAGTCCGGTGAGCTGGAGGAACCAGGCGCCGGTCAGGTGAGGGCTCTGGCCGACGCCGGAGGAGGCATAGCTGAGCTTGTCCGGATTGGCCTTGAGATAGGCGATCAGCTCGGCGACCGACTTGATGCCGGTCTTCGGATGCGCCGAGACGATGTTCGGGATCCGGATCATGTTGGAGACCGGCTGGAGCTGGTCGGGCTTGTAGGTGAGGTTCTTGAAGATGCTGTAGGCGATCGCGTTCGGCCCGGGGTTGCCGACCAGGATGGTGTGGCCATCCGGCTTGGCGCGAACCACCTCGGCGGTGCCGATCGTGCCGCCGCCGCCGGAGCGGTTTTCCACGACGGCCGACTGGCCCCAGGCGGTTTGCAGATGGGCGGCCAGCAGCCGACCCATGACGTCGGTCGAACCGCCGGCCGCAGCCGGCACGACCAGGCGCACGTTTTCGGTGGGCTTCCAGTCCGCCAGGCTCGATCGCGGCAGGATCGCTGCGGCCGACAGGCCGGCAGCGCCGGTGAGCACACGGCGGCGGGACAACAACGTTTTAGGCACGAATCCACTCCCTGCTTCTTGTTTTGCGGGGAGCGTATGGAACCCGGCGCGCAACGGCAAGTCGCACGCGACGGTTAGGGCCGCGCGAAGGGCGGCACGACGCCGCAGGCTGAAGGCTCAGTTAAAGCTGAGCAGCTTGAACAGCGGCGTGAGGTAGCTCATCTCCTGGCCCGACGTCGGCGTGGTGCGGCTGATGAAGTCGAAGATCTTGCCGTCCTGGAGGCCGTAATTCGCCAGCCGGCGCACGCGCCGGTTCTTGTCGAAATAGATCGCGATCACGCGCTGATCGACCACCTGCTGATTCATGAACGCGACTTTGCGCTCGGAGCGCTGCGAGATGTAGTAGAAGACCTCGCCGTCGAGGGTCGCGACCGTGGAGGGCGTGCCCATCACGATCAGCACCTGGTCCTGGCTCGCGCCGATCGGAATCTGCTCGAGCGCGCCGGGCGGCAGGATGTAGCCCTTCTGGAACTGCTCGCCGGTGCAGCCCGCTAGCGCCACGCCGACCAAGGCCGCAGCGGCGGCCATGCGCAGGCCGCGCCAGCGTGCATGAAGGCCGCGCCGCTTGTCTGCGCGCGGGCTGGTCTGGTTCGTTATCGTCATAGCGGAACTGATTCCGTCCCCTTGCGTCGCGCGAGGCGCTGAAGTACCGGGCGGAGGCTCTGAATGCAACACACGCGCGCCCGCTTGCGGAAACCACAATGCTTTGGCCGTTCAATCACTTCAGGAAACCCCGGCTAGCCCCGGCGGGCACCATTGAAGCCATCTATGGCATGATCGTGACGCAGGCGCGAGAACCCATATTTTACCGCGACTTGGGCGTACCGGATACGGTTAACGGGCGTTTCGATCTGTTGCTGCTCCATCTCTGGCTGCTGCTGCGCCGCCTGCGCACGGTTCAGGGCGCCACGGAGCTGTCGCAGGCGCTGTTCGACCGTTTCTGCGAAGACATGGACGACAATCTGCGGGAGATGGGGGTGGGCGACCAGACCGTGCCGAAGCGGATGCGGGCCTTCGGCGAGGCTTTTTACGGCCGGGTGCAGGCCTACGACCAGGCGATCGAAGGTGGCGGTGAGGCGCTGGCGGCGGCGATCTGCAAGAATATCTTGAATGGGGCTGGCCTCGACCAGGCGAAGCGGCTCGCGGCCTACGCGCGGGCCACGGATGCCGATCTCGGCCGGACCGACGAGGCCGCGCTGCTGCGCGCGTCCTTCGACTTTCCCCCGGCGCTTTCCGAGGATGTCACGCCATGAGCCGACCGAATACTGGATCCGAGCCCGATCCCTGGCGGGTCCCCGTCATCGTTGCGCAGATTCCCGACAGCGGCCTGCACCGCGAGATCGAGGCCTCGGCCGCCGAACGGAAGGTGATGGCGGAGGTCGCGGGCGTGCGGGAGGTCCTGTCCGCCAACGCCAGCTTCGACGTCGTGCCGAGAAGCGGCGGCCGGGTCCAGGTCACGGGCCACGTCCGCGCCCGGGTCGGCCAGACCTGCGTGGTCACGCTCGATCCGATCGAGAGCGAGATCGAGGAGGAGGTGGACCTGACGTTCGCCCCCGAGGCCGAGGCGCGCCGCCTGTCCGACCTGATCGAGGAGGGGCAGGACGACGAGGCGCCGCCGCAGGTCATCGACCCGCCGGAGGCCATCATCAACGGCATCATCGACCTCGGCCGGCTCGCCACCGATGCCTTGTTCCTGGCGATCGACCCCTATCCGCGCAAGCCGGGGGCCGTGTTCGAGACGGAGGTCGTTGCCCTCGACCCGGAGGACCATCCCTTCGCAGCGCTGAAGGCGCTTCAGGACAAGAAGAAAGGCCAGTAGCTGCCGATTCCCCGTAAGACCGCTTGCCAGACCGCGCGAGGTCTTTGCTTGAGTGGTTTGAAAGCCTGTTTCATCTATTTGATTTCTATATATTTCTTTCCGAATTTTGGCGTTTTCCGCCGGGTCGCCCCGAATGCAAAAGGCTGGGGGCAAGAGGTTGTTTCGGGATAACAAAACGCTATTGTCGCGCCCCGGTCCGGGCGCGGCGTGGCGCCTGGCCGTCGCCATGTCCGTGGCGAACCCATTTCGCGGCCCCCGCTCGTTGAAGACCGCACCAGACCAGGTTTCCAGGACTTTTATGCTAAGCAAGGTTCGCATCGCGCTTGACGCCATGGGAGGCGATGTCGGCCCCGCCGTGGTCATTCCAGGCGCCGCCATCTCGCTTCAGAGGCATCGCGAGACCGAATTCCTGCTGGTCGGCGACCGCGCCAGGATCGAGCCCGAGCTCGAGAAGCACCCCGCGCTCAAGGCCGCTTCCAGGATCGTTCATACCGACGTCGCCGTCAGCATGGAGGACAAGCCGAGCCAGGCGCTGCGCCGCGGCCGCAGGACCTCCTCGATGTGGCTTGCCATCGATGCGGTGAAGAAGGGCGAGGCGGAGGTCGCGGTCTCCGCCGGCAATACCGGCGCGCTGATGGCGATGTCGCGCTTCCACCTGCGCACGCTGCCGGGCATAGACCGCCCGGCGATCACGGGGATATGGCCGACCAAGCGCGGCGAGTCCGTCGTGCTCGACCTCGGCGCCACCATCGGCGGCGATGCGCACCATCTGGTGTCGCTGGCCGTCATGGGGGCGGCGATGGCAAGCGTCTTGTTCAACAAGCCGCGCCCCACGGTCGGCCTGCTCAACATCGGGGCCGAGGAGATCAAGGGGCACGAGGAGATCCGCGAAGCCAGTGAAATCCTGCGGGCGAGGAACCTGCCGGAGCTCGACTATATCGGCTTCGTCGAGGGCGACGGCATCGGCAAGGGGCTGGCCGACGTCATCGTCGCCGAAGGTTTCAGCGGCAATATCGCGCTCAAGGCCGCCGAGGGAACCGCGCGGCAGATGGCGGAATTACTCCGGAACGAGATGCAACGGAGCTGGCTGTCCAAGCTCGGCTATCTCTTTGCGCGCAGCGCCTTCCAGGCCCTGCGGGACAAGATGGACCCCAACAAGTCCAATGGCGGCGTGTTTCTGGGGCTCAACGGACTGGTGGTTAAAAGCCACGGCGGAACCAGCGCCGAAGGCTTTGCCTATGCGATCGATGTTGGCTATGAGATGGCTCACTACGATCTCCTGAACAAGATCAATCAGATGCTCAACCGCGAGGGTGGTGCACTCAGTTCCGTGCAGCCCGCGCCGGAGGATGTTTCGTGACTCAAATTCGTTCGGTCGTGCTCGGCTGCGGCTCCTACCTGCCGGAGCAGGTGGTGACCAACGCCCAATTGGCGGCGCGTATCGACACGTCCGACGAGTGGATCGTCCAGCGCACCGGCATCCGCGAGCGGCACATTGCGGCCGAGGGCGAGTTCACCTCGCACCTGGCGATCAAGGCGGCGCAGGCCGCGCTCACCGATGCCGGCGTGGACGCGCAGTCGATCGATCTGATCGTGCTGGCGACCTCGACGCCTGACAACACCTTCCCTGCGACGGCTGTCGCCGTGCAGCACGGGCTCGGCATCAACCACGGCGCGGCCTTCGACCTGCAGGCGGTGTGCTCGGGCTTCGTGTTCGCGCTCGCCACCGCCGACAATTTCCTGCGCACCGGCGCCTTCAAGCGCGCGCTGGTGATCGGCGCCGAGACCTTCTCGCGCATCCTCGACTGGAACGACCGCGGCACCTGCGTGCTGTTCGGCGACGGCGCCGGCGCGGTCGTGCTAGAGGCGCTGGAGCAGCCGGGCAGCGCCGCGACCGACCGCGGCGTCGTCACCACGCATTTGCGGTCCGACGGCCGCCACAAGGCAAAACTGTTCGTCGACGGCGGACCGTCCTCGACCCAGACCGTCGGCCATCTGCGCATGGAGGGCCGCGAGGTCTTCAAGCACGCGGTCGGCATGATCACCGACGTGATCGTCGACGCCTTCGAGGCGACCGGGCTCAATGCCGACAGCATCGACTGGTTCGTGCCGCACCAGGCCAACAAGCGAATCATCGACGCTTCCGCGCACAAGCTGCATATCGCGCCGGAGAAGGTGGTGCTGACGGTGGACCGTCACGGCAACACCTCGGCGGCCTCGATCCCGCTGGCGCTGGCGGTGGCGCGCAAGGACGGCCGCATCAAGCGCGGCGACCTGATTCTGCTTGAGGCCATGGGCGGCGGCTTCACCTGGGGCTCGGCGCTGGTGCGCTGGTAGAGCCACAGTCGATAAAATTTTGCCGGAATCAGCGCGGATTATCGATGCGTATGCATTGATGAGCGCTGTTGACCGCCGTATCGTAACCTCATAATTTCAGACAACAATTGTTCGCCGTGATGTGGGGCAGGGCGATGACCGATCAAAGTAAAACCGTAACGCGTGTTGATCTCTGCGAAGCCGTCTACCAGAAGGTGGGCCTGTCGCGGACGGAATCGTCTGCGTTCGTGGAACTCGTGCTGAAGGAGATCACCGACTGCCTCGAGAAGGGCGAGACGGTGAAGCTGTCCTCGTTCGGCTCCTTCATGGTCCGCAAGAAGGGCCAGCGCATCGGCCGCAACCCGAAGACCGGCACCGAGGTGCCGATCTCGCCGCGCCGCGTCATGGTGTTCAAGCCGTCGGCGATCCTGAAGCAGCGGATCAACGCCCAGCACCGCACCAACGGCGATGCCAGCAAGGCTCAACCTGAGGCCTAATCGCCTTTCGGATAAGGATTTGGCATTTGGACAAGGCGCCGGATGCGTTCCGAACCATCAGCGAAGTAGCGCAGGAACTCGACATTCCGCAGCACGTGCTGCGGTTCTGGGAGACCCGGTTCTCCCAGATCAAGCCGATGAAGCGCAGCGGCGGCCGCCGCTATTACCGCCCCGACGACGTCGACCTGCTCAAGGGCATCCGCCGGCTCCTCTACGGGGAGGGCTACACCATCCGCGGGGTGCAGCGGATCCTGAAGGAGCACGGCGTCAAATCGGTGCAGGGCCTCGCCGACGGCGCGGCCGCGGTCTCGTTCGGGGCCATCGAGGACGCCATCGGCGCGAGCCTGATGGAGCCGGACGACGAGGAGGCGCCGATCAAGGGCGTCGCCGATGCCGACGATGACGACTACCAGGGCGACGAAGAGGAAGGCATCGACTTCCGCTTCACGGAGGTCGACGACGAGGAAATCCTCACCACCTTCCGCAAGGGCGGCACCCCCGCCGCGCCCGCCGGCCCCAGCGCGCTGGACCGGGAGCGGCTCGGACGGGCGCTCGCCGACCTCGTCGCCTGCCGGGAGATGCTGGACCTGGCGCTGAAGGACGGCTAGGGGCCGCATTCCGCCGGCTTTGCGGCCAGTTCCGGCGGCCTTGGGCAGAGGCACCAAACCGGACACCAAAATGGTGTGACCTCGCCTTGCGCAAAGCGGCGATCCTAGCTAATGGAACGACGTTCGGAGCGTGGCGCAGCCCGGTTAGCGCACTAGTCTGGGAGACTAGGGGTCGGAGGTTCAAATCCTCTCGCTCCGACCATTTTTAACAACAAGATCAATAGGATAGCGGAGGAGGCGGCATTGGTGCGTTCACGGCTCCAGTCCATGTAGGCACCTTGTCAGCACCTTTCCCGAATTATCGATATGCCCGGTGAACTTGAAGCGATCGTGGTTGCGCTCAATGCGCCGCGGCTCCGGTCCGATGTGTCGGGATTTTCCCAGTTGGCACAACTGCACAGCCGCATTGAGAAGCTCGCGGACAAGGAAATCCGCGTCGACATGTCCGGCGTCGAATGGATGGACGGCCACCTTGCGTCGGCTTTTTTAATTCTAGCCCGCCGGGCAAGCATATTCGGCAACGTTGTCCGCTGCATGAACACTCGACCCGCGGTAAAGAACGTCTTGCAGCGCAATGGACTGTTTCGAAATCGTATCGAGGATCGCACCAAGACAACTATGCCGGTCCGACAGTTTGCGCTCGACGCGGCTGTAGAGTTCTCCCAATACGCCCGCCAGCACTTAGGGCGACGTGAGCTGCCTCAGATGAGCCCAGCTCTTGAAAACAAATTTTACGAGGGTATCGACGAGTTGTTTGCAAATTCGGCACTGCACTCGAAAGCGCCTATCCCGGTGGTGGTTTGCGGGCAGTTCTATCCTCGGACCAAACTTTTGGACTTTTGTATAGTGGACGGAGGACGCACCATTCCCGGGTCCCTGCGCGAAGCTGGTATAGTGCGGTCGTCCGACGCCGCTGCCATCGATTGGGCAATGGCTCCCGGAAATACTACGCGACGCGGTGACATCCCGGGTGGCCTCGGCTCAAAGGTGCTCAGGGACTTCATCGGAGTAAACGGTGGAAAGATCACCATTGTATCAGGCGCGGGACTTTGGATGCAGACCGGAAAAGGCGTCACCCAGGGCAGACTTACCCACCCCTTTCCCGGAACGAGCGTGGTTCTAGAGATTAATACGTCTGACAAGAACCTGTATGATCTCGTTGGCGGACCCAAGGCGGAAGAAATTTGGTAATGGCGCTTAAGACTATTCAAATAGCGAAAACCGTTGGCGGCGGCATTTGTGTTGCTGCATCGGACGGAAACAAGGTGCACGACGAAATTTTGGCCGCCTTGAGGTCTGGCGACCGCGTCGCGCTCTCGTTTCAAAACGTTTCTCGAATGACGACCGCATTTCTAAATGCTGCGGTCGGTCAGCTGTACGGGGAATTCACAGAGGATCAGCTAAAGGCGATGCTGGCCCCGCCGGTCCATGCCGAGCCTTGGCACCTCAGCCGTCTGAAATTGGTGGTCGAACGAGCGAAAGTATTTTTCCGCGATCCCGAAACAGCTCGATCAGCATTCCTCAAGGCGACCGGACTAGATGAAGAAGAATAACATCATCGCCGCCTCAGCGGTGGAGCTGGCTGGCCAGCGTGTACTGTTCGACGCTAACGTCTGGATTTTGGTGAATGGATTTTATCCGGAAGCAGCGAAGAGGCGGGCCGATGCTTATAGCGCAGCATATAAGCAGCTGCTGGACGCAGATAATACAATCATCGTGAACGACTACGTTATCGGTGAAGTTTTCAACCGATGCTGCAAAATGGAGTATGACGTAGCAAAGCAGGCTGATCCTTCGATCCCTTACTTCAAGAAGTATCGAGCTTCAGATGATTTTAGGTCCACGCTCGAAAGTGTGAGAGATACCTGTCTAAATATAGTGAGCGATTGCGAGTTTGTGCCTGTCGGCGGTGGACATTATCAAATCGCAGACATCGTGAACGCTTGCTTCGATCGATGCGCGGACTTCTCGGATCGTGTTTTGATCGCATTTTGCGCCGTCGAACAACTTTACGTTATGACGGACGACTTCGATTACGTGAATTCCGGTTTGAAGATAATCACTGCAAACAATCGAATGCTAACTTAGTCCGTGCCTGACCGATCGCCTCGGGGAGAACGCTATTTGACGCTCGATCCGGCCAAACTCACTTCAGCAGCTCTTCCCATGCGCTCCCCTCATACGCGACCAACTGGAAGTCTCGCCCTCGGCCGCCGCAGCTCGATCGAGGACCTGCGTCCCAATCCGAAATCTTGAGAATTCGTTTCGGTGCGCCGACCCAACAGTATCGCTAGATTGCCCCTCTCCAACCGCACGGGTTGCTACTACCAGATGTAGCACGATAAGGTGGGATCCAGCAGGGGACAGACTAATTGACACCGGACCAGTTCATAGGGAAGTGGCGAAACGCCGAACTCACTGAGCGCGCCGCCGCGCAGTCTCACTTTATCGATCTGTGCCGCCTTCTCGGCGAGCCGACGCCCAGCGACGTAGATCCGAAGGGCGAGTGGTATGCATTCGAGAGAGGTGCAACGAAAACGACCGGTGGCGAGGGATGGGCAGACGTTTGGAAGCGCGCGCATTTCGGTTGGGAGTACAAGGGCAAGCGCAAGGACCTAAACGCCGCTTTCGCGCAGCTGCAGCAGTACGCGCTCGCGTTGGAGAACCCACCGCTGCTCGTTGTCTCCGATATGAACCAGTTCCGTGTCTATACGAACTGGACCAACACGGTGTCTCAAACGCATGAGTTCGCCCTTGAAGACCTTCGTGATGCGAAGGTCCGCGAGAAGCTCAAATGGGTTTTCACCGATCCCGAGCAGCTCAAGCCGGGTAAGACCCGGCAAACGCTGACGGAGGAAGCGGCCGCGGAATTCGCGAAGCTCGCACAGCGGCTTCGCGACCGTGGCCACAACGCGGAGGTGGTAGCCCATTTCATCAACCGCCTCGTGTTCTGCATGTTCGCCGAGGACGTCGATCTTCTTCCAAACGGCATGTTCAAGCGGATGCTCGAACACGCTGCAACCTCACCGGATCGCTTTCAGGAACTGGCAAGCGACTTGTTTCGGGCAATGAAGTCGGGCGGTCGGGTCGGCTTCGAGCAAGTGGCTTGGTTTAACGGTGGTCTGTTCAATGATGATCTCGCATTGCCGCTTGATGCGGACGACCTCAAGATCGCGCTCAGTGCTGCGAGATTGGATTGGGCGGAGATCGATCCTTCCATCCTCGGTACCCTCTTTGAGCGCGGGCTAGATCCGGACAAGCGGTCGCAGTTGGGGGCACACTATACCGATCGCGAAAAGATCATGATGATCGTCACCCCTGTCATCGTGGAGCCGTGGCTCGCTCATTGGGAGGCAGCAAAAGCAAAAATCGTCGGGGCGATCGAAAAATCACATTCTGCGAAATCCGCTAGTGCGCGGACCAAAGCTCATGACCAGGCAGTAGCTGACTATCGTCTCTTTCTGAACGAGCTTCGCGCATTTCGAGTTCTTGACCCTGCATGCGGTTCGGGCAACTTCCTGTATCTCGCACTTCTTGCGCTCAAGGACATCGAACATCGCGTTAGCATCGAAGCGGAGGCGATCGGTTTGCAGCGTGAGTTCTCGCAGGTCGGTCCCGCCGCAGTTAAAGGGGTTGAGATCAATCCGTACGCTGCGGAGCTGGCGCGCGTGTCGGTGTGGATCGGTGAAATCCAGTGGATGCGTCGGAACGGGTTCGGCGTGTCTGATCGCCCGATCTTGAAGCCTCTCGACACGATTGAATGCCGGGATGCAATATTGACGGACAGCAATGGAGATGCGGCCTGGCCCAAGGCTGATGTTGTGGTTGGAAATCCCCCATTCTTAGGTGGCAAACTTCTTAGAACCGTGCTTGGCGGCAAATACGTCGAACCTCTTTTCGCTGCTTACGAGGGGCGCGTTCCGGCCGAAGCAGATTTGGTTGCTTACTGGGTCGCCAAGGCTTGGGAGCTTGTCCAGCGTGGCGATCTGAAGCGTGCAGGGTTGGTCACGACGAATTCCATGCGTGGGGGCGCCAATCGACGGGTTTTAGAACCGATCGCTGGAAAGGGGCTTATTTTTGAGGCTTGGGACGATGAAGCGTGGGTAGTTGACGGGGCGGCCGTGCGCGTCTCTATCATTTGCTTCGGCTCTCTGAGCGATCGCGCACTAGTAAGGCTCAATGGCAAGGAGGTTCCTCAGGTCAACTCGGATCTAACCGGTACGTCTCTAGACCTGACGAAAGCAAAACGGCTTCCCGAGAACCGCAATGTTGCCTTTATGGGTGACACCAAGGGGGGTGCATTCGATGTCGAAGGCAGCCTCGCGCGCCAATGGTTAAAGCTGCCCGCAAACCCGAACGGGCGCTCGAATGCAGACGTGCTTCGACCGTGGATGAACGGCATGGATGTGACGCGCCGCTCGTCCGGTAAGTGGATAATCGATTTCGGATGGACGATGTCCGAGACCGATGCTGCATTGTTTGAGGCACCTTTCGGCCATGTGCTAGCTAACGTGAAGCCGGAACGAGAAAAGAATAATCGAGAAGCTTACCGCAAAAACTGGTGGCGGCATGTGGAGCCGCGGCCTGGGATGTGGAAGGCCCTGCAGAACCTTTCGCGATTTATCGTAACTCCCGAGGTAGCAAAACATCGCATTTTTGCTTGGTTATCGTCGCCAGTGGTTCCAGATCACAAGCTGCAGGTCATTGCTCGTGATGATGATGTCACCATGGGGGTTCTCCAAAGCCGCTTTCATCAAGCATGGGCCACCGCTGTTGGATCCTGGCACGGCGTCGGCAATGATCCCCGCTATACAATCGGAACTTGCTTCGAGACCTATCCGTTTCCGGTTGGGCTGACGCCCAATATTCCGGCCGCGAGCTACTCCAATGACCATCGAGCAGGCGCGATTGCGAAGGCCGCCAAGCGGTTGAACGAATTGCGCGAGATTTGGCTGAACCCTCCCGACATGGTCCGTCGCGAGCCGGAGGTTGTTCCAGGGTTTCCAGATCGTGTTCTTCCCCTCAACGAGGATGCGGCGAAGATTGTCAGGAAGCGCACCCTCACCAACCTCTACAACGATCGTCCTACATGGCTTTCGAATGCACACGCCGAACTCGATGCTGCAGTCGCCGCCGCCTACGGCTGGCCTGCTGACATTTCAGAAGAGGAGGCGCTCGAACGCCTCTTCGAGCTTAACAAACAGCGCGCGTGAGCTGAAGCAACACCGGACACTAAGGCGAGAGCGAAGAAGTGGGGCAGGGGTTCGTCTACATTCTAATTTCACCGAATAGCGATTTCATAAAGATCGGTCGCACTGAGCGGCCGATCGGCGAAAGGCTTCGCGGGATAAACGGTGGCGAGGCGTACGCTCCTCACGGTCCATGGGAGTTGTCGGACTTCGTCCACGTGACTGACTGTGCAATAGTCGAGATGGCGGCTCATCGTCATTTTCGTGATCGGAACGTGAAGGTGGAGGGGACCCAAGAGCTGTTCAGCGTGCCCGCGCGCGAGGCGAGAGAGCACCTGCGTTCGATTAGCGGACCGCTCCGCGTCGATCACATTAGAACGGACCAACTCTTCGGCAATCCTGACGTTCGTTTGTTTCTTTTTCGCTTGTTTCAGCTCTCGGGGTTGTACGGCAATCTCGACATCCAGGGTGCGTGGACACTTAGTGTTCTCCCGCAAACGAACGGAGGGCGTTGGTTTACCCTTAACATAGGGCCCCACGAAGTTGCATTTAGCACGCGAACGCAAGTAGACGGAAAATTCTCGCACTACCTTGTGCTCGACCGCCTAATCTTGGAGTACCCAAAAACGATCATGTGGCTTGGCCAATGTGGTGGGGATGTTCTAGACGCTGATTATAAGGCCGCTGAACGGGCCGTGAGCGTAAGCTTCGACGAAGATTTCCCAACAGCCGAACGTTTCTTTGCTCGCGAAGGAGTTCGCCGCGCCATGGTCGCCTACTGGGCCGACGCTCTAGCCGATCTGCGCGAGAGGAACGCAAAGAGCGTCTATGCGCGATACCATTCTTACGATGCGGTGTCGCAGTTGCTAGAATATAAGCGAGCCAGAGACAACGTCGTGGTAGGTCCCGGCGGGCGATGAGGAGATTCTTCGAAGAAGCAAGCGTCGGACATTGGTGCGCCGCGTGTGGAGCGTTAATCGTGCTGTTTTTGGGGGCGGTCCGAACGACAGCCGCCGGCGAGCATTCAGCCGAGACGCCCGAATGCAAGGAGATAGCGGCCCGGATCCTTGAGCGGACGAATACACATTTCGATCACTTCTCTCCTTCCGGCGGCAGTGTCTTCTTCAAACGACCCGATATGGTCCTGATCTGCGACCCCAAGTTCGTGACCTATGTTTCCGTGAACTGGGATGCGAGCGGCTTCCCTCCAAACAAATGGTTCGGGCTCGTCGCGAAGGCGGGAAATGCGGTTACTGGCGCTGACGTTAGGACATTGGAGGCTGCTGCGCATCGATGTCACCGCATCGCGCTCCGAGACAAGACTGAATTAGCGCGTGCTGAGCTTCAAGGTGCCGCGGTCGAATGCCAGGCGTTCACCCGCGATGGAGGTGGTGTAGTCATCGATGTTGCGATACCTCACCTAAAAAGGTGAGGCTAACGCCGCTTCCGGCACTGGCACAATCGAAACTCGTCGTTCAATGGGTGTTGAACTCGTCTAGGGCCAGTCCGAGTTCAAGGTGTGCATATAGCTCGAGCAAATATTGGGCAATCGGATCCGCAATTTCTACAAATCGAACATCCATCAATTTTACCAGCTCGATTTGACGAACGAACTCAGCTTCGAACGCAGCTTCCTTTACGAGTTCAGCCCGTGAGCCGACCGTAACGTAGGTGGCAGCGACGTTCCTCTCCCGACGTGTGCGCTTAAAGGCGAACGATGCGGAAAAGGGGCTCTTTGTGACATGTCCTCGCAAGCGCCCGCCCAAGTTACGGGTTCGACCGACGTGCACCGGTACGGCGTTCTCGAAGAACGCGTAGACGCCAGACTTGCCTCTTTGGGCCGCTATTCCCTTGCTCCGGAACGGCTCCGAGGTCATCAGCCTGTGGAATAATTCGGGAGTTGCCGCTGTTGCATTGCGGAACGTCTCGTTCAATGATTGCTCCTCATGTTGCCTGGATCACAGAACGTATTTGTAGCGACTTGCTGCCTTTCATAGGAAGCCCAAGACGAGGTATTTACGCCGGCGGCCGAGCACAATGAGGGCCGCATTGGTGTTGCGAAACGGTGCCTCGACGCGCGGAGAATTGGGCCCGGCCTTTCACCGGCCCGCTATCCATTGGCCGACATTGCGACCAAAACTGTTGCCCGCAACGGTGGAATGGCGTTGGTGCGCTCTTCCAATTGGTTCGATAAGGTATCCGCCGCTGCTTCGGTGCTACCGCGGGCCGAACGAAAGATTTCAGTGCTTATGGGATAAACAGGCGCGATGACGGAACAGCCAACATGGAGAGGCCCGCAGCTGCCCGCGGCTCCGCTCAATCTTACAATTGCTGAGGCGGCGAGCCGCCAGATCGACGCCGCTATTGACGCTTTGCAGCGTGGCGACTTCGACGTCGCCCTGACGCTCGCCGGCGCCGCGGAGGGCATGATCAAGCGCGACGGCCCGCACATGTTCGCGTGGCTGAGGGATCACCCGAAAGCCGCGGAGCACTTTCAGAGCAAGAAGAAATGGATCGACGTTCTCAATCGTGAATACTACTGGCTGAAACATAGCGGCGAAGAGACGATGGAGATCGATTGTGCAACGGCCGTCTTCATGATCGCGCGCGCGATGACGAAGTTGGACGCTTGGACGCCGAAGATGGACGCGTTCAAGCCATGGCTTCTCGAAAACTTGGACAACGTTTAGGAGATCGGAGGAATGAGCCGGCTTCAAAAGTTTGAAGAGCGCGGCGCTTTCGGTGAGGGACCGGGCCGCATCGCCTACGCGCTCGATCCTGCCCAGCTTCCGTCCGCGACCGCCGGCTTCGAGTGGCGTGCAGTAGCTGGCTTCAAGCCAGGTGACGCAATCCTCAATGACAAGCATCTCAAACCGGTATTCGAAGAGGCTCTCAAAGAAGGATTTGCAATCGTCTCGCGCGGAGACTGACAGAGCGCGTGACCATCTGCCTCAACGAATATCAGCGTCAATTTCTGCGGCTCTTCACCAGCCGCGGCGTGCGCTTTCTGATCATTGGCGGGCAAGGGCGCGCTGCTCACTACGGCGCATCCACAAAAGATCTCGACCTGTGGGTCGATATCTCGCACTTGAACCGTCCGGTGCTTGATCTTGCGCTTGTCGCGTGGGCGACAGA
The DNA here is from genome assembly GCF_900113725.1 of Bradyrhizobium sp. cf659. Taxonomy (NCBI): domain Bacteria; kingdom Pseudomonadati; phylum Pseudomonadota; class Alphaproteobacteria; order Hyphomicrobiales; family Nitrobacteraceae; genus Bradyrhizobium; species Bradyrhizobium sp. cf659. Next base: position 43,614 of record NZ_FOQJ01000001.1, read on the forward strand.
GCACCCTTCGCACTCGGCCTCGAGCTTCGCCCTTCCGCTTCCATTGCGTCCTGCTGTCCAGATCAAGTTTCCGGACGCGGCCGCTTGGTATCTTGGAGACGACGGCGAACCGCGAGAGATCACCCCCGACGAAGGAATTGACATACTCACGTCGATCGGCTCCGCCGATTTTGCTGAGTTCTATGACAGGGCCGAGTGGTTTCACGCGGCTGGACTTCAGCTCCCGGTTCCTTCGGCAGACGATTTAGCCGTTGTGAGCCCTCGGAAGCGATGAAGGGAAGAAGCAGGGTGATACGAACCGACGAAAAGAGTCTGCCCTTTGAGTGCACGGCAGCTGTAATTCGCTTGCGAAAAGCTCGACTGGCTCGCGTGTCTACGATGCACGAAGATCAGAACACATTGGCAAGCTGGTTGAGCAATTCTTCCCACTCGTCGGGCTCGTAGGCGACCAGCTTGACGTCGCCCGCCTTCGACCATCGAATTTCGAGGACCCTGCGGCCGAGATGCCTGATTTGTAGTCGCGAGAACTCATCGAGCCGCGTCGGTCTAAATGGGATGAGGAGCGAACCGGACAGCCCTCGCTGCGCGAATTCGCGAAGCTGCTTCTGCTCGCCTTCCACGGTTACGTTGCCGACGAGCTCCTCGAACCTCAGCACATCGAACGCCAGCCGCGCGAGCTCTTTCGCTCGCTTCAATCTGGCTTGGCGCTCGGTCGCTCTCATTTGATGGCCCTCTCTCATTTGATGGCTCTCTCGGGCGAGAAGCGGCGGCGCTGCGCCGCCGCTCCGGTTCGCTTGATCTCCTTTTCGTCTCTCGTCTCAGTTCGAGCCGTACTTCCGCTTGAGCTGTCCGTCACCGGCTGGAACGACAAACTTCCACGCATGCGGGAGATCGGCGCTGCGCTCATCTAGGAAGATGAGCACTTGCCTGAGCAGCTTCATCACGCGCCGTTCTGACGCCAGTCGGATTTGAGGTGCATCGCCGCCCCGAACAACAACGTCCATCTCGGACAGAGCGCACTCGATTTGAAACCTCACTCCCGTGATGCTTTGCGGCCGAAGATGATCGGCGCAGAGCGCCAAGTAGACGAGCTTGTCTTGGATCGCGTCTTGCCGCGTGGAGCAGTGCCCACGGTCGAGGTCGAACCACTGCTTCGCGAGCAACTCATACTTTTGAGCGAGGGTAAGCACCGGACAGTTCTCTTGCATATCGTTTCTCCTCTCGCGCTGGTGCGCTGTTGATCACGAGAAGAAAGTTAAAGGCGGGAATGTAGTGCCCCAATAGAAAAGCCCGCTACAAGTTGTAGTATTTTGCGCGACACTTTGTAGAGGCGCACGGATCGTAACTTCCTACTACACATCGTAGCAGGGTCGGCTCCGGCGCGGCCGGCGATTGTTAGTGTCGCTATTTTGGAGAAAGCGGATGACGAAGGGACAATTCGAGGACATTGAGACGACGCACGGCCACGAGGAAAAACTGCGCGAGGAGAGCATGGCCTTGGTGCGCGCTGCCCCAGAAATGGCCCGACGACTGGAAATGATACAAAAGCTCATGTCGTTGATTTTTGTCTACACGATCGACCACAAATCTCAGTCCGAAGACGAAAATACAATGCAGATGCTGGGCGTGCGGCTATTCAATGCGGCCTCATCCGGTATCAAGCTTGCTCTCTCCGGCTACTACCAGACGGCGTTTCATCAGGCGCGTGACATCCTAGAGGTCGGCTACCTCATGGACTATTTCCGCACGTCACCGGCCCAGAGGAGCGTGTGGATGAAAGCAGACAGGAAAGAGCGTAGGGAGAAATTCGATCCTGTGAAAATCAGGATTGCTCTCGATGCGCGAGACGGCGACACGACGAAGAAGCGAGCGGAGGAGTACAACAAGCTGTCTGAATTGGCGTCTCACGCAAATTACGGCGGCTTTCGATTAACGAGCCGAGGCCAATTCGCGGAACTTGGACCGTTCGTCGATGGAAAGTTTCTGATCGCGTGGTTGGAGGAAATGGTGCTGCGGCTCGGTCCTACGGCCGTTATGTATGCCAACCAATTCCCCAATGCAGATCCGCAGCTCGTGCATTTCTTCCAGGAAGTAGGGACAGAGCTTGTGGAGGGCTACATGCGCAAGCGTCCCTCAGAGGGCGCCTAGAGAGCGGCAATTCCGTCTTCCGCTTTGTGGCGCTTAGCCGCGCGTCGCGCCCGCAGCCTGCTCCGAACTGGACACAGTAAGGTTTGCAGCCAGACCGCAGAGGTGGAACAGCTCTTGCGACGCCCCACGCAATGACAGCGCGCCTTTCCACTTCACGAAGGGAAGCGGCCGCGAGTTCGCCAACACGAAGGCCCAATGGTTCGGCGTGTACCACTTGCTCGGGTGCGGCCGGACGCAATCAACGATCTCGACCATGCCGATGACGCCGCCGCGCGGCTGCTCGCCCGTGAGCCGCACGCCAAATCGCCTCTCGATCTCGGCTGTGGTGATGTCGTCCGGACGCTGGGATGAGTGGATGAGCACAAGACCACGGTAAGCAGTCGCCCAAGTTCTGTTCTCGACGTCTTTGCGCTCAAATGCTCCGGTAAGGATGTTCTTGCCCCCGGCGACGATCAAGGAAGCCCAAGGTTGTCTGATGCTGATAATCCTCATTACGAGAGACTATCGGCTGGCACGGCAAATCCAAGTGAAAAGCCGCCTCACGAACGACGAAACCTGCTATTTTTGCGTGCATCATCATCGAAGCAATCGCGTTGCTCAGGATAAATTGGGGACCTGTCAGAAGGGCTCATTGTTGTCGGGCTCCCAACTATCCGCTTCATCTGCAGGTGCATAGTATTCCGAAGCGTCATACGAAGAGGTTTGCACGTAGGTATCGCCGAGGCCCGCAGCTAGAAGCTGAGAAAGTCCGGCGATCTTCATGCCGCAAGCAACGCACTCGAACCGATTTGGAAGGTGCCGTTGCCTCTCCGTTATTAGATCGTTCTCAATTGTCTTCTGCGGAGGCGAGATTGAGCTTCCGACGACGATGGCAACGGATTTGCAAGCTGGGCAAGTTACGCGATGGCCTATGCGGGGGCTCGCCCAGTAGCTCGCAAGACTTACCAACTTCGCGCGTTCGTCGTCGCTCTTGGCTTTCCAAGCCTCTGAATGAGCGTGGATGATGCCTTGAACAGCTTTCGCGGCCTCATCGGCATAAGCGAGAATAAGTGCTTCGGCGACTTTCGCCTCCGCCTCTCCAAATACAAAGGCGAGATCTCGTTCCACCGACTCCAGCAGGACCTTTGCTGTCTTGTAAAAGCGTGCGAGCCAAGGCGCGTGGCTCTGACCATCGAATGCGACCTCGCCAGAGTGCAGCTCCGCATTTCTCAGCGAAGTATGCGCCTTGCAGAAGCCAGCGAGCTCGCCATCGAAGCTCCCATCGAGGGCGCTCAGGCGGGTGATCACCTCGCTAGTCGGGATCGATTTCGGAGTGAACTTCTTCACTTTTGGTTGGTACCCAAGCGCACTCGCGAGGTTATTCCAGTCAGCTTTGTCTGCCAAAAATGCAGGGCTATAGTCGGCTAGGGCTCCCCGGAGGAGATACTCAAGCACCAGGCTTGACCAGAGCGCGAAATGCCAGTCATTCCGATCCGCCTTAAGCATCGTTTCGGCATATCTCTGCGCCTTAGCCAGCAACTGGTTTGGCGACCAAATGTCTGAGGCAAGCGGAGCCTCTTTGGGTTCGTCTTTCAATGTAGACTCCTCAGGTATGCACGTTCGATCAGCCGATCGCCACAATGCCGCGGCACAACTGATCTCGCGTGAAGCATCCGCCAATTGTCGATGATGAGCGTGTCGCCTGGCGCTGATAGCGGACAAAGGATTTCTCTCTGCTCGCGGATCACGGCCTTCATTTTCGTAAAGCCCTCGACCCCGACGTCGGACGCGGGAACGATATAAGTTTCATCCCATCGAAGGCGCGCAGGCGCGGAGTTACGTGAGGGGAGATAGAGGGGCATCAAATGAAGGCGACCTGCTAATGGCCGGCGCGCACGGACCAGCGATCGTGACAACAAGTTTGCGCCGCATTGCTCTATGAGACGATTACCATCGAAGAGAATAGTAGGAACCTCGTCGTAGCCTCTAAGGCAGCGTAACCAGAGATATCGGGGCGGCTCAGGCCAATGCGCTAGGTCAGTGTGGGCCGGGAAGGCCGCAAGACCATATCGTCCGCTGTAGGTATTGGGGGTACCCTCGGCGCTGGGCTGGATGGTGTGAATACGTGAAGCTGCCTCAAATCTAAGCGCTCTATGCTCGCTCAAAGCTTGGTCTGTGGATAGCTCAGGCATCCAATTTTGCAAGAAGACGAAGCCAGACCGGCTGATGCGGTCTGGAACATCGAGCCATTCTCCAACGTCAGCCATATTGCCGTCGCACCTCCCACAGCCCGCGGGAAGAACATCAACTTTACATCTTAAGAGCAACCGATTTGAATGTTGCGGCGCGGTATCGTGAGCTGGAGAATGAGGAACGGTGTCCCGCCCATACGCTGCTCAGGCTTTACTTCCGCGCTAGTGCCTCAAGGAGTGCTGCTTTCTTTGCCTGAAAGAAATCTGCATACCGGAGCGAGGGGTCGATCGCCCGCGCGGCTTTGAACGATTGGTTCAGCTCCCGCAGCTGGCCCTTAAGCTTCATAGCTGCCAGCCGAGCATTAATTTCCGCGACCGCCGCGCGGGAGCGCGGCCGATCGCGATAGAATGGGGTGTGATGCCGACGCCGCCCTGGTCGGCGAGCTGCTCGAGCTGGACACCCAGCGCCGCCTGGCTGGGCGCGGCGACGTGATCGTGCTCCTGCTTCCATATCTGGAGACGGTAGGCGAGCACGAAGTTGGAGCCGCGCGGGCAGGAATAGACGACGCGTTCCGGATCGAGGCTCAAACGCGCGGTATCCTCGGCGCCGATCAGGCCCGCGGCGACGCCGGCCGCTCGAAGATAGTATTCTGCGAGGATATCGTCTCGATGTGCGCCCATGCCCGTGGGCAGAGCCAAAGCCTGATTGGAGGCGCGGTGTCAACCTCGCCGACAAGCTCAGATGTTAGGGGAAGCGGCCCGGCCGCCTACCTCGGGTAATCGCTGTCCAGCTCGAAAGCCTTCCGGCAAGGCGGTATCCACGTCAATTGTGTCGATCGAGCTCCGGATTTCTTCCACACCAGCCAGGCGTAGCCCGTCGCAGTGGATGCCTTCCGGTCCAGCCGCCCTTTCACCATCGGAACACGCTCTGTGTATTGAGCACAGATCGCCGGCGGCGTTTTCTCAAACAAATTGCGATAGCGCCCAACGCTCTCAATGAAGACGGTGCGAACTAGGACGGCGACACCCTGTCTGGCGACAGTGAGTGAACGTTGTACGAAGTCCTCGGCCAACCGGAAGGGCGGATTGGTGATCACCCAATCGACGGCGTTCGCCTCATAGGGAACGTCGAGATAGTTCCTGACTGACCCATAGCCGTACTTGTAAGCGTCGGAAGCGCGCACCTCGCCGAAGTATTCGTTCAAAACCTTGGCCATGTGTCCGGCGCCGCACGCGGGCTCAAGGCAGCTCCGGTTCTTGAACGGACCGAACTCGGCCAGGACGTGCTCCATAAAGCCGCGCGTGGCCCATGGAGGCGTCGGAAAGTCGTCGGGGCTGTCCGCCGCCTCGGTACGCTGCGCCATGACGGCGTGCGATCGGTTCTGCATCCACTCGTCCCCCGTGCCCTCGGCTAGATTCGATCTAGGAGAGCATACAGCTCCTGCTTGAAATAGGCATTGGCTTCTTCGACGAGATCGTACACCGGAAAGCCGAAGTGATCGTTAAGCTCTGGCCCGACCAAGGAATACGGCTTCGGGATCGAGCGCCGGCCGTAGTAGAAAATAATCCTGGTTTCCGCCTTCTCAGCCTTACATCCTGTAAGTTCGCCGTAGCTCTTAAGCAGCATCTGCGTGACCAATAGATCCCGTCTGATCGAGCGGATTTTACCGGCGTCGAACTTCCCGAAACCGCGTTTGACCTCGTAAGCCCTAAGGGTCTGATCAGCACTATCGAAAACCATCATGTCAATCTGTAAGGTGCGCATGCTCTCACCGTACGGCAACAGCGCCAAGTCCGCATGGTGACCTATAAGCTGGTCTGCTGCATGAGAGACGCGAAAGGCATCTTCCCTCCAGACTTTGTGCCGGTTGCTTTCACGAAGGCTTTCGAGCATCGCACGCTCAAGGATCGTGCCGTGGCGCTTGTAAGCTGAGCTGATGATGCTGGTCTGCCGCGAATATTTTTCACCGGCAATCGGATCGGTCTCGAAGTTGGCAGACGCTAGCGTTGAGATCGTCTGATCGACTATGGGCTTAACCCGGTCAAGATAGCTCATGGAAAAGATCGCAGGTTCTGAAAAGGTCCTGCAATCTTGCATTTTGCGCCGCCGGCCGCCGCCAACACATAAAGAAATGGTTAACGCGCCATCCTGAGGCTGTATGCTAACCGCTCGTCGGCCCGTGGACTTGGCGTTGGTGCTGTCGAGCGCCTTCGTGTTGTCCTCTATACTATACCCTGAAGCTTATCGGTAATCTCGTCAAAGACGCCAGCGTTGTCCTGCGCCGACGACGAGCCTCGGTCGTGCCGCACACGTCTACTCAGCTCTCAGCCCTAACAGGCCGGATTTCCGTCTCGATCGGTCGATCACGTGGTTTGTCGCTCTGAGCAGCACAATCGAGCGCCGCCAGGACTTGGCTTGGATGAGTGAGCTCGCTTCCATCGAAGATGAAGCCCGGACCCTTGGCATCTGCTAATCGCATTTTCCAAAGCGCGATGGGACGTATCGGAGCCTCGGCAGGATGGAAGGAAATCTGCTCGAATGAGGCTTTGTGACACCGGATGTTTGGAAGCGGCGCCATGCGCCTGATGACCCCGCGCCCATTGCCGATATCTTCGACCGCATCCGGATCGCCGACAACCGCACCGTTGTCGGACCGTACCCACAAACTGAGGCGTTTGGAGCTCAACTCCTCACGTGCTCGTCCTGGATGAGCGCGTGCGAGCAAGTGAGCTGAGACCAGCGGTTCAAGATCATCTGGCAAGCCTGCATTGATTGTGACGTCCTCGATAGCTGCAGTCGCTATCTCACGGAGCAACGCGAGGACTTCACTATTGATCCGTGAAAGCTCGTTGACGATCCGGTTGGCTAACTCACCGTTTGCTGCCCGCCTTCGCTTGTAAGTCTCGCGAAGTCTGGCGCTCGCTTCAGCAGCGTCCTCGTTCGCCACTTCGCGGCTCAGCTCCTCGATGAGCACCGTCAGGCGATCCTTTTCAATGGTCCGCCAGTCGAAGTCATCCTTCCATCGAGCGAAGGCCTCGCGGCCTGTTTTACTGGCTTCGCCCTTGGCTTCTGCAAGCGTAGCGAGGCTGTTCTCATTCTCGGTCAACTCGGTGCGCGCTCGCTCGAGGAGCGCCCGCCGATCGGTCAAGTTATCAAGCATCCTGGACACCCAGCGTTGGAGGAAGGGGAAGTCGGCGCCGCCGGATACCCCAAGCAACCCGGCGGCGCACTCGACTGCGAGGCCATGACAGTCGGGCGAGCTGCGATCATTGCTTCGAGGCGGACTGTGCTTCGATCGCGCTCAGGCACGGAGGTGATCAGATTTGCGATGCTCGCGGCAAGGTCGTCGTCGCGCGGAAATGCGCGCCGCTCTCTACTCGCAACATCGTCACCAGAGATGGTACGTCCGTTAGGCTCCTGAACCCGGTTCAATAACGGGCTTCAGGGCCGCTCCGATTAGGGGCACAAGCCGAGACCACGCCAACTCAAAATTCGTCTGCTCTGGGTCGGCGTGGTCTCGCAAGAGACTGCGGGTTCCGTTATCGCGGAAGCCTCTAGTCAGCGTTGTCCTGAGGTCGTATCAACGGACGAGCAGCGAACGGAGGCGAGTTTGGGTGAGAACGAGGTGGCGCCGGGCGCGGCACAGCCGAAGGCTCCGCAGGTAGAAAAGGCGAAAGTCAACGCCGGCGTAACTGATCGCAATAGGTCTGAGGCGAAGCCCCCAGCCGGACCCGACCTGTTCCTCCTGGAGAAAATCTACCCAGAAGCCCACCGAGTGTTTCAGCCGACGGAGGAGCTTGCCCCGAAGTCGAACGCCGTGCTGGTAGCGCTGGACACCAATGCGCTGCTCCTCCCCTATTCTTTGGGAACGGGTGATCTCTCTGCCCTCGCGACGGTCTATTCCCAGTTCGCCCAGGAGGGCAGGCTATTCCTGCCAGAGCGGGTGGCACGGGAGTTCATCAAGAACCGCGACCGTAAGCTCGCGGAGATGGCGCAAGCCATCGATGACCGGATTTCCCGGATGGCGGATTGGGATGCCAAGGTCACACCATTGCTCCTAGACGGCTTCTCTAAGCGCGATGCGCTTGTGACATCTGCCGAGAGCCTAGATGTGGCAACGAAGCAGTACCTGAAACTGCTACGCCAGCTATCGGCGCACCTGAGGAGCTGGCGCGGGAACGACCCTGTCACAACTTTCTACGCGCAACTGTTCACAAAGGAACGAATGATCGGACCGGGCCAAACGCCCGAAAAAATTATTGAGGAGCTCGATTACGGACTGCGGAACAAGGTACCGCCTGGCTATAAAGACAGCAGCAAGGATGATCGGGGCATCGGGGACGTACTTATCTGGATGTCCTTGCTTCACTTGGGCGAGACAACGGGGAAGGATCTCATCTTCGTCACGGGCGAACAGAAGGCCGACTGGTTTGTGCGCTCAGGAAACCGGGCGGTGTACCCAAGACCCGAACTTGTGGAAGCGTACCGACATGCTTCCGGCGGACGGTCGCTGCGCCTGTCGAGCCTGCATGACTTGTTGAAGGAGATGTCCGCTCCAAATACCCTGGTTACTGACGTCCAGGTTGCCGAAGCTACCGCCAACAGCGCGATCCAGGCTGCGGGCCTCGACGCCTTTGTGCGCTCGGCGCATACCACCGTGTCCGACAGTCAGGGCAAGTTCGAATACCCTCAAGCTGGTTATCAACGTAACGACTTTGTCGGAGACAACGAAGCCACCAGTCCGGAAGAAGCGGAGTTGATACTGCGATTGCAAATTTTGGAGGAAGAGCTACGCCAGGTCCGTGGCGCTATTGCTCAACTCACGCAAGATGAATTGAATGCCAGCTTAACTTTGCCATGGAATAGGGCTGCACAACCACTGAGGAGCAAAGAAAGTTCATTGCGCAGAGCTATCTCGGACCTTCAACTGCAGCTCAGTAACTTGCCAAGGCTCGAGAGAAGAGGGGCGTATTAACACGGCCCTACACGACCATGGTCCGCTTCGGGTCAGACGCGAAGAGCTCAACCTGGCAAATCTCTTCTGCTATCGTTCGCTTAGCTCACGTGACCAGGTGCGCTGCTGCTTCGCTGATGGTCACGACCGGTAATGCTCCTACCTGTCGCAACGTTTCCATCAAAATTCCTAGCTTCACGTGAGCGTCAGACACGGTCTTGCGCTTCTCGGCCAACGCCGCCGGTGTTTCCCTTCGGTGGTATCACCTCGCGGAAACGAGCAAGATTGCGTATAGGCACGCTCATCAGGAATGGCAGAGCAACGACCTCCCAGTGGTCTGCGTTGCTCTTCTTTTTTCGGCCGTAGCCATTTGGGTGAAGCCCAAAGACGTGCGCTTGGCAGAGCCTGCGCATTTGGCTTTCGGATACGCCCGCGACATGCGCGGCCTCCTTTAGCTCCAAGGTATGCAGCTCCCCGGGCGAGGCCTGCTGGCGTGCACGAAGCAGGCCAAGAACTACCTCTAGTTTGGTGATCAGCGTCTCGTCGGACGCCTCGAAACTCATTCCGTCGCCTCCAAATCGAGCCGTGGGAGCGCGGGATCGGTTAGCGCGAAGAGCCTGCGCCGCCGATAGCTGCCAATGACGGTGACACGGCCGCTCCTGACGAGCCGCCGCAGGGCTCGTCGGGTGGCCCACAGCCGCGACGGCGGGGCGGTCCGGTGCCAGCCTCGACGCGTCACGAGCCGCGCGTCGTAGACGCTAGCAGCCAGCTCCGCAGCGCTCATTCCGTCGTGCTCAGCGAGAATGGCGAGGATGCGCCTGGGCAAGCGTCGGTTCGGGCGAGAAGCGGTACCGAAATTGACGGAAAGCGCTGACATTACTGGCTCCCCAACCGCGAAACGAAACTGGGATTTTTGAAACCCCAGATACGCTTATTTACCGCGCCCGTCGCGCTCGCATGGCGGCGGCGCGGTGAAAGATACTTACCGCAAACGGGCGGTTTTCGTGGGCGCAGCGCGGCTGGCGCGCTCACCGGTGCATGTTCTGGACCTGGGCGTCGGAAACAGCGGCGCTGGATTTGGAGCCGCCAGAGCGCGGCACAGGAGGGGCGGGGGCGCTGATTAGAGCGGTGCTGATGGCGGGCCCGCTGATCCGCGTCCCAGCGACCGGACGCCCCAGCCAGCCCGTCAGTGCCGCGCGCGTGCTCGCTCGCGCCCGCTTCCAGCTCTTTTTGCTCGTCGTGCTTCTGGTGGTAGGCAGCGGATTGGCGGCGCGGACGGGATGCACGATCACCTCGGTCATTATATCGAGAGGTCGACGGCCGGACGCGCTGGAGCGCGCCGGCCTCGCTGATCTGTTTAGAGGGCCGGCGGCGATCAGCCGACCGGCCCATGCGCACGATCTCGAAAGCGGTGCAGCCCGGCAGTCCGCTATCAGTTATATAGGAATACTGCGGACGCGGTTTTGATACCGGTATCAAAGTGGCGTCCGCAATCTGCAAATCCAGATTGCGGACGAGGTTTTGATACCGTGTTGATACCGTATCAAAGAGCCGTCCGCAGTCTGCGGCAAAGCCCGTGTTCCGGCTCACTGGCGGCCTCCGCGCCTGATCTCCATCGCCTCCGACATCTTCGATCCCGGCACCATTCGCGTGTCGAGCCGCCCCTCAGCGACGCCGTGTTTGATGGCCCGATGGACAGCCGGTCGAAGGCTGCTGGTTTGCTTGTCCAAGGTAGCGAACGCGATCGCTTTGGATCGTTTCAGCTCACTGATAACGGCGCCGACGCTCCACCATCGGTGATCCTCGGGCATGATGTTCAGGATGGCGTCTACACGGGCTGCTGGCCGCGGTTCCTTCGGCTTCCTTCCCAGTCTCTGCTGTAGCCGCTCCTGCTTCTTGCGAGCTGCCTCTTTCGCCGCGCGCTTGATCTTCATGTCGGCATCGGTCATTCCGGCAATGCGAAAGGTCCTAATCCGCGCTCTGGCGTGCTCTGCCTCGGTGACGTCCAAGTCGTTGCCCAGTGCTTCGGCGGACCAGAGACGTTGATCGCGGAAAGCCGCCTCGATGGCGCTGTCCCGCTCGCAAGCGGTCATCCAGCGACAGTACAGGGTTAGGAAGTTCTCGGCTCGACGTCGCCCCGCGCTCCCGCTCAATGCGAGGGCATCCAGCATCCGATCCCGGAGGCGTAAGCCGGCTTCATCGGCGTGGATCTCGCGCCCATATCGTATCGACATCAGGCGAAGGAGTTCACGAGGACGAAATCGAGCGACATGATGGTCTGTTCGATGTGGAAGAGCGCGATCCTCCGCGACAGCGATGTGGCGGGCGGGAGCAGTGCTCATTGGTCACCGCCTTGCAGGAGAACCCGACGCCAGAGTTCGGCTCGCACCGCGCCCTCGAAGCGGCGAACCTCGTGTTCGGCTGTCGTCGGATCGACGCCCAGCTCATCAAGGGTTCGCCGGAGCGCCCTCAGGTTTCTTTGAACGTGTTGCTCGCCTCGTTCAGCGTCGAGTGTAAGAACGAAGTCGACATGACGCCTCACATGACCGACCCCACGGAAAAGGCCCGGGAGCAGGAGGATTTTCGCTTTGCGAGGAGCGATCTCAACGTGAAGCCGCGGCGACGTTGCTGGCGATGCTGCTGCAGGTCGATGACTTGCAGCGATCGAGGCGAAGCGGTCTCTCATGCCGCACCCGCTTCGAGTTGGAGCTGCTGCCATCGCTGCCATGCCGCCCGCGCCAACGAATGACATTCGTGATCGATGTCGGCGTCGGCTACACCGAGCCTCTCGAGTTTGTCGGCAATTACCTCGAGGATGAACGCAAGCTCCTCCTGGGCTGCATCTATCGAGCCCTTAGCCGCCATTGCCCGTGCTACACGATCGAGCATTCCGGCGTTTCGAGAGTGCGGAAATACGACAAAACGCATCGTCCTCTCCCTAAAAACATTCGTCATCGACGGGCTCGCGCTCGGCCGCGCGCGCCTTCGGCGCACGGCAAACTCCGAGCTGCTGCATCCATTTCGCGACCTCGGCGAGTTCGCGCTCGACCTGGTGCAACTCGTCGAAGCTCAGACCGCCGGCCAAGTCGCGGTGCTGGTGTTGCTCGCAAAACGATGCGAGATCGCGCACCAAGCTGAGCAGCTTGCCGGCGCGGCGGTAGGGGCTGAGGAGGCGTTCGGTCATTTCTTCTGTCCTCGATCAGTGGGAGAGAAGGCGCCGCCCCAGGCCATGAACACCCTGGGGCGGCGCTGTGCCGCCGGCGTACTTCCGGCCGGCGGCGGCTGCGCCGGCGCCGGCGACTGCCTCGGCGCGGCTGCGTTGATGTTGTTCAGGAGGAAGCGCCGGGAATGACGCGGCAAGCGTCACGGAAGGCATCGAGATCGGCTTCCTTGTATAGAATGCGGCCACCGATCCGGATGTAAGCTGGGCCGGTACCGGCGCATCGCCACTTCGCCAGTGTGCCTGGGGTCAGACCGATGCGCGCCGCGGCCGCCTCAGGTTTATGGTAGCCAGATGGAGCGGGGGTGCTTGTCTCTGGCGCGTTCTCGCGCCTCTTGCCCGTTGAGCCTTTGGGACGTCCGCGCGCTCGACGCGCGTCGTTCTGGCCCGAGCCTCGGTCAATCTGTTGCATGATGAGCTTCCTTCCGCCAACTCAACGAAGCGTTGTTGATGCGGAAGAAAGTGCAGGAAATCTAAGAAGGAAAAAGCCGCTACGATTTCAAGAGGAGGTCGCGATGATTTTCTTAGGCCTTCCCGGCCGACCGTAAGTCTCGACACCGCTTTGCGAAATTGCTCTATCCCAAATCTTGAAAAAAGCTCGATCTGACAAATCGTGCCATCGATTTTGGGCCTCAACTCTGATCTTTTCTTTTTGCACGGGGCGCTCGCTCGTTCGATGCATGAAGTCCACCAACCAATCGAGTACAGCTTTTTCCGCCTGCTGTTTAGGCGAGAGGTTTTGCTCGATCGGCAGGACCATGGGCGAATAGATGAGAGCGTCGCCACCTTCGGACTGGGCAATGCGGGTAGAGGGGTTGAACCTAAAATGCAGCCACTGATCGTACTGAACCGGACGAAACGGGTCGGTGACGCTGTGCCACCGGCCAACGACCAGGGCCTCTCTCTGCTGGAGTGCAGTAAGAAAATGCTGCTGTTGATCGCGCCGGAAGCGCATAGCGAAGCTTGCGAGATCGAGTACTGATTGCCGATGCTCTGGTGAGATTTCCTCGTGCTCCGCCGCCTCAGCGTAGAACACCGATTGGTAATCCACGTCGCTGCCATCCAACGTCAAATACTGAAAAGGGGTGGCGTGCTCCAGCCGCATCTCTCCGGCATATCCGTCGATAGTGAGCCGGGCCTGGCCGCGATGTAGAGCGACGCTGCGGTCGGAAAGCTGGACTACATCTGAGAGGGCGTGCGCGCGAGCTCGATGCTCAACAAACGCAAAAAAGTCAGCCCCAGGTCTCACGTAAGCAGGCGAAAAGAAATAGGGAGCCTGCTCAATAGCGAGCCAGTCTGCCTCAGGATGTAGCCACTCTGATTGGGCTGCGATCGCGATGTCCTTGATCATGTTCAGCGTGCCTCACCGATCTTATGGATAGAAGCAGAGGGCTTGCTCACTTCGCCCATCGCGGTGGAGAGTTCGCTCGCAATACGTTCGGAGGCCCGACGCAGCGGATCATTGTCGAGGTGGGCATACTTGGCTGTAGTGTCGGGATGACGGTGACCAAGCAGGCGACCGATGATCGGAAGCCCGAGATTGGCGCCGGCGCCGACGCTGGCATGGGTGTGGCGGAGATCGTGAATGCGCAGGCCGTCTAGTCCGGCGCGCTTCACGAGCGCGCCCCACGGCCGTTGTAGATCGGCACGAGGCTGCTCATCCTTTTCGCCAGCAGACTGTCCAGCGATCACGTATTTGCCGATGCGGGGAAGGTCAGTCAGAATTTGCAGAGCCGGCGCGTTCAAAATGATCGGCTTCCGGCCGGTCTTGCTGTCGTCGAGGAACAGCAATCCGCGCTCGAGGTCAACGTTTCGCCACTCGAGGTGCAGGATCTCGCGAAGTCGCGCGCCAGTGAAGATGAGCAAGCGGATTGCGGCGGCCGCAAACTGGTCGATCTTGGAGAACCTGTTCTCCGGTTTCCGGGCGTGTTTGGCCTTCTTGGTGTCGTCTACCAGGTGTGGCAGTCCGATCGTCTCGGCCTCGCGCAGAGCATCCCCCAGTCGTGACAGCTCCTCCGAGGTGAGATATCGCTCCCGACCTTGCTCGCGAAATAGGTCGATCCCCTTGGTGGGATTTTCCATCCGGATTTTTTGATCGGCGATGGCCCACGAGAAGAAGCCGGAGAGGACCTTGACGAGCCTGTTTGCCGTGACCGGCTTTTCTGCCCCGACATCGCGATGCAACTTCACCACGTCTGCGCCCGTGACGTCCTGAACGCGCTTGGAGCCCAAGGCGGGAAGAATGTGCACCCGGAAATACAGATCATAAAGCGCGAGGGTCGATGCCTTGCGATCGACCTTCGTTTCGGGCTTGAGGAAGATCTTCGACAGCTCGTCCACCGTTGGGGCCGCGCGGGCGGTCTGCCTATCCTTTGCCGGGTCGGCGCCCAAGCGCGCGGCAGCCAGGAGGTCTTTCGCAGCGCCGCGCGCTTTCTCGGCGGTTAGGGTGGCGAGTGGTCCCAGCGTCATCCGACGCGACGGAGCGCGCCGGCCGCCACCGCCGGCGCGGTATTCAATAATCCACGCTTTCGCGCCATTGGGCGTCACCCTAAGCCCGAACCCGGGGAGATCAGCGTCCCATTCGATGTACGTATTTGCCCGCGGCGCGAGCTCGGCCGCGACCGTCTTGGTGAGTTTCGAAGTCCCCACGAAAGCTGCCTCCGCCAGAGCCCGTGTCGGCACCATGTAGGCACGGCGCGGGGAAAGTCCGGGAAAAGTCAGCCACCCAGATACAAGATTTTTAGCCGAAAAACAACGAAATATCAGATATTTGAGCTAATATCTGGAATTTCTGTGCAAAGACGAGAAACGCCGGAAAATGCTAAAATTCAATCTGGGAGACTAGGGGTCGGAGGTTCAAATCCTCTCGCTCCGACCATTTTTTCCAAATCATCTGTCGGGTGGATCGACCGTCGGCGCGGAGCCTGCTCCCGCCGCGCGACGATGGCGCGCGCGTGGTCGCTCGATGGCCGGCAAACTAAAAAAGCCGAAAACAACCCCATGCACAGTAGCGATGACATTGGTGGATGACGTTTTTCCGAAATGGATTTGACGCGTCGGGCAAAACGGGGGTATGATGTCATCGTGTCAACCTGTGGGATGGGCCTCCTGGCCAGCAAACAGCGTCCATACCCCATGCACCAGTCCAGGTGCTGCGTGCATTCAATCGATCTAACGCGCCCTCCTATGATGTCACGGGACCTTGTCTCGATCCAAATAAGTGCACTGTCACCGTAATCCCGGCAGCCTGCGCAACCTCAAGGGAGGTTTCGAGCGGCTCCGCCAGATGGAAGCGGATGCGTGGTCCGAGCAAGAGAGGCAAAGGACGGCCACTTGCGAGAGCGGAAGAAAGGAAGCTAAGATCGCCGGGTAGAGGTTGGAGCGGTTTAACAACCTCTGGTTCAATACGCTGAACGTCACGGGGGGACCAATCTCCTCGGTGCCGTTTCTCCTGCTCGTTACTATATGTTATTATGATTCTTAGCTTTTTCTCCTGATTCCGGTCCTTTCGCAGTGATTTTGACGCCCAGCCAGCTCTCCGCAACCACGCGGCTATTTTCTTCGGCGGTCTTTCGGGAGATGGCCAAGAAAGGGCGCTCTGCTTTGTTCAGCCGTCTTTTCAGCCAGTCCAAGGTCGGCTGGTTGCGCCCGGATGCAACGGTGGCCGACGGCTTTGAGTCCGCGTTCTCGGTGCTGAAGACCGAGGGGCTACGGGATGAGTACATCTATCGTGCGGCGGTGACGCAGAAAGTGCTCTTGGGTAAGCATTCGCTGAACACCGCGTGCATGCTCAACGAGTTTCGCGCGGGCTCGTGCAAGGCTGATCTCGTCATCCTGAACGGGACTGCGACCGTCTACGAAATCAAGTCGGAACGGGATTCTCTGGATCGTCTCCGCAACCAGATCGAGAACTACAAGAAAGTTTTCGCGACGATCAACGTGATCGCTTGCGACGGCCATGTGTCCCGAGTGCTACAAATCGTTCCCAAGGAAGTTGGGGTGATGAGCCTCTCACGGCGCTATCAGATCACCACCATCCGAGAGGCAACGGATTGCCCTGGTCAAACCAGTCCGGTGTCAGTTTTCGAGTCTCTGCGATCTGCGGAGGCTCGGACTATCTTGAATGAATTGGGGATCGAGGTTCCGGCGATTCCAAACACCAAGCTTCACAGTGCAATGCGTGACCAGTTTAGCAGACTTTGTTCCGAGGATGTTCAGCGGTCCATGGTGAGCGTCTTGAAGCGTACCCGCAACTTGGCCCCGCTCTCCAATTTGATTGGTCAGTTGCCGCAATCGCTCCACGCGGCCGCATTGTCAGTACAGGTGAACCGAGGTGATCGCGATCGGCTGGTGCATGCCGTGCAGACTCCCTTGGAGACGGCGAGGGGGTGGACATAGATGCCGATCTATTATCCCTACTGTAGGGGAAAGCAGTTTGAACTGATTGCGATTAGAGAGTCTGCTGCTCTGTTGGCTCGCTCCAATTTTGAGCCGATCATTGAGCCTGTAAAAGAGTCCCTGAGCGGCCTCGATCGCGCACTGAAATCGGTGATCGAAGCAGACGGGCATGCAACTGTGATCGTGAACCCCCACCATGGAGATCACAGCGAGGACGGGGTCAACATCGAGTCCCTTCTCAACAATCAGTTTTCGAACAATGCTGACTCCATTGCAGCGGGCATTCTGCTCAAGAAAGACATGACAGTTGAGGACGTGGTAAAGCTCTACGCCGCGTATCCAGAGGAAAACACGACGTTCATCCATGCCGGCTTCACGGAAGCCAGGGCGTTAGCTGCCGAGTTGGGACAGCGTCTGGGGAGCACGCGACACGTTTTCTTCGAGGCCCACTGCGGCAAGCTGTATCGCAAACATTTTCAAGATGCGACTCGCGTTCTTTTGAGGGACGGCTTTAAGCGACGTCGCAATGCGGACCACCCAAGACTCGAAGAGTTCTCCGACCTCCACGCCACCTACGCAGAGGAGGGAATGAACGGGTTCGGGGATTTTTTGATCGTTGGAGATGACTACACCGAAACTGGCGGCCCAGCATACGCCGTTGCGATCCATCTAACGTTCATCGATGGAGACAAGGACGATGCAATGTTCATTTATCATTTCGTCTCCGATACTCGGGACACCCCCAGCGATCCTGCTGGAAAGTTTGCTGAAGCTCTCGCCAAGTTGATTCAGAGGCTCAACACCGGACGCTCAAAGCTTGTCGAAACCTCCGCGGTGAAAGAATTTCGTGAGCTTCATACGGAAGGCCACTTTCCCGGTCTTGGATACGTCAAGAAGTTGTCCCTGAAGCATCACATTGAGACTCTCGCAGACTATTTCGAGTAGCGAAGTTCATGCCTTCACGATGTTGTCCTGCATGCTTTGATGATCGGGGGCTGAGGAAGAACATCTTCCCAACTCTTCGCCCAGATCATGGAAATTGCGACTTCTGTGGAGCCGCGAACGTTGAGTTGGTCGATCCTCCTGAGCTTGCCGACTACTTTGAGCTTTTGGTGAACATTTATGAACCCGATCCGCATGGCAAGTTGCTGGTTGAATGGATGAAGGAGGACTGGGCGCTTTTTCCGTCAATGGACATCGCTCATGCCAAAGAGCTTCTCTCCGAGATTCTAGATGACGGAGATATTGTCCGCAGGCCATTCGTGCCATCGTCAACGTACAGAAGCAATGCGCTGGTGACGTGGGAAGCGCTTCGCGATGAGATGATGTACAAGAACCGGTGGTTCTTGGAGCAGGCTATCGACAACGATCGCCTCCAAAATCTTCTTGATTTTCTGCCTGCGGATGAACTGCCGACTACATGGTACCGCGCCCGCATTCGAAGCGAAGCTACATACACGATTGATCAGATGGGAGCGCCGCCCAAGCGGTTGGCGACACACGGACGAGCAAACCCGCCGGGCATTCCATATCTGTATCTCGGCTCCAAACCAGAGACAGCTATTGCGGAAGTGAGGCCGCATACCGGCGAGGTGGCATGTGTGGCGGACTTCACGTTGCCTGCCATCAAGGCGGTTGACTTAAGAAACCCGCGTAAGCTGGTTTCTCCATTCTTGCTTGCCGACGCGACCGCGATTGGTCAATTGCGAGCGGATGTCCCCTTTCTAGAGCGCTTGGGGGAAGAGCTAACGAGACCGGTCCTGCCGCAGGGGGCGGCAATTGACTACATTCCCAGTCAGTACCTCTGCGAGTTCATCAAGAAAAGCCGATACGAGGGTGTCATCTACCGTAGCTCTGTGAGCGACGGCATAAACCTTGCGCTCTTCGATCCCAGTAAGGCAGCTCCAGGCGCCGTTACACTGTATGACGTATCGAAAGTGACCGTAGAGGTGGCTCGTACCTAACGTTGCGCATGCGGCGCGGTGGCCTTACTTTCTCCATTTGTCGCTCGGTCTGTACGTCGATACTGCTCTCGCAACACAACTTGCGGACCTTCAAATGAAGCGTCCGCGCAATGCGACCACCTACCTCAAATACCCCACCACCATCCTCGTCGTCTCGTCCACCAGCGTCCGCACCGTCTTCTCCGTGAGCATCTCGGCGTGGTTCAGCACCGTGTTGTGCGCGACGGCCTCGATCGCGCTGACGCAGATGAAGGTGGCCAGGGCCGGGTCGATCTTGCGCATCTCGTTGCGGCGGCTTTCGAGATAGGTGCGGACGAGGGCGTGGACCTCTCGGTTGAAGGCTTCGACGTCCTTGAGCTGGCCGGTGCGCGGGATCTGCTCGGCGAGGACGCGGTGCAGCTTCGGGTCGATGCGGTGGGCTTCGATTGCGACGGTCACGAGCTTGCGCACGGCCTTCTCGATCGGCAGGTCGGCGACCTCGGTCAGCGCCGAGCGGACGATGGCCATGATCTCCTCGTTGTGGCGGTCGATCACGGCGGCGACGAGCGCCTCCTTGCTCGGGAAATACTGGTAGAGCGAGCCGACGCTGACGCCGGCGATTTCGGCGATCCGGTTGGTGCTGGCCTTCTCAAAGCCTTCCTTGACCAGAATGCGAGCAGTTGCCTCGACCAGCGCGTCGACGGTGGCGCGGGATCGCTCCTGCGAGGCATTTTTCCGGGGTTTTGTGGGCGATTTGCGGGCCACGGCCTTGTGATCTGAATGCGAGTAGGAAAAGCGAGTGAATGCTCGCATTATATCGGCAAGTGGCGGCGGGTCGGCAAGCCTCTTTGTCGCCCTGTCGAAAGAGCCAGATGGGGATGTGGCCATGAGCGTTGCCAGACTTGTGTCGGCCTTGCAGTTTTGCCCGGTTGGTTGCGTGTTCGGTCCACCGGCCCGGCGCGATCCCGCACCGAGCCTGCAAAGTCGCGTCTTCAACATGCTGCTCGGGCTGCTTCCCTACAAGGAGCAGCTCGCATCAGCCGAAGCCGTGCAGGCACACGTGCAGAAGCGCGCATTGGTGCCGGCCTCGTTCGAGCCGACGGGACTCGGCCGCGATGTCGAGGTGACGCTGACCAAGATGGGCGGCTGGCCGGTCTATTACACGGCGCCGTCCTCGGGGCATGAAGGCTGCAACTACGTCATGTTCCTGCATGGCGGCGGCTTCATCAACGAGATCGTGCCCGCGCATTGGCGCTTCGTTGGCCAGATGACGCGGCAGGCGAACGTCTGCTGCGTCGTGCCGATCTATCCGCTTGCGCCGCGCGCCACCGCCAAGGATGTCGTGCCGGGGACGGCCGAGCTGTTGCGGATGCTGCTGGAAGATGCCGGGCCCGCAAAGGTCACGGTGGTCGGCAATTCGGCCGGCGCGGGCCTTGCGCTCGCCGCCTGCCAATGGCTGCGCGATCGCGGACATCGGCAGCCAGACCTGATGGTGCTGATCTCGCCCGCGGCGGATGCGTCGGTCAGCCGTCCGGAGCAGGTCGAGATCGCGGCGCGCGATCCGATCCAGGACATTCCGGGGATCCTCGAGGCGGGACGCCTCTATGCCGGCGAGCTCGATGTCGGCCATCCCTTCGTCAGCCCGCTCAACGGCGCGTTCCGTTCGCTGCCGCCGATGACGATCTTCTCGGGCACGCGCGATCTGCTTTATCCCGACAGCGTCGATCTTGCAGAGCGGGCGAGGGCGGTGGGTGTGCCGGTCGAGCTGCATCTGCTCCGTGACCAGCCTCACAATTATGTGCTGATGCCGACGCCGGAGGGGCGGCAGGCGCGTGCGATCATCTTGCGTGCGATTGCCTGAAGGGAGAGCGTGACCATTGTCACAAAGCGCCCGCCGCGATGGGTCTGGCGCTGCCGGTGCCCGCGCGGAGGAGAAAGGCGGCCCCCGGGGCGTTTCCTCGGTCGTCTTGGTATCAGTAGTTTTGCGGGGCCTTAGGCGTGGCCCTTGATCTCGTAGTGACCCGGCACGCATTTGTAGCGCTCGAGGCGCCAGTTGGCGTGATAGATCGGATGCTCGCCCATCCATTTCGCAAGCGGTGCCTGTGCACCGATTGCACACTGCATCATCGACATTTCGGGCGTCATATTGCTGTCGGTCACGATTTCCTCGACACAAGCGCCCGAGGCAGATGCACCAAGCCGGCAGAGCACGGCAACGACGGTCACGAACATTCCTGTCACCTCATCGGTAGTTTCTGACCACGAAGAGGATGCAAGCGGAGTGCCAGAGCCTGTGACACAAACAACACGCTGGCCTGGACGACTCAACATAGCGTCCACCTTCATTTGGCGATTCGGATTGTAAAAAAATTGCCATTAACCCGAAGCCGGACAAATACGGGGAACCCGCAGGAACCCCCAGGAATGATCGATTGTCAGGGCCGCGCCGCGTATGAGCCACTTCACAAGGCCCGCACGGCCGATACGATTCATGGCGTTGCGGGCACTCGTCAAAAGAGCGGGGCTGCCGCAACACCACAGGAAACGCGAGGGCAGACCATGAAGGTACGACCGACCGGCGTGATCCCGCCGATGACGACGCCGTTCCGGAAAGACGGCGAGATCGATTTCGGGCTCGTGGCGCCCCAGGTCGACTGGATGATCGGCGCCGGCGCACACGGCGTCGCCGCCGGCGGTTCGACCGGCGAAGGACACACGCTCGATCACGAAGAATATCGCGACCTGATGGCCGCGACGGTGGAGGCGGTGAGGGGGCGCATTCCCGTGATTGCCGGCATCATCGTGGACTCCACGCGCGATGCGATCCGCCGCGGCAAGCTGGTCCGCGACATGAATGTCGCCGCGCTCCAGGTCACGCCGGTGCACTACCTGTTCAAGCCGGACGAGGAGGCGATGGTGGCGCACTTTCGCGCCATCGCTGACGAGACCGGAATGCCCATCATCATCTACAACGTGGTGCCGTGGTCCTATCTGTCGCCGGCGCTGCTGACGCGGATCATGACCGAGGTGCCGCTGGTCGCTGGCGTCAAGCAGAGCGCGGGCGATCTCAAGCTGTTCGCCGACCTGATGATCATGGCGCCTGACAAGCTGATCTACAGCGCGGTCGATGCCTTGATGTATCCCTCCTACACGCTCGGGGCCCACGGCTCGATCGCCGCGATCCTGACCGCGGCGCCGCATGCCTCCGTCGCGCTGTGGGATGCGGTGAAGGCGGGCGATCATCCGCGCGCGCTCGACCTGCACAAGAAGCTGCTGACGCTGTGGAATGCCGTCATCGCCGACAATCTGCCGGCCTGCACGCGCCATGCGCAGACGCTCCAGGGCCTGCCCAGGACATATCCGCGCGCGCCGATGCCGGAGGCATCAAGCGCGCAGCAGGCCGCGATCCGCAAGGCGCTGGAGGCACTCGGCGCGTTGGGCGGGCCGCGCGTCGAGGCGGCCGAATAGTCCGTCCGCCGAAATAATCGACGGCGAAGATGGCAGCGCCGATCCGCTTTTACCTGCGGATGCGGCGCTGCTACATTTCACGCGCGCCGCGATCAGCGGCGCTAAAGCGCGATGAGATTGGGATGAATCATCATCGCGCTTTAGGCTATCGTTGAGCATGATCTCTTCGGAAAACCGCTTCACACTTTGCGCTAACGCGGCCCTCCGGGTCCGGATCATGCTCTGAAGAAACATACCGACAAGGGAGGGGCCGAAAGTCCCATGAAGGATTTTGCAGGAAAGATCGCGGTCATCACCGGCGGCGGCACGGGAATGGGGCGCGAGCTCGCGCGGCAGCTCGTGGCCGAGGGCTGCAATGTCGCAATGTGCGACGTCTCGGAGGCCGCGATGGCCGAGACCAAGCGGCTCTGCGAGGTCGAGAAGCTGCCGCAGGGCCTGCGCGTCACGACGCATGTCGCCGACGTCGCGATCGAGGATCACCTGAAGCGTTTTCGCGACGAGCTTGCCGAACAGCAGAAGACCGACCGGATCCATCTTCTGTTCAACAATGCCGGTATCGGTGGCGGCGGCAGCCTGTTCACCAACACGCGCGAGCAGTGGGAGCGCACCTTCAACATCTGCTGGGGTGGTGTCTATCTCGGCGTGCGCACCTTCCTGCCGATGCTGGTCGCGGCCGATGAGGCCCACATCGTCAACACCGCGAGCGTCAACGGCTTCTGGGCCTCGATCGGCATGAACCAGGCGCACACCGCCTACAGCTCGGCCAAGTTCGCGGTGAAGGGATTTACCGAAGCGCTGATCAACGACCTCCGCCTGCACGCCCCGCACGTCAAATGCTCGGTGGTGATGCCCGGCCATATCGGCACCTCGATCGTCTCCAATTCGCGCAAGGTGCAGAGCATGGACGGGTCGGAGCGGCTCAACGCCGAGGAGGTCGCGCTGACCCGCAAGCGCATGGTCGCGGCCGGCGTGCCGGATGCCGACAAGATGTCGGACGAGGATATCCAGGCGGCGTTCGCCGAGCGGGCCCGCAGCTTCCTGGAGGATGCGCCGACGACGGCTGCGCAAGCCGCGAAGATCATCCTTGACGGGGTGAAGGCCGAGCGCTGGCGCATTCTTGTGGGCGAGGACGCCAAGCGCCTTGACGAGCGCGTCCGCGCCACGCCGGAGCAAGCCTATGATCGCGCCTTCTACGAAAGCTTGACCCAGGAGGTCGGCTGGCGGCTCGGTTGAATCCGGTTGGCTAAGACTGTCAGCGAACGCGCGCCTATATGGGTATGATGATCATCATGGCAAGAGGTGCGCGGGCAATTTTACGTGCCACCTCTTGCCAACATTCATTGCCGTATGACGAATTGGAATGTCACGCTGGGACATGGTCTGTCATTGAAGCATCGTTCAAGCGATGGTGATGTCAAACGGGCCGCGTTCGGCGCGCCGCAGCTTGGTTGGCGAATTAAAATAGTTTAATGAATCAGGGGTAACGCGATGATAGAGCGCAGCCCCGATGATACCCGCATGCCTCTCCGACGACTGGACCCTGTGCCCGGAGAGAGAGGACATCTCCGCTGAATTCACGCGGCTCCTGACCGCAGCCCAGGAGGGTGGCTCCACGATCGCTGAATGCCTGATGATCGCGCGGCAGCTCAAGCGGGACGACGAGCAATCCTGGCATCGCGAGTGGAAGAGGCTGGCGCAAGCCAACCGCCATCGCGCCGAGGCCGCATTTGCGGAAGGCCACATGGCGACCGCGCAGCGCAATTGGCTGCGGGCGATGAACTACTACGGCGCAGCGGCGATGCCGCTCGATCAGGCCGACGAGCGCCGCTGGGTCGCGGTGCTGGCGATGCAGGAATGCGCCCGCCGCTATCTTGCGGCGCGCGGTCCGGCCGGCGAGGTTGTGACGATTCCCTGGGTCGACGATCATTCCTTGCAGGGCTATTTCCTGCCTGCGCCGTCGGCGAGCGGGCGGGCCCCGACCGTGATCTGCATCGGCGAGCCGGGGCACCGCAAGGAGGAATTCCTGTTCAAGCTCGCGCCGCATGCGCGCGAGCGCGGACTGTCGATGCTCGCGCTGGACCTGCTCGGCGACCAGCGCGACGATTATGCCGATACGCTCTTGCAGCGCCGCGACCTCGAGAGCTCGATCGCGAGCGTCATGGACTATCTGGAAACGCGCGGCGACGTCGATTTCGATCGCGTCGCCATCGTGGCGGACGGGTGGGGATCCTCTTTCGTGACGCGCGCGGTGTTGCAGGAGCCGCGGCTCGCCGCCGCCGTCTGTGATGGCGGCCTGTGGGATCTGCACGAACGATCCTTCTTCGCCAGCCGCTTCGCGATGAGCGACCTCAGCATCGTCCCGGTGCCGCATGCGCCGCTGATGGCCTCCAGCGCCGACTGTCCGGTGCTGATCACGCTCGGCGAGGATGGCTGGCTCAAGGCCGACCGGGCGCGTCAGATCGTCCAGAAATCCCGACTCGGCAGCTCCGATATCGTGCTGAAGGTGTTCACCGCGGCGGAGACCGGCGCGGCGCAGGCCCATGCGGACAATCCGAGCCTGGTCAACGAATACATCTTCGACTGGCTGGAATCGCGACTCGGCGCCGCCGGCCGGCGGACCTGAGCGCGGTCCTCCGTCTCAGTAGTCGAGCGATATCCTGACGCAGGCTTTTTCGAGCCGGTTCTTCAGGGTCGCGAGCTTGGCGGTGAATTCCGTCAGCTCGTTCTCGTCGAACTCCTCGAAGACGAATTCGCGAATCGTCTTGTACTGCTCGTGGAGGCTCGCAATGTGCTTCTGGGTCTTGTCGACCAGTGACAGCCGCACGACCCGGGCGTCGGTCGGCGAGGGCCGCCGGCGGAGCAAGCCCTTCTTCTCCAGGAGCTTGGACTGGGTGGTGACGAACGAGGGATCGACGTGGAGCAGCCTGGAGACCACGTTGACGGGCACGCCGTCGTCCTTGTCGAGGTCGGAGATCGCCATCAGGATCAGCCATTGCGGGCCGCTGATGCCGAGCGTCTTCGCCCAGAACTGACGCAGCTCCTCCAGATACATGTTGATCGACGATATCTCCCAGGTGAAGCGCCTGATGATGTCGAGATTGCCGATGGGGCGCAGGCGCGCTCCTTCTTTCCTCGTTGCGGACACAGCGTCACTCCCGTGAACTGGCTCATCAGGCCGGTGTTCGTGGAGGGCCATAGTTCACGCAAGTCTGCCCTGATGCAAGTGCAGGGCAAGGTAATTGTGTCAGTCATTTTACAAATATGAGCTGATCAGCAATTAGGCGGCGTGGACGACGGTGTTGCGCCTGCGACACAATGTGGCTGGAATCCAATAGCTGACCTAATAAACTATTTTAATTAGCGAAGAGACCTATGCATATTGAGTCCGGCGGTGGGGGAATCTCAATCGTCCCGTTGCAGGTGGTTCGCTCAAGTCCCTCGCGTCGATGCGGCGGGTCCGAAGTCGAGAAGCCCCCAGAGCGGTTTTGAAAGCGAAAGAGCGTAGGGGCCGGGAATGGTTCGAGCTCCTTCGCAAATGAGCAACTTGGAGATTGAATATGAAATTGGTGAAGAGCCTCTTGCTCGGCTCAGCGGCGGGTCTGATCGCCGTGAGCGGGGCGCAGGCGGCCGATCTTCCCGTGAAGGCCAAGGCGGTCGAATACGTGAAGATCTGCTCCCTGTACGGTGCCGGATTCTACTACATGCCGGGCACCGACACCTGCATCAAGTTCGGCGGCTATCTGCGCGCCGATGCGGTCCTTGGCGGCGCAGGCGACTATAATTTCCAGCAAGGCGCGAACGCTGGCTCGAACAACCGTCTGACCAACTACTATATGAGCCGCGCTCGTTTCGACTTCAACGTCGACACGCGCACGGCGACCGAGTACGGCGTGGTCCGCACCTACGCCGACATGGTCTTCACCTGGGATTCGCAGTCGGTCACCGGCAGCAACCCGTCGACGTTCTCGACCGGTTCGGCCGCACTCGGCCTCTACCATGCGTTCATCCAGTTCGCCGGCTTCACCTTCGGCCGCACGGTCTCGATCTTCGATGCCCCGTGGCAGAGCTATCCGGCTGGCGGTCCCGACACCATTCCGGGCGGTTCGAACCACACCAACGGCGTGAACCAGGTTGCCTACACGGCTGACTTCGGCCAGGGCATCACGGCTTCGTTCGCCTTGCAGGATGAGACGACGGCGACCAACGGCCAGTCGAACCTCTGGAACGTGTCGTCGGGTACGGCCGCTCAGTTCGTGACGGGCGTCTACGGTGCCAACGCCTGGGGCGGCACGCGTTCGCCTGACATCATCGGTGCGGTGCGCGTCGACCAGGCCTGGGGTCTGGCCCAGCTCTCGGTTGCCGCACATGACCTCCATACGGCCTACTACGGCGCGACGGAATCCACGGGTCACCCCTCTGACAAGTGGGGCTGGGCTGTGCAGGGCTCTTTGGCGATCAAGAACATCCCGACCGGTGCGGGCGACGTCATCAACCTGCAGGCCGTCTATACGGACGGTGCAACGCGCTACAATTTCCAGAGCCTGTTCCCGCAGAGCTTCTTCATGTTCAGCGGTAGCAGCAACGGCGCGTATCAGAGCACCGGTTTCGCCGGTCTTTCCGACGGCGTCTTTGGCGCCGGTACCGGCATCGATACCGTCAAGACCTGGGGCCTCCGCGGTGGCTATACCCACAACTGGAGCCCGAACTGGGCGAGCGCCGTCTACGGTGGCTATGCCCAGCTGAAGTACGGCAATACGGGCAAGGCCCTGATCTGCACCAACTTCGCTGCGATCGCCTTGGCCGGTGCGACCTGCAATCCGGACTTCAACTTCGCGGTTGTCGGTGTCAACACCGTGTGGACTCCGGTCAAGGGCCTGGCGTTCACTGCCGACCTGAGCTGGTCGCGTCTGGACCAGAAGTACTCTGGCTCCATCGCGAGCCCGGGCATTGCCACCGCTGCGAAGCCGGCGGCCGTGTACGAGCTGAAGGACCAGAACTCGGTCACCATGCTGCTGCGCGCTCAGCGCAACTTCTAAGATCGAACTCTCGGATCGATCAGAGAATCCCGGCGGGCAACCGCCGGGATTTTTTGTGTGCTCTCCGTCCTCTCGATTCGGCTTCCTTCGGAGGCTGATCGAAGCGCCAGCGCACAATCGATCCGACCGCGTGTCGGGAAACATGGGAGGATTCGGTGCCGCCGGCTTCCATCCTTATTTACTTACGTGAGCTACTCAGCTATATGGAATGTGGCCGATAACAACATTGCGGCTCCTGGCTTCATGTCAGGCCTCCAGAACCTCCGGCAATGCCCTGCCGGAGGTTTTTGTTTTGTGATGAGCTTGCGGCCTCAGCCGCGTGCGAGCCGCGCGCGCGAGTTCGGCCGGTAGGCGAGGCGGCTGTGGCCGGCGCAATAGGACTGGCCGTCGGGCGCGGTATTGCCGCAGAAGCAGAAATCGTCTGCGCCGGGCGTCGAGATCGGCCAGCGGCAGCGGTTCTCGGACAACTCCAGCAGCGAGCAGCGATTGGCGTCGTCGATCGGACCTGCGACCACGGGCGCGTCGGTCTCGCCGTAGATGGTGGCGAGCATCTCATATTGCAGCCGCGGCACCGCCCTCGACGCGCGCGCCGGCGCAAAGCTCCTGTCTTGACCCTTGCGGTCGTCGACCGCGCGTCCGCGCGTGAGGTTCAGCCGGGACAGCTTGCCGATCACGGCATTGCGGCTGACGCCGATGTCGGCGGCTATCTCGCGGCAGGAGAGGCCGGCCTCGAAGTGCCGCTTCAGAAGTTCGATTCGTTCGTCGGTCCAAGTCTGTGAAGAAGTCGGTGAGAGCACAGGCATTTGTAACGGTCCCAGGTTGCAGATGTCGGCCATCCGCCTCTCGAGATCCGTCCGCCTCACGTCCGGCGCGCGCTCACGTCCTGCCATTGTCGCGAATCGACAAAAGCCCGTCCTTGATGGCGAGACGGATACCTTCCTCGATCAAGGTACGTGCGACGCCGGGAACGCTGGTGCCGTGGGTGCCCTGTCTCACCAGTTTCTCCAGATAGGTGATGGTCGAGAGCGCCAAGGTTACGGGAATGCGGTCAGTCTCGGCTTTTTCGGTGGCCATGGCCCGAACGCTAGCCTCTTACTCGGGTACATAAAAGTAACGATTAAGACTCTATTTAGGTTTGAGGGGGGAAGTCAAATCCCGCGCAAGGCGACGGCTCAGCCCCTTGGAATCGCTTGAGAAATCGGGCATGGCGCGGCGCGCCGCGCGAGCGATCGCGCGGCGGCGTGTCGTCAACAGGTCGGGGAAGGCGCGGCCGGCTCAGCCGTGCACGATCGCCTTTTCGATCATGCAATGGATGCCCTTGGAGCCGTTGACGGTCTGGGTCACCCGCAGATCGGCGGCCAGGCTGCACAGCATGTAGGCGTCCTCGCGCGACAGGTTTCGCGTCTCGCCGAGCAGCGCGATCATGTCGCGCAGCGCGCGCACCACGCACTGGTCGAGATCGGGGTCCATCGCCATGGTGATGTAGTGCGTCGGCGTCTCGGCACGGGGATAGTCGAGCCTGAGGTCCTTGCGCAGCGTCAGGCGGAAGCGGCCCTGGAGCGCGGTCTCGATCGCGGTGACGCAGACCTCGCCGTCGCCCTGCACGCCGTGGCCATCGCCGCAGGAGAACAGCGCGCCCGGGACGAACACCGGCAGATACAATGTCGCACCGGCACCGAGCTCCTTGTTGTCGAGATTGCCACCCATGGCGCGCGGGACCAGCGAGGAGATGCGGCCCCAGGCCGGCGGCGGCGAAACGCCCATCACGCCGAAGAACGGCTTGAGGGGCAGGTCGAGGCCCCAGGGCATGCGGCCCACCATCCGCGTCCGGTCCAGCGGGATGTTGAGGATGCGCGTCTCGTGGAAATCGTCGGGCAGGGTGCCGGATAGCGGCTTGATCAGATTCCAGCCCCAGTCCTGCCGGAGCTGGACGTCGAGGATCTCGACCGCGAGCACGTCGCCGGGGTCGGCCCCCTCGACCGCGATCGGCCCGGTGAGGATGTGGCCGGGCAGCATGCGCTCGTTCCTGGCATGAACCTCGAACATCTCCGGCGGAATGTGAAATGTGTTGCGGTCGGGCAGCACGTCCGGACCGCCGCTGATGCTGTCGACGGTCACCTCATCGCCGCTTTTGATCGTCAGCACTGGCTTGAGCGCGGCTTCAAAGAAGCCCCAATGACAGGTCTCGGGGCTGGAATGCAGGTGGTGATGGTTCATTTGCCGCGTCCGTTCGGTTTTGCTTGTTATGCCTGGGCTTGACCGGGCGATCGATCCTCTTTCAAGAAGATTTCTGAAGATGGACGGGCCGGTCAAGCCCGCGCATGACACGATCATTCCAGCGAGGCTCCCCTGTATTTCGTTCTTTCCAAGACTCTCGGCACTGCGCTGCTGCCGATCAATCTTCTGGTCGAGCTCGGAATCCTGTCGCTGGTGCTGATGCTGACGCGCTTTGCGGCGCTCGGCCGCAAGCTTGCGGTGACCACGCTGGTCCTGCTGGCGCTCGCCGCGTCCTCGCCGCTCGGCAATCTTCTGCTTTATCCGCTGGAGTCGCGCTTTCCGCCATGGGATGCGTCGCGCGGTGCGCCCGACGGCATCATCGTGCTCGGCGGCTCCGTCGACACCGATCTGTCGGCGGCGCATCGCACGCCGGTGGTTTCGCACGCGGCCGACCGTCTGCTGGCGGCGGCCGAGCTGGCGCGCCGCTACCCCAATGCGCGCATCGTCTTCACCGGCGGCACAGCGAACCTTGTCTCGACCGAGAGCAGGGAAGCCGACTACTCCGCGCCGATCCTGGAAGGTCTCGGCATACCCAGGGAACGCCTGATCCTCGAGCGGGACTCCCGCAACACCTGGGAGAATGCGATCTTCACCAAGCAATTGGTGGCGCAGAAGCCGGGCGAGCGCTGGCTCCTGGTGACGTCGGCCTTTCACATGCCGCGTTCGATGGGGATCTTTCGCACGGCCGAGTTCGACGTCGAAGCCTATCCCGTGGATTGGCGAATGGGCGGGCGTGACGATCTCTTCACGTTCACCCGCGTTAGCGGGGACGGTCTCGCCAGGGTCGACGTGGCGGTGCGCGAATGGATCGGCCTGTTGACTTACCGTGTCATGGGCCGGACCGGCGAGTTGCTTCCGGGGCCGGGCAAGGACTAGAACCAGAGGCGCAAAACAAGAACACAGCACCGGCGCTCGATCGCCGGCCCGGAGGACGCCATGCAACAGCAGAGCGCTGAGACGATCGATCTTGCCGGCCTCGTCGCCGATCTCAACGGCCTGTTGCGGCTGAAGACCACGGTGATCGGCATGAAGCTGTTTGCACGCGCCGCGGACATGGAAGCGATCCCGAAAATCCGGCGGCCGAACGCGATCCACACCACCGACCAGATCGTCAGCATGGCCGCGCGTCTGGGGTGGACCGTCGGCATCACCGCCGACGATCTCGTAGGTAGCCAGTGCCGCGCAGTGATCGGCCTTGCGCCACAGGACGACAAATGGCTCGCCGGCGAAAATTATGTCGGGGTCTGGCACGGCACGGCGGAGGACGCACGCAAGCGCCAGGAGGCGCTCGACGTGGTGCCGTTCGGGCACTATCAGGCGCTCGCGGTCAGTCCGCTCGCCAGCGGCCGGCTCGATCCGCCCGACATCTGTCTCGTCTATGCGACGCCCGGGCAGATGATCATCCTGATCAACGGCCTGCAATATACCGGCTACAGGAAGTTCGAATGGGGCGTGGTCGGGGAGACCGCTTGCGCGGATTCGTGGGGGCGGGCGCTCAAGACCGGGGAGCCCAGCCTGTCCTTGCCATGCTATGCCGAACGGCGCTATGGCGGCGTGCCGGACGAGGAGATGCTGATGGCCCTGAAGCCTGAGCATCTCGCCAAGGCGACCCTGGGCATGAAGGCGCTGGCGAAGAACGGCCTGCGCTATCCGATTCCGCCCTATGGCATTCAAAGCGACGTCCGTGCCGGCATGGGCGTGAGTTACGCGAAAAAGTAAAGGCCAGTCATGAGCTCTGCGAAATTCGACATCGTCGTCTACGGTGCGACCGGTTTCACCGGCCAGCTCGTCGCCGAATATCTGGCAGCGCACTACAAGGACGACAAGGCGCTGAAATGGGCGATGGCGGGCCGCAGCCTCGACAAGCTGAAATCGGTGCGCGACGCGATCGGCGCGCCCGCGGATACGCCGCTGATCGTGGCCGATGCGTCCGATGCCGCCTCGCTGAAGGCAATGGTCGCGCAGACCAAGTCGGTGATCACGACGGTCGGTCCGTATCAACTCTATGGCGAAGCGCTGCTCGCGGCCTGCGTTGCTGGCGGCACGGATTATTTCGACCTCTGCGGCGAGCCCGTCTGGATGCGGCAGATGATCGACAAGTACGAGGCGGCGGCCAAGGCGAGCGGCGCGCGCATCGTGTTCTCCTGCGGCTACGATTCCGTGCCGTTCGAGCTCGGTACGTTCTTCGTGCAGGAAGAGGCCAGGCGCGTGTTCGGCACGCCGGCTGCGCGCGTGAAGGGCCGCGTGCGGGACATGCGCGGTACGCTGTCGGGCGGCACCGCGGCGAGCGCGAAAGCGACCTTCGATGCCGTCGCCAAGGATCTCAGCCTTGTCGCCATTCTCAACGATCACTTCGCGCTGACGCCCGGCTTCACCGGCCCGAAGCAGCCGAAGGGCAACCGAGCAGCCTATGAGGAGGATCTGCAGTCCTGGACCGCGCCGTTCATGATGGCGCTGATCAACACGCGCAACGTCCATCGCTCCAACATGCTGATGGGCTTTCCCTACGGCCGCGAGTTCGTCTACGACGAGATGGTCCTGACCGGCCCCGGCGAGAAGGGCGAGGCCAATGCGAAGCGCGTGATGGCCGCCAACGCCGAAAAGACCGGTCCGAATGCGCCGAAGCCGGGCGAGGGGCCGTCGAAGGAGGAGCGCGAGAAGGGGCTCTTCAATCTGCTCTATGTCGCGGTCGCGCCCGACGGCCGCATGGTCCGCGCCGGCGTCACCGGTGACCGCGATCCGGGCTACGGCTCGACCTCGAAGATGATCTCCGAATGCGCGATCTGCCTGCTGCGCGATGCGACGGACGTGCCCGGAGGCATCTGGACGCCGGGCGCGGCGATGCAGCACAAGCTGATCAAGCGGCTGCAGGAGCATGCGGGGCTGACGTTCGGGGTGGAGGGGTAGGGCGGTTGAACGCCCAAATCACGGTGTCGTCGCCCGGCTTGCCGTCTTCGCTAAAGCTACGCCGGCCCAACACCGAAAGCCCGGCGAAGCCCTTGGCGGAGCCGGGACCGGGCGACCCAGTATTCCAGAGGCAACAGTGATTGGGCCGAGAGGCTGCTGCGTACTGGATGCCCCGCCTTCGCGGGGCATGACAGCATCAATCGCTACACCGCGCGCGCGTCATACGCGTACATGAAGTCCATGCCCTTTGCGCCCAACGGCAAGAGCCATTTCATCATCTGATTTCTGACCCACGCGCCGGTGGCGCTGAACTCGCGCTTGCTGTTGCCGTTGCGCCGCGCCATCGCGACGATCTTCTCGGTGCGCGGGCGCCGCTCGGCCTCGAAAGCCTGGAAGGTGGCGCCGAGCTCCTGTCCGTCCTGCATCAGCCGCGCGAGCCGCATCGCATCTTCCAGAGCAAGCGAAGCGCCCTGGCCGGCATGGGGGCTGGTCGCATGCGCGGCATCGCCGATCAGCAGCGAGCGCTTGCGCGACCAGGTCGGCAGGGTCGCGACATCAAGCGTGTCGGTGACCACGATGTTCTCGGCCGCTTCGATGATGTCGGGGATCGGATCGTGCCAGCCGCGATGGAAGCCGCGCAGATGCTGCTTCAGCGTCGACGCATCGAGCGCGCGGAACATCGCCGCGTCCATGCCGTGCGCGGGCTGCGTGCTCCACCACATCACGCCGTCGTTCGGATCCGGGCTGCAATAGCCGTAGCCGAAGAAACCGCTCTGGCCGAACGTGGTCTCGACGTGCCGACCGACCGGCCTGCCGTCGAGCACGGCGTGCGGCACGAAGCCGCCGAAGCCGATCAGGCCGGTGTCGAAGGGCTGGGGTCCGTCCGGCACCACCTGGCGTCGCGTGATCGAATGCACGCCGTCGGCGCCGATCAGGAAGTCGCCTTCGGCGGTGGTGCCGTCGGCAAAGTAGGCGATGATCGGCTGGTCGCCGCGATCCTCGATCTTGATCAGGCGCTTCTCGAAATAGAGCGAGACGCAGGCGCACCAGGCCTTGTCGATCAGCATCTCGTTCAGCGCGGCGCGGCAGACGTTCACCGCGGGCTGGCCGAAGCGGCGCTCCATATCGCGATTGATCGAGCCGAGCTTTCGGCCGCCTTGCGAATAGAAGTCGAAGGCCTCCGCGACCGAGCCGCGGCTGATCAGCTCGTTTGCGAGCCCGATCTCGTCCATCACATGCATGCCGTTCGGCGCGATCTGGAGGCCGCCGCCGATGCCCTTCGAATAGGGCCAGGCCTCGTAGATCTCGGCCTCGATGCCGGCGCGGCGGAGCAGGATCGCGGCGACAGGCCCGGCGATGCCGGCGCCGATGATCAGGGCCTTGCGGGGACGGTTGGACATGGCTTGCTCCCGACGTTTCCGTGGTGCTAGGAGAAATTACGGTCGCTAAATCTCTTAGTGGCTAAGATATAAATCGACTAAGATATGAGGCCGGCCTTGTCAAGGACGAAGGCGCGCACAACGCTATTGCAGGAGCTCGAGGAGGCGATGCGCCGGTCGTCCGCGCAGGGCGTGCTCTATGGCCAAACCGTTGCGAACGTGGCGGGAATTGCCAATTCCGATCTCGAATGCATGGACATCCTCTATCTCGAGGGACGCGTTACCGCAGGCCGGCTCGCCGAGGTGACGGGCCTCACGACGGGCGCCATCACCGGCGTGGTCGACCGGCTCGAGAAGGCGGGCCTGGTGCGCCGCGAACGGGACGAGAAGGACCGCCGCAAGGTCTTCATTTCCGTGGTGCCCGAGAAGGCGATGAAGATCGGCCAGCTCTACGTGCCGATGCAGCAGGCGATGGAGAAGGTGTTTGGTGCCTATTCCGACGAGGAGCTGCGCCTGCTGCTGCGTTTCGCGACCGAGGGCTACAAGGGCGTGCTCGCGGCCACCGAGGCGCTGAAGAGCCTTCTGGACACGCCGCCGGAGAAGCGCCCCGATCTCAAGCTGAAGAAGCTTCGTCGCGAGACCTGATCTTGTAGGCCTGTGCGGCTGCGATCATGCCCCACATCGCGCCCAGCATCATCCAGAAGTGCCGCCAGTGGTCGGTGTCGATCACGAAGCTTTCGCCGACCGTGCCGACGAAGGCGGAGAAGACCGCGAGATAGGCACGCTGCCAGGGCACACGGACAAAGATGTGGCGGAATCCCATGATGATGGTGGTGAAGACCAGGGCGGGATAGCACACGCCGGAGAGCCAGCCGCCGGACATGAACGCGTTGAGGTAGGAATTGTGGGTGTCCTCGGGGAAGAAGCGGTGGAATTGCAGGGGGCCGATGCCGAACGGCAGGTCGAGCGCCATCTCGGCACCGAGGATGTGCCGGCCGAAGCGGCCGAAGCGGCCTTCGTCATAGCTCTGGTCGAAGCTGGCGCGCTGCTTGAACATCTCGGCGGTGGAATCGAATGAGAGCAGTACCGCGATCAGCGCGAGGCCCAGCACTGCGGCGACGATCGCCATGACGACGATGCGCGAGCGCTGCGCATTGGTGCGGCTGGTCAGCACCATCAGCGCCAGCATGAAGGCGGAGGTCAGCACCAGCCCGCCCCAGGCGGCGCGGGAGAAGGCGAGCAGGATCGCCAGCGACATGATGCCGAAGGCGATGACGTTGCGGAACGCCTTGCCGAGCTTGTCAGAGACCACGCTCTGGAGCGCGAACAGCGCCGGCAGGATCAGGAAGGCGCCGAGCACGTTCGGGTCCTTGAACGTTCCGCGCGCACGTCCGTACAGCGTGAGGAGGTCGTCTCCGCCGGGAACCAGGTGGAAGTAGCCGGCGACCGCCGCCAGCGAGGCAATCATCGCGCCGACCACGAGGCCGCGGCGGAGCATGTCGAGCCGCGCCTCGGTGTCCTCGGACGTGATCATGGCGAAGAACACCACGGTCACCGCCATGTACCAGGAGGTCGCGATCCAGCTCACCACCTCGGGCTGATCGAACAGCGGGATCGCGCTGATGGTGTAGCCGACATTGAGCAGGACCAGCATCAGCAGCAGCGGCATCAGCGCGAGCCGCAGGCGCAGGCCGGTGGCGAAGAAGGCGACGGTGGCGAGCAGCGTCACGATCTCGTAGGGGCTGGGTTCGATGAAGACGATGGCGCCGGAAGCGCCGACCAGCCACACCAGCGCGCGCTGGAGCGCCAGCACGCCGGGCGCAGCCGGTGCGGCTACGTTCACTCCACCGGCTGTCGCCGCATACGCCATCACATGCTCATACGCTTACGCAACTCATACGCCACAAAACAGCTGTCATCGCCCGGCTTGGCCGGGCGATCCAGTACTCCGCGGCGTCTATTGCGGAAACGGCTGGCGCCGCGGAGTACTGGATGCCCCGCCCCAGTGCGCAACTGCGCACAAGGCGGGGCATGACGGAGAAACTCAATTCAATACGCGTTCTCGTTCTTGGTCAGCAGCGAGACCGGCGTCTTCAGGAGAATGACGAGGTCGAACAGCACCGACCAGTTCTCGATGTAATAGAGGTCGAACTCGACGCGCTTCTGGATCTTCTCTTCGTTGTCGATCTCGCCGCGCCAGCCGTTGATCTGGGCCCAGCCGGAGATGCCGGGCTTGACGCGGTGGCGCGCGAAATAGCCGTCGACGGCTTCGTCGAACAGCCGGCTCTGGAGCTTGCCCTGCACCGCATGCGGGCGTGGGCCGACCAGGGAGAGGTTGCCGGAGAAGACCACGTTGAAGAGCTGCGGCAGCTCGTCGAGGCTGGTCTTGCGGATGAAGCGGCCGACGCGGGTCACGCGCGGATCGTTCTTGGTCACGACCTTCGAGGCCGTCGGATCCGCCTGGTGATGGTACATCGAGCGGAATTTGTAGACGTCGATGCGCTCGTTGTTGAAGCCGAAGCGTTTCTGGCGGAACAGCACCGGGCCGGGGCTGTCGAGCTTCACCGCCAGTGCCACCAGCCCCATCACCGGCAGGGCCGCGAGCAGCGCGAGGCCGCCGACGAGGCGGTCGAACAGCCATTTCATCACGAGGTCCCAGTCGGTGATCGGCGCCTCGAACACGTCGAGCGTCGGGACTTCGCCGAGATAGGAGTAGGAGCGGGGACGGAAGCGCAGCTTGTTGGTGTGGGCGGAGAGGCGGATGTCGACCGGCAGCACCCAGAGCTTCTTCAGCATCTCCAGGATGCGCGTTTCCGCCGAGATCGGCAGCGCGAACAGCACGAGATCGACGCGGGTGCGGCGGGCGAACTCGACGATATCGTCGACCTTGCCGAGCTTGCGCGCACCGGCGCAGGTGTCCAGCGCGCGGCTGTCGCTGCGGTCGTCGAACACACCGAGCACGTGGATGTCGGAATCCTCCTGCGCCTTCAGGGCCTCAACCAGCTGCTCGCCGTTACTGTCGGAGCCGACGATGATGGTGCGGCGATCGAGCCGGCCCTCGCGCCCCCAGGCCCGCACCAGCGAGCGCAGCACCAGGCGCTCGACGATGAGCGCGACGAGCCCGAAGAAATAGAAGGCGGCAAGCCACAGCCGCGATATTTCGCTGCCGAACTTGGCGAAGAAGGAGATGCCGATGAACAGCAGGAAAACGAACGACCAGGACGAGATCATCCGCGTCATCTGCCGGAGTTGACCGCGGAACAGCTGCACCTGGTAGAGGTCGGCGGCCTGGAAGCAGACCACGGCGGCGACCGCGACGGCGAGGATCTCCGCCGGATAAACCCAGCTGAAGGAGCCGGCCAGCGGCATGACGTAGCCGACATAGACCGCAATGCCGACGAGGCTCAGCAGCGCGAAGTCGGCAAGGCGCACGATGCCGGTGATCACGATCGGCGAATAGGCGCGGGCGACCTTCTGGTTGACGACGTCGAGCGCGGCGGAAGAGAGCCGGCGGCGGCGCTCCACAAAGGGCTGATCAGCCGGCTTCCCCGCGGCACTGGTCGCGGCATCGAGCATCGAGCGTGCGTTGAGCTGTTCCACGGGCGTCCACGTCCATTCCAAAAACCCGCGGCGCAGCGTTGCACCCCGGGCGAGCATCCCCCGCACTTCGTTATCGGACAAATCGGAAGATTCTCTAAAGCGACCTTAACGATGGTTAATGATTGGCAAATGCGTCGCGATAGCCCGCGATCACGCCGTCAACCATCGCCTGCTGGGAGAAATGCGCGGAGATGCGCTCGCGCAAGGCGGATGCGCGCTGCGCTGTCGCCTGCGGATCGGCGAGTGCGGCCGCAATCGCTTCCGCCATCGCCTCGGCGTTGCTTGCCGCGAACAGGGCCGGGCTCTCCGCGCCGAAGATCTCTGGAATGCCGCCGACGCGTGCGGCGATCATGGGAATGCCGGCCGCGCCCGCCTCGATCACCACATAGGGCATGGAATCGCCGCGCGAGGGAACGACCAGCAGCCGCCCCTTGGAGAAGCCGTAGCGTGCCTTGACGTGGCCGATGAAGCGGATCGCGCCGGAGAGGCCGAGCCTCTCGACCTGCGCCTTCAGCGCTGCCGTCTCCTCGCCGTCGCCGCCGAGCGTGAGGGTGACCTTCTTGCCGCCTTCGTGCAGGCGCGCCACGGCATCGACCAGCAGATCCGCGCCCTTGATGTGCCTGAACTCGCCGACATAGCAGAGGTCGGTGGCATCCTCGGTGGTGATAACAGGCTCGAATTCCTCCGGGGTCACGCCATTGAAGACACAATGCACCACGCCCTTCGGTGTGCCGACGATGCGCTGATAGGTGTCGCGGGCAAAGGCGCTCTCGAACAGGAACAGGTCGGTCGCGCCCATCAACGACCGTTCGAGCCGCGCGTAGAATTCGCCCTTCATGGTGTTGAGTGGATAGTGCAGCGAGCCGCCATGGGGGGTGTAGATGCGGATGGTGTCGTCGGTGCGCCGCCGCATGCGGATGAAGGCGCCGGCCTTGGCGCCGTGGCCGTGCATGACGTCCGGCTTGAGCTTTGCGATCAGCCGCCGCATCCGCAGCCAGACCAGGACATCGTCGGGCGACGGCTCGCGGCGGATCGCCATGCGGTGCATGCCGAGCTTCAGCCGCGGCGCAAGCTCGGTCAGCGCCTTGTCGGCGCGCTCGCCGCCGGTGAGGCTGTCGGCGAGAATCCCGACATGATGGCCGCGATCGACCTGGCCGTTGGCGACGTCGACGATGTGGCGGAAGATGCCGCCCACGGGTGCGCGCACGGCGTGCAGGATGCGGAGCGGCCGGTCGGGAGAGGGGGGCATGATCTGAACCAGCGCTCGACGGCGAATGCCGAACAATTGTCGAAATATCGAGACGGATTAAGAGGCCTCGTGGTTAACAAACGATGACGAGCACGCGTGCGCTGGTCGCGGGATTGCCCGATTAACCCAGCGGCAACCTTAATGGAGTGTAATCGCCCCGGTTGAGGTAGCTTGGCGGCGTTGCCCTGCGGGAGTGTTCGATGCGTTTAGCGTTCTGGCGTGCCGGCAAGGACAAGGCGGTGGTCGAGCGGGCTGTTTCGAAGTCCAAAGCCGAAGCCAGGCCCGAAGCCAAGCCCAAGGTCGAAGCAAGGCCTGCGCCTGTTGTCACCAGGCAGGCGTCCGGCGAATCCGGCGACATCGATCTTCACGCGCTCGGTAACGCGCTTGCCCGCAAGCGCGGCTGGATCATCGTGCCGACGGTGCTGGCGCTGGTCGCGTCCGTCGCCGTCGTCAATCTCGTGACGCCGCGCTACAAGTCCGAGTCGCGCATCCTGATCGATGGCCGCGAGAACGTGTTCCTGCGTCCGAGCAGCGACCGCAGCAACGAGGAGCGGCAGGCACTCGACCCCGAGGCCGTCACCAGCCAGGTCCAGCTCGTGCTGTCGCGCGATCTCGCGCGCGAGATCATCAAGAAGAACAAGCTTGCGGAGCGGCCCGAATTCGATCCGGTGCTGCAAGGCATTTCGCCGCTGAAGTCGCTGGCGGCGCTGATCGGCATCGGCCGCGATCCGTTCTCGATGACGCCGGAAGAGCGCGTGCTGGACGCCTATTACGAGCGCCTCCAGGCGTATGCCGTCGACAAGTCGCGCGTGATCGTGATCGAATTCCAGTCGGCTGACCCGGATCTCGCCGTGCGCGTCGCCAATTCGATCGCCGACGGCTATCTCGTGCTCCAGCAGAATGCGCGCCAGGACCAGGCGCGCAATGCCAGCCAATGGCTCGCGGGCGAGATCGAGAACCTCCGCAAGAAGGTTTCCGATGCGGAAGCCAAGGTCGAGGACTTCCGCTCCAAGTCGTCACTCTTCGTCGGCACCAACAACACGACGCTGTCGAACCAGCAGATGGGCGAGGTCAACACCCAACTCAACAACGCGCGCTCGATGAGGGCAGATGCGGAATCCAAGGCGCGGCTGATCAAGGAGATGCTCCAGAGCGGCAAGCCGATCGAGGCGTCCGAGGTGGTGAACTCCGAGCTGATGCGGCGACTGTCCGAGCAGCGGGTCACGCTGCGGGCGCAGCTCGCTGAACAGTCGTCCACGCTGCTCGGCAATCACCCGCGCATCAAGGAGCTGAAGGCGCAGCTCGGCGACCTCGACAACCAGATCCGCGACGAAGCGGCCAAGATCTCCCGCTCGCTCGAAAGCGATGCGCGCATCGCCGGTGGCCGGGTCGACGGCCTGACCACGAGCCTCGAGCAGCTCAAGAAGCAGGCGACCTCGACCAACGGCCAGGACGTCCAGCTCCGCGCGCTCGAGCGTGAGGCCAAGGCGCAGCGCGACCTGCTGGAAACGTATCTTGGCAAGTATCGCGAGGCCAGCACCCGCGAGACCATCGACACGGCACCGGCGGAAGGCCGCATCATCTCGCGCGCCGTCGTCTCGAACACGCCGGCCTATCCGAAGAAGCTTCCGATCGTGCTGATCGCGACGATCGCGACGCTGCTGCTCTCGTCCGGCGTCGTCGTCACCGGCGAGCTGTTGCGCCAGACCGCGCCGCGCGCCGTGGCCGTCTTTGCTCCGGCGCAGGCACAGGCGCAAACGCAGGCGGCGGTTCGCCAGGAACCGTTCGTCCAGCCGGAGGTCGAGCCGGTCGTCGAACCGGTCATGGAAGAGCCCGCGCCGCTTCAGCCGGAGATGACGGCCGATACCGGTGTCACCGAGTTTGCCGAGATCGAGCATCTGGCCGACAGCCTGCGCGCCGAGGCGGCAAAGAAGATCACGGTGCTCGGCACCGCGTCGGGCGAAGCCGTCACGCTGTCGGCGCTGACGCTGGCCCGCCACCTGGCGCGCGATGCGCGGGTGGTCGTGGTCGATCTCGCCGCGTCCTCGCCGACGATTGCCGCGGTGTCCGTCGATGCCTCGGCGCCCGGCCTGGCCGAACTGATGCAGGGCGAAGCCTCGTTCGCGCAGGTGATCACCCGGGACAAGCTGTCGCGGCTGCATCTGGTGATGGCCGGCCGTCCCGGCTTCGATCGCAGCCTGCTGCAATCGCCGCGCGTGACGCTCGCGATCGACGCGCTGCTGCGGGCCTACGATCACGTGCTGCTCGACGCCGGCAGCGCCTCCGACCTTCCGGCGGAGCTGCTGACCGCCAATGCCCGCGCCGTCGTGGTGCCCGATGCGTCGATGGAGCCGGATGCGCGCACGCTGATGTGCGAGCAGCTCAAGGCCGTCGGCTTCAGCGAGGTGACGATGCTGAGCAGGCCGGTGCAGCCGTCGGATGCAATGGACACGCCGCGCGTGGTGGCGGCTTAGCTTCACTTCCCTCTCCCCTTGCGGGAGAGGGTGGCTTCGCGCAGCGAAGCCGGGTGAGGGGTATCTCTCAACGAGTCCCACTGCCTTTTTGAGTCCGCGGATAGATACCCGTCATCCGGCGCTTCGCGCCACCTTCTCCCGCAAGGGGAGAAGGGAAGGGCAGCTCGCAAGTGGTGAGAGCTATCCGAACGCCTGCCGTAGCCGTCGCGCCAGGTCGAACAGCATCTGGTTCTGCTTCACCAGCCGCTTGCCGTGGCTGACCGAGGACATTGCCATTGCCGCAAGCTTGCCGCGCGAGGTCAGCGGCACGAAGCTGTCGAAAATGTCCTCGTCGTCCTTGCAGAACATCCGCTTGTAGTCGTCCGAGCCGATGCCGAGGTCGAGCGAGCGATAGCCGCGCTCGGCGTAGCGGTCGATGATGTAGCGCATCAGGATCAGGCCCGGGCTGTAGCGGGCGTGCTCGGACATGGTGTAGGTGTTGAACATCATCGAGAAGCGCTGGCCGTCGGCGACGCCGGCGAAGATCGCGATCACCTCGTCGTCGCATTCGAGCGCGTGGATGTCGATGACACGGCCTTCGCCGCGCGGCGACAGGCAGGCGCTGCGGACGAACTGCTCGACGCCCGGCTCGGCGAAGACGTTGGGCAGTTTCTGTTCGGCCATCCGCACCGGCTTGACGCGGAAGAACCAGTCGAGCAGGCGGGTGACGTCGGCGTCGGTGGTGGCGAGGTGATAACGGTAGCCGGCGAGCGCCTGGAGCTTCTTCTCCTTGCTCTTGAGGCGGCGGCGGAACGAGTTGCTGATCCGCGACGCGGGCGGGCCGCCCGGCTCCATCACCAGCAGCGGGCAGCCGTTGATCGCACTCTGCCGCGGGAGAGCCGCGAACGGGTTCTGCTGATCGTCCCAGCGCAGCGGCTGCTGCGTCAGCGAGAGCACGTCGACATGCTCGCGCAGCGGCGCAAGCAGTGCGTCGAGATCGGCGGCGGCGGCCTGTGCCGCGAATTCGGCGTTCCACAGCCCCATG
This sequence comes from Bradyrhizobium sp. cf659, assembly GCF_900113725.1. NCBI lineage: Bacteria > Pseudomonadati > Pseudomonadota > Alphaproteobacteria > Hyphomicrobiales > Nitrobacteraceae > Bradyrhizobium > Bradyrhizobium sp. cf659. The sequence goes on from NZ_FOQJ01000001.1 coordinate 85,863, forward strand.
TTGAAGGTCGTATGCTTGCCGCCCATGAAGCAGGCCGTGCGCACCCCGTGGCTTTGGCGCAAGGAGAGCGGCAGCAGCAGCAGCGGCCTGCGCTCGGCGTCGCGGGCGATCACGATGAAGGGGCGCGCGCCATCGCAGCCGCCGACCAGCCGCTGCCAGGGGCTGAGCAGGTCGAAGCGCTGATAGGGCGTGAAGAGGTGGCCGCTCTCCTCGAAGGCGCGCCAGACCGGCTCGGCCTCGCCGGGATCCCGGACGATATCGACATGCGCGATACGGCTCGCTTTCGACCGCGCTGGCGCTTCTGCCGTCCGGCTTTGCATCGCCGCAGCCATGGTCATTCGCGAAACCTGTCGAGAAATCAAAAATATGCGTATTTCGGCCCGTGGCCGACCTTTGCAAAGAAATGTCAACAAAGGGTAATGACAATGGGCGAGGGGAACGGGCCGCCGGCGAGCGCGAAGGTGGGATATTGGCATCCGACGACAGATGGCTGGAACGGCTGCGCCTCGAGCTGACCTGGTTCACCGGCCAGGCTGCGCTGCGCAGTCGTGGTGCCGGCGCCATCCTGCGCTTTGTGCACGTGCGGCCGCGGCGGCGCGGCGGGTTTCAGCCGCTGCGCGAGAACGAGATCACGCCGCAATTCCTCGACCGCACCATTCGGGCGCTGAAGCGCTGGAAGTACGACATTCTCGGCATGGACGAGGTCTGCCGGCGCGCGGTGACGCTGCCGGAGAAGCGGCGCTTCGTGGCGCTCAGCTTCGACGGCGCGCCTAAGGATCTCATCACGTTCGCCTATCCGGTGCTGGCCCGCCACGCCGTGCCGTTCACGATCTATGTGCCCACCGCGTTTCCCGATGGCGTCGGGGAAGCCTGGTGGCTGGGGCTCGAGCAGGTGATCGCGCGCGAGAGCCGCATCAGCCTGATGATGGGCGAGAAGGAGCAGCGCTTCACCGTCACGGGCAATGCCGAGAAGCAGGCGCTGTTCTCGCATCTCGAAAGCTGGCTGCGCTCGCTGCCGCCGGCGGATGTGTCGGCCGCGATCGCCGATCTCTGCACGCGCTACCGGATCGATCTCGCCAGGCTCTCGCGCGAGGCGTCGATGGATTGGGAGGACCTGGCGAAGCTTGCGGCCGATCCGCTCGTCACGATCGGCAGCGCGACCGTGAACTATCCCGTTCTCGCCAACATGAAGGACACGGCGGCGCTGCGCGAGATGACGATGGGCAAGGTGGTTGCGGAAGCGGCCTTCCACCGCGACATCAGGCATCTCGCCTTTCCGTTCGGCGATCGCGCCTCGTTCCGGCGCAGCCACGTGGTGATGGCGGAGGAGGCGGGCTTTGCCAGCGCGGTGTCGACCATAGCAGGCATCGTGGATGCGGAAGGACGAACCAATCTGCGCGCGCTGCCGCGGATTTCCTGGGATGGCCGGGTGCGCTCGCTGCGCATGCTGCGCGTGCTGGTGTCGGGAATTGCCTTCGCGCCGGTGAGACCGACGGGCCGCGCGACGTAGGAGCGTTACGCCGACTTGGCGCGATCAGGGCGCTGCATCCAGCTCACGATCGGCATCGCCGGCAGCACCCAGCCCATGCCGACCACCACGTAGTAGATCGCCTGCCGCCAGCCGGATTCGGCGATCCACGGCATCTGCGCCAGCGCCATGCCGAGCAGGGCCCAGACCGTGGCCAGCACGAGGAGCAGGATGGCGCCGAGGAACTTGCGGGTGCGGATCGTCATGGCGGAATGCTGCGGCTTTCGCGTAACTTGCGCTGCGGGAGCGGGGGACTATAAGGGGCACGCAGTCCGGTTCAAGTCTCTTCGGTGTAAGGTTTGGTTTCGCCCTGAAATGACGACGAATTCCGCCCCGTCCGAGCCGTATCGCGCCGTGCGCTGGTGGCTGATTTCCGTGGCCGCGCTGATCGCGCTGATGGTGCTGGTCGGCGGCGCGACGCGGCTGACGGAATCCGGTCTCTCGATCGTCGAATGGAAGCCGGTGACGGGCAGCCTGCCGCCGCTCTCGGAGGTGCAGTGGACCGAGGCGTTCGAGGCCTACAAGAAGATCCCGCAATATCGCGAGCTCAACACGGGCATGAGCCTGTCCGAGTTCAAGGAGATCTTCTGGTGGGAGTGGAGCCACCGGCTGCTCGGCCGCTTCATCGGCGTCGCATATCTCTTGCCGTTCCTGTTCTTCCTGTGGCGCGGTGGCCTGTCCGGTGAGTTGAAGCGCAGGCTGTGGCTGCTGTTCGCGCTCGGCGGGCTGCAGGGAGCGGTCGGCTGGTGGATGGTGGCCTCGGGCCTCACGGAACGTGTCGAGGTGTCGCAATATCGGCTGGCGACGCATCTGGTGCTCGCGCTGCTGATCTTCGCCGGCATCGTCTGGACGGTACGGCGGCTGGCCGACCGGCCGAAGATCGCAGCTCCCGCGCGGCTGCGGTTCGCAAGTGCGCTGCTGCTCGTCGCGACCTTCGTGCAGATCTATTTCGGTGCGCTGGTCGCGGGCCTGCGTGCGGGTCGCGCCTACAACACCTGGCCGCAGATCGACGGTGCGCTCATTCCCTCTGCCGAGCGGCTGTGGTTCGAGACGCCGTGGTGGCGCAACATGTTCGACAATGTGCTGACGGTGCAGTTCGAGCACCGCATGACGGCCTATGCGCTGTTCGTGCTGGCGGCGCTGCACGCGTTCGATGCGGTGCGTTCACGCGCGGGTCCAGCTGCGAGCGGCGCGCTCTGGCTGTTCGCGGCGGTGAGCCTGCAGGCGGTGCTCGGCATCCTCACGCTGCTCAACCAGGTGCCGATCGGGCTCGCGCTCGCGCACCAGGCGGTTGCGATCGTGGTGCTCACGCTTGCGGTGATGCAGGCGGAACGGCTGGCCTCGCGGCAGTCTGCGCACGCACGGCCGCGCGCGGTTCCGGTCAGTCAGCCCGGCTGATCACCATCAGCCCGGCTGATCAGCAATAGCCGTAGATGCCGCACGAATAGGGCAGGCGCCAGAAATAGTCGACCTGCTTCCCGCCGTAATACGGGCCCTGATAGTCGTAGTCCCAGGGGCGGCCGTAATAGCCCGGCAGCGTGTGAGAGCCGGGCAGGAGCGGCGTGCCCGGCAGATTGCGGATGTAGCTGCCGATGCCATAGGCCGGCGAGATCAGCGCATCCGGATCGGTCTCGACATAGACCTGTGGCGCCTCCTGCGGCGGCGCGGCGGCCCGCCGCTTCGGCGTGGCCGGAAGATCGGCGGCGATCGCGCTTGAGAGCGTCAGCATCGCCGCAAGGGCAGGCACCATCCAGCGCAGCATCGTCGGCTCCGAATCAAAGGGCGATCCAAAGACGATGTATGCGGCAGATATGGTTAATGACTGTTAACTGGCAGCCGCCCAAACCGCTGCTGTCATTCCGGGTCGCGCGCGAGCGCGAACCCGGAATCTCGAGGTTCCGGGTTCGGTGCTTCGCACCGCCCCGGAACGACCGGCGGTCTACGCCCCCAGCGCCTGCTCCAGATCGGCGATCAGGTCTTCCTTGTCCTCGATGCCGATCGAGAGCCGCACCACGTCGGGGCCGGCGCCGGACTTGACCTTGGCGGCGTCGTCGAGCTGGCTGTGCGTGGTCGAGGCCGGATGGATCACCAGCGAGCGGGTGTCGCCGACATTGGCCAGATGCGAGAACAGCTGCAGCTTCGACACCAGGCTGACGCCTGCGTCGTAGCCGCCCTTCAGGCTGAAGGTGAACACGGCGCCTGCGCCCTTCGGCGCGTATTTGCGCGCAAGCTGGTTGTATTTGTCGCTGGCAAGGCCCGCATAGCTCACCGAGGCCACCGCCGGATGGCCGGCGAGGAATTCGGCGACCGCCTTGGCGTTGTCGCAGTGCTTCTGCATGCGCAGCGGCAGCGTCTCGATGCCGGTGAGGATCATGAAGGCGTTGAACGGCGACAGCGCCGGCCCGAGGTCGCGCAAGCCGAGTACGCGGCAGGCGATCGCGAAGGCGAAATTGCCGAAGGTCTCCTGGAGGCGGATACCGTGATATTCCGGCCGCGGCTCCGACAACATCGGATATTTGCCGCTCGCCGACCAGTCGAACGTGCCGGCATCGACGATGATGCCGCCGAGCGAATTGCCGTGGCCGCCCAGAAACTTCGTCAGCGAGTGCACGACGATGTCGGCGCCATGGTCGATCGGCCGGATCAGGTAGGGCGAGGCCAGCGTGTTGTCGACGATCAGCGGCACGCCCGCCTTGCGTGCGACCGTCGAGATCGCCTCGATGTCGGTGATGCTGCCGCCGGGATTGGCGATGGACTCGATGAAGATCGCCTTGGTGCGCGGGGTGATGGCGCGCTCGAAGCTGGCGATGTCATCGGAATCGGCCCACACCACGTTCCAGCCGAAGCTCTTGAACGCGTGCGTGAACTGGTTGATCGAGCCGCCATAGAGCTTTCGCGCGGCGATGAACTCGTCGCCGGGCTGGAGCAATTGCTGCAACACCACGACCTGCGCGGCGTGGCCGGAGGCAACGGCCAGCGCGGCCGTGCCGCCTTCGAGCGCAGCAACGCGTTCTTCCAGCACCGCGTTGGTGGGGTTTCCAATGCGGGTATAGATGTTGCCGAACACCTGCAATCCGAACAGCGAGGCGGCATGGTCGGCGTCGTTGAAGACGAAAGAGGTCGTTTGATAAATCGGAGTCGCGCGCGCACCGGTAGTCGGGTCGGGCTGTGCACCGGCATGCACGGCGAGGGTTGAAAATCCCGGAAGGCGATCGCTCATTGAGGGCGTCCTGTTCTTGTGGTCTGAAATCGCGCGGCATGCTGATCGGCGCCGCTGCTGGCGTCAAGGCGCGACTTCACAACGGAATGATCGTGCTGCGTATTGTCGCGTTCGCGAAATGAATGCTTCGCAGTTGCGTCAGCTCTGCTCGCTCTTGTTTTTGGCGGCACGATCGGATGCCGCGGTATCGCCACCGCCGACACTCATCCGATTGAGGGATAGCCGCATGCCTTGCGTCGGCGCCGGCGCGCGCTTGGAACTGAGCGTGCGCGAATTGACGCCCATCCAGGAGATCTCGGACGACAAGCGGCCATATTCGATTTTTGGGCAGCGGTTCATCACGACCTTGATGCCGGCCGCTTCCGCCTTCGCCGCCGCAACGTCGTCACGCGCGCCGAGCTGCATCCAGATCACCTTCGGCAGCGGGTCGAGCGTCAGGGCTTCCTCGACCACGGGCATGATGTGGCTGGAGTTGCGGAAGATGTCGATCATGTCGACGGGACGCCCGATATCGGACATCGAGGCGACGAAGGGTTTTCCGAGCAGCTCCTTGCCGACATGGCCGGGATTGACCGGAATCATGTCGTAGCCACGCTGCGCCAGATATTTGAATGCGAAATAGCTCGGCCGCACATTGACCGGCGAGGCGCCGACCATCGCGATCGACTTCACGCTGTTGAGGATGGCGCGGATGTAATTGTCGGGATAGGCGTCGTGGTTCATTGGCTCATCTTCTTGCTGTCATTGCGAGGAGCGAAGCGACGAAGCAATCCAGTCTGTTTCCGCGGAGGGATTCTGGATTGCTTCGCTTCGCTCGCAATGACGATTCTACTCATCCCGCCATGTCGGCGCGCGCTTTTCGATGAAGGCGCCGATGCCTTCCTCGGCGTCGCGCGCCATCATGTTCTCGGTCATCACCTCTGCCGCATACCGATAGGCGTCCGCAAGGCTCATCTCGGCCTGGCGATAGAACGCCTCCTTGCCGAGCTTGACCGTGTAGGCGGATTTCAGCGCGACCTGTTCGGCCAGCGCAATCGCGGCGCCGCGCTCGGTCCCCGCGGTCACGACGCGATTGACGAGCCCGATCTCGCGGGCGCGGGCGGCCGGGATCGGCTCGCCCGTGAGCAGCATCTCCATCGCCTGCTTGCGCGGCACGTTGCGCGACAGCGCCACCATTGGCGTCGAGCAGAACAGGCCGATGTCGACGCCGGGCGTAGCGAAGCTCGCAGCCTCGGAGGCGATCGCGAGGTCGCAGCTTGCCACGAGCTGGCAGCCGGCTGCGGTGGCAATGCCCTGGACGGCCGCGACCACAGGCTTGGGCAGACGCACAATCGCCTGCATCATCGCGCTACAGGCGTTCATCATCTCGGCGAAGAAGGCGCGGCCGCGATCAGGATCGGTCCGGCGCGCGGTGAGCTCCTTCATGTCGTGGCCGGCGGAGAAGGCCGGACCGTTGGCGGCGATGACGGCGGCGCGGATGCGCTTGTCCTCGGCAATTGCGTTGAAGCTCGCATGCAGCTGGCCGATCATCGCCTCCGACAGGCTGTTGCGCGCGGCGGGGCGGTTTAGCGTGAGCACGGCGACGGTGCCGACGATCTCCCGCAGCAGGATCGGCGGTTCCGGGGAGGGGGGGCGGGCGGGCTGGACGGACATCGAAGCGTTTCCAGTTGGATTATTGCAATTGGATGATGCAGATAACCTAATGTAACAGCGGACCTGAAGCGAGGGTGAGGGGTGGCATGGCGTTAGCGAAAATGAGCGTGGCGGAGGTCGAGCAGTTTCTCCGTGGCGAGTTTCCCCAGGCCTTCAGTGGCGACGACATCACGATCGAGAGCGCGGACGGCCAGACCTGCCTGCTGCGCCAGCGCTACAGCGAAAGGATGCTGCGGCCGGGCGGAACCGTGTCCGGCCCGACGCTGATGGCGCTCGCCGATTTCGCGATGTACGTGGTGCTTCTGTCCGCGATCGGGCCGATCGGGCTTGCAGTCACCACCAATCTCAACATCAACTTCCTGCGCAAGGGCCAGCCCGGCCAGGACGTCCTGGCCGAGGCGCGGCTCCTCAAGCTCGGCAAGCGGCTGGCGGTTGGGGAGGTGAACCTGTTGTCGGGCACCTCGCCCGATCCGATCGCCCATGTCACCTCGACCTATTCCATTCCAAATGTTTGAGCTTTTGGCGGGTAATATAGCACCATATTTTTAAGCAATTGATATTGCTTATGTAATTTCTATCTTCGGGCATTGACCGTTGCGCGTCTCTTCTCTAGAGAACCACGCAGTCCGGTGCGGTGTTCGCGCCGATATCTCCCGTCCACGGAAACTCCGATATGAAAACCTTTTCGGCAAAGCCGGCTGAGGTGACGAAGAAATGGGTGCTGATCGACGCCAAGGGTCTGGTCGTCGGCCGTCTCGCCACCATCGTCGCCATGCGCCTGCGCGGCAAGCACCTCCCGACCTACACCCCGCACGTTGATTGCGGCGACAACGTCATCATCATCAACGCGCAGCATGCGGTCCTCACCGGTCGCAAGCGCGAGCAGAAGACCTACTACAAGCACACCGGCTATGTCGGCCACGTCAAGGAGCGCACCGCGCGCCAGATCCTCGAGGGCAAGCATCCCGAGCGCGTGCTCGAGAAGGCCGTCGAGCGCATGATCCCGCGTGGTCCGCTCGGTCGCGTGCAGATGGGCAACCTCCGTGTCTACGGCGGAGCCGATCATCCGCACGAGGCGCAGACGCCCGAGAAGCTCGACATCGCCAAGTTGAACCGCAAGAACACGAGGGCCGCATAACATGGCCGAATCCATTCAGTCGCTCGACCAGCTCTCGCAGCTCAAGACGGCAGCCGCGCCCGACGCGCCCAAGCACGAGAAGAAGGTCGACAAGTTCAACCGCGCCTACGCTACCGGCAAGCGCAAGGACGCGGTCGCCCGCGTCTGGATCAAGCCGGGTGCCGGCAAGGTCACGGTCAATTCGCGCGAGGTCGAGGTCTATTTCGCCCGTCCCGTGCTGCGCATGATGATCGAGCAGCCGTTCTCCGTGGCTCAGCGTTCCGGCCAGTACGACGTGATCTGCACCGTCGCCGGCGGCGGCCTGTCCGGCCAGGCCGGCGCCGTCCGTCACGGCATCTCCAAGGCGCTCACCTATTTCGAGCCGGAGCTGCGCACCGTGCTCAAGAAGGGCGGCTTCCTCACCCGCGACTCCCGCGTGGTCGAGCGCAAGAAGTACGGCAAGGCCAAGGCCCGCCGGTCCTTCCAGTTCTCGAAGCGTTAATCGCTTCGGTCACATTCGCCGCGAAAGCGGCTTCAATGAGATGCAAAAGGGCGCTGATTTCAGCGCCCTTTTTGTTGTTCGTTTGTATGCAAATTGACGACGTGTTTCCCGAAAACTTGCGGCCGCGTGAAAACCTGAATGGAACCCGCGGGAACTTAGCGTCGCATTTGGAAGGGCGCGCAAATCGGCTGGGCCGATCGCGTAACTGCTATGTTTTCAAGGGGGCCGACATGATGTCGCTCGATAGCATCACGCTCTATTTGGTTGCCACCATGGTTGCCGCACTGCTCGGCGCCATGATGGTGTTCTTCGGCAAGCAGGAGAACAGTCCTGCGCTGAAATGGTGGGGCACCGCCTATCTCCTCGGCGCGGCCTCGGTCGCATTGTGGACGGCGGCAGGCGACCGGCTGGGGCCGCATCTCTATCTGGCGTTAAATGCCGTCGGTTTCGTCGCCTGCGGCATGGTGTGGAATGCGGCGCGCGTCTTCCACGGCCGCAAGCCGAACTGGCCCGGTCTCGTGCTCGGCGCGCTCGCCTGGGGCGCGGCCGCGACGCTGCTCGATCCCGCGGCGTCCATGCTGCGCATGATCATCGGCGCCGGCATCGTCTCGGTCTATGCCGCGCTGACCGCAAGCGAGCTCTGGGTCGAGCGGCGCAAGAGCCTGCAACGGCGCTGGCCGGCCTTCGTGGTGCCGGTGATGCACGGCTGCGTGCTGATGCTGCCGATCCTGCTCGGCAGCTTCCTGCGCCCGCACGATGCCGGCTTCTCCTCGAGCATCTGGGTCACCGTGTTCGCGGTCGAGCTCGTGCTCTACGCCGTCGGTACCGTGTTCGTGATCTTCATGCTGGTGTCGGAGCGTACCGTCACCGCGCACCGGACCGCCGCGTCCACCGATCCCTTGACGGGCATGCTCAACCGCCGCGGCTTCTCGGAAGCCTGCGGCCGCGTGATCGACCGCGAGGCCAAGGCCGGACGTCCCGTGACCGTGATGATCTTCGACATCGACCACTTCAAGTCGATCAACGACCGCTTCGGCCATCCCGCCGGCGACGAGATGCTGAAACTGTTCTCGACCGTGGTCGTCAGCAATCTGCGCATGACCGACCTTTCCGGCCGTATCGGCGGCGAGGAATTCGCGGCGCTGCTGCCGTGTTCGCTGGAGGAGGGCGTGCTGGTCGCCGAGCGCGTGCGCGAGGCGTTCGAGACCTCCGGCGTCGTGGTCGATGAAGGCCCGGTCGACACCACCGTCAGCATCGGTGTGGCCGGCGGTCCGGCCGGCACCGAGCTCGAGGTGCTGCTGGCCTCGGCCGACACGGCGCTCTACCAGGCCAAGCGCGGCGGCCGTAACCGCGTCGAGGCGGCGGAGGAGCTGCCGCTGTCGCTGGAGAACTGGCGCCGCCAGAGCGCCGCGCGGATCGGCGCGCCGCAGGCGCGTCCGGCCACGGCTTGACGCCAAGGGCCCTGCGGTAATCCTCTGTTTACCATTCGATCCCTACCATTCCGGTCATGGAATCGATCCGTCGACAGACCCCGCAGACCGCCCTGATGTCGCTCGAAGCTCAAGCCGCCTCGGCGCGAGGCGGCTTCGCCTGTCTGTTCTCGACCGCAGAGGAATACGAGACGGCGCTGATCACCGAGCGCCGCGCCCAGGGACGCTACACGCAGAGCCGCAGCTATTGGCCGCTCGCGCTGTTCGTCGGTTGCGCGCTCATCGTGGCAGGCACCGTTCTGCTGTTCGCCTGAGAGACCTGCAATTTCCGGCCAGCCAGGGCGCCGTTTCGGCGCCTTTTTCTTTTGGGCGGGGTGCGGTAGACACGCCCATCAAGCAAGAAGGGTGGAAAACCGATGATCACCGAGATCGCGCAAATCGACGTCAAGCCGGGCAGCGAGAAGGATTTCGAGGCCGCCGTGGCCAAGGCCAAGGCCGCGTTCGGCCGCTCCAAGGGCTTTCACGGCTTCGAGCTGCACAAGTCGATCGAGAAGCCGCAGCGCTATCGTCTGATGGTGAAATGGGCGACGCTGGAGAACCACACCGTCGATTTCCGCAGCTCCGAGAACTTCACCGAATGGCGCGGCCTCGTCGGCCAGTATTTTGCCGCGCCCCCCGAGGTCGAGCACACCGAGACCGTGCTGACGAGCTGAGCCGTCTCTATTTCAGGAGAGCATGATCTTGTAGGAAAACCGCGGCACACTTTTCCGGATCATGCTCTAAGCCGCCTCTGCCAGGGGCGGCGCCTCATATGTCTTGAAATGGTCGATCATGACCTTGGCGATGGCGACCAGGGGCAGCGCCAGCGCCAGGCCCCAGATTCCAAAGACGACGCCGAGCAGGATCTGGAACGCGAACAGCGTGGCCGGCGGAATGTCCAGCGCCTGCCGCTGGAGCAGCGGCGTCAGCACATAGCTCTCCATCGCATGCACGCCGAGAAACAGGATCAGCGCGGATAGCGCCGCGATCCAGCCCGAGGCAAGGCTCGCCAGCACCACGACGACGCCGGCGATGATGGCGCCGACGGTCGGGATGAAAGCGAGCAGGCCGGCCTGGATTCCCAGGATGAACGAGCCGGGGATGCCGATGATGGCAAGCCCGATCCAGGTCACCACGCCGACCGCTAGCATGACGATGATCTGCGCGATCAGCCAGCGCTCCAGCGTCTCGCCGATGCCGTCGACGATGAGCGTGGCCCGCGTGCGATGCCTGGCCGGAACGAGGAACAGCAGGCCGTCGTGATAGACGCTGGGCTGGGCGGCGAAGGCCAGCCCCAGAAACAGTACGATGAAGATGTTGCCGACGGCGCTGATGGCCCCGAACAGCAGCTTGAAGGTCTGGCTCACGATCGCCCCGCCGCTGGAAGCGAGGGCGCCTGCGCCCGGCAAACTGCCGCGCGAGGCCGCGTTTGGGGTGGGCGTCGACCCCGCATCGGTGGAGGCGGCGGTTGCCGCACTGCCGAAATCGAAGAAGCTGGTGTCGATGCCGTGGTTATCGAGAAAGGACTTCACGTTGGTGATCTGCGACCTGATGGTCTTGCTGAGCAGCGAGGCCTGTTCGGCGATGGTGGCACCGCCGAGATAGGCGACGCCCGCGAGCATCAGGGCCAGCGCGACGCAGACGATCCCAAGCCGCAGGGTGTGGGGCAGGTGCATGCGGCGGCCGAGCGCGTTGGTCAGCGCGTTGAGGCCGACGCCGAGCAGCATGCCGGCGAAGATCAGGAGCAGGGTGGCGGCAAAATACCAGGTGAAGGCGAGCAGCGCCGTGAACAGCACGACGGCGATGCCGCCGACCGAGATGGCCCAAGCCTGATCGGAGCGGGTCCGGGGTCGTTCATCTCGGGAGATTGTCACGTCGTCTCCTTTTCGGAAGGCCGAAAGGGGCACTCTTTGGCCAAATCTCACCTGGGATCAAGCCGCAGCCATGCACCGGTTTGACGCGTCGGCGGCCTGCTTTGGCCAACGCCGGGGCGCAAAAGGGGGCCACGGCGGCCCCAAGGCGGGCATTTCCGCGAAAATAGCATTGCCGTCCCGCGATCCCTTCTGTTGAATTTGTTCTACCCCAAGGGCATGTTTAGAGAATCTTCTTACGGGGGAGGTCGGAACGGAAGATGAGAAAGCCGGTCGTCGGCGTCATCGGGAATGCCCATCGCGTCGAAAATCGATTTCAGGTCCAGATGGTCGGCGAGCGTAACTTGCGGGCCGTGGCCGAGGTCTCCGGCGGCTTGCCGGTGATGTTTGCGGGCTCGCCCGACATCACCGACATCGGTGCGCTGCTCGATACCGTCGACGGCATCGTCCTCACGGGTGCCCGCGCCAACGTCCATCCGACCCGCTTCAACGTCGACCCTTGCGAGAAGCACGAGCCCTACGACATCCACCGCGACGAGGTGGCGCTGGCACTCTCCGTCGCCTGCGTCTCCCGCGGTATTCCGCTGTTCGGAATCTGCCGCGGCCTCCAGGAGATGAACGTCGCCTTCGGCGGCTCGCTGCATCCCGAGATCCGCGAAATCCCGGGCCGCATGAACCACCGCATGCCCAGACTCGAGAACGGCGAGATCCACCCCGATCCGACCGTGGTGTTCGCCGACCGTCATGACGTCGAGCTGACGCCGGGCGGGGCGTTCGCACGGCTGCTCGGCTGCGAGAGGATCCGGGTCAATTCCCTGCACGGCCAGGGCATTCTCGAACCCGGCAAGCGCGTGTTGGTCGAAGGCGTTGCCGAGGACGGCACCATCGAGGCCATCCGCATTGCGGAAGCCCCGACCTTTGCGCTCGGCGTGCAATGGCACGCCGAATACGATCCCCAGCGCAATCCCATCAACCGGAAGCTGTTCGAGGCGTTTGGCGAAGCGCTGGTGGAGCGGCAGCGCGCGACGGCGTAAATCTCGTTCGTGTCCCCGGACAAGCGAAGCGCAGATCCGGGGCCCACGCCGCTCGGAGGTCCTCATGGGGGGATAGCTCGTTTGGCGAACCGTCAGACCTATTTTCTGGTTTGTATGAACGCTTGCATCTCTTCTGGCGTGAGTTTGCCATCCTTATTGCTGTCCATTGCCTTGAAAATTCGCTCGTGGGCTGCCTGAAACTCTGCCGACGAGATGGCTCCGTCGCCGTCGGAGTCCATGAGCGCAAACATCATGCGGAACATTATGGGAGGCCCCATCGCGTCCACGCCCATCGTGCTGCGCCCTTTCATCGCGGGACCCATCATGTCTCCACCACCCATCATGCGTTGTCGCTCTCCGGACGGGCTTGCGGGGGGCGTCGTTTGCGCGGGTGCCGCTGCTTGGTCCGATCCCGGATGATGGGCCTCGTGATCAGATGCCGTCTGAGCGAACGCGGGATGGTTCAGGGCAGCAAACAACAGCGCTGCAGCAATGGTTGGACGTCGCATGGCTGTTCCTCCGACGTTGATCCGAAATCACAACGATGCCGATCCAGTCCGGGTTCGGCTTGAGGCAAATCAATATGGTGAGTAGGGAGCGCCGCTCGACTTCCTGGGTGAGCCGGTCGCGAACCGGCACCCACGGTTCATGCCGCGCCACAAAGGTCCCGAAATAGCACGTTGGTTCGCCGCCACAGCGGACCGCCTCGATCGTTGCATCACTCGCCGAGGATGGTTGCGATCCCGTGGTAGGCTATCATTTGCCGCGAGGTAGCATGCGGTTCAGCGTATTGTCGCGAAAAACGATATGATGGATCAGAGCTGCGCCCGCATGAAAGAACGCGACGAATACGAGCGCGTGGGCCGCAATCTCGTGGATCTCCTTGGCCGAATGCGCGAAGGCTCTATCCCGTATCCATGGCGACGATATTTCGTAGATGCCGAGCAGCGGCAACGCCTCGCCACGCGCAAACTGCGTAACGATCCCGGTGACCGGAACGACAACGAGCAAGGCGTAGAGCGTATAATGAAAAAGACGGGCGGATGGGTCGGCGAAGGCGCCAAGCCATCTGCGGAATTCGTTTGGCTCGGGAGGCGGCGGCGGAACGGCTGCCCTCCATGCCAGCCGCATGATCAGCGCGGCCAGGATCAACAGGCCGGCGGAAACATGAACAAGCAGGCCTGTCTCGCGAGCGCCACCCTTGGGCAAGTCATCGCCAAATATGCCGAGCGTCCACGCAACGATCACCAGAACTACCGTCGCCCAGTGGAGGAACTGGGGAACAGTACCGTATCGGTCGGGGGAACTCGTCAATTTCGCCTCCCTTCATCTTCGATCCGGTGGCGCGGGCCGCCCCTTCAAAGATCATTGCATCAGAAAAGTCGCGCCGACTCGTTGATCCTCCTCATGGCGCGACCTGTTTCTCGCGCGAGGCGGCACCTTAATAATCCGCCGAGGGTTGCATTTTCGGCACCTGAGACGAGTTCGATTATTACGTATTGCGGTATTGCTCAGCTCGATCTGTTCGCGGCGTCGGGCCGGAGCAGAGTTAAGTGCACTGTCACCGCAGTTGTGGATTTTCAGGACGAGTAAGGCGCCAAGCCGGGTCGAACGCCCTTGGTCAGCGGTTACGCCGCCCGCTCCATCCGCCGCGCGCGATACGCCTGCGGCGACATCAACGTCAGCTTGCGGAACGCCTTGCGAAAGCTGCTCTCGTCTTCATACCCTGTCGTGCGCGCGATGGTCTTGATCGGCTGCGTCGTCGTCTCCAGCAGCGTGCGCGCGTGCTCGACGCGGCGGCGCATGATGAAGGCTTGTGGCGGCTCGTGCGTGAGCTCCTGAAATTTCCGGTTCAGCGTGCGCTCGCTGAGGCCGAGCGCGCCGGCAAGGCGCTTGACCGTCATCGGGCTCCTGCCGGTGCGACGAACCAGCAGGTCGGCCCTGGTCAGCAGCGGGTCCTGCGAGAGCAGGTAGCCCACGGGCATGAAGATCGATTGGGTGCGCTGCGCGGTGTCGATGACGACGTAGTCCGCGCATAGTTTCGCGATCTCCTTGCCTTCGACCATCTCGATCAGCCTGAGCAGGAGGTCGACCCACGACATCGGGCCGGCGGCGCAGACGATGCGGTCCGCGCTGGTGATGACGGCGTCCGGGGCGAGGTCGATCGCGGGATGGCGCTGCCGAAGCTCGCTTTGCAGCCACCAGGTGATGGTGGCGCGGCGGTTGTCGAGCAGGCCAGCTCCGGCGAGCAGGAACACGCCGCTGCAAAAGGCACCGATCAGCCGGCCGTTCGCGTGCTGTTGCCGCAGCCAGGCACCGGCACGGGCATATTGCGGTTGCAGGCGATCGGCCGTGACGTGATCGACGAGGCTGCCGGGGACGAGGATCGCGTCGAAGCCGGCGCGCTTGCCGATCGCGCCGTCGACCGCGACCGTCTGGCCGCCGCCGGCACGCACGGCCTTGCCGTCGAGCGACAGCGTCTGCCAGGTGAAGCGGGATTTTGCGCCGCTCTGCTGCATCACATGATTGGCGAGCGACAGGACGTCGGCGACGCCTGAGATCGCCGAATGCATGCAACCTTCCAGCGCGAGAACTGCGAGCTTCATGGGATCTCCTGGCAGTGGCCGGCCGATCCTATCCGATCGGCGCGGGCGATGCGTGGCGGAAATTGCCCGATCTCTGGCTTATCTGCCACTGCCTTGTCGCGGGCGTCAGGTCCAAATTCGCTCCGTCGTCACACCACATGGAGAAAGACATGCCTTACGTCACCATTTCCACCGTCCGTGGCATCCTGGATGCCGCGCAGAAGAAGACGCTGCTCGAGCGGGTCACCGACCTCCTGGTCGAGGTCGAAGGGCAGGGCAACCCGGATTTCCGCCGCAACGTCTGGGTCAGGATCGAGGAGCAGGAGCCCTCGCACTGGTCGCTCGGCGGCATGCAGCCGACGCGCGAGATCATCGCCGGCACGTTCGGCGCGATCGGGGCGGACGGGGTGCGGATCGCGAGGCCGAAGCCGTAACGGCAAGTCGGGTAGAGCGAAGCGCGGTCGATCGCTCGTGCGGCGGGCGGGATGATGTTCTGCAAAAGCTCTACCCGTCCGGCGTGTGGCCGCCCATCTTCGGCCCCATTGCGCGGTATCGAATGTCGAGCCCGGGAAGCAGGAGGAGAATTCGATGACTAAGGATTCCGTCGCAACAGCACGCCGCCAGCATCGCCGGATATCGGCGCTTGCCATCCCATTGGTTTCCTTCGCGCTCTGGTCGGGTAGCATCGGCGTGGCGGCGCACGCCGCAGAGCCGGGCAAGGACGCTTCGGCTGCCAGCCTGCCGCGCATTCTCGTGCTTGCGACGGGAGGCACGATCGCAGGCCAGGCCGACGCGCGTGCGACCGGAGCCTACAAATCGGGCCAGATCACGGGCGAACAATTGATGCAGTCGGTGCCGGGCCTGGACAAGCTCGCAAAGCTGAACGCCGAACAGATTTCGTCGATCGGATCCCAGGACATGAACGACAAGGTCTGGTTTGCGCTGGCCCGCCGCATCCAGGAGGTCTTCGACAAGAACGAGGCCGACGGCGTCATCATCACCCACGGCACGGATACGCTGGAGGAGACGGCATACTTTCTCGACAATGTGGTACGCGGCGACAAGCCGGTGGTCATCGTCGGCTCGATGCGTCCGGCTTCAGCCGTCAGCGCGGATGGCCCCGGCAATCTGTACGAGGCGGTGCAGGTGGCCGCCGATCCCCGCTCCCGCGGGCGCGGCGTCATGGCCGTGCTGAACGACAAGATCGAGGGGGCGCGCGCGGTCACCAAGACCAACACCACGAGCATCGAGACGTTCAATTCTCCCAACGGCGGGCCGGTCGGCTATGTCGACACCGCGGGCGGCATTCGTTTCATGGCCCAGGCTGCCGGTCTCAAGCGCGCGACCTATCAGCTTCCGGCCGGCGAGCAATTGCCCCGCGTCGAGATCGTCTACTCGCACGCCAACATGGACGCCGTTCCGATCGAGGACGCCATTTCCCACGGCGCCAAAGGCATCGTGCTGGCCGGTGTCGGTGACGGGAATACGTCGAAGCCGGCCCTCGATGCGCTCGAAGCGGCCGCGAAGAAGGGCATCCTCGTCATCCGTTCCACACGGGTTCGGTCGGGCTTCGTCACGCGGAACGTCGAGGTCGACGATGACAAGAATGGTTTCGTCGTCTCCGAGGATCTCAATCCCCAGAAGGCACGCGTTCTCGCCCAATTGCTGATCGCGAGCGGCGTGACGGCTCCGGCCGAGCTCCAGCGGGCCTTCACAGCAACCTGGTAATCGGGCGGTCCGCCGCCATCCTGCGGACTTGCTGATTCCGGTAGCGGTCGATCACAGATGAAAAGGCGCCCGCGAGGGCGCCTTTTGCTTGTCTGGCCTAGATGGCGCGGATCCGGTCAGCCCGAACAGTACAGTCAAGACCCGCACTCATCGTCCCGCCACGGGCCGCCCCCGTCCACTGCATCGCACAATCGCAACTGCGGACGACAAGCCACCGCATTGAGGTTTGGGAGACGAACACCATATCTTCGGCAAGGGAGCCCTTGCCGTGCAGACCATAAAGGCGGCCCTCGTTGCGGCGATCGGCATCGTCGCTTTTTCGTCTTGTCTCCTTCCCGGCTCAGCGGAGGAGAATCGCCGTCTTGCACTCACTGTCACGATCGCTGGAGCCGCTGGCCCGGCGTCGGCGAGTTACGTGAAGGAGGCCTTGGTCGAGGCAGGCGAACGACACGCCGAGATCGTGATTCTGAGAATGAATACGCCCGGTGGTCTCAACTCCAGCATGCGCGAGATCATCGCGGATGTGCTCGGCTCGTCCGTTCCCGTCGTCGGCTACGTCGCACCGGCAGGCGCCCATGCGGCGAGCGCCGGGACGTATATCCTCTACGCGACCCACATCGCGGCGATGGCGCCAGGCACCAATATTGGTGCCGCGACGCCGGTGCAGATTGGCGGACCGCTTCCGGGCCTGCCGAGCGGCACACCCGACAAAGACAGCAAGAAGGATGAACCGAAGGACGCGATGACGGCGAAGGTGACGAACGATGCCGTCGCCTTTATCCGTAGCCTCGCCGAACTGCGCGGCCGCAATGCCGAATGGGCTGAGAAGGCGGTCCGCGAAGCCGCCACCCTGTCCGCCAACGGCGCGTTGCAGGCGCACGCCATCGACCTTGTCGCGCGCGATCCGGCCGACTTGCTCAGGCAAATCGATGGTCGCGTGGTCGAGGTCGCGGGCGGCAAGACGCAACGCCTGGCAACGCAGGACGCCGTTATCGAAGTCGTCGATCCCGGGTGGATCTCCCGATTTCTGGCGGTCATCACCGATCCCAACGTCGCGTTCATTCTCCTGATGGTCGGCATCTACGGCCTGATCTTCGAGTTCATGTCCCCCGGTGCGGTCGCTCCGGGAGTGGTCGGGACGATCTGCCTGCTGCTCGGCCTCTACGCCCTCAACCTGCTGCCGATCAATTATGCCGGCCTCGGCTTGATGCTGGTCGGGATCGCGCTCCTCGCCGTCGAGGCGTTCAATCCGACCGTCGTGATCGGCCTTGGAGGCGTCGTCGCCTTTGTGCTGGGCGCCCTCATGCTGGTCAGGGTCGAAGCGCCGGGCTACCGGTTGTCGTGGTCGGTCATCGCCATCGTCGCGGCGATGTTCACAGGTTTCGTTCTGGTCGTGCTCGGCGCGCTTCGGCGCGCCCGCCACGATCCGGCGCGGGTCGGCGCGGCAGCGATGCGCGGCCTGACCGCCGAGGTCCTCGACTGGAACGAGAACGAGGGGCACGTCTTTACGCATGGCGAACGCTGGCAAGCGCGCGGCGCCGACGCCTTCACGCCCGGCGAGAGGGTCGAGGTCGCCAATATCGTCGACTTGACGCTGGTGGTTCGGCGTCCGGGCTCCGCGAGCGGCGAGGGAGGTCAACTCTGATGCTTGAATATTCGATTTACGCAGTGCTTGCGCTGATCGTCATCCTGTTTCTCACCCAGGCCGTTCGCGTCCTCAGGGAATACGAGCGCGGCGTTATCTTCACGCTCGGCCGCTTCACCGGGGTGAAGGGGCCGGGCCTCGTTATCCTCATTCCGGTTGTGCAGCAGCTCGTCAAGCTCGATCTCAGGGTGATGGTGCAGGTCGTGCCGCCCCAGGACGTGATTTCGCGCGACAACGTCTCGGTCAAGGTCAATGCCGTTCTCTACTTCCGCATCGTCGATCCCGAGCGCGCCATCATCAAGGTCGGCGACTACATGGTCGCGACCAGTCAGCTCGCCCAGACCACGCTGCGCTCGGTGCTTGGCAAGCACGAACTCGACGAGATGCTCGCCGAACGCGACCGGTTGAACGCCGACATCCAGGAGATTCTCGACAAGCAGACCGATGTCTGGGGCATCAAGGTCACCGGAATCGAGATCAAGGACGTCGATATCAACGAAACCATGGTGCGCGCGATCGCCAAGCAGGCCGAGGCGGAACGGCTGCGGCGCGCGAAGGTGATCAACGCGATGGGCGAACAGCAGGCCGCCGAAAAGCTCGTCGAGGCCGGCCGGATTCTCGCGCAGGAGCCGCAGGCAATGCAGCTACGTTACTTCGCGGCTCTGCACGACATCGCGGGCGAGCGGTCGTCGACCGTCGTGTTTCCGCTGCCAACCGGCCTGCTCGATCATTTGATGCCGCGGCGTGAGAATCCGTAGCCGGAAGGTCTCACGCTCTCAAAACGAAAAGGCGCCCCTCGCGGAGCGCCTTTTGCTTGTCGCATACAGTCGGGCCGATCAGCCCGAATAGTACATATCGAACTCGACCGGGTGCGGGGTCATTTCGAAGCGCTCGACTTCGGTCATCTTCAGCTCGATGTAGCTGTCGATGAAGTCGTCGTCGAACACGCCGCCGGCCTTCAGGAAGGCGCGGTCCTTGTCGAGGTTTTCCAGCGCCTCGCGCAAGCTGCCGCACACCGTCGGGATCTGCTTCAGCTCTTCCTTCGGCAAATCGTAGAGGTCCTTGTCCATCGCCGGACCCGGATCGATCTTGTTCTTGATGCCGTCGAGGCCGGCCATCAGCATCGCGGCGAAGCCGAGATAGGGATTGGCGAGCGGATCGGGGAAGCGCACCTCGACGCGCTTGGCCTTCGGCGAAGCGGTGTAGGGGATGCGGCAGGAGGCCGAACGGTTGCGCGCGGAATAGGCGAGCAGCACGGGAGCCTCATAGCCCGGGACCAGACGCTTGTAGGAGTTGGTCGACGGGTTGGTGAAGGCGTTGATCGCCTTGGCATGCTTGATGATGCCGCCGATATAGTGGAGGCAGGTCTCCGACAGGTCGGCGTACTTGTTACCGGCGAACACCGGCTTGCCGTCCTTCCAGATCGACTGGTGCACGTGCATGCCCGAGCCGTTGTCGCCATAGACCGGCTTCGGCATGAAGGTGGCGGTCTTGCCGTAGATGTGCGCGACCTGGTGGATGCAGTACTTGTAGATCTG
Organism: Bradyrhizobium sp. cf659; assembly: GCF_900113725.1. Classification (NCBI taxonomy): domain Bacteria; kingdom Pseudomonadati; phylum Pseudomonadota; class Alphaproteobacteria; order Hyphomicrobiales; family Nitrobacteraceae; genus Bradyrhizobium; species Bradyrhizobium sp. cf659. The sequence goes on from NZ_FOQJ01000001.1 coordinate 105,753, forward strand.
CAGATGGTCGGCCATCAGCGTCAGCGTGTCGAACTTCATGCCGAGCTCGTGCTGGGCGGAGGCGACCTCGTGGTGATGCTTCTCGACCTTGACGCCCATCTTGGCCATGGCGCCGAGCATTTCCGAGCGCATGTCCTGTACAGAGTCCTGCGGCGGCACGGGGAAGTAGCCGCCCTTGGTGCGGACGCGGTGGCCGAGATTGCCGCCCTCATATTCCGTGTCGGTGTTGGTCGGCAGCTCCGAGGAGTCGAGGCGGAAGCCTGTGTTGTAGGGGCTGGAGGAGAAGCGCACGTCGTCGAACACGAAGAACTCGGCTTCGGGGCCGACGAAGACGGTGTCGCCCACGCCCATCGACTTCACCATGGCTTCCGCCTTCTTGGCGATGCCGCGGGGGTCGCGGTTGTAGGGCTCGCCGGTGGTCGGCTCGAGCACGTCGCAGGTGATGACCATGGTGGTCTCGGCGAAGAACGGATCGATCGTCGCGGTCACCGGATCGGGCATCAGGCACATGTCGGACTCGTTGATCGCCTTCCAGCCGGCGATCGAGGAGCCGTCGAACATCGTCCCTTCGGCAAATATGTCTTCATCGATCATGCTGACGTCGAACGTCACATGCTGCCACTTGCCGCGCGGATCGGTGAAGCGCAGGTCGACGTACTTGACGTCGTTGTCCTTGATCGATTTCAGGACGTCTTTGGCGGTCTTCATGCATACCCCTTTTGGCTCTGCGGGTCGGTTTCCAGATGAGCAGGATTATTCTCGCTTTTGGCGAGTTCGCGCGCGACCGCACAAACGAATTCAGGCCGCCGAAGCAGCCTTATTTCTTGTCAGAGTGTCGCAAAATGCGGGATAGCACCCGGCTCAGATAGCGTCCAGCCCGGATTCGCCGGTTCGGATGCGGATCGCCTCTTCGATGTTGGAGACGAAAATCTTGCCGTCACCGATGCGACCGGTCTGCGCAGCGCGGCGGATCGCGTCGATGGCACGCTCGACCAGATCGTCGCCGATCACGATCTCGATCTTCACCTTCGGCAGGAAGTCGACGATGTATTCTGCGCCGCGGTAGAGTTCGGCGTGCCCCTTCTGCCGGCCAAAGCCCTTGGCTTCGGTGACGGTGATGCCCTGAAGGCCGACTTCCTGAAGCGCTTCCTTCACCTCGTCGAGCTTGAACGGCTTGATGATGGCTTCGATTTTCTTCACTGCGCGCCTCCCGGCATTCGATCAAATAGCAACGTCTTCGTCAGGATGCGCTTTTCTCACGCACGATCTTGTCTTCGCTATGCCGGGACCCCTGACCAGTCCGGCACCAACGGCCGGTCACACCCTGATAGACGTCAGTGAGCACGACGAACCGAAGCGGCTTCCTCGAAAGCAGGGTCTATGCCAAGTTGCAAATGCCCTGATTATTGGAGCGTTATCAGCCTTTTAACGAGCATCTCTGATAGGTGGAGCCGACCGGCCCAAAATACCGAAGACTACGAAATAGGCAAACGGTTCAATATATATGCAGATCGGTGTTCCGCCGGTCGGATCGGCATGGAAGATGCCTGTTGAAGAGGCGTTTGTACAGGGAAGTGGCATGGAAGTTCTGACCAACGCCGAAATGCAGCGCGCCGACCAGCTTTCGATCGCGGCCGGCACGCCCGGCTTCAAGCTGATGCTGAGCGCGGGCCAGGCGGTCGCCGAGGCCGCCAATGCGCTGGTGGAGGAGGGGCCGATCCTGATCGTGGCCGGCCCCGGCAACAATGGCGGCGACGGTTTTGTCGCGGCCGCCGAGCTCGCCGCCCAGGGCCGCGAGGTCTCGGTGATCCTGATGTGCGAGCGCGACCAGCTCCAGGGCGACGCGGCCTCCGCCGCGCGCGGCTGGAAACACCCGGTGCTCCCGTTCAATCCGCAGGCGATCGGAAAGCCTGCGTTGATCATCGATGCGCTGTTCGGCGCGGGCCTCAGCCGCTCCGTCGACGGCGAGGCGCGCGCGATGATCGAGGCGATCAACGCCAACGGCGCCTTGGTGCTTGCGGTCGATCTGCCGAGCGGCATCAACGGCACCAGCGCCGCCGTGCTGGGCGCTGCGGTCAACGCCACCGAGACCGTCACCTTCTTCCGCAAGAAGCCGGCGCACCTGCTGCTGCCGGGGCGGATGCATTGCGGCCGCGTCCGCGTTGCCGACATCGGTATCGATGCACAGGTGCTGGACGAGATCAGGCCGCAGACCTTCGAGAACGATCCGGATTTCTGGGGCGCGGCCTTTCCGGTGCCGCGGATCGACGGCCACAAATATGCGCGAGGGCACGTGCTGGCGGTCTCGGGCGACGCAGCCGCGACCGGCGCGGCGCGGCTCGCCGCGCGCGGCGCGTTGCGGGCCGGTGCCGGGTTGGTGACGCTGGCGAGCCCGCGCGATGCGCTCGCGATCAATGCGGCCGTGCTGACCGCGGTGATGGTTCGTCCCGTCGACACCGCGATCGAGTTTGGCGAGCTGCTCGGCGACAAGCGCTACAACACCTGCATCATTGGCCCCGGCGCGGGCGTCGGCGACCGCACCTGCGATTTCGTCCACACGGCGCTTACCGCGCAACGGCACCTGGTGCTGGACGCGGATGCGCTGACGAGCTTTGCCGCGAATCCCGAGCGCCTGTTCGAATCGATCAAGTCCTCGCAGGACAGTGCGGTGGTGCTGACGCCGCACGAGGGCGAGTTTCCGCGCCTGTTCTCCGATCTCAGCAACAAGCATCCCGGCCGCTCCAAGCTCGAGCGCGTCCGCGCCGCCGCCGAGCGTTCCGGCGCCGTGGTGCTGCTGAAGGGGCCTGATACCACCATCGCCGCGCCCGACGGCCGCGCCACCATCGCCGCCAACGCGCCGCCCTGGCTGGCCACGGCCGGTGCCGGCGACGTGCTCTCCGGCATCATCGCAGGGCTTTTGGCGCAGGGCGTGCCGGCCTTCGAAGCCGCCAGCATCGGCGTGTGGATGCATGGCGAGGCGGCAAGCGAGGCGGGGCCGGGGCTGATCGCGGAGGACCTGACCGAGACGCTGCCGGCCGTGCACCGGCGGATCTATAATGCGTTGGGGATCGAGTACTAGTGCTGAGGCAGCTCGCGCTCACCGATATGGGCGCGGCCGCGCAGGTCCATCGGATCGCGTTTGACCGGGCAATGCCGCAGCTCGTCGGGCTGCACACGCCGGACATGGATCGCTGGTTCTATCGCGAGCATGTTTTGAAAGCGTGCCGCGTGTGGGGCCGCTTCGACCAGGATGCACTAAGCGGGCTCATTGCCTTCCGCGATGGCTGGGTCGAGCAGCTCTATGTCCTTCCCGCTGCCCAGGGCCGCGGTGTCGGCACCGAGCTCCTCGATGTCGCCAAGCGGGCCTGCGAACGGCTGGAGCTCTGGACCTTCCAGCGCAACGAACGCGCGCGACGCTTCTACGAGGCCCGTGGATTCGCGTTGGTCGAGCAGACGGACGGGGCGCGGAACGAGGAGAAGGAGCCGGACGCCCGCTACGTCTGGACGCGCGCTTAGCTCACTCCACCGCGTACCAGCGCACCAGCCGCGGCGCGGCCCAGTCGGTCACGACGGATTCGATCAGCCATCGTCCGGGCGAGGTCGCGGCGAACGCGATGCGCTGGGTCTGGCCGGGCTCGATCGCGAGCGTGTCGAGCCAGTAGGGCTTCCAGCCGTCGTCGAGCTTGTCGAGCAGGCGGAAGGGGTGGCCGTGCAGGTGGAAGACGGTCGTGATGGGGGCGGGGTTCTTGAGGGTCAGCACGACGGTGCGGCCGCTCCTGGCGCGGAAGGCCGGCGCCGAGGAGGTGGAGAAATTCGCAGGCCGCGCCCAGCCGGTGTCGGGCGCGCCGAGCGCGACATCGAACCGCAGGGCGCCCCTGAGGTCGAGCTGGTCGGGCAGGGCATTCGCAGGGAGCGGTTGTGGCGGCAACAGCGGCGCGCGCCGCTCCATCGTGCCGGAGATCGTGAGGTTTCCGATCGGGCGGGCCTCCTTGCCGTCATGCAGCAGAAAGGGGGCCAATGTGGCTGCGTCCACAAAGGCGTCGGCGCGCGCGCCGGGGGCCAGCACCAGGGCGCCGTTGCGCGCCGGGAACGGCTCGGCCGGCTGTCCGTCCAAGGCCATCACACGGACGTCGTGATTTTCCAATTTGATCGCCAGAACAGAGCGTTGGGAGCCGTTGATAAAGCGCAATCGCAGCCGCTCATTGGCCGCGGCTGAGAGCTCGCATGAAGTCTGCCCGTTGATCGTATAGAGCGGGGTCGTGTCCTTCGGGTCGCGGCCCGGGGGCAGCGCTGTCCCATCCGGCCGCAGGCGCCATTCCTCGATCAGCAGGACCTCGTCACGATCGACGGCGATGCGGCTGGTCTCCTCCGCGATGATCGGAAGCGGGCGCGCCGGCTGCTTCAGGCCGTCCTCGAAGAGACGAAAGTCGGTCAGCAGGGTTCCGGCGTTTGGTATTGAAATGATTGAAGTTTCAGTCGCATCCGGCGCGGTCGGCGCGCGTCCCCGCAGCGGGTCGGCCGCGGCCGGGCCGTTGAGGCCGTACCAGACTGGCGCAAGTGGCACAGGCAGGTCGTTACGGAACACCACCTCGCAGCGGTCACCACGCTTGAGATGGACGCCCCTGGTGTGGCTTACGGCGGCCAGCTCCCAGATGGGTGTCGGCGGCTGACCCGGCCTCAAGGCCAGGGTTGCCAGGCGGGCCTGGAGGGCGAGCTGGGCGGTCACGGGCGGGACTGCGCCACCGGTCATCAACCCGGCCGCCGAGGCTCCAAGGCCGCCAAGAAGGCCGGCCAAAACCTCGCGCCGATGAGGGTCAAAGATCCGCGGTTTCATGAGCCGATCCGGACCACGCCGCGCTGGATAAGTCCAGCCATCGTGCCTACTTGAAGCTTGCCTCCATCAGGCCATTTTTTTGCTGCGAACAGTCAGGCGCATGCTATAAGCCCGGCCGCCCGCGGCATCGCGGCCGGTCTTGATGCAAATTCACGCGGGCGTGGCGGAACTGGTAGACGCGCTGGATTTAGGTTCCAGTGACGAAAGTTGTGGGGGTTCGAGTCCCTCCGCCCGCACCAAGCGCTTTCAGCGTTTGCACGGATTACCGAAGGGCTGTTTCCTTACGGAGTGTTTCCGGCGGGAGCGGTCCGATGAACCACCGGCGTTGAGGCGTTCGCCTCGCGCCGGATCGATTAATGACAGCGTCCCGACGCGAGAGCGTGCCGGGACCGAACGAGAAGAAGATTGGACGCCATGCAGGTCACAGAAACCCTCTCGGAAGGTTTGAAGCACGAGTTCAAGATCAGCGTTCCCGCGTCTGATCTCGACGCCAAGGCCGGCGCCAAGCTCGTCGACCTCAAGGACAAGGTCCGCATCAACGGCTTCCGTCCCGGCAAGGTGCCGGTCGCTCATCTGAAGAAGGTCTATGGCCGCTCGGTGATGGCCGAGACCATCGACCAGACCATCCGCGACACCAACACGCAGCTGTTCTCCGAGCGCGGCTTCCGCCTTGCGACCGAGCCGAAGATCACGATGCCGAGCGAGCAGGCCGAGGTCGAGGAGCTGCTGAGCGGCAAGACCGATCTGACCTACACGGTCGCGATCGAGGTGGTGCCGTCGATCGCGCTGGCCGACTTCAAGACCTTCCAGGTCGAGAAGCCCGTGGCTGACGTCACCGACTCCGACGTCGACGAGGCGATCAAGCGCATCGCCGACAGCAACCGCGGCTATGCCGCGAAGGCCGACGGCGCCAAGGCCGAGTCCGGCGACCGCGTCACCGTCAACTTCAAGGGCGCCATCAACGGCGAAGTCTTCGAAGGCGGCACCGGCGAGGGCATCCAGGTCGTGATCGGCTCCAACACCTTCATTCCCGGCTTCGAGGAGCAGCTCACCGGCATCGGCGCGGGCGAGACGCGCACGCTGAAAGTGTCGTTCCCCAAGAACTACATGAACGCCAAGCTCGCCGGCCAGCCGGCCGAGTTCGAGACCACCGCGACCGCGATCGAAGCGCCGCAGGACATCGCGATCGACGACGAGTTCGCCAAGACGCTCGGCCTCGAATCGCTGGACAAGCTGAAGGAAGCCGCGCGCGAGCGTCTGGTTGCCGAGTTCGCGGGTGCGACGCGTCAGCGCGTCAAGCGTGCGCTGCTCGACCGTCTCGACGAGGCGCATCGCTTCGAGGCGCCGCCCTCGCTCGTCGACGAGGAGTTCAATCTGATGTGGAACTCGGTCAAGGCCGAGATGGACTCGGCCGGCAAGACCTTTGCCGACGAGGATACCACTGAAGACGCCGCCAAGGAAGAATACCGCAAGATCGCCGACCGCCGCGTGCGCCTCGGCCTCGTGCTCTCCGAGATCGGCGAGAAGAACAAGATCACCGTGACCGACGACGAGGTCGGCCGCGCCGTGATCGAGCGGGCGCGCCAGATGCCCGGCCGCGAGAAGGAAGTCTGGGACTATTACCGCAGCAACGCCCAGGCGCTGGCCCAGCTTCGTGCACCGATCTATGAGGACAAGGTCGTCGACTTCATCCTTGAGCTCGCCAACGTGACCGAGAAGAAGGTCTCGCGCGAGGACCTCTACAAGGACGACGAGGCGGAAAAGACCGCGGCCTGAAGGCTTTGAGACAGTCTTCCATTAAGGATGATCAGTGGAAGGGCCCGGCTAGCCATGTGGCTGGCTGGGCCTTCTTGCGAGAATCAGCTTCAAGTGCCCGGTGGATTAAGCCTTAATTCGCTCCGCACTTGTCTGGCGCGAATTGGGCTATATCTGTCGGTACACCCTGTACCCAATCTTCTACCGCTACCAACTTCCTGCATCACGGGCGTCCATCGGCCTTCCGGCAAATCCAGCCAAACTGGCAGCCAAGAGTGGCGATGTCCGCCTCCGAAAACCCTAGGTGACTCATGCGCGATCCGGTTGAAACCTACATGAACCTCGTGCCCATGGTGGTCGAGCAGACCAACCGTGGCGAGCGCGCCTACGACATTTTCTCGCGCCTGCTGAAAGAGCGCATCATTTTCCTCACCGGTCCGGTCGAGGACGGCATGTCGACGCTGGTCGTCGCGCAGTTGTTGTTCCTCGAGGCGGAAAATCCGAAGAAGGAAATCTCGATGTACATCAACTCGCCGGGCGGCGTGGTGACGTCGGGCCTTGCCATCTACGACACCATGCAGTTCATCCGCCCGCCGGTCTCGACGCTGTGCACGGGGCAGGCGGCTTCGATGGGCTCGCTGCTGCTCGCCGCCGGCGAGAAGGACATGCGCTTCTCGCTGCCGAACGCGCGCATCATGGTGCATCAGCCCTCCGGCGGCTTCCAGGGCCAGGCCACCGACATCATGCTGCATGCGCAGGAAATCCTGAACCTGAAGAAGCGGCTCAACGAGATCTACGTGAAGCACACCGGCCAGACCTACAAGACGATCGAGGATGCGTTGGAACGCGACAAGTTCCTGACCGCCAACGACGCCAAGGAGTTCGGCCTGGTCGACAAGGTCATCGACAAGCGCGCCGAAGAGCCGGCGGCAGCGAAGACCTCGTAGCACTACCGGTCGGCAACGGCGATCCCTTGGGGGTCGCCGGGTACCTTCAGGGAAGCGTTCACGTTTAGGACTCGTGTGCGCGCCGCAAAACGCCGTTTTGCGCCCCACGACAGGCAGAAAGTTCCGCTTTCGTGCTTGTTTTTCGTGGCAATCCAGCAACGCCGGGGTGATTTCGATCACTTCGCCCGTGCCAAGACCTGAAATCACGGTATTGTCACGGGTAGCCGACGACCCCCGATTAGCGAATTCTTGATAGTCGGGTGACAGCATGGTTGGCTACGAATGATCCGCTATGATCGCGGGGGAATCGAGTGACCGTGATTCGCACGGGATGTAACGCGTAGGGTCTTTTTTGGTACGGAATTTGCTCTATTTGAGTTTCATACCGACCGGTGTGTCGGGATGGAGCGATCGAGCGGAACGGGATCGAACCGCGGACGGAGACATGAATGAGTAAGGTCGGCACGAGCGACTCCAAGAACACGCTATATTGCTCGTTCTGCGGCAAGAGCCAGCACGAAGTCCGCAAACTGATCGCGGGTCCCACGGTCTTCATCTGCGACGAGTGCGTCGAGCTTTGCATGGACATCATCCGCGAGGAGAACAAGTCCTCGCTGGTCAAGTCGCGCGACGGCATTCCGACGCCGAAGGAAATCTGCAAGGTGCTGGACGATTACGTGATCGGCCAGAGCCATGCGAAGAAGGTCCTGTCGGTCGCGGTGCACAACCACTACAAGCGCCTCAACCACCAGACCAAGCACAACGACGTCGAGCTCGCGAAGTCGAACATCCTGCTGATCGGTCCGACCGGTTCGGGCAAGACGCTGCTCGCGCAGACGCTCGCCCGCATCCTGGACGTACCGTTCACGATGGCGGACGCGACGACGCTGACCGAAGCCGGTTATGTCGGTGAGGACGTCGAGAACATCATCCTGAAGCTGCTCCAGGCCGCCGACTACAATGTCGAGCGCGCCCAGCGCGGCATCGTCTACATCGACGAAATCGACAAGATCAGCCGCAAGTCCGACAATCCCTCGATCACGCGCGACGTGTCGGGTGAGGGCGTGCAGCAAGCGCTCTTGAAGATCATGGAAGGCACGGTGGCGTCGGTCCCGCCGCAGGGCGGCCGCAAGCATCCGCAGCAGGAGTTCCTGCAGGTGGATACCACCAACATCCTGTTCATCTGCGGCGGTGCGTTCGCCGGCCTCGAGAAGATCATCTCGGCGCGCGGGCGGTCGACCTCGATCGGCTTCGGCGCCCAGGTGCTCGCGCCGGAGGACCGCCGTACCGGCGAGATCTTCCGTCACGTCGAGCCTGAGGATCTCCTGAAGTACGGCCTCATCCCCGAGTTCGTCGGCCGTCTGCCGGTCGTGGCGACGCTCGAGGATCTGGACGAGACCTCGCTGAAGAAGATCCTGACCGAGCCGAAGAACGCGCTGGTGAAGCAGTACCAGCGCCTGTTCGAGATGGAGAACATCGAGCTGACCTTCGCCGACGAGGCGCTTGGCGCGGTCGCCCGCAAGGCGATCGAGCGCAAGACCGGCGCGCGTGGTCTGCGTTCGATCCTCGAGGCGATCCTGCTCGAGACCATGTTCGACCTGCCGGGTCTGGAAGGTGTGGAAGAAGTCGTGATTTCGCGCGAAGTCGTGGAAGGCACGGCCCGTCCGCTCTACATCTACGCCGATCGATCCGATCGTGCCGTCGAGAACGCCAGCGCCTGATTTGCGGCGCTGGAACGCTCCAATCGTCCAGAGAAGTGACGGCTGCGGAATGTATCTCCGCAGTCGACGTTGCGTCGCTTAGCCGTGTGCGTAAGCGCCTGATGGCGCGCGTTTTTCAATGACTTGACACCCCCCGGGTCGATAGCCACCTAATGTCGGCGGCGAGCGTGAATTCTCTTCAAGATTCGCCTCAGTTCCGATCCGGCAAGCCCAGTCCAACCATAGAATGGTAGACCGGTTTTGTGGATCACCTCGGCACCTTGTGGCGGTTGCGCATGAGCATGGCGGACTGCGTGCAGGGGGGCAAAGCAAAAGGAAAAGGCCATGTCTAATCCAAAACCCCGGCCAACCATCGTCCATGGCGAGACGCACGCTTATCCCGTGCTTCCCTTGCGCGACATCGTCGTCTTCCCGCACATGATCGTTCCGCTCTTCGTCGGCCGCGAGAAGTCGATCCGCGCGCTCGAAGAGGTGATGAAGAACGACGCGCTGATCATGCTCGCAACGCAGAAGAACGCGTCCGACGATGATCCGGCGCCCGATGCGATTTACGAGACCGGTACGCTTGCCAGCGTGCTCCAGCTCTTGAAGCTTCCCGACGGCACCGTGAAGGTGCTGGTCGAAGGGCTCGAGCGTGCGCGCGTGCAGAAATACACCGATCGCGCCGATTATTACGAAGCGACCGCCATTGCGCTGGCCGATACCGATGCGAAGTCGGTCGAGGCGGAGGCGCTGGCGCGCTCGGTCGTGTCCGACTTCGAGAGCTATGTGAAGCTTAACAAGAAGATCTCGGCGGAGGTCGTCGGCGTCGTGCAGGCGATCACCGATTTCGCCAAGCTCGCCGACACCGTCGCCTCCCATCTCGCCGTCAAGATCGCGGATCGCCAGGGCATCCTGGAGACGCTGTCGGTCACCACGCGCCTCGAGAAGGTGCTGGGCCTGATGGAGAGCGAGATCTCGGTGCTGCAGGTCGAGAAGCGCATCCGCTCGCGCGTCAAGCGCCAGATGGAGAAGACCCAGCGCGAGTACTATCTCAACGAGCAGATGAAGGCGATCCAGAAGGAACTCGGCGACGACGACGGTCGCGACGAGCTCGCCGATCTCGAAGAGAAGATCTCCAAGACCAAGCTCTCCAAGGAAGCGCGCGAGAAGGCGCAGCACGAATTGAAGAAGCTGCGCCAGATGTCGCCGATGTCCGCGGAAGCGACCGTCGTGCGCAACTATCTGGACTGGCTGCTGTCGATCCCGTGGAACAAGAAGTCCAAGGTCAAGAAGGACCTGGAATCGGCGCAGGCCATCCTGGACTCCGATCACTACGGTCTCGAGAAGGTCAAGGAACGCATCGTCGAGTATCTCGCGGTGCAGTCGCGCGCCAACAAGCTGACGGGACCGATCCTGTGCCTCGTCGGACCTCCCGGCGTCGGCAAGACCTCGCTCGGCAAGTCGATCGCGAAGGCGACCGGGCGCGAGTTCGTGCGCGTCTCGCTCGGCGGCGTGCGCGACGAGGCCGAGATCCGCGGTCACCGCCGCACCTATATCGGCTCGATGCCCGGCAAGATCATCCAGTCGATGCGGAAAGCCAAGTCGTCCAATCCGCTGTTCCTGCTGGACGAGATCGACAAGATGGGCGCCGACTTCCGCGGCGATCCGTCCTCGGCTTTGCTCGAGGTCCTCGACCCCGAGCAGAACGGGACCTTCAACGACCACTATCTCGAGGTCGACTACGATCTGTCCAACGTGATGTTCATCACGACCGCGAATACGCTCAATATTCCGGGACCGCTGATGGACCGCATGGAGATCATCCGGATCGCGGGCTACACCGAGAACGAGAAGGTCGAGATCGCGCGCAAGCACCTGATCCCGAACGCGGTGTCCAAGCACGGCCTGGACTCCAAGGAGTTCTCGATCGACGACGACGCGCTGCTGCTGCTGATCCGCCGCTACACCCGCGAAGCGGGCGTGCGTAACCTGGAGCGTGAGCTCTCCACACTCGCCCGCAAGGCGGTGAAGGAGCTGATGATCTCCAAGAAGAAGTCGGTCAAGGTCACCGAGAAGTCTCTCGAAGAGCTTCTGGGCGTGCCGAAGTACCGCTTCGGCGAGATCGAGAGCGAGCCGCAGGTCGGCATCGTCACCGGCCTTGCCTGGACCGATGTCGGCGGCGAGCTCTTGACCATCGAAGGCGTCATGATGCCGGGCAAGGGCAAGATGACGGTCACGGGCAACTTGCGCGACGTGATGAAGGAATCGATCTCGGCGGCGGCGTCCTACGTCCGCTCGCGCGCGATCGTCTATGGCATCGAGCCGCCGCTGTTCGACCGGCGCGACATCCACGTGCACGTGCCGGAAGGCGCGACGCCGAAGGACGGTCCGTCGGCGGGCGTGGCGATGGCCACCGCGATCATCTCGGTCATGACCGGCATCCCGGTTCGCCACGATGTCGCGATGACCGGCGAGATCACGCTGCGCGGCCGCGTGCTGCCGATCGGCGGTCTGAAGGAGAAGCTGCTCGCCGCGGCCCGCGGCGGCATCAAGACGGTGCTGATCCCCGAGGACAACGCCAAGGATCTCACGGAGATCTCCGATGCGATCAAGGGCGGCATGGAGATCATCCCGGTCTCGCGGCTGGACGACGTCGTCGCCAAGGCGTTGGTGAAGAAGCCGGTGCCGATCGTCTGGGAAGAGGACACCAAGGTGACGGTGAAGCCGGACGGCGACGAAGCCGCCGGCGGCCTGACCGCTCACTGATCTCCAGCGAAAGATGATAAAACGGCGCCTTCGGGCGCCGTTTTTGTTTTGAGGCAAGGGAACGAGGGCGATGCGGATCGACGGGCAGTGCCATTGCGGGCAGGTCACCTTTGAAGCCGAGATCGACCCCGAGGCGGTCTCGGTCTGCCATTGCCGGGACTGCCAGACGCTGACGGGATCGCCGTTCCGGGTCACCACGATCTGTTCCGCCGGCGACGTCAGGCTCACCGGCGGCACGCCAAAAATCTACGGCAAGCGCGGCGACAACGGCCGGATGCGCTTCCAGCATTTCTGCGCCGATTGCGGTTCCCCGCTGTTTACCAGCGGCGAGGGCGACCAGGCCGACGATTGGGGCATCCGCTGGGGCAGCATCCGCCAGCGCGACGCTCTGAGGCCCAGCCGACAGATCTGGTGCCAGTCGGCGGCGGTATGGATCGACGCCGTGCCGGCGCTGCCGGGGAGGCCGGGGGATTGATGTTCCGTACTTGCCCACCGAGGGCGGGTAGGGATAAAGAGGCGGCGAGGGGCGGTTAGCTCAGCTGGTTAGAGCATCTCGTTTACACCGAGAGGGTCCGCGGTTCGAATCCGTGACCGCCCACCAGATACGCTCGCTGATGCGGTCTATCCGGCCATCCGCGTCGGGTTATGTGATCCCTGGTCCAGGGCATGCTTCCAAAAGCGATGGTGTCGTGATGGCCGATATGATGACGAAGAAATCCCATGGCTAAGGCATATATCTTCGGTGCAGGTGGTCATGCGCGCGTGATCGCCTCGTTCCTCGATGTTGCGCCGGTCTTTGTCGTTCGCAGCCTGGACGGCCAGGCGGCGTTGCCGGGAAGCATGATGTCCGAGGACGACTATTTCCGTGAGCTCCCGCTCGGGGATGCCTACCTCGGAATAGGAGCCAACGCGGCGCGCGAACTCTGTGCATCGCGCTTGCGGGCCGCCAAGGTGAATATGCCGCCGTGCATCGCTCCGACGGCCTTTGTCGCGAGGGATGCCGAAATCGAGAGCGGCGCCGTGATCGGGGCCGGTGCTGTCATCGGCTCCAGGGCCCTGATCGGGCGTGACACGATCGTCAACACCCTTTCCAGCGTCGACCACGATTGTGTTCTCGGTGCGCTGTCCCAGGTGACAGTCGGCGTGACGTTCGGCGGCGGGGTCAGGGTTGGCGCCAATTGCTTCTTTGGCATGAAGAGCGGCGTCTTTCCGAACAGGATCATCGGCGACAATGTTCAGGTCATGGCTGGCAGCCTGATCAGTGCCGATGTCGAGCCGAATGTCATGATGGGCGGAAATCCGGCGCAGCTCGTCAAGCGGATCGCTTGAGGCCCGCGATCGGGGCGGGCCGCCGGCTTGCGGAATATGGAATATTACGAAGCGTAAACGGCGCGCGAGTGCGTGCGATGAGGTTCCGATGCAACAGCCCAGCGGTGACGCGCAGAACGCCGACCAGATCGCCTATTGGAACGGACCGAGCGGGCAGCGCTGGGCCGACCGCCATGCGGCGCAGGAGCGGCTCCTCGGGCCGATCGCCGATGTCCTGATCGCACGGGCCAAGCCGAAGCAAGGCGAGCGCGTGATCGACGTCGGCTGCGGCTCCGGTGCGACGACGGTTGCGTTTGCAAAGGAGGTGGCGCCGAACGGATTTGCGCTCGGGCTCGACGTCTCCGATCCCATGCTGTCGCAGGCACGTGCGCTGGCGCCAAAGGGCCTGCCGCTCGAGTTTGTGCAGGCAGATGCGACGGTCCATCCGTTCGAGCCGGCGAGTTTTGATCTCTTGGCCTCGCGCTTCGGCGTCATGTTCTTCGCCGATCCCATCGCGTCCTTCACCAACCTTCGTCGCGCGCTGAAGCCGACGGGTCGGCTCGCCTTCGCCTGCTGGCGCGAGCCGAAGGAAAATCCCTGGATGATGGCGCCGCTGATGGCGGTCTACAAACACGTGCCGAAAATGCCGCCGGTCGGGCCGGAGGAGCCGGGCCCGTTCGCCTTTGCATCGGAAGAGCGCGTGACGCGCATCCTGAAAGGTGCAGGCTTCGTCGATGTGGCGATGGAGCCGCACAATCTCGCGATGGATGTCGCGATCGGCGGTGGTCTCGATGCGGCCGTCGACGGCGCCTTGCAGATTGGCCCGGCCAGCCGCGCGCTCCAGGGCCATCCGCCGGAGATCTACGAGGCCGCAAAAGCCTCGATCCGCGAGATGCTGACGCCGTTCCTGAAGGGACAGTCGGTGGCGCTTCAGGGCGCGATCTGGATCGTGACGGCGAGGGCGGCGTAAGGCGCGACTCTCACCACGCCGTCATTGCGAGGAGCTCTTGCGACGAAGCAATCCAGAAATGTCTCCGCCGTGGTCGTCTGGATTGCTTCGCTTCGCTCGCTATGACGGTGTGGAGGCAGAATGCCTCACACCACATCATCCGGCGCCAGCGCACAGCCATTGTCCGGATGCGTCTCGATTTGAAGCGTGGTGTGGCCGATCCGGAAGGACGCCTTCAGCAGCTGCGCGGTCTCCATCAGGAACGGATCGCCGGCCCCTGCGGGCATGACGAGATGGCAGGTCAGGGCCGTCTCGGTGGTCGAGATCGGCCAGACGTGGAGATCGTGGATGGCGGAGACGCCGGGCCGTTGCTGCAGAAACGCCCTGATCGCGGCAAGGTCGGTGCCCTTGGGGGCGGCCGCCATCGACATGTCGATGGAGCCGCGGAGCAGGCTGGTCGTGCTCCAGAGGATGGAGGCGCAGATGACGAGGCTGGTGACGGGATCGAGCCAGAGCCAGCCGGTCCAGATGATCAGCGCCGCCGAGACCACGACGCCGAGCGAGACGGCGGCGTCGGCGGCCATGTGCAGATAGGCGCCTTCGATGTTGATGTCGTCCTTGCGACCGCGTGCGAACAGCATGGCGGTGAAGCCATTGACGAGGATGCCGATGCCGGCAACCACCATCACGGTCACCCCCGCGACCGGCTCCGGCTCGCGCAGGCGCAAAATCGCCTCCCACCCGATCGCGCCGGTCGCGACCAGCAGGAACACCGCGTTGGCCAGCGCCGCCAGGATGGTGGAGGCACGCAGGCCGTAGGTGAACCGGCCGCTCGGGGCGCGCCGCGCCGCGATCGAGGCGCCCCATGCCACGACCAGGCCGAGCACGTCGGAAAGATTGTGGCCGGCGTCCGCAAGCAGCGCGGTGGAGTTGCCGATATAGCCGTAGACCGCCTCGGCCACGACCAGCACAATGTTGAGCGAAATGCCGATCGCGAACGCCTTGCCGAAACTGGCGGGGGCGTGGACATGCGCATGGCCAACACCGTGAGCATGGCTGTGGTCGTGGCCATGGCCATGATCATGCGTATGGCCGGCATGGTCATGATGATGATGGCCGTGATGGTCGTGGCTGCCCAAACCTAGCGCTCCCCGGAAGCTGCCAAATCGGCCGCCATTGTAGGCGTTTCGGTAGCCCCGTCACGCCGGAACAGCAGGTAGAGCGCCGGCAGCACCAGGAGCGTCAGCACGGTCGAGGAGATGATGCCGCCGATCACCACGGTTGCGAGCGGCCGCTGCACCTCGGCGCCGGCACCGGTGGCGAGCGCCATCGGCACGAAGCCGAGGGAGGCGACGAGCGCGGTCATCAGCACCGGGCGCAGGCGGGTCAGCGCGCCCTCGCGCACGGCCTCCGCAATGGGACGGCCCTCGCTGCGCAGCCGCTCGATGAAGGCGATGATGACGAGGCCGTTGAGCACGGCGACGCCCGACAGTGCGATGAAGCCGACGCTGGCGCTGATCGACAGCGGAATGCCGCGCAGCAGGAGCGCGGCGACGCCGCCGGTCAGCGCCAGCGGCACGCCGGAGAACACCAGCGCCGCATCCGCCGCCGATCCCATGCCCATGAACAGCAGCAGGAACACCAGCAGTAGCGCCACCGGTACGACGATGGTCAGCCGCTTGGTGGCGGAGACGAGCTGCTCGAACTGTCCGCCCCAGCCGATCCAGTAGCCGGGCGGCAGCTTGACCTTCTCTGCAACGGCGGCCTGGGTCTCGGCGACGAAGGAGCGCAGATCGCGTCCCCTGACATTGGCCATCACGACGACGCGGCGCTTGCCGTTCTCGCGGCTGATCTGGTTCGGCCCGGGCGCGATCTCGATCGCCGCAACGGAGGACAGGGGGACGTAGCGCAGCGCCGTTCCCGATGCACCTGGCCAGGCGGTTTTGGTGACGGCCGCGGTATCCTCCCCCGGCGGCAGCGGGATCGGCAGCGACTTGATCGTGTCGGGGTTGGCACGCAGGCTTTCCGGCAGCCGCACCACGATGTCGAAGCGGCGGTCTCCCTCGAACAGCTTTCCGACCGGCTTGCCGCCGATCGCGATCTCGACCAGGTTCTGCACCTCGCTCAGGCTGAGGCCGTAGCGCGACAGCGCCTGACGGTCGAGCCTGACGGTGAGGATCGGCAGGCCCGCGACCTGCTCGGTCTTGACGTCCGCGGCGCCCTCGATGCCGCGGACCACGCCGTTGACCTGCTGGGCGATGCCGGCGAGCACGTCGAGATCGTCGCCGAAGATCTTGACGCCGACGTCGCTGCGAATGCCGGCGATGAGCTCGTTGAAGCGCATCTGGATCGGCTGGGTCATGCCGTAAGCCGTGCCGGGCAGGGTGTTGGCGGCGCGTTCAAGCTCGGCGACCACCTCGTCCTTGGGCTTGCCCGGATCGGGCCATTCGTCGCGTGGTTTGAGCGTGACGTAGGTGTCGGTCACATTCGGCGGCATCGGATCGTTGGCGATCTCGGCGGTACCGATCTTGGAGAAGATGGTCGCGACCTCCGGGACCTGCTTGATCGTCTTTTCCAGCCGGAGCTGCATGTCGACGCTCTGGGTCAGGCTGGTGCCGGGAATCCTAATGGTCTCGATGGTGATGTCGCCTTCGTCCAGGCTCGGGATGAATTCGCCGCCCATGCGCGTTGCGGCGAAGACGCTGCCGGCGACGATCAGCAGCGCGCCGAGTGCGACGCTGCCGCGGTAGCGGATGGAGCGATCGAGCAGCGGCACATAGAACCGCTTGGCCGCTCGCATGAAGGCGTTCTCTGTCTCCGAGACCTTGCCGGTGACGAAGATCGCCACCGCGGCCGGGACGAAGGTGATCGACAACAGCGCCGCGCCCGCGAGCGCCATCAGCACGGTCAGGGCCATCGGCGTGAACATCTTGCCCTCCGTCCCCGTCAGGGTCAGAACCGGCAGGTAGACCACGGCAATGATGAGCGTGCCGAACAGGCTCGGCTTGATGACCTCGCTGCTGGCGGCGCGGATCGTGTCCATCCGTTCCTCGAGCGACAGCAGCCGGCCACGCCGGTGCTGTTCGGCAGCGAGCAGCCGCAGGCAGTTTTCGACGATGATGACCGCGCCGTCGACGATGATGCCGAAGTCGATCGCGCCCAGACTCATCAGATTGGCGCTGACCTTGCTCTCGACCATGCCCGTGATCGTGAACAGCATCGACAGCGGGATGACGCAGGCCGTGATCAGCGCGGCGCGGATGTTGCCGAGGATCAGGAACAGCACCGCGATCACCAGCGCCGCGCCCTCGACGAGGTTCTTCTCGACGGTCTGGATGGTGGCTTCCACGAGATGCGTGCGGTCGTAGACGGCACGCGCGACCACGCCGTCGGGGAGCGATTTCGCGATCTCCGTGAGCCTCGCCTTCACGCGCTGGGCCACGGTGCGGCTGTTCTCGCCGATCAGCAGCATGGCGGTGCCGAGCACGGTTTCGCTGCCGTTCGTAGTCGCGGCGCCCGAGCGCAGGTCCTGGCCTTCCTGGACGTCGGCGACGTCGCGGATACGCACCGGCACGCCGCCGCGCGAGCCGATCACGATGTCGCGGATCTCCTCGATATTGGCGACCTGGCCGGGCGCGCGGACGAGATATTGCTCGCCGTTGCGCTCGATATAGCCGGCGCCGACATTGGCGTTGTTGGCGGCCAGCGCCGTCATGATATCGCGGAAGCCGAGCTTGTAGGCCATCAGCCGGCCGGGGATCGGCAGCACGTGGAATTGCCGCTCATGACCGCCGATCGAGTTGACCTCGATCACGCCGGGAATGGTGCGCAGTTGCGGCTTGATGATCCAGTCCTGGATGGTGCGCAGTTCCGTCGGCGTGAACTCGGCGCCGGACGGCGACTTCGCGTCGGCCTTGGCCTCGACCGAGTAGACATAGATCTCGCCGAGCCCGGTCGAGATCGGCCCCATCGCGACCTCGGTGCCTGCAGGCAACTGGTCCTTTGCCTGCTGGATGCGCTCGTTGACGAGCTGGCGCGCGAAATAGATGTCGGTGCCGTCCTGGAATACGACGGTGACCTGGCTCAGGCCGTAGCGCGAGATCGAGCGGGTGTAGTCGAGCCTGGGCAGGCCGCCCATCGCGGTCTCGATCGGGAAGGTGATGCGCTGCTCGGCTTCGAGCGGCGACAGGCCCGGCGCGCGCGTGTTGATCTGGACCTGGACGTTGGTGACGTCGGGCACCGCGTCGATCGGCAGGCGGGTGAAATTCCAGGCGCCGAAGGCGCCGGCCGCGAGCGCGAACAGGACC
Source organism: Bradyrhizobium sp. cf659 (assembly GCF_900113725.1). Classification (NCBI taxonomy): domain Bacteria; kingdom Pseudomonadati; phylum Pseudomonadota; class Alphaproteobacteria; order Hyphomicrobiales; family Nitrobacteraceae; genus Bradyrhizobium; species Bradyrhizobium sp. cf659. The sequence continues at coordinate 124,322 of NZ_FOQJ01000001.1, forward strand.
ACGAGCCATCGTTGACGAATGGAGAAGCGGAGGAGGGCGTCAATCATGGTCGGCGTCTCCCTTGCCCATCTCCGCCTTGACCACAAAACTGTTCTCGGCGACGTAGCGCTCGCCGACGGAGAGCCCTGCGCGGATCTCCACGAATTTCGGATCGGAGTCGCCGAGCTCCACGGGGCGGGCCTCGATCTTGTCGCCGTCCTCGCGGACGAACACGATGGTCCTGTTCTCCAGCGTCTGGATCGCACTTCGGCGCACGGCAACTGCGACGTCGCGGGCGGCGAGGATCAGCCGCGCCGTGACGAACAGGCCGGGGCGAAGGCGGCCATCGGGATTTGGCAGCACCACGCGCGCCAGCGCGGTCTGGGTCTCGCTCGAGCCGATCGGTGCCATGTAGGAGATCGCGCCCTTGATCTCGCCGCGGCCATCGTCGGGATCGATCAGCACCTCGTCGCCCAGGCGGACGCGCCGGAGGTCCTGCCGGTAGATCGACAGATCGACCCAGATGCTGGAGAGGTCGGCGACGACGAAGGCCGGTTTCTGCTCGGAGGCGTATTCGCCGAGCGAGATCTGCCGCTCGATGATGGTGCCGGCGATCGGCGCCTTCAGCTCATAGACGGTGAGGCTCTGGTTGCTCTCGATCGCGGCGAGCAGATCGTCCCTGGCGACCTTGTCGCCGATGCGCTTCTGGATCGATTTTGCAATTCCGGGAAAGCGGGGTGTGACCTGAACGACCGCCTCCTGGTTGGCGCGCAGGATGCCGTTGAAGGCCAGCGTGTCGGTTAGCGTGGCGCCCGCGGCCGCCGCCAGCGTGACGCCGGCGGCGGCCAGCTTGACGTCGGAGATGCGGATGCGGTCGGCGCCGTGCTCGTCCTGCTCGACATGGTCGTTCGGCTTCTCCGGCTTCTTGTCGGCGGCATGTTCGGTCGGGGTGACCCTGGCCGGCGCAAGCATGGCGTAGCCATAGGCACCGAGCGCTGCGGTGACGATCGCGAGCAGGATGGTGGAGGATGTCTTCATCGTGCGCCCTCCCGGGCCAGCGCAAAGGGATTGCCGACGAGACCTTCGATGGTCGCCACTCCGGCATGGAAATTCTGCAGCGCCTCCTGCTCGCGCAGCCGCGCCTGCGCGACGCTGGCCTGGGCATCGAGCACTTCGAGCAGGGTGAAGCGGCCCTGGCCGTAACCTTGCGAGATCGCTTCCGCAGCCTCGGTGGCTTTAGGAATGGCGGTCTCGCGCAGCACGGCAAGCTCGCGCAGCGAGCCCTGGAGCGAGTCATAGGCGCGGCCCGCAATCACGATCAGCGTGTTGCGGTTGGCCTCGCGCTCGGCCCTGGTCTTGGCGAGGCTTTCCTGCGCGGAGAGGATGTTGCCCTGGTTCTGGTCGAACACGGGGATCGGCACCGAGACGGTGAGGCGCGCCGCATCGTCATTGGTCTCGTTGAAATGGCGCCAGCCGGCCGCGATCCGCACGTCCGGATAGGGCTTGAGCCGCGCCATCAATAGTTCGGCATTGCGCTGGGCAAAGACCGCCGTCCAGCGCACCAGTTGCGGATTGGCATCGATGGCGGCGACCACCGACTGGAACGTGGGCGGGCGTCCCGTGGTGTCGAGCCGGCCGGAGACCTCGCCGAACTTCGCCGCAGGATCGCCCATCAGCACCGCGAGCTCGCGCCGGGCGCTCGCCAGCGTCGCCTTGAAGCGCTCGCGATCGGCCTTCACCAGGGCGGAGGCGACCTCGGCGCGGCCGGTCTCGGCCGGGGAGGAAGCGCCGGCCTCGACGCGGCGGCGGAGCAGCGGCGTCAGCCGGTCGATCGCGACGATTTGCTCGTCGAGGATCTGGATCCGCCGCTGCGCGCCGAGCACGCTGAGGAAGGCGATCGCGGTCTCCGACAGCACCTCCAACCTGACGGCCTTGCGCTGGATCGCGGCGACCTCGATGCCGGCCTGTCCGGCAGCGATCCTGGCGTCCCGCTTGCCGAACAGCTCGAAGGCCTGGCTGATCTGGAGCGTGGTCTCGGCCGATCGCGTGCCGCGATAGATGCCCGACCCGAATGAATTGTCCTGTTCATAGGACAGTTCCGGATTGAGAAGGGCGCCTGCCTGGATGCGTTGGCCCGTGGCAATGCCGACGTCGCGCTCCGCCGCCGTCAGGCGCGGGCTCGCGGCCAGCGCGCGCGAGAGCGCCGCGCGCATCGTCAGCGTCTGGGCGTGTGACGTCAGCACCAGGGGTGGGCTGATGAGAATGGCCGTCGCGCACGCGATGCGCGCGGCGAGTCGCCTGCAAAACATGAACAGAACCTGTGAAGGAGAACCGATGGGCGCGATGGGGCGCCCGGCTGATCCGTTCAGGTCAGGTGCTTGGGGGGAGGAGAGTCCGTATCGGGCGCGATGCCGGCGAGCGCCGGCTGCCGCTGCTGGACCGGCGCGGCCATCACGTCGGCCGTGGCTTCCGGTTGCACCGGTTGCACGACGGCGAGGGAGAAGCAGCCGTGGCAATGATGGCCGGCAAGCGCCTTGTGATCGCCATGGTCGGCCGCGCCGTCTTCGAGCATCGAGGCGATCTCCGAGCCGCCGGACGGGCTGGTGACATCGATGTCGTGGGCGCCGTGGAGCGCGCCCGAGAGCAGATACATGACCGCGACGAGCACAGCCACGAGCCCACGCCAGTTGCGCGTGTAGCTCAGTCTGAAGGGCCGGCGGTTCAGGAGCACGAATTCATTCTCGCTGTCGGTTCGGCTGGCCTAGCATGGCGGCGGGAACAGTGTCGACCCGCAATAATGTTACGTGTGGGGAACTCAACGTCGCAGCCGCACCTCACGATGCGACTGCGACCGGCTCGGCAACATACGGCGGTTACGCGTTCATTCGGCGGCCTCCGGAATCTGCTCCGACGCGATAACCCCATCGCCGGCACGCAGCCCAAAGCCCTTCACCAGCCCGAAGATCGCGGGGATCACGATCAGCGTCAGCAGCGTCGACGAGATCATGCCGCCGATCATCGGCACGGCAATCCGCTGCATGATCTCCGAGCCCGTTCCGCTGCTCCACATGATCGGCAGCAGGCCGGCCATGATCGCAACAACCGTCATCATCTTCGGGCGGACGCGCTCGACCGCGCCTTCCATGATCGCCTTGTCGAGATCGTCGCGCGTCAGGGCGCGGCCCGCGCGTGCGCAGCGTGCTTTGGCCTCGGCGAGCGCCTGGTTGAGATAGATCAGCATCACCACGCCGGTCTCTGCCGCCACGCCCGCGAGTGCGATGAAGCCGACCGCGACCGCGACCGAGAGGTTGAAGCCGAGCCACCACATCAGCCACAGTCCGCCGACGAGGGCGAAGGGCAGGGAGAGCATCACGATCAGGGTCTCGGTGATCGAGCGGAAGTTGAGATAGAGCAGCAGGAAGATGATCAGCAGCGTCACCGGCACCACGATCTTCAGCCGCGCGGTGGCGCGTTCCAGATATTCGTATTGCCCGCTCCAGACCACATAATAACCGGGCGGGAACTTGACGCTCGCCTGCACCGCGGCCCTCGCATCGGCGACATAGCCGCCGAGGTCGCGGTCGCGGATGTCGACATAGATGTAGGTGGCGAGCTGTCCGTTCTCGGTCCGGATCGAGGTCGGCCCGCGCGCCGGCGTGACGCTCGCGACCTCGCCGAGCGGAACGGCGCCGCCGCCCGGCATCGGCACCAGGACGTCGCTGGCGATCGCCTTCGGATTGTCGCGCAAGTCGCGCGGATAGCGCATGTTGACGGTGAAGCGTTGCCGGCCCTCGACGGTCGTCGTCACCGCCTGGCCGCCGAGCGCGGTGGCGATCGTGTCCTGAACGTCCTGCACCATGATGCCGTAGCGCGACAGCGCCTCGCGGTCCGGCGTGATCTCGAGATAGTAGCCGCCGAGGCTCCGCTCGGCATAGGCCGAGGACGTGCCGGGCACCGCCTTGAGCACCTGCTCGATCTGCCGTGCCAGTCTGTCGATCCCGGCGAGGTCGGTGCCCATGACCTTGATGCCAACGGGGGTGCGGATGCCGGTCGAGAGCATGTCGATGCGCGCCTTGATCGGCATGGTCCAGGCGTTGGACACGCCGGGAAACTGCAACGCCTTGTCCATCTCGGCGATCAGGCTGTCGATGGTCACGCCGGCGCGCCACTGCTCCCTGGGTTTCAGGTCGACGATGGTCTCGAACATTTCCGATGGCGCCGGATCGGTCGCGGTGGCCGCGCGACCGGCCTTGCCGTAGACCGAGGCGACTTCCGGAAACGAGCGGATGATGCGGTCCTGGGTCTGCATCAGCTCGGCCGCCTTGGTCACGGAAATGCCGGGAAGCGTCGTCGGCATGTAGAGCAGGGTGCCTTCGTTGAGGTTCGGCATGAACTCGGAACCGAGCCGGCCGGCCGGCCAGATCGAGGCGGCGAGCACGCCGAGCGCGAGCAGGATCACGGCGATCCTCGCCCGCAGCACGCCCGATATGACCGGCCGGTAGGTCCAGATCAGGAAGCGGTTGATCGGGTTCTTGTGCTCCGGGATGATCCTGCCGCGAACGAAGATCACCATCAGCGCCGGCACCAGCGTGACCGACAGCAGCGCCGCCGCCGCCATCGCAAAAGTCTTGGTGAAGGCGAGCGGGCTGAACAGCCGGCCCTCCTGCGATTCCAGCGTGAAGATCGGCATGAACGAGACGGTGATGATCAGCAGGCTGAAGAACAGCGCCGGGCCGACCTCGGCGGCGGCCTCGATCAGGATCACCACCCGCGAATGGCCGGGCTCGGCGCGCTCGAGATGCTTGTGCGCGTTCTCGATCATGACGATGGCGGCGTCGATCATGGCGCCGATCGCGATCGCGATGCCGCCGAGGCTCATGATGTTGGAGCCGATCCCGAGCAGCTTCATCGCCCCGAACGCCATCAGCACCCCGACGGGGAGCATCAGGATGGCGACCAGCGCGCTGCGGACATGCAGCAGGAACACGATGCAGACCAGCGCCACCACGATGCTCTCCTCGAGCAGCGTGTGCCTGAGCGTCTCGATCGCGGCCTTGATCAAGTTGGAGCGGTCGTAGACCGGAACGATCTCGACCGATTTCGGCAGGCTGGTCGCGATCTCCCTGAAGCGCTTCTTGACGCTCTCGATCACGTCGAGCGCGTTCATGCCGAAGCGCTGGAGCACGATGCCGCTCGCCACCTCGCCCTCGCCGTTGAGCTCGGCGATGCCGCGCCGCTCGTCCGGCCCGAGCTCGACGCGGGCGACGTCGCGCAGCTTGACCGGCGTTCCGTTGTCGGTCTTCAGCACGATGCTGCCGAGGTCGTCGACGCTTTTCAGATAGCCCTTGCCGCGGATGACATATTCGAACTCGGAGAGCTCGACGGTGCGGCCGCCGACGTCGGCATTGCTGGCGCGGATGGCGTCGCGCATCTTCTGCATGGTGATGCCGAGGTCGCGCATGCGCTGCGGATCGAGGATGACATTGTACTGCCTGACGAAGCCGCCGACGCTGGCGATCTCCGCGACGCCTTCGGCCTTGGCGAGGGCGAATTTCAGGTTCCAGTCCTGGATCGTCCGGGTCTCGGCGAGGTTCAGCTCCTTGGACATCACCGCGTATTGGTAGACCCAGCCGACGCCAGTGGCGTCAGGGCCGATCGTGGGCGCGACGCCGGCCGGCAGCCGTGCCGCGGCGCCGTTGAGGAATTCGAGCACGCGCGAACGGGCCCAGTAGATGTCGGTACCGTCCTCGAAGATGACATAGACGAAGGAGACGCCGAAGAAGGAGAAGCCGCGCACCACCTTCGACTTCGGCACCGTCAGCATGGCGGTGGTGAGGGGATAGGTGACCTGGTCCTCGATCACCTGGGGCGCCTGACCCTGATATTCGGTGTAGACGATGACCTGGGTGTCGGAGAGATCAGGAATGGCGTCCAGCGGCAGATGGAGCAGGGCATAGAGGCCGGCAGCAGTGGCAAAGCCGGTGCCGAACAGCACCAGCAGCAGGTTGCGTGCCGACCAGGCGATGATGCGCGCGATCATGGCTTGCCTCCCATGGCGTGGCCGCCGTGCGCGTCAGTGCCTTGGGCGTTAGTGCCTTGGACATTCGTGCCCTGGACGTTTGCGCCTTGGGCGTTGCCGCCCTCGGCGAGCCCCTTGAGGGCGGCCTTCAAATTGCTCTCGGCGTCGATCAGGAAGTTGGCGGAGGTGACGATCGTATCGCCCTCGGCAAGCCCGTCGCGGATTTCGACATAGCCGTCCCCCCTCCGTCCGAGCTTCACCTCGCGCGGCTCGAAGCGGCCCTGTCCCTTCTCGACCAGAACGGCCTGGCGGCTGCCGGTGTCGAGCACTGCGCTTTCGGCGACCACCAGCACCGGCGCCGGATTGCCGGTATCGATCTCGGCATCGACATACATGTCGGGAAGCAGCGTGAGATCGGCGTTGGCGAGTTCGATCCGTATCCGGGCCGTGCGCGTCTCCTTGTTCACCTGTGGATAGATGACGCCGATCCGGCCGCCAAAATCCCGGCCGGGATAGCTGCGCGCCCGCACCGTCACGGGCTGGCCGACGGCAATGCCGCCGAGGTCGCGCTCGGCGACGTCGACGATGGCCCACACCAGCGAGATATCGGCGATACGAAACAGGACGTCGCCGGGCTGGGCGCGCATGCCCTCGATCGCGTTGCGCTGGAGCACGATGCCGTCGCGCGGCGACGACCATTGAATAGTGATCGGCACCGCATGGCTCTTCTCCATCTCGGCGATGACGGGCTCGGGAACGTCGAGATTGACCAGCCGCTGCCGCGAACCGCGGCCATAGGGCTCGATGCCCGCGGTCGTCTTCGACGTGATGGTGGCGAGATATTCAGCCGCTGCGGACGACACCGCCGGACTGTAGATCTCCATCAGGGACTGCCCCTTGGTCACGCGGCTTCCAGTGGTGACGTCGGCGACCCTTTGCACAAAACTCTCGGCGCGCATGGTGATCACCGAGACCCGGCGTTCGTCGAGCTGGATCGTGCCGGGGGCGCGCACGAGCGTCCGCAGCCGGCGCAGTTCGGCCGGTTCGGATTTGACGCCGCTGCGCTGGATCTTGCCGGGCGAGAGCTTGACCGAGCCGTCGTCGCTGTCCTCGCCGTCATAGACAGGGATGTAGTCCATCCCCATCGAATCCTTCTTCGGTACCGGCGAGGTGTCGGGCAGGCCCATCGGGTTGCGGTAATATTTGATCTTGCGATCAGCCTTGTGCTCGCCTTTGGGCTCGTCAGCATCGGACGTCGCCGGCACGGCGACATAGTCGCGGCCGTCGTCGGTCTTCTTCGGCGTCGGCGAATAGAGCGGCTTGCCGTCCGGGTCCTGATAATAGAGCGGGGCGGCCGCATCCGCTGCATTCGCCGCAGACAGGATCGGATCGCCGTCCGCCGGCAAGAAGCTGCCGGCAAGCAGCGCGGCGCCCGCCGCTGCGAGAAGCGCAGCGACAGGGCCGATGAGGCGGTTCTTGCTCATTGCTCGGCCGTGACGACGAGCTTGTTTTCGACCGTGCCGCTTTCGCCCTGCACCTTGGCGCCGAGCGAAAGCTGCCAGCGCCCGGCCATGCCGAAGGTGGCTTTGAAACGGTAGGTACCGGGCTCGCTGCCCGGCACCGGCGTGACCTTGGTGGCCATCTCCTGCATGCCGTCGGGCGCCATGTCGAGCCGGCTGGCGAAGACCACGGCATCGGGCACGGTCTTGCCGGTGGTCTTGTTGACCAGCCGCACCGTCACGACGCGATCGGCGCCGGCCTTGACGGTCGGCTGTATGAGCTGGAATTCGTAGTTCTTGATTTCGGCGCGTGCGGAAGTCGCAAACGCGGCGGCGATCAGCGCAGCGATGGCGGCGCGCGCAACTTTGGACGTTGTCATGATGTCAATTCCTCGATGGGTCTGATGGAGCCGCCGGGACCCCGCGCAACGACGTGACGCGCGGCCGGACGGCAGGCAGCGATGCGTGCCGCTTCCGGCACGCATCTTCACCGGGCGCTGGGGCGCCGGTCAGACGATCGATCGAGGTGGATGATCCGGAGGTGGGCGGGTAAGGCCGTCGGCAATGGCATCATCGAGCGGCCGGAGCAGCTCCAGCGCACGCGGATCGAGAGTTGCCGTCACGACCGCCGGCCCAGTCTGCAACACCTTCAACATGCAGATCGCGAGGAGAGGGCAATCCTGGCATTGCTTGCTGTCTTGCTGATCGGGACAGCAAGGCATGTCGGCCGACATGTCTTGCGCGTCGGTCATCTGCATGTCGCTGGCCATCGGATGTCCTGCCGCCGCTGGCGTCACCAGCGGCGCAACCATCAGCCCCGCGGTCACGAGGACCGCGAGCACGAGCCTGAGGATGCGACGAGCAATCATGGTGCGACCCTGTCACAGGGGGACAACGCTGGAAAGCCCTCCGGTTCACAAGTGTGCGAGCAGGGCACTCCGGTGGTTAACCGTCTCAAACGACCGCAGAGTACCATGCTACTGCGCAATCCTAACGGGACTTGGGCCCTCCCTGATAACGCCATCCGGATGCGCCGGCGGTCGGCGCAGGCAAGGGTAGGGATTCGCGATCATAGGCGAACGCGGAAGTCAGGTCGCGTTGCGGGATAGCTGCTCTGGATTGAGCGGCTTGCCTCGCCTCGCTCGGCCAGTAGCTCCTGTCGGAAATGGTTGAGCCCGCCTGGGCGCTGGCGGAAAGGGCTGCCAGTAGCGTGATTGCGAGAAGGCTTTTCGTCAACATAGTCCCGGCTCCATCATTTTTCCGAAGCGCATCCATTGCGCTTCTAATGAGGAGTTCGGAGCCGTCCGTCCGGCGGTTACAAGCTCACGCCGACGTGAGATGCAGCTACCAGCGTAGCAGCCGTGGTCCCAACACCGCGCCTGCGAGCGTGCACAGTACAATCGTGCCGCCGTACCAGAGCGCGATGAAAGGCAGCGAATCGTCGGTGCAATGAAGCGCATAGGCGACCGCGCTCACACCGCCTGCGACGAGCCCGCTGAAGGCGCCTGTCCGAACCAGATTGGTCGGAGCTGCCTTTCGCACTGCCCAAATAACGACGGCAAAGGGGACGATCGCAATGATCGGAATGGAAATGAGGCATTCGAGCCATTCACTGCCCATCACCATCTTGTCCCAGTGCGACTTGGGCGCCTGTCCAAGGCTGATGCCCGCAAGCAGCAGGATCGCCACAAACGGGAGCGCAGCGAGGCCTGGAGATACTCTTCGCTCCCCTCCAGGACGCGCCAGCCGTGCCAAATAGACCGCTGCCGCGCCTGCCGTGCCGATCGCGAACATGAGCTTCAGGAAGAGAAAAATCAGGGCGCGCGGCGTGGTCAGGTCCGCGCGGACGCCAAGCGCAACGAACGTCAGCCCGATCGCAATAGCCATTCCAACCGCGAGTGCAATGCCTACGCTGCGGTTGACCAGCCGCCGGTTAACCGGTTCGACGCCCATGCTGAGTGCAGTGATCAGCTCGTCCGTCTTCATGTTTGCGTCCTCTGTGTGATCAACGCCGCCAACGCCTTCAACCCGCGATGAATATTGACCTTCACCCCAGACTCCGAAATACGGCACCGCCGTGCTGCTTCAGCTACGCTCAATCCGTCCAGCTTCACGGCCTCGATGGCGCATTGCATCTTTTCCGGAAGGTGCCTTAGCAGGCGCCTGAGATCAAAGCTGCTCTCGGCGCTGAGGTGATCGTCATTCGCGATGACGTCGCCCGCCTCATCGATCGGCACATTGGCAACCGAGGCCCGGTTTCGGCGCAGGAAATCGATCAGCTTGTAGCGCGCGATTGCGTGTACCCAGGGTGTCAACGGCTCTTGCGGATCGTAGGTGTGACGCTGGATGTGGATAGCCAACACGGCCTCCTGAACCAAATCCTCGGCTTCCGTTGCACCTCGGCCTATTTTCGCGAGCTTGCCTTTGTAATAGGCGCGCAAGTGGCGGCTCAACCGCTCCAACAGCACCCGATGCGCAACCGCATCGCCGTCCTGGCTGGCAAGCATCAGTGCCTTCAGTTCAATTTCCGGAGACGTCATACCCACATAGCTATAGTTCGGTCGTATTGCCGACTCGGTTACAGTCAGTTCGCAAGATTCTCATTTTCCTCCTCCACGGGAAACGGTGCGAGGGACCGATCGAGAGTGGTCCGCTTAGAAGATCGCTATCGTTACGGGCGCATGGTAAAATGGCACGCCGAGAGGGAGCCCGGAATGCCTGAAAAGTCTTGCTGCGCGCACGACGCGTGCTGCGGGGAAGCCGCCAAACTCCACGTGGAGGAAGTCGCCGCGTCGGGCTGCGCCGATTGCTGCTCGGCAGGCGTTCCGGTCTTCGACGGGCTCGATCCGCGATACAAGCGCGTGCTGTGGACCGTCATCGCCATCAACGCGACGATGTTCGTGAGCGAAATGGCGGCGGGCCACTTGGCCGGCTCGCAGGCTCTCAAGGCCGATGCTCTCGACTTCCTGGCCGATACAGTCACCTACGGCTTGAGCCTTTCGGTCATCGGCGCGAGCCTCAAGACACGGGCCACCGCCGCACTGTTCAAGGGGGTGTCGCTCAGCGCGATGGCAGCTTGGGTGTTCGGGTCAACGGTCTATCAGACCCTGGTCCTGGGGCTTCCCCGTGCGGAGCTGATGGGAGCGATGAGCTTGGCCGCGCTGGCGGCGAATCTGACCTCGGTTCTGTTGCTCGCGCGCTACAAGGACGGCGACGCCAACGTGCGGTCGGTATGGCTCTGCTCGCGCAATGACGCGATCGGCAACGTCATCGTGATGGTTGCTGCCGTTGGCGTGTTCGGTACCGGGACGGCATGGCCTGATCTGGCTGTTGCCGCCGTGATGGGAGGAATCTTCCTCACTTCATCTCTGCAAATCCTGCGGCAAGCGTGGGCGGAGTATCGCGGCGGCCAAGCTGCTGCGACGGCCTGAGGGCAGGCTAGTCCCGGGCGCCAATCGAGACGCGGAAAGGCCCCAGCCCGGGGCTGACCGGCTGAGGCCTTTTGTGCTCACAATCTTCATCCTTGGGACTTGCATCACCAACGCGCCCCGCGCCGGCTCGTTCCATGGGGCTTGGAATTATTTTGCACCCGTCATCGGGGCGATCGCACAGAGGTCGTCATGCCCAGGCTTGTCCCGGGCATCCACGTTCTCGGTGCTGCGTGGCTAGACGTGGATGGCCGGGACTAGCCCGGCCATGACGTCGTGGAGGCTTTTGCGCCCGTTGCCGGGATTAGCGGCGTGCCTACGCCTTCTCCTCCCAGATCATGGCGAGATGGACGATCGTCTGCACCGCCTTTTCCATGTCCTGCCGGCTGACCCATTCCATGCGCGAGTGGAACGCGTGCTCGCCGGCGAAGATGTTGGGGCAGGGCAGGCCCATGAACGACAGGCGCGAGCCGTCGGTGCCGCCGCGGATCGCGGTGCGCATCGGCCGCAGGCCGGCGCGGCGGATCGCCTCGATGGCGTATTCGAGGATGTGCGGATGACGGTCGATCACCTGCTTCATGTTGCGGTACTGCTCCCTGACCTCGAACGTGTAGGTCGAGCGCGGATAGTCCTTCATCACGTCCTTGACGATGTTCTCGAGCAGGACCTCCTTCTCCTTCAGGCCTTCCTCGGTGAAGTCGCGGACGATGAAGGAGAGCGTCGCCTGCTCGAGCGCGCCGTCGATGCTGATCGGATGCAGGAAGCCCTGCTTGCCTGACGTCGTCTCGGGCGAGCAGCCTTCCCTCGGGAGTCGCTCGACGATGGCGGCTGCGATCTTGATCGCGTGCTCCATCTTGCCCTTGGCGTAGCCCGGGTGGGCACTGACCCCGTTGATGGTGATGGTGGCGCCGTCGGCCGAGAAGGTCTCGTCCTCGACAGAGCCCGCGCTCTCGCCGTCCATGGTGTAGCCGAAATCGGCCCCCAACTTCTTGATGTCGACGTTGTCGACGCCGCGGCCGATCTCCTCGTCGGGCGTGAACAGGATCTTGATGGTGCCGTGCTTCACATCGGGATTGTTGATGAAGAAATACGCGGCATCCATGATCTCGGCGACACCGGCCTTGTTGTCGGCGCCCAGCAGCGTGGTGCCGTCGGTGGTGATGATGTCGTTGCCGATCTGGTTCTTCAGCGCGGGATGCTCGGTGAAGCGGATCACCTGGCTGGTATCGCCCGGCAGGGTGATGTCGCCGCCGCGATAATTCTTCACCATTTGCGGCTTGACGTCCTTGCCGGTGACGTCGGGCGAAGTGTCCATGTGCGAGCAGAAGCAGATCACCGGTACCTTCTTGTCGGTGTTGGCCGGGATCGTTCCGTAAACGTAGCCGTAGTCGTCGAGATGGGCGTCGGCGACGCCCATGGCCTTCAGCTCGGTGACGAGAACGCGGCCGAGATCCTTCTGCTTCTCGGTCGAGGGCGCGCTAGGGGATTCCGGATCGGACTGGGTGTCGATGGTGACGTAGCGCAGGAAGCGCTCGGTCACGGTATGCGAAAAGGTGAGGGAGGACATTTCTGGTCAAACCGCCGGGTCTTTGGGGATGCAGGCGGTATATCAGAAAAGCGGGGCTTTGATGCGGCCGGAACGGCGCGGATCAGGCTTAACGAAAAGTAGCCTCAGATCGCCTCTTTCAGTTCCTTGACCGGGCGAAACGCGACCTTCTTGCTGGCCTTGATGTGGATCGGCTCGCCGGTGGCGGGATTGCGGCCGGTGCGGGCGGCACGCTTGCGGACCTGGAGGATGCCCAGCCCCACGATCCGGACGCGGTCGCCCTTCTTCAGGTGCCTGGTGATCAGGTCGACCATGTCGGTGAGGACGGCCTCGGCGTGCTTCTTCGACAGGTCCTGGCTTTCCGCGATCTCGGCGGCGAGGTGCTTGAGGGTGATGGTGGCGGGAGCGGCTGCCTTCTTCGCCATGTCTGGCCTCCTGGGATGTCCATCGACAGGGAAGCCCCGGAAAAATCGGGCAAATGCGGGGGATCCCTCAAAGTCCTGGCAGGCCTAGACGATTCGGGCGCAGGCTGACTATGCCCCGGTTCCAGCCGACCGCCGGCACAGCCGCGCAAGGCATCGAGGAGTTCAGGCTAAGATTATGAAGGGATTGCCAAAATGGCGCGAGAGACGGGGCTCGAACCCGCGACCTCCGGCGTGACAGGCCGGCGCTCTAACCAACTGAGCTACTCCCGCGTGGTTCGCTGAAAGCGCGCGGAACGAGGGGGGACTTAAAGGCCGGACCTGTTGAAGTCAAGGACGTTGCGCTTCGTCAGGACGTATCGGCTAAGCATTGCTCTGGAAAACGAAAAGGCCGCCCGGAGGCGGCCAATGGTCAGCCCGGAACAGGGCGTGTCAGCGAAGCTCCGACGTGCCCGCGCTCGTCACCACCACCGGCTTGCCAGCCTTGACCACGTGGGTCGACTGGGCGGTCTGACTGTAATCGGCATTGGTGCGAGCTGCGATCCCGAAACCGGCCACCGCAATGCCGGCCACCAGCGCCACCACCACGATCTTCAGGTGGGTCGCACGATCAGCAGAGTGAATTGAGTGGTTCATCTGAGCCTCCCGACGGGCTTGGCCGCCGTCTATGGCTCTTCTTCTAAGGACCGTCTGTTTCCGGATGGTTTCGCGGGTTCCGCAAAATGGTTTCATCTGCCCGCCCGGCTGGCTTCACCGGGCGGCGGGATGCGGGCCGGCCTCAGGCCGCGGCCCGGCCGATATCGTTCCGGATCGTGCGGGCCGCCCAGACGAACAGCAGGGCGCCCAGCGTGGTCGTGACCGCCGCCGAGAGCAGGGAGTAACGCACGGCGTCGGCGCCGTAACTCCCCTTCAGGGCATCGTTGACCATGCCGACGGCGAGCGGGCCGACGCCCTGGCCGAAGCAGGTCGCGGTGAGCGCGATCAGCGCGGAGGCCAGCGCCCGCATGCTCGGCTTTGCCACGGTCTGGGCGATCGCGAAGATCGGCCCGAGGTGGAAGCCGACCAGGAACGAGGTCAGCGCCAGCATCGCCACCATCATCGCGAAATCCTGCGTCAGCATGCACAGCGCGAACACCGGGCCGGCGAGGCCCGAGGTGATCGCGGGCGCCCACAGCTTCCAGCGGTCGTCGCTGCGGCTCACCTGCGCCACCACGAAGCCGCCGAGCAGGGTGCCGGCCATGCCGGCCAGCCCCTTGAAGGTGCCGGCATAGGTGCCGATCTCGGCGCTCGACAGATGGTGCACGCGGGCCAGGAACGGCGGGATCCACGCCGCGGTCGAATAGTTCGTGTAGGTGGTGAGGCAGAAGCCGATCAGCACGATGACGAAGCTCCGCTGCGAGGCCAGGAACCGCAGCGTCGGTCCGAGCGGCTCGGGCACGAAGCTCTCCTGCATGGCGCCGCGCTTCGGCTCGGAGATCGTCAGCCACAGCACCAATGCGAGCAGGATGCCCGGCAAGCCCGCGACAAAGAACGCCATCCGCCAGCCATAGTGCTGGTTGACGTAGCCGCCGACGAAATAGCCGAGGAAGACGCCGAGATAGGTGCCGATGGCGTAGATGCCGAGCGCGCGCGGGCGCTCGTTCTTGGCGAAGAGATCGGCGACGATCGACTGCGAGGCGGGCGAGCCCGCGGATTCGCCGATGCCGACGCCGATGCGGGCCAGCGCCAGCGAGGTCACGCTCGAGGCCGCGCCGCACAGCGCCGTCATCGCGCTCCAGAACGCGAAGGCCACGGCCACGATGTTGCGCCGGTTGAGCCGGTCGGCGACGCGCGCGATGGGGATGCCAAGCAGGGAGTAGAACAGCGCGAAGCCGAAGCCTGCGAGCAGGCCCATCATGGTGTCGCTGAGCTGAAACTCCTTCTTGATCGGCTCGATCAGGACGTTGAAGATCGTGCGGTCGAGGAAGTTCAGCGCGTAGATGATGGTGAGCAGCCCCAGCACGTAATAGCGCCGCGCCGACGGCGTTGCCGCAGCAGTCGTTTGCACCGACACTTGTGACGTCACATCGACCATCGCTTCCCCCAATTTGTCTTTGTTATCGTTGTCGGTCCAGCCCTGATTGGAGCTGGCTGCTTCACGCGTCGCGGATGTAATTCCCCGCTTCGAACTCGACCGGCGCTGCGCTTGCGTCGAACGACACGCCGATCGGGTCGCGATCCGCGGCCATCGCGTCGAGCTGGTCGGTCAGCATGCGCCGGATCAACAGGATGCCGCGGTCGCTCTGGCCGAAATGCTCCTCGGAGTGAACGGTCACCTCGCCCTGGCCGACCTGGGCTTCGTAATCACCCGGGAATTGCTGGTGCTCGGCCTCGGTCATGTCCCACCAGAATTTTCCGTTGAACTTCGAGCGCATGCGGCCGATGTCGCCTGATGTCTTGACGCGGCCGGCAACGTAGATGCGGAAGGACGTGTCGTCGATCGGCAGTGTCCAGCCGATCGACTCGACGCGGGCGAACTGCGCCACGCGCGGATTGGGCACGACGCGCAAGGTGGGGAGGGCGGCTTCGGTGACGCGATAGAACACCTTGCCGTCATCCTGCTTGCGGATCGAGCGCACGGCGATCCCGCGCGGTGTCTTGTCGAACTTCACCTCCGGCATCGAGGCCATCATGTTGGTGAACTGCGGGCCCGAGAACGAGCCGTGCAGCACCGGCACGTGGTAGGGATCGACCACGTTCTCGAAATGCTGGAGCCAGTTGCAGGGGATGACTGCCGGTCCGCCGCCGCCGATCGAGGAATCGTCCGCCTCGACGAACTCGCCGTCGTCCATGTTTTCCAGGCACTCATAGCGCGGCAGCACCGGGCGTTTCTCGGCCGGGCCCATATAGGCGAAGATCAGCCCGTAGCGTTCCTCGACCGGATACCAGGGCTGGCGCACCTTGTCCTTGAACTGGCCGCCGTCGGGCTCGCAGGGCTGCTCCAGGCAGTGGCCCTCGGTGTCGAATTTCCAGCCGTGATAGCAGCAGCGGATGCCGTCCTCCTCGACCTTGCCATAGTAGAGCGTGGTGCCGCGATGGCAGCAGCGCGCGTGCAGGAGACCCGTACGGCCATGCTTGTCGCGGAACAGCACCAGATCCTCGCCCAGCGCGCGCACCTTCTTCGGGGTGTCGGTGGCATCACCGACGAGCCCGACCGGGTGCCAGTAGCGGCGGAGCAGTTCGCCCATCGGCGTGCCGCGCACGACCGAGGTGAGCTCCGTGCGCGTCTGCGCCGGCTTCATCGCATAGGCCGTGCCGAGATCGCGATCCCGCTGGGTGATGGTCATGCTGGTCCTCCCGCTGTGGGCCGTGCTGGCTGGCCTTTTTGATGCCTTGCCCGCAGTGAAAAATAATTCGATGACAATGTCAACGATCTTCCAAATGCCTCTTAGTCGCATTCGGATGAGGTGGGGAGGCGGCCTGCCTTGAGCTTCGGAGTTGGGCTTGGGACTTGCTTCGGACTTAGGCTTGGCAGGCCACCGCTTTCTTGGCACAGGTGGATCATGAACCAGACACCGAGGGACGGGTGGACGACGCCCGAGGCGGACGAGAGCGAGCCGGCGCCGATCACCGTCATGCTGTCGTCGCGGCTGATGGTGCTCGCCAATCTGCTCAAGCGCGGCGCCATCCTCCGCTACAAGCGCCTCACCGGATTGTCTTCGGTCGAGTTCGGTCTCGTCGCCTCGCTCGGTCGGCGCCCGCCGATGAGCGTGGCGCGGCTCGCCGAGGCCGTCGGCCAGGACAAGGGACAGATCAGCCGCGCGCTGGCGAACCTCGTGTCGCGCAAGCTGAT
The DNA here is from genome assembly GCF_900113725.1 of Bradyrhizobium sp. cf659. NCBI lineage: Bacteria > Pseudomonadati > Pseudomonadota > Alphaproteobacteria > Hyphomicrobiales > Nitrobacteraceae > Bradyrhizobium > Bradyrhizobium sp. cf659. The sequence continues at coordinate 141,047 of NZ_FOQJ01000001.1, forward strand.
CGCGAAGTCGGCAAATCCGAAGGACAGCCGCGAAGTGCTGGTCTCGCTGACCGCAACGGGCCGTGCCGCGCATGATGCGATCGTCGGAGGCGCGCAGGAGCGCAACCGACGCCTGCTGGAACAGCTGAGCGAAGCCGAGCTCGACGCGCTGCTGCGGCAGATCGATCAGCTCAGCGCGATTGCCGCCGAGATGCTCGAGGCCGAAAAGAATTCGCGCTGATGTCTCGGAAATCCCTGGAAATATTGGATCGTTTCTAAGAGTCTCTCTAAGAAGCTTTCAATTAGCGAATTCGGGCGCCCTCACATAAGCGTCACCTGTAAGCGCATGCCGTCCCGGGACAGGCGGCGTGATGCATCAAACATGCAGCTTTGGGGTGGCGCGTTGAACAGTCTTGGAATGCTGCGGTCGGCCGTGTTGGCGACCGCGTCCGCTTGGGTCTTGGTGCCGCAGGCATCGCTCGCACAATCGTCTACACAGAGTGGCGCACAGAGCCTGCCGTCGGTGACCGTCACGGCGCCGGAGGCGCGCCGCCGCGCACCGGCTTCGGCCGTGCGTAGCGCGCCGCGGCGATCGGTGCAGGCCGCCAATCGCAACAAGCCGCAACCGCAGCGCAATGTCGGCTTCGTCGAGACGCCGCGCGGTCCGGTGAATGGCTACGTCGCCGGTCGCAGTTCGTCAGGCACGAAAACCAACACGCCGATCATGGAGACGCCGCAGGCGGTCTCGGTGATCGGCGCGGAACAGATCCGCGACCAGAAGCCGAACAAGCTCGACGAGGTGCTGCGCTACACCGCCGGCGTGCGGGCAGGGACCTTCGGCGCGGATACGCGCAACGACTGGTGGCTGATCCGCGGCTTCAAGTCCGACGACGTCGGGCTGTTCCTCGACGGCATGCAGCTGTTTTACACGTCCTATGCGAGCTGGAAGCTCCAGACCCCCAACATGGAGCGCGTCGAGGTGCTGCGCGGTCCGTCGGCGGTGCTCTATGGCGGGTCCAGCCCGAGCGGCATCGTCAACGTCATCAGCAAGATGCCGCCGGCCGAGCCGATCCGCTACGTCGAGACCGGCGTCAACAATTTCGGCAATGCCTATGTCGGCTTCGATGTCGGCGGGCCAGTCGCGACGCAGAGCGAGAACGGCAAGCTGTTCTATCGCGTCGTCGGCCAGGTCCAGAACGGCCCGACGCAGGTCAACTTCACGCCGGACAACAACTACTTCATCGCGCCGTCGGTCACCTGGAAGCCGGATGCCGACACCACGTTCACGGTGCTCGCCTCCGCTTCCCGGCAGGAAACCCGCGGCATCAACTTCCTGCCTTACCAGGGCACGGTGACCAACGCCCCCTTCGGCAAGATCCCGACCAGCTTCTTCGCCGGCGATCCCAGCGTCGACAAGTTCACGCGCGAGCAGGAGATGCTCGGCTACCAGTTCGAGCGCAACCTCACCGACGATCTGACGTTTCGGCAGAATGCGCGCTTCGCCCATGTCGACGTGACGTATCGCGGTTACGTCGGCAATGGTTGGGCCGACGTCAACACGGCCACGCTCAACCGCTACAATTGGTATGCGAAGAACACCGCCAACCAGGCCGATCTCGACAACCAGCTGGAGTATCGCTTCGGCACCGGCCCGGTGAAGCACACGATGCTGTTCGGTGTCGACCTGAAGGGCTACCAGATCGACGATTACCAGCTCTTCGGGGGCGGCGTGCCCTCGATCAACGTCTTCAATCCCACCTACGGATTGAGCGACATTCCGTTCGCGGGCGATCCGTTCCGAAACTTCCGGATCACGCAGAAGCAGGCCGGCACCTATCTCCAGGACCAGATGAAGCTCGGCAATTTCACGCTGGTGCTGAGCGGCCGCAATGATTGGGTCGAGACCACCCAGGACAACCGCTTTACGGGCGCCACGGTTGCCAGCCGCGACGACAGCAGGTTCAGCGGACGCGCAGGCCTGATCTACAATTTCGACAACGGCATCGCGCCCTACGTCTCCTATTCGACGAGCTACAACCCGGTCATTGGCTTGAATGCCAGCAACCAATTGCTCTTGCCGGAAACCGGCAAGCAGGCCGAAGTCGGCTTGAAAGTGCAGCCCAAGGGCTTCGATGGCTATTTCACGGTTTCGGCTTTCGACCTGAAGCGCCAGAACGCGCTGACGACCGATCCGTCGAATTCATTGCTGCAGAACCAGACCGGCGAGGTGACCTCGCGCGGCATCGAGCTTGAAGCGGTGGCGAACGCTACGCGCGAGCTGAAGCTGATCGGCGCCTTCACGGCCTATCATTTGTTTACCAGCAAGGATCTCAACCCGGCGCTGGTCGGCAAGACCCCGACCAACACGCCTGAGATGCTGGTCTCGGGCTGGGCGGACTACACCTTCAAGGAGGGGCCGCTGACGGGGTTCGGCTTCGGCGGCGGCGTCCGCTATGTCGGCTCGTCCTGGGCGGACGCTGCAAATACCCTCGAGGTTCCCGCAGTGGTACTCGGCGATCTCGCGCTCCACTACGAATGGCAGAACTGGCGCACGGCGCTCAACGTGATCAACCTGACCGACAAGATCTATGTCGCAAGTTGCGCGGCGGCCACGTCCTGCTTCTACGGCGACCGCCGGCGCATCACCGCCAGCGTCTCCTACAAATGGTGAGGCAAACGACGGGGACAGGCGAGGGCAGGCCATCGTGAAGCTGCGCCTGTCCGGCCTCGGACCAGCCTGATCTCGACCGGTCTGTCTGCTTCGCTGACTGATACCGCTGACCTTCCATCGGGAGATCGATGAGCTCCCGGGCGATGCCCCCCGGCCCGGAGCTCATGCGAGCGCGGCGCGTGCGACGCCTCGGCAAGTCGACGACGCCGCGCTCGCGGCCGGCGCCAGGCGACGCATTCGCCAGGCGAGCCCCGGTCCCGTCGTGATGCATGGCTCGTCTGACCTTCGCACCTGTGGATACGTGTCTTTCTTGCACCGCGGTCGCGACCATCACCGGCTCCCCTGGCTGTGCTGCTCCGAGGAAGGCGCAGCCAGTATGTCGCCCGGGTGACGCTGGGCGCCTGTCCTCGTTGTGGATTTTGCCGCGCGGCCCAGATAAAGTGAGCTTCCCCAACAGCGGATCTCACCGCCGAGCGCACATGGACCGATCGGGATCGCCCTTGCTGGGGCGGTCGATCTGCTCCATACCAGCCGCGGGGTGATTCCGGGATTTCCTACCGTTCTGGGGCGGCAAAGGGCCTAAAAAGAGCGTGTCTTGCGCCCATTGGTGCACTGCGCTAAGGCTCAGAATAATTCCAAATCGGGACGAATCCGCGGCTCCCCCGACGTCGCGGGAAAAAGGGCTCGCCATGAGCGGCATTCTACAGAACTATCTTCCACTCGTCGTCTTCATAGGGGTAGCGGGCCTCATCGGCCTCGTGCTGCTGATCGCGCCTTTCATCGTGGCGTTCCAGCAGCCGGACCCGGAAAAGCTGTCGGCGTATGAGTGCGGTTTCAACGCCTTCGACGACGCCCGCATGAAGTTCGACGTCCGCTTCTACCTGGTCGCCATCCTCTTCATCATCTTCGATCTCGAGGTGGCGTTCCTGTTTCCCTGGGCGGTGGCGTTCGGCAAGCTTGGCGCGACCGGCTTCTGGTCCATGGTGGTGTTCCTCGCCGTGCTGACGGTGGGCTTCGCCTATGAATGGAAGAAAGGGGCACTGGAATGGGATTGAACCCTGCATCGTCCACCGGTCCGGTGATTGCGCCGGCCCCCAAGGGCATTCTGGATCCGTCCACCGGCAAGCCGGTCGGGGCCACTGATCCGTTCTTCCTCGAGGTCAATTCCGAGCTGTCCGACAAGGGCTTCTTCACGGCCGCGACCGACGACCTCATCACCTGGGCGCGCACCGGCTCGCTGATGTGGATGACCTTCGGTCTCGCCTGCTGCGCGGTCGAGATGATGCAGGTGTCGATGCCGCGCTACGACGTCGAGCGTTTCGGCTTCGCGCCGCGTGCCTCGCCGCGTCAGTCCGACGTGATGATCGTCGCAGGCACGCTCACCAACAAGATGGCCCCGGCGCTGCGCAAAGTCTACGACCAGATGCCCGAGCCGCGCTACGTCATCTCGATGGGCTCGTGCGCCAATGGCGGCGGCTACTATCACTATTCCTATTCGGTCGTGCGCGGCTGCGACCGCATCGTGCCGATCGACATCTATGTGCCGGGCTGCCCGCCTACGGCGGAAGCGCTGCTCTACGGCGTGCTGCTGCTTCAGAAGAAGATCCGGCGCACCGGCACCATCGAACGCTAAGGTTTTACGTCATGGACGACGGCAAGCTCGACGCCCTTGGGCAAACGATCGTTAGCGCGCTTCCGGGCGCGGCCACCGGTCATTCGGTGGCCTTCAACCAGCTGACGGTGGATGTCGAGGCCAGCAAGATCGTTGAGGTGGTCAAGTACCTCCGCGACGATCCGAGCTGCCGCTTCGTCAACTTCACCGACATCACGGCGGTGGACTATCCGGATCGCGAGAAGCGCTTCGACGTGATCTACCACTTTCTGTCACCGACGCTGAACGCGCGGATCCGGCTCAGGGCTCAAGCCGACGAGACCACCCAGGTGCCGTCGCTGATCGATGTGTTCCCCGGCGCCGACTGGTTCGAGCGCGAGGCCTACGATCTCTATGGCGTGTTCTTCGTCGGCCATCCCGACATGCGCCGCATCCTCACCGATTACGGTTTCGAGGGCCATCCGCTGCGCAAGGATTTCCCGACCACCGGCTTCGTCGAGGTCCGCTACGACGACCAGGAGAAGCGGGTGGTGTACGAGCCTGTCAGGCTCAACCAGGAATTCCGCAAGTTCGATTTCCTCTCGCCGTGGGAAGGGGCGGACTATCCGCTTCCCGGTGACGAGAAGGCGGGGCCGAAGGTCTGATCATGAACGAACAACCTGAGAACCTCCGAAATTTCACCATCAATTTTGGACCGCAGCATCCTGCGGCCCATGGTGTGTTGCGCCTCGTGCTCGAATTGGACGGCGAAATCGTCGCGCGCGTCGATCCGCATATCGGCCTGCTTCACCGCGGCACCGAGAAGCTGATCGAGCAGAAGACCTATCTCCAGGCGATCCCTTATTTCGATCGGCTCGACTACGTCGCGCCGATGAACCAGGAGCACGCCTTCTGCCTCGCCGCGGAAAAGCTGCTCGGCATCGAGGTGCCGCGCCGCGGCCAGCTGATCCGCGTGCTCTATTGCGAGATCGGCCGCATCCTGTCGCACCTGCTCAACGTCACCACGCAGGCGATGGACGTCGGCGCGCTCACCCCGCCGCTGTGGGGCTTCGAAGAGCGCGAGAAGCTGATGGTGTTCTACGAGCGCGCCTCGGGCAGCCGCATGCATGCGGCCTTCTTCCGCGTCGGCGGCGTGCATCAGGACCTGCCGCAGAAGCTGGTCGACGACATCGAGGCCTGGTGCGATCCGTTCCTGAAGGTGGTTGACGACCTCGATCGCCTGCTCACCGCCAACCGCATCTTCAAGCAGCGCAACGTCGACATCGGCGTGGTGCCGCTGAAGGAAGCCTGGGAGTGGGGCTTTTCGGGCGTGATGGTGCGCGGCTCGGGCGCGGCCTGGGACCTGCGCAAGTCGCAGCCCTATGAATGCTACGCCGAGATGGATTTCGACATTCCGATCGGCAAGAACGGCGACTGCTACGACCGCTACCTGATCCGCATGGAAGAGATGCGCCAGTCGGTGCGGATCATGAAGCAGTGCATCGAGAAGCTGAACGCGCCTGAGGGCAAGGGCCCCGTCGTCGTCGAGGACAACAAGGTCGCGCCGCCGCGCCGTGGCGAGATGAAGCGCTCGATGGAAGCGCTGATCCACCACTTCAAGCTCTACACCGAAGGCGTCCACGTGCCGGCCGGCGAGGTCTACGCCGCGGTCGAGGCGCCCAAGGGCGAGTTCGGCGTCTATCTCGTCGCCGACGGCACCAACAAGCCCTACAAGTGCAAGATCCGCGCGCCGGGCTTCGCCCATCTCCAGGCCATGGACCACATCTGCCGCGGGCATCTGCTCGCCGACGTCTCGGCGATCCTGGGTTCGCTCGACATCGTGTTCGGAGAGGTCGATCGGTGATGGCGCAAGCGCCAATCCAGTTTGACCGCGCCTCGGGGGCCCTTGAAGGGGCCAACCTGTGGGAGCGGACGGCTGCCTTGGCGCTGGTGACGGGATCGAAGATCTCGTCGCATTTCTCGCATATGGGCTACATCGCCTGCGCGAACCTGCTGCGGAAAACGCTGCCCGAGCGCAACATCGCGATCAGGCTCAATCCCGACGCCGTGTTCGAATTCCCCTATGGCGACGGCTATTGGAGCAAGCTGCTCAACCGCTCCTATAACTATGAGGACGAGCTGGAGCTCCTGTTCGCCGACTCCATCGACGTCGATTACACGCTGCTCGATTGCGGCGCCAATTACGGCTACTGGTCGATCCTGGTGTCGAGCAGGCCGTTCGGCTCGCACAAGGCGATCGCGATCGAGCCGTCGGGGCAGAATTATCCGAAGCTCGCCAACAACGCGCGTGTCAACGCTGGCCGCTTCGAGACCCTGAAATGCGCGATCGGCGCCGCTCGCGGCACCGCGCGGCTGTCGGGCACCAAGCACGAGGCCTTCAGCATCGCCGGCGATCCGTCGTCGGGCGGCGAGGAGGTGCCGGTCATCGCGCTGGACAACCTCATCGACGACGGCAAGGTTGCGGCGAGCGGCAAATACCTGATCAAGCTCGACGTCGAGGGCGTCGAGATCGAAGCGATCAAGGGCGGCGCCCGGCTGCTTGAGACCGACAGCGTCATCATGTGCGAGGAGCACGGCAGCGACCGCAGCCACGCGGTGTCGCGCTACATCCTCGAACAGACCCCGCTGAAGCTGATCGTGTTCGATCCGCGCAGCAAACGGATGGAGACCGTGAAGGAGCTGTCGATCCTCGACCGCATCAAGGTCTCGACCCACGTCGGCTACAACGTTTTCGGCACCGCAAGCGCATTCTGGCAGGACAGGATCGATGCCCTGAATGCCAAGACTCTGAATGCCAAGACCGCGCGCCGCATGCAGTGAGAGATTGAGAGATGTCCGTCCGCCGATTAGCACCGAAGGAAGTCCAGCCCGCGAGCTTTGCGTTCACGGAGGAGAACCTCGCGTTCGCCAAGCAGCAGATCGCGAAATATCCGGCCGGCCGCCAGGCCTCCGCTGTCATCGCCATCCTTTGGCGCGTCCAGGAACAGCACGAAGGCTGGGTGTCGGAAGCCGCGATCCGCGCCGTCGCCGACCTGCTCGACATGCCCTATATCCGCGTGCTCGAGGTCGCGACCTTCTACACGATGTTCCAGCTCGCCCCCGTCGGCAAGAAAGCCCACGTCCAGGTCTGCGGCACTACGCCGTGCCGCCTGCGCGGCGCCGAGGACCTGATCCACGTCTGCGAGCACCGCATCCATCACGAGCCCTTCCATCTCTCCAAGGACGGCAATTTCAGCTGGGAAGAGGTCGAGTGCCTGGGCGCCTGCGTGAACGCACCGATGGTGCTGATCGGCAAGGACACCTATGAGGACCTGACCAAGGAGAGCTTTGGCAAGGTGCTCGACGGCTTTGCTTCCGGCAATCCACCGAAGCCCGGTCCGCAGAACGGCCGCCAGTTCTCGGCGCCGATCACCGGGCCGACCACGCTGAAGGAGATCACCTGATGCGGGATCTCTCGTCGCCGGCCGTGCAGGGGAGCGGTGCCATGAAGAAGTGGGGCTTCATCGCGATGCATGCCGCCGTGGCGGCCACGTTCATTTTCCTGCTTCAGCGTTTCAGCCTGAACGCGTCGCTGGAATCCAGCCTGCTCTGGGCGCTGACCTTCGCCGTCTGCGCCGCCGGACTTGCCTACAAGCAGTCCAATCGTTGATCGGAAAGCACTGATATGCTCGAGGACAAGGACCGCATCTTCAAGAACCTCTACGGCCTCCATGACTGGGGGCTCGAGGGTGCGCGGCGCCGCGGCGCCTGGGATGGTACGAAGAATATCATCGACAAGGGCCGCGACTGGATCATCAACGAGATGAAGGCGTCGGGCCTGCGCGGCCGCGGCGGCGCCGGCTTCCCGACCGGCCTGAAATGGTCGTTCATGCCGAAGGAATCGACCGACGGCCGGCCGAGCTATCTCGTCGTCAACGCCGACGAATCCGAGCCCGGCACCTGCAAGGATCGCGAGATCATGCGGCACGATCCGCATCTCCTGATCGAGGGCTGCCTGATCGCCAGCTGCGCGATGAACGCGCATGCCTGCTACATCTATGTCCGCGGTGAGTTCATCCGCGAGCGCGAGCACCTCCAGGCCGCGATCGACCAGGCCTATGAGGCCAAGCTGGTCGGCAAGGACAACGTCAACGGCTGGCCGTTCGACATCTACGTCGCGCACGGCGCCGGCGCCTATATCTGCGGCGAGGAAACCGCGCTGCTCGAAAGCCTCGAGGGCAAGAAGGGCCAGCCGCGCCTGAAGCCGCCGTTCCCGGCCAATGTCGGCCTGTTCGGCTGCCCGACCACCGTCAACAACGTCGAGTCGATCGCGGTGGCGCCGGACATCCTGCGCCGTGGCGCGGCCTGGTTCGCCGGCATCGGTCGTCCGAACAATGTCGGCACCAAGCTGTTCTGCATCTCCGGCCATGTCGAACGGCCCTGCAACGTCGAAGAGGCCATGGGCATTCCGTTCCGTGAGCTGATCGAGAAGCATTGCGGCGGCATCCGCGGCGGCTGGGACAATCTGAAGGCCGTGATCCCCGGAGGCTCCTCGGTGCGCATGGTGCCGGCCGAGCAGATCATCGACACGCCGATGGATTTCGACAGCTTGAGCAAGCTGCGCTCCGGCCTCGGCACTGCTGCCGTGATCGTGATGGACAAGTCGACCGATTTGATCCGCGCCATCGCCCGCATCTCGTACTTCTACAAGCACGAGAGCTGCGGCCAGTGCACGCCGTGCCGCGAGGGCACGGGGTGGATGTGGCGCGTCCTGACCCGCATGGCGGAAGGCCGCGCCCACAAGCGCGAGATCGACATGCTGCTCGAAGTCACAAAGCAGGTCGAAGGCCACACCATCTGCGCGCTCGGCGACGCAGCCGCCTGGCCGATCCAGGGCCTGATCGCGCATTTCCGTCATGAGATCGAAGCGCGCATCGACCAGTATTCGCATAAGGCCGACATCGACGATATCGGCGTCCGCGATCCCGTGAACATGGTCGCGGCGGAGTAAGAGACATGACCAAGCTCATCATCGACGGCAAAGAGATCGATGTTCCGGCCGAGTACACGCTGCTTCAGGCGTGCGAGGCCGCCGGCGCCGAGATTCCGCGCTTCTGCTATCATGAGCGGCTGTCGATCGCCGGCAATTGCCGGATGTGCCTCGTCGAGGTGAAGGGCGGCCCGAAGCCGGTCGCGAGCTGCGCCTGGGGCGTGCGCGACTGCCGTCCGGGTCCCAAGGGCGAGCCGCCGGAAATCTCCACCCGTTCGCCGATGGTGAAGAAGGCGCGCGAAGGCGTGATGGAATTCCTTCTGATCAACCATCCGCTGGACTGCCCGATCTGCGACCAGGGTGGTGAGTGCGACCTCCAGGACCAGGCGATGGGCTATGGTGTGGACACCAGCCGCTTCGCCGAGAACAAGCGCGCGGTCGAGGACAAGTATCTCGGCGCGCTGGTCAAGACCTCGATGAACCGCTGTATCCAGTGCACGCGCTGCGTCCGCTTCTCGGCGGAAGTCGCCGGCGCCCCTGAAATGGGCGCGACCGGCCGCGGCGAGGACATGGAGATCACGACCTATCTGGAGCATGCGCTGACGTCGGAATTGCAGGGCAACCTCGTCGACATCTGCCCGGTCGGTGCGCTGACCTCGAAGCCCTATGCTTTTGCCGCCCGCCCGTGGGAGCTCGGCAAGACCCAGTCGATCGACGTCATGGACGGCGTCGGCTCGGCGATCCGCGTCGATACCCGCGGCCGCGAGGTGATGCGCGTGCTGCCACGCATCAACGAGGCCGTGAACGAGGAGTGGATCTCGGACAAGACCCGCCACATCGTCGACGGCCTGCGCACCCAGCGCCTCGACCGGCCCTATATCCGCGAAGCCGGCAAGCTGCGCGCGGCGAGCTGGCCCGAGGCCTTTGCCGCGATCGCTGCGAAAGCGGCACGTACCGACGGCAAGCGCATCGGCGCGATCGCCGGCGACCTCGCCGGTGTCGAGGAGATGTTCGCGCTGAAGGATCTGCTCGCCAAATACGGCTCGAGCAATCTGGCGGTGCAGGGCGGCGACGCCTTCGATCCGGCGCTCGGCCGCGGCTCCTATATCTTCAACCCGACGCTTGCAGGCGTGGAGCAGGCCGACGCGCTGCTCGTCATCGGCGCCAATCCGCGCAAGGAAGCGGCCGTGTTCAACGCCCGCATCCGCAAGCGCTGGCGCTCCGGCGGCTTCAAGGTCGGCGTGATCGGCGCCAAGGCCGACCTGACCTACGACTACGACCATCTCGGCGCAGGCACCGAGACGCTCGGTGAGCTCGCGGCCGGCAAGCACTCCTTCATGGACGTGCTGAAGAACGCCAAGAACCCGATCATCCTGGTCGGCGCGGGCGCAGCCTCGCGTCACGACGGCGCCGCCATTCTGGCCGCCGCCGCCAAGCTCGCGATGGATGTCGGCGCGGTCAAGGACGGCTGGAACGGTTTCGGCGTGCTGCACGAGACCGCCTCGCGCGTCGGCGCGCTCGACATCGGCTTCTCCGCCGCGGCCGGTGGCCTGAACGCCGCGCAGATGACGACCTTCGGGACGCTCGACCTGCTGTTCCTGCTCGGCGCCGACGAGATCAAGGCGCCGGACGGCACCTTCGTCGTCTATATCGGCACCCATGGCGACCGCGGCGCGCACCGCGCCGACGTGATCCTGCCGGCGGCCGCCTACACCGAGAAGTCCGCGATCTACGTCAACACCGAAGGCCGGGTGCAGATGACCGGCCGCGCCGCATTCCCGCCGGGCGAAGCCCGCGAGGACTGGGCGATCGTCCGCGCGCTGTCGGAAGCGCTCGGCAAGAAGCTCGGCTACGACTCGCTTGCCGCCCTGCGCCAGGCGATGTTCAAGGCCGTGCCGCATCTGATCCGTCTCGACCAGATCGAGGTAGGCTCCGCCGACCAGATCAAGAAGCTGGCAGGCAAGGGCGGCTCGCCTGAGAAGGCGCCGTTCAAGCCTCTGGTCGAGGACTTCTATTTGACCAACCCAATCGCGCGTGCGTCCGCCGTGATGGCGGAGTGCTCGCGGCTTGCCTCCGGGCAGATGCTGACCGCAGCGGAGTGAGCGTGATCTGATGGAATTCTTCGAAAGCGCATTCTGGACCGGTTTCCTCTGGCCGCTGATCATCATGGTCGCGGAGAGCGTCTTGGTGCTCGTCGTCCTGCTGGTCGCGATCGCCTACATCCTGCTCGCCGACCGCAAGATCTGGGCGGCGGTGCAGATCCGCCGCGGTCCGAACGTGGTCGGCCCCTGGGGGCTGCTGCAGTCCTTCGCCGACCTGCTGAAGTTCGTGCTGAAGGAGCCGATCATCCCGGCCGGCGCCAACAAGGGCGTGTTTCTCCTTGCTCCCTTGGTCTCATGCGTGCTTGCGCTCGCCGCCTGGGCCGTGATCCCGACCAATCTCGGCTGGGTGATCTCCGACATCAATGTCGGCGTCCTCTTCATCTTCGCGATCTCGTCGCTGTCGATCTACGGCATCATCATGGCCGGCTGGTCGTCGAACTCGAAATACCCGTTCTTGGCCGCGCTGCGCTCTGCGGCGCAGATGGTGTCCTACGAGGTCTCGATCGGCTTCGTCATCATCACCGTGCTGCTCTGCGCCGGCACGCTGAACCTGTCGGCCGTGGTCGAGGCCCAGCATGCCCGAGGCCTCGCCAGCCTGATCGGGCTGCCGCAGCTCACCATCCTGAACTGGTACGTCTGGCCGTTGTTCCCGATGTTCGTGGTGTTCTACGTCTCGGCGCTGGCGGAAACCAACCGTCCGCCGTTCGACCTCGTCGAAGCCGAATCCGAGCTCGTCGCCGGCTTCATGGTCGAGTACGGCTCGACGCCGTATTTGCTGTTCATGCTCGGCGAGTATGTCGCGATCGTCACGATGTGCGCGCTGGCGACGATCCTGTTCCTCGGAGGCTGGCTGCCGCCGGTGGACCTGCCGCCCTTCAACTGGGTGCCGGGGATCATCTGGTTCTCGCTCAAAGTCTTCTTCATGTTCTTCCTGTTCGCGATGGCGAAGGCGATCGTGCCCCGCTACCGCTACGATCAACTGATGCGCCTCGGCTGGAAGGTGTTCCTGCCGCTGTCGCTGGCGATGGTGATCGTGGTGGCCGGCGTGCTGCATTTCGCCGGCATCGCGCCGAAGTGAGGGCCGTCATGGGTATCAACATCAACGCCACTGCACGCTCGCTTCTGCTGTCGGAATTCGTCTCGGCGTTCTTCCTCGCCATGCGCTATTTCTTCCAGCCGAAGCCGACGCTGAACTATCCCTTCGAGAAGGGCCCGATCTCGCCGCGCTTCCGCGGCGAGCACGCGCTGCGCCGCTATCCGAACGGCGAAGAACGCTGCATCGCCTGCAAGCTGTGCGAAGCCGTGTGCCCGGCGCAGGCGATCACCATCGAGGCCGGCCCGCGCCGCAACGACGGCACCCGCCGCACGGTGCGCTACGACATCGACATGGTGAAGTGCATCTATTGCGGCCTCTGCCAGGAGGCCTGTCCGGTCGACGCCATCGTCGAAGGCCCGAACTTCGAGTTCGCGACCGAGACCCGCGAGGAACTGTTCTATGACAAGGCCAAGCTGCTCGCCAACGGCGACCGCTGGGAACGCGAGATCGCGAAAGCGATCGAGCTCGATGCGCCGTACCGGTGAGATGAGAGCATGATCCTTCCCGCGCTGTTCTTCTATCTCTTCGCCGGCATCTGCGTCGCCTCGGCGGTGATGGTGATTGTCTCGCGCAATCCCGTGCACTCCGTGCTGTACCTGATCCTGGCCTTCGTCAACGCCTCCGGCCTGTTCGTGCTGATGGGCGCCGAGTTCCTCGGCATGATGCTGATCGTCGTCTATGTCGGCGCGGTCGCGGTGCTGTTCCTGTTCGTGATCATGATGCTCGACGTCGACTTCCTCGAGCTGCGCGAGGGCTTCATCGAGTACCTGCCGGTCGGCCTCGTGATCGGCGGCATCTTCCTGTTCGAGCTGCTGCTCACCGTCGGCTTCTGGGTCATCAACCCCGGCGTCTCCAAGACGATCACGGCGGCGATCCCGACCAACGTCTCGAACACCGAGGCGCTCGGCCTCGTGCTCTATACGAAGTACATCCACTACTTCCAGCTCGCGGGCATGGTGCTCCTGGTCGCCATGATCGGTGCCATCGTGCTGACGCTCAGGCACAAGGCGAGCGTGAAGCGGCAGGACATCAACGTTCAGAACGCGCGCACGCCCGAGATGGCGATGGCGATGCGCAAGGTGGCGCCGGGGCAGGGGCTCTCGGATGCCGATGCGGCGGAGTGGGTGAAATGACGATCGGGCTCGGACACTATCTGGCGGTCGGCGCGATCCTGTTCACGCTCGGGATCCTCGGCATTTTCCTGAACCGCAAGAACATCATCATCATCCTGATGTCGATCGAGCTGATCCTGCTCTCGGTCAACATCAACCTCGTCGCGTTCTCGACCTTCCTCGGCGACATCGTCGGCCAGGTCTTCGCGCTTCTGGTGCTGACGGTCGCTGCTGCGGAAGCCGCGATCGGTCTCGCCATCCTGGTGGTCTATTTCCGCAACCGCGGCTCGATCGCGGTTGAGGACGTCAATCTGATGAAGGGCTGAGCTCAGTCATGGTTCAGGCGATCGTATTCCTGCCGCTCCTGGGCGCCATCTTGGCCGGCCTGATTGCGCTGTTCGGCGCGCATGCCCGCAACCCCTCGGGCGACGAAGTCGAGCATCACGGCGACCACGGTCACGGCGATGCGCACGCGTCGGCGGCCCATGACGACCATGGTCACGACGATCACGCGCACGACGACCACGGCCACGGACCGGTCGAGCCGGCTGCGGCGGGCTCGCGCGCGGCGGAGCTGATCACGACGGCCTTGCTGTTCGTGTCGGCGGCGCTATCGTGGATGACGCTGGTCGATGTAGGCTTCATGCACCATGACATGCGGATTCCGCTGCTGCCGTGGATCCTCTCCGGCGACCTCCAGGTCTACTGGACGCTGCGGGTCGACACGCTCACCGCCGTGATGCTGGTGGTGGTGACGACCGTGTCCTCGCTCGTGCACCTCTATTCCATCGGCTACATGGACGAGGATCCGTACCGGCCGCGCTTCTTCGGTTATCTCTCGCTGTTCACCTTCGCCATGCTGATGCTGGTGACGGCGGACAACCTCGTGCAGCTGTTCTTCGGCTGGGAAGGCGTGGGGCTCGCCAGCTACCTGCTGATCGGCTTCTGGTATCAGAAGCCGTCGGCGAACGCCGCCGCCATCAAGGCCTTCGTGGTCAACCGCGTCGGCGATTTCGGTTTCGCGCTCGGCATCTTCGCGATCTTCATGCTGGCCGGCTCGACCGATTTCGAGACGATCTTCCATGCCGCGCCGGGCCTCACCGGCAAGACCATCGACTTCCTCGGCTGGCACGCCGATGCGCTGACCCTGACCTGCCTCCTGCTGTTCATGGGCGCGATGGGCAAGTCGGCGCAGTTCCTGCTGCACACCTGGTTGCCGGACGCGATGGAAGGCCCGACCCCGGTCTCGGCGCTGATCCACGCCGCGACCATGGTCACCGCCGGCGTGTTCATGGTGGCGCGCCTGTCGCCGCTGTTCGAGCTCGCCCCGAACGCGCAGGCCGTCGTGATGTTCTTCGGTGCGACCACGGCGTTCTTCGCGGCGACCATCGGCCTCGTCCAGAACGACATCAAGCGCATCGTTGCCTACTCGACCTGTTCGCAGCTCGGCTACATGTTCGTGGCGATGGGAGCAGGGGCCTATTCGGTCGGCATGTTCCACCTGTTCACGCACGCCTTCTTCAAGGCGCTGCTGTTCCTGGGCTCCGGCTCGGTGATCTACGCGATGCACCACGAGCAGGACATCCGCAACATGGGCGGCCTCTGGAAGAAGATCCCCTACACCTACGCGGTGATGGTGGTCGGCACGCTGGCCCTGACCGGCTTCCCGCTCACCGCCGGCTACTTCTCCAAGGACGCGATCATCGAATCGGCCTACGCCTCGCACAATCCGTTCGCGATGTACGGCTTCCTGATGACGGTCGTCGCCGCCGGCCTGACCTCGTTCTACTCCTGGCGCCTGATCTTCAAGACCTTCCACGGCGAGCCCCATGACGAGCATCACTACGAGGCCGCGCATGAGGCCCCGCTCTGGATTCTGATCCCGATCGGCGTGCTCGCGGTCGGCTCGATCGTCGCGGGCTTCCCGTTCAAGGAGCTGTTCGCCGGTCACGGCGTCGAGGAGTTCTTCCGCGAGTCCGTGAAGATGAACCCGCACATCATCGAGGAGATGCACCACATCCCCGAGACCATCGCCTTCCTGCCGACGGTGATGATGGTGCTGGGCTTCCTGGTCTCGTACCTGTTCTACATCCGCCGGCCGTATCTGCCGGTCGAGCTCGCGAACACGCAGCCGATGCTGTACCAGTTCCTGCTCAACAAATGGTACTTCGACGAGCTGTACGAGTTCATCTTCGTCCGTCCGGCGAAGTGGATCGGCTACCAGCTCTGGAAGAAGGGCGACGGCTTCATCATCGACGGCTTGGGGCCCGACGGCGTCTCGGCCCGCGTGCTGGACGTCACCCGCAACGTCGTGAAGATCCAGACCGGCTATCTCTATCACTACGCATTCGCCATGCTGATCGGCGTCGCCGGCCTGATCACTTGGTTCATGTTCGGCTTTGGAGGCCAGTAAATGACGACCTGGCCCATTCTATCGGTCACCACGTTCCTGCCGCTGGTCGGCGCGCTGATCGTCTATCTCAGCCGCGGCGACGACGAGGCGGCGCGGCGCAACTCGCGCTGGATCGCACTGTGGACCACGCTGATCACCTTCGCGGTGTCGGTGATCCTGGTCATGCGCTTCGATCCTTCGAATGCGGACTTCCAGTTCGTCGAGAAGGCGAACTGGCTCGCCACCGGCATCACCTACCACATGGGCGTGGACGGCATTTCGCTGCCCTTCGTGATCCTGACCACTGCGTTGATGCCGATCTGCATCATCGCGAGCTGGAAATCGGTCACGAGCCGCGTGCGTGAATACATGATGGCGTTCCTGATCCTGGAAACGTTTTTGGTCGGCACCTTCGCCGCGCTCGATCTCGTGCTGTTCTACCTGTTCTTCGAAGGCGGCCTGATCCCGATGTTCCTGATCATCGGCATCTGGGGCGGCCCGCGCCGGGTCTACGCGTCGTTCAAGTTCTTCCTCTACACGCTGCTCGGCTCGGTCCTGATGCTGCTCGCCATCATGGCGCTGTACTGGAACGGCGCCACCACCGACATCCCGACCCTGATGCACACAGCCGTGCCGCGGTCGCTGCAGACCTGGGCGTGGCTCGCCTTCTTCGCATCCTTCGCGGTGAAGATGCCGATGTGGCCGGTGCACACGTGGTTGCCCGATGCGCATGTCGAGGCGCCGACCGCCGGTTCGGTGGTCCTGGCCGCGATCCTCTTGAAGTTGGGCGGCTACGGCTTCCTGCGCTTCTCGCTGCCGATGTTCCCCCTCGCGTCGCACGACTTCGCGCCGCTGATCTTCACGCTTTCGGTCATTGCCATCATCTACACCTCGCTGGTGGCGATGATGCAGGAGGACATGAAGAAGCTGATCGCGTACTCTTCAGTGGCGCATATGGGCTTCGTCACCATGGGCATCTTCGCCGGCACCATGCAGGGGGTCGCCGGCGGCGTGTTCCAGATGATCTCGCACGGCATCGTCTCCGGCGCGCTGTTCCTCTGCGTCGGCATCGTCTACGACCGCATGCACACCCGCGAGATCGCGGCCTATGGCGGCCTCGTCAACCGGATGCCGCTCTACGCGCTGACCTTCATGGTCTTCACCATGGCCAATGTCGGTCTGCCCGGCACGTCCGGCTTCGTCGGCGAGTTCATGACGCTGCTCGGCACCTTCAAGACCTCAATCCCGACCGCGTTCTTCGCTTCGACCGGCGTGATCCTGTCGGCGTGCTACGCGCTCTGGCTCTACCGCAAGGTCGTGTTCGGGATGCTGGTTAAGCCGTCGCTGATGACGATCAAGGATCTCACCTTCCGGGAGTGCCTGACGCTGTTCCCGCTGATCGCGCTGACGATCCTGTTCGGCGTCTATCCGAAGCCGGTGCTCGACATGTCGGAGGCCTCGGTCCAGCAACTCGTCAACAATTACAACACCGCTGTGACGGCCGTGAAGGCCGCCGCACTGCTCCATTGATCGGGCAGGTCAGGATATCGCCATGAGCTTTGAGACTGCAGGTTATCAACTGGCGCCGGTGCTGCCCGAGCTCGTGCTCGCGGTCGGCGCGATGGCGCTTCTGATGCTGGGAGCCTATCGCGGGCAGGGAACCACCAGCGCGATCACCTCGCTGGGGGTGCTGCTCCTGATCGTGGTTGGCGTGCTCGAATACATGGTGCCCGCGGGCAAGCAGGTGACCTTCGGCGGCAGCTTCATCGTCGACGATTTTGCCCGCTTCATGAAGATCCTGGCCCTGATCGGCTCGGCGGTGACGCTGGTCCTGTCGACCGAGTTCCTGTCCGACCCCTCGCGCCGCATCTTCGAATACGCCATCCTGGTGCTGCTCTCGACCCTCGGCATGATGGTGCTGATCTCGGCGGGCGACCTGATCATGCTCTATCTGGGCCTCGAGCTGATGTCGCTCTCGCTCTACGTCGTGGCAGCCTCCAACCGGGACAATGCCAAGTCGAACGAGGCGGGCCTGAAGTATTTCGTGCTGGGCGCGCTGTCCTCGGGCATGCTGCTGTACGGCGCCTCGCTGATCTACGGCTTCACCGGCACGGTCAGCTTCACCGGCATCGCTACCGCCGCGACAACCGCGAATGTCGGCCTGGTGTTCGGCCTCGTCTTCCTGCTTGCCGGCCTCTGCTTCAAGATCTCGGTGGTGCCGTTCCACATGTGGACGCCGGACGTCTATGAGGGCGCGCCGACACCGGTAACGGCCTTCTTCGCCTCTGCGCCGAAGGTTGCCGCACTCGCCGTCCTCACTCGCGCGACGCTGACTGCGTTCCCCGGCATCGTGCCGCAGTGGCAGCAGATCCTGGTGTTCGTCTCGATCGCCTCGATGGCGCTCGGTGCCTTCGCGGCGATCGGCCAGAGCAACATCAAGCGCCTGATGGCCTACTCCTCGATCGGCCACATGGGCTTCGCCCTGGTCGGTCTTGCCTCGGGCACGGTCGAAGGCGCGCAGGGCGTGCTGATGTACATCGTGATCTATGTCGCGATGACGCTCGGCTCGTTCTCGATCATCCTCGCCATGAAGCGCAGCGGCCAGGCCGTGGAGCAGATCAGCGATTTCGCCGGTCTCTCCCGCACCAATCCGCTGCTCGCCTTCATGTTCGCGATGCTGCTGTTCTCGCTCGCGGGCATTCCGCCGCTGGCCGGCTTCTTCGCCAAATGGTACGTCTTCGTCGCCGCCATCAGGGCGGACCTGTTCACGCTTGCCGTGATCGGCGTGCTCTCCAGCGTGGTGGGCGCCTACTACTATCTCGCCATCGTCAAGACGATGTATTTCGACGAGCCGGCCGGTCAGGTCGACCCGGTGCGCGTCGAGGTGAAGACGGTGCTGGCGGTCGCGGGCCTGTTCAACATCCTGTTCGCGTTGTTCGCGGGGCCGGTGGTGAGCGTCGCCTCCGCCGCCGCAAAGTCGCTGTTCTAGGATGGGGTTCGCGCTCGGTCCTCGCGCACTCTCGGCGGGCTACAAGCTCGCAGCTTTCGAGCGGACCGGCTCGACCAATACCGAGGCGATCGAGCGCGCCAGGGGCGGCGAACGCGGCCCGATGTGGTTCGTCACATCCGAGCAGACGGCCGGCCGCGGCCGACGCCAGCGCGCCTGGATCGCGCCGCGGGGCAATCTCGCCGCCAGCATCCTCGAAGTCATGAATGTTCCTCCCGCCGTCGCGGCCACGCTTGGCTTTGCCGCCGGGCTGGCGGAGGAGACGGCCCTGGAAAAGGTGAGCCTGGAGGCCGCGCTGCGCCTCGGCGAGGGCCGTCCCCGCTACGCCCTGAAATGGCCGAACGACGTGCTGGTCGGCGGCAAGAAGCTCGTCGGCATCGGGCTCGAGGCCGAGATCATCGGCGACCGCCTCGCGGTCGTCGTCGGCATGGGCACCAACGTCGTCGCCGCGCCGGAGGGCACGCCGACGCCCGCGGTGTCGCTGGCCGCGCTTGGCGTCCAGATCAGCGCCGAGGAGCTGTTTTCCGCCCTGTCCGACGCCTGGGTCGAGTTCCGCGGCATCTGGGACAATGGCCGCGGCTTTGCCGAGATCCGCAAGCTCTGGCTTGAGCGGGCCGCCGGTCTCGGCGAGGGGGTTGCGATCAACACGGGAACGACGACGCTGGAAGGCATTTTCGACACGATCGATGATACCGGTTGCCTGATCGTCCGCACTGCTGACGGCCGACGCCTGCCGGTGGCGGCCGGCGAGGTGTTCTTCGGCTCGGCCGCCTCCGTGGGAGCTGCGTGATGGCACGGCCTGACGAACTGGTATTTGCGCCGCTCGGCGGTGTCGGCGAGATCGGCATGAACCTGTCGATCTACGGCCTTGGCAACCGCCATCAGCGCGCCTGGCTCGCGGTCGATCTCGGCGTCTCCTTCGGCGACGAGGAGCATCTGCCGGGCATCGACCTGATCATGCCCGACATCAGCTTCCTGGAGAAGGAACGCAAGAACCTGATGGGCCTGGTGCTGACCCACGCCCATGAGGACCATTTCGGCGCCATCATCGACCTCTGGCCCAGGCTGAAATGCCCGATCTATGCGACGCAGTTCAGCGCGGCGCTGTTCGAGGCCAAATGCGCCGCCGAGCGCAACGCGCCAAAGATTCCGGTGACGGTGGTGCCGTCGGGAGGCCGCGTCGATATCGGCCCGTTCAACGTCGAGTTCATCCCGGTCGCGCATTCGATACCTGAATCGCACGCGCTGGCGATCCACACCGAAGCCGGCATCGTGCTGCACACCGGCGACTGGAAGATCGATCCGACCCCGATCATCGGCCGCCCGATCGACGAAAAACGGCTGCGCGAACTCGGCGACGAGGGCGTGCTCGCCCTGATCGGCGATTCCACCAACGCGGTGCGCGACGGCCGCTCGCCCTCGGAAGCCGAGGTCGCCAAGACCATTGCCGGGCTGGTCAAGGCCGCCAAGGGCAGGGTTGCCGTGACGACCTTCGCCTCCAACGTCGCCCGCATCAAAGCCGTCGCCGACGCCGCCAAGGCCGCCGACCGCGAGGTCGTCGTGGTCGGGCGCGCCATGGACCGCGTGTCGCAGGTCGCGCGCGAGACCGGCTATCTCGACGGCGTGCAGAACTTCCGCTCGACCGACGTCTACGGCCATCTGCCGCAGGACAAGGTGCTGGCGCTCTGCACCGGCAGCCAGGGCGAAGCCCGTGCGGCGCTGGCGCGCATCGCCAATGACGACCATCCCGAGATCACGCTCAACCGCGGTGATTGCGTGATCTTCTCCTCGCGCACCATTCCCGGCAACGAGAAGGCGGTCGGTTCGATCATCAACAATCTGGTGCTCCAGGGCGTCGAGGTCATCACCGACCGCGACGCGTTGGTCCACGTCTCCGGCCATCCCCGCCGCGACGAGCTGCGCGACATGATCGCCTGGGTGCGCCCGCAGCTGCTGATCCCCGTCCATGGCGAGGCCCTGCACCTGCACGAGCACGCCAAGCTCGCGCGCGCCGCCGGCGTGCCGCGCGTGCTGGTCTGCCGCAACGGCGACCTCGTCAAGCTCGGCCCCGGCGATCCCGGCATCGTCGGCGAGGTGCCCTCGGGCCGGCTCTACAAGGACGGCACGATCCTGGAGGATTCCAAGTCCCGCGCGGTGGTCGAGCGCCGCCGCATGGCCTTTTCCGGCTGCGCTTTCGTCGCCATCGCCATGACCGCACAGGGCGAGCTAGTCGACGAACCCGAGGTCGATCTCGTCGGCGTTCCCGAGAAGAACAGGGCGGGCGAGGCTTTTGACGATCTGGTCTTCGAAGCCGTGATGTCCACGATCGAGGGGCTGCCAAAAGCGCGCCGCCGCGACCCGGACGCCCTGGCCGAGTCGGTGCGACGCGCGGTCCGGGCCGT
Source organism: Bradyrhizobium sp. cf659 (assembly GCF_900113725.1). Classification (NCBI taxonomy): domain Bacteria; kingdom Pseudomonadati; phylum Pseudomonadota; class Alphaproteobacteria; order Hyphomicrobiales; family Nitrobacteraceae; genus Bradyrhizobium; species Bradyrhizobium sp. cf659. Next base: position 162,389 of record NZ_FOQJ01000001.1, read on the forward strand.
GATCAACGAACATTGGGGCAAAAAGCCCGCCTGTCTGGTACATGTGCTGACAGTCTGATTGAGGCAGGATCTCTTCGGAAAACCGCTTCACACTTTTCCGGATCATGCTCTGAGGGAGAGAAACATGCTGGGCCGGCTCAACCATGTCGCGATCGCGACCAAGGATGCCGTCAAGGCTGCAAAAATCTACGGCGCCGCGTTCGGGGCGCAGATCTCGGAGGCCGTGCCGCTGCCCGAGCATGGCGTCACCACCGTGTTCGCGACGCTGCCCAACACCAAGATCGAGTTCATCGAGCCGCTCGGTGAAGCCTCGCCGATCGCGAAGTTCCTGGAGCGCAATGCCGACGGCGGCATCCACCATATCTGCTACGAGGTCGTGGACATCATCGCCTCGCGCGACACCCTGGTGAAGGAGGGCGCGCGGGTGCTCGGCGACGGCGTGCCGAAGATCGGCGCCCACGGCAAGCCGGTGCTGTTCCTGCACCCGAAGGACTTTTCCGGTGCGCTGGTCGAAATCGAGCAGGCGTAAGGCCGTCCCATGGCCGTCCAGATATCGACCGCGATCGCGATCTACTTCGTCATCTGGTGGGTCGCGCTGTTCCTGACGCTGCCGTTCGGCGTGCGCAGCCAGCACGAGGACGGCGTGGGCGCGCCCGGCACCGATCCCGGCGCGCCGATCCTGACGCGGATGGGACGCAAGCTGATCTGGACCACGATCATCTCGGCGATCATCTACGGCGCGGGCCTTGCCGCCTACCACGCGGGTTATCTCTCCATCGAGCGCCTGTCGAAGTTGATGGGCATGCCGTTCTAGACGTTTTTGGCTGGCGATATTGTTTTGGGGGAACGAATGACTTTTCAGAGGATCGTCGTCGCGCTTCTGGTGCTGATCGTCGCCGGCCTGGGCGCCATCGGCTATTTCGAGTGGAAGATGGCCGTGCAGGTGCGAACGCTGAAGGCGTTCGTCGAGGGCTACGTCTTCAACGAAGCCGTGATGGCCTGCGAGCAGGCCAAGAGCTCGACGCCGTTCAAGTGGAACGGCGGCAAGAGCACCTCGGTGATCGGGCTGAACTCGGTCAAGCTGGACAAATACAACGTCAGCGCCAGCTACACGCTGGTGGCGGACGGCGTCTATTGTGATTACGATCCCATCAAAAGAAAGGCCGGGATCGGCTCGAGCTTCCTGGAGCGGGAGTAACGATCCGGCCATGCCAAGAGCATGATCCGGAAAAGTGTGAAGCGGTTTCCCGAGAAGATCATGCTCAAATAGAAAAACTAAAGCGCGATTTCATCGCGCTTTGGGGGATGGGATCGTCATGACCGGGGATCGGGCAGGGGACTACCGTATTCTGCATGAGGCGGCCTTGCGGGATTATCTCGCGGGTCTGCCGGATCTCGCGGCGCTGCTCGGCGCCGAGCCGGTGTCCTGGTCGATCACCGAGGTCGGTGACGGCAATCTCAACCTCGTTTTCATCGTCAAGGGCGACCGCGGCGGCGTCGCCGTGAAGCAGGCGCTGCCCTATGTCCGTCTTGTCGGCGAAAGCTGGCCGCTGCCGCTGTCGCGCGCCCATTACGAATTTTTGGCTTTGTCCCGGCAGGCCCAGCTCGCGCCCGGCCTTGTGCCGGCGCTGCTGCATCACAACGAGAAGCTGGCGCTGACGGTGATGGAGCTGCTCGAGCCCCACATCATCATGCGCAAGGGGCTGGTCGCGGCAACGCAATATCCGCGCTTTGCGGGCGACATCACCACCTTCATGGCGCGGACGCTGTTCTTCACCTCCGACCTCGCGCTCTCCGCGGCCGAGAAAAAGGAGGGCATCGCGGCCTTCGCCGGCAACCATGCGCTGTGCAAGATCACCGAGGACCTGATCTTCACCGATCCCTACCGCGTCGCCGAGCAGAACCGCTGGACCGCGCCTTACCTCGACGGCCTGGCCACGTCGTTGCGCGACGACATGGACCTGCACGTCGCGATCTCCCGGCTGAAGCTGAAGTTCATGGCAAGCCCCGAAGCGCTGGTCCACGGCGATCTCCACACCGGCTCGATCATGGTCACGGATGGCCAGACGCGGGTGATCGATCCCGAATTCGCGTTCTACGGCCCGATGGGGTTCGACGTCGGCGCCGTGCTGGCCAATCTGCTGATGGCCTATTTCGCCTCCGCCGGTCACGAGCGCTCGCCGGGCGAGCGGGCTGCGTTCGAGGGCTGGGTGCTGGAGACGGTCGAGCAGGTCTGGAGCGAGTTCGCCCGCAAATTCCTCGACCTCTGGCGCGCCGGTGCTTCGGGTGACGCCTATCCGGTCTCGCTCTTCGCCGGCGAGAAGGGCGCCGCCCGCCTGGAGGCCGAGCGGCAGGCCTACATGCAGCGCCTGTTCGCCGACACCGTCGGCTTCGCCGCGGCAAAAACCATCCGCCGCATCTTCGGCCTCGCCCACAACATCGATTTCGAGCTGATCGAGGATCCGCGCAGGCGGGCGGTCAGCGAGGCCCGCGCCGTGCGGCTGGCGCGGGCGATGATGGTGGAGGCGGGGGCATTTGGGACGATCGCCGACGTCACAGGTGCCGCGCGAAAACTGCGGGACTGGATGCCGGAGCTATCCGGTTAAGAGCCTCATGAGGAGCGCGGTTGCGCGCTCGCAATGACAAAACCGAACAATTGACACAACTGTTTCGCCGTCACCCTGAGGTGCCGGAGCGAAGCGGAGGCCTCGAAGGGCGACAGCCCGGATGCATCGCGACCGTTCATCCTTCGAGGCTCAACACGCGATGCGTTCGCATCGCGTGCTGAGCACCTCAGGATGACGGTCACACTGTTATGAGAGCCCAAGGGGCCAGGCGCGCTTCAATAAAGCCGCATCGGCAGCAGGACGCCGTCTGTGCCGGCCAGCAGACCCCAGGTCTCGTTGGCCGCGATCTCGAACTCCCGGGTCTGGACCGTGCCGCCCTCGACCTTGAGGGTGACCTTGTACTTGCCGGGCGGCAGATCGATCTTTTGGCTGTCCGGTATTTCGGATGCGGCGGAGTCGGAGTGCGCCAGTTTTTCGCCGGCGTGCGCCGCCAGCTTGATGGTCTGGTCGGCGACGGTGATGACCGCCCCCTCGTCCGACTTGTTGCCGAGCATCAGCCTTGCCTGCCTCGGCCTCGGCAGGAGGCCGGCATTCGCGATACCCGGCTTGCGCAGCGAAAGTTCGGCGATTGTCCTGTCGTTCTGACGGGAAAGCCGGAGCAGGACCGGTCCACGGGCCGTCGTGAAGGTGATCACGGCCCGATCTGGTTCGACCACCGTCTCGATCCAGCCACGCTTGCCGAGCTCGGCGCGATAGAAGCCGAGCACCGCCGCGAGATCGCGCGGGGTCTCGGCGTAGACCGACGTGATGAACGGCGAATTCTTCGCCGTAGCGATGCTCCAGCTCTCTGGCAGTGGCAGACCGGTGCCCTGGGAAACCCTGGCTTCGAAACCCGCACCTGCGCCCCGTGCGACCGCTCCGACCGGGATGCTGAGCAGTCGTTCGACGAAATTATCCGGAGTGTCATGGCCCCGGACCGCCCACCACGTTTCGTCAAGATAGTCGTTCGCGCCGGTGGTGCGACTCCAGTTGAACCGGATGCTGTCCGCCTCGCTGTACCGGCTGAGGCTGGCCGCGACCGGGCTTGCCAGCACAGCCGTGGCGGCGACCAGACCGCCGACGAGCAAGATACCCAAGGTTCGGCTTTTCATCTTTCGGATTCCCATCGCGACGAGATCTTTGGGCCAAGGCCCTTGTCCTGAGCTTGGTCGCATCGATCGCGCAAGGCGTTCACCGTTCGTAGATCGTTGTTTCCGCTTCCGATTCTCGATGGGTTGAAGGTCTTGCCGCAGAGCACGGCCTCATCCTGAGGGGTTTGCCCCCGGGGCGGGCGTCTTGGAGGATGCGTTGCTAGGAACTGCGCCATCAAGACGAAAAGAGGAGCTTGCGCTCGACGTGCTGCGAATGGTCAACTCGCTGACTGGAATACGCCTGCATTGTCGGAGGGACCATGATGTTCAGGATAGTGGCGATCGTCGCTGGTTTGGGACTGGCGCTCGCCGCCACGGCGGAGGCCCAGACGCCGCGCAAGGGCGGAACCATCCGCATGACCGCGCCCTACGGTTCGAGTTTCACCAGTCTGGACATTCATACGACCCAGCGCGCCCAGGACGAGATCTACGCCAAGGCTCTGCACCGGTCGCTCTACATCTGGAATTCGGCTGAAGGCAAACCGGTCCTGGAACTCGCCAAGGAGGACGTGGTCTCGGGCGGAGGTTTCGTTCACACCTTCAAGCTGCGCGACGACGCCTATTTCCACAATGGCCGCAAGATGACCGCCGATGACGTCATCTGGTCCTACAACCGTATCATGGACGGTGCCAAGGCCTATCCCGGCGCGCGCTATGTCCGCGTGATCGAGGGCGCCGCCGCGGTCGAGAAGGGCCAGGCCAAGGAAATCTCCGGCCTGAAGAAGATCGACGATTTCACCATTGAGATGAAGCTGACCGAGAAGGTCGATCCGGGCTTCTACTTCTTCACCGCGTTGACGTCGATCTATCCCGCCGACGAGGCCGCCAAGGAGGGCTTTATCCAGAAACCGATCGGACTTGGGCCGTTCAAGTTCGTCGAGCACGTGCCGGGATCGCGCATCGTCCTCGAACGGTGGGACCGGTTCTACAAGCCCGGCAAGCCCTACGCCGACAAGGTCATCGTGTCGGTCATGGGCGAGGCCGCGGCCCGCGATGTCGCCTTCCGCAACAAGGAGATCGACACTTCGGTGCTGGGACCTGCGCAGTATGTCGCCTATCAGTCCGACGCGGACCTCAAGGGTACCATCGTCGAGGTCGCCGAGGTATTCACGCGTTACATGGGGATGAATACCGCCTTCAAGCCGTTCGCCGACAAGCGCGTCCGGCAGGCCATCAACTATGCGATCGATACCGACCTGATCATCAACAAGCTGGTCAAGAACAAGGCCTATCGCGCCACCAGCTGGCTGCCGCTGACCTCGCCGCTCTACGACAAGACCATGAAGCCCTACGCCTACGATCCCGCCAAGGCCAAGCAGCTGCTTGCCGATGCAGGCTATCCCTCAGGCTTCGAGTTCGAATGGACCACGAGCCAGAATGAAAGCTGGGGCCTGCCGATCGTCACGGCCGTCATCCCGATGCTGGACAAGGTGGGCATCAAGGCGAAGGTCAAGCAGGTCGAGACCGCGGTTCTGGCCGAGGTGGTCCGCAGCGGCGACTACCAAGCCTTTGTCTACTCCCAGCAGACCGGCCCGGATCCGCAGGCCGCCCTCAAATGCTTCCACTCGTCGACGCCGCAATCGGCCTGCAACTACATGAATTTCAAGAACGCAGACTTCGACAAGTTGATCGACGAGGCCGGGCAGACCGACGACGTCGCAAAGCGTGGCCAGCTGCTGCAAAAGGCCAACGCGCTGCTCTATGAAGAGGCGCCGGTCTGGTTCTTCAACTACAACAAGGCGGTCATGGCCGTGCAGCCCTGGCTCAAGGGCGTTCAGCTGAACGCGACGGAGCTGACCCATCAGAACGTCGAAGACCTCTGGGTCGACGAGACCTCGCCCGCGAAGTGAAACCTGCTCTCGCGCTCCCTCCATCGTGACGAACGATGGAGGGAGAGAGGAAAAGTGCCGATGCTTCCGTTCCTGTTCCGCCGTCTCCTGCAGACCATTCCGACCGTGCTTGCCGTCGTGCTGCTGATCTTCGTGCTGTTCAGCGTTGTTCCAGGCAGCATCGTCTCGACCATGAGCGATGACAGTGATCCGCAGGTTGAGCTGCGCATGAAGAGGCAGCTCGGCCTCGACCAGCCCGTCTACATGCGCTTCGGCGCCTATGTCGCGAGGCTCGCGACTGGTGATTTGGGGGCGTCGTTCCGGACGCGTGAGCCGGTCACGACCATGATCGCCAAGCGGGTATGGCCGACGCTGCAACTGATCTTCGCATCCATGGCATTTGCGATCGCGCTCGGCGTGCCGCTCGGCTTCGTCGCGGCCTTGCGGCCGGGAAGCTTGGTCGACACCGCCTCGATGGTCCTGGCGGTGTCGGGCCTGTCGTTGGCCAAATTCTGGCTCGGACTGCTCTTGATGTACCTGTTCGCGCTCAAACTCGGCTGGCTTCCGAGTTTCGGCTATGGCGACGGCGGCCTCAAATATCTGATCCTGCCGGCCGTGACGCTCGGCGTCTCGCCGATGGCGCTGCTGGCGCGGACGACGCGCGCCGCGGTGCTCGAGATCATGACGGCCGACTTTGTCCGCACGGCGCGATCGAAGGGCATGAGCGAGACCAGGGTCGTGAAGTGGCATGTGATGCGCAACGCGCTCGTCCTCATTCTCACGACCATGGGCCTGCAGTTCGGCGCGCTGATGGGGCAGGCGGTCGTCGTCGAAAAACTGTTCTCCTGGCCGGGCATCGGCTCGCTGCTCGTCGATAGCGTTCTGCAGCGCGACATTCCCGCCGTCCAGGGCTCCATTCTCGTGGTCGTGCTGTTCTTTCTCGCGATCAATCTGCTGATCGACGTGCTCTACGGCGTGATCGATCCCAGGATCAGATACGCATGAAGCTCCGCGCCAATCTCGTCATCGGCGGATCGTTGTTCGCGCTTGCGATCGTCGTCGGCCTGCTCGCGCCCTGGCTGGCGCACACCGACCCCGTCATGGACGCCAATCTGATGAATGCAGAGGAACCCCCGAGCTGGACCTGGTGGTTCGGCACCGACGGGCAGGGCCGCGACATCTATTCCCGCGTCCTGTACGGCGCGCGCGTCTCGCTGACCGTCGGCATCGTCTCTCAGCTCATCAACAGCGTTATCGGCGTGGCGCTGGGCCTGAGCGCCGGCTATTTTGGCGGCTGGTGGGACGATGTCGTCAACGGCCTGACCAATCTGATGCTCGCGATCCCCTCGCTGATCTTCGCGCTCGCCATCATGGCGGTGCTCGGCCCCGGCCTGACCAGCCTGCTGATCGCACTCGGGCTGACCAACTGGTCCTTCACCTGCCGCCTCGCACGGGCCTCGGCGCTGTCGCTGAGGAGCCAGGGCTACGTGCAGGCAGCAACCGTGCTCGGCTACGGCGATGTGCGCATCATGATCACGCAGCTCTTGCCGAACATGCTCGGACCCATCGTCGTCATCGGCACGCTTGGCATGGGCAGCGCGGTCTTGTCCGAAGCCGCATTGTCGTTCCTCGGTCTCGGCGTCCGCCCGCCCTTTCCAAGCTGGGGCAGCATGCTGTCGGAAGCCCGCGACCAGATCACCACGGCGCCGTGGCTCTCGGTGTTTCCCGGACTTGCCATCTTCCTGACGGTGCTCGGCCTCAACCTGCTCGGCGACGGCCTGCGCGACATTCTCGATCCGCAATCGCGGAGCCGGCGCACATGACGGGCTCGCCGCTGATCGAAGTCGAGGATTTGCGCATCGACCTCAACCACGGTTCCAGCCAGGTTCCCGCCGTGGAGGGCGTTTCATTCCGCATCGATCGGGGCGAGACGTTCGGCCTGGTCGGCGAGTCCGGCTGCGGCAAGAGCATCACGGCGCTGGCCCTGATCGGCCTGCTGCGGCCGCCCTTGTCGATCGGCGGCGGCGTCATCCGGTTTGAGGGGCGGGAGATCCAGCGGCTCCCAGCTGCCGGGCAGCGGGCGCTGCGCGGCAATCGCATCGCCATGATCTTCCAGGAGCCGATGACGGCGCTGAACCCAGTCTCGCCGGTGGGACGGCAGATAGCCGAGATGTTCGTGCTGCACCAGGGCAAGAGCTGGCGCGAGGCCGACCAGCTGGCGGTCGAGGCGCTGGCGAGCGTCCGCGTCCCCGCGCCCCAGCGACGCGTGAAGGATTACCCGCACCAGCTGTCGGGCGGAATGCGCCAGCGCGTGATGATCGCCATCGCGCTCGCATGCGGCCCGGATCTTCTGATCGCCGACGAGCCGACCACCGCGCTCGACGTGACCGTGCAAGCCGAGATCATCGAGCTGATGCGCAATCTCTGCGCCGAGAGGGGAACGGCCATCCTGATGATCAGCCACGATCTTGGCCTGGTCGCCAATGTCTGTCGCCGCGTTGCCGTGATGTATGCCGGCCGCATCGTCGAGGAGCGCGGCTCGGCCGATATCTTCCGTGCGCCATCGCACCCCTATACGCAGGGCCTGGTCGACTCGTTGCCGCGGCTGGGCAGCCGCGCGGCGCTTGGCCGTACCAGGCTGCAGGAGATCGCGGGCGTCGTCCCGGCGATCACGGCTTTCCCTGATGGCTGCAGGTTCAATCCACGTTGTGCGCAGGCGACCGATATTTGCCGGACCACCGCGCCGGAAACGACATGGCTGGAGGCGGGCGGTCTGGTGAGGTGTCACCACCATGCATGAACCGCTGGGCAGGCCGGACGGCGACGTCATTCTCAGCATCGAGGATCTCGCGGTTCATTTTCCGCTGGGGGGCGGCTTGCTGGGCCGCGGCCGGCGGCTGCTCCGTGCCGTCGACGGTGTCGATCTCAGGCTGAAGCGCGGCGAATGTCTCGGCCTCGTCGGCGAGTCCGGCTCCGGCAAGTCGACGGTCGCATTGTCGATCCTTGGTCTGCTGACGCCGACGCGCGGCCGCATCGTGCTGGACGGACAGGTCGTGACGAACCGGCAATCCGGCGATCGCAAGGCGTTGGCCCGCATCGTGCAGATGGTGTTTCAGGACCCCTACGCCTCGCTCAACCCGCGCCAGACCGTTCGTCGCACGCTTGAAGACCCGCTGCGGGTGCATGGCGTCACGGCCTCAAGCGAGATCGAGGACCGCGTCGCGACGATGCTGCGGCATGTGGGCCTGCGGCCCGAACAGGCCGACCGCTACCCGCATGAATTCTCGGGCGGCCAGCGCCAGCGCATCGGCATTGCGCGCGCCCTGATCCTCAATCCCAAGATCGTCATCTGCGACGAGCCGGTCTCGGCGCTCGATGTCTCGATCCGCGCCCAGATCATCAATCTGCTGCTGGAATTGAAGGAGACGCTCGGCCTCTCCTACATCATGATCAGCCACGACCTCGGCGTGGTCGAGCACATGAGCGACAGGGTCGCCGTGATGTATCTCGGCCGCATTGTCGAGAATGGCGACTGGCGCGAGATCTTCGAACGGCCGGCGCACCCCTATACGCAGGCCCTGATCGCCGCCATCCCCGATCCGCTGCGCCATGCGCCGCTGGCGACGACAGGGGGCGACCTTCCCAATCCGCTCGATCCACCGAACGGCTGCGCCTTCAGCCCGCGCTGCCGTCACGCCGAGGACGTGTGTCGAAGCGAGCCAGGGCCGTCGCTGGAAGTGCGGCCCGACGGACACGCGGTGCGGTGTTGGCGAGCTGACGAAATTGCCGGCCCGATGGCATTGGCCTCGACCGAAAGCGGACATCCCTAGAATGGAGAGCGCGTCCGTCGTCGCATCCCAAGTTCGCCGGCTGCCACCGCTCGCAGCGTCAATTTCTGCGGAACGTCGATGCCCGCTTTAGCGCGTGGACCATGGCCATGAGATCGACGGTTGCGGCTTCTTGGCTTGCGGCCGCTCCGGGGGGCGCGCCGGCCTTTGCGTTTGGACGACATTGGCCGACTGCCGCGGACGTGGCAGCGGTATGTCGGGTACCACTTTGGGCTCTTCAGAGCCCACCGTTGGTGACGCTTCGAGCATCGTCTTTGGCTGTTCGGGGATCGTCGTTGGTGACGCTTCGGGCATTGCCTTTGGCTCTGAAGCGTTGGCGATGACGCGGGCGAGTTGGTCCTGACTTGCGTTGAGCCGCTCGGTGAGCGTCTGGCTTTCGCGCGCCATTTGGATCTGATCGGCCCTGATCTGGAAGATGATGCCGTTGTTGCGCGCCGATTCCTCTCGACTCTCCTTGAGTTGGCTTGCCAGATTTTCGTTGTCGCGGATCAATTGTTCCTGCCTCGCTTTGAGCTGTTCAACCGTTTGGCTCAAGGCAGCAAGATCACGCGCCGTCGGTTGGAGCTGCTGCGACGACTCGGGACGCAGGGCAACGGCAGTCGGCACGACCGCCTCCGGCGCGGCGCGCGCCAGAGGTGCTGGGTCTGAGGGAGGCATCTTTGCCGTATCGGCGGAGAATGACCACCACCAGGCAACCACACCAAGGGATGCTGCCAACAGGGAACCGACGAAAGCCACATGGCGCCAATCCGCCCGAAGCGTTGGCAGCGGGATGGGAAACCGCTTGATGCTGGTCGGCGCGGCCGAAGAACTGACTCCTGCTTCGCGTGCCAGGTTCGACAATTGCTCCTCCAAGCTTGCGATCTGCCCTTCCACGAGCCTGTCGTCCAGCATGGAGTTCATTTGATGCTCCGTATCAAAATGCAATGGCATTCGCGTGAGAGCGATCCGCGCATCCGCGCTACGGAGCGCGAACACTCAACGCATCGGTTGTTGGGCCTGCGAGGATTGTTTCTTGCCAGCCGCTCGGTGTTGATTTTTAACGCAGCCGAGGAGGGCGGAACTATGTTCGTACTTGGCGAATTACGGAAGGAGTGCTGACCCTTCAGCAACGGGCTTGCAGCAGAGCCTTTGAGCCTGACCGCCAAGCCGCGGGTTCAAGCGTCTCACCGCCTGCTTCGCGTTCGCGCTGTCGGACGCTGGCGCCGAAGCGCCAGCGTGCCGTCAACTTTTATTGGGCCGATATGCCAACCGTTGTTTGTGACTTCACAACCGGCGGCGGATTCCATTTTCCGGTCAGCGCCTCCGACTTCGGCGCGTACAGGCGCATGGTCAGATTGAACGGCGCCTTCGGCGCAGGAAGCCAGTTGGCTTCGAGCTCCTTGCCGGGGCTCGCGTTCTGGAAATAGAGGTCGAGCGAACCATCCGCATTGTACTTGAACGGCATCCAGCTAGAGACCGCAAAGCGGTTCAGCGTGTTGCCGACCTGGAAGCCGTCCTGATCGTAGAGGGTGATCGACCAGAACGCGTTGACAGGCGGCGTGGCGCCCTTCTCGAAAGTGAGGGTGTATTTGTTCGCGCCATCGAGCGGCTTACCGGTGTCGTCGGCAAGATTGAGCGGATAGATGGCATCCTCGACCACGTTGGCGCCAAGCCCCTGCTGCGCGATAATGGCCCGCTTCAGGTAGTAGTTGCCGTAAACACCCATCGTGTCGGTGTTCATCCCCCAGCCGTTGGCAACCCGCGCTAGCGTCGGCACCTTCCAGGCCATCAGCTTCTGCGCGTCCTGCGGTGCGGTCTCCAGCGCCCTTTGCACGGCGGGGTCGAGCTTGCCGATGTCAAAGCTCTTGCCGGGCTCGATGCCGATTCTCTTCATCTGCGCGAGGATCGGTTCGTCGGTGACGTGAGGCGGATGCAGCTTCAGCAATTCCGTGGCATAGGCGAAATATACCCCCGCCGTCATGGTATCGACCTGCGTCTTTGGCGGCGTCTTCATGTCGACGCTTGGGTCCGGCTTGAATTCGACTGGCCTGGGCGTTTTGCCATACTCGGAAAGCAGGGTGACCTTGTAGCCGGCCTGGATCTTGTGGACCGCATCATAATCCGGCGGCCCGTCGGTCTTGGTCCGGCCGATCAGCCAGACGTAGGGCGTTGGCGCGTCGATGCGCTGGGTGTCTTTTGGAAGCTTGAACTCCTCAGCGAACCTGTCGCGTAGATCCGGCCGCCAGTTCGCCGGCGCCACCAGGAACGTCCCGGCCTTGGTGCCCGTCGTGCGCCAGCCCGGCGATGCGAAGACGTCCGTCCACATGTCGAGCATCGGCAGCAGATAGTAGCGCCCATCGGTATCCGGCGCCGAGATGACGACCGGCTCCTTGGTCATGTCGAGCCAGGAGGCGGAATACAGCGTATCGAAGTTGGAACGCACCACGCCTTTGAAATCCGCCGGCGGGTATTCGGGCACGTTGACGAACGTATTCATCGGCCCCCTGAAATCGGTCGTGCCGTTGGTGAATTGCTTGCGGGATACTTCCATCGACATGATGGAGTAGAAGTAAACATAGGCGTCGACCGCGATGGCGTGCGCCTCCTGTTCGGTGATCGGCGGCGCCGATTGAGCCAGCGTTGCTGGTGCTGTCGCCGCACCAAGGCAGAGAGACAATGTCAGTGGCAGCAATCCTCGAAACATCTCGAACCTCCTCTGCTGATTTTTGATTTGGATTTACGTCTTCGTTCAATTCTCCTTGTCCAACGTCGGAATCGTCTCGCCTCTCGTGACGGTCGAGCCCGGCGTATTTTCGATCAGTTGATCCACATCATATCGCCGGAGCCTTGGCCCACGCGTCGCGCGCGTTCCCCGCGTCTTCGATCGTCTCAATGATAGGGCGGAGGCGGGGCTGCCGCGTTCCGGGCGAACGCTGTTTCGGTCCCGCGCAACGTCGCGGTGACGGCGAGCATTCCGAAAATGTGATTCAGCATTGTGATACGCATGACATCATTCCTTGTACACAAAACCACGGAACGACTTGAAACACTCGTGCTTGGGCGCGCCAAGGAGCGCATCTGCAGGCAATATGCGATGCATCAAACGCCTGACGGCGTATGCGGGAATAGAAATGAGGCGCAGTGAAAAAGTTGCGATGAGGTATTTCTTGAAACCTCCTTGCGAAGGGAACGCTAGCACAACCGTCCAGTGAGGACCAGCCTTGGTCATTATTTTGTGTGCCTCTACCTCTTCGTGCTATGGGCCGGCGTGTACAAACGCGCTTGGCGGTACGACGGTGCTTCCGGCTGAGATATCGATACCTGATGGGATCAGCCGTGACTAGCTTCGTCTGGAAATGTCCGGTAGCGCCACTGCCTTTGCCAAGAATGCAGGGGTGATCGGCCTGCTCGTCTCGATCCTGGTGTGGGTCAGTTCCTATACGGCGTATTCGTGAGCATGGAGGCTAACTGGAGCAGGCCGCGCTAAGGCGGGTTCGTCCGGGCGCGGGACGCCGGCACCGAAGCGCCAGCGTGCCGTCAACTTTTATTGGGCCGATATGCCAGCCGTTGCTTGTGACTTCACAACCGGCGGCGGATTCCATTTTCCGCTCAGCGCTTCCTCAGGCGCGTCTGATTTCAATTTGTCAGAAATTCACGATGTCCGAAAAGGTCAGCAGGACTCCGCCAATTGTTGGTGGTCAATCATCCCTCACCCGTTTGGGGGACGTCGGCCTGTCGTGGAGATGATTAGCTTCAGGAGCGAGAGTTCAGCTAGCCAAAAAAGTCGCTTGTTGGAAGTGAATTGGTTCACACGGTTCTCGCGGTGCAGCGCTTAAGTTGCCTTTACGCAGCTGTGTGGTTGCTGATGAACAGGTGATGCGAAGGACAGGAGAGCGGCTTTGACGACAGAGCATGTCATGCTAGGATCGCCCTGTGGTTGTGTAAGGGGAAATACTTACGCGAGTCGTCCCAACGACAAGAATTGTCGGCTTCGGCGAATTTTCGATCCCTCTTTGACCTGCTTGCACGTTTGAGGGGTCGCACCAGCAGCAATAGCAGACAAGGAATGGTGGTGCTCTCGCTGATTGCGCGGCCTTTCCCGTCGTTGATGGCGCATACAAGGCTGATCCAACGTCGACACGAGCAAAGCATATCTTGCTCGTTCGGCTCGCTACACCGGCGAAGTTGGGGGCAGACACATGACAGACGAAGAGATCCTGACCTTTGCAGGGGCGGCTATCAGAGGCGATCTGGCCGCCGTCACCGAGGGGCTGAGCAGGGGAATGCCGCCCAACATTGATCTGGGAGGGCCGATATTGCTCAATCTCCTGGCGCAACGTGGGCAAATCGATGTTCTCCGTCTCATGCTGTCCCGGGGAGCCGATCCGAACTTGGTCGGCGACAACGGATTCTCCGCGCTCATGTCCGCTGCGATGACGGGTCAGCTCGCTGCCGTCGACGTATTACTCGAGCATGGCGCCAATCCGAATCTGCGGGACGCGAACGGAAGGACCGCGTTGGATGCGGCTTCGATCAATCAACATGTTGCCGTTGTCGATCGCCTTCGAGGAGGGCGGAACGCGTTCGGAGGCTCGGCTCCCATGCGGCAACTGGATGCATTCTTCGATGCGAACGCGAGGCTTCGGCGTGTGAGCCTGCAAGCCACGTTCGTTTCGATGGGCTGGAGTCTGCCGCCAGTTGCCGCGACAGCGCTGGGAATGTCATCGATGCAAATGGATGAGACGACGATCGCGGAACTTCTGCAGATTGAGACTGTCTTTTTGGCCCTCGCGAACCAGCCAGCTCCGGCCTCGGGCTGGCCGATGCCGCCTCTCGCGCAAGCGGCTGAATGTTCCCGGCTCGCCGCCTTCATCCTCGATACCGTGTTGGAGTTGCCCGATCGCGCTGCATCTCGATACAAGGTGGCGCAAGCCAATTTCGAAAGAGCTGGTCTTTTGGCGGAAGCCCAGGAGGCCGCCGAAAACGCGGCAGCATGCGTCGACGTTTCGACGGGCAATGTCGAGGAGCGACTTTCGCGCGTGCGAGCAGCGGTCGCCTCGGCCCCTCCATCCACGGTTTCGAGAGCGTCCCGTTTGATCCAGTTGGGTGAAATCCAACTGCAAACCGGCAATCAATGGGCGGCGGTCGCGACGTTTAGCGATGCAGAGGCAACCCTGAAGCGGGCCGGCTACGACGAGCCGCCGGCCCCCGGCGCGATCTTCACCGAGATGCTGGTATCGATGAGGGGCGACAATGGAAGTGGCCTGCAATTGATGCAGCGCGCCGGCAACATCCTGAAGCTCAGGCTACTCTTCTACCGATTGTACAGCGGTTTGAAGAATGCGTATGGCCCGGTTGATGCGGGCAACCCCGGAAACCGGGGCATGGCTGATCACTACGCGGGCCTGATTGAGGCGCATAAATTGCAAACCCAGCGGGAGTAGTCGTGTGCTCCTGGCGGTAAATCAGCTCCTGACCGAGGTGCGGCTCCAGCGCCTCTCAGGCGTGCGCGGGCGCGACAGGCTCGCGGCGGCCGAGCGGCTCGCAGCGCAAGCGGCGCCGCTGACGCAGCGCGTTGTTCGAGCTGCTTCCCTGCTGGAAGTGGCCGACGCTTGGCTCGATGATGAGCCTGGCAAGGCGCGATGCTTCGCCGTGCAGGCGCGCGAGTTGGTGAACGAGACGTCTGCACCGAACGTTACGGCGCTCGCGCTCGCGATCGAGGCGGACGCGGCGATGAAGGGCGACAAGCCCAAGCCGGAATGCGCCTACGACCTGACGCAACGCGCGATCAAGCTGGCCCGACAGCATCGCGAACGGACAACGGATCCAATTCTCCGGGCGACCGCCATGCGAGATCGCATTCGCGTCTTCGAGAGCGCGACCTCGGCGGCATTGGCTGCTGGACATTTGGCGTGCGCGCTGAAGGCAGCAGAGAACCAGCGTTCCGCGCTGCCGAATGAACCGCCATTGGATTTGAAGCTGGTTCAGGAAGCTCTGGGAATTGGTGAACTCGCCATTGTCTACACATGGTTGGGAGCCGACCGTCTTCTGGTTGCGACCGTCGAGCGAAATGCTTTGCAGTCGGTGTCGGTGCCCGTCGGTTTGGAAGCTCTGAGCATTCTGGAGTCGTTCTCGACCCATCTTCGAAACGGCAACGACCGGGGCTGGGAGTTCATTCCCAAAGACGCTGAGTTGCTCGACGTCTTGCACCCGGTGCTCTTGCCCTCCCTGGTGACGTCGCGACTGACGAGCGCCCAGAAGCTTTTCATCCTGCCGCATCGGTCGCTGCACGCGCTTCCATTCAGCTTACTCAGGTGTGGGGAAAGTCGGCTCGGGTTGCGCTATCCATGGACAACCATCCCTAATCTGGGAGCTATCCACCGACGCATACCGGTCGCGGGAGGGCGAGGCCTGGTTGCTGCGGGCATTGACTATTATCCTGACGTTGAAGCGACCGTGGGATTTGACGGCGTTGCCGAAGAGATAGTTGAAAGGCACAGGGCTCGGGGACTTCCGGCCCGCCGGCTCACGGAGCCGGGTGTCTGCAAGACATTCGCTCGGATGCTGGCCGCCGGTGAGCTGGACCATGCCGCATTCTTGCTGCTGGCTTGCCACGGCACATCCGCGCAAGGCGATGTCCCCGGAGAGTCGTTCCTGCAGTTGGGGTCGGAGCGGCTGACTGCAGACATGATCTCCGCGTCTCGCGCTCCCGCCGACCTTGTCTTGCTCGTCGCCTGCTGCTCCGGGCAACGACCTGTCGGCGGGATGGGGATTCAATTCTGGCCCGGGGACGATCTATTTGGGCTCCAGGCCGCATTTCGGGCCGCCGGCGCGCGCCAGGTCATCGGCTCGCTCTGGAATGCCGATGTCGGCGCCGCAAAGACAATGGCAGGCGTCGTCTACGACGCTTGGGTCAAGGGGGCGGATGCCGCTGCCAGCATCCAAATAGCGGCGGTGGAGCTCTGCAAGAACGCCTTCCACCAGAACAACTACGAATGGGCCCCCTTCACGGCGGTGCAATTTGGCATGAAAGCATAACGAGCGGAGGTTGCGATGACTTTGCAGATATTCGTCGAGATCAACCGGGACCAGGACCCCAAAGTTGCAGCGAAGCGCAAGGACGAGGTCGCAGCGTTGGCGCGCACGAGTCTCGGGGAGATAAAAGGTGTTGCGATCGATGACATGGCCGTTCGTTCGCAGGCAAATCTAGATCCCGCGACGGTCGCCCATCTCGCAGTCCTGCTGAGCGCGATGGCCGGGGCAGTCGGAGCCGGAACATCCCTTCTTGTTGCCTTGCGCAAAATGGTCACCGAGGGCGGAGCGTTGATCCGGGCCATCAAGGTGGAGATCGACGGTACCCCGCGCTCGCTGGAGAGCGTCACTCCGGAGGAGGTCGACAAGGAATTGCGCGCGCCGCTCAGGCGCTGAAAGCCGAAGGTGTCAAAGGTCACCGCCGCTCATTGCTACTCAATGATGGGAGGCTCCAATTTTTGGATTGATCAGAAAACTCTTTGAGCCGAAGAATCCGTACGATGGGTTCCTGGGAAAAATCTGGGACATATGGATGCACCACAATGTGGCCCATGCGGCCCTGTTGGCGCGGTGGTCGTGGCACAAGATCCCCTCGAAGATCGTCGAGCAGGCCGCATTCATGAAACAGCAGGCGGATGCCGTGAATCGACGATCGCAGATCGACGCCCAAGTCGGTCACCAGCTTGCCATGCTGGGAATATCTCCCGGCTTCAGCGGTGGCGGGTTTGGATTCAATCCTGATCAAGCCATGTTCATCGGCGTGATGGCGATGATCCGTCAACATAATGGCGACCCGCCGGCCGGATCGCAGGATGCGGTCGCGGTGGCAGAGCTCGTCCTGACGGGACAAAGGCAACCGCACGAGGCGTTGATTGCCGCCGCGCCTCCCATGGTGCGGCAGCAAATCGCGGCATTGCTCCCCGTCGCCAAACTGATCGGACTCGAAAAGCTGCTTCTGGTCTCATCCTACGTTCAGGCCGCTGTTGCCCTCCCGCGCGAGCGCATTATCCACCTGTTGCCCGACGCAAATCGGCTGCGAGTTCAGTCGCTCTACGAGCTCGTGCAGAGCATGCCTCAGAATGAAACGGATCGGCCAAAGATGCGCGCCGCTTTTCTTTGGTTTGTTGCTGAGCTGACCGAGCAGGGCGTTATTGCGAATTTAGGCATGACCAAAGAGCAGATTGCGCAGAACCAACCCTACGACGACGTGGTCCGTCGGCTCTTCGAGCTCGGCTGGCTGACAGCCGAGTCGTAAGTCACGCTCCTGAAAAGACGAGTGCGGCTCGAATGAGCTGTAATCTCCAGCGTGAGCCCAGCGTTCCCAAGGGCTGGCGAGCAACGTCACGATGGATCTATGCCGGTGTCTTGCCCGACGAGTCAAATGTCGGCGCGGTCGCACTCACGCAATTGCGGGTTTGGTAAGCGGCTGAACTTCCTCACAGTTTCTACTGTGCATGGGGTTGTTTTCGCAAGTTTTTTGTTTTGAGGCGGTCTACTCCGCCGCTTTCTCCCTCAGCCGCTGCGCATAGACGTTGATGACCAGCGCCGCCAGCAGGATCAGGCCGCGGATCAAGATCTTCAGGAAGCTGTCGATGTTGACGTGGTCGAGGCCGTTGTTGAGGACGCCGAGCACGAACAGGCCGACGATGGTGTTGCCGATGCCGCCGCGGCCGCCGAACAGGCTGGTGCCGCCGACGACGACCGCGGCGATGGAGTCGAGCAGATAGGTGTCGAACTCGTTCTGCTGCGCGCTGCCGAAATGCGCGACGCCCAGCATGCCGCCGATGCCGGAGCACACCGCCGAGATCACCATGACGGCGCCGAGGATGAGCTTGACGTTGAGGCCGGAATATTCGGCCGCCTCGCGGTTGCCGCCGACCATGTAGACGTAGCGGCCGAAGCGCGTGTAGGTCAGCACCAGATGGCCGCCGAGCAGCATGATGGCCGCGACGATGACGATCCATGGGATACCGCCGATCGAGCCCGAGCCGAGCGTCGTGATCAGGCCGGGCACCTTGTAGGCGATCTGGCCGCGCACCAGCAGCGCCGAGATTCCGGCCGCGATCTGCATCATCGCCAAGGTCATGATGAAGGAGGGGATGCCGATGACGGTCAGCCCCAGCGCGTTGACGAGGCCGAGCAGCGCGCAGAGCAGGAGCGACAGGATGATCGCAACCGCGCCGGGCAGGGGGATGTTGGCGATGTTGACGTAGGACTCTTGCAGCGTGAAGTAGGCGACGGCAATGCCGGTGACGTTGGCGATGCTGGCGATCGACAGGTCGATCTCGGCGCAGAGGATCACGAAGGTGAGGCCGACGGCGATGATGCCGGTCACCGACACCTGCGTGAGGATGTTGCCGAGATTGTCCAGCGTCGCGAAGGAGGGGCTGGCAAAGGCGAAGAAGGCGGAGAGGAAGATCAGTGTCAGGAACGGCGCGATGTTGCGCATCTGCGAGCGCAGGAAGGGCGCCAGACCACGCGCCCGATGAGCTTCAGCAAAGGCCGTCTCACTGCTCGCCATTGTGCTTCTCCGTCACGCCGCTTCCAGCAGGCGGTCCTTGCTGACCGGTTCGTTCTTGAACTCCCGCACCACTGTGCCGCGCTTGAGCACCAGGATGCGGTCGGCCAGCGACAGCACCGTTTCCGGCTCGGTCGACAGCACGATGATGGCGAGCCCCCTGGCGCGGAGGTCGCGGACGATGTTGATGACGTCGTTCTTGGCGCCGACATCCATGCCGCGGGTCGGCTCGCACAGCACCAGCAGTTTTGGCGGATAGGTCAGCCATTTCGCCAGCGCGACCTTCTGCTGGTTGCCGCCGGAGAGCATGCCGAGGTCGAGGCCGACCACCGGCGGCCGGATCTGGAGCTGCTCGACCTGCCGTTTGGCGATGTCGCGCTCCTGCGCCGGCTTGAGCAGCAGTGCGGAGATGCGGTCCAGAATGCTGATCGAGATGTTCTTGTAGACCGGCTCCTGGTGAAACAGCATGTCGCGCCGGCTTTCCGGCACCAGCGCGACGCCCGCGCGCCGGGCCGCCGCCGTGCTGGCGAAGGTCTTGGGCTTGCCCTCGACGGCGAGCGTGCCGCCGTCCGGCTTCAGCTTGCCGAACAGGATGCGCGAGAGCTCCTGCTGGCCGCAGCCCATGAAGCCGTAGATGCCGAGCACCTCGCCGGCGCGCGCCTCGAAGGAGATGTCTTTCAGGCTGCGGGCCAGCGAAAGCTGGTCGACCTTCAGGATCACCGAGCTGTCGCTCGGCTGGGGCAGCATCAGATCATCGGTGTAGCTGTGCTCGAGCGCTTCGCCGCCGCGGCCGATCATGGCCTCGATCAGCGCGCCCTTGCTGGTCGCCGCGCTCGCTGTTTCCGCGACCTTCCGTCCGTTGCGGAACACTGTCACCGTGTCCGACACGCGCAAAATGTCCTCGATGAAATGCGAGATGAAGACGATTGCAGTGCCTTCCTCGCGCAAGCGCCTGAGCGTCGCGAACAGCCGCTCGACCTCGGGCGGGGAGAGGGCGGAGGTCGGCTCGTCGAGGATGACGATGCGCGCGCCGGAGAACAGCACGCGGGCGATCTCGATCAGCTGCTGGAGCCCGATCGGAAGGTCGCCGAGCCGGCTCATCGGATCGACGTTGATGCCGAAGCGGGCAAGCTGCTCGCCGGCCTCGCGCGCCATGCGCCGCCACTGTACCAGGCCGAGGGCGTTGGTCGGCTGGTTGCCGAGGAAGACGTTCTCCGCGACCGTGAGGTCGGGCGCGACGCTGAGCTCCTGATGCACCATGGCGATCCCGGCCGCATGCGCGTCGCGCGCCGAGCGGAAATGGGTCTCCTTGCCGTCGACCAGGAAACGGCCGGAAAATTCGGTGTGCACGCCGGCGATGATCTTCATCAGCGTGCTTTTTCCGGCGCCGTTCTCGCCGACGAGACCGTGGATCTCGCCGGGATGAAGCGCGAAGTCGACACCACGAAGCGCCTCGACGCCGCCGAAGCTCTTCGTGATGCCTTGCAGTTCCAGGATGGGCGAACGATCCTCTCGCATGGAGGCTCAGATCAGGAAGTGATCCTGCATCCACTGCATTCCGGCGGCGTTGGCCTTGGTCACGACCGGGCCGTCGGTGACGACGTTCTTGGGGATGCCCTGTCCGCTCTTCTCGCCGCCGACCACGGCGGAAACCCCCGCGATGATGGCGCCGCCATGGATGCGGCAGGACGGATTGCGCACGGTCGCGAACATGCGGCCCTCGCTCACCGCCTGGATCGCGGGCGGCATCGCGTCGACGCCGCCGATCAGGATGTTGGTGCGGCCCCGCGCCTTCATGATGTTGGCGGCGGCGAGCGCCATGTCGTCATTGTGGAAGAACGCCGCGTCGATCTGCGGATATTTCGTCAGATAGGTTTCCCAGAGGCGCGCGGTCTTCGACACGTCCCAGTCGGCGGGCTGGGTGTCGAGCACCTCGATGCCAGGGAATTGCTTCACGACATTGGTGAAGCCCTTGGCGCGCCCTTGCGCGCCGGTATGGCCGAGCGCGCCCTGCGTCATGATGATCTTGCCCTTGCCGCCCATGGCGTTGCACAGCGCCTGCGTCACCGAGGCGCCCATGAACTCGTTGTCGGGGGCGAGGAAGGAGTGGACGTTGATCTGGTCGAGCGGAGCAATCAGCGTGTCCATGTCGATCACGGGCGTGCCGGCATCGATCATCTTCTGCACGGGCTGGGTGAGGGTGCCGATGCCGAAGGCCTGGATCGCGACGAAATCCCATTTCTGCGAGGCCATGTTGTCGATCGCGGCGCGCTGCTTCACCGCATCGAGCTGGCCGTCGAACCAGGTGACTTCGACGTTGAACAGCTTGCCCCAGAATTCCGCGGCCTGCTTGCCCTGCGCGCACCAGGTCGCCTGGAGGCCCGCGTTGGAGAACGCCGCCTTCAGCGGCTTCTCGGATCGTCCGACTTCGGCTGCCAATGCGGGGTTTATGCCCATGCTGCCGAGGATGGCAGTTGCGGCGCCGGCGGTCGCTGCCGCCTGAAGAAGATCGCGCCTCGTCGTCGAGAAATCTTTCGTCCCGGACATCGCTCGCTCCCATATATTTATCGTCGGCGCGTCATTGATTGCGCGACCGATGTCCGAAAGTGTCTCACAAGAGTTGATGCCACTCAATCTGCAATCAGTTGCGAGATCGCCGCAGCCGCGTTGGTGCAGCGCAAAGCGTCAGGCCTGAGCGGCGGCGTATGTGTCGATGTCGACGAGCAACGCGTCCCAGGCCCGCACGATATCTGGCGTCCATTCGGCGCCGAGCAGCTCGCGCAGCGTGTCCCTGATGACTGCGAAGAAGGCGATGAACAGCTCGCGCGGCGTGCCATAGGCATCGTGCGAGGTGACCTCGCAGGCGATCAGCCGGAAATGGCCACGGCGCTCACCGGCGAAGTCGAGGATCGCCTCGATCGTCAGTGCAAGCATCGATCCCTTCACCAGCTCGCTGCCTTGCGAGCGGAACATGGCTCGCGTTTCCGGGTGCTCAGTGAAGAGACGTTGGTAGACCAGCGGCGTGAGATCCGCGCAGCGCAAGGCCGCGCGTTCAAAGCTCTGTTCGATCGGATTGGGGGAGACATTCATCGGCGTAGGCGCCATGCAGACAAAAAAAGAGCGGGGCCCTAGCCCCGCTCAAAAATTGTGTCGACCCTATTATCCCCGATTCTAAGATTTGCTCTTGATTGACGGGGCGACGCTGCGTTTTGCGCGCCAGGGGCTCCTCCCGAGACTTGGACCACCAGACTTCGACCTCTCGGCCAGCCTGAGCAAGAGGGATGCTAGATCAACTTTTCTCACTTGTCATCATTTTCGGCAACGAATGTTCAAAATAAGAGCAGTTAATGAAACGATCGGGCTTTTAGCCATGTAAGCATATGACAAATATAAGAAATCTGTGGACCGGCGGGGCGGATCGACTGCCTCAAATGCCGGACCCGTCCCCCGATGGGGCGCCCCGACCACAGTTTTCGGCAAATTTGCGCTGGACCAAGCAGGCGGCGGAACTGACCTCGACTCAGGTCCCGGCGAGGTGTTTAGCTAGCGCGCGAACGAATGGTTCGGTGGATGCGCGCACGGCTGCAAAAATTCCTACCTTTGGTCCTGCTCGCCCTGGTGATGCAGGTGCTGGCGCCGATTGCCGCCTGTTGGGCGGCCAGTCAGGCTGTTGCCGATCCGCTGTCCGCCGCCGTCATCTGCCACAGCGCGAATGAACAGGGCGGCCTGAACGATCGGACCGGCGCGCCAACCGCGCATGGCGCCGCGTGCGCGCTCTGCTGTCTGGCCCACGCCAACGCGTCGCTCGATTCGTCGCCAGAGGTTGCGCTGGCCGTTCCCTTCCGCCACGCCGAGCGCGTGGCGTGGCACGTGGCGGATACGTCCGCTGTTTCCGTCCATAAGGGCGGAAGTGCCCAGGCGCGTGCGCCTCCAAGCTTTTCCTGACGACCTTCGGTGTCGCCGCGGTTCGTCCGCTGGCGATTGATGCTGTCGAGCAGCCGGGAAGAAAGCCGGCGTCAGGAATGCCTCATGTTACGTTGTCATGCCCGCCGTGGCGTGAGCGTCGTTGCCGTTCAGGCCGCGCTGCTTGCGTCGTCGAGCGGAGCCTTCGCCCAAAGCAGCAGCGCAGTGCTGCCGCCGGTGACCGTCGACGCGCCCGCCGCAGTGAAGCCCAAGCCGCGCAAGCCGGCGGTGAATACGGCCGCCGCCAGGAGCCGGTCGGCAAAGCCTGCCGGCGAGCGGGCGGCTCCCACCCTCACGGGCGAGCAGGGGGCGGGCAGTGCCCGCGCGTCACTGCGACCGCCGGCTGCCGTGGCGCGCTATCAATTGCCGCAGCGGTCGTTCAGCATCACCGCGAAGGAGGTAGATGAGACCATCAACCTCAAGGACCCCGAGGACGCCGTCAAATACATGCCGAGCCTGTTCGTGCGAAAGCGCAACGACGGCGACAACCAGGCGGTGCTGGCGACGCGAAGCTGGGGCGTGAACTCCAGCGCGCGCACGCTGATCTATTACGACGACCTCCTCATCTCGGCGCTGATCGGCAACAACAACACGAACTCCTCGCCACGGTGGAATCTGATCTCGCCTGAAGCGATCGGTCGGGTCGACTACCTCAATGGCCCGTTCGCCGCGGCCTATCCCGGCAACTCGATCGGCGGCGTATTGCTGATCTCGTCCAAGATGCCGGACAAGCCGTTTGCGGTCGCCAAGGAAACGGTCTCGGTGATGCCGTGGAATCAGTACGGCACCAAGGACACCTACGTGACCAGCCAGACCAGTGCGGCCGCGGGCAATCGCGACGGCAGGCTGTCCTGGCTTGTCAGCGCCAATTATCTCGACAGTTTTCAGCAGCCGCTGACCTATACGACGAGCGCTGCAATCCCGGCCGGCACGACCGGTGCGTTTCCTGCGCTGAACAAGCAGGGCGTTGCGGCCAATGTGGTCGGCGCGGGAATCCTCGCGCATTCGCAGCAGACCTCCGGCAACATCCGCCTTGCCTATGACGTGACGGCGCAGGTGCAGGCGACCTATTCGTTCGGGATATGGAACAACCATCAGGTCTCCGATCCTCAGACCTACCTGCGGTCGGCGGCGACCGGGCTGCCGACCTTCAACAACATCACGACCTTCGCGAACGCCAAATATATCTGGGACGAAACCCATGTGAGCAACGCGGTCGCGATCAAGAGCGACACCAAAGGCACTTTCGATTTCGATCTGTCGGCCTCGAGCTACAACTATCTCGAGGACACCCAGCTCAATCCCTATACCGTAACTCCCACCGGCGTCGGCTTCTCGCAGAACGGCAAGATCCAGCGCATGGACGGCACCAACTGGCAGAACGCCGACGCCAAGGGCATCTGGCGTCCGCTCGGTTACGGCGGGGCGCACGAGATCAGCTTCGGCATCCACGGCGATCGGTACCGCCTGGAAAACCCGACCTATGGCTCGGCCGTCTGGTATCAGGCCTCGACCGGCACGGGACAGCTTTACGCGAACAGTCAGGGGGAAACCCGCACCGGCGCGCTCTGGCTTCAGGATGCCTGGAAAATCCAGCCCAATCTGAAATTGACCTTGGGCGGGCGGCTGGAGACCTGGCAATCGCTCGATGGTCAGAACGTCGTGACCTTGGCCAGCGGGGCGGGTGTCATCACTTCGTCGTTCACGAAGAACCAGCCGGGCCTTGCGTCGACGAATTTCTCGCCGAAGGCGTCGCTCTCCTACGACCCGAACAAGGATTGGAACATCACGGTCAATTTCGGCGAGGCCTATCGCTACCCGACGGTTCTCGAGCTGTATCAGAACGTGACCGTCGGCAATACGATCACGGTGGCCAATCCGTTCCTGAAACCCGAGCAGGACTTTACCGGCGAGCTCAATATCGAGCGTCACTGGAATGATGGCCGAGTCCGGTTGACCCTGTTCAGGGAGCGGACCAACAACGCGATCATCGCGCAGACCAACATGATCAACGCGACCCAGAGCGCCACCACGTTCAGCAATGTCGATGCGATCAGGTTGCAGGGTGTCGAGTTGTCCGCCGACAAGGACAACGTTCTCATGAGCGGTCTACAGTTGTTCGGCAGCGTGACCTATGTCGATTCCCGAATTCTGGCCGATACAAGCTGGGCCGGCGTTGATCCTCTGACGAATCTTGCCACGACGGCCGTCGGCAAGCGCGTGCCTTACGTCCCGGACTGGCGGGCCAAATTGGGCGTCACCTATCGGCCGAACGAGAACTGGGCCTATACCGTTGCCGCACGCTACAGCGGCAAGCAGTACTCGACGCTGGACAACACCGACCGTGTCTCCCACGTCTACGGCGCGTTCGATAACTTTTTCGTTGTGGACTTGAAGATGCACTATAACGCGACGAAGAATTTCGCGTTCGACTTCGGCATCGATAATCTCTTCAACGAGCAGTATTTCCTGTTCCATCCGTTCCCGGGGCGAACCTTCGTTCTCGCCGGCAAGTACACGTTCTGACGGGTGGGATGATGTTCACGACGACAAGAAAGGCAAACGACATGAACAAGCTCTCACGCATGCTCGCGCTCGCAGCGCTCTCCGCCGCAATGTTTGCAGCCCCGGTGCGCGCCGACGACGTCAAGGCCGGCGATCTCGTCATCTCGCAGGCCTGGAGCCGTGCGACGCCGGGTGGCGCCAAGGTCGCGGGCGGCTATCTCACCATCGAGAACAAGGGCACAGTGGCGGACAAGCTGGTCAGCGTTTCCGCCGATATCGCCGGCAAGGCCGAGGTCCACGAGATGGCGATGGACAATGGTGTGATGAAGATGCGTCATCTCGACAAGGGGCTGGTGATCGAGCCGGGCAAGATCGTGAAGTTCGCGCCCGGCAGCTATCATTTGATGCTCCAGGAGCTGAAGGGTCCGTTCAAGCAGGGCGACAAGGTGCCGGTGACGCTTCAGTTCGAGAAGGCCGGCAAGGTCGCCGTGTCCCTGGACGTCCAGGGCGTCGGCGCGCAGGCGCCCGGCGACGGCGGGCACATGATGAAGAAAATGCCGGACCATTCGGGAATGAAGATGTGACGAGCGTGATCAGGACCTTCGGGAGAGCGAACATGTCGAAGCGAATCTGGCTGATCCTTCTCGGCGTGCTTGCGGCAGCGCCGGCGAGTGCGCACGTCTTCCTCGAAGGCAAGCAGGCGAGTGTGGGGGCGTCATACAAGGCCGTCTTCGCCGTGCCGCACGGCTGCGCGGGCTCGCCCACGGTGAAGATCCGCGTCCAGATCCCTGAAGGGGTGATCGCGGTGAAGCCGATGCCGAAGGCGGGCTGGAGCGTTGATGTCGTCGAGGGCAAATATGCCAACGAGTACGACTATCACGGCAACAAGCTCTCCTCGGGCGTCAAGGAAGTGTCGTGGTCCGGCGGCAAGCTGCCGGACAAGAACTATGACGAATTCGTCATGCACACGGTCCTGACCGACAAGCTCAAACCGAACGCGACCCTGTACTTCCCCGTCGTCCAGGAGTGCGAGACCGGCGTCAGCCGCTGGATCGAAATTCCGGCGGAGGGGGCAGGGCATTCGCACGAGGGCAAGTCGCCGGCGCCTGGCGTGAAGCTGTTGCCAAAACTCTGATGCGCCTCCTCGCCGCGCTCGCGACGTTGCTCCTGATTGTCGGCTTCGCGACCGGCGCGTCGGCGCATGCGGCGCTCGTCTCGGCCGCGCCGGCGAGCGGCAGCATCCTGAAGACCGCGCCCAAGGCGGTGGAGCTGCGCTTCAACGAGGCGGTGACGCCGGGCGCGATTCTGCTGATCGACGGTGCGGGCAGGGCGCGGGACGATGCAAGCGTCAGCGCGTCGGGCGAGACAATTTGGGTCGCGATGCCGCCGGACCTGCCGCAGGGAACGGCGGTGGTCAGCTATCGCGTGATCTCGCAGGACGGCCATCCCGTCGCGGGGTCGGTGGTCTTTTCGATCGGCACGCCGACCGCGACGAAGCCTTCGGCCACTGCGGATAGCGGATTGAACGCGCTGATCTGGCTGGCGCGGGTCGGTCTCTATCTCGGGCTGTTCGTCGGTGTCGGCGGTGTGTTCTTTGCGCGCTGGATTGCATGGTCGATGACGGGAACGGCCGTGGCGCGTGTCGCGCTCGTGGTTGGCCTGCCGAGCGCTGTTGTCGCCCTCGGCGTCCTGGGCCTCGATCTCCTCGGCCTGCCGCCAGCGGCTCTCGCGACCGTTACCCCCTGGAAGGTTGCGTCCGCGACGAGCGCCGGTCCCGCAGTGCTGGTCGCCGTCACCGCGATGCTGCTGGCGATGCTGGCGCTGCGTGGTGCATGGTACGCGCGGGCGCTTGCGGCCATCGCGTTTGTCGGTGTCGGCTTGTCGCTGGCCATGACCGGACACGCCGCAACGGCACCGCCCGAAATGCTGACACGGCCGGCGATCTTCCTCCATGGCCTCGGCGTTGCGTTCTGGATCGGGGCGCTGGCCCCGCTCGCTGCACTCGTCTCGAAGCCGGCGGCGGCATTGCCCGTCGTGAACCGATTCTCCCGGATCGCCGTGCCTGTCGTCGCGATGCTGGCATTGACTGGTCTTGCGCTCGCGGTCGTCCAGCTTGAAAAGCCGGCGGCGCTGGTCGAGACCCGCTACGGTCTCATCCTCTCGATCAAGCTCGCGCTGGTCGCTGCACTATTGGCGCTGGCCGCGCTCAATCGCGTTCGCCTGACCCCGGCGCTGGCGCGGGACGAGGCGGCTGCGCCGGCGTTGAAGCGCTCGATCCTGCTCGAATGCGTGATCGGCCTCGCGATCCTTGCCGTTGTCGCCGGCTGGCGCTTCACGCCGCCGCCACGGACGATCGTTCCGGAGACGCCTTTGGCGATCCACCTCCACACCGACAAGGCAATGTTCCAGGTCCTGGTCTCGCCGGGCAAGGCCGGCGTCGATGACTTCGTGCTCCAGCTCATGACCGGCGAAGCGACGCCGCTGGCGGCCAAGGAGGTGACGCTGACTCTGAGCCTGCCCGAGCGCGGTATCGAGCCGATGGAGCGCGACGCCTCGCTCGGGCCGGATGGCTATTGGCACGTGCGAAAGGTCGAGCTGCCCTTTGCCGGCCGCTGGCATGTGCGGATCGATGCGCTGGTGACCGACTTCGACAAGATCACGCTCGAGGACGAGTTCGAAGTGACGCCGTAAGGGGCGCTGCTGCGGCTCAAGCTGAATCTGAAGTCGACGGAAAAATGATAAGGAATTCCGCCGTGTTAGCGGCTTTTCCTCATTCCCGGTCTTGTGTTTTCGCTCCCAATCCGGTTTCACTGCAACCCCTCACTGATTCCCAGAGTGTTGCCATGCGGTTGTCGCGGTTCTTTCTGCCCATCCTGAAGGAAAATCCGAAAGAGGCGGAGATCGTCTCGCACCGGCTGATGCTGCGTGCCGGCATGATCCGGCAGGAGGCGGCCGGCATCTATGCCTGGCTGCCGCTGGGCTTCCGCGTGCTGAAGAAGATCGAGCAGATCGTGCGCGAGGAGCAGGACCGCTCCGGTGCGCTGGAACTGCTGATGCCGACGCTCCAGCTCGCCGACCTCTGGCGCGAGAGCGGCCGCTACGACGCCTACGGCCCGGAGATGCTGCGCATCGCCGACCGCCACAAGCGCGAGCTGCTGTACGGGCCGACCAACGAGGAAATGATCACCGAGATCTTCCGCGCCTACGTGAAGTCCTACAAGAACCTGCCGCTGAATCTCTATCATATCCAATGGAAATTCCGCGACGAGCAGCGTCCGCGCTTCGGCGTGATGCGCGGCCGCGAATTCCTGATGAAGGATGCGTATTCCTTCGACCTCAACGAGGCGGCGGCGCGCGTCGCCTACAACAAGATGTTCGTCGCATACTTGCGCACCTTCGCGCGGATGGGGCTGAAGGCGATCCCGATGCGCGCCGAGACCGGCCCGATCGGCGGCGATCTCAGCCACGAATTCATCGTGCTCGCCGAAACCGGCGAATCCGGCGTGTTCATCAATCGCGACGTGTTGGACCTGCCGGTGCCGGGCGAGGACGTCGACTACGAGAGCGACCTCACGCCGATCATCAAGCAATGGACGTCGGTCTACGCTGCGACCGAGGACGTGCACGACGCCGCGCGGTTCGAGCAGGAAGTGCCCGCGGACAAGCGCCTGAACACCCGCGGCATCGAGGTCGGCCAGATCTTCTATTTCGGCACGAAGTATTCCGAGCCGATGAAGGCGATGGTGGCGGGGCCCGACGGTGTCGACGTGCCGATCCATGGCGGCTCCTACGGTGTCGGCGTCTCGCGGCTGCTCGGCGCCATCATCGAGGCCTGCCATGACGATGCCGGCATCAAATGGCCGGAAGCTGTCGCCCCGTTCCGTGCGGTGGTGCTGAACCTCAAGCAGGGCGATGCCGCGGTCGATGCGGCCTGCGAGAAGCTCTATGCGGAGCTCCAGGCCAAGGGCGTCGACGTGCTCTACGACGACACCGACCAGCGCGCCGGCGCCAAATTCGCTGCTGCCGACCTGATCGGCATCCCCTGGCAGATCATGATCGGGCCGAAGGGGCTCGCCGACGGCAAGGTCGAGCTCAAGCGGCGCAGCGACGGCTCGCGCGAGACCATGTCGCCTGCGGACGCGGTCGCCCGGCTGGTCGGCTGAATATTGTTCATCGCCCGATATCGCGGCCGCCAATCCGGCCACAATTGACCCCGAATCATGGGATTATCGAGCGATGGATGAGACCATGACCGAAACCGTGCAAACCGCGCCTTTTGCGCCATTCGAGTGGATGCTGTCGGGGCGCTATTTGCGGGCGCGCCGCAAGGAGGGATTCATCTCGGTCATCGCCGGGTTCTCGTTCCTCGGCATCATGCTGGGCGTGGCGACGCTGATCATCGTGATGGCCGTCATGAACGGCTTCCGCAAGGAACTGCTCGACAAGATCCTGGGGCTGAACGGCCACATCCTGGTCCAGCCGCTGGAATCGCCGCTGACCGACTGGAAGGACGTCGCCGACCGCATCAGCCAGGTCCAGGGCATCCGGCTTGCCGCGCCCGTGGTGGACGGCCAGGCGCTGGCGTCCTCGCCGTGGAACGCCTCGGGCGTGCTGGTGCGCGGCATCCGCTCCGACGACCTCAACAACCTCACCTCGATCGCCAAGAACATCAAGCAGGGCTCGCTCGAAGGCTTCGACGACGGACAGGGCGTCGCGATCGGCCGGCGCCTCGCCGACCAGCTGTCGCTGCACGCCGGCGACAGCATCACGCTGGTGGCGCCGAAGGGCGCGGTCACGCCGATGGGCACGACGCCGCGCATCAAGCCGTACAAGATTGTCGCCGTGTTCGAGATCGGCATGTCCGAATACGATCTCGGCTTCGTGTTCATGCCGCTGGCGGAGGCGCAGGCCTATTTCAACCGCAGCAACGACGTCACCTCGATCGAGGTGTTCACCACCAATCCGGACAAGATCGACGCCTTTCGCAAGGCGGTGACGGAAGCGGCGGGCCGCCCGGTGTTCCTGGTCGACTGGCGGCAGCGCAACTCGACCTTCTTCAACGCGCTCCAGGTCGAGCGCAACGTGATGTTCCTGATCCTGACCATGATCGTGCTGGTCGCGGCACTCAACATCGTCTCCGGCCTGATCATGCTGGTGAAGGACAAGGGCAGCGACATCGCCATCCTGCGCACCATGGGCGCCTCGCAAGGCTCGATCATGCGCATCTTCCTGATCACGGGCGCCTCGATCGGCGTGGTCGGCACGCTGGTCGGCTTCTTCGTCGGCCTCGTGATCTGCCTCAACATCGAATCCATCAGGCAGTTCCTGTCCTGGCTCACCAGCACCGAGCTGTTCTCGCCGGAGCTCTATTTCCTGTCGAAACTGCCCGCCGAGATCGACGTCGGCGAGACCACGGCCGTCGTCATCATGGCGCTGACGCTGTCGTTCCTGGCGACGCTGTATCCGTCGTGGCGCGCCGCGCGCCTCGATCCCGTCGAAGCGCTCCGGTACGAGTGAGGGGCTGATGGAGCAGCAACAGGGGGCTGAGGATGTACCGGTCATTTATCTCCACGAGATAAAGCGGCAGTACTTGCAGGGCGAGGTGCCGCTGACGATCCTGGACGGCGCCAAGCTCGCGCTGTGGGCCGGACAGTCGGTCGCGCTGGTGGCGCCGTCGGGCTCGGGCAAGTCGACGCTGCTGCACATCGCGGGGCTGCTGGAAGCGCCCGATTCCGGCGAGGTCTACGTCAACGGCGCGCCGACCTCGCAACTGCCCGACATCGAGCGCACGCAGCTGCGCCGCACCGACATCGGCTTCGTCTACCAGTCGCACCGGCTGCTGCCGGAGTTCTCGGCGCTCGAGAACGTCATGCTGCCGCAGATGATCCGTGGCCTGAAGAAGTCCGAGAGCGTCAAGCGCGCCAAGGAGATCCTGGGCTATCTCGGCCTCGGCGACCGCATCACCCATCGCCCCGCAGAGCTGTCGGGCGGCGAGCAGCAGCGCGTCGCGATCGCGCGCGCGGTGGCGAATGCGCCGCGCGTGCTGTTTGCGGACGAGCCGACCGGCAACCTCGATCCGCACACGGCGGACCACGTGTTCCAGGCCCTGATGCAGCTCGTCAAGGCGACGCAGGTCTCGATGCTGATCGCGACCCACAACATGGAGCTCGCCGGCCGCATGGACCGTCGGGTGTCGCTGTCGAACGGCCAGGTGGTCGAGCTCGAGTAAAACTGCGAAAACAACCCCATGCACAGTAGCCGGCCTGCTTCAGCCTCTGCCGGCCTGAGGCCTGCCAGGTACTTGACGTGGCAGGCAAAACGGCGCCGACGGCGCATCGCCGGGGCAGGCGACCGCTTACGGCCGGATCACCGTCAATCTGAACGGTCCGCCGTTGGCCGCGGCATGCGCCACGGCGTCGTTGGTGTGGTCGAGGTCGAAGGCCGTGGTCTCGTACTCCTCCAGCCGCAACAGTCCTGATCGCACCAGTGCGATCAGGCGGCTGGCGGCATCCGGCGGGTACATCCAGACGCCGTGGATGCTGATGCAGTTGCGCATGATCCAGGGGTAGGGCAGCTCGAGGCCCGCGCCGCCGGCCATGCCGACACCGCCCATCAGCACGACGCGGCCATAAGCGCGCACCGTCATGATTGCCGCGCGCACCACGGTGGGGCTCACCGAAGGCGGCATGATGTCGAACACGCAGTCGATCGGCCCCGGCGCGGCGCGCTTCATCGCCTCGCGGTCGTCGTTCTCGTTGCCGGTGAGCTTGACCGGCTTCACCCGCGCGCCGAAGCGGCGGACGAGGTCGGCGAGAATTTTTTCGTTGCGGCCCGGCGTCACCACGCAGGCCGCCCCCATCGCCAGCGCGACCGACACCGCAGCGCTGCCGAAATTGCCGGTCGCGCCGCTCACCAGCACGGTTTCGCCCGGTTGGAGGTTGGCGGCGAGGAAGCCGCCATAGGGCACCAGCAGCGTCCCCAGCGCGCACCATTGCGTGGCTTCCTCGGACGTGATCGCGCCAAGGCGTTTGACGTTCTCGGTCGGCACCCGCATCTGCTCGGCAAACGAGCCGTGGCGAAAATGTTTTTGCAGAAGCATGCCGCCGGCGCCGGCGGCGGTTAATCCCTGCAGGGCGATGTCGGGCGCAATTGCGTCGTCGCGCGAGCGCACCGTCGGGTCGCAGAACACCCAGTCGCCGATCTTGAGCTTGGTTGCGTCGGGACCGATCGCCCGCACCCGGCCGATGCCGCCTGGGCCCGGGATGATCGGCAAATCGAGTGCATAGTTTCGTTCGCCGCTGAAGACTTCGTTCATATAGGACAGCACGCGCGTGGCGACGACGTCGACGATGACCTCGCCGGTGCCGAGCACCGGTTCGGGGGCATTCTCGATCACCAGCGGCGTTCCGAAGGATTTGAGTACGGCGGCTTTCATGATGTTCACCTCGAATTGGGGTGAAACGCTTATGCGCCGCCTTGGAGGGGACAAGAAGGCCTGGTATTATCCTAGTATTTCCTAGACCCTCCATCGCGGGAGCGACATCATGGCCGACCCACGCCGCGTCGAATTCGGCGACTTCCTGAGGTCCCGCCGCGAAAAGCTGTCGCCGAAGACCGTCGGGCTTCCGGCAGGGCTCCGGCGGCGCACCGCGGGTCTGCGCCGCGAGGAGGTCGCCCAGCTCCCCGGCATCGGTGTCGATTGGTACATTCGCCTCGAGCAGGGCCGTACCGTCAGCCCGTCGGTGACCACCGTCGACGCGCTGGCCCGCGCGCTGCGTCTCAGCAAGACCGAGCACGCGCATCTGAAGGCGCTGGCGCGCGACGGCGACAAGCGCGCCTTCACGCGCGAAATCGTACCGCCGCCGATCCTGCGGATGATCGAGAGCCTGAATCAGCCGGCCTACATTGTCGGACGGCGCTGGGACGTGCTGGCCTGGAACGCCGCCGCGGAGCAGGTGTTTGCGTTCGGGCGATTGCCTGAGGAGGATCGCAATACGCTGCTCCTCGTGATGACCAACAAGCAGACTCGAAAGGCTTACGGCGCGGGCTGGGCGGACGTGGCCAAGCGCATGGTCGCGATGTTCCGGGCCACCCACGACGTGTGGGCCGGCGATCCCGCCTTCGCCGAGCTGCTCACGCGGTTACGGCAGGGCAGCCCGGAATTCGTCAAATGGTGGGAAGCCCACGAGATCCGCAGCACGTCGTCGGGCCTGAAGACCATGTCGCATCCGACCCTCGGCGTGCTGCATTTCGAGCACACCAGTTTCCAGGCCAATGACGATCCCGCGCTGAAGCTCGTGATCTACACGCCGGTCAGGGGCGGCAGCTCGTGAGGCCGAGCGTTGGCTTCCGGGGTTTAGGTGGCTCGAACGCTCGGTCTGATTTGTGTCATGGCGACGCCGGAGATCGCGAGCAGCCCACCGACGATCAACTTCGGGGTTATGCGGTCGCCAAGGAACAACACGCTCGAAAGCAACGCGAACACCGGAAGTAGCAGACCGAAGGGGGCGACGCGGCCCATGGAGCAGCGGGCGATCAGCCAGAACCAGAGGCCAAATCCGACAATTCCTCCGATGAAGATTGTGTAGGCGAGGGCCAGCCAGCCGCGTTCATCCGCCGTGACGAGGCTCGCCAACTGTCCATATTCAAGGAGCAGCGACATCACCATGACCTGCGGCACCGTGAACAGCGACGACCATCCCATCAACATCAGGGGATCGAAAGGGCCGTAGCGTTTCGTCAGGACGTTGGACACCGCGAAGGCGAAGGCTGCACCGACCACGAGCAACAGCGGAAGCGCGTTTGCCGCCGGGCCGGGCTCCGCCGCCAGCACGACCACGCCGACGAATGCAAGCGCCACACCGGCAGACGTGGTGGCAGACGGCCTCTCCGCGAGCAGCGGCCAGGCCAACAGCACGGTGAAGGGCGTGGCGAGCTGATAGGCGACCGCCGACATGCTTCCCGAGCCGAGCCCAAGGCCAACATAGAAGAGCCCGAAATTCAGTCCGCCAAGGAAAATCGAAATGGCTGCGACGGGGCCGATCTGTTGACGCGTGGGCCTCTTGACGAACGGAACGAGCAGCAGCGCGATGGCCAGGAAGCGCAGCGCGAGGAAGAAGAGCGGCGGAAACTCCGTCACGCCCACCTTGATGGCCACGAACTGGTAACCCCAGAGCAGGGGAACGGTGACCGCGCAGACGATCTGGATGGCAGACACGGCATCCTTCCTTGCAAGACCGATCGGTCCAAATATCGGCGCGCGACAATGGCGGAAGGCGCGGCATGGGTTGTTCACCTGATGAAGCGGTCGAGCAGAGCGTCAGCGGTGGCCTGCGACGTCATCCGTGCCGGCGCCGTCTTGCCGACCACGCGCAGCCCCTCGACGAAACAGACGAGAATGCGGGCGGCGCTAGAAGGCTCGACACCGTCGGCCAGCTTGCCCGCCGCCCTCGCACGCGAAAGGGCATCGGCCACCCTGGCCTCCATGGCCTTGAAAAAGCTCGTGACGCGCCGACCGACTTCGGCGTCCTGGCCGGCCAGTTCCATGGCTGTGGCGACGAGCAAGCATCCGCGGCGGCCATTGGCACCGCTCGTGCGGTCGACATAGCCGGCAAGGAAGGTCCGCAGGCCGTCGACCGGCTCTCTGCGGGGGGCGAGCTCGAAATCCATCCGTGTCAGAGCATCGGCAATGTAGCGATCAAGCGCACGCAAGAACAGCGAGTGCTTGTCACCGAAAGCGGCGTAAAGGCTGCCACGTGAAAGCTTCGTCGCACGAAGAAGGTCGGGGAGCGCCGTGCCGTGATAGCCGCGCGACCAGAACACATCCATCGCGCGCGCGACCGCGGCTTCCACGTCGAAACTGCGGGGGCGACCGCGGGGCAATCGCATCGGGGCTTGGCAGCTCATTGCCAATATATAGACCAATTGGTCTTTAAATCGCAAGGCCCAGAGTTCGTTGAAGCCGGTTGCCTTTTAGCTGGTGAGATTGAACGCTCGAAGGCGATTGAACCCGTCTTAGCCCGCTAAACCGCCGCTTACGGTGCCGGCGTGGCCGGGGGCGGTGTGCTGGCGTTCGGCAGCGTGGCTGGCCAAGGGCTTATCGGGTTGAGCGTCGACAGAGCGCAAGATGATTTGAGCTGCGTCCACACCGACGCCAGGCCCGTCAAGTCGATGTCGAATTTCGTCATGTCCGTCTTGTCGTCCGGCATCGAAATGGTTTCCCGGACATGCAGCGAGCGGGACGCCAGGATCGCCTTGACCATGTCGGGGGCGATGCTGCCGCGCCAGACCTCGACCTTGCCGGCGCGTAGTGGAGCTCCTCCGGTCGCCTTGTCCGTGTCGGCGTCCGCCGTCACCAGGATCGTGCTCTTGCCGGTGACGGCCTCGTCGATTTCGCCCGCGAACGTCAGCGGCACGCGTTTCCTGCTTTCGCAAGACAGGCGCCACTCCATCATCCGGAACGAAGCGCCGTTCTCCTTCTTCAATACCGCGATCTTGCGGACAAACGGGCGCGCTTCCTTCTCCAGTTTCCACGTCGTCTCGGCCAGCGGTCGCGTGTCGATTCCGAAACGATAGAGCTCGGGGCGCGTCAGCACGTGCAGGTTCTCGAACTTCACGGTCCGGATGAGAGCATCGAGCTCGCGGCTGATGCCCATCGCCGCGATGAAGGCGGCGCGGTCGCGGTCGGCGGTCGCTGTTCGACGCCGCCGGGCCTCCGCGATCACCTCCGGAGGCGGATGACCGCGAAAGAGGAGGACCAGCCTGGAATTATGGACCGCCAGCGCCGCGTCGGGCGCCACCTCGCGGGAGGTCGCCCCGAGAAACAGGTAACCGCAGGCCGAGTTGCACATCGCATTGCGGGTGGTGAGCTCGGCCTCGATCTCGCCGCCTGCGTTCTTCACCTTCAGGCATGCGGCGTCCACCTGCGCGCCCTCGGCGCACGCTGTCACAATGGTGCGGCCAACTCGGGCGACTGCCGTGCGGCTGCGCAGCAACCGCCCGATGACGTAGGACTGCTCCACGTTGCCGCCGGGCGAATGAAGGTAGATCGGACGCTGCGTGTCCTTGACGCCGGCGAGGAAGCGGCGAATGCGCGGCCCCGCGTCCTGATCGATCTGGCCCTCGATGGCAATCCAGCGGTCGCAACCCGGCCCGCACGCGTCGGGCGCTCCCTTGGCCAGATAGATCGTCAGCCTGGATGCAAATCCGGCCTTCTCGGCCGGCGCTCCTTCTGCACGCAATGCGCCGGGGATCGACAGCAAGGTCACGAGGAGCAGAATACGGGCGAGCATGAACTGACGGGACCACGCGGGGCGAAAACAGAAGCGAAAGCTATATGAAGATCGGCGAGGTCACAACCTTTGGTGGCGTGTCGGAGCGCCGATTATTCCGCATTCACGAACGAAACCTCATCCGGCCCCATGAGCGAGCTTTTGCGAATTCGCGCGCGCTCTCGCGTTTGCAAGTCGAGTTCGCAACCGCTATGTCCGGGCTTTCGAGAGCGCCCGACATGACAATCTCCGATGACAACGACCTCACCCGCCTGAAGGAGATCGGGCGCATCGTCGCCAATACCCTCGAGGCGATGGGGAAGGCGCTCGAACCGGGCATGACGACCTCGGAGCTGGACCAGATCGGACGAAAATTCCTGGAGACTGCCGGCGCACGTTCGGCTCCGGAGCTGGCCTATGCCTTCCCGGGGGCGACCTGCATCAGCGTGAACGAGGAGATCGCGCACGGCATCCCGGGTGATCGGCGGATCGCGCGTGGCGACCTCGTCAACATCGACGTTTCAGCCGAGAAGAACGGCTTGTTTGCGGATACCGGCGCCTCGTTTGCCGTTCCACCCGTAACCCGCAGGATAGAACGCCTTTGCAGGGATGGCCGGCGGGCGATGTGGACGGGCCTGCAGCAGGTCGGCGCCGGCAAGCCGATCGCCGGCATCGGCAAAGCCATCGGGACCTTTGCGCGGAAAAACGGCTACAGCCTCGTCAGGAACCTCGCCAGTCACGGTGTTGGCCGTTCGCTCCACGAGGAGCCGACAGAGATCGCAACATGGCCCGATTCCTCCGAACGCCGCATCATGAGCGACGGCCTTGTGTTCACCGTCGAGCCATTCCTGTCCTTTGCCGCCGAGTGGGCGGAGAATGGTGATGATCCGTGGACGCTCTACAGCAGTCCCGAGGCGCCGACCGTGCAGTACGAACACACCGTTGTCGCCACCCGACACGGACCGTTGATCGTTACGATGGCCGGTTAAGGGCCGCCCTGGCCAGAGCCCGAGACGTCTCAGCGTCGCCCGGCAAGAGGTGGCGTCATGCCACCGGATCCTTGCGATAAGCCGAACGGCCCCGGTCATCCGGCGCCAGCGGCGGCGCCGGTCTCGCGGCAGCGCTCTTCAGCGGAGCAGCGTCGAGTCCTGAGGTGACCTTGACCGGCGCAGATCCGGCGTCGCGAGAGGCGACGATCCAGATCAGGAAACCCGCAAGCGCGAGCGCAGCGCCGACGGGGCCGGTGGAGGTCCAGCCCAGCCCCTCGCGAATGGCGAGGCCGCCGAGGAACGGGCCGAGCGCGTTGGCGGTGTTGAACGCCGAATGGTTCAGCGCGGCGGCGAGCGCCTGGGCGTCGCCCGCGACGTCCATGAGGCGGGTCTGGAGGATGGCGCCAAGCGAGACACTGGCACCGATGGCGAAGATGTCTGCCGCAAGCAGCCAGGGATTGCCGGCGGCGAGCGGAAACAGCAAGAGCGCGACCGCAGCAAACAGCAGGATGATGCCCGCCGTCGGCATCAACGCCCGGTCCGCAAAGCGCGGCACGAACAGATTGCCGAGCGTGGCGCCGACGCCGAACACGGCCAGAAAGAACGGGATGACCGCGGTGCTCACCTTGGTGACCTCGATCAGCGTCGTCGCCAGATAGGTGTAGACAGCGAACATGCCGCCAAAGCCGATCGCGCCGATCGCGAGCGTGATCCAGACGCGGCCGCTCTTCAAAGCGCCGAGCTCTCGCAGCGGATCCGACTGGCCAGCCTGATCGCGCGGCGCGAACAGGGCACACAGCAGAACCGTGAGCAGCGCCAGCACCGACACGAGACCGAAGCTCGCGCGCCAGCCGACCGCCTGGCCAATCAGATTGGCGAGCGGCACGCCGATGATGGTGGCGCTGGTCAGGCCGAGCATCACCTGGCCGATCGCCCGCGAGCGGCGATGTTGAGGAACGAGCGAGGCCGCGACCAGCGCGGCGATGCCGAAATAGGCGCCATGCGGCAATCCCGAGAGAAAACGGGCCGCGATCATCGGGCCAAAGCCCGGCGCAAGCGCGGTGAGCGCGTTGCCGAGCGCAAACACGGCCATCAGGACCAGGAGCTGCGTGCGCCGGGCGAAACGCGCGCCAAGCACGGCGATCAGCGGCGCGCCCAGCACGACGCCGAGCGCGTAGGCACTGATCGCATGGCCCGCGGTCGGCTCGTCGACATGAAGGTCGGCGGCGAAGAACGGCAGCAGGCTCATCGATGCGAATTCGGTGGTTCCGATCGCAAAGCCGCCCATCGCGAGCGAGAACAGGACGATGGCGAGGTGAGGGGGCGCGGAGGCCGTGGTCGCGCGGGGCGAGGTCGCTTGAGGCGATATCGACATGTGTCCTGCATTGGTGGCGTCAAGGGGAACCAGCCCAGCGAACGTCGCCACCCCTGCAAGATTTGTCTGCCGTACTTAAAGCGGGATCAGCCTGCGTCAACACCGGAGCCGCGATGCAAGGCTGGCCGCATATCAGCGTCCCGATTTGCGGGTGGCGATGGCGGGAGTGTGTGCAGGGCGACAAGGGCCTGATATGATTTGCTCGCCCTTGCCGATATGTCCCGATGACTGAATTCGCGACTCCCAACTACGCCAGCCATAGCGCGCTCACCGATCCCGGAGCTTACGCCGCTGTGATCGGCGGCCTGCCGCTGGATTTGCCGGTGCTATGTCGCACCTTGCAGGGCCTCCTGATCCACGAAGCATGGATCGAGAGGCAGGGATTGGACGTCGCTGCGTTCGCCGGTCAAAGCCGCACCACCTTGCCTGTGGCCCAGCGCCTGAAGCAGATTCTGGCGATCGACCCGAGACCGCTGACCATCGCCCGGCCGGGCCCGTCGAGGGTATTGGCGACGTGCCGGGATTTTTCACTGATGTCGTGCGCCGTCCTGCGGCATCATCGCGTGCCGGCCCGCATACGCTGCGGTTTCGGCAGGTATTTTACCGGGCATCCCTATCACGACCATTGGGTGTGCGAGTATTGGTCCCGGGACGAGCAACGCTGGATCCTGGTCGATGCCGAACTCGACGAGCTGCACCGCAGTCTGCTCAAGTTCGATTTCGAACCAGTTGATGTGCCTCGTACGGAGTTCATCACCGGTATCGAGGTATGGAAGCTATGCCGGACCGGCGCCATCGATCCTGCGCAGCTTGGCCACGGAACGACGACCGGCCTGTTCTTTGCGCGCGTCAACCTCGTGCGCGATCTGCTCGCGCTCGCCAAGATCGAGACCTCGGCATGGGATACGTGGCGCGCCGCGCGCGAACCACATCGCGTGTTGGACGATGCAGCTCTGTCGCAATATGATGGTATCGCGCAGCGCGGTGAGGCGGGTGCGATCGCGCCATCGCTAAGCGCGCCACCCTGGCACTAGATCGTTCGAGACCCGTGCCGGGCTGCGATGGCTTGCAGCCTGTTCCGAACGCGCGCGCCGGTGTGCTTGCGCTGAGCGCGAGCGTGAATGTGGCGATTGCGAGCGAAAATGTGGCGACAATGGGGAGAGCGAATAATGCACGCATCTCGAATCTCCAATCACGCGAATGTGCGCGCGGCGATGTTACGCGCGTCCGCTGTGCGTCTCGTGCCGGCGACATTGGAATCGCTGAAGACTCTTGTTTCAAAGGGTTTCCAGCGCGCTCTGATAAATCTTCATTAATGAAGCGCGGCCCTTTGGAGCGAACTGTTGCGTCGAGGTTACAGCAATTCCGTCGATCGCTGATATGACGACGCCACGGCCCGGGGGCCTAACGACGAAACTGGAACGGGATTCAAATGAAGAAGAATTTGTTGCTTGCTGCTGTGAGCCTCGTCGCGCTGAGCGCGGCTGCACCGGCGCTGGCTGCTGATCTCGCGGCTCGGCCGTACACGAAGGCGCCTGCGATGGTCGCCGCGATCTACGACTGGAGCGGCTTCTACATCGGCATCAACGGCGGCGGCGGTTCGTCGCACGCGACCTGGGATCTGGTCGGCTTCGGCCGCGACGGTTCGCACGATGCGACCGGCGGCACGGTCGGTGGTCAGATCGGCTATCGCTGGCAGTCCGGCCAGTGGGTGTTCGGCGTGGAAGGCCAGGGCAACTGGGCTGACTTCTCCGGCAGCCACGTCGGTGCGATCTCCGGCTTCACCAACAACACCAAGATCGATTCGTTCGGTCTGATCACCGGTCAGGTCGGCTACGCCTGGAACAACGTGCTGGTCTACGTGAAGGGCGGCGCGGCTGTGGTCGGCACCAAGTACGACGCCTCTCTCGCCGGCGTGTCGCTTGCTTCGGCCAACGACACCCGTTGGGGCGGCACGGTCGGCGCAGGCCTCGAGTACGGCTTCGCTCCGAACTGGTCGGTTGGCGTCGAGTACGACCACATCTTCCTGGGCGGCAAGGATCAGAACCTGACCGGCGGCCTCGGTGTCCTGGCGGTCCACACCAAGCAGGACGTCGACATGGGCCTCGTCCGCCTGAACTACAAGTTCGGTGGCCCGATCCTCGGCCGCTACTGATACCGATCGCTTCGCAAGAAGCGGTTGTCGAAAGCCCCGGCCGTTGGCCGGGGCTTTTTTATTGTTTGAAGTCAACGAGTTAACCATTCCTTTTGGGGACGGCTCAGATGGCTTGACTTCCGAGAACGAAATGAGAACAATGTTCTTCATACGTTCCAGCAAGGGAGCAGGCCATGTTCAGGATTTTCGTGGAAGAAGCCGCCGCACTGGCATCGATCACGCTGTTCGTCGGGATGATCGC
Source organism: Bradyrhizobium sp. cf659 (assembly GCF_900113725.1). Taxonomy (NCBI): domain Bacteria; kingdom Pseudomonadati; phylum Pseudomonadota; class Alphaproteobacteria; order Hyphomicrobiales; family Nitrobacteraceae; genus Bradyrhizobium; species Bradyrhizobium sp. cf659. The sequence continues at coordinate 203,853 of NZ_FOQJ01000001.1, forward strand.
AATCTGGGCGCAGGTGATTCCGCAGCTCTAGAAGCAGGGTTGGAAAACCGTTGCCCGGGAACCCCTCGGCGCGCTTGGGGAAAAGCGGGACGACGCGGCCGATCGGCCGCTCCGGCGTGGACTCTGCGGCAGCGACGCCCCACCATGGTGCGGCGAGTCGGCAAAGGCCGGTGGAACGCGGGTGCAGGATGCTCTCATGATCCCCTCGGCATCCCCTTGGGGCCGACGACCGCTCCATCTCATCTGCAAGAGGCCGTCACGCGACCATGCCGAGCGCCGGATTTGTCCACCTTCACGTTCACTCGGCCTATTCGCTGCTCAAGGGCTCGATCAAGATCGCCAAGCTCGCCGAGCTCGCCAAGAAGGACCATCAGCCGGCCCTGGCGCTGACCGACACCGACAATCTGTTCGGTGCGCTGGAGTTCTCCGACAAGATGGCGGGCTCCGGCATCCAGCCGATCGTCGGCTGCGAGCTCGCGATCGACTTCGCCGACCAGGATCCCAATGCACGCAACGCCATTGGCCCGTCGCGCGTGGTGCTGCTGGCGGCGCAGGAGCGCGGCTATCGCAGCCTGATGCGGCTCAATTCGCGCGCGTTCCTGGAAACGCCCGACAGCCACGCGCCCTTCATCAAGTTCGACTGGTTCGATGGCGAGACTGAGGGCCTGATCGCGCTCACCGGCGGCCCTGACGGGCCGATCTCGCTGGCGCTTGCCGGCGGCCATGCCGAGCTTGCGGCTGCGCGCTGCGAGCGTCTCGCCACGCTGTTCGGGGACCGGCTCTACATCGAGCTGCAGCGCCACAACATCGACAAGGAGCGGCGCGTCGAAAGCGGGCTGATCGACATTGCCTATGCCAAGGGCCTGCCGCTGGTTGCGACCAACGAGCCGTATTTCGCCGCGACCGACGATTACGAGGCGCACGATGCGCTTTTGTGTATCGCCGGCGGCCGGCTGATCGCCGAGAGCGATCGCGTGCAGCTCACCCCCGATCACCGCTTCAAGACCCGCGCCGAGATGGCGGTGCTGTTCGCGGACATTCCGGAGGCGCTGGCCTCGACGGTCGAGATCGCCGAGCGCTGCTCGTTCCGCCCGATGACGCGCAAGCCGATCCTGCCGTTCTTCACCGTCGGCGCCGCCGCAAGCTCCGATGCGGCCGCGGTCGAGGCAGCCGAGCTGAAGCGCCAGGCGGAGGAGGGGCTCGCCAACCGCCTGCGCGTGCATGGCCTGTCGCAGGGCACCACGGACGAGGACTACGACAAGCGACTGGCGTTCGAGCTCGACGTCATCATGCGCATGAAGTACGCGGGCTACTTCCTGATCGTGTCGGACTTCATCAAATGGGCGAAGTCGCAAGGGATTCCGGTCGGGCCGGGCCGCGGCTCGGGTGCAGGTTCGCTGGTTGCCTGGGCGCTGACCATCACCGATCTCGACCCGATCAAGTTCGGCCTGCTGTTCGAGCGCTTCCTCAATCCCGAGCGCGTCTCGATGCCGGACTTCGACATCGATTTCTGCCAGGACCGCCGCGGCGAAGTGATCAAGTACGTGCAGGAGCGCTACGGCCGCGACCAGGTCGCGCAGATCATCACCTTCGGTACCCTGCAGGCGCGCGGCGTGCTCCGCGACGTCGGCCGCGTGCTGCAAATGCCCTATGGCCAGGTCGACAAGCTGACCAAGCTGGTGCCGCAGAATCCGGCCGCGCCGGTGACGTTGGCGGCCGCGATCGAGAGCGAGCCGAAGCTTCAGGCGTTCCGCGACGAGGATCCGGTGGTGGCGCGCGCCTTCGACATCGCCCAGCGCCTCGAAGGCCTGACCCGCCACGCCTCGACCCACGCGGCCGGCATCGTGATCGGCGATCGTCCCTTAAGCGAACTCGTGCCGATGTACCGCGATCCCAAGTCGGACATGCCGGTAACCCAGTTCAACATGAAATGGGTCGAGCCGGCCGGGCTCGTCAAGTTCGACTTCCTGGGCCTGAAGACGCTGACCGTGCTCGACGTCGCGGTGAAGCTCCTGAAGCCGCGCAACATCCATGTCGATCTCGCGACGCTGCCGATCGACGATGCCGAGAGCTACCAGATGCTGGCGCGCGGCGATGTGGTCGGCGTGTTCCAGGTTGAAAGCCAGGGCATGCGGCGCGCGCTGATTGACATGCGCCCCGACCGTTTCGAGGACATCATCGCGCTGGTCGCGCTCTATCGCCCCGGCCCGATGGCGAACATCCCGACCTACTGCTCGCGCAAGCACGGCGACGAGGAGCCGGAATATCTGCATCCCGTGCTGGAGCCGATCCTGAAGGAGACCTTCGGCGTCATCATCTACCAGGAACAGGTGATGCAGATCGCGCAGGTGATGTCGGGCTATTCGCTCGGCGACGCCGACCTCTTGCGCCGCGCCATGGGCAAGAAGATCCGCGCCGAGATGGACAAGCAGCGCGACATCTTCGTCGCCGGCGCGGTGAAGAACGGCGTGCCGAAGGGGCAGGCCGAGACCATCTTCGAGCTGCTGGCGAAGTTCGCCGACTACGGCTTCAACAAGAGCCACGCGGCGGCCTATGCGCTGGTGTCCTACCACACCGCCTACATGAAGGCGCATTATCCGGTGGAGTTCATCGCGGCGTCGATGACGCTCGATCTCAACAACACCGACAAGCTTTCCGAATTCCGCTCCGAGGCGCAGCGTCTCGGCATCAAGGTCGAGCCGCCGAACATCAACCGCTCCGGGGCGACCTTCGAGGTCGGAGAAAAGACCATCTACTACGCGCTCGCCGCGCTCAAGGGCGTCGGCATTCAGGCGATCGACCAGATCATCGAGGAGCGCACCAGGAACGGTCTCTTCACCTCGCTCGCCGACTTCGCCGCGCGCGTCAACCCGCGTGCGATCAACAAGCGCATCATCGAGAGTCTCGCCGCCGCCGGCGCCTTCGACACGCTGGAGCCGAACCGCGCGCGCGTCTTCGCCGGCGCCGACGCGATCCTCGCCGCCTGCCAGCGCGCGCATGAGGCCGCGACCATCGGCCAGAACGACATGTTCGGCAGCGCGGCCGATGCGCCGACCATCATGCTGCCGCAGATCGAGGCGTGGCTGCCGGCCGAGCGGCTGCGCCGCGAATACGACGCGATCGGCTTCTTCCTGTCCGGCCATCCGCTCGACGACTACGCCACCGTGCTGAAGCGCCTGCGGGTGCAGAGCTGGGCCGAGTTCTCGCGCGCGGTGAAGACCGGCGCCACCGCCGGCAAGGTCGCGGCGACCGTGGTCTCGCGCATGGAGCGGCGCACCAAGACCGGCAACAAGATGGGCATCATGGGGCTCTCTGATCCCACGGGCCACTTTGAGGCGGTGCTGTTCTCCGAGGGCCTTGCGCAATATCGCGACGTGCTCGAGCCGGGCGCCGCCGTGCTGCTCCAGCTTGGCGCCGAGCTCCAGGGCGAGGACGTGCGCGCCCGCGTGCTGCATGCCGAGCCGCTCGACGATGCCGCCGCCAAGACGCAGAAGGGCCTGCGCATCTTCCTGCGCGACACCAAGCCGCTGGAATCGATCGCCAAGCGTCTCGCCGGCCCCGAGATGGCGTCCTCGAACGGCGCCGCGCCAAAGGTCGGCAGCCCGGGAATTGCGCCGCGCTCCAACGGCGATGGCGAGGTCTCGCTGGTGATGATGCTCGACCTCGAGACTGAGGTCGAGATGAAGCTGCCCGGCCGCTTCAAGGTCTCGCCGCAGATCGCCGGCGCGATCAAGGCAGTGGCGGGCGTGGTGGACGTGCAGCAGCTCTGACGTTGCCTGCACCGCCGCAAACGAAGGCTTAACTATCAAGCTTGTGCGTGGTTTCGAAGGCTGTCGAGCGCAGCTATGAGTTGTTGTCCTGATGATCCGGTTCAGCGGGAAGCGAAGGAAGAGAACCATGTGCGACAAATGCTCCGAAAATCTGCATCAACCTGTTGCTCCTTCGCGGCGCTCCGTGATGCTTTTTGCTGCCTCGGCGCTCGGGGTGGCGTTTGGCGGGACCGCGTTGGCCAAGGAGGCGAAGGCGCCGCCCAAACCGCAGAACGTGCTGTCGCCCGATGCCGCGCTCAAGCGGCTGATGGAGGGCAATGCGCGCTACGTGTCGGGCGTTTCGCGCCGCCACGACTTTACGCATGAGCGCGAAGCACTGGTCGGGGGGCAAAATCCGTACGCGGCCGTTTTGAGCTGCGCCGATTCGCGGATCGCGCCCGAATATGCTTTCGACAGCGGACGCGGAGACCTCTTCGTGTGCCGTGTCGCCGGAAACTTTGCCGGAGATGAAACCGTCGCCAGCATGGAGTACACGGTCGCCGTGCTCGGCACGCCCTTGATCCTGGTACTCGGCCATGACAATTGCGGCGCCGTCGATGCGACCATCAAGTCCCTGAAAGACGACAAGCCGCTGCCGGGGCACATCCCCTCGCTCGTTTCCGCGATCGCGCCGGCTGTGAAGACAGCTGCCCAGCAGAGCGGGAATGCGCTCGACAACGCCATTCGTCAGAATGTCATCGACAACGTCGCCAAGCTGAAATCGGCCGCCCCGATTCTCAATGCGGCAGTCGAGCAGGGCAAGGTCAAGGTGATCGGCGGCATCTATCGATTGCGCACAGGCACCGTCGAGTTGCTTGCCCAGGGCTGAGCACGGGTTCCCGGGGCATCCGGGCCGGGTGATCAGGCCTCTTTCCCGCAGAGGCCGGTCACCGAGCTGTTTGCAAATGCGATAATCCTGAATCTTCCCGGGCATGCTCGTGCTCGGCGTGCCATTTCGCCGCCTCAATCCGAGCCTCTCGTTCAAGCGCCGTTCAGCTGGCCGCGCGTCTGATGCGCAGTGGCAATTCATCAATTAGGGCAGGCAGGCGATGCGCGGGACATACAGAGCTTTCATAAGCCTTCTTTTGCCAATCCTGCTGGTGACTGCGGGTGCGATGCCCGGTCCGGCGCGCGCGCAGCAGCAGGAAAAGCGCATCGCGCTCGTGGTCGGCAACGGCGCCTATGCCAAGTCGCCGCTGGCGACGACCGCGAACGATGCCGGCCTGATCGCGCAGACGCTGCAGGCGGCGGGCTTCGACGTGGTCGGCGCGCGCGATCTCGACGGCGACACGCTGCGCAAGAGCTTTCGCGATTTCATCCAGAAGGCGCAGGCCTCCGGCCCCGGCACCGTCGCGATGATTTATCTTGCCGGCTACGGCGTGCAGCTTGCCGGCGAGAACTATTTCATCCCGGTCGATTCCAACATCACCCGCGACACCGACATCCCGACCGAGGCCCTGCGCATCAGCGACTATGCGCGTCAGCTCGCTTCGATTCCACTGAAGGCCAACATCGTCGTGCTCGACGCAGCCCGCGCGCAGCCCTTCATCGAGGGCGGCCAGCCGATCGCGAGCGGACTGGCGCTGGTCGAGCCCGATCCGAACATGCTGATCGCCTTCAACGCCGCGCCCGGCACGGTGGCGCCACAGGAGCCGGGGCCCTACGGCATCTATGCGCAGTCGCTGGCCGAGATGATTCGCACCGGCGGCCTGCCGCTGCCTGAGGTGTTCGATCGCGTCCGGCTGCGCGTCAACGAGGCCTCCAAGGGTGCGCAGGTGCCCTGGAACGAGCAGAAGATATCGGCGCCATTCTCGTTCTTCGATCGCGGGCCCGACGCGCCGCCGCCGGAGGCCTCGGCCGACCAGATCGCCGCGATCCGCAACAAGCCGATCCGCGATCTCGGTGTGCAAGACGCCTACGCCGCCGCGCTGGAGCGCGACACGCTGCCGGCCTACGAGGAATTTCTCGCGGCCTATCCGAACGATCCGATGTCCAGGCGCGTGATGGCGATCGTTGCGGCGCGCCGCGAGGCGATCACCTGGCGGCGGACCTATCGCACCGACACGCCGGAGGCCTATTGGTCGTATCTGCGCCGCTATCCGCGCGGCCCGCATGCGGGCGATGCGCGCCGGCGCCTCGCGATCCTCACCGCGCCGGTCGAGCCGCCGCCGACCTTCGCGATGATCGACTATGACGTGCCGCCGCCGCCGCCGGAGGAGGTGGTCTATGTCGACCGTCCCGTGCTGTACTTCAGCGATCCCGATTTTGGCTTCGCGCCGCCACCGCCGCCGCCGGTCTATTATCTGCCGCCACCGCCGCCGGATTTCGTCGTGCTGGAGCCGCCGCTTCCCGTGGTCGGCCTGTTCGTGCTGCCGCAGCCGATGTTCGTGCCGATCCCGGTGTTCGTCAGGCCGCCGGTCTATGTCGCGCCGCCGCCGAACAACATCATCTACGCCAACATCCACAACACCACGGTCATCAACACCGTGATCAACCAGCCGCCGGCACCTGCCGCGGGAGTGGGAGCAGGCGCCGGACCGGGCAATCTCGCGCCGGCGGTTGCCGGCCGCGCCAATCCGGCCGGTGCAGCCGTGCCGCAGGCGGTCACGCAGCGTGCCGCCCTGATCCAGCAGGGCAAGGCGCCGATGCCGCCGAGCGCCACGATCCAGCCGATGGCAAGGCCCGGGACGCCGCCGGTGGCGCCGGCCAATGTCGCGCCGACCGCGGCTCCATCCGCTGCGCCACAGACCCGGTTGCCTCAGGCCAACACGCTGCCGGTTCCCGGAGCCCATGGCGGCCCGCCGGTGCCGCCGGCCGGGGCAGGGCCTCTGCCGGGCGGCAGGCCCGCACCGACGGCGACCGCACCAGGCGCGACACCGCCGCCGCGTCCGGGGGTGCCGACCACGGCACTACCCGGTGCAACGCCGCCGGCGCATCCCGGTGCGCCAACGGCTGCCGCTCCGGCGACCGCCGCGCCCGCCACGGCAAACCCGACTGTTGCGCCCGGCCAACCGCCGAAGCCGCCGGTTGCACAGACCCCGCCCGGGACAGGGCCTGCTGATCGTGCCAAGGCCGCGACGCGCGAGCCGGCCGGTTCGCCGCCGCCCGGCGCGCCCGCGCCCGGTACGCATCCGGGCACCGCGGGACGGCCGGTCGTGCCGCCGCCCTCAGCCTCGCGTGAGCCGATCAGGCCGCAGACCCAGCCGTCGGCCCCGCCACAGGCGGCCAGACCGGCCGCACCGCCGCCCCAGGCCGTGGCGCGGCCCACGCCGCCGCCGCGGGTGTCCGCGCCCCCGCCAAGGATGGCTGCACCTCCGCCGCCACGACCCGCTCCGCCGGTGGCGGTCGCGCGGCCGGCGCCGCCGCCAATAATGGCCCGGCCTGCGCCACCCCCGCCGGTAGCCCGGCCGGCGCCACCGCCGCCGGTGGCTCGGGCGGCGCCACCGCCGCCGCCACCGCGGATGGCCGTCGCGCCTCCGCCGCCGCCGCGCCCGGCAGCACCTCCGCCGCGTCCCGCGGCCCCGCCGCCGGCGGCAGCCAAGAAGTGCCCGCCGAACCAGCCCAAGTGCTAGTCAAGCGCTAGTCAGGCGCTGGTCAGGCGCTGGTCCGGCGCTGGGGCGTGGCGCGGCCTTTACGGAAGGGGGCCTCTCGCGGGCGAAAACCGCCCGCGAATGGGCCCTTATTTCCTTGCTTCTGGCCGAAATCGCGCTATATAGCGCGCCATCTCACACGGAAGCATGGCTCACAAGGCCGTCCGGTGGCAGCCGGGGCGACAACGCTCCGTTTTGCTCACACGCTTCCGGAGGAACCAACCGGAGAATTATAACGATGGCGCTACCCGATTTCACCATGCGTCAGCTTTTGGAAGCTGGCGTGCACTTTGGTCACCAGTCTCACCGCTGGAATCCGAAAATGGCTCCGTTCATTTTCGGCACCCGCAACAACATCCACATCGTCGACCTCGCCCAGACAGTGCCGTTGCTGCACCACGCCCTCCAGGCGGTCAGCGACACGGTGGCCAAGGGCGGCCGCATCCTGTTCGTCGGCACCAAGCGCCAGGCGCAGGACGGCGTCGCGGACGCTGCCAAGCGCTGCGCGCAGTATTTCGTCAATTCGCGCTGGCTCGGCGGCACGCTGACCAACTGGAAGACGATCTCGGCCTCGATCAAGCGCCTGCGTCATCTCGATGACGTGCTCTCGGGCGGCGAAGCCAATTCGTACACGAAGAAGGAGCGCCTGACGCTTCAGCGCGAGCGCGACAAGCTCGACCGCTCGCTCGGCGGCATCAAGGACATGGGCGGTCTGCCCGACCTGATCTTCGTGATCGACACCAACAAGGAAGACATCGCGATCCAGGAGGCCCAGCGCCTCAACATCCCGGTCGCCGCGATCGTCGACACCAATTCGGACCCGAAGGGCATCACCTATGTGGTGCCGGGCAATGACGACGCCGGCCGCGCCATTTCGCTGTACTGCGATCTCATTGCGCGTGCGGCGATCGACGGCATCTCGCGCGCCCAAGGCGATTCGGGCATCGACATCGGTGCGTCGACCCGTCCGCTCGCCGAAGAGCTGCCGGCGGCTTCCTCGAGCGGCTTCCAGGGCCTCGCGGGTCCCCGCGGCACCGCCGACGACCTCAAGAAGCTCCCGGGCGTGTCGGGCGCGATCGAGAAGAAGTTCAACGACCTCGGCATCTTCCACTTCTGGCAGCTGGCCGAGCTCGACCACGACACCGCGCACACGATCGGCGAAGAAGTCGGTCTGCCGAGCCGCGCGGATGCCTGGGTGGCCAAGGCCAAGGCGCTGACCGCGGAAGCGGAATAGTCAAAAAGAGCGATGGGTTGGCCGGATAGACTCCGGCCACCATTTCAGTTGACGCGAATTCCTGAGATGGACCGCGGCGGGGCAATTGGATGCCACGCCGCGGCAAACCGGCAGGCACAAAGGATATTCAACGATGGCAACGATCACTGCTGCGATGGTCAAGGACCTGCGCGAGTCGACCGGCGCGGGCATGATGGACTGCAAGGCCGCGCTGACCGAAAACGACGGCAACATGGAGGCGGCGCAGGACTGGCTGCGCAAGAAGGGCCTGTCGAAGGCCGCCAAGAAGTCCGGCCGCGTCGCGGCTGAGGGCCTGATCGGCGCGCTCACCAAGGGCACCAAGGGCGTCGTGGTCGAGGTCAACTCCGAGACCGACTTCGTCGCGCGCAACGGTCAGTTCCAGGGCCTGGTCAAGATGATCGCCCAGGTCGCATTCGACGCCGGCGCCGATGTCGAGAAGATCAAGGCCGCCAAGGTCGGTGACGTCACCATCGAAGCTGCGATCAATGACGCGATCGCGACCATCGGCGAGAACATGACGCTGCGCCGCGCAGCTTTGCTCGAAGTGAGCCAGGGCGTGGTGTCGCACTACGTCCACGGTGCGGTCATCGACGGCGCCGGCAAGATGGGCGTGATCGTGGCGCTGGAATCGCCCGGCAAGGCCGACGAGCTTGCCGCGCTCGGCCGCCAGATCGCGATGCATGTCGCCGCCACCAACCCGCTGGCGCTCGATCCGTCCGGCCTCGATCCGGCGGTCGTCAAGCGCGAGAAGGACGTGCTCGCCGACAAATATCGCCAGCAGGGCAAGCCCGAGAACGTGATCGAGAAGATCGTCGAGTCAGGCCTCAAGACCTATTACAAGGAAGTCTGCCTGCTCGAGCAGGCCTTCATCCACGACACCGGCAAGTCGGTGGCGCAGGCGCTGAAGGAAGCCGAAGGCAAGGTCGGCGGTGCTGTGAAGATTGCGGGCTTTGTGCGCTATGCTCTCGGTGAGGGAATCGAGAAGCAGGAAAGCGACTTCGCAGCCGAGGTCGCTGCGGCCAGCGGCAAGAAGTAAGCCGGAACGTTCCTTCCGGCGTGCCGCCGGAAGCGGCGCCCGGACAAGGAAAGTGCTCATGACTGATCCGGTCTATCGTCGCGTCGTGATCAAGCTGTCCGGCGAATATCTCGCGGGACAGCAGGGTTTTGGCATCGATCAGCCGACCGTCGACAGGGTTGCGGACGATCTGATCGCCGCCCGCCATCTCGGCACCGAGGTTGCGGTCGTGATCGGCGGCGGCAACATCGTGCGCGGCGTCGAGGTGTCCTCCCGCGGCGTCTCGCGCCCGACCGGCGACACCATGGGCATGCTCGCCACCATGATGAACTGCCTCGCGCTGGAAGCGGCGATCGAGCGCAAGGGCACGCCGGCGCGCACGCTGTCGGCCTTCGTCATGCCCGAGATTTCCGAGCTGTTCACCCGGACTGCGGCGCACAAATACCTCGCCGAGGGCCGGATCGTGCTGCTCGGCGGCGGAACCGGCAATCCGTTTTTCACCACCGACACGACCGCGGTGCTGCGCGCCGCCGAGATCGGCGCCCAGGCGGTCCTGAAGGCGACCAATGTCGACGGCGTCTACTCGGCTGACCCGAAGAAGGACCCCACCGCCACGCGGTTCGACCGGCTGACGCATTCGCAGGCGATCGAGGGCGGCTACAAGGTGATGGATGCGACCGCCTTCGCGCTTGCCCGGGAGACGTCGCTGCCTATCATCGTGTTCTCGATCGCGGAGCCGGGTTCGATCGGTGCGATTCTACGTGGCATCGGCCACGGTACCATCGTCGCCGGCTGACGGCTCATCTGGCGCGCCCTGAAGGGAGGGCGCGGTGAGGTCGCCGGGATTTTGAAGGAGAAAACGTGATGCCCACGGGTAATTTCGACCTCAACGAAGTGAAGCGCCGCATGCAAGGCGCCGTCCAGTCCCTCAAGCACGAGCTCGGCGGCTTGCGCACCGGCCGCGCCTCCGCATCGATGCTCGACCCCGTGCAGGTCGAGGCCTATGGCAGCCACATGCCGCTGAACCAGCTCGCCACCGTCAGCGTGCCCGAACCGCGCCTGATCTCGGTGCAGGTCTGGGACAAGTCGATGGTCAAGGCGGTGGAGAAGGCGATCGTCGATTCCAATCTCGGCCTGTCGCCCGCGACCGAAGGCCAGGTGCTGCGCCTGCGCATCCCCGAGCTCAACGAGGAGCGGCGCAAGGAGCTCGTCAAGGTCGCGCACAAATACGCGGAAGCAGCCAAGGTCGCCACGCGTCACGTCCGCCGCGACGGACTCGACGTTCTGAAGAAGCTCGAGAAGAATCACGAGATGTCGGAGGACGATCAGAAGCGTCATGCCGACGAGGTGCAGAAGGCGACCGACGGCACGATCGCCGAGATCGACCAGCTGCTGGGCGCCAAGGAAAAAGAAATCCTCACCGTCTGAGGCTGCCGTCATGTCCAACGCCGCCGCGCCCGCAACGGAAGGACCCGACCGGTCCGAGGCGCCTGCGCATGTCGCCATCATCATGGATGGCAACGGGCGTTGGGCGGCCGCGCGCGGCTTGCCGCGGGCTGAAGGTCATCGCCGCGGCGTGGAGGCCTTGCGCCGCGTGGTGCGCGCCTCGCACGAACTCGGCATCCGCTATCTCACCATCTTCTCGTTCAGCTCGGAGAACTGGTCGCGCCCGGCGAGCGAGATCGGCGATCTGTTCGGCCTGCTGAGGCGCTTCATCCGCAACGATCTCGCGAGCCTGCATCGCGACGGCGTCAAGGTCCGCATCATCGGCGAGCGCGAAGGGCTCGAGAGCGACATCTGCGCGCTGTTGAACGAGGCCGAGGAACTGACGCGCGACAACACGCGCCTGACGCTCGTCGTCGCCTTCAACTACGGCTCGCGGCAGGAGATCGCAAAAGCTGCGCAGAAGCTCGCGCGCGAGGTCGCGGAGGGCAGGCGCGATCCTGCCACGATCGACGCCGAGACGCTTGGCGCGCATCTCGATGCGCCCGATATTCCCGATCCCGATCTCATCATCCGCACCAGCGGCGAGCAGCGCCTGTCCAACTTCCTGATGTGGCAGGCCGCCTATAGCGAGCTCGTCTTCGTGCCGATCCACTGGCCCGATTTCGACAAGGCGGCGCTGGAAGGCGCGATCGCCGAATTTGCCAGGCGCGAGCGCCGTTTCGGCGGCCTGGTTGCGAAAACCGCCTCGTGAGCGAACCCGAAACCGCACCGGCTGGCTCGAAGCCTGCCCCGAGCAATCTCGTGATGCGGGTCCTCGCAGCGCTGGTGCTGGCGCCGCTTGCCATCGCGCTCGCTTATGCCGGCGGCTGGCTGTGGGCGCTCCTCGTCACCCTGGTGTCGATCGGGCTGTTTGCGGAATGGCTGATGGTGGTGGGCGCGGGGTCCGTTGCGCTGACCGCGTCCGGAACGATCGTCCTGGCCATCATGGGCTTCTGCGTCGCCTTCGGCGCGCTCAAGACCGCCGTCGTCACCGGCCTCGTTGGCGGCGCCATCGTGACGCTGATCGCGCGAGGCAAGTTCGTCTGGGCCGCCTCCGGATTCGCCTATGCATCGGCGGCGCTGCTGGCCTCGATCCTGGTACGGCAGGATCTCGTGAACGGCTTTGCCGCGCTGATGTTCGTGCTGCTCGTGGTTTGGGCGACCGATATCGGCGGCTATTTCGCCGGCCGCAGCATTGGCGGACCGAAGCTGTGGCCGCGCGTGAGCCCGAAGAAGACCTGGGCCGGCGCCCTCGGCGGCTTTGCCGCCAGCCTTGCGGTTGCCGCGGGCTTTGCGGCTTGCGGGCTCGGGAAGGCGGTTCCATTGCTGCTCGTCAGCGCCGTCCTGTCGGTGGTCTCGCAACTCGGCGATCTCCTCGAATCCGCAGTGAAGCGGCGCTTCGGTGTCAAGGATTCCAGTCACTTAATTCCCGGCCATGGCGGTCTACTGGATCGTCTGGACGGCTTTGTCGCCGCCATCCTGGCGGCATGGATTATCGGCTTTCTCCGCCATGGTGTGCATAGCGCCGGAAGCGGTCTTGTGGTTTGGTGAGGATATGAGCGCGGTCCCATTGCGTAATAACAAGGCTGCGGCGTCTGCCGTCCGCAGCGTCACGGTTCTCGGTGCCACCGGCTCGATCGGCGACAGCACGATGGATCTGCTGCGCGCCTCTCCCGAACGCTACCGCGTCGAGGCGCTGACGGCGAACGGCAATGTCGAAGCGCTGGCAAAGCTCGCGAAGGAGTTTTCCGCACGCTTCGTGGCGATCGCCGACACCTCCAAGCTCGCCGAGCTCAAGGCCGCGTTGGCGGGTACGAGCACCGAATGCGGCGCCGGCGAAAGCGCGGTGATCGAAGCCGGTGCGCGTCCGGCCGATTGGGTGATGGCTGCAGTCAGCGGCGCCGCCGGGCTGAAGCCGGCGCTCGCCGCGGTCGATCGCGGCGCACATGTCGCGCTCGCCAACAAGGAATGCCTCGTCTGCGCCGGCGATTTCTTCATGCAGCGCGCGGCGAAAGCCGGCGCCTGCATCCTGCCTGCCGATTCCGAGCACAATGCGCTGTTCCAGGCGCTCGGCTCGGGCAATCGCGATGAACTGGTCCGTGTCATCATCACGGCATCCGGCGGTCCGTTCCGGACCTGGAAGCCTGCCGACATCGAGCAGGCGACACTCGCCCAGGCGCTGAAGCATCCGAACTGGAGCATGGGTCAGAAGATCACGATCGATTCCGCCTCGATGATGAACAAGGGGCTCGAGGTGATCGAGGCCTCCTATCTGTTCGCGCTCTCGCCCGACGAGATCGACGTTCTCGTGCATCCGCAGTCGATCATCCACGGCATGGTCGAGTTCTCCGACCGTTCGGTCGTGGCCCAGCTCGGCGCGCCCGACATGCGCACGCCGATCGCCCACTGCCTCGGCTGGCCCGACCGCATCAAGGGACCGGCGGCCAAGCTCGATCTGGCCAAGATCGGCCAGCTGACCTTCGAGGCGCCCGATTTCGAGCGGTTCCCCGGACTACGGCTGGCTTACGATTCGCTCCGGACCGGGAAGGGGGCGACCACGGTGTACAATGCCGCCAACGAGGTCGCGGTCGCCGCCTTCATCGCCGGCAAGATCCGGTTCGGCGCGATTGCCCGGCTGGTCGAGGCGACACTGGAGGATTGGATCCGGGGTGGGAACCAGAGGCCCCTGACGTCCGCCGACGATGCAATCTCTGTTGACCATGTTGCTCGAAATAGAGCTGCCGCCCTATTGCCTCAAATTGCCTTAAAGGCAACCTAGATGGTTCGGGGCCAGGGCCTTGCGGCGCTGGATGAGGGAATTCGATGATCGACTTTTTTGTCCATAGTTTCAATACGTTGAGCCATGGGCTCCTCGGCTACGCAATTCCCTTCCTGTTCGTCCTGACCATCGTCGTGTTCTTCCATGAACTCGGCCATTTTCTGGTCGCGCGCTGGGCGGGCGTTCGGGTGTTAACCTTTTCGCTCGGCTTCGGGCCTGAGCTGGTCGGTTTCAACGACCGCCATGGCACCCGCTGGAAGATTTCGGCGATCCCGCTCGGCGGTTACGTCAAGTTCTTCGGGGACGAGAGCGAGGCCTCGACCCCGTCGGCCGAGACGCTCGCGGCGATGACGGCCGAGGAGCGCGCCGGCAGCTTCCACCACAAGAAGGTCGGCCCGCGCGCCGCCATCGTCGCGGCCGGACCGATCGCCAATTTCATTCTGGGGGCGCTGATCTTCGCCGGCATGGCCCTGTATTACGGCAAGCCGAGCACGATCGCGCGCGTCGACGGCGTCGTCGCCGATGGCGCGGCGGCTGCGGCCGGCTTCAAGATCGGGGACATCGTCGTCCAGATCGACGGCAAGCCGATCGAGAGCTTTGCCGACATGCAGCGAATCGTGGCGATGAACGCCGGTTCGGCGCTTGCCTTCCAGGTGAAGCGCGACGGCGCCATCGTGTCGCTGACCGCGACGCCGGCGCTGCTCGAGCGCAAGGATCCGTTCGGCAACAGCCACCGCCTCGGCGTGCTGGGCGTCGAGCACAAGTCCCAGGCTGGTGAGGCCTCGACCACACCGGTCGGTGTCGGCGAGGCGCTCAAGATCGGAGTCGAGCAGGTCTGGTTCATCATCACCAGCACCTTCAAGTTCCTGGGCTCGCTGTTTGTCGGAAACGGCAATCCCAACGAGGTCAGCGGTGTCCTCGGAATCGCGAAGATGTCGGGGCAGGCGGCCAGCGCCGGGTTCCAGTTCGTGATCAATCTCTGCGCGGTGCTGTCGGTGTCGATCGGCCTCCTGAACCTGTTCCCGATCCCGCTGCTGGATGGCGGTCACCTTATGTTCTACGCGGCGGAGGTGGTCCGTGGCCGGCCCCTGTCCGAGCGGACGCAGGAGATGGGGTTCCGAATCGGGCTTGGTTTGGTGCTGATGCTGATGGTGTTCGCGACCTACAACGACATCCTGCGGATGGCGGCTTCCTGATAGGGGCTTTTTTGAGGCGTTGCTGTTGAGCAACGTCTTGGAATGAAATTGAAATTGCGGCGCGCTCGGCCGTTTGCGGCGTCGGTGAAATTGGCTACAAGCGGCTCTGAACTTGGGGAATCTCCGGACCGGCGTTGGGGTTGGGTCTGGCACGGAAATAAGGGCGCGTTGCGCAATGAAGTTTGGACTGCGACTCCGGGGGGGCTTGCTTGCCACCCTGATCATGTTCGGCGCGCCGGTGGTTGCCCCGATGGGGGCGGCTTTTGTGTCATCGCCTGCGCTTGCGCAGACCGTCCAGTCGATTTCCGTCGAGGGAAATCGCCGTGTCGAGGTGGAGACGATCCGCTCCTATTTCAAGCCGGGTCCGGGCGGCCGCCTGGATCAGGGGGCCATCGATGACGGCCTCAAGGCGCTGATCGAGACCGGCCTGTTCCAGGACGTGAAGATCAACCGCGGCGCCGGTGGCCAGATCATCGTCTCCGTGGTGGAAAACCCGGTGATCGGTCGCATCGCCTTCGAGGGCAACAAGAAGATCAAGGATGAGCAGCTCACCGCTGAAGTCCAGTCCAAGGCGCGCGGCACCTTCTCCCGCGCCATGGTGCAGTCCGACACGCTGCGAATCGCCGAAATCTACCGCCGCTCCGGCCGCTACGACGTCCGCGTCACGCCCGAGGTCATCGAGCAGCCGAACAACCGCGTCGATCTCATCTTCACGATCGAGGAGGGCTCCAAGACCGGCGTCAAGTCGATCGACTTCGTCGGCAACGTCGCGTTCTCGTCCTACCGCCTGCGGGACGTCATCAAGACGCGCGAATCGAACCTCTTGAGCTTCCTTGGCAGCGGCGACATCTACGATCCCGACCGCGTCGAGGCCGACCGCGATCTGATCCGCCGCTTCTACCTCAAGAACGGCTTCGCCGACGTCCAGGTCGTGGCCGCGCTCACCGAATACGATCCGGAGAAGAAGGGCTTCCTCGTCACCTTCAAGATCGAGGAAGGCTCCCAATACCGCGTCGGTGCGCTCGACTTCCGTTCCAGCATCCCGAACTTCGACCCGAGCTCGATGCGCTCCTTTTCGCGCGTCAATGTCGGCTCGCTCTACAACGTCGAATCGGTCGAGAAGTCGGTCGAGGACATGCAGATCGAGGCCTCGCGCCGCGGCTATGCCTTCGCCGTGGTCCGTCCCGGCGGCGACCGCAATTTCGAGGCGCACACCGTCTCGGTCGTGTTCAACATCGACGAGGGCCCGCGCACCTATATCGAGCGCATCAACCTGCGCGGCAACACCCGCACGCGCGACTACGTGATCCGTCGCGAGTTCGACATCTCCGAGGGCGATGCCTACAACCGCGCGCTGGTCGATCGTGCCGAGCGGCGCCTGAAGAACCTCGACTATTTCAAGACCGTGAAGATCACGACGGAGCCCGGCTCGTCCAGCGACCGCGTTATCCTGGTCGTCGACATGGAAGAAAAATCGACCGGCGACTTCTCGGTCTCGGGCGGTTACTCCACGACCGACGGCGCGCTCGCCGAAGTCTCGATCTCCGAACGCAACCTGCTCGGCCGCGGCCTGTTCGCCAAGGCGTCGGTGACCTATGGCCAGTACGCGCGCGGCTATTCGCTGTCGTTCGTCGAACCGTATCTGCTCGACTACCGCGTCGCGCTCGGCCTCGACCTCTATCAGCGCCAGCAGCTGTCCAACAGCTACATCTCCTACGGCACCAAGACGCTCGGCTTCTCGCCGCGTCTCGGCTTCTCCTTGCGCGAAGATCTGTCGCTCCAGCTGCGCTATTCGATCTATCGGCAGGAAATCACGCTGCCGTCCTACCTGGCGAACTGTAACAACAATCCCGGTTCGGCATTCAACCCGAGCCCGGCCTTCGCCGCGTCGCAGACGCCGCCGCTTGACCTGACTTCGACCAACGGCCTCGGCTGCTACAACGACGGCGAAGCCTCGCTGCCGGTGCGCAAGGAGCTTGCCAACGGCAAGACCCTGACCTCGGCGCTCGGCTATACGCTGACCTACAACACGCTCGACAACAACAAGAACCCCACCGACGGCCTGCTCATCGACTTCCGGCAGGATTTCGCCGGCGTCGGCGGCGACGTGTCCTACCTGAAGACCGCGGCGGACGGAAAGTACTACGCCCCGCTGGTGTCTGACATCGTCGGCCTCGTCCATCTCCAGGGCGGCGTCCTGACCAAGATCAGCAAAGATCTGCGAATGCTCGACCAGTTCCAGATGGGCCCGAACCTCGTCCGCGGCTTCGCTCCGAACGGCATCGGCCCGCGCGATCTGAATCCTTTCGGTACACAGGACGCGCTCGGCGGCACCAAGTATTGGGGCGCTTCGTTCGAATTGCAGATGCCGTTCTGGTTCCTGCCGAAGGAAGTGGGTCTGAAGGGCGCGGTCTATGCCGATGCCGGCGGCCTGTATGACTACAAGGGACCGACGAGCTGGACGTTGACCAACGAAGTGAACGCGCCTGGCTGTATTCCGTCGACCGTCAATCCGTCGAGCACCGGAACCTGTACCGGCCTCGTCTACGACGACAGCAAGGTGATCCGCTCGTCGGTCGGTGTCGGCCTGATCTGGCAGTCGCCGTTCGGACCGCTGCGCTTCGACTACGCCGTGCCGCTCAGCAAGGGCAAGTATGACCGCACCCAGGAGTTCCGGTTCGGCGGCGGCACCTCGTTCTAATTCGATCAGCAGGGCATGATCCGGCCCCTTGGGTTTCCCTTTGGATTTCCCTTGGGGGCCGGTCTCCAAAAAGTTCGTGCTCAATCCGGGAGATGAGGCATGATGCGGCTTGGCCGCTTCATGCCGAAGCCGGACCACGACGGGGTGGAATGGCGCAGCCGACCTTCTTCACAAAGCCGCCTGCGACGGCGCTGGCCGATATCGCCACGCTGACCAAGGCGCTACTGGTCGATCCCGCCAGGGGCGATCACGTCATCACGGGCCTGGCTTCGCTCGACGAAGCCGGCCCGATGCATCTGGCGTTCTTCGACAACCTCAAATATGCCGATCAGCTCAAGGCGACCAGAGCGGGCGCCTGCCTGGTCAGCCCGCGCTTCGAGGCCCAGGTGCCCGCGCATGTGGCCGTGCTGCGGGCGGCGCAGCCGTTCCGCGCCTTCGTCAGGATCGCGCGGGAATGGCACGGCGACGCGCTGAGGCCACAATCCTGGGTCGGCAATGACGGCATCGCGCCGTCGGCCATCATCGATCCCACGGCGCGCCTCGAGGACGGTGTGGTCGTGGACCCGCTGGCGGTCATCGGTGCGGATGTCGAGATCGGCAGCGGCACGGTGGTGGGCGTCGGCGCCGTGATCGGCCCCGGCGTCAAGATCGGCCGGGACTGCAATGTCGGCGCCCGCACCGCCATCCAGTGTGCCCTGATCGGCAACAACGTGCTGATCCACCCGGGCTGCTCGATCGGCCAGGACGGCTACGGCTTCATCTTCTTCGGTCCCGAGGGGCACCTGAAGGTGCCGCAGACCGGGCGCGTGCTGATCCAGAACAATGTGGAGGTCGGCGCCGGCACCACCATCGATCGCGGTTCCCTGCGCGACACCGTGATCGGCGAGGGCACCAAAATCGACAACCAGGTCCAGATCGGCCACAATGTGACAATCGGCCGGAATTGCCTGCTGGCGGCCCAGATTGGGCTGGCCGGCAGCCTGACCATCGGCGACAACGTGGCGCTGGGAGCGAAGGTTGGCATCAACAATCACCTCAAGATCGGCGACGGGGCCCAGGTCACCGCGATGAGCGGCGTCAAGGACGACATCCCGCCGAACGGACGCTGGGGTGGTTTCTTTGCCAAGCCGACCAAGCAGTGGTTCAAGGAGATCATCGCGGTGGAGCGCCTGGTACGTGACAGCAAGGCCGATCCGAAGGACGAGGGACGGGAATGACGGAGGAATCACCTGTTAGGTTCGAGCTGGTGGACATCAACGCGATCCTCCAGACGCTGCCGCACCGCTTTCCGATGCTGCTGATCGATCGCGTGATCAACATCCGCGCCGATTACAGCGGCATCGGCATCAAGAACGTCACCTTCAACGAGCCGGCCTTCCAGGGACATTTCCCCGAGCGCCCGGTCTATCCCGGCGTGATGATGATCGAAGCGATGGCGCAGACTGCGGGCGTGATCGGCATCAAGTCGGTCGAGGGCACCGAGAAACCGCGCGCGGTCTATTTCCTCACCATCGACAAGTGCAAGTTCCGCAAGCCCGTGCTGCCCGGCGATACCATCGAGTATCACATGCGCTCGCTCGGCCGCCGCAAGACCATGTGGTGGTTTCACGGCGACGCCAAGGTCAACGGCCAGGTCGTCGCGGAAGCCGACGTCGGCGCCATGCTGACGGACTGAGCGGCTTACGGCCCGCAGGGCGGGCTCACGCGCCGCAATCGTAGCGGCTGCCCGCTGCCTCGCGCCTGATATTCCGGTTGAAGAACTGGCCCATGGACGGCGCACCCAGGAGGCCGTCGACCGTATCGGGATCCACGCCGCAATAGCGGTCATACGCGCCGTTGATCGCGACGATCAGATCCTGTTGTGCGCGGTCGTAGCAGACGCGCTGAAGCACCGTGCTGCGGGTGATGTCGCGGCATTCGAATGTCGCGAGGTCGACGGGACGGTGTCCGCCGGTCTCCACCGTCTCGGAGACGACCGGTGCGGTCGCCAGCTGTGCGAGCAGCATTGTCAAGGCCCTGACCACGATACCTGAAGCTCCGCATGAACGTGTTGTTGGGCCGCGAAGGCCGCCTCATCCGGCACGTGAAACACGTCGAGATGATACGTCACTGGACAGATCGGGCATAGTCGGGCTAACCAGCGGAAAACCGAGCGACTTCAACGTATAACCAGACCTTCTTGACGAGTTAGATTGCTTGATGAGCAAGATTGATCCCACCGCACGGGTCGAGGACGGCGCCGTGATCGGCGAGGGTACCGAGATCGGCCCCTACTGCATCATCGGCCCCAATGCCGTGATCGGCGCGAACTGCAAGCTGATCGGACATGTGCATGTCACGGCGCAGACCACCATCGGCGATGATTGCACCATCTATCCCTTTGCCTCGCTCGGTACGCCACCGCAGTCGCTCAGCTATCGCGGCGAGCTGACGAAGCTCAATATCGGCTCGGGCTGCACTATCCGCGAATCCGTGACCATGAATGCCGGCACCGTCGCCGGCGGCGGCATCACCACGGTCGGCGATCGCGGCTATTTCATGAATTGCAGCCATGTCGGCCATGACTGCCATGTCGGTAATGACGTGATCTTCGCGACCTCGGCGACGCTCGGCGGTCACTGCGAGATCGGCGACTTCGTCTTCATCGGCGGCCTGTCCGCGGTGCACCAGTTCACGCGCATCGGGCCGCAGGTCATGGTGGGCGGCGTGTGTGGCGTACGCGACGACATCATTCCGTTCGGGCTGGTCAATGGCCAGTATGCCGTGCTTGAGGGCCTCAACCTGATCGGCATGAAGCGGCGCAAGTTCACCAAGCAGCGGCTTGCGACCGTGCGCGCGTTCTACCAGAAGCTCTTCCACGGCCCCGGCACCTTTGGCGAGCGGCTCGAAGCCTCCAGGCCGCTCGCCGGCGAGGATCCGGCGATTGCCGAGATCCTCGGCTTCATCGGCAAGGGCAAGCGTCCGCTCTGTCTTCCCGCCATTGCGAAGTGAACCTGCGATGGCCGCGGACATGACATCGGCGGCGGCAGGGATTTCATCGCCGGTCGGCGTGGTCGCAGGCGGCGGCGCCATGCCGTTTGCGGTCGCCGACTCGCTCGCCGCGCGCGGCATCGCGCCGGTGCTGTTTCCGCTGCGCGGCGCCTGCGATCCGGTGCAGGTGGAGAAATTCCGCCACCGCTGGATCTCGGTCGGCCAGCTCGGGCGCGCGATGCGGCTGTTCCGCGAGGAAGGCTGCCGCGACCTGATCTTCATCGGCACCCTGGTGCGGCCTTCGCTCTCGGAGATCCGGTTCGACTTCACGACGTTGCGGCTGCTCGGCAATGTCATCCGCGCCTTTCGCGGCGGCGACGATCATCTGTTGTCCGGCGTCGGGCGCATTCTCGAACAAGGCGGTTTTCGCATGGTCGGGATCAAGGACGTTGCGCCCGACCTCCTGATGCCCGAGGGCTGCATCAGCCGCGCCTGGCCGAGCGACACCAGCAAGACCGACATCGAGCGCGGCCGCGCGGTCCTGACCGCGCTCGGGCCGTTCGACATCGGCCAGGCTGTCGTGGTGATCGACGGCCATGTGGTGGCGGTCGAGGATATCGAGGGCACCGACGCGCTGCTCGCGCGCGTCGCGCGGCTGCGCGAGGAGGGCCGCATTCGCGCGGCGACGGGCCGCGGCGTGCTGGTGAAGGCGCCAAAGAGCAGCCAGGATCTGCGTTTCGACCTGCCGACGATTGGCCCGCGTACCATCGAGGGTGTCGCGAGAGCCGGCCTTGCCGGCATCGCCGTGATCGCCGGCAACACCATCGCCGCCGAGCCGCAGGCGATGATCGCGCTCGCCGACGCCAAATATCTATTCATCATCGGCCTGCCGGCGTGATGCAGGGGCGCGATCCCAAGCGGAAGATCTTCCTGATCGCCACGGAGGAATCCGGCGACCGGCTCGGCAGCGCCTTGATGAAGGTGCTGCGCCAGCGCCTCGGCGACGGCGTGGAGTTCGAGGGCGTCGGCGGCCGCACCATGGCGCGCGAGGGGCTCGAGACCCTGTTTCCGATCGAGGAGCTGTCGATCGTCGGTTTCGCCGCGGTGGTGCAGCAATTGCCGAAGATCCTACGCTTGATCCGCGAGACCGCGGACGCCGTGCTGGAGGCTGCGCCCGATGCGCTCGTCATCATCGACAGCCCGGATTTCACCCATCGTGTCGCTCGCCGCGTGCGGGCGCGCAATCCTGCGATTCCGATCGTCGACTACGTATCGCCGCAGCTCTGGGCCTGGCGGCCGGGACGGGCGCGGACCATGCTCGGCTATGTCGATCATGTCCTCGGCCTGTTGCCGTTCGAGCCGGAGGAATACCGCAAGCTCGGCGGGCCGCCATGCAGCTATGTCGGCCATCCCCTGATCGAGCAATTGGGCTCGCTGCGGCCGAATGCGGAGGAGCAGAAGCGCCGCGACGGCGAGCCGCCGGTGCTGCTGGTGCTGCCCGGCAGCCGCCGTAGCGAGATCCGGCATCATATCGAGGTGTTCGGCGCGGTGCTCGGCCGGTTGCAGGCGGAGGGGCGCGCGTTCGAGCTGATGCTGCCGACCATGCCGCATCTCGAAGCCACCGTCCGCGAAGCCATCGCGAGCTGGCCGGTCAAGCCGCAGATCGTGATCGGCGAGGCAGAGAGACGCACCGCCTTCCGGATCGCGCACGCTGCGCTGGCGAAATCCGGCACTGTGACGCTGGAGCTGGCGCTGTCGGGCATTCCGATGGTGACGGCCTATCGCGTCGGCGCCATCGAGGCCTTCATCCTGCGCCGCGCGGTCCGCGTCTCCTCGGTGATCCTTGCCAATCTCGTGATCGGTGAGGACGTCATTCCGGAGTTTTTGCAGGAAGACTGCACGCCGGAGAAACTCGCTCCGGCGCTCGCCGACGTGCTGACGGAGACGCCGCTGCGCAAGCGGCAAGTCGAAGCCTTCGCCCGGCTCGACACCACCATGTCGACCGGCAACAAGTCGCCGAGCGTACTCGCCGCCGACGTCGTGCTCGCGACGATGCGAAAGGGGCGGCGGTAGACGACGGTCTTGTAGGGTGGGCAAAGCGAAAGCGTGCCCACCGTGCCTTTCTCGGTGGCGGAGAGATGGTGGGCACGCTTTCGCTTTGCCCACCCTACGATACTCTTCCGGATCACGCTCTAACCCAAGCCGCCGTCGACCTGAAAACACTGGCGCGTGATGCGCTGGCTCTCATCGGAGGCGAGGTACAGCGCCATGTTGGCGATGTCGTCGGGCGTCACTGCATCGGGAATGGCCTGACGCGTGCGAATTTCGGCGATGGTCTGCTCGTCGGGATACCACAGCCGGCGCTGGCGTTCGGTGATCACCATGCCGGGCGCAATCGCGTTGACGCGGATGCGGTCGGGACCGACCAGCCGCGCCAGCGAGTTGGTGAAGCCGACGATCGCCGCCTTGGCCGCGGCGTAGACCGGCAGCGCCGGCCCGCCGCGCATCCAGGCGATCGACGACATGTTGATGATCGAGCCACCGCCGCGCGCCTGCATCTGCGGCACGACGGCTTGTGCGGCGAAGAAGACGTGCTTGAGGTTGACGCCGATCATCCAGTCGAACTCGGATGGCGTCACCTCGGCCAGCACCTGGCGCTGGTCGTTGGCGGCGTTGTTGACGAGGACCGCGGCATCGCCGAGCGTCCGGTGGACCTGCGCGATCGCGTCCCGCATGGCGTCGATGTCCAGGAGATCGCAGGGCACGAACAGTGGTGCGGTGCCGGACGCGGTCGCCACCTCCGCGGCCAGCGATCCGCCGGCTGCTTCGTCGATATCGAGGAACGCGACGCGGGCGCCCTGGGCCGCGAAGGCGTGCACGAAGGCGGCGCCGATGCCGCTGGCGCCACCGGTGATCAGCACCACGCGGTCCGCGAGGCCGGCATAGCTCGTCTGGGTCATGCGATCAGTCGCTCCGTCACGGGGTCGAACAGGCAGATGCGGCGGGTGTCGAGCGCGAAGGGGACAGGGGCGCCCGGCGTGGGGCGGACGTCCGGCGAGATGCGCGCCTGCGCCGGCTCGCCGCCAAGCCGCAGCAGGACGATGGTTTCGGCGCCGGTGGGCTCAACCATCTCGACTGGCGCGGTGACGACCACGGGTGCTCCGGTTGCACCAGAGAACACGCGGTCCCCCTCGGCGATGCATTCCGGCCTGATCCCAAGCACCACCTCACGGCCGACATAGGACGCCGCGGCATCGTATCCCTGGAGGCGCAGACGAACCTCGTCCGGTCGCCCCGCGCCGATCACGACCACCGGCCCGTCGCCGTCGGCCTCGAGCCGTGCGGGCATCGTGTTCATCGGCGGCGAGCCCATGAAGCGGGCGACGAACAGATTGGCGGGATAACGGTACACGGTATCAGGGTCGGCAAACTGCTGCACGCTGCCCTGATGCATCACCGCGATCCGGGTCGCCATCGTCATCGCTTCGATCTGGTCGTGGGTGACGTAGACGATGGTGGCGCCGATGCGCTGGTGCAGGCGCTTGATCTCCATCCGCATCTCGACGCGCAGCTTGGCATCGAGGTTGGAGAGCGGCTCGTCGAACAGGAAGAGCAGGGGATCGCGCACCAGCGCCCGGCCCATCGCCACGCGCTGGCGCTGGCCGCCGGACAGTTGCGACGGCCTGCGGCCGAGCAGCGGCTCGATCTGGAGCAGCCGGGCCACGTTCGTCAGTGCCTTCTCCTGCTCCGCCTTCGGCACGTGGCGGCATTCCATGCCGAAGGTGATGTTCTGGCGCACCGTCATCGACGGATAGAGCGCATAGGACTGGAACACCATGGCGATGTCGCGGTCCTTTGGCGGGACGTCGTTGACGACGCGCCCGCCGATCTCGATCGTTCCCGCGCTCGCACGGTCGAGCCCGGCGACGATGTTGAGCAGCGTGGACTTGCCGCAGCCGGATGGCCCGACCAGCACCGTGAACTCGCCGCTCTCGATGTCGAGGTCGATGCCCTTCAGCACTTCCAGGTTGGCGTAACGCTTCGACAGGGCGCGAATGCTTAGTGCTGCCATGACAAATCCATCATTTCACAGCCCCGGCGGTAAGGCCGCGTACGAAATACCTGCCGCCGAACAGATAGATCAACAAGGTGGGCAGGGCTGCGATGATCACCGCGGCGCTCTGCACGCCATGCTGCGGGATATCGGCGATTGCGGCGGAGAGTGCGATCAGAGCGGCCGTGACGGGCTGCTGCTGGCCGGTCGTGAATGTCACGCCATAGAGGAACTCGTTCCAGATATGCGTGAACTGCCAGATCACGGTGACGATCAGGATGGGCGCCGAGAGCGGCAGAATGATCCGCCAGAAAATACGAAAGAACCCGGCGCCATCGATGCGCGCGGCCCTGATCAATTCATGGGGAATGGCGACATAGTAGTTCCGGCAGAACAGCGTGGTGAAGGAGAGCCCCTGGATCGTGTGAATCAGCACGAGACCCGTCAGCGTGTTGATGAGGCCGGTGTCTCGCAGCACGATGGTCCAGGGAAGCAGGCGCATCTGCTGGGGCAGGAAGAGGCCAAGGGTCACGATGCCGTAGATCCAGTTGTCGCCGCGAAAGCGCCAGAGCGACACGGCGTAACCGGCAATCGCACCCAGCATGGTCGAGAAAATCGTCGCCGGGATCGTGACGAGCGCGGAGTTCAGCACGTATGGCCGGATGCCGGCGCAGGTCTCGGCGACGCAGAAACCGCTCCAGGCCGTGAGATAGTTGCGCCAGGCCCATTGTTTCGGCCAGCCGATCATCGAGGCCTGGGCGATCTCCTCGTTCGTGCGGAGCGAGTTCAGCACGACAACAGCCAGGGGCGCGAGATAGGCAGCCGCCATCAATGACACGAGGAGATAGATCAGAATCCGGCCCGGCGCGAAGGTTCGGTCACGCATGGGTCGCCCGCCGTCGCTGGACATAACGCCACGCTGCATAGGGCAGCAGCACCGCGAGAAGAATTAGCAGCATGAGCACCGCCGCCGCCGCGCCCCGGCCGAGCTGGCCGCGCTGGAACATGAGATCGTAGACGACAAGGGCCGGCAGCTGGGTCGCAATTCCGGGCCCGCCATTGGTGAGCGCGCGGACGAGGTCGAAGGCCGAGATCGCGAACTGCAATTGGACGACGATGACGGTGATGGTGATCGGCCAGAGCGTCGGCAGGATGACGCGCCAATAGGTCCGGATCGGTCCGGCGCCGTCGATCTGCGCGGCCTTGATGATGTCGGCGTCGACGGAGCGAAGGCCGGCGAGGAAGAGCGCCATGGCGAAGCCCGAGGATTGCCAGATCGCAGCGATCACAATCGTCCAGATCGCCATGTCGCGGTCGACCAGCCAGTCGAACCGGAAGGAGGTCCAGCCGAGATCGTGGACGAGCTTCTGGATCCCGATGCCGGGATTGAGCAGCCAGCTCCAGACCGTGCCGGTGACGACGAACGACACCGCCAGGGGGTACAGGAAGATGGATCGCAGCACGTTCTCGCCGCGAATGCGCTGATCGAGCAGGATCGCAAGCATGAGGCCGGTGATCAAACTCAGCAGCACGAAAGCGCTGCCAAACAGCAGCAGATTGTCGAAGGCAATCTGCCAGTTTCGCGACGACATGACGGCCGTGTAGTTACGTAGACCCACCCAACCCGAGACCGGGACAAGAGTGGAAGGCGTGAACGAAATCCAGATCGTCCAAAGCGAAAACGAAATGAGATGCGCGGCCGACAATAGCAGCGGCACCCAGATCATCAGATACTCTGGCAGCCGGCCGACCGCGCCGGAAATCGCCGGCCGGCCGGACCGCACTTCTGTGGAGACGACGTCGGTCAACGCGAACCCTCGACGGCTTCGGCAAGGCGGGTGACCGCCTGCTCCGGCGTAATCGTCTTGTTCTTGGCGTATTCGGTGAGCACGTCGATCATCGCGGCGGTCAGGCCATTTTCCTGCGCCATGTTGTGCGCGAGGCTCAGGACGGCCTGATTGTTGGAGACGGCGTCTTTCAGGGCTGCAGCAGTCCGCCGTTGACCGTCCGACCAGCCCTCACCGGAAAGATCGACATCGGTGCGCACGGGGATCGATCCCGTGATCTGCGAATACATGGTCTGGATCGCCGGATCCATGACGAGCTGGGCCATCAGTGTCTGACCGGCCTGCAGGTCGGGCTCCTTGCGCTGCCAGAATATGAAGGCATCGGCATTCAGCAGGAAGACCGGCTTGCTATTGTCGCTCGGGCCCGGCGCGATCATGAAGTCGTCGAACTTGAAACCGGCGTTGCGCAACACGCCCTGCGCCCACCCGCCCATGATCATCATGCCCATGTCGCCGTCGATGAAGCGCTTCAGGTTGGTGGCATAGGGCTGGGCGCCGACATTGGGGTCCATCCACTGGGTGATCTTGCGCATCTGTGCAAAGGCGGCTTTGACCTCGGGACCCTCCAGGGCCTTCTTGTCGAGATTCATGATGGCTGCGCGGTATGCGGCGGGGCTGATGCCCGCCAGAGAGGCCTCGAATTTTTGCCCGTCGTCCGGGCGGGTGCCACCGTTGGCGATGGGATAGGTGACGCCGCCAGCCTTCATCTTCTCGGCGAGATCGTTGAAGTCAGCCCAGGTGACGGGGGGCTTGTCGGCCTTGGCTTTGTCCATCGCGCGTTTGGAGAGAAACAGCATGTTGGTGCTGTAGATCTGCAACGGCAGCGCGATCCACTTGCCGCCCGGCTTGTGCAATTTCGCGAGGTCTGGCGCGACAACCTTCTCGTAACCTGCCGCAGCGACGACAGCGTCGAGGTCGACTGTCGGGGCAATCTTCGACCAGGCCGCAATCTCGGGGCCCTTGAGCTGCGAGCAGGCCGGCGGATCGCCGGCAATGATCTGAGCGCGCAGCTTGTTCATCATCTCGGTGGTGAACCCGGGGACGGGCGAGTGTTGCCAGACCCCGCCTTTCTCCTCGAATTTCTTGCCGAGCGCCGTAATGGCCGCCCCGTCGCTGCCGGCGGACCATTGCGAGATCGCGGTCAGGCGCGGCTTGACCGCGCCTTGCGCCCGGGCAAATGCCGGCAGCGCGAGCGCGGCAGCAGATCCAGCGAGCAGACGGCGCCTTGTTGTTGTGATCGGCATGGCAAGTTCCTCCCGGTGTGAACTCTTTTGCGCGAGAGCCGCGCAGCTTCAGTGCATCTCAGGCGGCCTCCGTCGATGCGGCCGGCATACCGCCGCGGCAAGCGAGGCAGAAAGCAGCGAACGCCAGCGCGGCCCGCGGATCATTGCCGTTCGACGGCGGCACGAAAGCGAGCGAGACCTGCGCATGCTGAGGGCCGCCGAGCAGGCTGGCGTCGACGCCGTCGACCAGCGCCTTCCGATCGTCCTCGGCAAGGAGTGACGGCCAGCCGCTGATTGCAACGCCGCGGCATGGCTTGACGTTCAGCGTGTTGCCGATCGCAAGCCCGAGCCGGAACAGCCGGCGGCGCAGTTCCTGGCGAACGCGCGCTGAGAGCGGGATCGCAGTCACCCAATCGTTGCCGAGCTGAAGCAGTTCGGCTTCGGAAACACCAAGGAGCTCGGCCAGGGCGGGAAGCGACGTATAGGCTTCGACGCAGCCGTGATGGCCGCAGCGGCAACGCGGTCCGTCGGTGCCGAACACCATGTGGCCGAGTTCGACCGGCTGGAGGGCATCGGCCTCGGTCGGATCGTCCACCCAGGTGCCTGCGACGCCCTGGCCGACGAAGACGAACAGATGCGCACCGCTGAACGGATAGTTCTCCCTGCGGCAGCTGTGAAAGGTGGCGTGCGCGACGACCGAATTGGTGAACTCGACCGGCACGCCGGCAAACATCTGGCCGAGCATGGCGCTGATGCGCCCGACGTCGCAGGGGATGATTGGATTGGTCGATATGCTCAGCCGGCCGAGGCCCGGAATGGAGACGCCGATTTGTGCAAGCGTGATGCGGCGGCGCCGCGTCCAGTCACGCAGCAATGTCAGCGCCTCGCGAAACACCCGGCCGACGGACTCGACCGTAGGCTTTTTCGGCAGCGCCACGCGCTCGGTATAGTGCAACTCGCCCGACAAGGTCCCAACGCCGACGCTGAGCCACTGGCCGGTCAGCTCGACGGCCGCAAGCGCCACCGAACCATCGAGCGACACGAGGCCCGTCGGGCCGCCGACGTAAGGGGCAGGGCGCCGCACCTCCTCGATCAAGCCTTCAGCCTTCAGATCAAACAGGATGCGCGACAGGCTCGCTTCCGACAGGCGCACGGCCTTGGCCAGAGGCGGGCGAAACGAACCGCCCGACTGAAGCAGATGAGTCAAAATGGCAGCGCGCGTCTGCCGCCGACTTCTCGGCTGCTCCGGCATTTCCATCCCTGTCGTCATTCTTACTTAGTGTAAGAATTTGCGCGCGGAGCGTTTCAACTGTCAAGGCGCTTGGTGCGCGGTACATCGACTTGTTGTTGTGCGCGGCAGCACGATCGGATCGCAATCCACGCTCGACGTCGCTGCTTTGGTCGTCGGCGGCGCAGGGGAGCGGCACCGCTCAGGCAAGACGCGCGACGTCGACGATGATCCGTTTGCGGTTGTCCGGGTCGACCAGGACAGGCAACTCGTTCCCGACGGCGGTTCGGTTCTCGCGGCGGCTCACGCTGCTGAATGACATGCGCGTGACCGCTTCCCAACCAGGTCCGCCGTTCGGGTCGTTCACCGCGACCGCGATGTCCCACGTCCCGCCCGGCGCGCTGCTCGGTTGCACCTCGTGCGCCGTCAACACCTTCGCCGTGGTCGGGACCAGGCCGAGGGATGCGGCGCCACCGGCAAGCGCAATCTCCATCTGCTGCGGCGTCAGGCCATTGACCAGCGCCGGCGACGATGCCGAGGGCTCCACCTCGCGCCAGACGCGGGGAAACCGCCGCTGGCCGGACGTGTCGGCCTGCTGCTCGCCGCGCAAATGCTCCGCGAGACTTTCGGCGGCTTCTCGCCCGGTCGGCACCAGATCCCACTCGATCCTGAACCGTGTGGGATCAGCGAGGTCCACGGTAACAGGGAGCACCGTCCCGGGATGCGGCCATTTCGGCTTGGGAACGTCATAACCGCTGTACCGCACCGCAGTCGCCGCGACGCGCTCCGCGGTGACGACCCCGTCAATGTCGCACCGGGGATGAAGCACCATCTCGCCGGCCGCATCGGGGAACGGCGAACAGGCCACGACCTGCAACCATCCATCCACCGGGTTCGTGATCCGCATCCGCTCGCCCTGCGCCTTGCTCGCTGTTCTCGGTATCCTGCCAAACAAAAACGGCGCCATCGTGAGATGGCGCCGTCTCGAAAGCCGTGTTGGCTAAAGCCTTACTTGCGATCCTTGATCGCGACGTAGTCGCGGCGGGTGACGCCGGTGTAGAGCTGGCGCGGACGGCCGATCTTCTGCTGCGGATCCTCGATCATCTCGCTCCACTGGCTGATCCAGCCGACGGTGCGGGCGACCGCGAACAGCACGGTGAACATCGAGACGGGGAAGCCCATCGCCTTCAGCGTGATGCCCGAATAGAAGTCGACGTTCGGGTAGAGCTTGCGGTCGATGAAGTACTGGTCGCTGAGCGCGATCTTCTCGAGCTCCATCGCCACCTTCAGCATCGGATCGTCGCCATGGCCGGTCTCCTTGAGCACGGCGTGACACATCTTCTGCATGATCTTGGCGCGCGGATCGTAGTTCTTGTAGACGCGATGACCGAAGCCCATCAGGCGGACTTCGCTGTTCTTGTCCTTCACCTTGGCGATGAACTCGGGGATATTGTCCACGCTGCCGATCTCGGCGAGCATCGCGAGCGCGGCTTCGTTGGCGCCGCCATGCGCCGGGCCCCAGAGGCAGGCGATGCCGGCGGCGATGCAGGCGAACGGGTTGGCGCCGGAGGAGCCGGCGATGCGCACCGTCGAGGTCGAGGCGTTCTGCTCGTGGTCGGCGTGCAGGATGAAGATCTTGTCCAGCGCGTCAGCGAGCACCGGGTTGATCTTGTACTCCTCGCACGGCACGGCGAAGCACATGTGCAAGAAGTTCTCGGCGAACTTCAGCGAGTTCTTCGGATACACGAAGGGCTGGCCGATCGTGTATTTGTAGGCCATCGCCGCCAGCGTCGGGATCTTGGCGATCATGCGCATGGAGGCGATCATGCGCTGCTTCGGATCGTTGATGTCGGTGGAGTCGTGGTAGAACGCGGCGAGCGCGCCGACGGAGGCCACCATCACGGCCATCGGATGGGCGTCGCGGCGGAAGCCCTGGAAGAAGCGGGCCATCTGCTCGTGCACCATCGTGTGATGGATCACGCGGTCGTCGAAATCCTTCTTCTGCGCGGCGGTCGGCAGGTTCCCGTAGAGCAGCAGGTAGCAGGTCTCCAGGAAGTCGCCGTTCTCGGCGAGCTGCTCGATCGGATAACCGCGGTATTCCAGCACGCCCGCGTCACCGTCGATATAGGTGATCTTGGACTGGCAGCTCGCGGTGGAGGTGAAGCCCGGGTCGTAGGTGAACAGGCCCGACTGGCCGTAGAGCTTGCCGATATCGATGACATCAGGCCCGACGCTGCCGCTGTGGATCGGGAGATCGTAGTTCTTGTTTCCGACCGTCAGCGTGGCGGTCTTATTGCTTGCTTTTGCGTCCATCGTAGGTCCCCGATGTATGGTGAAACGGGCCGGACCCGGAAGGCCCCGATGACATGGTGGGGGCAGGCCGGATGTTCCAGAAGGTACGGGGGAGATGGGTATATTATTGCTGTGTGCGCTGCAAGATGGCGCCGCGCATGCTCGACTTACGTCTAGCCTAGGCCCTGACCTAGGCCTTGGCCTGATCCTGAAGCCGGCCCAAACTTTCCTGGCGTCCCAGCACGTCCAAAACCTCAAATATGCCAGGCGACGTGGTCCGTCCGGTCAGCGCCGCCCGCAAGGGTTGTGCGACCGCGCCAAGCTTGAGACTATTTTCCTCGGCAAAGGCGCGCAGCGCGGCTTCCGTCGTGGCGCCGCTCCACGTCTCGACATTCTCCAGCGCGGAATGAAGCTGGCCGATCAGCTTGCGGTTCTCGGGCGTCAGCAGCGCCTGTGCCTTGGGATCGAGCTCCAGCGGACGGTCGGCGAAGATGAAATAGGCGCTGTCGATCAGCTCGATCAGCGTCTTGGCGCGCTCCTTCAGGGCCGGCATGGCCTTGAGAAGCTGCGCGCGCGTGGTGTCGTTTAACTTGGCCTTAAGGTCGTCGCGGCTGGGCACGACGTGGTCCAGCACGTCCTCGAACATCTTCACGAGTGATTGATCGTCGGCGTGGCGGATATAATGGCCGTTGAGGTTTTCCAGCTTGGCAAAGTCGAAGCGAGCCGCGGCGCGGCCGACGCTGGCGAGGTCGAAGGCGGCGATCATCTCCTCGGTCGAGAAGATCTCCTGGTCGCCATGGCTCCAGCCGAGGCGGACGAGGTAGTTGCGGAGCGCGGCCGGGAGGTATCCCATGGCGCGGTAGGCATCGACGCCGAGCGCGCCGTGGCGCTTCGACAGTTTCGAGCCGTCCGGGCCGTGGATCAGGGGGATGTGGGACATGCTCGGCAGCGCCCAGCCCATCGCGTCATAGATCTGCTTCTGGCGGGCGGCGTTGATCAGATGGTCGTCGCCGCGGATGACGTGGGTGACGCCCATGTCGTGGTCGTCGACCACCACTGCGAGCATGTAGGTCGGGTTGCCATCGCCGCGCAAAAGCACGAGGTCGTCGAGGTTCTCGTTCTGCCAGACCACGCGGCCCTGGACCTGGTCCTCGATCACGGTCTCGCCGGTCTGCGGCGCGCGCAGGCGGATGGTGGGCTTGACGTCGGCTGGCGCCGTGGCCGGGTCGCGATCCCGCCACATGCCGTCATAAAGGCGGGTGCGGCCCTCCGCGCGCGCCTTCTCGCGCATGGCGGTGAGCTCCTCTGCGGTGGCGTAGCAGCGGTAGGCCTTGCCGTCGGCGAGCAGCTGCTCGGCGACCTCGCGGTGGCGGGCGGCGCGGTTGAACTGGTAGATGACGTCGCCATCCCAGCCGAGCTCGAGCCACTTCAACCCGTCGAGGATGGCGCCGATCGCGGCCTCGGTGGAGCGCTCCCGGTCGGTGTCCTCGATCCGGAGCAGCATCTTGCCGCCATGCTTCTTGGCATAAAGCCAGTTGAACAGCGCCGTGCGGGCGCCCCCGATATGGAGGAAGCCGGTCGGGGAGGGAGCAAAGCGGGTGACGACGGAATCGGTCATTCTTGGCAGGGCCTATGCATTGGAAGCGGTGGTGTATAGCAGGACCAGAGCATAACTAAAGCCCGACGGCGGACCTGCCAGGCCTTGCTTAAGCTCTTGGCTCAGCCTCTCGAATTTGGCAGAAGGACCGCTGATTTCCCTACAGGATTTTCGGATGAGCACAGAACCGGTGGCGACTGAGGTTGGGCGCGATTTCATTCGTGACATCATCCAGGCCGATCTCGACCAGGCCAAGTACAAGGAAATCGTGACCCGGTTCCCGCCGGAGCCGAACGGCTACCTGCATATCGGCCACGCCAAGTCGATCGCGCTCAATTTCGGCATCGCCCAGGAGTTTCCGGGCCGCTGCCACCTGCGCTTCGACGACACCAATCCGGTCAAGGAAGAGCAGGAATATATCGATTCCATCCAGGCCGACGTGCACTGGCTCGGCTTCGACTGGGGCAAGAACCTGTTCTTCGCCTCGGATTATTTCGATCGCCTGTACGAATGGGCGGAGCAGTTGATCCGCGACGGGCTCGCCTATGTCGACGACCAGACACAGGAGGAGATCCGCACCTCCCGCGGCACGCTGACCGAGCCCGGCAAGAACTCGCCGTTCCGCGACCGCAGCGTGGACGAGAATCTCGACCTGTTCCGCCGCATGAAGGCGGGCGAATTCCCCAACGGCGCGCGGGTGCTGCGGGCCAAGATCGACATGGAAGCGGGCAACATCAATCTGCGCGACCCCGTGCTGTACCGCATCCTGCATGCGCACCATCCGCGCACCGGCAACGCATGGTGCATCTATCCGAGCTACGACTATGCCCACGGCCAGTCGGACGCGATCGAGGGCATCACGCATTCGATCTGCACGCTGGAGTTCGAGGACCACCGGCCGCTCTACGACTGGTTCATCGAAAAACTGCCGGTGCCGTCGAAGCCGCACCAGTACGAGTTCGCGCGGCTGAACCTGACCTACACGCTGCTCTCGAAGCGCGTGCTGACCCAGCTCGTGCGCGAGGGCCATGTCGCGGGCTGGGACGATCCGCGCATGCCGACCATGGCGGGCATGCGCCGCCGCGGTGTGCCGCCGGCGGCGCTGCGAGAATTCGTCAAGCGTATTGGCGTCGCCAAGGCCAACAGCGTGGTCGATGTCGGCATGCTCGAATTCTGCATCCGCGAGGAGCTCAACCGCACCGCGCAGCGCCGCATGGCGGTGCTGAAGCCGCTCAAGGTCGTGATCGAGAACTATCCGGAAGGGCAGACCGAGGAGCTCGACGCGATCAACCATCCCGACGATCCCTCCGCCGGGACGCGGAAGATCACGTTCGGGCGCGAGCTCTATATCGAGCAGGACGACTTCATGGAGAACCCGCCCAAGAAGTTCTTCCGCCTGTCGCCGGGCAACGAGGTCCGGCTGCGCTACGCCTATTTCGTCAAATGCACCGGCGTGATCAAGAACGATGCCGGCGAGGTGGTGGAGCTGCGCTGCACCTACGATCCCGCGACCAGGGGCGGCAACGCACCCGACGGCCGCAAGGTCAAGGCGACCATGCACTGGCTGCCGGCGGCGACCTCGAAGCCGGCGGAGATCCGAATCTATAACCAGCTGTTCTCCAACCCGAGCCCGGACGCCTCGTACTTCGCCGCCGACCTCAATCCGCAGTCGCTGGAGATTCTCTCCGACGCGCGGATCGAGGCATCGGTCGCCGAGAGCAATGCGACCGAGCCGATGCAGTTCGAGCGCCAGGGCTATTTCGTGCGCGACAAGGACTCGACGCCCGGCAAGCCGGTGTTTTCACGCACCATCGGGCTCCGGGACACCTTTGCGAAGGAAGTCGCGAAGGGGTAGGGGCACGGGATGCAGGGGGAAGCCGACGATATTGTCTCCGCCATCATGGCGAAGTGGTCCGTCGGCTTTGGGAAGCTCGACGCAGCCGACATTGCTGCGCTCTACTCACGGAACGCCTTCTTCTTCGGCTCGAATCCAAGGCTTTACCGCGGCCGGGAAGGCGTCGCGGCCTATTTCAATGGTTTGCCGCGCTGGCATTCGCCCAGCGTCACCTTCTCCGAGGTGATATCCGCGTGGGTCGCCTCTGACGTGATCAACATGGCCGCCATCGCCTCGTTCGACCTCGGCGAGGAAGGTCCGCCGCTGTCGGTGAAGATCACCTGGGTGATCATTCGCGAGGACGCCGATTGGAAGATCGTCAATCATCACGTCTCGTCGAGGGTCCCGATGATCTAGCGGTGGAGGCCTCTGCCCGTTCCGCCAGGTGCGCGGTCGCCGCCCGCTAGATGTCGTAGTAGAGATGGAACTCGTAAGGATGAGGTCGCAGGCGGATCGGGTCGACCTCCTTCTTGCGCTTGTAGTCGAGCCAGGTTTCGATCACGTCGGCGGTGAAGACATCGCCGCGCAGCAGGAATGCGTGATCGCGCTCGAGCGCGTCGAGCGCCTGGTCCAGCGATCCTGGCGTGGACTTCACCTCCTTCGCCTCCGCAGGCGGGAGGTCGTAGAGATTCTTGTCGATCGGGCTGCCGGGGTCGATCCGCTTGTCGATACCGTCGAGGCCAGCCATCAGCATTGCCGCGAAGGCCAGATAGGGATTGCAGGACGGATCAGGCGAACGAAACTCGACGCGCTTGGCGCGCGGATTCGGCGAATACATCGGAATCCGGCAGCAGGCGGAGCGATTGCGCTGGGAGTAGACGAGGTTGATCGGAGCTTCATAGCCCGGCACCAGACGCCGATAGGAATTCGTCGTGGGGGCGCAAAGCCCGCACAACGCCCAGGCGTGGCTCAATAGCCCGCCGATGTAGTAGCGGCCGAGCTGGCTCAACTCGGCGTAGTCACCTTTGTCGTAGAACAGATTGGTTTCACCCTTCCAGAGCGATTGGTGAACGTGCATGCCCGAAGCGTTGTCCTCGAACAGCGGCTTCGGCATGAAGGTCGCGGTCTTGCCGTGCTGATGCGCGGTGTTCTTCACCACGTATTTGTAGATCATCAGGTTGTCGGCCATGCGGGTGAGGGTGGTGAAGCGCATGTCGATCTCGTTCTGGCCGCCGGTTGCGACTTCATGGTGATGGGCCTCGATCTGGATCCCCAGAGATTCCATCGTCAGCACCATTTCGGTGCGTAGCGCCTGCATGCTGTCGGTCGGGGGAACGGGAAAGTATCCCTCCTTCGGGCGCGGTTTGTGGCCGAGGTTCGGCCCTTCCTCAGAGCCGGTGTTCCAGCTGCCTTCGCTGGAGTCGACTGCGTGCATGGCGTAGTTGATGCCCTGTGCGTAGCGCACTTCGTCGAAGACGAAGAACTCCGCTTCCGGGCCGAAATAGCTCGTATCGGCGCGCCCGGTGCCCTTGAGGTAGATTTCGGCTTTCTGGGCGATGTAGCGGGCATCCCGGCTATAGGACTGGCCGGTCACGGGGTCGCGGATGTTGCAGATGAGAACCAGCGTTTTGGCCGGACTATAGGGGTCGACGAATGCCGTCGTCGGATCGGCGACGACCAGCATGTCGCTTTCCTGGATCTCCTGGAAGCCTCGGATCGATGAGCCATCGAATCCAATGCCCTCATTGAGTGCATCGGCATTCACCGCGCTCGGCGGGATGGAAAAATGTTGCCACACCCCCGGCAGGTCGGTGAACCGCAAATCGATCATCTGAACTTTCTCGTCCGTGATCGCCTTCACGAGGTCTTCGGCTGTCGTACATTTCGCAACCATGGCTTCGCTCCCAGGTCAGCGTCCCGAGATCGCGTAGCCGTTCGGCCGCAACCTAGCGGCTCGCGACGGACTGTGGTCCACGTTCGGCGTTGTCGCCGCAGTCAGGCAAGCTTCGCGCGACGGCAGTCAGCTTTGATGTGGCCCGCGCATCAGCTTCATCGCGTCTTCGATGTGCCGCCAGGTTTTTGCCAATTCGAGCTCGCCCTTCTGCTCGAGGTCGATGGCGTTTTGAGCGGCTTCCGCAATGGCCTTGGGGCCATGGGCTTCCAGCAACTGCCGCGCATAGTCGTGGATTTCCATTTCTCGCATGGCGTCATCTCCCTCTTGTTCTGGGCGCAAACGGGGTGGGCCGAGAACGGCAGACATTGACACCTGTCAAGCGCCGATAGTCTGCATCCTGGTGCGCCGCACTTGCAAGGGCCCTTTCCGGGGCATGGGCGGCCGGATGGGGCGCCGGCTCCCGGTCGCGGCAACACAGCGCAGGTCGGAGGGATGTTTCTTCATCGGTGCGCCCCCACATCAATACGAGAAGGGAGGTGAGCATAATGCGCATCCAACATTGGCAAGACGCTGGTAGCCTGTTGGTGGGCGTGTGGCTGGTCCTGTCGTCCTTTGTCCTCGGCTTATCCGGGGCTGCTCTCTGGATCACCATCGCACTCGGGCTCGGCGTCATGCTGTTTGCCGTGGAAGCCTTTGTCGTCCCGTCCTACCTGGAAGAGTGGGGCGAAATGCTGCTGGGCTTGGCTCTGCTGCTGGCGCCTTGGTCCATCGGCTATGAGCCCGTATCGGCCACGGTCAGCAGCGTATTGTCGGGCCTATTGGTGATCCTGCTCGCTGCTTGGGAATTGATAACCGATCGCGACTTCAGTACCTGGTGGCACGATCACTGGCCTCACCGCGCCGGCTGAGACGAGAGGTTGCCGGCTCCTCTCCGACCGCCATCGGCTGGCGGCCGGAGGAGAGGTGATTACGTTACGATGCTGTTCTGGGCTCGATCGGTTGCCAGATGCTGATCTTGCGCGTCTCCGGCATCAGGAAGACCGCAAGCACGAAGCACACCGCAGGCACCGCAATCGGGTAGATCAGCGCGTAGCCGATGCTGCCGGTCGCCGCGAAGGCCGCCGATGTGATGAACGGCACCAATCCGCCACCCCAGCCGTTGCCGATGTGGTACGGCACCGATACCGACGTGTACCTGATCCTGGCCGGAAAGTATTCCGCCAGGAATGCGCCGACCGGCCCGTAGACCATCCCGACGTAGCAAACGAGGATGAAGATGATGAAGATCGCGGTCGGATAGTTGATGTTGCCGGGCTGCGTGACCGTTCCCAGCCACAGATAGAGCGGATAGTACGTGATCGCGGCGAGCAGCATGCCGCCCAGGATCACCGGCTTGCGGCCGATCTGATCCGACAGCCAGCCGAAGAAGATCAGGCTCGGTGTTGCGATCAGCAGCGCGGCTCCCACGATGTAGGCCGAGGTCAGCGCATCCACCTTGGAGACCTGCTGCAGGAAGTACAGCGCCCAGAACTGGCCGCTGTACCAGACCACGCCCTGTCCGATCAGGACCACGATCGCGATCCCGATGTATTTGATGTTGGAGCTGAGGAAGGCCTCTTTCCACGGATTCGTCGTCATTTGGCCGCGAGCCCTGATCTCCTGGAAGATCGGTGTCTCCTGGAGCTGGAGCCGAATGTAGATCGCGATGGCCACCAGCAGGAAAGACACCAGGAACGGAACGCGCCAGGCCCATTCGTCGAAGGCCTGATTGCCGGCGTAGGTCCGTGTCAGGATGATCACTGCCAGTGACACCACGATGCCGAGAGTCGGAGAGGTCTGTAGCCAGCCGGTGTAGTAGCCGCGCCTGTCGTCCGGCACATGCTCCGCGACATAGGTGATGGCGCCGCCATATTCGCCGCCGAGGCACAGACCCTGGATCATGCGCAAGCCGAACAGAAGGAACGCCGCCGTTAGACCGATGGACTGGTAGGTCGGGATCAACCCGATTGCCCCCGTACCCAGTCCCATTCCGCTCAGCGTGATGAGGAATGTATATTTTCGTCCGACCCTGTCACCCATCCATCCAAAGAGGAAGGCTCCCAACGGGCGGATCAGGAAGCCCGCAGTGAACAGGGCGATCGTGCTGAGGAGGGCTGCAACCGGGTGGGATTGCTCGAAGAACTTGACCGACAGAACGGCGGCCAGGCTGCCGAAGATATAGAAATCATACCATTCGATGACGTTTCCCACTGATGCAGCAACGATCACGCGGCGGAAATCGTGCGGTACTTGAACTGCCATGTGCTGCTCCTATCAAATTCAAACGCCACTCCTCGCGCATTTCAGCGCCAGTTCGCTCGCGGAGTGCGTTTGGTGTGCGACGCTACAGGCGAGAATTGCGAGTTGCGTCCGCAACGCCTGGTCTCAGAGGAACCTTGAACCACCTAAGAAGAGCTTCGGCGGCCTTCGGTACCGCGAGCTGTCACGACCTGGCCCGTCTGTGCGGGGAGGCGTTGAGAGCAGTTTAATCCTGCCAAGGCCGGCCCCTTATGAGACTTTCGGCTCAATCGACCCGAACCGAAGCTGCCCCGGTCGCTCATCGCGCCGGGCGGTCGGGTCACGAATGAACGGAAAGGACCTCTCGGGCGTTGTGTGGGTCCTCAACGAGGAGCCCATCATGCAGAACATCGCAGAGCATATGGAAGTCATCGGCGCCGACGGCGTCCACATCGGAACTGTCGACCGTATCGAGGGCAACCGCATCAAGCTGACCAGGAAGGACAGCGGCGAGGGCAGCCACAGGGGCCATCATCACTTCATCGACAAGGGCCTCGTCGCCGACGTCGAAGGCAACAAGGTCCGGCTCTCGGCCAAGGCGGCGGTGGCCGTGACGATGGAAGAGGAAAAGTAGCGCCCGCCGTGGCTCGTTCCTGATCCGTACCGCTATTCGTCTGCCTGCACGTTCCGGTAGCCTCGGCCTCCGTCGCGTATCGCAAGGTGCAGGAAATGGCGGAGCCGGGCCGGCCAAT
This sequence comes from Bradyrhizobium sp. cf659, assembly GCF_900113725.1. Lineage (NCBI taxonomy): Bacteria > Pseudomonadati > Pseudomonadota > Alphaproteobacteria > Hyphomicrobiales > Nitrobacteraceae > Bradyrhizobium > Bradyrhizobium sp. cf659. The sequence goes on from NZ_FOQJ01000001.1 coordinate 243,651, forward strand.
ACGGTCCCAAGGTATTGCGGGGACCTGGCCCGTCGGCCGGACTGCTCCGGCCGGCGGCTTTGTGCCGGCGGGCTTTGGCGCCTGGCCCGCGCTCGCCGGGACGCTGCGCGAATGGATGCGCGCCGAGGCCGGTGCCGGGCGGCTGTTGCCCTGGGTGCCTGTGGCCTTCGGCAGCGGCATCGCGCTCTACTTTGCCGCCGATCACGAGCCGGTGCTTTCCATCGTCGTCGCGACGGCGATCGCGCTGATGCTCGGCGCGGTTCTGTTGCGGCGGAGCCGGTTGTTCGCCCCTGCGATCATGATCGCGGCGGTCGCGGCCGGCTTTGCCATGGCGACCTGGAAGACGGCGCGCATCGGCCATACCGTGCTGGCAAAGCCGCTCTATTCGGTGTCGCTGTCGGGCTTCGTCGAGACGCGCGACATCCGCGAGCGCACAGACCGCTTCGTGCTGCGCGTCACCGCGATGGAGGCGCAGCGGAGCGACGTCAAGCTGGAGCGCGTGCGCCTCTCGGTGCGCAAGGGGACTGCGCCGGAGGTCGGCAGCTTCGTGCAGCTGAAGGCGCGGCTGATGCCGCCGATCTCGCCGGTGCGCCCCGGCAGCTACGATTTCTCCCGCGACATGTTTTTCCAGGGCATCGGCGCCTCCGGCTTTGTGATGGGGGCGATCACGGCGGCAGTGCCGCCCGATGCCGGTGGCCTGCGGCTGCGCTATGCCGCCTTCATGCAGGGCCTGCGCGATGGGATCGACGCGCGCATCCGGGCAACACTCGAAGGTGACAATCGCGCGATCGCGACGGCGCTGCTGACCGGGCGGCGCGACGCGATCACCACGCCCGTCAACGATGCCATGTTCATTTCAGGGCTCGGCCATGTGCTCTCGATCTCCGGTTATCACATGGCGGTGGTCGCCGGCGTCGTGTTCTTCGCGGTCCGCGCGCTGCTTGCTCTGATTCCGGGACTGGCGGTCGGTTTCCCCATCAAGAAATGGTCCGCGGCTGCGGCGCTGGTTGCCGCCGCGTTCTATCTGCTGCTCTCGGGCGCGGAGGTCGCGACACAACGCTCGTTCTTCATGACCGCCGTGGTGCTGATCGCCGTCATGGTCGACCGCCGCGCCATCACGTTCCGCACCCTGGCGGTGGCGGCGCTGATCGTGCTCGCGGTCGCGCCGGAAGCGCTGGTGCATCCGAGCTTCCAGATGTCGTTTGCGGCAACGCTGGGGCTCGTTGCGCTGGTGCAGATCGGCATGCCGAACCTGTTTGCGTCGCCCGATCATTCGGCGACCGCGCGCATCGCGATGTGGGGCGGCCGCGAGATCGCGATGCTGTTTCTGGCCTCGCTGATCGCGGGGCTTGCGACCACGCCCTATGCCGCCTTCCATTTCCATCGCGTCACGCCCTACGGCGTGCTCGCCAATCTCGGCGCGATGCCGGTGGTCTCTGCGCTGGTGATGCCTGCCGGACTGCTCGGATTGCTCGCGGCGCCGTTCGGGCTCGACGGCGTGTTCTGGTGGCTGATGGGGATCGGCATCGACTGGATGGTCGCGGTCTCGCGCTGGGTGGCGGCACTGCCGGGCGCCGTCGGCCGCATCCCGGCTTTCGGCATCGCGCCGCTGATCGCGGCCAGCCTGGGGATCATCGTGATGGGCCTGCTGCGCACGCCCTTGCGCTGGTCCGGCGCGCTGGTGCTGCTGGTGGCGGTCCTCTGGGGGCTGTCGGGGCGGCAGCCGGATATCCTGATCGCCGGGGACGGCCAGAGCGTCGCGGTCCGGGGCAGGGACGGGCGCCTGCAAATGATCCGGGCCAGCAAGGACGGCTTTCTGCTGAAGGAGTGGCTCGCTGCAGACGCCGATCCGCGCGATGCCGCTAGTCCCTCGCTCGCCGCCGGCGTGTCGTGCGACGAGGCCGGCTGCGTGACACCGCTCGCCGACGGGCGCCTGGTCGCGCTGGCCATGCGCATCGACGCGCTGGCGGATGATTGCAGCCGCGCCGCGCTGGTGGTGACGGCGCGGCCGGCGCCACCGGATTGTGCGGCGATGGTGGTCGACCGGCAGCGTCTCGCCGCGCAAGGTGCGCTCGCGCTGACACGGCGCGGCGACGGCTTTGTGGTTCAGTCGGTGAAAGCGAGAGGCACCGACCGTCCGTGGTCGCCGGCGACCGCCGGCGAGGGCGATTTCGGTACGAGCCTTGCGCCGCAGGCGGCGGCTCCCCGCAGCCGGGACGCGACACCGTCCGAGGCGGACATGCAGGCCGAGGATTGAGCGGACGGGCTACAGGTACCAGGCCAGCACGGCGTCGAGCCCTGTGGCCCCGATCACCGGCAGGGCCACCATCTGGCTCAGTCCAGACGCGCGGGCCTCCGCGGCCGCGGCTGAGCGGTCATGCGCGAGATCGTCGTTGAGTGCGGGCATGCCGGTGGCCCAGGCTCCGCCGATGCTGCCTTCACCCCTGGCGATGGATTTGTCCGCGTAGAGCGCGGCGAGGTCGGTCTGCGCGCTGCAATCGCCGGCGCGAAAGACCAGCGCTGAGCGGGCCTCGTTCGGCACCCAGATCTCGAAGCGCCGCGCAATCGGCGTCGCCTGCGCGGAGAGGAAGGTCAGCACCCAGGTCTGGTCGGTGCCGGTCCGGTAGGGCACGCCGACGCCGAGATTGATTCCGACTTCGGCAGCCTCTTCCCAGCGCAGAAAACTTTTGGCGTTGTGCAGATCCTTGATGATCAGCGGCAGACCCGCTTTCCAGGTGCGTCCGGGCAGGCCGAAGCCGCGGGGAAACCTGGTGTGGCGGGAGTTGAATTCGAACATGTCGGCGGTGCCATAGTAGCCGTCGACGAGCCCCATCTCGTGGGAGATATCGGGATCATTGTGCCAGAGCTCGATCGCGCCGACATGCGCCTCGTCGTCGCCGCAGAACAGCACCATGACGGCCTGCAAGAATTCGCCTGAAAACACCGGCACCGCCACGCCGCAGGTGAGGCCGGCCGCGAGCGCCTGATCGGTCCGCTTGAAATAGGAGTTGGCGAATTTGGTGAGGATCACGGGATGGCCGCTGGCCCAGGCCTTGCCGGGAAGGCCCTCGTCGTATCCGAAGCGCAAGTTCTCGCTCACCGCCTTGAACGCGGACAGCCCTTCGCCATAGAGGCCGCCGCCGAATTCCAGCCGCATGCGCGTCCGGTCGGGCACCCAGAGTTCAACGACGCGAATGAAGGTTTTCATCGACCGTGTCCGCCGCCTCGAGCCAATGACAGCATCGGCGATCTGGCCGCGGAACGGACGTTCAAAATTCAGGCAGGGCCGCGCAAACTTCGTGCGACGGGGAGCCGCGGGGGGCTCGGCAGATTGGATTCTCAGGACGCAAACCATACCGGGTCGCCGGCCACGGCCGGCGATGGCGATTTCAATCCTGGCCCCGACCCGCGAGCCGGGGTTGCTACGTCAGCCGATCGGCAGGCGGGTGACGGTCGGCCGACCATCGGCGGTGACCTGCGGCTTGTGCTCGCGTTCGCCGACGGGCTGGGTCACCGGCAACTGCAGCACGGTCGCGCGCTGGCCTTCGACGAGCTGCGTCACCAGTACGTATTTGCCGTCGGGGAATTCGATCGCGTCGTGATGGCGATCGGGAATGTGCGGATCGATCTTGCCGAACTTGCCGACACGCGAGTTGATGGTGCGCGTCCAGATCCAGCGATTGTCGTAGCGGACGTTGTCGGCGAAGGCGAGCTCCGTCCCCGGCAGCAGGCAGACCGCGACGGACATGTCGGCTTCGGAGGCGAAGCCGCGCGTCGAGGTGCCTCGGAAGGTGGTCGTGACGATCGTCTCGCCGACTTCCGCGGGACGCGTCGCGACGGCATGCAGGCTGTAGTCACACATCGGGTGCTCCTCATTCGAAGATAGCAACCCGCACCTCCTTCGGAGGCACAGGCCTCTATCAGAGTGGAAGCATGTTAGCGTCTTCTCGGTTGTAGGCAAATCTGCGGCTTAGGTCCGCGCGCTGCCATCACAATATCTTTTTCAAATGCACGAGGAACAAAGTCCGCTCTCGTGCATTTGGCGTGCGTCTCCGTCAGCGACCAGCAGGTGCCGACCAGCCCGAATATTGCCAGGCGGGTTGCGACGGCTGCGCGACGGCGTTGCGGGCATTGCGCAATTGCTCGCTCGTCGTCGGCGGCGTTGCCTTGCGGACTTGGTGTGACTGTGCGGCGAAGGCTTGCGACGCCGATGCTGCGATCAGCGTCATCGTGACGGCGCTCAAAACGATCTTGCGCATGATGGTCTCCTCGATTTCCAGCGCCGCGAAGCGATGAGGGCTTCGTGCGGCGTGCCGAGGATGTAGCGCTGGAGAAGGGGCCGGATAATCTGTGCAAAACCAGAAAGACTATCCAGCCGGAGCGGACAATCGTCCGCTCCAATCGTCAACGCGCGGGTCGCCAACCGGCGGGGCGCGCTCAGTACTTGCGGTACAGGCCGATCAGCTTGCCCTGAATCTTCACCCGGTTGGGCGGCAGGATGCGGACCTCATAGGCCGCATTGGCGGGCTCGAGCGCGATCGAGGCACCGCGGCGGCGGAAGCGCTTCAGCGTCGCTTCCTCGTCGTCGATCAGCGCCACCACGATGTCGCCGGTGTCGGCGCTCTCGTTGCGCTGGATCAGCGCCATATCGCCGTCGAGGATGCCGGCTTCGACCATCGAGTCGCCGCGCACTTCGAGCGCGTAGTGCTCGCCCGAACCGAGCATGTCAGGCGGTACGCTGATGGTGTGGCTGCGGGTCTGCAGCGCTTCGATCGGCGTGCCGGCCGCGATGCGGCCCATCACCGGCACCGCGACGGGGCGCTCGCCCTCTTCCACGGACGCGCTGGAGCTCGCTCGCACCTTGCCGAGATTGCCCTCGATGACGCTCGGCGTGAAGCCACGCCGGCTGCCGGCGGCGGCCTGGAGCTCGGGCAGCTTGATCACCTCGATCGCGCGGGCCCGGTTGGGCAGACGCCGGATGAAGCCGCGCTCCTCCAATGCGGTGATCAGGCGATGGATGCCTGACTTCGAGCGCAGGTCGAGCGCGTCCTTCATCTCGTCGAAGGAGGGCGGCACGCCGCTTTCCTTCAAACGCTCGCTGATGAATCGCAGAAGCTCGTATTGTTTGCGCGTTAACATCTCGACCAAATCCCCCGGTTGATGTCGTTCGATTCCGAGACGGTGAATTCAGCGGCGAGCCGCCAGATGCTCGAAACAAATCATGAACGGACACTATATGTTCGATATGTGTTCCGCAACTGCTTAATTTACCGTGAACGCGACAAAGTTCGCGGAACGCGCATGACCAGCGGGTTCAGGCGGGCAGTCGCAGCACCTCGCAAGGCGTGCCGGCCTCGGCCTTGGGTGCGAACGGCGCGCGCACGAGAAGTGCCTGTGCCGCAGCGAGATTCGCAAGCAGTGAGGAATCCTGATGATCGACGGGAAGGGCGACAAGCGTGCCGTCGTCGCGCCGCTCCAGACGTGCGCGCAGATAATCTTCGCGCTGGTCATTGGCACCGAGGTCGCGGCCGAGCACGGCGCGCTCGCGACGATGATGAATCACGGCGCGGCCCGACAGAGCGCGAATCAACGGCACCATGAACAGGAAGGCGCACACATAGGACGACACGGGATTGCCGGGCAGGCCGATCACACCCATCGTTCCTAACCGGCCGTGCATCATCGGCTTGCCCGGCCGCATCGCGATCTTCCAGAACGCCATCGCGATGCCTTCGTCCCTCAGCGCCTGCTGGACCAGATCGTGGTCGCCGACCGAGGCGCCGCCGGTCGTAATCAGGATATCGGCGCCGCTTTCGCGGGCACGGCGGATGCCGGCGGTGGTGGCCTCCAGCGTATCAGCGGCAACACCGAGGTCGACGGTATCTGCGCCCTCCTGGCGGGCGAGCGCGTGCAGGGCGTAGCCGTTGGAATAGACGATCTGGCCGGCACCCGGTGTGGTGCCTGGCATCACCAGCTCGTCGCCGGTGGCGAGGATCGCGACCTTTGGGCGGCGGCGGATGGGGAGGTGCGGGTGATTCATCCCGGCGGCGAGTGCGAGGTCGCGCTCGGTGAGCCGGGTTCCCTTGCGCAGGAGCACGTCGCCCTCGGAGAAGTCGACGCCGGCGGGACGGATGTGCCGCCCCGTGACGGCGGCTTGCTTGATCGTGATGCGCCTGCCGTCGGCGACCGTGTCCTCCTGGATCACGACCGCGTCCGCGCCAGCCGGAACGACGCCGCCGGTGAAGATTCGCATCGCTTCGCCGACGCCGACCGATCCCGCAAACGGCCGGCCCGCCGCGATCTCGCCGATCACGGTGAGCTGTGCGTCGACCTTGGCTGCATCGGCCGCGCGCACGGCGTAGCCGTCCATCGCCGACATCGCCTCCGGCGGCTGCGTACGCCGCGCCGCGACGTCGCGCGCGAGCACCCGGTGGTAGGCCTCGTCGAGTGGAATCATCTCTTCAGGCAACGGCTCCACGCCGGCCAGCACCGCGGCGAGCGCGTCAGAAACCGGCATCAAGGCCACGGGGAAGACTCCTGCAAGGCACGTTCGGGTGAATGAACGGCGAACGTTCTATCCGAGTGCGGGCGCGGAGGCAAAACAGCGACGAGGCAGGATAATTCATCCCGTCGCTCGGCCGCTCTTCTATGGAGAACGCCAAGTGCGGCGCGGCATCATCCGGACGATCGGAAAGACCGGTACGAGTGTGGCCATGGCAAGGACGATAGTGACGAGAGCCACGGCCAGCATCGGTCAACGACCGGACTGCCGGCCCGGACGGGCGTCCGGCGCCACATCGGGAGCTTTGGGGCCTTGATCCTTGTCGGGCAGCGGATCGGCCTGGGATTTCAGGTCGGCGGCCTTGCTGATCAGCTTGGCGGAAAGGTCAGAATCCGACGTCGTTCTGGCGAATTCGAGCAGAAGAGAGGCCTGTTTGGTGAGGTAGGTCTTGCCCAACACGATGATGCGTCCGTCCGTAGAAGTCCCAACGGACTCAAGAGTCCGGAAGCGGGCATTCCGTTCCCGGAACTCTGTATAAAAATATACAAAGTGATTTGTTTCCTCATCCCGGCCCAGATCGGATCCGGGGAACTCCCCGGTTTCACCCGCCGGCCGGTGTCTCTCGATCAGATTCCCAGCGCTTTGAGTGCATCGCCGACGTCGCGGGGCGAGGTCACATGCACCGCGGTCAATCCGCGCGCCCGCGCGCCCTCGACGTTTTCGGCGAGGTCGTCGAAGAACACGATGCGCCTGGCGGGCACGCCGATGGCCGCCACGACATGGTCGAAAGCCGCCGCGTCCGGTTTGCGCAGGCCGATGCTGGACGACAGATACAATTCGCGGAAATGGCCGAGCAGGCCGGCATACTCCTTCGAGAAATGGTCCACATGCGGCCGGTTGGTGTTGGAGAAGGCGTAGAGCGGCATCTGCTTCGCCGCACGCGGCAATAGCTCCGCGATATCAGGCATCTCGCCCGCGAAGATCGCGTTCCAGCCCTCGAGGAATTGCGCATCCGAGATGCCGATCCCGAGCGAGGCGCGCAGCGAGGCGAAATAGTCTTCGTCGCTGATCTTGCCGACCTCGTGCAGCCGATAGGCCTCGCTGTCGCGCACATAGCGGCCAACGATCGCCTCCGGCTTGCAGCCGGCATGTCCCGCCCAGCAGGCGATCGCCTTGGAGAAGTCGATGTCGAGCACGACGCGCCCGAGATCGAACAAAAGCGCATCCGCGCTGCCGGGAGAGAGCGAGGTCATTGCATCCTTTCAGATCAGTATCGGTAAGGTTCGTGGTCGAACAGCGGGAACGCGCTGAACACGCTCGGCGCATTCGTTGCGGTTGCCTGATGCAGGCAGGACTTGTTGACCTCGGCGAACGAGGTGGCGCCCAACAGGCCGAGGCAGCGCAGCACCTCGTCTTCCAGAAGCTCCAGCATCCGCGCCACGCCGGCCTCGCCGGCCGCCGCCAGCGCCCAGCATTGCAACCGGCCGATGCCGACGAGGTCGGCGCCCGCCGCGATCGCCTTGACGATGTCGGTGCCGCGGCCGAAGCCGCCGTCGACCATGATCTTGGCGCGGCCCTTCACGGCCTCGACGATCTCAGGCAGCACATGCATGGCGCCGCGGCCGTGATCGAGCTGGCGGCCGCCATGGTTGGAGACGTAGATCCATTCGACGCCGTGATCGATCGCGATCAGCGCGTCCTCGGCGGTGGCGATACCTTTGAGGATCAGCGGAATCTTGAACTTGTCCTTGATCATCTTCACGGTCCGCCACTCCAGGCCCTTCTGGAAATCGCCGCCGGTGGCGCGCAGGCGGCTCTCGCGAACGTAGCGCTTGGCGATGTCACGTTCGCGACGGCTGTAATGGGCGGTGTCGACGGTCAGGCAGAAGGCGGCGTAGGCGTGCTTTTCGGCCCGGCTGACGACATCGGCGACGAAGGCGTCGTCGCCGCGCACATAGAGCTGGAACAGGCGCAGCGCATCGGGAGCGGCCTCGGCGGTCTTCTCGAGGCCCGGCTCGGACACCGAGCTCAGCATGTGCGCCGCACCGAAGGTGCCCGCAGCACGGGCGACGCTCGCCGCGCCATCCGGGTCGAAGATCTCGAGCGCGCCGACTGGCGCGAGCACCACCGGCAGGCGCATCCTGCGGCCGAATTGCTCGACGGAGCCATCGACCTTGCGCACGTCGCGCAGCACACGCGGGCGAAAGGCGATCTCGTCCAGCGCCATCCGGTTGCGGCGCATCGTGGTCTCGGTCTCGGCGGCGCCGACGATATAGTCCCAGGCATTCTGGTTGAGGTTGGCGCGTGCCTTCCGGATGAATTCGTGCAGATTCTGGAACGGCTCGCTGCTGGCGCCGAGTTCGACGTTCCTTTCCGGCCGGATGCGGGGTGCTTCGTTCATTATTATCCTCCCGAGAATTTGAAGCCTTGTTTCATCGCCTAACCCGTCCAGCTCTCCAAAACCATCCTAAAATCGCATAGCTGCGGGGCGTGGGTCGGTCGACCGGTTGCCGATTTGCGCGAAACGGTTTCGGAACGTTGCCAAAAGTTTAGGTCCGGGCGAAGGGATTTCTACGGTGTACCCGCCGGCGTGGCAGCCCGGCCTTGAAGAAACCAGAATGGTATTGTGAGAAGCGGGCTGGATCGCCATTTGCATGGCGCCTCCCAAGCCCCAAGAGAACCGCTAAAGCAAAAAGGCCAGCCTATCCATGCGGAAAACCCTGCTGTTCCCCCTGGGCGCGCTCACCGGAGCGTGTTTGACCCTTCTGGTAGCCAGTCCGCACGGCGGCGTGTGGGCGGCACGGGCGGCAGCGAACGCGGATGATGCCTATTCCCAGCTCAACTTGTTCGGCGAAGTCTTCGAGCGCGTGAAGGCAAGCTATGTCGAGAAGCCCGACAATGCCAAGCTGATCGAAGGCGCAATCACCGGCATGGTGACCTCGCTCGATCCGCATTCGCGCTACATGAACGACAAGGCCTGGACCGAGATGCAGGAGACCACCTCCGGCGAGTTCGGTGGGCTCGGCATCGAGGTCACGATGGAGGAGGGCCTGGTCAAGGTCGTCTCGCCGATCGACGACACGCCGGCGTCCAAGGCCGGCATCATGTCCGGCGATCTCATCAGCAAGATCGATGGCGATGCCGTGCAGGGCATGACGCTCGAGCAGGCCGTCAACAAGATGAAGGGCCCGGTCGACACCAAGACCAAGCTCACCATCGTGCGCAAGGGCGCCGACGCGCCACTCGACATTGCGATCACTCGCGAGATCATCCATGTGCGGCCCGTCCGCTTCCACGTCGAGAACGGCGACATCGGCTATATCCGCGTCACCTCGTTCAACGAGCAGACTACCGACGGCCTGAAGAAGGCGATCGCGGCGATCTCCAGGGAGATCCCGCAGGAGAAGCTCGCGGGCTATGTGATGGACCTGCGCAACAATCCCGGCGGCTTGCTCGACCAGGCCGTGTCAGTGTCGAGCGCATTCCTTCAGCGCGGCGAGGTGGTCTCGACCCGCGGCCGCAATCCGGAGGAAACCCAGCGCTTCACCGCGCACGGCGGCGACCTCACCAAGGGCAAGCCGCTGGTGATTCTGGTCAACGGCGGCTCGGCTTCGGCCTCGGAGATCGTCGCCGGCGCGCTGCATGACCACAAGCGTGCCACGATCATCGGCACGCGCTCGTTCGGCAAGGGCTCGGTGCAGACCATCATTCCGCTCGGCGCCGGCAATGGCGCGCTGGCGCTGACCACGGCGCGCTACTACACGCCGTCGGGCCGATCGATCCAGGCCCAGGGCATTGCGCCCGATATCGAGATCCTCCAGGACGTGCCGCCCGAGCTGAAGGGCCGGATGGATACCATGGCGGAGTCCCAGATGCGCGGCCATCTGTCGGCCTCCGACGGCACCGAGCAGACGGGATCGCAGTCCTACGTCCCGCCGGAAGAGAAGGACGACAAGGCCCTGCACGCGGCCTACGACTTCCTGCACGGCGTCACCGCGAATGCGGTCGCCGCGAAGCCCGCGCCGAAGGCTGCGGTGCCGAACTAAACGTCGCGACGTCCAGATATCGCCCGGGAGTGGATGACCGCTCCCGGGCGAATTCGTTTTGGGACTTCGCGTCAGCTCGGGTTCATGGCGGCAAAGGTCGCCTCGTAGCGCCCGTCGCGCTCGGCGCAGCGGCGGGCGCGGTCGCGTCGACCAGCACTTCGTCGCGGGGATGAACCCGCAGCTCCAGCAATTGCATGACCTCCGCGACATAGGCGTCGAGCGGCATGGCGCGTGCGTCGCTCGCTCGGCAGGCGGTGAACCCGCATCTTCGCGAGCGGCGGGATCACCGCCCGATCGTCATTGCTGCTTCTTCGGACCCGTGTGATGCGGGACTTCGGACTTCGGTCCGCCGCCGTAATGGTGGCTGCCGCCGGATCCGCTGGTCGTCCCGCCGTCGCTCTCCTTCTTGCCCATGTGGTGCGGGACCTCGGTCTTCGGTCCGCCCGAGTAGTGATGGCCGTTCTTCTCATCGGTCGTGTTCGTCTGCGCCATGGCGGGCAACGCAACGAACGACATGATCGCCGCGGCGACGATCAGCTTGCGGTGACTCATTCTGGTTTCTCCTGTTGATCTCTTCGAGTTGGTGTCAATCAAGTCCCGGTGGCTCGATCGAGCAACAACCAAACCCGGAGCTTGATTGTGTAGGTTGAGCAAGATCAAATGTCGACGCGCGCGCTCGCGTGCGTCGTTGCGCGGATCGTCGTGTTGCCGCAGGCGACGAGAAACATCGATCTCCTTACAGAAAAAAATTCTTGCCGCTGCGAGAAATCGCAGGTCGCGCGCAAAGCCCTCGATCATGCCGAGAGATGTCGTGACCGATAACTCTTCCGGTTGAGGACGACGGGCGCCTCGATTCCTTACGCGATTGAATCACAAAAAGATTTGGCTGGTGCGTCGATCGAGTTTGATGTCCGTCAAACCGGCATCAATGACGCAACCTAGCGTGCCGCGCGAATGAGCGGCGACAACGGTTGCGATCCGACAAAGAGTTGACCGCAGAGATGGAGAACGCACCGTTGACTGACGAGACCATTCACGCCCCCAGTCGGCCCTTGCAAGTTGCGTTTCTCTTGCACCGCCGGTTGTGGGAGACGATCACGATCAGGTCGGTGCTGATCAAGCCGCGGCGCGATGTGCGCCTGGATCTGTTTCGCGGTCTGGCGAACTGGCTGATCTTTCTCGGACACATTCCGGATTCTGCGCTCGCCTGGTTCACGACGCGAAACTACGGCTTCAGTGATGGCGCCGATCTGTTCGTGCTGATCTCCGGATACACCGCAACGTTCGTATTCGGCTCGATGATGATGGAACGTGGCTTCGTCATCGGCGCAACCCGGCTGCTGCGGCGGGTGTGGCAGCTCTATGTCGCCCACCTGCTGCTGTTCTTCGTCTATCTCACCGCCGTGCATTACCTCGCGCACAGGTTCGACGACCTTCACCTGATGGATCAGTTCAACGTCGCGCCGCTCATGGACTTTCCCGTCGAGACGCTCTCGCAGGGCCCGGTCCTCAAGTTCAAGCCGCTCAATCTCGACGTTCTGCCGCTCTACATCGTGCTGATGGCCGCGTTTCCCGTCGTGCTCTGGTTCATGCTGCGATGGCGCAATGCAGTGATGATCGGCTCGCTCGGCCTCTATCTGGCCGCCCGACATTACGAATTGAATCTGCCGTCCTATCCGGCCGGAGTCTGGTATTTCAATCCGTTCGCCTGGCAGCTGCTTTTCGTATTCGGAGCCTGGCTGGCGTTGGGAGGGGCGGCGGCAAGCCGCTGGCTGCTGTCGTCCCGCACGCTGCTCGTCCTCAGTAGCGGCTTCCTGATCCTTGCGCTCGCGATGACGCTGGCGGAACGAATTCCGGGGCTGCGGGACTACATTCCCGAGGGGCTCGCCGCCGTCTTCATTCCAAACGACAAGACCAATCTGGGTCCTTATCGCGTCATCCATCTGGCGAGCCTGGTGTTCATCGTCGTCTCGCTCATTCCGATCGACTGGCCCGGTCTGAAGTCGCCGGTGCTCCAACCCTTGATCAGATGCGGTCAGCAGTCGCTGTCCGTGTTCTGTGTCGGCCTCTTTCTGTCGTTCGTCGCACATTTCGTGCTCGAGTCCGGATCCGAGGGGTTATGGGCCCAGCTGCTCGTCGGTGCCGCCGGCCTGTGGATCATGACGATCGTCGCCTACTACCGGACGTGGTCGAAGGGCATCGACAGGAGCCGCTCGACCGAGGAGGGCGGCGGATGATGACGTCCGGGCTGATCTTCACCGAAGAGATCCGCGGCCTCATTCTGCACGGCCTGCATTGGGCCGCCTCGACCATCGAGCTGCTCGGCGTGGTGGTCATCGTCTGCGGAGTGCTTGCTGCAACGGTCTGGTCGCTGAACGAGATGCGGCGCGGCGCGCCAGCCGATGCATTTCGTTCCTATCGCGCCAATCTTGGTCGCGGCATCCTGCTTGGCCTCGAATTCCTGATTGCCGCCGACATCATCGGAATGGTCGCGATCGTGCCGTCGTTCGACCGGCTCGGCATCCTGGCGCTGATCATCGTGATCCGCACGTTCCTGAGCTTCTCGCTCCAGATTGAAATCGAGGGGCGATGGCCGTGGCGAAGGCATGACAGGGAGGTAAGCGATGCAGCCCGCGGCGGCCTTTGACACTTCCCTGCGTAAGAGTTGCCGGCGCATCGCGTCTATATGGCCTGACCCGCCCCACGCTGTCCTCATCGCCGACCTCGATGAGCAGATGACCATCCAAATCAACACCCGGAGAGTGACCATGAACCGTTCGAGAAAATTCGTCGTGAGCGCAGCCGCCTTTGCCGTCCTCGCCCTGGGGCCGGTTGGGCTGTCGCCCGCAATCGCCGCCGGTCTTGCCCGGACCGCCATGATGGATGACGACAAGATGTCGAAGATGCCGGCCCCATCGGATTCCAGCGACAAGATGAACATGGGCCAGCCAGCGGGGCAGCCGCAGAACATGAGCGGCGGTCGAATGAACGATGACAAGATGAAGATGCCGCCACAAAGCCAGATGCGGGACTGCCAGGGCGCCGGCTGTCAGGAGAGCTCCGGCATGATGCAAATGATGCAAATGATGGAGAAGATGATGCGCGGCCAGATGAGTTCGTCCGGCAGCAGCGGTGCGATGAGCGGCCCGGTGGATGTGACAGAGCGGGTCGAGGGGCGGATCGCCTTCCTGAAGGCCGAACTGCAGATCAGCGACAAGCAGGCCGCCGACTGGAACAGTGTCGCCGACGCCTTGCGTTCGAGCCGGCAGCACCTGCTGGAAGCGCGCAAGATGCTCGCGATGGATGACAGGTCGGGAAGCGCCGACCGTCTGGAGCATTACGAGCGGCATTTGTCCGAGCGTCTGGAGGCGATCAAATCGGCCCGCCTGGCCTTCACGCGGCTCTACGCGTCGTTGAACGAGAGCCAGAAGCAGACCGCAGACACGATCCTGCTGCCTCTGATTGCATCGTTCTGAGCTCTGGAATCGAGAGCGAGATCATGTTCGGTCTGCCCCTTCGATGTCGAGCCGGCCTGTCTGCGCTCGTCGTCCTGACGAGCCAGCTTGTGGCGAATGCCGTGCTCGCATCGGACTTCGGCCTCGGCCGCGCGCATCCGACAGGGCAGGTCGCTCAGCGTTGGGAGCTGGCGCAGGCAGAGGACGACCACGCCGCACATCATCCCGCAGCGTCCGGCTCGGCAGGCGGTGCGGCCGATGTGCCGCCCAGCGGCGCCACGCCGGGGATGATGGGTGGAATGGACGGCATGATGGGCCGGCCGCGCAAGGAGTTCTACCCGGCATTGATGGACATGCCGGCGCTGTCCGCCGAGCAGCGGAGCAGGCTGGAGGTCCAGGCGCGCGAGCGGATCAGCGCGGAGGCCGATCGCCTGGCGACTGCCGAAATGGATCTGCGGCACGCTATCGCCGGAGGCGATATCGTCGCGGCAGATCAGGCGTCGCGGCGGCTTCGCGAGTCCCTGAACGCGGTTCAGAGCGGCGTGGTCGCGCTGCGTTCGCTGCACGAGGGCAAGCCGCCGCAGCAGATCGCGCAGGCGTGGTTCAAGTCGCAGATGAACCTGCTGCCTCAGCGCGGCACCATGGCTGCGGATGACGGCACGCAGGGAATCTCCTGGTTTCACGTCACGACCATGGCGCTGCTGGTGCTGTTCTCGCTCACGCTGCTTGCCGTCTATGTCGCGCGCATGCGCCGGGCGAACGCGCTGGTCGATCGGCTGACGCGGGCTGCGGCCGTTCCGGCTGTTGCTGCGGCCGTCCCATCCGCGACGGCCGTCAGCTCGCCGGACGAGAAGGCCGCGGTGACACCTGCGCAACAGACAAATCGCGATACTGCGCGAGTCGAACCGGGCCGCTCCTGGAAGGGCAGGCTGAAGATCTGCGCGATCTATCAGGAGACGCCGAACGTGAAGACCTTCCGTCTGCAAGCACCAGACGGCGGCGCGATTCCGTTTGCGTTCGTGCCGGGGCAATTCCTGACCTATACCATCGAGATCGACGGAAAGACCGTCAGGCGCTCCTACACGATCGCGTCGTCGGCGGCCCAGACCGCCTACGTCGAGACCACGATCAAGCGCGAAGACGGCGGGCTTCTGTCCGACTACATGCATGGCCACCTGAAGGCGGGAGACCTCATCGAGGTTGCAGGCCCCTCCGGCGCCTTCACGTTCACCGGCACGGAAGCCGATAGCGTCGTCCTGATCGGTGGCGGTGTCGGCATCACGCCGCTGATGGCAGCGATCCGATATCTCTCGGATATTGCATGGCCCGGCCAGATCTACCTCGTCTATGGCGCGCAGACGACCGAGCAGTTCATTTTCCGGGACGAGCTGGAATATCTTCAACGCAGGATGAACAATTTGCACGTCGCGGCCACGATGGTGCGGGCCGCGGGCACGTCGTGGATGGGAAGCGAGGGGCAGATCACGGCCGAGCTCCTGACACAGGCTGTGCCTGATCTCACCAGACGACGCGTTCACTTGTGCGGTCCGCCCGGAATGATGGACGCGCTCAGGAAGACATTGATCGGGCTCGGCGTGCCCCGTGAGCAGATCAAGACGGAGGCCTTCGGGCCCGCCCGCGGAGCCGTCCCACCTCCCGGCAAGGCCGGCGCCGAAGCGCCGATGCCGGGAGTTGAAGCGCGCAATCAAGGGGACGCGGTGGCCGGCCCTGCAACGGCCACCATTCGCTTTGCGAGATCCGGCAAGGTCGTGGCGCTGCCTCCGGACAAGAGCGTCCTGGAGGTGGCCGAGAGCGCGGGCGTTTCGATCGATTATTCCTGTAGGGCTGGGGTCTGCGGCGTCTGCAAGACGCATCTGCTGCAAGGAAACGTCACGATGGAAGTCCAGGACGCCTTGACCGCAGACGACAAGGCGAACGGTCTGATCCTGGCCTGCCAGGCGAGATCGGTCGGAGATCTGGTCGTCGAGGCCTGACATGATGGATCGGAGAGGGCGCCTGATCGCCGACGTCGCACTGGCGGCCCTGTTGTTGCTGGTGCCGGCGTTCCTGCTGCACTCCGATAGCCGGTTCGCAGGAAGCCTCGCCGGCTTCGTCCTCGGGGCCGGCGCGGCCGTGCTGATGATTCTTCTTCTCGTCTATCCGATGACGAAATACAGCGCGGGTCTGAAGGCCCTGGTCACGCGATGCGTGTCGATGCCGACGCTCCTGGCGTTTCACGCCTATGCCGGAATCGTCGCGGCATTTTTCGCGCTTCTGCACACGGGGCACAAGTTTCAAAGTCCGCTCGGGATCGCCCTGGTGACCAGCATGCTGATCGTTGTCGTCACCGGATTTGTCGGACGCTACTACCTGCCGCAAACCGCGATGGAGCTCCGCCAGCAGCAGTCGCACCTGGCGACCTTGAGGTCGGCCTATGAGCACATTGCGTCGGCCATGTCGTCGCCCGATCGGGTGGTGCGTGACGGGACCGCCGTGCCTGCATCGGCGTTGCGGAATGTGCCCCTGCTGCAGCTCGTCGATGGCATTTCCGATCTCGAATCGGCGATCGGATCGAGCGAAGCGATCAAGAAGATCTTCCTGCAATGGATCGGGCTGCATGTCATGGCGGCGATCGTCATGTATGCGCTGCTCGCGGTGCATGTGGCGGCCGAGGTCCATTACGGGCTGCGGTGGCTCGCGTGATGATCAAGGGCATGCTCTACGCCGTGATCGCGACACTGGCCGTCGCAAGCGTGGCCGTCGTGTCGATCGCTCTGTATCGGGGCGGCTCCGAGGTCGTTCCAGGGTGGGCAAGGTTTGTGACGCCCGGGCCACTTTCCGGGAAGCATGCATTTCTGTCCGACAGATGCGAGAGCTGCCACACGCCAGTCAAGGGCGTCGATGCAGCGGCCTGCATCTCCTGTCATGCGCCTTCCGCCGGGGATCTCGCAAAGCAGTCGACGGCCTTTCATGCTACGGCGGGCAATCAATGTTCCGGCTGCCATCTCGAGCACATGGGTGAACTGCGGCCGATCAGGATGGACCACGCGTCACTGCTTCAAGTCGCAACGTCTCCCTCCGGCAGGAAGTTGTTTGACCGGGCCGCGGCCGATCAACTAACTGCGGACCTGAAGGAGTTTCTCGGCCTGCCAAAGTCAGACCGGCGGGAAAGGGCGGAGCTCGATTGCGCCAGCTGCCACAGCAACCGGGAGCCGCACCGCGAATTGTTTGGACGGAACTGCGCGGAGTGCCATGGGCTCGCGTCTTGGAAAATCGTCGATTTCCTGCACCCCTCGCCAACGTCGAGGGACTGCGCCCAATGCCATCAGGCGCCGCCGAGCCACTATATGGGCCACTTCGTCATGATGGATCGGATGATCACGGGACAGGAGCACGCGTCAGTCGATCAATGCTTTCTCTGTCACAGAACCGACTCGTTCAACGACATCAAGGGCGCCGGCTGGATGAAGCATCATTGACTGGCCTGGCCGTGCGACGGAGATGGATGCCGCATATTACAGGGCTCGACGAAAAAAATCGGAGGCCGATTTCACGCCGCATCGCGCGGCCGGATAGGGATGTGGAGCCCGGAACTCCCGCATAGTGGACGAGGCTCATTGTCGCTCTCGCATTGTCGATGCCGGGAGTGTCGTTTTCTGTTGGCCGTACCTGCAACCAGAGCTATATGTTCCGGATCGAGGCAGTGGGTGCACAGATGATTGGCTTGAGAAAGCCAAGGCGAAGGTGGTGGGGATGGCTTGTCGCCATCGCTTATCTGCTTGCGTCGATGACCCCGTCGCTTGCGTTCTCGACCGCTCTGGATGCATCGGTTCAGTGCGCGCATCCGGCCGATCAGCCCGCGCATGCGCATGAGCACCAGCACGATGAAGGTGCCGGATCGACGGTACATTCGCATGACGTTGCGATGGCCGGGGATTGTGACGACGATCAGGACCGCCCTGGCGACCGGCATGCCACCTGCTGCGGCTCGGTGCTGTGCTTCAGCGCCGTGTCGCCTCAAGCGCCGGCGATTGCGGAGTTTGTCGTGCCGCACGCGCGCTGTGAGGCGAAGCCTGATGTGATCGGCGACGAAGGTGCGTTCCGTCGTCACTACCGGCCCCCCATCGTCTGAGATAGCTCCCGAAGATCGAACTGCCTCGCTCCAGGTTTGAGCGCGGATCGACACGTCTGCGAAGGGCGCTAAGCCCCAGCGGATGATGGCGGTGCGCGCCAAGACCTCGCACATGGCGAAGCGACAGGACCGGTCTCGGTTGTTGCTCGCGCGCGCTGCGTGTTGAGCGGAAGAACGCCGACATGGCGATCACCGGCTTGCGGAAGGCAAGGTCACCGCGCGAACGCCGCTGGAGCGGTGATCTCTCGCGACCCTTGTTCGGGGCCTGCTGCATCCGCGGATCGCAGTCGTGCCGGATTTGACGCGTTTCCGCTCCAACGAAGCGATCTACCGAATGTCATGCAAGGACGATGCGTCATGAAATCGCCGAACGAGAGTCTGCCGGAGCAGACAGCCGGTCCCTTGGATGTGCAGGACGCAGTCGTTCGTGCCGCCCTCGTCGGCAGTTACGATCGCCTCCGCAGCTATCTACAGCGACGCTTTGGCGGGAAGGCGGAAGCGGAGGAGGTGCTCCAGGCGTTCATGTTGCGCGCGCTGGAGCGGTCCGGCGACATTCGTGATGCGGACTCGGTTCGAGGCTGGTTGAGCAGGGTCCTGGCGACCACCATCGCCGACTTTCACCGTCAGACGTCAAAGAGCAGAACGCGAGAGATGCCGTTCCCGCATGAGCTGAACGAGCGTCTCGCGGCCGATCAGGATCCCGCGGCGAATGCCGCGGTCTGCGAGTGCCTTCATACCCATCTATCCCTGCTGAAGCCGGAACATGCCGAAGTCATCAGAAGGGTGGATCTCGCCGGTGAGCCGCGGGAGCTGGTTGCAGCCGATCTGGGCGTGACCGTCAACAACCTGACCGTTCGCCTTCATCGCGCCCGACACGCCCTGAAGGAGCGTCTTGAGCAGACCTGCGTTGTGTGTTTGGAGGAAAGCTTCTGGGAATGCCGCTGCGCCGACAACAGAAGTCCGACCTAACCCGCCTCGCGGCGGCGGCTCTCGCTGCCGTCGCGCTGGGCGAGCCGGCTGCGATGCAGTGCGAACAGCTCCAGCACCTTGCCGGCCGGCTTTGCGGCGCTGAACAGATAGCCCTGCATCTCGGAGCAGCCGAGCGTGCGGAGCAGGCGCCGCTGCTCCTCGGTCTCGACGCCCTCGGCGGTGGTGGTCATGCGGCGCGCGGCCGCAAGGTTGACGACGGCCTGGACGATGCTGGCGGAGCCGTCGGGGCCGGCGATGTCGTTGACGAAGCAGCGGTCGATCTTGATCTTGTCGAACGGGAAGCGGTGCAGGTAGCTCAGCGAGGAGTAGCCGGTGCCGAAATCGTCGAGCGCGATGCGCACGCCGATGGCGCGGAGCTGGTGCAGGATCGCCAGCGCGGCGTCGTCGTCGCGGATCAGCACCGCCTCGGTGATCTCGAGCTCGAGCCGGCTCGCCGGTAAATTGGAGGCGGCGAGCGCCGCCATGATCTTCAGCGCCAGCGTGCCGCTCTTGAACTGCACCGGCGAGACGTTGACGGCGAGACGGATGTCGTCGGGCCATGTAGCGGCGTCGCGGCAGGCGGTCGCCAGCACCCATTCGCCGATCTCGTTGATCAGGCCGGTATCCTCCGCGATCGGGATGAACTCGGCCGGCGAAACCATGCCGCGATCGGGGTGGCGCCAGCGCACCAGCGCCTCGCAGCCGGTGATGCGATCGTCCTTCAGGCCGAGGCAGGGCTGGTAATAGACCTCGAGGCCGCCATCGGCGATGGCGTGGCGCAGGTCGATCTCGAGCTGCCGCCGCTCGCGGACCTTGGCGTCCATCTCCGGCTCGAAGAAGCGATAGGTGCGGCGTCCGGCGGATTTGGCGGCGTACATCGCCATGTCCGCGTTCTTCAGGAGCTGGTCCAGCGCGGTCCCGTGACCCGGCGCCAGCGCGATGCCGATGCTGGCGTCGGTGGTGAGGTGGTGGCCCATGCAGTCGAAGGGTGCGCGGATGGTCTCGAAAACCCGGGCGACGAGATCGTTGACCTGGTCCGGCGACGTCACTGCGCTCTGCACGATGGCAAATTCGTCGCCGCCGAGTCGCGCCACGAAATCCGCCGGGCCCGCGCAGCGGCTGAGGCTCGCTGCGACCGATTTCAGGAGCTCGTCGCCGACGAGGTGGCCGAGCGCGTCGTTGACGCCCTTGAACTCGTCGATGTCGATGTAATGCACCGCGATCTGTTCGCCGTCGGCGATGGCGGCCAGCTCCTGCCGCAGATGCTCGTGGAACATGGCGCGGTTGGGCAGGTCGGTCAACGCGTCGTAATGGGCGAGGTGGGTGATGCGCTCCTCGATGCGCCGGCGCTCGGTGATGTCCTCGTGCGTCGCCACCCAGCCGCCGTCCGTGAGCGGTTCGTTGAGGATGTGGATCGAGCGCCCGTCGGCGGTGTCGACCACCATGGAGTTGCGCGCGTGGACGTCACCCAGCACGCGCGCGACATAGTCGTCGACGTCGCCGGCGAACGAACCGGTCGCCCTGCGGTGGGCGATGATGTCTTGGAAGCTGGAGCCGGGCTTCACCACTTCGGGCGACAGGCCGTACATCTCGATATAGCGTTCGTTGCACACCACGAGCCGCTGCTCGGCGTCGAACAGCAGCAGGCCCTGGGTCATGTTGTTGACGGCGCGGTCGAGACGCTGCTTTTCCAGCGTCAGCCGTTCCCGCGAGAGGCGGTGCTGCTCGAGAAGCTTGCGCACGATCGCGATCAGCACGCCGGCGATGGCGAGCGCGGAAGAGGCGGCGACCGAGATCAGGATGCCGATCTGCTCGCGCCAGTCCGTCAGGGCCGCCGCGCGCGTCGCGGTGGCCATCATCAGGATCGGGAAGTGGGGCAGGGCATGCGAGGAGATCAGGCGGTCCTCGCCGTCGACGGGGCTGATGAAGCGTCCGGCAAAATGGTCGAGGCTGAAGACTCTCTGCTGCGCGAACGGGCCGTTCTTGAAGTTCCGCCCCATCAATTCGCCGGAATGCGGGTAGCGGGCGAGCAGGGTGCCGTCACGATGCAGCATCGAGATCGTCGCGCCTTCGCCGAGCACGACGGACTCGAAGAACTTCTCGAAATTGGCCGGCTCGATGCCGCGCCCGACCACGCCCATGAACTCGCCGTTCGGGCCGACGATCTTGCGGACGATCAGGATGGTCCATGCGCCCGAAACGCGGCTATGCACCGGCTCGATCAGGACATCGGGTGCATTGGGGGCGTATCGGAAGGTGCGGAAATAGGCGCGATCGGCGACGTTGACCTTCGGAGCCGGCCACGCCGTCGACGAGTTGATCAGATTGCCCTCGGCATCGATGACGTTGACGCCGCCCATGTAGGGAAGCGCCTCGATCTTCGAGCGCAGCAGACGGTGGATGTCCTGGCCGGAAAGGCGCTTGCGATAGTCTTCCGCGCTGGCAATGCCGATCGCGCGGACGTGGTCGACAAAATCCTTCTGGATGACCGCGAAATCCTGCAACTGCTGATCGAAATGATGGGCGAGCATCAGCACGGTGTTTTCGAGCTCGCGGCCGGAGTTGCGCAGCGCGCGCTCGCGGAAGTTCTGCGCCATCAGGACCGCGCCGACGGCGATCGCGGCGATCAGCAGCGTGCCGCCCACGACCAGCCAGCGGATCGGTCCGCTGCGCACGAAAGCCTGGTCAAAGAGGCGACTGCCGTATTTCGTCATCATGTGGATCGTTGCCGCGCACACGCCAGGATCAATTCCTGGTCCTCAAGACATCCGTCGGTTTACGGGAACGGTGTGGAGGCGAAGTTAGGAAGCGCGGTTAATGCGACAT
The DNA here is from genome assembly GCF_900113725.1 of Bradyrhizobium sp. cf659. NCBI lineage: Bacteria > Pseudomonadati > Pseudomonadota > Alphaproteobacteria > Hyphomicrobiales > Nitrobacteraceae > Bradyrhizobium > Bradyrhizobium sp. cf659. The sequence continues at coordinate 265,581 of NZ_FOQJ01000001.1, forward strand.
GAATGCCCACACGCAAAAGCAATCGATACGCGGGATGCTGGACGTGCAGGAATTGCCGCAAGGTTCCTGCGATGCCGATCAATTCCTGCCGGTCATGCGCCGGTCAACCAAGGCTTAACCATCTAACGTGCTGACGATCCTCAAGGCGGCATTGGCACGTGATTTGCGAACACGCATGCCAACGACACAGAGAGGACACGACGATGACGCCTTGAAGAACTTCCTCGCCGACGAGCGCGGCGCGACCGCGATCGAATACGGCCTGATCGCGGACGGCATCGCGCTTGCGATCATCACCGTCGTGAACGGCATGGGCAGCAAGCTCAACACCAAATTCGGGTCGATCAGCACGTCGCTGAAATAGCGCCGGGCTCAGGCGCGGTAATGGCCGGACTTGCCGCCGAGCTTCTCGACGAGATGGATGCCCTCGATGCGCACGCCGCGCTCGACCGCCTTGATCATGTCGTAGATGGTGAGGCAGGCGACGGACACGGCCGTGAGCGCCTCCATCTCGACGCCGGTCGGGCCCGTCACCTTCACGCTGGCACGAACGAGGCAGCCCGGCAGCTTCGCGTCGGGCTCGATATCGACCGTGACCTTCGACAGCGCGAGCGGATGGCAGAGCGGGATCAGCTCCGAGGTGCGCTTGGCGGCCATGATGCCGGCGATGCGCGCGGTGCCGAGCACGTCGCCTTTCTTGGCGTTGCCCGAGACAATGAGATCCAGCGTCGCCGTGGTCATGAGGACGCGGCCTTCCGCGACCGCAAGCCGTTCGGTCGCGGGCTTGTCCGAGACGTCCACCATCCGCGCCTCGCCGGAGGCGCCGATATGGGTGAGGGCAGGGCCGGCCTTGGTCTTGGCGGGCCTGGTCTTGGTGGGCCCTGTCTTGGCCGGCTTGCGCGCCATGTCAGCGCGTACCGGTCGCGCGGGCTGTCGTCTCGCGCGCAAGCAGCGTACGCGTGGCGGCGGTCACGTCAGCCTGCCGCATCAGGCTCTCGCCGACCAGGAAGGTCGACATGCCGACGCGCTCGAGCCGGGCGAGGTCGGCGGGCGTGAAGATGCCGCTCTCGCCGACCATCAGCCGGTCCCCGGGGATCAGCGGCGCCAATGCTTCGCTGGTCGCGAGCGTGGTCTCGAAGGTGCGCAGGTTCCGGTTGTTGACGCCGATCATCGGCGAGCGAAGCTTGAGCGCGCGGTCGAGCTCGGCGCGGTCATGGATCTCGATCAGCACATCCATGCCATAGGCGATAGCCGTGTCTTCCAAATCCCTGGCGGTGGCGTCGTCGAGCGCGGCCATGATGATCAGGATGCAGTCGGCGCCATGCGCGCGGGCTTCGACCACCTGATAGGCGTCGAACATGAAGTCCTTGCGCAGCACCGGCAGTGACGTCGCCGCACGCGCGGCCACCATGAAGTCGAGATGGCCCTGGAACGACGGCGCGTCCGTCAGCACCGAGAGGCAGGCGGCGCCGCCGGCCTCATAGGCCTTGGCTAGCTCTGGCGGATCGAAATCGGCGCGGATCAGCCCCTTCGACGGCGAGGCCTTCTTGACCTCGGCGATCAGCGCGAAGTCGCCGTCGGCATGCTTGGCCTTGATGGCGCGCAGGAAGCCGCGTGGGGCTCCTTGCGCCTTGGCCCTTGCTTCGACAACGGAGAGCGGCTGCGCGCGCTTGGCAGCCGCGATCTCTTCGCGCTTGTACGTCTCGATCTTGGTCAGGATATCCGACATGTCAGGCTCAGCCGTTGGAGACCGCGATCAGGTGCTTCAGCCGTGCGTTCGCCGCGCCGCTGTCGAGCGATTTTACGCCGATCGCGACGCCCTCCTTGAGGTCATTGGCACGCCCGGCCACGACCAGCGCGGCCGCCGCGTTCATCAGTGCCACGTCGCGGTAGGGGCTCGGCTTGCCGTTGAGCACGCTTTGCAGCGCAATCGCATTGGCGTCGGCGTCTCCTCCCTTGAGCGCACCGGGCTCGCAGCGCGGCAGCCCCGCTTCCTCCGGCGTCACCTCGAAGTTCCTGATCTCGCCATTGTGGAGCGAGGACACGAAAGTCGGGCCGGTGAGGGTGATTTCGTCGAGGCCGTCGGAGCCGTGCACCACCCAGGCGGATTCGGAGCCGAGGTTCTTGAGCACCTGCGCCAGCGGCTGCACCCATTGCCGCGAGAACACGCCGACCATCTGCCGCTTCACGCCGGCCGGATTGGACAAGGGGCCGAGCAGATTGAAGATCGTGCGGGTGGCGAGCTCGACCCGGGTCGGGCCGACGTTCTTCATGGCGGGATGGTGGGCAGGGGCGAACATGAAGCCGATGCCGCATTCGCGCACGCAACGTCCGACGTGCTCCGGCCTGAGGTCGATCTTCACCCCGAGCGAGGCCAGCACGTCGGCGGCGCCCGAGCGCGAGGACAGTGCGCGGTTGCCGTGCTTGGCCACCGGCACGCCGGCGCCCGAGACGATGAAGGAGGCGCAGGTCGAGACGTTGACCGAGCCGGAGCCGTCGCCGCCGGTGCCGACGATGTCGATGGCGTCGGGCGGTGCCGTCACGGTCAGCATCTTTGACCGCATCGCCGCGACCGCGCCGGTGATCTCGTCCACGGTCTCGCCGCGCACCCGCAGCGCCATCAGCAGGCCGCCCATCTGCGAGGGCGTGGCTTCGCCCGACATCATGGCGTCGAAGGCGGAAGCCGCTTCGTCACGCGACAGGCTGGCGCCGGTCGCCACTTTTCCAATGATCGATTTCAGGTCGTCCATCGCGTGCTTTCAACTCACTGGTTCGCGCCGGTCACCTGCGCGAAGGCGGCCTGATTAATGGTGGTCCCGATGTCGGTTTCAAGCTTGTTGACGTAGGCGGCGACCTGCTCCTCGGTCTGCGCCCGGTCGAGGCTGTCTTTCAGCTTCTTGACCGCGTCGGAGGCGGCGTCGAACGCGGGATCGACGATGTCGGTGACGCGGAAGACGATCGCTTCGCTGCCGCCGCTCACGGGCGTCTGTCCGACGCCGTCCTTGGCGGTACGGAAGGCGGCCGCCACGACGGTGCCGGGCACCCCGGCGGGCGAGTCGTCGCGCTTGAACCCGGTCGCGGTCTCGACCTTGACGCCGATCGCTGCGGCTTCATCGGCAAGCTTGCCGCCCGCTTCGAGCTTCTGCACCATCTCGGTCGCCTTGGCCTTCAGCTTGGTCGCGATCTGGTCCTGGCGCCAGCGGGCCTCGACCTGGTCGCGGACCTCGTCGAGATTGCGATCGCGCGAGGGCGTGATGGCGAGCACGTCGTACCAGACATAGCCGCCCTTGAACGAGATAGCGTCGTTGTCGACGCCGACGTCGGTGTTGAAGGCCTGCGACACCACGTCGAGGCCCTGCGGGATGTTGGCGACGGGCTGGCCGTTCGGGGCGCGGCCGGAGCGGTCGACGGCGTCGATGGTCACGGCGGTGAGGCCGAGCTTCTGCGCCGCGTCGATCACGCTGGAGCCGCCGCCGCGTTCGTCTTCCATCTTGTCGCGGAGATCGGCGACCTTGACGCGCGCGCGCTCGGTCGCGATCTCGCGCTTGATGTCGCCGACGAGGCTGGCGTAGTTCGCCTCGACGCCCGGCTCGATCTTGTCGACCTTGACGATCGCGGTGCCGAGACGGCCCTGGATCGGCTGGCTGATCTCGCCCGCGGCAAGCGCGAAGGCGGCATCGCCCACCGCCGGGTCGAGCGACGATTTGGTGACGAGCCCGAGATCGACGTCGGAGGCGCTCAGTCCGCGCTCCTTGCCGAGATCCTCGAACGACATTCCGCCGGCGAGGCGCTCGCGTGCGGTCTGCGCCTCGGCCGCGTTGGGGAACACGATCTGGTGGATCTGGCGCTTCTCCGGCGTGCCGAGCCGGTCCTTGCGCTGTTCGAACACTTTCTTCGCGTCCTCGTCGGAGACTTCGGTCCATTTGCCGATCTCTTCCGGCGAGATCACGACGAAGGCGATCTTGCGATATTCGGGCGCGCGGAACTGGACCTTGTGATCCTCGAAATAGGCGGCGATCGCCTCGGGCGAGGGCGCATCGATGGTGCCTGCCTGGGCGGCGTCGAGCCTGACGAACTCGATGGCGCGCTGCTCGTTCTGGAAGCGCGTCAGGACGTCGATCATCGTCTTCGGCGGCTCGAGGCCGGCGCCGATCGTGCCGGTGATCTGCCGGCGCAGCGACACCTTGCGCTGGTCGGAGACGTAGCGCTGCTCGGTGTAGCCGAAGTTGCGGATCACGGCCTGGAAGCGGTTCGGATCGAAGCTGCCGCCGACGCCCTTGAAGTTGGGGTCGTTCATGATGACCTGGCGGATCTGGTCGTCGGACTGGCCGAGCCCGAGCCGGCGCGCCTCTTCGTCGAGAGCTGCTTCCGCGATCGTCTGCTGCAGCACCTGACGGTCGAGGCCGAAGGCGCGGGCCTGATCAGGCGTCAGCGGACGGCCGAACTGGCGGCTGATCTGTTGCAGGCGGTCGGTATAGATCTGGCGGAACTCGTTCAGCGAAATCTCAGTGTGGCCGACCTTGGCCACCGTGGACTGCCCGAAGCCCTTGAAGATGTCGGCGATGCCCCAAATGCCGAAACTGACGATCAACACGCCCATCACCACGGCCATAATGGTCTTGCCGAGCCAGTTTGATGAGGCCTTGCGCATTCCTCGAAGCATTTGGTCCAACTTGTTTGGTCAGGAGGGGAACGGGAGCGCGTCTTAATGCAGATTCCGCAAAAGCGCGTCACCAAATTGATCAATCATCATAAAGTGGCGGCTTTCCCCCCGCAACCTCAGCTCACGCGGCCTCACGAAGCTGCGGTTAAAAGCCCCTGGTCTCTGGAACTGCCGCAGCAGCTCTGCTAGCGCATGCAGAAACCTCATTTTGCTGGAAATGGACATGACCGACGCCATCCGACCGCTGATCGCCGGCAACTGGAAAATGAACGGGCTGAAGGCCTCCGCTGCCGAATTCGACGCCATGCTCAATGGCGCGGCAGACGTGGCCGCCAAGGCCGATCTGCTGGTCTGCCCGCCGGCGACCCTGATCGCCGCCTTTGCCGACAAGGCGCGCGGCAAGAAGGTCGCGGTGGGGGCCCAGGATTGCCACCCCAAGGCCTCCGGCGCCCATACCGGCGATATCGCCGCCGAAATGCTGGCGGATGCGGGCGTGACCGCCATCATCGTCGGCCATTCCGAGCGCCGCGCGGACCATGGCGAGGGCGATGCTTTGGTGCGGCAGAAGGCGGAAGCCGCCTGGCGGGCCGGGGTGACGGCGATCGTCTGCATCGGCGAGACGCAAGCCCAGCGCGATGCCGGCCAGACCCTGGACATCCTGCGCGGCCAGCTCGACGGCTCGCTGCCGGACGGCTCTACCGCGGCCAACCTGGTCGTCGCCTATGAGCCAGTCTGGGCGATCGGCACCGGCCTGACCCCCACGGCCCAGGATGTCGAGCAGATTCATGGGTTTATCCGGGAATTCCTGACCTCCCGGTTTAGGGCGGACGGCGCGAAGATGCGGATCCTCTATGGCGGCTCGGTCAAGCCGTCGAACGCGGCCGAGCTGATGGCCGTGAAGAACGTCAACGGGGCGCTGGTGGGTGGCGCCAGCCTCAAGGCGGCCGATTTCCTTGCGATCGCCAAGGGCTGTCCCTAGCTAATCCAAACCGTTGGTCCGGACCCGATCGGGGGTGGCAATGCCGTTTCCGATCGTGTAACACCGCGCAACTTCAGGAAAACCCGCGAAGCGCGATCGGCCGCCGTCTCGGCGCTGTCGGCTTGTGACGGAAGGGCACTATGCAGACTGTTGTTATCGTCATTCACCTCATGATCGTCGCCGTCATGATCGGCGCCGTCCTGCTCCAGAAGTCGGAAGGCGGCGGCCTCGGCATGGGCGGCGGCGCGGGCTTCATGTCGAGCCGCGGCACCGCGAATCTTCTGTCGCGGACGACTGCGATCCTCGCCGCCGGCTTCTTCCTGACCAGCCTGTTCCTGTCCTGGTACGCCGGATACAACCGCGCGCCGTCGTCGATCATTGGCCAGCCGGCATCGCAGGGCCAGCCGGCCGGCGGCTCGCCGATTGCACCGCCGACCTCGGGGGGCATCCTGGATTCGCTGAAGAAGGCCGACGAGCAGCAGGCGCCGGCAGCGCCGAGCGGCCCGCAGGTGCCTCGTTCGCAATAAAGCAGGGGGGCCATGCAGGGCGGCTTCTACCGTTCTGCATCAACAATCCCCATCAAGGCACTGTCACCACTCTTCGTTCCGGTTCACCCACAGGCCCGCAAAATCTTTGGGGCGGAATACGAATCGCTTTGGCGAATCGAATTCGAGGGATTAGAGGTTAAGTCCCATGGCGCGGTACATATTCATCACCGGCGGCGTGGTTTCTTCGCTCGGCAAGGGTCTGGCTTCAGCGGCACTCGGTGCACTGTTGCAGGCCCGGGGCTACAAGGTCCGCCTCCGTAAGCTCGACCCCTATCTCAACCTCGATCCCGGAACGATGTCGCCGTATCAGCATGGCGAAGTGTTCGTGACCGATGACGGCGCGGAGACCGATCTCGATCTCGGTCACTACGAGCGCTTCACCGGGCGGCCGGCGACCAAGGCCGACAACATCACGACGGGGCGCATCTACCAGGACATCATCACCAAGGAGCGCCGCGGCGATTATCTCGGCGCGACCATCCAGGTGGTTCCGCACGTCACCAACGCCATCAAGGAATTCGTCCTCGACGGCAATGACGACTACGATTTCGTGCTGGTCGAGATCGGCGGCACCGTCGGCGACATCGAGGGCCTGCCGTTCTTCGAGGCGATCCGGCAGCTCAAGAACGATCTGCCGCGCGATCATGCCGTTTACATCCATCTCACGCTGCTGCCCTACATTCCGAGCGCAGGCGAATTGAAGACGAAGCCGACGCAGCACTCGGTGAAGGAGCTGCGCTCGATCGGCATTCAGCCGGACATCCTGCTCTGCCGCACCGACCGCGAGATCCCGAAGGAAGAGCGGCGCAAGCTCGGGCTGTTCTGCAACGTGCGTGAAAGCGCGGTGATCGAGGCGCGCGACGTCGACAACATCTATGCCGTCCCTGAGGCTTACCACAATGCGGGCCTCGACGACGAAGTGCTCGCCGCTTTCGGCATCGCCTCGCGGATTCCGCCGGAGCTGCGGAGCTGGCAGCAGATCAACGAGCGCGTGCGCAATCCCGAAGGCAACGTCACCATCGCCATCGTCGGCAAATACACCGGCATGAAGGACGCGTATAAGTCGCTGATCGAGGCGCTCTCGCATGGCGGCATCGCCAACAAGGTGAAGGTCAATCTCGACTGGATCGAGAGCGAGATCTTCGAGAAGGAAGATCCCGCGCCGTTCCTCGAGCACGTCAACGGCATCCTGGTGCCCGGCGGATTCGGCCAGCGCGGCGCGGAAGGCAAGATCCGTGCGGCGCAGTTCGCGCGCGAGCGTGACGTGCCGTATTTCGGCATCTGCTTCGGCATGCAGATGGCGGTGATCGAAGCCGCGCGAAATCTCGTCGGCATCGAGGACGCCAACTCCACCGAATTCGGCCCGACCAAGGAGCCGCTGGTCGGTCTGATGACGGAGTGGCTGCGCGGCAACGAGCTCGAGAAGCGCTCGCAGGCCGGCGATCTCGGCGGCACGATGCGGCTCGGCGCCTATCCGGCGGCGCTCAACCGCGGCAGCCGCGTCTCGCAGGTCTATGGCGGCGCGACCGAGATCTCCGAACGCCACCGCCACCGCTACGAGGTGAACACCGCGTACAAGGACCGTCTCGAGCAGCACGGCCTGAAATTCTCAGGGTTGTCGCCCGACGGCGTCCTGCCGGAGATCGTCGAATACGAGGATCATCCCTGGTTCATCGGCGTCCAGTTCCACCCCGAGCTGAAGTCGCGGCCGTTTGAGCCGCATCCGCTCTTCGCCTCGTTCATTCAGGCGGCGATGGTGCAGAGCCGGCTGGTCTGATGGCTCAGCGCGCGGCGGAGTAGTCGCGCGCTTGATGCATCGGCTCCAACGCGGCCCGCGTTGATGGTTCAGGCGCAAGCGATCCCGCGATCAGCTTCATCTGCGGTCGCCGCGTCAGCCTGTAGACGGCGGCGGGCGGCACGTTCAGCAAGGCGCGATCCACGAGCTTTGCGCGCAGGCCCAGCCGGTCGAGCACGGGCCGCGGCACCGGGCAGCTCATGCCATAGGTGAACTGGTAGAAGGCGCCGCCGGGGCGGACATAGTTGAACGCACCACTGACGATCGAGACGACCTTGCGCGTCGACATGTTGAGCAGCGGCAGGCCGCTTATGACCGCGCCGACGGGCGCGCCGTCATAGAGGCGCTCCGTGGTCAGCCGCCCCGCGTCCATCCACAAGACGCGCGCCCCGGGAAAACGCATTTGCAGGAGCTTCATGAAGTCGGAGCCGTATTCGATCAGCGTGAGGTCCTGCTGGCGCACGCCGCGTTTCAGGAGCTTGTAGGTGAATGCGCCGGTGCCGGGGCCGAGCTCGAGGATCGGACCGGTCGATGCGGTGATCTCGCGCGTGATCAGATCGGCGAGTGCCGCACCTGATGGCGCGATCGCGCCGACCCGACGCGGGGCCGACATCCAGGACAGGAAGAAGGAGAGGAAATCGTTGGGCATGTGCACTCCGGCATCTTGGTTGCACCTCGAAAGATCAGAGGTGAGGCGGATGCAGTGTCACGGCCGTGCATTGCGACAGCATTGCGCTGTGAGGGGCGCAGGCGGATTGAATCAATCCTGCGGGATTGGGCGCAGCGTTATTCTGAAACAGGCGCCGCCGTCCGGCCCGTCCGTGACCGAGACGTGGCCGCCATGCAGGTGCACGATCTCGCGCACCATGTTGAGGCCGAGGCCGGCACCGCGATCGAGCGGCGTCAGCCGATAGAACGGCTCGAAGATCTGCTCGCGTTGTTCGGCGGGAATGCCGGCACCTTCGTCCGTGACTTCGATGCTCGCGGCGCTGCTGACGCGAATGCCGATGGTGCCGCGGCGAGGGCCGTGCTGGATCGCATTTTGCACGAGGTTGGTCAGCGCGCGTTCCAACGCGGCCGCGTCACCGATCGTCTCGATCGGCGTCGTGGGTGCATCGAGCGCCAGCTCGTAGCCGGCGGCAATCGCCAGTGGCGCGAGGTCGGCAGCCGCGCCTTGCGCGACCCGGACAAGGTCGACGCGCGTGAACGGATGGCCGCAGCGGTCGAGCCGCTGAATGTCCAGCAACTGCTCGGCAAGCGTCGCCAGCCGCGCGGCATCTTCCAGCAGCCGGGTCTTGTCCGGCCCCGGGGCAAGCGACTCCAGACGCGTGTTGAGGATCGCGATCGGCGTGCGCAGCTCGTGCGCGGCGTCGGCGACGAAACGCTTGTGGCGGGCATAGCCCTGGTCGAGGCGCGCCAGCGCGTCATTGACCGCAGTCACGAGCGGCACGACCTCCAGCGGAATTCTCTCCACCGACAGGCGCGCGCCGCGCTGATGGATGTCGATGCGACGCGCCTGGTCCGCGGTCGTATCGAGTCCTCTGAAGGCGCGCTGCACGATCATCGGTGTCGCGATGAAGGTCGCGGTTCCCATCAGCAGCAGGCCGGGCAGAGCGATGCCGAGGAATGCAAGCGATGTCATGACCAGCGCCTTGGCGCCGGTCAGCCGGCCCTGCGTCGCCGTGATGACCTGCACATTGCCGGCCTCGGTGTCGACCCGCTTCAGCCGCGCCGCCGGCTTGCGCGGATCGTCCTCGAACAGCTGCCAGCCGAGCCGCGCCTGGCTGATCTGGTCGAGGCCGCCGCCGATCGCGGCGAATTCGGCCGGCACGGCGCCTTCGGCGAGCGAATGTCCCTGCCGGTCGCGGACCAGGAACCAGAGGTCTGGTGTCTCGCTACGCAATTGTTTGAGCTCGGGCGTCGGCCGCACGGTCAGGCCGCCCTGTGCGTCGCGTGCGAGTGCGCGCTGCACGACGTCGATCACGCGATCCTCGTCGCGCTCGGCGAGCACAAATCCTGACGCGCACAGCGCGCCGACGACGACGGCAACGAGTGCCAGGAGCAGCGCGGCCTGGAGCGAGAGCAGGCGCCAGCTCAGGCGCGAGCGCAGGCAATAGGGATCGTCGTGCCTGCTCATGGCAGCTTCTTCAGGAGATAGCCGACGCCGCGAATGCCGTGGATCTCGATGCCGGCATCCGCCTCGGCGAGCTTGCGGCGCAGCCGCGAAATATGCGTGTCCAGCGCGTTCGACTGGATCTCGTCGTCGAAATTGTAGACGGCCTCTTCCAGCGCCGAGCGTAGCACGGTGCGGCCGAGGCGGCGGATCAGCGCCTCGAGCACCAACAGCTCGCGACGTGGCAGCTCGAACGGCTGGCCGTCGATGCTCGCCTCGCGATGGCCGACATCGAAGGCGAGGCGGCCTGCGCGGACGACATCGGGCGTAAGTCCCGCGGGGCGCCGCATCACGGCGCGCAGGCGCGCGAGCAGCTCTTCGACCGCGAACGGCTTGGCCAGATAATCGTCGGCACCGCTGTCGAGCCCGGCGATCCGGTCGGCGAGCTCGCCGCGCGCGGTCAGGACGATGATCGGCACGCCGTCGGCGCGCGCCCGGAGCTTCGGAATCAGTGCAAGGCCGTCGCCGTCGGGGAGCTGGCGGTCGAGCAGGACCGCGACATGGACGTCGGCGGAAATGGCCTCTTCCGCCTCGGCAAGTGTAGGGGCATGGTCTACCACCATGTCGTAGCGCTTCAGCGCTGACGCCAGCGCGCCGGCCATCTCCGCCTCATCCTCGACGAGCAAAATCCGCATGATCCGGCACCTGGGCTTCAACCAAAGCCATTCTAGCGGCCCGATCATTGCGGCAGCATTGCGAGAGCCGGATGAGGTGCGTTGCCGAAGGGCTGTCGAGCCATGCGCGAAACGCCACGGGGGCGATCGGGCAGAGCGCAAGACACCATCATGGCCAACCGTTATAACCGCCCCATCCGTTCGGGGAGGAAGTCAGAATGATCTACGAAATGCGCATCTATCGCTGCGTGCCCGGCCGCTTGCCGGCGCTGCTCAAGCGGTTCGAGACGGCAACGCTGAAGATCTGGGAGAAGCACGGCATCCGCCAGGCCGGATTCTTCACCACGCTGATCGGTGAATCCAACCAGGAGCTGACCTATTTCCTCGCCTGGGAGTCGCTCGCCGAGCGCGAGAAGAAGTGGGGCGCATTCATGACCGATCCGGACTGGCTCGAGGCGCGGGCGAAGTCGGAGGCCGACGGCCAGATCGTCGGCAATATCGTCAGCCAGCTCCTGGCGCCGACCGCCTTCTCGGCGGTCAGGTAGCGGCTTCCCGCAAGGGGCGCGCCGGGGAACCCTGGCGCAACCCTGATATTCTGACGGCCCGGCCGAATAGGGTTGATCCGACCCCGATGGCGGTTATGGTCGCGCGGAAACGAGGGATTTGCCTTGAGCTCTTCGACGTCAGCGGCGCCGGTTGTCACCATTGGTCGGGTCAAATTCGGCAATGATCTGCCGATCTCGATCATTGCCGGACCCTGCCAGCTCGAAAGCCGCCAGCATGCGCTGGAGGTGGCCTCTGCGCTGAAGGAGATCGCCGCACGGCTGAACGTCGGCCTCGTCTACAAGACGTCGTTCGACAAGGCCAACCGCACCAGCGCGTCGGCGGCGCGCGGGCTCGGGCTCGCGCAGTCGCTGCCGATCTTCGCGGAGATCCGATCCTCGCTCGGCCTGCCGGTGCTGACCGACGTGCACGAGGCCACGCAATGCGCCGAGGTGGCGCAGGCCGTGGACATCCTGCAGATCCCGGCCTTCCTGTGCCGGCAGACCGATCTGCTGCTGGCGGCGGCCGCGACCGGCAAGGTCGTCAACGTCAAGAAGGGCCAGTTCCTGGCACCCTGGGACATGGCGAACGTCGTGACCAAGATCACGAGCGCGAACAATCCGAACGTGCTCGTCACCGAGCGTGGCGCCTCCTTCGGCTACAACACGCTGGTCTCCGACATGCGCGCGCTGCCGATCCTGGCGCGCACCACCGGTGCGCCCGTGATCTTCGACGCCACCCATTCGGTGCAGCAGCCGGGCGGGAAGGGAACGTCCTCCGGCGGCGAGCGCGAATTCGTGCCGGTACTTGCGCGCGCGGCGGTCGCGGTCGGCGTCGCCGGCGTCTTCATCGAGACCCATCCCGATCCCGATAGCGCACCTTCCGACGGCCCCAACATGGTGCCGCTGCGCGAGTTCGAAGGGCTGATCCGCAGGCTGATGGCGTTCGACGCGCTCGCAAAGAACCTGCGCTGATGCAGCAAGGCGAGGCGCGGCCGCACGATCACGGTCTGCCGGCCGCGCTCTACGTCATCTCCGGCGCGAGCTTCGCCGCGGCGCTGTCGGCGCGTGCGCTCGATCCGGTGCTGCCGCATGTCGCCGAGGATTTTGGCGTCAGCATCGCGACCGCCGCGGGCTTTGCCGCGGTGTTCGCTTTCACCTTCTCGATCATCCAGCCGATTGTCGGCGCGGCCGCCGATCTGTTCGGCAAGACGCGGCTGATGATCGGCTGCCTCGCGCTGCTCGGCCTTGCCAATATTCTCGGCGCGCTCTCGACCTCGTTCTCGGTTCTGTTTGCGACCCGTATCCTTGCCGGCATCGGCTCCGGCGGCGTGTTTCCGGTGGCGCTCAGCCTGACCAGCGATCTGGTCGGGCCGGAGAAGCGGCAGGTCGCGATCAGCCGCACGCTCGCCGGCGCCATGACCGGCAATCTGCTGGGTGCCTCGGCCTCAGGCCTGATCGGCGACTTCCTCGGCTGGCGCGGCGTGCTGGCGGTGCTCGGCGTGCTCGTGATCGTTGCCTCGATCGCGGTCGCCGCCGGCTTTCGCGGCGCCAAGGTCAAGCATCCGCCGAAGACGAGCCTGTCGGCGCTGAAGGCCGGTTATCGCACCATCTTCACCAACCCCAATGCCTATGTGTGCTATTCGGCGGTGTTCGTCGAAGGCTGCTGCGTGCTCGGCCTGTTTCCCTACATCGCCTCGTTCCTGTTCGAGCTCGGCCAGACCTCGCTCTCGATCGCCGGCATCGTCATCGCGGGCTTCGCGGTCGGCGGCCTGTTCTACACGCTGACGGTGTCGCGCCTGCTGCCGTGGCTCGGCATGAAGGGAATGATGATCGCGGGCATGACGCTGGTGGCCTCGCAGCTCGTCGCCGTGGCCTTCGGTCCCCGCTGGGAAGTGCAGGCGCTGAACCTCGTCGTCATGGGCTGGGGCTTCTACATCGCCCATGGCTGTCTCCAGGTGTTCGCCAGCGAGCTGTCGGTCGAGGCGCGCGCCACCGCGCTGTCGCTGCATTCGTTCTTTTTCTTCATGGGACAGACGGTCGGGCCGCTCGCCTACGGCTTCGGCCTCCAGCACGGCGGCAAGATGCCGACGCTGTTCGCGAGCGCCGCGATCATGGTGGTCCTCGGCATCGTCTGCGCCCGGTTGCTCAAGCCGCGTGCACCATCCGACGCGCGCTGAGACACTATTCGGTCCCTTAGGGGGGATCGTCCCCCACCACGACACCGTCGGCCTCGTATACATGGCACACGAATTGCTTTTATTCTGGGCAAATCGAGGTGCGAGACCGTGGACGCCCAGCCCAACCGTTTGCCCAGCGTAGCCGGCGCGACCCGGTCGGCCGGATATCCCACCAGGCCGCCACTGCGGCGTTTCCTGACCGATTGCCACGAGGAGTTCAGGAGCGACGGTTCGGGCGAGCTTGCCGATTACATTCCCGAGCTGAAGCGCGCCAACCCCGATCATTTCGGCATCGCGCTCGTCACCATCGACGGCCATGTCTACGAGGTCGGCGACAGCGCGGTGCCGTTCACGATCCAGTCGGTCTCGAAGGCCTTCGTGTTCGCACTGGCGCTGGAGACGGTGGGCGAGGAGCGCGTCTCGGCCACCATCGGCGTCGAGCCGAGCGGCGAGGCCTTCAATTCGATCCGGCTCACCAACGACAACCGTCCCTTCAATCCCATGGTCAATGCCGGTGCGATTGCCTGCTCGGGCCTGATCTACGAGGTGGACGGCAAGGGCGCCTTCGAACGCGTCCGCTCAAAGCTCAGCGAGTTCGCCGGGCGCGAGCTCGGCGTCGACGAGGCCGTGCATGCCTCCGAGACCGCGACCGGCAACCGCAACCGCGCGATCGCGTGGCTGTTGCGTAACTACGCGGTGCTGCCGGACGACGTCGACGCAGTGCTCGACGTCTATTTCCGCCAATGCGCGATCCTGGTGACGGCGCGCGACCTGGCGGTGATGGCGGCAACTCTCGCCAATCGCGGCATCAATCCGGTGACGGGCGCGCAGGTGATCACGCCGCACATCGTCGCCCGCACGCTGTCGGTGATGACGAGCTCGGGCATGTACGACTATGCGGGCGAGTGGACCTATCGCGTCGGCATCCCCGCCAAGAGCGGCGTCGGCGGCGGCATCGTCGCGGCGCTGCCCTCGCAACTGGGACTGGGCACCTTCTCGCCGCTGCTCGACAATCACTTCAACAGCGTGCGCGGCCTGAAGGTCTGCGAGGCGCTGTCGGCGCGGTTCGATCTGCACATGCTCAACCGCAACGCCGACGTCCGCACCAGCATCATGGCGGACTACGACGTCTACGGCATCTCCTCGCGTCGCAGCCGCCAGCCGCACGAGCAGCAGATTCTCGACGAGCGTCACAGCGACATCCGCATCCTCGAGCTCGTCGGCGCGCTGAATTTCGGCACCATCGATTACGTCACGCGAAGACTCAGCAGCGAGCCGCCGAACGCGCCGCTGTTGATCATCGATTTCCGCCGCGTGCCCGACATCACCGCGGCCGGTGCGGAGCTTCTCGGCGAGACGCTGACGGCGCTCGGCAATGCCGGCGTCACGACGATTCTGTCCGGCCTCGAGGAGACCTCCGCGGTCTGGGCCGCGATCTCCGCGCGGATCGGGGATCCGCGCCGGCTGCGCCGCTTCGCGCTGCTTGACGATGCCATCGAATGGGCCGAGGACCAGGTGATCTACCGCTTCGGCGGCTTCACCGACGTGAAGGAGAGCGCGCATCTCGGCGAGCAGGCGCTGCTGGCCGAGCTCGACGCGGACGAGATCGCCGCCATCGTGAAGCTATCGACCACGCGCCACTACACCGCCGGCCAGCGCATCGTCGCCGCCGGCGAGCCCGCCAATTCGCTGTTCTTCCTCCAGAGTGGCATGGTCAGCGTGAAGCTGCGGAGCGGCGTGCGGCTGGCCTCGCTCGGCCCCGGCATGGAGTTCGGCGAGATGGCCATCCTGGAGAGAACCCGCAGCGCCGACGTGTTTGCCGATACGCCAGTTGCCTGCCTCGAACTGCCGCTCGACAGCTTTGCCGACTACCGCCGCGTGCACCCGGAGACGTCGCTCAAGATCATGCGCAACCTCGCCGCGATCCTGGCGCGGCGGCTGGTGCTCGCGAATGCGAAGGTGGATTTGCTGAGCGCGTATTGACCCGCCACGGACAATCGGCGGCTCGTTCCCCGGATGCAGCGCAGCGCGCCGCACTTGCGGCGCGGTGCGTTGCTGATCCGGGGTCCATTGTGGCGCTGGCTCCCGGCTTTGCGGAGCAGCGTTTCACGCTGCACCGCGTCCGGGACACGAATGAGGTTCCGGCCTGCGTTAATTCGCTCCACCAGCGGGGATCGGCTCCATGCCGCTCGCGATGATCGTGTCGCGGGCGGCGGGGGAGGCGAGGAACTTGATCAAGGCCCGGCCGGCCTCGGGCTCCTTCGAACCGGTGGCGATGCCGGCTGAGAAGATCGTGATCTTCTGCAATTCGTTCGGCAGCGGTCCGACGATATCGATGCCCTTCACGGGCTTCAGTTCGCTGATCTGCTGAAAGCCCAGTTCGGCCTCACCATGCGCGACGATCTCGCCGACCGGCGTGGCCGGGATCTTGCGCGCCTTGTCCTTCATGACATCGGCAATGCCGAGCTTGTCGAACATCTCGGTCGAGACGTAGACGCCGCTGGCGCTATCCGAGTAAGCGATTGTCTTTGCCGCCAGCAGCGCACGCTTGACTGCCTCCGTCGAGCTGATGTCCGGCTTCGGCGCGCCCGACTTCACCGCGATCCCGATCGGCGATCTGGTCAGATCGACCTGGCTGCCGGCAACGACCTTACCCTTGCCGGCGAGGTCGGTGAGGGCATAGCCCACCATGATCAGGACATCGGCCGGTTCGCCGCGCTCCAGCCGGACCGGGATCGCATTGGTGGTGGTGCCCATCGAAGGCCCGAACGCCGTCAGCACCTTGTGGCCGGTGGCTTTCTCGAACTCCGGCACGAGTGCCTGATAGGCAGCCGTCAGACCGCCGGAAATCATCACCCGGACCTCGGCAGCGTCGGACGCGCCGGTGAGCCACAGGAGGCCCAGAAGGCCCAAGGCAAGGTTACGGAATGTTGCCGATGTCGATTTCATTGTCGTTCGTCTCCAACTAACCCCGGCCGCGATAGGGCGCGACGCCTTGCTCCGGCACCCACAGGCCCTTCGGCACGCGGCCGGTCTGCCAGAACACGTCGATCGGAATGCCGCCGCGCGGATACCAGTAGCCGCCGATGCGAAGCCATTTCGGCTTGATCTCCGCGGCGATGCGCTTGCCGATCATCACCGTGCAGTCCTCGTGGAAGGCGCCGTGATTGCGGAAGCTCGCGATGTAGAGTTTCAGCGACTTCGACTCCAGCAGCCATGGGCCGGGTGCGTAGTCGATCATCAGATGCGCGAAATCCGGTTGTCCCGTGACCGGGCACAGCGAGGTGAATTCCGGCACGGTGAAGCGCACCAGATAGTCGGTGCCCTTTTGCGGATTGGGCACGCGGTCGAGCTGGGCTTCTTCCGGTGTGTGCGGCCACTCGACCGCGCGGCCGAGCTGGAGGGATTTTTTCGCCATCGTCGTCACATCCTTTTGCGGATGCCGGGATGGACGCAATTGGAGCTGCCGTCAACCAGTGGCGATTGTCTGGATCATGACGATCCGGTCGTTGCCGGACTCGCAGCCCCAGAGCTCGCCTGGCCTGCCGTCGAGCTGGCGGACATTGGCGTTCGGCTTGTCGCTGGCGAAGACGCTGAACCGCTCGGTCGCGGGATCGAAGCGGACGATGGCATTGGCGGAGAAATCGGTCAGCCAGACCTTGTCCTTGTTATCGACATAGACCGCGTAGGTGCGGGGACGCTCGCCCGGCAGCTTCCAGGTCTTCCAGGAGCCGTCAGCAGGATCGTGCACCGACACATGGCCGCTGTTCCACTCGCTGACCCAGATCCGGCTCTTCGAATCCGACCAGACGCGCCGCGATCCCTGGCTCGGCGTTGGCGGCTCGACCACACTCGCGTTGCCGGTCGCAAGATCGATCTTCGTGATATGGCTGCCGGCGAGCGAGGCGTACCAGACGTCGCCCTTGGGCGTCACCGTGATGCCATAGGGGCCGACACCCTTGGGCGCCCGGAACACGCTCATCTCACCCGACTTGGGCGCGAGCCGGCCGTAATAGCCGGACTGGCCGGTGAACCAGTAGGTGCCTTCCTTGTCGAACACGCCGGTATTGAGATTGGCGGAGGCGAACTTTTCGGGCAGGCGGAACAGCGTGACCTTGAGGTCCTTCGGGTCCACCCGCGCGATCGCGTTCTGGCCGCCCTCGGTGATCCAGGGCGCGCCATCGGGGCCGATCGTCACGCCATGCGGCGCGGCGCCCTGGCCGAGGCTGACGGTCTTGAAGGTGCCATCCTTCGGATCAAGCCTGCCGAGCATGCCCTTGCCCTGCGCGGTGAACCAGACCGTGCCGTCGGGAGCCGGCGCGAGGTCGTGCAGGCCGATCCCGGCACTGATGGGGAAATATTTCGTCCGGAACGGGCCCTCCTGCGCAAAAGATGGGCGAACGGCGAGGAGGGCGGCGCTGGAGCCGAGAAACTGGCGGCGATTCATGGCGTTACCCCGACTGTCTAGGATTGAGGTTGGACGCGCGGACCAGATGCCGCCAAGTTTAGTCTCGGGCACCTCGCGCGTCAGTCGAAGCACGCCGTCCAAGCGTTCACATTTGCTTGCGCTCCGTGTAAGACCCGCGGCGAACCGATCAAACCTAACGAACGGAAGTGCAACATCATGACCGCCATCATCGACATCATCGGCCGCGAAATCCTCGACAGCCGTGGCAATCCCACCGTCGAGGTCGACGTCGTGCTGGAAGATGGCGCGCTCGGCCGCGCCGCGGTGCCATCAGGCGCCTCCACCGGCGCCCATGAGGCGGTGGAACTGCGCGACGGCGACAAGGCCCGCTATCTCGGCAAGGGCGTCACCAAGGCGGTCGGCGCCGTCAACGGCGAGATCTTCGAGGCCTTGAGCGGCCTCGATGTCGAGCAGCAGGCCCAGATCGACCAGATCATGATCGATCTCGACGGCACACCGAACAAGAGCCGGCTGGGCGCCAACGCCATCCTCGGCGTCTCGCTCGCCTGCGCCAAGGCGGCCGCGAACTCGCTCGACATGCCGCTCTACCGTTACGTCGGCGGCACCTCGGCGCGGCTGTTGCCGGTGCCGATGATGAACATCATCAATGGCGGCGTGCATGCCGACAACCCGATCGACTTCCAGGAGTTCATGATCCTGCCGGTCGGCGCGTCGAGCTTTGCCGAGGGCCTGCGTTACGGCGCGGAGGTTTTCCACACGCTGAAGTCGGAGCTGAAGAAGGCCGGCCACAACACCAATGTCGGCGACGAGGGCGGCTTTGCCCCGAACCTGCCGTCGGCGGACGCCGCGCTCGAATTCGTCATGAACGCGATCGGCAAGGCCGGCTTCAAGGCGGGCAGCGACATCGTGATCGGCCTCGACTGCGCCTCGACCGAGTTCTTCAAGGGCGGCAAATACGTCTATGAAGGCGAGGGCAAGACCCGTTCGATCTCCGAGCAGGCCAAGTACCTTGCAGACCTGGTTGCGCGTTATCCGATCGTGACCATCGAGGACGGCATGTCGGAAGACGACATGGACGGCTGGAAGGAGCTCACCGATCTCATCGGCAAGAAGTGTCAGCTCGTCGGCGACGATCTCTTCGTCACCAACGTCAAGCGCCTCGCCGAAGGCATCAAGGCGGGCCGGGCCAACTCGATCCTGATCAAGGTCAACCAGATCGGCACGCTGACCGAGACGCTCGCCGCCGTCGAGATGGCGCACAAGGCCGGCTACACCTCCGTCATGTCGCACCGCTCCGGTGAGACCGAGGATTCCACCATCGCCGACCTCGCCGTCGCCACGAACTGCGGTCAGATCAAGACCGGCTCCCTGGCGCGTTCCGACCGCACCGCCAAATACAATCAGCTCCTGCGCATCGAGCAGCAGCTCGGCAAGCAGGCGCTCTATGGCGGCAAGGCGGCACTGAAGGCGCTGGCATAAGCCAGCGCTTCGACAAGGACAGGGAGGATCGACATGAGCGATGGCAACACCGGACTGCAACTGCGTTCGCTGATCAAGGCGAGTGGCGAGCTGGAAATCTCGCTTCTCGACGTGCCGACCCCCGAGCCCGCCGAGGACGAGGTCGTCGTCCGCGTCGAGGCGGCGCCGATCAATCCGTCCGATCTCGGCCTGCTCGTCGGCGCCGCCGACATGAGCACGGCGAAGGCCTCGGGCACGAAGCAGGCGCCCGTCATCACGGCAAAGGTGCCTGATGGTGCGATGCGCGCGATGGGGGCGCGGCTCGACCAATCCCTGCCGGTCGGCAATGAAGGTGCCGGCGTCGTCATCAAGACCGGCTCGTCGGATGCTGCCAAGGCGCTGATGGGCAAGACCGTCGCGATGATCGGCGGCGCGATGTATTCGCAATACCGGACCTTGAAGGCCAGGGACTGCCAGCCATTGCCTGACGGCACGACGGCGGCGGAGGGCGCATCCTGGTTCGTCAATCCGCTCACCGCGCTCGGCATGACCGAGACCATGCGGCGTGAAGGCCACAAGGGGTTGGTGCATACCGCGGCCGCCTCCAATCTCGGGCAGATGCTGAACAAGATCTGCATCAAGGACGGCATTCCGCTCGTCAACATCGTGCGCAGCAAGGAGCAGGCAGAGATCCTGAAGAAGATCGGCGCCAAATACGTCGTCGACTCCAGCGCGCCGAGCTTCCTCGACGATCTCACCGCCGCGCTGGTCGAGACCGGCGCCACCATCGCGTTCGATGCCATCGGCGGCGGCAAGCTCGCCGGCGACATCCTCAACTGCATGGAAATCGCGATCAACAAGACCGCGAAGGAATACAGCCGCTACGGCTCCAGCGTGCACAAGCAGGTCTATGTCTACGGCGCGCTCGATATCCGTCCGATCGAACTGCCGCGCGGTTTCGGCATGGCCTGGGGCGTCGGCGGTTGGCTGCTGACCCCGTTCCTCCAGAAGATCGGTCCGGCAGATATCGGACGGTTGCGCCAGCGCGTCGTGAATGAACTGAAGACCACCTTCGCCAGCCACTACACCAAGGTGGTCTCGCTTCCCGAGGCGCTCGATCCCGCCAACATCGCGGTGTACGCCAAACGGGCCACCGGCGAAAAATTCCTCATCAACCCGAATAAGTCGTGACGCGCGACTGCGTCCAGGCCTGATCGAATCTATGCCTGGGCCGTGGGGCGAATGACGATCTCGCCGACGTCCACACTATCCGGCTGCGCTATCGCGAAGGCCATCGCCTCCGCGATGGCGCTCGCCGGAATGGCCATCGCCTTCATGCTTGCCTGCCCTTGCTCCCGTAATGCGGAATCCGTCATGGAGGACGGCAGTTCGGTGTCGACATAACCGGGTGAGATGGTCGTCACCCGAAGCGACGGGCCGGCCTCCTGACGAAGCCCTTCGGAAATCGCCCTGACGGCATTCTTCGACCCCGCATAGACGGCCATTGTCGGAACGATCTTGATGCCGGCGGTCGACAGGGTGTTGACGAAATGGCCGAAGCCCTGACGACGAAAGACGGGCAGGGCCGCGGCGATCCCGTAGAGCACGCCCTTCACGTTCACGTCGATCATGTCGTCCCAGTCGTCGACCCTCAGATCGTCCAGGCGCGAAATCGGGGCAATCCCCGCATTGTTGATCAGGACGTCCAGCTTCCCGTATCGGTCCGTTGCGAGTCCGACGAGCCCGGCGACATCCTCGCGTCGCCTGACGTCGGTGACGAGGCACGACGCCTTTCCGCCCGTTGACGTGATGCTCGCGGCCAGCATCTCCAGCCTGTCGGCGCGCCGTGCGCCGAGGATCACGATGGCGCCACGTTCGGCGAGATGCCGGGCGGCGGCCTCGCCAATTCCGCTGCTGGCGCCCGTGATGGCGATGACCTTGCCCGCGATGCCCGTCATAGATGTTCCATGCAGTTCGTTGCGAGATGTACTTCGCATCGGAAGCGAGGATAATCTATGCTCGAAGTGCTCGAAAATCGTCGAGATCGGATCAAGCCTTGGACAGACACTCGGACAACCACGCGTCCAAACGCTTGGATCAGGCCTTGGACAAAGCCTCGGACCCTTTGTCTCAGGTCTTCTCACTCCTGGACGTTCGCGCCGCGCGTTGCACGAGGTTCGAGGCGGGCGGCAATTGGTCGTATCGGTTCCCCGCAAAACCCTCCCTGAAGTTCGGCGCGGTCATCCGAGGTGATTGCTGGATCGATTTCGGCGACGAAGCCCGGCATCGGCTTGCCGCCGGCGACTGTTTTCTTCTGGCCAATGCGCCGGCCTATGTTCTGGCCAACGACGAACGCCTTGCTCCCGAAGACGGCATTGCGGCGTTCGATTGGGCGCAGTCGGATGTCGCGCGTCACGCGGGCAGCGATACCGTCCTGCTTGCCGGCAGTTTCGGTTTCGAAGCATCGGACGCCGGATTGCTGCTCGATGCGCTCCCTCGCTTTCTGCTGATACCATCGCGCAGTCCGTCGGCATCCGTCATTCATTCCACGCTTGGGATTCTCGACCTTGAAATCAGGGGGACGGGAATCGGAGCGGCCGTACTCACCGACAGGCTTGCCGACGTCCTACTCGTCCAGGTGCTCCGCGCGGCGCTGGATCAGAGTGCCGGCGAGGGTCTTGGATGGATCAACGCGCTGGTCGACGCCAGGATCGGCAAGGCCATCAGGCTGATGCACGAAGACGCCGCTCATCCCTGGACCCTGGACGCATTGTCCGTAGCGATCGCCATGTCGCGATCCGCGTTTTCAAAGCGGTTCAAGTCGCTGGTGGGGCTGGCGCCGCTCGACTACCTGCTTCGATGGCGAATGCGGCTTGCACGCGATCAGTTGCGACGTGGAGCGACCGTTGCGGCAACCGCCACGCAGCTTGGATACTCGTCCGAGAGCGCCTTCGGGCACGCCTTCAAGCGAGTCTACGGCCATGCACCGAAGCGATACTGGCGCGGACAGGCCACGGGCGAAAAATTCCCCGACGCCTCGAATAAATTATCGTGATGTGCGACGGCACGTCACCGAAAGAAGGTCTTGCCTTCTGAGCGAAGCGGGAGATTATTCCGCCGCCATTGAAAGCGGAAAACCGCAAGGGCTCAGAAGGGGACCTCTCCATGACCGATCTCAATCGCCGTCATCTGCTCGCAGGCGCTGCCGCCATCGGCGCGGCTGCCGCCACCGGACTTCGACCGACCATTGCCAATGCCTCAATGCCGCAAGCCGGGACCCAGGCACCCGGCTTCTATCGCTACAAGGTCGGCAGCTTAGAGTGCACCTCGATCAATGACGGCGCGCGCACCTTCCCGATGCCGGACAAGTTCGTCGTCAACGCGCCCAAGGATGAGGCGCTCGCCGCGGGCGAGGCGGCCTACATGCCCAAGGGCATGGTCACGGTGCCGTTCAATCCGCAGCTCATCAACACCGGCTCCAAGCTGGTGCTGATCGACACCGGCAACGGCGTCGCCAATCTCGAGCCCAGCAAGGGCGCGGTCGGCCGCACGCTGCAAAATCTCGCGGCCGCCGGCATCGATTCCAAGAGCATCGACGTCGTGCTGCTCTCGCATCTGCATCCCGACCACACCAACGGCATTCGCCTCGCCGACGGCGCGCTCGCCTTCCCGAATGCGGAGATCATGGTGCCGGGCAAGGACTGGGAGTTCTGGACCAGCGAGGACAACGCCGCCAAGGCAGAGTCCAACCCGATGATGAAGAACTACTTCGCCAACGTGAAGAAGACCTTCGCCGGCCTCGAATCCAAGGTCACCAAGTACGAGTGGGGCAAGGAGGTCGCGCCCGGCATCACCTCGATCGCGACGCCCGGCCATACGCCCGGCCACACCTCGTTTGCGGTCGCGTCCGGCGATGCCAAGGTGCTGATCCAGTCCGACGTCACCAACATTCCGGAGTTCTTCCTGCGCAATCCGGACTGGCACGTGATGTTCGACACCGACGCCGCGATGGCGCAGCAGACGCGCCACAAATTCTACGACATGGCGGCAGCCGAGAAGGCGACCGTGATCGGCTTCCACTTCACCTTCCCCTCGGTCGGCCATGTCGAGAAGGACGGCGCCAAATATCGCCTGATCCCGTCGGCCTGGAATCCGACGATCTGATCGATACAGATTTGCACGAAAGATCAGGCCGCCGCTTGGCGGCCTGATTGCTTTGGCCGGATCCACACTGGAATCGTAGCCCGGATTACGCTTCGCTCCATCCGGGCGACGGGTGCTTTTGCGAAACGCAGCGTTTCCAAATCGGATTGGTTCATGCACTTGCATTGATTGGGCGAGATCGCTTAAGTGCCGCCCCGGCACTCCTGCTCCAGTTTTCGAGGACCCCCATGGCCTATAATGTCGTTGTTATCGCCGGCAGCCTGCGTAAGGACAGTTTTTCGCTGAAGATCGCCAATGCGCTCGCCAAGCTCGCGCCGGCCTCGCTCAAGCTCGAGGTCATCACGCTGGCGGGCATCTCCCTCTTCAACCAGGACCTCGAGGGCGCGCCGCCCGCGGACTGGCTGGCCTTCCGCGAAAAGCTCCAGAAGTCGGACGGCGTCCTGTTCGTCACCCCCGAATACAATCGCGCCATTCCGGGCGTCCTGAAGAACGCCATCGACGTCGCCTCGCGCCCCTATGGCAAGAGCTCGTTCAACGGCAAGCCGGTCGGCATCATCTCGAACTCGCCGGGTCCGCTCGGCGGCGTCAGCGCGGCCAAGACGCTCCAGAACATCCTGCCGGGCATTGCCGGCCCGATCATGCAGCAGCCCGAGACCTACCTGAACGCGGTTGGCGACGCCTTCGATGCGGAGGGTAACCTGGCCAAGGACTCGCTCAAGACCGTGCTCCAGGCCTATATCGACGCCTTCGCAGCACACGTGGCCAAGCATCACGGCTGAGGACGCGCTCTCCGTCATGGCCGGGCAAAAGCGCGAAGCGCGTCTTCGCGCCAGATGTCCCGGCCATCCACGTTCTTGCTTGCGACGACGAAGAACGTGGATGCCCGGCCCGGCACAAGGCCGGGCATGACGATGACGATTGGTGGCGCGGGCAGGGCGCATTAGCGCTCCCTTAACCAAACTCCCCCATCTTCCGAAGATGGTCTCCCGCGCGCGCCTCAAATCGATTCTGACCGGTCTCGCCCTCTACGCGATGGCGGCCGCCATCGTCGGCTATTTCGGCGTCAACGCCTATACCGGCAAATACGGCCTCAACGCCCGCCAGGAACTCGACCAGGAGATCATCGCGCTCACGAGCGAGCTGGCCCAGCTCAAGCGCGAGCGCGCCAGGAGCGAGCAGCGCGTGTCGCTGCTGCGTTCCGCGAGGATCGATCCCGACATGCTGGACGAGCGGGCGCGCTTCCAGCTCGATTACGTCAATCCGCGCGATCTCGTTCGGATGATCCCGCCGAACTAGCGTTTGCGCGGGTTTCGAAACTGGGATCGAAAGCCGGCCCGAGCCCGGCCGCCTCCTTCTCCATCACGCCAAAAGTCGCAAGACCGCAGTCGCTTTGCCGCCTTGACGCAACGGCGCCGGCGAGGGCATGGCTTGTGCGGCGCAACCGCTCCCCAAGATTGACCGAGATCAATCAGGCCGCGCCGGCACGTCGTAAATTGCCACCCGGAGGAAACGGTGATGAATGGGTCAATGCCCCAGCATCACGCGGCTCGTGTCGAAGCCGCTATTGCATCAGGCCAGGCGGCTCGCTCCGCGCTCGTGGCCTCCTGGCGCCGTTCGTCCCGACTGCATCATCTCGATCCCTCAGGCCGTGGCCTGCCGCAGCGGCTGACCGACGCGGAACTCCGCGAGGCGCGCGAGCGTATCGCGCCGCTGCTCGCCGCTGCGCAAGGCGCGATGGACCGGCTCTACCAGGCGGTTGGCGCCGCCGGCTGCTGCGTGCTGCTGGCCGACGGCGAGGGGGTGCCGGTCGATCGTCGCGGCACGCCGGCGGACGACACCACCTTTCAATCCTGGGGCCTGTGGACCGGTGCGCTCTGGAGCGAGGAGCACGAGGGCACCAATGGCATCGGCACCTGCGTGGTCGAACAGCGGCCGCTGACGATCGACCGCGACCAGCACTTCTTCACGCGCAACACGCTGTTGAGCTGCACCGCCGTTCCGATCTACGACCACGAGGGGGCGTTTGCCGGCGTGCTCGACGTCTCCTCCTGCCGCGCCGACCGGACCGACGCGTTTTCCAATCTGATCGCGCTTGCGGCGGGCGAGGCGGCAAGGCGCATCGAGGCCGACTTGTTCCGCCGGGCTTTCGCCCATGCCCGCATCGTGCTGACGCAAGCTGCGGACGGCCAGTGCGGCGGCCTCGTCGCGGTCGATGCGGACGACCTCGTGATCGGCGCGACCCGCTCCGCCCGGGTGGGACTGGGGCTCGCGCCCGGCCGGGCGTTGCGGCCCGTGCCCGCGGCCGATCTTCTCGGCGGCGATACGGCGCGCGACCACCTCGCTGGCGGTCAGCGTGCGGTGTTGCAGCGGGCGCTGCTGCGTGCGAGCGGCAATGTTTCGGCGGCCGCCAAAGCCCTCGGCGTCAGCCGCGCCACGCTGCACAGGAAGCTGAAGCGGTTCGAGCTGAACCACTGAGGGCCGCAGTCTCCTCAGCCGTCATTGCGAGCCAACGGGTCCGCGCAAAGCGCGGCCCGATGACAGGCTCCGCGAACCAATCCAGAATCTTTCCGCGGAGGGACTCTGGATTGCTTCGCAGCGCTCGCAAAGACGATGTGGAAGCCGTGTGTGCTCCACCTTGCACTTGCCTCAGTCGGACCTGTCGCAGTTCTGCGACAGGTCCGCTCTTCCATCGCTCCCGCCCGGGCTGACAGCAAACGCCTCCCGATACATCGTCGGCGCAAGTCGCGACCACGCGACGAATTGCACAAACAGCAAACATCGGGAGTGATCAATGAACAAGGTGGAATTCCTCAACGTCACCAAAGTTCCCTTCGCCGAGCGCTATGACAATTTCATCGGCGGCAAGTTCGTCGCGCCGATCTCCGGCAAGTATTTCGACAATGCCTCGCCGGTGAACGGACAGATCGTCTGCAAGATCGCGCGCTCCGACGCGCAGGATGTCGAAGCCGCCCTCGACGCGGCGCATGCCGCCAAGGCCGCCTGGGGGAGCACCAGCGTCGCCGAGCGTGCCGCGATCCTGAACAAGATCGCCGACCGCATGGAAGAAAATCTCGAGCGCCTCGCGATCGCTGAGACCTGGGACAACGGCAAGCCGATCCGCGAGACCCGCGCGGCCGACATCCCGCTCGCCATCGATCACTTCCGCTATTTCGCCGGCGTCGTCCGCGCCCAGGAGGGCTCGATCGGCGAGATCGACCACGACACCATCGCCTATCATTTCCACGAGCCGCTCGGCGTCGTCGGCCAGATCATCCCCTGGAACTTCCCGCTGCTGATGGCTTGCTGGAAGCTCGCCCCTGCGCTCGCCGCCGGCAATTGCGTCGTGCTCAAGCCCGCCGAGCAGACCCCGGCCTCGATCATGGTCTGGGCCGAGATCATCGGCGACCTGCTGCCGCCCGGCGTCCTCAATATCGTCAACGGCTTTGGCCTCGAAGCCGGCAAGCCGCTGGCCTCGAGCCCGCGCATCGCCAAGATCGCCTTCACCGGCGAGACCACGACGGGCCGGCTGATCATGCAATATGCCAGCCAGAACCTGATCCCGGTCACGCTGGAGCTCGGCGGCAAGTCGCCGAACATCTTCTTCAAGGACGTCACCGCTGAGGACGACGACTTCTTCGACAAGGCGATCGAAGGCTTCGTCATGTTCGCGCTGAACCAGGGCGAGGTCTGCACCTGTCCGAGCCGCGCGTTGGTTCACGCCGACATCTACGACCGCTTCATGGAGCGGTCGCTGAAGCGCGTCGCCGCGATCAAGCAGGGCGACCCGCGTGCGGCCGACACCATGATCGGCGCGCAGGCCTCGGGCGAGCAGCTCGCCAAGATCCTCTCCTATATCGACATCGGCAAGCAGGAGGGTGCCAAGGTGCTGGCCGGCGGCGGACGTGCGGATCTCGGCGGCGATCTTTCCGGCGGCTTCTACGTCCAGCCGACGGTGTTCGAGGGCCACAACAAGATGCGAATCTTCCAGGAGGAGATCTTTGGCCCCGTCGTCTCGGTCACGACCTTCAAGACCGATGACGAAGCGCTCGCGATCGCCAACGACACGCTCTACGGTCTCGGCGCCGGTGTCTGGAGCCGCGATGCCAACCGCTGCTACCGCTTCGGCCGGGCGATCCAGGCCGGCCGAGTCTGGACCAATTGCTACCATGCCTATCCGGCGCATGCGGCGTTCGGCGGCTACAAGCAGTCGGGCGTCGGTCGCGAGACCCACAAGATGATGCTCGATCACTACCAGCAGACCAAGAATCTCCTGGTCAGCTACAGCCCGAAGAAGCTCGGCTTCTTCTGATCGGACAGGAGCGGGCGGCGCCGTTTTGGCGCCGCTCGTTCCGGCAAACGGGACCCGGCCGGCGCGGCGTTAGATTTGTTGCCTGATCAGCGCCAAAGATTTTCCAATATTTCGGCCACGTTGCAGTGCGGCATAATGAAAGTCGTGCCATGCCGCCGCGGTGCTTTCCAAGGGTGTTTGACTTGGGTTAGAGAGGACGAAAGTTTTCTCTGACCCGGAATTCCCATGGCCGCACCCAAGAAAGCCGCCGCAAGCGCTCCACAGGACAAGACCAACGGCGGTTCGCCCCCGGAATTCACCAGGGAGCAGGAGCTGAAGGCGCTCCGCGACATGCTCCTGATCCGGCGATTCGAGGAAAAGGCCGGCCAGCTCTACGGCATGGGCGCGATCGGCGGCTTCTGCCACCTCTATATCGGCCAGGAGGCCGTGGTGGTCGGCATGCAGATGGCCCTGAAAGAGGGCGATCAGGTCATTACCGGCTATCGCGATCACGGTCACATGCTTGCCACCGGCATGGAGGCCAACGGCGTCATGGCCGAGCTCACCGGCCGGCGCGGCGGCTATTCCAAGGGCAAGGGCGGCTCCATGCATATGTTCAGCAAGGAGAAGCACTTTTACGGCGGCCACGGCATCGTCGGCGCCCAGGTCTCGCTCGGCACGGGTCTCGCCTTCGCCAACAACTATCGCGGCAACGGCAATGTCAGCGTCACCTATTTCGGCGACGGTGCCGCCAACCAGGGCCAGGTCTATGAGAGCTTCAACATGGCGGAGCTCTGGAAGCTGCCGGTGATCTACGTCATCGAGAACAACCGCTACGCCATGGGCACCGCGGTCTCGCGCGCTTCGGCGCAGCAGGACTTCTCCAAGCGCGGCGCGTCGTTCAACATCCCCGGCCAACAGGTCGACGGCATGGACGTCCGCGCCGTGAAGGCCGCCGGCGACGAGGCGGCCGCGTGGTGCCGCGCCGGCAAGGGCCCCTTCATCCTTGAAATGCAGACCTACCGCTATCGCGGCCACTCGATGTCCGATCCTGCAAAATACCGCACGCGCGAGGAGGTCGAGAAGGTCCGCCACGACCAGGACCCGATCGAGCAGGTGCGCAACCGCCTGCTGGCCGCCAAGGTGAGCGAGGCCGACCTCAAGGCGATCGACGCCGAGGTGCGCGACATCGTCAACGCGTCCGCCGATTTCGCCCAGCATGATCCCGAGCCGGATGCCGCCGAGCTCTGGACCGACATTTACCGCTGAACGCGCGCAAGCTTTCTTTTGGAGTCGATATGCCAATTCAAGTGCTGATGCCCGCGTTGTCGCCCACGATGGAGAAGGGCAACCTCGCCAAATGGCTGAAAAAAGAGGGTGAGACGATCAAGTCCGGCGATGTCATCGCCGAGATCGAGACCGACAAGGCGACCATGGAGGTCGAGGCGACCGACGAAGGTACGCTCGGCAAGATCCTGATCCCCGAAGGCACCGCCGACGTCGCCGTCAACACGCCGATCGCGACGATTCTTGCCGACGGTGAGAGCGCCGCTGATCTCGCCAAGGCGCCCGCGCCGGCCCCGCAGCAGAAGGCCGCTGAATCCGCAGCCCCTGCCGCCGCAAAGGCCGAGGCACCCGCGCCCAAGGCTGCGCCCGCGCCGCAAGCCGTCGCCGAGCCCGATCCGGAAGTGCCCGCCGGCACCGAGATGGTGACGCAGACCATCCGCGAGGCGCTGCGCGATGCCATGGCCGAAGAGATGCGCCGTGACGCCGACGTCTTCGTGATGGGCGAAGAGGTTGCCGAGTATCAGGGCGCCTACAAGGTCACCCAGGGCTTGCTCCAGGAATTCGGCGCCAAGCGCGTGATCGACACGCCGATCACCGAGCACGGCTTTGCCGGCATCGGCGTCGGTGCCGCGATGACCGGGTTGAAGCCGGTCGTCGAGTTCATGACCTTCAACTTCGCCATGCAGGCGATCGACCAGATCATCAACTCCGCGGCCAAGACGCTGTACATGTCCGGCGGCCAGATGGGCTGCTCGATCGTGTTCCGCGGGCCCAATGGCGCCGCCGCGCGCGTCGCCGCCCAGCACAGCCAGGACTATTCGTCCTGGTATTCGAACGTCCCGGGTCTCAAGGTCGTCGCGCCGTTCTCGGCCGCGGATTACAAGGGCCTGCTCAAGGCAGCGATCCGCGATCCCAATCCGGTGATCTTCCTCGAGAACGAGGTGCTTTACGGCCACACCGGCGAAGTGCCCAAGCTC
Source organism: Bradyrhizobium sp. cf659 (assembly GCF_900113725.1). Lineage (NCBI taxonomy): Bacteria > Pseudomonadati > Pseudomonadota > Alphaproteobacteria > Hyphomicrobiales > Nitrobacteraceae > Bradyrhizobium > Bradyrhizobium sp. cf659. The sequence continues at coordinate 295,678 of NZ_FOQJ01000001.1, forward strand.
GACGACTTCGTGATTCCGATCGGCAAGGCGCGCATCGTGCGCTCCGGCAGCCATGTCACCATCATCTCCTGGTCGAACGGCATGACCTATGCGCTGAAGGCGGCCGACGAGCTCGCCAAGGACGGCATCGAGGCCGAGGTGATCGACCTGCGCACGCTGCGTCCGATGGACACCGAGACCATCGTCAACTCGGTCAAGAAAACGGGGCGCGCCGTCACGGTGGAAGAGGGCTGGGCCCAGAGCGGCGTCGGCGCCGAGATCGCCGCGCGGATCATGGAGAACGCGTTCGACTATCTGGATGCGCCGGTCGCGCGCGTTTCCGGCAAGGACGTGCCGATGCCCTATGCCGCGAATCTGGAGAAGCTCGCGCTGCCTTCGGCGGCGGAAGTCGTCGAGGCCGCCAAAGCCGTCTGCTACAGGTAGACCATGGCGGGCCCGAAGGAGCAGCCACTGCCACCCGACGTCATGACCCGCGAGGACGCGGTCGAGATCCTGCGCGTGTTCGTGCTGGACGGCGGGCTGTCGATGGCGTTCCAGCGTGCCTTCGAGGAACCCGACATGTGGGGCCTCTTGCTCGTCGATCTTGCCCGTCACGCCGCGCGCGCCTATGCGCGCGAGAGCGAATATACCGAGGAGGACGCCCTGAACCGGATCCTCGAGATGTTTCAGGCCGAGATCGAGCGTCCCACAGACACCGGCACCACGACGCCGCGCGGGAAGGGGCACTGACAGTGGCGATCGAATCCTATCACTTCGATTTCATGCTGGAGGCGATCCGCGAGGCGGAGGCCTCGATCGCGCAGGGCGGCCTGCCGATCGGCGCCGTGCTGACGCGGGAGGGCAAGATCATTGCCCGCGGCCACAACAACCGTGTGCAGGAGAAAAACGTCATCCTGCACGGCGAGATGAGCTGCCTGCGCGAGGCCGGCGTGATGTCGTTCCACGACACCGTCATGTACACCACGCTGTCGCCATGCTCGATGTGTGCCGGCGCGCTCGCTCTGTTCAAGGTCCAATTGGTGGTGATCGGCGAATCCGTCACCTTCCCGGGCTCGAAGGACATTCTCGACAAGTTCGGCATCCCCTGGATCGACCTTGCCGACGACCGCTCCATCACCATGATGAAGAATTGGCGATCTATCCCGGCCAATGAGCGCCTGTGGCAAGGCGACATCGGCAACTAAACCTGGTCTGTTCGTCTTCGCTGTCGGAGACGACGTTTTGAAAAGTTCTTCTTGAGGTCAGCATGCCCATCAACATCCTGATGCCCGCTCTCTCGCCGACGATGGAGAAGGGCAACCTCGCCAAGTGGCTGAAGAAGGAAGGCGACAAGGTCAAATCCGGCGATGTCATCGCCGAGATCGAGACCGACAAGGCGACCATGGAGGTCGAGGCCATCGACGAGGGCACGATCGCCAAGATCCTGGTGCCCGAAGGCACGCAGGACGTCCCGGTCAATGACGTGATCGCCGTGCTGGCCGGGGAGGGTGAGGACGTGAAGGCCGCAGGTGCTGCGAAGCCCAGCGCTTCGGCCGCGCCTCCGAAGGCTGCTGAAGCTCCCGCTGCTGCGCCAGCGCCGGCGCCTGCCGCCCCCAAGGCTGCTCCGGCGCCCGCCGCCACACCTGCGCCGCAGGCTGCCGCACCGGCTGCTCAGAGCAACGGCCATGGCGGCCGCGTGTTCTCATCGCCGCTGGCGCGTCGCCTCGCCAAGGACGCGGGCATCGACGTGTCGATGGTATCAGGCACCGGCCCGCACGGTCGTGTCGTCGCCCGCGACGTCGAGCAGGCCAAGTCCGGCAAGGGCCTCAAGGCGCCCGCCGCGGCGCCGTCAGGCGCGCCCGCGATCGCGCCGACCATGTCGGACAAGCAGATCCTGTCGCTGTTCGAGCCGGGCTCCTACGACATCGTCCCGCATGACGGCATGCGCCGCACGATCGCGCAGCGCCTGACCGCGTCGATCCAGAACGTCCCGCATTTCTACCTCACCATCGACTGCGACATCGGCAAGCTGCTCGCCGCGCGCGAGGAGATCAATGCGGCAGCTCCGAAGGACAAGGAGAAGAAGCCGCTCTACAAGATCTCGGTCAACGACTTCGTCATCAAGGCGATGGCGGTCGCGCTCCAGAAGATCCCGAACTGCAATGTGAGCTGGACCGAGAGCGGCATGGTCAAGCATCATCATTCCGACGTCGGCGTTGCGGTGGCGATGCCCGGCGGCCTGATCACGCCGATCATCCGGAAAGCGGAGACCAAGACGCTCTCCACCATCTCCAACGAGATGAAGGATTTTGCCGCGCGCGCCCGCTCGCGCAAGCTGAAGCCGGAGGAATACCAGGGCGGCACCACCGCCGTGTCCAACCTCGGCATGTACGGCATCAGCCACTTCACCGCCGTGATCAACCCGCCGCATGCCACCATCCTCGCGGTCGGCACCAGCGAGGAGCGCCCCGTCGTGCGCGGCGGCAAGATCGAGATCGCGCACATGATGAGCGTGACCTTGTCCTGCGATCACCGCGCCATCGACGGCGCGCTCGGTGCCGAGCTGATCGGCGCGTTCAAGCAGCTGATCGAAAATCCCGTCATGATGATGGTCTGAGATGGCGCATGAGGACGCGCTGGCCCTGGATCTCGATGCTGATTTCGCTGATCCTCACGCTCAGTCCGCCCGGCCGCGACATCGTTGAAGCCGCCTTCTTCGCCGGCGAAGCGCTGTCGCGCAACATCTGGGCGCCGATCGCGCTCACCATCTTCGCCGTCATGGCAGCGGTCATTCTCGCGGAATGGCTGATCAGAACTTACATCCTCAACCGCCGCGCCCGCGGCGCAACGACCGCTTGAGTTGAACGGGAGCCGCCATGGCCGATACATCCTTCGACATCATCATCATCGGCTCCGGTCCCGGCGGCTATGTCACCGCGATCCGCGCCGCCCAGCTCGGCTTCAAGGTCGCGATCGTCGAAAAATCCTACCTCGGCGGCATCTGCCTGAACTGGGGCTGCATCCCGACCAAGGCGCTGCTGCGCTCTGCCGAAATCTATCACTACATGCAGCATGCCAAGGACTACGGCCTGTCGGCTGAGAAGGTTTCGTTCGACCCGAAGGCCGTGGTGCAGCGCTCGCGCGGCGTCTCCAAGCGGCTCAACGACGGTGTCGGCTTCCTGATGAAGAAGAACAAGGTCAGCGTGATCTGGGGCGCCGCCTCGATCGACGCGCCCGGCAAGGTCACCGTGAAGAAGTCCGACGTCGAGGGCCCGAAGGGTGCGCTGGGCGAGGGGACTTACCAGGCCAAGCACATCATCGTTGCGACCGGCGCGCGGCCGCGCGTGCTGCCGGGGCTCGAGCCCGACAAGAAGCTGATCTGGACCTATTTCGAGGCGATGGTGCCGGAGAAGATGCCGAAGTCGCTGCTGGTCGTCGGCTCCGGCGCGATCGGCATCGAATTCGCCTCGTTCTTCCACACCATGGGCTCCGACGTCACCGTGGTCGAGGTGCTGCCGCAGATCCTGCCCGTCGAGGACGCGGAGATCGCGGGCCTTGCCCGCAAGCGCCTGGAGAAGCAGGGCATCAAGATCATGTCCTCGACCAAGGTGACCAAGCTGGAGAAGAAGGCCGACAGCGTCGTCGCCACCATCGACGACGGCAAGGGCAAGCCTGTCACCACCGAGTTCGAGCGCGTGATCTCGGCGGTCGGCGTCGTCGGCAACATCGAGAATCTCGGCCTCGAAAAGCTCGGCGTCAAAACCGACCGCGGCTGCATCGTGATCGACGGCTACGGCAAGACCAACGTGCCCGGCATCTACGCCATCGGCGACGTCGCAGGTCCCCCCATGCTCGCGCACAAGGCCGAGCATGAGGGCGTGGTCTGCGTCGAGGCGATCAAGGGCCTGCATCCGCACCCCATGGACAAGAACCTGATCCCGGGCTGCACCTATTGCAACCCGCAGGTCGCTTCCGTCGGTCTCACCGAAGCCAAGGCCAAGGAGAACGGCCGCGAGATCCGCGTCGGCCGCTTCCCCTTCGTCGGCAACGGCAAGGCCATCGCGCTCGGCGAGGACCAGGGCCTGGTCAAGGTGATCTTCGACAAGAAGACCGGCCAGCTGCTCGGCGCCCACATGGTCGGCGCGGAAGTCACCGAGCTGATCCAGGGCTACGTCGTCGCCATGAATCTGGAGACCACGGAAGAAGAGCTGATGCACACGGTGTTCCCGCATCCGACCCTGTCGGAGATGATGAAGGAAGCCGTGCTGGATGCGTACGGGCGGGTGTTGAATATCTGACGGGCGCCATCGCCGCCCACCGCCGTCATTGCGAGCGAAGCGAAGCAATCCAGACTGCCTCTGCGGAAAGATTCTGGATTGCTTCGCTGCGCTCGCAATGACGAGCGGAGAGAGCCGTTTGCAAAATAAGAAGGAAATCACCCATGCACGACAACGACAACCTCACCATCGAACGCCCGACCTTCGTCACCCATCTCGAATGCGCGATGGAAGGCGACCATTACGCCGCTGACCAGGTCCACAACCTCTCGAAAGCCGGCAAGCCGCTGCTGGTGCGCTATGACCTCGCCGGTGTGAAGAAGGCTCTGACCAAGGACGCACTCAGCCAGCGCCCCGCCGACGTGTGGCGTTATCGCGAACTGCTGCCGGTGCGCAAATGCAAGGACATCGTCTCGCTCGGCGAGGTCACGACGCCGCTGATCCGGCTGCCGAAGCTCGGGAAGAAGCTCGGCGGCGGTGAGATCATCGTGAAGGACGAGGGGCGGCTGCCGACCGGCTCGTTCAAGGCGCGCGGCCTCGTGATGGCGGTGTCGATGGGCAAGGCGCTCGGCATCAAGCACATGGCGATGCCGACCAACGGCAATGCCGGTGCGGCGCTTGCGGCCTATGCAACGTCCTGCGGCATCAAGACCACGATCTTCTGCCCGGCCGACACGCCCGAGGTGAACGTCAGCGAGATCGAGCTCCAGGGCGCGACCGTCTACCGCGTCAACGGCTATATCGACGATTGCGGCAAGATCGTCGGCGAGGGCAAGGCGAAGGTCGGCTGGTTCGACACGTCCACGCTGAAGGAGCCGTACCGCATCGAAGGCAAGAAGACGATGGGCCTCGAGCTCGCCGAGCAGCTCGGCTGGGACGTGCCCGACGTGATCTTCTATCCCACCGGCGGCGGCACCGGCCTGATCGGCATGTGGAAGGCCTTCGACGAGCTTGAGAAGATCGGCTTCATCGGCTCAAAACGTCCGCGCATGGTCGCGGTGCAGGCCTCGGGCTGCGCGCCGATGGTGCGGGCCTACGAGGCCGGCACCGAGCATGCGACGCGCTGGGAGGACGCCCACACCATCGCGTCGGGCATCCGTGTGCCGCAGGCGATCGGCGATTTCCTGATTTTGCGCGCGGTGCGCGAGAGCAAGGGCTTTGCCATCGCAGTCGACGACGACAAGATCTCGGCGGCGCTCAGCGAGGTCGCGCGCGAGGAGGGGCTTTTGCTGTGCCCCGAGGGCGCCGCGACCTACGCCGCCTACAAGGAAAGCCTTGCCGATGGCCGCGTCAGCAAGACCGACCGCGTGATGTTGTTCAACTGCGCGACCGGCCTGAAATACCCGCTGCCGCCGGTCACCCGCACGCTGGATCGGCACAAGCCAATCGACTTCTCGCAGTTCTAGAAATCTCTCCCTCTCCCCGTTCTTACGGGGAGAGGGTTGGGGTGAGGGGCCTCTCTCCGCGAATGAGATATTCGTGAGACCTGTACCCCCTCACCCGAATTGCTTCGCAATTCGACCTCTCCCCGCAAGCGGGGAGAGGTAAAGAAAAACAACAATGACATTGCTGGGGAGGACACAATGGCGAAGGCCGTCTGGGCCGGGCTGATCGGTATTCTCGCTCTCGCCGGCGCTGCGCGCGCCGACGACTATCCCTCGCATCCCATCACCATCATCGTTCCCTTCGCGGCCGGCGGCCCGTCGGATGCGATGGCGCGCGTGCTCGCCGAACGGATGCGGACGACGCTCGGCCAGCCCCTGGTGGTCGAGAACGTCACCGGCGCCGGCGGCTCGATCGGCGTCGGCCGCGCCGTGCAATCACCGCCGGACGGCTACACAATCTCGTTCGGCCATCTCGGCACTCATGTGGCCAACGGCGCCGTCTATAAGCTCAAATACGACCTCGTTGCCGATCTCGAGCCGGTGGTGCTGCTGCCGAGCAATCCGATGATCGTGGTCAGCAAGAACGCGGTGCCCGCGACCTCGCTGAAGGAGCTGCTGGACTGGCTGAAGTCGCGCCCGTCGTCCCCCACCGCCGGTACGGCCGGTGCAGGCTCCGGCAGCCACATCGCCGGCGTCTATTTCGAAAGCGTCAGCGGCATCAAGCTGCAATACGTGCCGTATCGCGGCACCGCGCCTGCGCTGAACGATCTCATCGCCGGCCAGATCGACGTCATCGTCGACCAGACCTCCAACTCCATCAACCAGGTCCGCGCCGGCACCATCCGTGCGTACGCCGTCACCGACGACAAGCGCCTGCCCTCGGCGCCCGACATCCCGACCGCGGAGGAGGCGGGGCTGAAAGGCTTCCACATGACGCTGTGGTCGGGCATGTGGGTACCGAAGGGCACGCCGAAGGAGATCGTGGCCAAGCTCAACGCCGCGGCCGTGGAAGCCCTGAACGATCCCGCCGTGAAGAAGCAGCTCGAAAGCCAGGGCCTGGAGATGACGCCGCAGGATCAGCTCACGCCCGAAGCGCTCGGCACCCGCCAGAAGGCGGAGATCGCGAAGTGGTGGCCGATCATCAAGGCGGCCAACATCAAGGTGGATTGAGCGCCTCGCCCCTACGTATGTCGTCACGACGATAAGTCGCCGCGGCCTGAGGAGCGATCAGGGGCAGGCGCGGCCGGGTCACATCTTGCTTTCACCGGACCCCGACAGGGCCGCCTCCAGACATTGAAGCAGAGCCGGCGTGGAAAACGGCTTCGCGAGAAAGCAGGACGCGCCGGCCTTCAGCGCGCGGTCGCGCACGGCGTCGTCGGGAAAAGCCGTCATGAAGATGAAGGGCGTGATGCGCCCGAGGCTGCGCATATGCGTCAACAGCTCGACACCGCTCATGGCCAGCATCTGCACGTCCGCGATCACGCAAGAGGTCGTGTCCAGTTCGGCGGATTGGAGAAATTCGTGAGCGGAACCAAAGGTGTAGACCGTGTATCCTCGCGACGTCAGGAGGTTGTTCGTCGCAAGGCGAACGGAGGGATCATCATCAATGACGGAAATGATCGAAGGCACTGACAATATGATCGCTCCTGCACGGGGAGCCGCCGGCCGCGGTTCAGCCGCTTACGGAAAGTGGGCCCCTGGAGCGAGATTGGAAAGCATACTTAGGTTTGCAGATGACCCCTATTGCGCGGGATTCCGAGCGCGTCGGTCATTCTGACGAGATCGGCCAATGACTTCGCCTCCATTTTCCGCATGATCTGCCCGCGATAGATCTTCACGGTGATTTCGGCCAGTCCGAGTTCGGCGGCGACCTGTTTGTTCATCAGGCCGGATGCAACCAGGGCGAGGACGTCGCGCTCGCGCGCTGTCAGCCCCTCGAAACGGGATCGCACGCCTGAGATCGACTTCTCCGCTTCGCGCCGCCTGCGATCCCGCTCGATCGCCGCCTGCACCGCATCCAGCATGTCCTGGTCGCGCACCGGCTTGGTCAGAAAATCGACGGCACCGCTCTTCATGGCTCTCACGGTCATGGGAATATCGCCATGACCGGTGATAAAAATAATGGGCGTGTGAATATTGGCCTTGGCGAGGTCCGCCTGGAGGTCGAGGCCGCTCGATCCTGGCAGGCGGATGTCGAGCACAAGGCAACTGGGGACCGCAGGCGGTTTGGATTCCATGATCTCCGCCGCTGAACTGAAGGCCTCGACCTTAAGGCCGACCGATTGAAAGAGATTGGTCAGTGCGCGGCGCATCGACGGATCATCATCGACGATCAGGACGATCGGGTCACCTGCGCTCGCCTGGCCCTGCTTGGTATGGTCGGTCACGACGTGTCCTTGTGCGGCAAGGGCAGGGCGATCTGGAGTGTTGCGCCGCTCCCCTCATTTTGAAAGGCCGAAAGCCGGCCCGCGTGAGCCTCGATGATCGATCGGCAGATCGAGAGTCCCATTCCCAGACCGCCCGATTTCGTCGTGAAGAAGGGAGTGAAGATGCGTTCCTTGACGTCCTTGCCGAGGCCGACACCGCGGTCCGTCACGGTGAGAAGCAGGCAGTCGCCGTCGTCGTCGTCCGTCCGGCCCGAGCGGATCGCCAGTTCGCGCGGGCGGTCGACATTGGCTTGCATGGCTTCGATGCCGTTCATCACCAGGTTGATCAGCACCTGCTGGAGCTGGATCCGGTCGCCGCAAATCCTCGGCAGGTTGGACGCCAGCTCCATTCGCACCGACACCCCATGGGTCGCGAGCTCGCGCCGAACGAGCGCCACCGCCTCCCTGACGACTTGGTTGATGTCGAGTGGAACTACTTCGATCTCGGTCTTCTTCGCGAGCGCCCTGATCCGGCGGATCACCTCGCTGGCTCGATTGGCGTCCTCGACAATCCATTCGGCGGAACGGCGCGCGGCCTTCAAGTCGGCGGGTTCGCGATCGAGCCAAGCCATGCAGGCGTCCGCATTGGAGATCACGGCGGCAAGAGGCTGGGTGATTTCGTGGGCTATCGAGGCGGTGAGTTCGCCGAGCGTCGTGACGCGCGTGACATGGGTGAGCTCGGCTTGTGCTTTGCGCAGCGCTTCTTCAGCCTGCTCGGCGCGGATCGCCGCCGTTACATCGCTACTGACGCCTCGATAGCCGAGAAAATGACCGTCCGCGTCATGCAAGGGCTTGCCGCTGGTGCGCACGTAAATTGGAGAGCCGTTGCGATCCCTGCCGTGGTAAACTAGGTCGCGGAACGGGAGGTGGGCGTCGAGCGTCGCGCGATGCTGCTCCCACTTTCCGGGCTCGAGCTCGGCATCGGGCGGAATGTCCCAACGCGTCAGGCCGATCAGGGCCGTCGGCGCAGCACTGGCCGGATCGGCGTGTTCCGACATCTGCGTGATACGGTGATCCGGCCCGGTCTCCCAAAACCAGTCCGATGCGGTTTCCGCATAGTCGCGGAATCGCTGCTCGGATGCCTTGAGCTCGTCAAATGCCCTTTGAAGCGCTTCCTTTGCGGCGACCTGCTCGGTGACGTCCACATGGGTACCGATGATTTCCATCACTTCGCCATCGCTGCCGACGACGGGATGTCCCTCGGTATGGACTCGTCGTATCGAGCCGTCTGGGCGCGCAATGCGAAAGTCGATTTCGAAGGGTTCCTTTCGCCGGAGGGCCTGACGTTCGACCTCGACGATCCGTTGGAAATCCTCGGGGAGGATACGTTCCTGGAAAGCCCGTGCCGGTACATCGATCTGGTTCGGCTCAAATCCGAACAGGCGGTAGAGTTCGGCCGATCGGTATGCAAACTCCTGACGGCGCACATCCCAGGCCCAGCTGCTGGTATGGCTGAGCCGCTGGGCCTCGGCCAAATAGGCCTCGCTGCGCCGCAGCCTTTGTTCGGACTCCTTTGCAACCGTGACATCGGTGACGGCCCCGACGAACTCGATGCGCCCGGATCCATGTCTCAGCGCGCGCGCCACGGAATGGAGGTATTTGACTGATCCATCCGGCATCAGCAGGCGATACTCGTGGTCGAAATCCTCTGCGCGTCGGGAGGCCCGATCGAGGGTCCTTCTGACCGCGTCGCGATCCTCCGGATGGATGCGCTGGAAGACAAAATCCAAGGTCGGCTTCACCGCCAGGTCACACTGGAAGATGCGAAAGGTCTCCCTTGACCAGACGATCGCGCCTGTCGCGACGTTCAGGCCGAAGCTGCCGGTGCGGCTCAGTTCCTGCGCCTGGGCGAGGTAGGCCTCGCTCTGCCGCAGGGCGTCCTCCGCTTCCTTGCGCTGGGTGATGTTTTCGCAGGCAACCAGCACGATCGGCGTTCCGTCGCCGCGCAGCATCGCCTTGGCGTTTTCACGGACCCAAAGGACTGAGCCGTCCTTCCGGAACTTGCGAATCTCCCAGGTATGCGACTGGTCCAGGGTTTCCAGGGACTGCGCCACGCATCGGCGGACGAAGTCGTGGTCCTCCTCGAAGAAGACGTTGAGCACGGACTGGCCAATCAGCTCAGCCGCCGTGTAGCCCAGTTGTGCGGCGCCGAACGTATTGACGTTGAGCACTGTTCCGGCCGGATCGACCATGAAATACATGACCGGATTGTGCTCGAACACCTCATGCCACTGCCTCACGGCGTCGCGCAGATCGACGGCGTCTTGCCGCGAGTCGTCTGCGACCGCGGGCTCGTCCTTCTCGCCATTGCCGAACGATCGAAGCGCCGCAAGGCCGCCGAGCAGGAATTGTGCGGCCGAATTCCCAAATTTCGCGATCTGGCCAGGCATCATCGCAGGCGTCCCGGCTCGCTGGGGCCAAGGCAAGTAGAGCACTTTGCAACAAGGGGAGCAATTCCTTCCGACTAAAGTGGAATCAGCTCACCGAAACTCGCGGTCGCCGTGCAGCCTGCCGGCTTTGCGCCGTCTCGTTGAAGGCGCTGCGAAGGGCCGGAAAACTACGGGACAAACCTACGTATAGCTCGCGCATCCCTAATCATGGCGCACATTTACTTCCGTACAATTGAGCGGTCCGTTGCGTGCGGATTAATCTCACGACCAATCGAGGGGACGCGATATGCAAGGCACAAGCTGGCGATTAGCTCGATGTGCTGCTCATAGAGTCAAGCTCTGCGTCCGTTGCTCCGAGTTGCCGCATGATTGGCGGGTCGCGATTGAGAGGCCGCATTTTCAATAACGAGCGTGGATGGCCGTGGACCAGCGCACGAGCGCAGCCACAATCATAAGACAGGAGGAGAGCATGATGTGCGATAGCCCTGAACACTCCGAGCGCGGTACCGTTGTAAAGGGCTGCGCTGTCTGTAACGGCAAGTTTGGCCTGATCCGATATTATTCCTGGCGAACGCCGCTGTGCTCCAGAAGGTGTCTCGATCGCTTCAGGGCGCGCCGCGAGCGCGACCGCCGATGGCTGTTTCGATTTCAGGCGGCGTGAAGTCCGCGGTTCTGAACGGGAGGCCGCGTGCTGAACCGTGCTTGCAAGCTCCTCTTGACGATCGCGCTGTCGCTTTCGTCGATGACCGGAGCGGAGGCCGAGGAGCCTGGACAGGATGCACATCGTCATCATCCGCCCCAGGATCAGCTCCTGCACGAGAAGTTCTATTCGGGCTGGCACATGCCCGACAATCCGGTGCTGAGTTGCTGCAACAGCGCGGATTGCTATCCGACAGAGATACGGTACGTCGACGGCAGGATCTACGCACGGCGCCGGGAAGACGGAAAGTACATCCTCATCCCGTCCCAGAAGGTGGAGCGACACAGAGATAATCCCGACGGCCGCAACCATCTTTGCGCCCCGCCGCCATCCGCCTCTCTGGTCGACACGGTCTACTGCTTCGCGCTCGGAGGTGCCACGTGAGGTTCATACTGGTGAACGGCCGGACCCCTTTCCGGAAGACGTTCTGTCTATGGTGCTGCGAGGAGATCAGCGGCAGCTACTTGCGCGATGTCAGGACGCTGCTGCCCTACTGCGGTTACGAATGCTACGCGCTTCATCACGAAGCAGCACCGTTGATCGGGGGACGTACGCGCGCGGCATCTTGAGCAGACAGGTGGGCGAGACGCATCGGCGGGGGCGCGCCTGCCGGCAGGAGAGGACACGGCATTGAGATTCATGCTCGTCAATCAGGAACGTCCCTGCCACGGCGCCGTCTGCAGCGCGTGCGCCCGGCCGCTGGGTTCGAGTTACGTCCGGCACGTGTCCAAGCAAGAGCGTTATTGCGACCAGGATTGCTACCGTCGAGATCAGCAGACGGCCATGGAACTGCTGTGGCCCTACCGCAGCACGCTCGAGGCGATGGCGGTGCTGACGGCGATCTCGAGCTGGAGCTGGATGATGCAGATGGGCGCGCTCTCGCGCTCGCTGACCGAGGCATATCTGCGCGCCCACGACCTTCTGACCACGGAAGGAGGTGACGGCTAGCTGAACGACGCAGGCCGCGCAGAATCGTCGGCCGCAGTCACCGCGTCCAGCCCCACGCCGCGTCCAGCCCCGGCGGTCGCGAGGCTAGGGCGAGGGGGCTGCGGCCGATGCCGTTGGTGCCGCGCTCACTTCCTGCGTCGTGACGCGCTGCTCGGATTTCGCGGCGACCATGCCGCTGCTCTCGAACCGCGCACGGTAGACCAGCACGTTCTCCATCACGCGCTGGACGTAATTGCGCGTCTCCGACAGCGGGATGCGCTCGACCCAGTCGACCGGATCGACCTTGGGATCCCTGGGGTCGCCGCGCGCCTGCACCCATTCGCGGACACGGCCGCGGCCGGCATTGTAGCCGGCGAAGGTCATGATCTGGTTGCCGCGATATTCCGACAACAGCGCGCTGAGCTCGGCTGCCCCCATCTGCGTGTTGTAGACGGGATCGGAGACCATCCTGTCCCAGTCATAGGTCAGGCCGAAGCGCTTTGCGGTGTCGCGCCCGGCTTCCGGCGTCACCTGCATCAGGCCGACCGCATTGGCGGGCGACTTGTCGCGCTGGTCGAACGAGCTTTCGGTGCGCGCCACCGAATAGATCACGCTGGTCTCGATCGCGGGCGCGACCTGCTTGTGCTCGGGGATGCCGATGGTCGGGAAGGCGTAATGGTCGAGTGCGAGCCCGCGCGCCAGCGCCGACTTGCCCACCTCCAGCATGACGCGCGCATCGTTGCGCCGTCCGGCCAGCTCGCCGAGGCCTTCGAGGGCGGCAACGTCGGTGCTCTCCTTGGCAAAATCCTCGGCGTAGTAGAACGCCGTGTCGCGCTCGCCGACACCATAGAGCATGTCGGCCGCGCGCACGCGCTCATCCAGGGCCTGCGTGTCGGCTGCGGCCAGCACGGGCGAGGGCGGGCGCAGCTCGATGCGGTCGAGGCCGAGCCTGGCGCGGGCGAGCTGACCGTAATAGGCGGTCGGGTAGCGCGCCGCCGCTTGATAGCTCTGGCGCGCGTCGGCCGTCGCCCCCATCGCTTCCGCGGCGCGGCCGCGCCAGTAATGGGCGCGCGACAGCGCGAGCGGATTGGCCGAGCCTTCGTCGATCGCGGCGAAGTGCATCATCGCCGTCCTGGGATCGTCGAGATAGCGCAGCGCGATCCAGCCGCACATGAAGTGGTAGTCGACGCGATAGACCTCCATCGCCGGCACGGCCGCCGCGCGCACCACGTCGTAAGCGGTCCTGGACTTGCCCTGGTCGAGCAGTTTTCGCGCCAGCAAACGACGCTCGCGCCACCAGGCGTCGGTGTCCTGCGCCGCCATGGTGTCGGGCGCGGCGGCCAAAATCACCTCGGCCGCGTCGTCGATGCGGTCCTTCTGGAGATGCCATTGCGCGCGGCACAGCACATAGCCGAGATCGCGGCGCGCCTCGGTCGACACGTCATCGAGATAATCCTTGGCCTTGTTGGCCTTGCCGGTGACGGCGGCGCAGGCCTTGACGATCGCGAGCGCGTCCTCGCCGAGCCGTTTTGCAACGCGCCTTGCGCCGGCATAGTCCTTGGCGCCGAGCCGCTTGTCCATGCGGGCGCGATGGTCGTCGGCGGTGAGGAGATCGCGGAACGCCTCGTAGGAATCTTCCTCGCTGCGCTCCGACAATTCGTCCGTGCGCCAGGCCTCGCGGACGAGACGGGCAGCCCTGTCGGCGTCGCCTTCGGCGAGCAGCACGCGGGCGAGCGCGAACTTGCCCTTGGCGCTGGTCGGGCGGTCCATGGTGAATTTGTGTACGGTGGCCGCGTCGGTCTTCTCCTGCCACAGCCGCGCCTCGGCGCGCCGGCGCAGAAGCGCGCTGCTCGGCCAGTCCGGATTGGCGGCGAGGAAGGCGGCGTAGCGTTTGAAATTCGCGGTGCTCTCGGAATGGCGCAGCATGAACCAGTCGGCGAGCTTCTGGCCGGCGGGGTCAGCGATGCGGTCGCGCGCCGCGCCCGCGTCATCGGTCTTGCCCTTGCGCGCGAGATCGATCGCGTCCTTGAGTGCGGCGAGGTCGCCGGTCAGCGGCGGGAGCGCCGGCTTGTCTGACGGCTCGTCGTCCTGCTTCTTCGACTTGCGCTTCGCCTCGGCGTGCTTGCCGTGACGCGATTTCGCCGCGGCATGGCGCTGCTTGCCGGCCTTCGCCTCATGCGTCTTCTTCGACGCGGACGGTTTGTGACTGTTCTTCGCCGCCAGCTCCGTCGGAAGGAGAGCCAAGGCGGCCACGGCAACGACACACGCGAGCGAGCGTAGGCACTGGTTCATTCCGTGGTCCCCCCTGCGAAACCAGTACAAACCAAAGTCCGCGACGACATGCGGCTCGAGAATCAAAGTCGCGTCGAAAACGATGCCACGGCATCGTTTCGCATTTGTCACGCTGTCGCAACAATGCGGCAAAATACGGATGGAGCACGGGAACTCTTGCAACGGGGGATAGAGCCGGCCTTTAACCTTTGTTAACGAATAGGGCTCGCGCGACGGTTGCGCACGGTCCAGGACGTCGTGAGGGCCAGATTGCGCGTGTTCCCGGGCTGAAATCCGGTGTATTGAGTTCCCCGACCTGTCCTTTCAGCCTTTGCCCCGAGCCTATGCCGATTTTCAACCAGTCGATCCGGCGCAAGATCGTCGGCATCGCCCTCGGATTGATCGTCCTGATGCTGGTCACCTCGATCCTGTCGATGGTGATGTCGAGCCAGGTCGGAGTCCTTCTTGACGAGCTGACCAACCGCTACATCCCGGCCTATGGCGATCTGGCGCGCGCCAACATCCGCTCGCTGGAGCGGTCGGTCGCGCTCCGGCGGATGATCATGATGAGGATGCAGCCGTCCTCGGACGAGGAGGCCTATACGGCGCGCCTGCGCGAGTTCGAGGAGGCGGACCGCAAGATCGAGGAGGAGGCCGAGGGCGCACGCAAGCTCATCAACGTGATCATCGACGACCCGAGGACGCCGTCCGACAATGCCGCGCTGGCGCGGATCGAGATCCGCATCGAAACCGCGGTCAGCGAGCTGCGCCGCGACATGAACGAGGACCACGCAAAGCTCCTCAAGCAGGTCGATGCCAAGCAGATGCCGGAGGCTCGCGGCACGCTGGAGCACATCGACGCCGTCCGCGACCAGTTCAACCAGAAGATCGATGCAATCCGCGCCGACATGCTGAAGCAGGTCTTCGCCGCGACGTCGCAGGTGATCGGTCACCAGCGGCAGGCAATCGTCATTTCGGGCATCGTGACCTTGCTCGCCGCAACTGTCGGATTTGCCTTTGCGCTGCTGGTGTCCGGCGGCATCACGCGGCCGGTGCGGCTGTTGCTCGCCGGCACACGCGAGGTCGAGGCCGGGCGCTTCGACAAGACCATCGCCGTCTCGACCCAGGACGAGATCGGCGAGCTCGCGGCCGCCTTCAACCGCATGATCGAGCAGTTGCGCCACAACGAGCGCATCCGCGAGACGTTTGGCCGCTACATCGATCCCAAGGTGGTGCAGGGCCTGATCGACCGGCCGGAGGTTGCCATCGACGGCCAGCGCCGGGTGATGACCATCATGTTCTGCGACATGAGCGGCTTCACCTCGATGAGCGAGGGCATGACCCCGCGCGGCCTCGTCAAGGTGATGAACCACTATTTCACGGTGATGTCGGTCCCGATCCGGAGCAATCGCGGCGTCATCGACAAATATATCGGCGATGCCATCATGGCCTATTGGGGCCCGCCCTTCATCGAGGAGGACGAGCCCGCACTCCTGGCCGGCTGTGCCGCCATCGACATGGCCGACCAGGTGCCCGCGCTCCAGAAGCAATTGCCCGATCTGCTCGGCATCCGCGCCATGCCCGCGCCGTGCGACCTGCGCATCGGCATCGCCACCGGCGAGGTTCTCACCGGCAGCATCGGCTCCGAGCTGATGATGAGCTTCACCGTGATGGGCGATGCCGTGAACCTCGCTTCGCGGCTCGAGGCCGTCAACAAGGTCTACGGCACCCGCATCCTGATCGCGCAGGCGACGGCGGATGCGATCGGCGAGCGCCTCGAATTCCGCGAGATCGATCGTCTGGCGGTCGCCGGCCAGAGCGCGCCGCAGGCGATCTTCGAGGTGATGGCGAGGGCCGGCACGCTCACCGCCGCGCAGGACGACTTGCGCACGCACTATGCCGAAGGTCTCGCGGCCTATCGCGCCCGCCGCTTCGACGAGGCCCGCGCCGCTTTCAACGCGGCGCTCGAAGCCGTCCCCGGCGACGGTCCCTCGCGCACGCTGCTCGCCCGCATCGCGCAATTCGAGGCCAATCCGCCGGACGAGGGGTGGGACGGCGCCTGGCGGCTGGAGCAGAAGTAAGCCCCGCGCGGGAAAAAATGATTCTACTCGATAACGATGTTCGCCGTGACCTATTTCCCGGGCTTAGGTTGGTCGTCCCTTGAGGCGTTTGATGGGGACACGCCGATGACAGAACTTGAGGACAGGCTGGAGCGGTTCGAGACGCTCACGGCTGAATGCGAGCTGATCGCCAAGCTCGCCACCGACAGCACCAAGCGCGAATTCTATCTCAAGCTCGCCGAGCGCTACTACCAGCTGGCGAGCGAGACGCGGGCCGCCGTCGCGGCCAAGGCTGCGGCCTGAAGGCGGCTGCAATCCGTTCTTAACATTTGACACGCATCCTTTGAGGGCGTGAGCGTCGCGATTCGCGATGGCTCGCGGTGGGAATGCCGGGGCTCGCTGCGATGCAGCGCGTCCCGCTGATGTTGCTTTGCCGGTGTCTTACGGGGCAATCCCATGCGTCTTCTTGCGGTGATCATCCTCGCGCTCATGACGGCGGCCTGCAATCAGGAGCAGGACATCACCGGCTCGACCGCAGCCTGCCCGGTGCGGAACTACAGCTCTTACAATCCCCGCGACATGAACCAGTGTGTGGCCGCCTGCAAGGCGTGCGACCATGGCAACACGGTCACCTGTACCACGTCCTGCACGCTCAAGGGCGCGCACTGAGCGGCCAGCGGTTTGGAGAAGCCTGAGGGCTGGGGATCGCCGGTCCCTCGGGCATCGAGGGGCTGACGGTGTCGGGACACCGGAACGATTCCCCTGACATAATCATTGGTAGGAGCAGGCAGGACGCGGAGTCCGTTGGAATGGGTATGCTCGATCCCGGCCGGTTTCTGGTGTCGTGCTCGCAGTGCGACGCATGGCCGATGGCGGCCAACGTCAAACGCTCGAGCTGGTCGACGTCCCCGAGCGAGGTCCGCTTCGTGTGCCCGCGCTGTCGCCGCGAGGAGACCGCGATCATCTCCGCATCAGGCGAATTGACGCCGATCAGGCGCATCGACATCCCGCCGCGCGACGTCACTGCGGCCTGGGCCCAGACGCAGCGCCCGAGAGGCCGTACCTAGACGGCCGGCACATTGCCCGATCCCGTTCGGGAACCCGGCCGATCGTCGGACGCTTCCGCCCCAACATCATCGATCGAGGCCGCGCGAATGATCAGCGAGCATTTCGACACCCGCACACGGATCAACATGAAGCTGGCGCTGGATCGGATTTGCCGCAATCGGCCCGCAGGCGAGGATCATGCGTTCCGCAGGTCGGTCGCCGAGAACATCATCCGCTGCGCGCTGGCAGGCCGGACCGGCATCGGTCAGCTCGTCGATGCCGGCGAGCGGGCGGTGGTCACGACGCGCGCGGCGCGGAAGCCTGTCTGATTGTGTTTGCCTCGCGTTTGCAGCTCATCGTTCCAGCGGTCGATTGACTCTCCATATGCTCGCCCCCTAGATTGATCAGTGACGGTTCTCCTCACGGAGATCAAAAGGGAACGTGGTGCGAGATTGTCCCGACGCCGGGATTGTCCCAACGCCACGGCTGCCCCCGCAACTGTAAGCGGTGAATCTTTCGTCATATGCCACTGGGAATCTCGGTCCTGGGAAGGCGACGTAAGGTAACGACCCGCGAGCCAGGAGACCTGCCGTCAGCCGTGGTCACACGCGAAGATGTCGGTCGGGGAGTACAGGCATTAGCTTCACCGGAGCAATCGATCGCTCCGCCGTAAAGCCTCGTTCGCTGTGACGTGCCACTGACGTCATACCGAGGTTACAATTGTGTCCCGTATTGTCTCTGCCGCCAGGCGCCTCAGCGCCGGCCTGTTCGCGTTCGTCTCCCTGTACCCACTCGATCCGTCCACCGCCTTCGCGCAGCAATCGGCGTCACCGGATCTGCTACCTCCGGTCGAGGTTGCATCGCCCAAGCCGCCGGCAGGCGCCGTGCAGTCGCCGCCCTCCCGGCCGAGGTCA
The DNA here is from genome assembly GCF_900113725.1 of Bradyrhizobium sp. cf659. Taxonomy (NCBI): domain Bacteria; kingdom Pseudomonadati; phylum Pseudomonadota; class Alphaproteobacteria; order Hyphomicrobiales; family Nitrobacteraceae; genus Bradyrhizobium; species Bradyrhizobium sp. cf659. The sequence continues at coordinate 314,054 of NZ_FOQJ01000001.1, forward strand.
CGCCAGCAGCGCGAGGCGCGCCAGCCGGCGCCGCCGGTCGTCGCCACGTCCGCAGCACCAAGCCTTGCATCGCCGCTCGTGATCAGCCCGACCGGCGTTGCGACGCCGGCAGGGCAGGTCGCGATCTCGGTCACCGTCGTGACCGAGAAGGACATCCAGACCCAGCAATATCGCACCGTTCCCGACGTGCTGAACACCGTGCCGGGGCTGAACGTGGTCCAGACCGGCGGTCCGGGCGGACAGAGCTCGGTGTTCATGCGCGGCACCAACTCCAATCACACCAAGGTGTTCGTCGACGGCATCGATGTCGGCGATCCCTCGACGGCGAACGGCGCCTTCGATTTCGCGCATCTGTTGACCGCCGACATCCAGCAGCTCGAAGTGCTGCGAGGTCCGCAGAGCGGCCTCTACGGCTCGGACGCGATCGGCGGCGTGATCTCGATCATGACCCGGAAAGGCGAGGGGCCGCCGCGCGCGACCGCCTCGATCGAGACCGGATCGTTCAACACCTTCAACCAGACCGCGGGCCTCAGCGGCGCGCAGGACAATTTCAACTATGCGCTCAGCGTCGCGCATTTCCATGCCGGCGACGTCCCGGTCACGCCGCTGCAATTGCTGCCGCCGGGACGGAAGGCCAACGGCAACAACTACGACAACATGACCTACTCGACCAAGCTCGGGCTCGACATCGACGAGAACTGGTCGGTCAACAGCGTGGTCCGTTACACCGATGCGACGCTGCTGTTCACCGGCGACGGCGGCTTTCCCAGCGTGCCGAACGCGACGCAGAGCCGGCACGGCGTGCATCAGCTCTTCAATCGCGACGAGGCGGTCTGGTCGGTGCTCGACGGCCGCATCAAGAGCTATTTCGCTGTGAATTACGCCAATCTGCGCAGCGACGATATCGGCCCGGCCGACCTCGTCTCGACCATCACGACCGGCGAACGCATCAAATATGACTGGCACAGCGTCGTCGCGCTCGCGCGGGGCAACAATCTGGTGTTCGGCGCCGAGCAGCAGACCGAGCGGATCGACACCACGGGCTTTGCGGCCGAGAACGGCAACAAGGCCAGCTTCATCGAATTGCAGTCGGAATTCGCAAAGCGCTTCTTCCTGGTCGCCAATGTCCGCAACGATCACAACGACCAGTTCGGCGAGCACGCGACCTACCGCGTCGCGCCGGCGCTGATCGTGCCCGTGACCGAGACCAAGCTGAAGGCGAGCTACGGCACCGGCTTCAAGGCACCGACGCTCAGCGAGCTCTACCAGAACTTTCCCGATTTCGGCTTCTTCGGCAATCCAAACCTGAAGCCGGAGCAGAGCGAAGGCTACGATTTCGGCTTCGAGCAGCCGCTGTTCGACAACCGCATCAGGTTCGGCTCGACCTACTTCCACAACAGCATCACCGACCTCATCACCACCAACGCAACCTTCACGTCCTACGCGAACGTGAATCTCGCCACGACCGAGGGCACCGAGAGCTTCGTCTGGGCGCAAATCACCGAGCGTTTTGGTATCCGCGCCGATTACACCTTCACCCGCGCCGTCGATGCCGGCACCGGATTGCAGTTGCTGCGCCGGCCGAAGGAAAAGTGGAGCGCGACCGCGACCTGGAAACCGATCGATCCGCTCACGCTGTCGGCGACCGTGCTCCACGTCAGCGACTGGCGCGACGTCACGCGGGACGGATCGGTGTCGGGCATCACGGCGCCCGGCTACACGCTCGTCAATCTGCGCGGAGACTATGCACTCAACGACCAGGTCAAGCTGTTCGCGCGGGTCGATAATCTCTTCAACACGCACTACCAGAATCCGACCGGCTTCCTCGCGCCCGGGCTCGGTGTGTTCGGCGGCATCCGCATGGCGAGCTTTGGCGTAAGATAGCAGGGATCATGGGAGCCATCACATGACGACAGCCGATCCGCTCATGGACTTGCTCGCAGGCCAGCTTGCCGATGCCGAGGCCGGCTGGAGCATCGGCTCATTCGGGGTCATCGCCGAGTTCACGCGTGAGCCCGGCGAGGCCTTCGAGATCGAGCGGTCTCGCGACAGGACCAGTGTCGCGACGGACAAGGGCGGGATACGCATCGTCTCCCATCCGGACCTGCGCCTGATTGCGTCGGAGTCGCCGACCACCGAGAGCTGGAGCCATCGCGTCGCACTCTGCCTCCCGCACGAGGCAAGTGCCATGAGCAGGCGCACAGAGTTGGCCGAAATCGGTCCAGACCGCGAGGCGCTGCGCCGACGGGATCGCGATGGCATCCTGTTCGATCTTGGCCTTGGCGCATTGCAGATCGACGCCTGCATCCGGGTCGGCGACGCCGACGTCGTCGCCGCATTGAGGCGCCGCGCGGGACAATCCGTGTTCGCGCAGCAGAGCGATGCCATGCGGATCATCCTCGCCGCCAATCCGCACCGCGTTTTCATCAGCAGGCTGGGACGGGCCGAAGTGTTCCAGCCGATCCCGCCGTCGGGCGGGCGAAGCCCTGACGGTCCGCACACCCATGTCCTGCCAAAACTGCTCGCGCATGGCCGCACCCATGCTGCGACCGAGCCGCTGCCCGAGGGCTGGAGTCCTTGCGCGCATCTCTATCCGGCCCATCCGCTCCGCGATCAGCTCGGCCGCAAGCGCGCGTTTCAGCCGGACCATCATGCTGCCTTTCAGGCCGTGCTTGAACGCTACGGGCTGCCGGAACTGACGGCATTCAAGCGAGGTGTTGTCGAGGCCGTGGCGGCCGGCCGGGGACCTGAGACGGTGACGGTCCCATCCGATCGCACGGCGCGCGCCACCATTCGGGTGGCCGTGCGGCAGTTGATGGAGCTGGAACCGCGCGCGCCGGCACTCGCCGCCTGGCTTGCCATGTACGACCCGCGCAATCCTCCCGAGACCGAAGACCCCATGGAGGCCCTTCACTGAGCCAGACGTGCTGCCGCGTTCCCGCAAAGATGTGCTACAATCCCACAAGGAGATCGTTCCATGACTGTCACTATCCTGCCGCCACACGCCGACCGCTTCCGGCTCCATCCGGTCGCGCCGCGCCTTGCACCGATGTTCGGCTTTGCGCTGCTGACGGTGTCATGCGCACTCGCGAGCTTCGCGCTGGCCTGCGCGACGCCGTTTGCGGCCTTCGCCGTCGTTGCGGCCGCAATGCTGCCGCTGCGTCAGGCGCTGCTCGTCGTCACCGGCGCGTGGCTCGTGAACCAGAGCATCGGCTTCGGCGCGCTGCACTATCCGATCGATGGCAGCACGATCGCCTGGGGCTTTGTCATTGGCGCCGCTGCGCTCGTCGCGACCGCAGCCTCATCGGCGATCCTTCGTATGCTGCCGCAGGGCCGCACGCCGCTGATGCTGGCGATCACATTCGTCGCCGCCTACGCGGCCTATGAGCTCGTGCTGCTTGCCGCGACGCCGGTCCTCGGCGGAGAGGGGGCCTTCACCGCGGCCATCGTGGCGCGGATTGGGCTGACCAGCGCGGTCTGGCTCGCCGGCCTCGTCGCCGCCTGCGAGATCGTCCGCCTGGTCGATCCGTTCGGGCGCAAGGGGGCGATGTCGGCCTGAGCGCTGGGGCATTCCGCTTTCACGTAGCCCGGGTGAGCGCAGCGATACCCGGGACCGCTATGGCTGGTGGCAAGGCCCCGGATGTCGCTTCGCTCATCCGGGCTACGAGACCTTGCGTTGCCCGACGGGCAAGACACCCCCGCGATCGGTCAATCCCCTTTCACAGAAATATTCCATTTTACCGAAATTCGGATTTGTCGTATGTGTCGCCCATCCCGGCTCATCCTTGAGGGGCGATCATGTGGTCGTCATTTTCGCGAGCCGGGCTTGCGGTGGACGCGGCAGCGTCGGGCGCGAGAGGCCAAGGGCAGGGCGGATTGCTCTCCGTGAGCCCCAAGGCTTCGCGCCAGACGAGCGGCGCTGTCAGGTTCGTCTCGCCAGCAGGTTTCCGGCTCGGTCGACAGGGCTGGAAAAACCGCGGCGAAATGGCGGGCCGTGCGTACGGCAAAACCGTGTGGTCCTGGCCGTCGTTGCTACGGTCAAGCTCTTGCGGAGGCGGCAGTCGCGTCAACCGGCGCGATGCCGGCGAATTCCGCAAAAGCGAGGGAGGCCAGAACGAACTCGGCTCCCGGGAGAGCACGGCATAAGCCGTCCAACCACTGCGCAGGGAAGGCCGAGTGATTGGCTACACCTGTATGCTGCTGTGCGGTTTTCTGCGTGTGCCTTTCGCGCAGCAGACCGCGGGTGCCAGGTCAGCACCCGGCCTTCCCTGCGCCCTCTTGGACAAGAGGGTGAGGAGATGAAGCAAAGCTCGGGCGAATTGCGCCGCGAGGCTGCGAAGGCGTGTCTGCATCCAACTGCTCGCTGTCATCGCCCGGCTTGACCGGGCGATCCAGGACTCCGAGACAGATTTGGTTCAGCCGAGAGGTCGCAGCGTACTGGATTCCCCGCCTTCGCGGGGAATGACAGTTGTATTTGGAGGACGAAGTCGATGCCTCATACTCCGTCATTGCGAGCGCAGCGACTTGTCCGCCGAAGCTTTAGCAAAGGCGGAAGCAATCCAGAGTCTTTCCGCGGTGGGATTCTGGATTGCTTCGCTGCGCTCGCAATGACGGTGTGGGAAGAGCGTGCGCCACTCCATCACCGTCACCCCCGCGCAACGGCGAAGCCGTTGTCGCTGGAGGCGCGCGCTCTGCTGCGCGTAACGCTGCAGAGCAAGCCTCGAAGGGGACGGCCCGGCTGCATCTCGGCCGTGCATCCTTCGAGGCTCTCAATGGGACGCGCTGCGTCCCATTGCTCGACCTCAGCGTGACGGGGCTGGCAATCTGAGGGCGCGACTCAGTTGAGGCACGCGCCCTCCACGAGACCGCGCCGGGGCGCGCCGCACCGCCGTAAAATCTGAAGTTGTGGATTGTCATCTTCGTGAGGGTATCTCGGTAAGCCGACCCGTGTCTTCCCGGTAACGAATGTGCCATCCACGCAACACTCCTTCCGGATTAAGCCCTCATCGCCAGCCGTTCGCATCACCGCCGCTTTTTAGCCACACCCGAACATGAATAAAATCACTCTAATGTTTCAAGGGTAGCGGCGGTCCTCGAGGCGACGGGAAATCCCAAGGTCGATTCAAATCTTGGGTCTGATTTTTCGGGTCTGAAAGGGTTGGCCGGGGAAACTGGTTTGCGATGGACGCGAAGAGCAACATCAAGCAGAGGCTGCCGAGCCGTCACGTGACGGAAGGCCCTGCGCGCGCGCCCCATCGGTCCTACTTCTACGCCATGGGTCTGACCACCGAGCAGATCCACCAGCCCTTCGTCGGCGTCGCCTCCTGCTGGAATGAAGCCGCCCCCTGCAACATCTCCCTGATGCGCCAGGCGCAGGCGGTGAAGAAGGGCGTCGCGTCGGCCGGCGGCACCCCCCGCGAATTCTGCACCATCACCGTCACCGACGGCATCGCCATGGGCCATGACGGCATGCGCTCCTCGCTGCCGTCGCGCGAATGCATCGCCGACTCGGTCGAGCTGACCGTCCGCGGCCATGCCTATGACGCGCTCGTCGGCCTTGCCGGCTGCGACAAGTCGCTGCCGGGCATGATGATGGCGATGGTGCGCCTCAACGTGCCCTCGATCTTCATCTATGGCGGCTCGATCCTGCCCGGCAACTTCCGCGGGCAGCAGGTCACCGTGCAGGACATGTTCGAGGCCGTCGGCAAGCACTCGGTCGGCGCCATGTCGGACGAGGATCTCGACGAGATCGAGCGCGTGGCGTGCCCCTCGGCGGGGGCCTGCGGCGCGCAGTTCACCGCCAACACCATGGCGACCGTCTCGGAAGCCATCGGCCTGGCGCTGCCTTACTCGGCCGGTGCGCCGGCACCGTATGAAATCCGCGACGCCTTCTGCATGACCGCGGGCGAGCAGGTGATGGACCTGATCGCCCAAAACCTCCGGCCGCGCGACATCGTCACCCGCAAGGCATTGGAGAACGCCGCCGCCGTTGTCGCGGCCTCCGGCGGCTCGACCAATGCTGCGCTGCACCTACCGGCGATCGCGCACGAGTGCGGCATCAAGTTCGACCTGTTCGACGTCGCCGAAATCTTCAAAAAGACACCTTATGTCGCGGATTTGAAGCCGGGCGGCCGTTATGTCGCCAAAGACATGTTTGAAGTAGGTGGCATCCCGCTTCTGATGAAGACGCTGCTCGACAACGGATTTCTCCACGGCGACTGCATTACGGTCACCGGTCGAACGATCGCCGAAAACCTCAAGAGCGTGAAGTGGAATCCGCACCAGGACGTGGTGCACCCGGCAGACAAGCCGATCACCGTCACCGGCGGTGTGGTGGGTCTGAAGGGCAATTTGGCGCCAGAAGGTGCGATCGTGAAAGTCGCGGGAATGTCCAACCTCAAGTTTACCGGTCCGGCCAGGTGCTTCGACCGGGAGGAGGATGCTTTCGAGGCGGTCCAGAAGCGCACCTACCGCGAAGGCGAAGTCATCGTGATCCGCTACGAGGGGCCGAAGGGCGGCCCCGGCATGCGGGAAATGCTCCAGACCACCGCGGCGCTGACCGGACAGGGCATGGGCGGCAAGATTGCGCTCATCACCGACGGCCGCTTCTCTGGCGCCACCCGCGGCTTCTGCATCGGCCATGTCGGGCCGGAAGCCGCCATCGGCGGCCCGATCGGGCTGCTCGAGGATGGCGACATCATCGAGATCGATGCGGACGTCGGTACCCTTAACGTAAAATTGAGCGACCAGGAGCTTGCCCAGCGCAAGACCAAATGGAGCGCTCGCGCGACTAACCACACGACGGGCGCGCTCTGGAAATATGCTCAGCAGGTTGGACCAGCCGTCGGGGGGGCAGTGACCCATCCGGGCGGTGCGCACGAGAAACAGTGTTATGCGGACATCTAGGCGTGCCATTGTTGCGTTTGTGTTGGGGGCCAGTGCGCTGGTCGCGCCGGCGCTCGCCTTTGACGGCGCGCCGGTCAACCAGAAGGACGCGACCATCCCTGTCGTGACCACCTTGCCGGGGGCCGCGGGTGCGGTGCGCAGCAAGGTGCCGCCGGCGACCCAGGAAACCTCGCTCAGCGCCCTGCAATATGCCGCCGAGGGCGGCCACCCGATCGCGCAGTGGAAGCTCGGCCGCATGTACGCCAATGGCGACGGCGTGGCCCAGGACGACGTGCGCGCCTTCGAATATTTCAGCCGGATCGCCAACGCGCATGCCGAGGACAGCCCCTCGGCGCCGCAGGCGCAGATCGTGGCCAATGCCTTCGTCGCGCTCGGCCGCTACTATCTGAGCGGCATCCCGAACTCGAAGATCAAGCCGGACCAGGACCGGGCGCGGGAGATGTTCTCCTATGCGGCCTCCTATTTCGGCAATGCGGATGCGCAGTACGATCTCGCCCGGCTGTACCTGAAGACGCCGGACGCCTCGCGCGAGGATTTCCGCTATGGCGCGCGCTGGCTCGGGCTCGCCGCGCAGAAGGGCCAGCACGAGGCCCAGGCGTTGCTCGGCCAGATGCTGTTCAACGGCGACCGTCTGCCGCGGCAGGCCGCGCGCGGCCTGATGTGGCTGACCCTGGCACGTGACAGCGCCGGCGCCGAAGAGACCTGGATCAAGGAAAGCTACAACCGCGCCTTCGCCAAGGCCTCCGACGACGACCGCGCCATGTGCCTGCAAATGCTGGAACAGTGGGTGCAGGGCCGCCGGGAGTGATCTCCAGGAGGCGGCGTTACGCCGCCTCCAGATCCAGATCCGCCCATACCGGAACGTGGTCCGACGGCTTCTCCCAGCCGCGCACATAGCTGTCGATGCCGACATTGGCGAGCCGGTCGCTGGCCTGCGGCGACAGCAGCAGATGGTCGATGCGCAGGCCATGGTTCTTCTGCCACGCGCCGGCCTGGTAGTCCCAGAAGGTGTAGAGCCCCGGATCGTCGGTCACGGCCCGCAAGGCATCGGTCAGGCCGAGGCCAAGCAGGGACTGAAAACTCTCCCGCGTCTCCGCCTTGAACAGGGCGTCCTCGGTCCATGCCGCCGGATTATGGACGTCGCGGGCATGCGGGATGACGTTGAAGTCGCCGGCGAGGATCAGCGGCTCCTCGGTCTTGAGGCGCTCCTTCGAATATTCAAGAAGTCGCGACATCCATTTGAGCTTGTAGGGATATTTCTCGGTCCCGACCGGATTGCCATTGGGCAGATAGAGGCAGGCGATGCGCAGCACCCCGTGCTTGAGCGTCACCACGCCCTCGAGGAAGCGGGCATGCGCATCCTCGTCGTCGCCGGCCAGCCCCGACTTGGTCTCGTCGAAGCGGAGCTTCGAGAGCAGGGCGACGCCGTTGAACGTCTTCTGCCCGTGCGTGACCACGTTGTAGCCGAGCGCCTCGATCTCCAGGCGCGGGAAGGCCTCATCGACGCATTTGATCTCCTGAAGGCAGACGATGTCCGGCTGGCACTCCTTCAGCCAGGTCAGGAGCAGGTCGATCCGCTGCCGGACTGAGTTCACGTTCCAGGTGGCTACTCTGATGGGCATTTCGACGGCTCCGGGCAGGGGCACCCGTTAGAACAAAATGCAAACGCCCCCGTCAAGGACGCCGCAAAATCTCCCACAAAATTAACCCGGCTTAAGCGGGCCGCAGGCCATTGATACGGAAAAGGTTCCACGGATGGGTTGGCGGGTCGAGACTTCACAACGAACTGAGCCGCGCGACGGACTGGTCGGCGCGTTCCTGTATTGGCTCGGCGGCTTCGAGATCGAGGACGGCATGACCGCCGATCTCAGCGAGCGCGAGCTGGGCCGGATCCGCGCCAAGCAGATCGATGCGGTGACGCGGCTGATCCCGGTGACGATGGCCGTCACCATGCTCAACGTCGCCATCGTGCTGATCCTGTTCTGGGGCAGGGGCTGGAACGACTTCCTTGCGATCTGGGGCCTGACGCTCGCCGCCACCGCTTCGCTCGCGGTCCGTTCGTGGCGGCGGTCCTATCGGAACCCGCCGCAGGAGGCTTCGCCCCGCGCCGCGCGGCACATGCTGCGGCAGGCATTCTTCATCGCCGCGATCTGGGCCACGCTGCCACTCGCACTGTTCAGCCACATCGAACCGACCAGCCAGCTGATCCTGGCCTGCCTGATGGTCGGCGTGATGTCCGGCGGCGCCTTCACGCTCTCGACCTTCCCGCGCGCCGGCCTCGTCTATCTCGCCACCATGACGGTCGGCTGCGCTGGCGCGCTGCTATTGTGCGGCGCCGGGCCGTATCTGGTGACCTCAGGGTTCCTGCTGCTGTTCGCGTTCTTCATGGCGCGCAACATCGTCTCGCAAGGCAACCTGTTCCTCGGCAATCTCAAGGCCCAGCTCGAGCTCGAGCGCCAGACCGAGATCATCTCGCTGCTGCTGAAGGATTTCCAGGAGAACGCCAGCGACTGGCTGTGGCAGACCGACGCCGAGGGACACCTGGTCAACGTGCCCGAGCGCTTCGCCGATGTCGCGCAGCTGCCGCTTCCGCTGCTGAAGGGCTCGCATTTCGCCGACGTGCTCGACATGCTCAGCCCCGAGGACAAGACCGCGGCCTACAACATCGTCGGCCTGATGGAACATGCCGAGCCATTGCACGAGATGAACCTCAAGGTCGTTGCCGGCGGCGAGGCGCGGCTGTGGTCGCTCACCGCGAAGCCGGCCTACGACCGCGACGGCCAGTTCCTCGGCTATCGCGGCTTCGGCCGTGACGTGACCGAGCGTTGGCGCGCGGAAAAGGCCGAGGCCGAGAGCCGCGCCAAGTCGGACTTCCTCGCCGTGATGAGCCACGAGATCCGTACGCCCATGAACGGCGTGCTCGGGCTTGCCAGCATGCTGCTCGAAACCAAGCTCGATCCGGAGCAGCGCGAGGCCGTCACCACGATCCGCGAGTCCGGCGACAATCTGCAGCGCATCCTCAACGACATCCTCGATCTGTCCAAGCTCGAGGCCGGCCGCTTCGCATTCGAGGCGATCGACTTCGCACCGCAGGCGCTGGTCGAGACAGTCGCGACCGTCGTGCGCGCGAGCGCCAAGAGCAAGGGGCTCACGGTCAAGGTCGAGCTCGATCCGAACCTGCCGCCGACACTGCGCGGCGACGTCGCGCGCATCCGTCAGGTGCTGCTCAACCTCGCGTCCAACGCTGTGAAGTTCACCGACGAAGGCGAGGTGACGATCTCGGCCACCTGCCAGGCGCGGCGCGACCTGCTGGCGACCGTCGAATGGACCGTCAAGGACAGCGGCATCGGCATCGCCCCCGAAAAACTCGGCCAGCTGTTCAGTGATTTCGCCCAGGCCGATGCCTCGATCAGCCGGCGCTTCGGCGGCACCGGGCTTGGGCTTGCGATCTCCCGGCGCATCATCGAGCAGATGGGCGGCACGATCGGCGTCACCTCGACGCCGGGCGAGGGCTCGACTTTCCGCTTCACGCTGGTGCTGCCCTGGAGCCAGGCGCCGGTATCAGACCAGGCGGCCGGCCGCGACGAGGCCGACGAGCTCAAGGTGCGTATCGCCGAACTCGACCGGCCGTTGAAGGTGCTGGTCGCCGAGGACGATGCCGTCAACCGCATGGTCGTGAGCAAGATGCTCGGTGCCTTCGATGTCGAGCTGCGCGTCGTCACCGACGGCGTCGAGGCCGTCGCGGCGGCCTCGGAGGGCGATTACGATGTCGTGCTGATGGACGTGCGCATGCCCGACATGGACGGTCTTGCCGCAACCCGTGCGATCCGCGCGCAAGGCGGCCGCTTCGAGGCCCTGCCGATCATCGCGCTCACCGCCAACGCCTTCCCCGAAGACGTCAGGATCTGCCGCGAGGCGGGCATGTCGGACTTTTTGGCAAAGCCGCTGCGCAAGCCCGCGCTGGTCGCGGCATTGCTGCGGGCGCTAAACCACGTGGCGTCGGACGATGCGCCGCTTCAGCCGGAGCTGATGCCGGCCGAGGTTGAGTGGAGCGAGGAAGAACGGCAGATCACCGGCGCGTAGGCGCTCAGATCGAGAAGCTGGTCCCACAGCCGCAGGACGCCGTCGCGTTGGGATTGTTGACGCGGAACGAGGCGCCGATCAGGTCATCGACGAAATCGACCTGCGACCCCGCCAGGAACGGCTGGGAGGCGGAGTCGACCAGCACCACCGCATTGTCCTGCTCGATCACGAGATCGTCGTCGGTGCGGTCGCGGTCGATGTCGAACTTGTACTGAAAGCCGGAACAGCCGCCGCCCTCGACCGAGATGCGCAGCATCGCGCCCGACCCTTCGCCCTTGAGGATCTCCCCAATCCGGCGTGCGGCCCGGTCACTGATGGTCACGGCAGTCATCATTTCTGGTCTCCGATCGTCGGCGGCGTCATACCCAATTCATTTGGTATCCCGCATCCGGCATAGTTAAGTGCCACCATACGCAGAATCAAATGGATAGGGACTAAATTCGCCGTGTCCGTCGGAATGGCAGCCCCCCACGCGCCCTATGCCTGCGACCCCGATCGCAGCCGCGGCCGGCTGGTCGCCGAGCCCCCGAGCCGGACCCGCAGCCCGTTCCGCCGGGATTGCGACCGGGTGATCCACTCCACCGCATTCCGCCGCCTCAAATACAAGACCCAGGTCTTCGTGTTCCACGAGGGCGACCATTATCGGACCCGGCTGACCCATTCGCTCGAGGTGGCTCAGATCGCCCGGGCGCTAGCCCGGCAGCTCGGGCTCGACGAGGATCTCACGGAAACCCTGGCGCTCGCGCACGATCTCGGCCATCCGCCGTTCGGGCACGCCGGCGAGCGGGCGCTGGATGCCTGCCTGAAGGAATTTGGCGGCTTCGACCACAATGCCCAGGCCCTGCGCGTCGTCGCGGCGCTGGAGCACCGCTATCCCGAATTCGACGGGCTGAACCTGACCTGGGAGTCGCTGGAGGGCATCGTCAAGCACAACGGCCCGCTGACCGATCGCAGCGGCGCACCGGTCGGACACTATCGCGAGCACGGCATTCCCGTCGGCATCGCCGACTACATCAAGGTCTACGATCTCGAATTGTGGAGCTTCGCCTCGCTCGAAGCACAAGTCGCGGCGATCGCAGACGACATCGCTTATGACGCCCACGACATCGACGACGGCCTGCGCGCCGGCCTGTTCGATCTCGACGATCTCAAGGTGATGCCGCTCACGGCGGAGATCATTGCCGAAACCTCGGCGCATTATCCCGATCTCGAAGACGTCAGGCGCGGCGCCGAGCTGGTGCGCGAGCTGATCTCGCACCTGATCGGCGCGGTGTTTGCGGAGGCGCAGAAGAACCTTGCCGCCACCAAGCCGCAATCGGCCCAGGACGTGCGCCAGCAGAGCCGGGCGCTGATCGCGTTTCCCGCTGACGTCGCCGAGGAGGAGGCCGCCATCAAGCGCTTCCTCTACCTGCACATGTACCGCCACAAGCGGGTGATGCGGGTGATGGGGGAGGCCGAACAGATCCTGTTCGACCTGTTCGCGAAATATTTGAAATCGCCGGCCGAGCTGCCGCCGGAATGGCTGCTGGGAGCGGAGGCGGATAATGAGGGCGACCGGGCCCGGCGGATCGGCAATTTCATTGCCGGAATGACCGACCGTTTCGCCCTGACCGAGCATCAGCGGCTCTTTGACTCGACCCCGGATTTGCGTTAGGCGGCGGCCATGCCCGACACATCCTCATCCCTGCACCTGTTCGCTGACGTGCTCGCACGCGTGCACGCCGCCTGCCGCGCGCTCGCGGCGGATGCCAGCTGGCCCGAGGGCATCGATTTCTCGCGCGTGGTGGTCGAGCCGCCGCGCGACGCCTCCCATGGCGACATGGCGACCAACGCCGCCATGGTGCTTGCGAAAGAGGCAAAGGCAAAGCCCCGCGATCTCGCCGAGCAGATCGCCGAGCGGCTGCGGGCCGACGCGCTGATCGCCAAGGTCGACGTCGCCGGCCCGGGCTTCATCAACCTGACGCTGAAGCCCGCCGCCTGGGCCGAGGCGCTGCGGACGGTGCTGCGCGAGGGCGCCGATTACGGTCGCGTCCGCGGTGGCTCGAAGGTCAACGTCGAATATGTCTCGGCCAATCCGACCGGGCCGATGCATGTCGGCCATTGCCGCGGCGCCGTGTTCGGCGACGCGCTGGCGAGCCTGCTCCAGTTCGGCGGCCACGATGTCACCCGCGAATACTACATCAACGATGCCGGCGCCCAGGTCGACGTGCTCGCGCGTTCCGCCTTCCTGAGGTACCGCGAGGCGCTGGGCGAGGATATCGGCGCGATTCCGGAAGGATTCTATCCCGGCGACTACCTCAAGCCGGTCGGGCAGGCGCTCGCTAAGGAGTTTGGCGACAAGCTCCGCGCGATGAACGAGGCCGAATGGCTGCCGACGGTGCGCGCCAAGGCGATTGCGATGATGATGGACGAGATCAGGGACGATCTCGCCGCCCTCAACATCCGCCACGACGTGTTCTTCTCCGAGCGCTCGCTGATCGAGAGCGGCAACAACAAGGTTGCCGAGACCATCGACTTCCTGCGCGCCAAGGGCGACATCTACGAAGGCCGCCTGCCGCCGCCGAAGGGCGCGCCGGTCGAGGATTGGGAAGACCGCGAGCAGCTGCTGTTCAAGGCGACCGCGTACGGCGACGACGTCGATCGTCCGCTGATCAAGTCGGACAATTCCTACACCTACTTCGCCTCCGACATCGCCTACCACAAGAACAAGTTCGACCGTGGCTTTGCGGAGATGATCGACGTCTGGGGCGCCGACCATGGCGGCTACATCAAGCGCATGCAGGCGGCGGTGAAGGCGACGACCTCCGGCAAGGGCGCGCTCGACGTCAAGATCGTCCAGCTCGTGAAGCTGCTGCGTAATGGCGAGCCGGTGAAAATGGGCAAGCGGGCCGGCAACTTCGTCACCTTGCGTGAGGTGGTGGATGAAGTCGGCCAGGACGCCGTCCGCTTCATGATGCTCTACCGCAAGAACGACGCAGTGCTGGATTTCGACCTCGCCAAGGTCATCGAGCAGTCGCGCGACAATCCGGTGTTCTACGTCCAGTACGGCCACGCCCGCGGTCACTCGATCTTCCGCAACGCGCGGGCCGAGGTGTTCCCGGACCTGCCGGATGATACCGCCAAGCGCATCGCCTGGCTCGGCGAGTCGGCGGTGGAGCGGCTGTCGGACCCCGTGGAGCTCGACCTTCTCAAGCGCCTCGCAATTTATCCGCGGGTGCTGGAAGCCGCCGCCGTGGCCCATGAGCCGCACCGGATTGCCTTTTATCTCTATGACTTAGCGAGCGAATTTCACGCACTTTGGACGAAGGGGCGCGATTTGCCCTATTTACGCTTCATTATCAATAATGATGCAGATCTAACAAAGGCGCGACTGGCCATGGTCCAGGGCGTCGTCTCGGTCCTGGCATCGGGCCTCGCCATCCTCGGCGTCCATGCCCCGGACGAGATGCGGTAGTTTGGGGCGAACTACTTAAGGGGATTGTGGGGGTAACCGGCAGAAGCCGGACCGCTGAGACTTGGTTGACAGCCTTGTGGGTCGAAAGCCGTGCCTTGGTCGAGGGGCGCGCGGCTTTCCCGAAGGGACGCATCATCACGATGGCCGAACGATATCAGGACAGACCGTTTCCTTCCGATGACTATGGTCGCGGCGGCGATCAGCATGGGAAGGCGGAAAATGATCCCTTGGCCGAGCTCGCCCGTCTGATCGGGCAGACCGATCCGTTTGCAGCGCAGGGGCGGCCGACTGCGCGCCCGCCGGCAGTGCCGGCGCCCGCCCAAGGCCATCAGCAAGGCTATCAGGAAGACGATTATCGCCAGGACGACTACCAGCAGGACTATGCCGAGCAGGCCCCGTCGGCTCCGCCCGGGCCGCCCTCATGGATGCGGCGCGCCAACGTGCAGCCGCAGCCGGCACCCGCGCCGGAGCCTGACTATCCAGTCTCCGTAAACGCGGTTCATCCGTTGCATCGCTATTCAGCCCAGCCGACCGCGCCCGAGCCTGATTTCCATCAGCCGCAGGCCTATCAGGATCACGCTTATCAGGATCAGCCTTATCAAGCTCAGGCTTATCAGCAGGATCAGGCCTATCAGGAGCCATACACGCAGCCCGATCCGTCGCGCTACGACGATGCGCTCTACGGCAAGCTGGAGGCGGGCGAGCAGGACTATCAGCGCGATCCGGCCTATCCGGACGATCCCTACGCATTCCAGAGCGACTATCCCGAGGCCGATCTCGACGAGCCGAAGAAGGCGCGCGGCGGCATGATGACGGTTGCGGCGATCCTGGCGCTTGCCGTGGTCGGGACCGGCGCGGCCTTCGCCTACAAGACCTATGTCGGCTCGCCCCGCAGCGGCGAGCCGCCGATCATCAAGGCCGACAACACGCCGACCAAGATCGTGCCCGCGCCGACGGATTCCTCGGCCAAGGTGCCGGATCGCATGGTCGTCGGCGACGGCACCGAGAAGATCGTGCCGCGCGAGGAAGCGCCTGTCGACGTCAACGCCAAGGCGGGCGGTCCCCGCGTGGTGTTTCCGCCGCTGAACCCGAATGCGAATCCGCCGCCGGTGGCGAGCGTCTCGCCGTCCACGATCCCGCCGTCGAGCGCGGGTCCGATTCCGAGCAACGGCACGCTGCCGAACAATTCGCCGCGCGCGATCCGGACTGTGGCCGTAAGGGGCGATCAGACCGATAGCGCCGCGCCGCAATCGGCCGCTGCCGCAAAGCCCGCAACTGCAACTTCGCCGAAGCCGGTCGCCGCACCGGCTGCACCGGCCGCGCCGCGCACGCCGCCGACCTCGGCCAATGCCAGCGCCAACCAGCCGCTCTCGCTTGCTCCGCAATCGGCGCCCGCAGCCGAGCCGCCGCAACGGATGGCGGCGACCAACCCGACGCAGCTCGCGCCCGCCAGCAGCGGCGGTGGCGGCTACGTTGTGCAGGTCTCCTCGCAGCAGACCGAGGACAGCGCCGCCGCGTCGTACCGGGTGCTTCAGAGCAAATATGGCAGCGTGCTCGGATCGCGCTCGCCGGTGATCAAGCGGGTCGATCTCACCGACAAGGGCAAGGGAATCGTCTATCGCGCCTTCGCCGGGCCCTATGGCTCGGCCGAAGAAGCGACGCAGGCTTGCAACAGCCTCAAGTCCGCTGGCCTGTCGGCCTGCTTCGTCCAGAGGAATTAACGGCCGATTCCTTGACCCCCTCGCGGGGCAGGGTTAATCGGCCCTTATGAGCACGCGGGCCTTCATTACCGGCGTATCCGGAACGGAACTGACCGCCGCCGAGCGGGAGTTTATCCGTGCTGAGCGCCCATGGGGCTTCATCCTCTTCAAGCGCAACATCGCGACGCCGGCTCAAGTTGCTGCATTGGTTGCAGAATTGCGAGCGGTTGCGAACGCGCCCGACGCTCCCGTCCTGATCGATCAGGAGGGCGGACGGGTGCAGCGACTGGGCCCGCCGCACTGGCCGGTCTATCCGCCGGGCGCCGTATTCGCGAATCTGTACGACAGTGATTCGGCGCTCGGGCTCACCGCGGCGCGCCTCAGTGCGCGGCTGATCGCGGCCGATCTCGCCGACCTCGGCATTAACGTGGATTGCTTGCCGCTGGCTGACGTGCCGGTGCCGGGCGCCGATGCCGTCATCGGGAACCGGGCTTATGGCACCGAACCCGGCAAGGTCGCAGCGATCGCGCGCGCGGTGACCGAGGGCCTGGAGCAGGGCGGCGTGCTGCCGGTCCTCAAGCACATTCCCGGCCATGGCCGCGCCACCGCCGATACCCATTTCAAGCTGCCGACCGTCGACACGCCCAGAGATGAACTGGAGCGGACCGATTTCGCCGCATTCAAGCCGCTGGCCGACCTGCCGATGGCCATGACTGCACATGTTGTGTTTAGCGCGGTCGACCCCGCCCATCCGGCGACGACATCTGCGACAATGATTGCTCAGGTGATTCGCGGCGCAATTGGGTTCCAGGGTTTGTTAATGAGTGATGACGTGTCGATGAACGCGCTGGCGGGAAGCATCGCCGATCGGACGCGCGCCCTCTTCGCGGCCGGCTGCGACATGGCTCTGCATTGCAACGGCAACATCGAGGAGATGCGCGAAGTCGCCGGCCAGACGCCTGAACTGTCCGGCAGGGCGCTGGAGCGGGCGACAGCCGCGCTCGCGGCGCGCAAGGCGCCGCAGCCATTCGACCGGGCGGCTGCACGCGCCGAACTGGACGCATTGATCGCACGGGCAAACACGGCATCCGCATGACCGCAGAAATCCTATCGTTTGAAACCGGGCGGCCCGCAGAGCTCGCCGAGGGTGAGCCGGCGTTGGTGGTGGACGTCGAGGGCTATGAAGGCCCGCTCGACCTCCTGCTCGCGTTGGCGCGGCAGCAGAAGGTCGATCTCGCCAAGATCTCGATTCTGGCGCTGGCCGACCAGTACCTCCACTTCATCGAGGCCGCGCGAAAGATCCGGCTGGAGCTTGCTGCCGATTATCTCGTGATGGCGGCGTGGCTCGCCTTCCTGAAATCGCGCCTGCTGCTGCCGGAGCCGCCGAGCGCGGAAGGGCCGAGCGCCGAAGAGATGGCGA
This sequence comes from Bradyrhizobium sp. cf659, assembly GCF_900113725.1. Lineage (NCBI taxonomy): Bacteria > Pseudomonadati > Pseudomonadota > Alphaproteobacteria > Hyphomicrobiales > Nitrobacteraceae > Bradyrhizobium > Bradyrhizobium sp. cf659. The sequence continues at coordinate 331,617 of NZ_FOQJ01000001.1, forward strand.
CCGCGCTTGCCAACCGGCTGCGCCGGCTGGAAGCCATTCGTGAAGCCGCCAACCGGCTGATGAACCGGCCGCAATTGCAGCGCGATATTTTCCCGCGCGGCGAGCCCGAACAGATCGCCGAGATCAAGCATCCGAAATACACCGCGACGCTGTACGACCTGCTCACCGCCTATGCGGCACAGCGCCAGTCGCGTGTGCTGGCGAGCGTGCATCTGGCCAAGCGTACGGTGTGGTCGCTCGCCGAGGCGCGCGCCACGCTGGAACGGCTGGTCGGCAGCATCAGCGAGCAAGATGACTGGGGCGTGCTCGACGACTTCCTGATCCGGCACGTCGCCGATCCGACGCAGCGGGCGACGGTGTTCGCCTCGAGCTTCGCCGCTGCGCTGGAGCTGGTGCGGGAAGGTCAGCTCGAGCTGAACCAGAAAGAGGCGTTCGCGCCCATCTATTTCCGGAAGGGGCGCCCCAAACCGGTCCCTGACGCAGCTCCTGCGCCCGATGCGCCGGTCGCTTAAGTGCAAGAAGGAGAATCTGCCATGGCAAGCCTGGCTGAAGTGCGGGTAGACGAGGCCGAGCCGATGGAGAACGAATCCCAGGCACGTCCTGAAGAATTGCGGCTGCTGGAAGCGCTGCTGTTTGCCTCGAGTGAGCCGCTGGATACCGCGACGCTGGCCAAGCGCATGCCTGATGGCGTGGACGTCAAGGCCGCGCTCGAGCAGCTGCAGGCCGATTATGCCTTGCGCGGTGTGAACCTCGTGCGCGTCGCCAACAAATGGACCTTCCGCACCGCCGGCGATCTCGCCTGGCTGATGACGCGGGAGAGCACCGAGACCCGCCGCCTGTCGCGCGCGGCGATCGAGGTGCTGGCGATCATCGCCTATCACCAGCCGGTGACGCGCGCCGAGATCGAGGAGATCCGCGGCGTCGTCACCTCGAAGGGCACGCTCGACGTGCTGCTGGAGACCGGCTGGATCAAGCCGCGCGGCCGGCGCAAGACGCCGGGCCGTCCCTTGACCTTCGGAACCACCGAGGACTTCCTGTCGCAGTTCACCCTGGAACAGCTGGGTGATCTGCCGGGCCTGGAAGAGCTGAAGGGCACGGGCCTGCTGGATTCGCGCCTGCCCACCGGATTCAGCGTGCCGACGCCGTCCGATGACCCGCAATTGCGCGAGGACGAGGATCCGCTGGAGCCGGGCGAGGACCTCGATCTCGCGCTGGCACCTGCGGTCGAGCCCGAGGCGCCGGAAGGCGGCAATGAGGGTGGCGGCGAGGGCGGCAGCGAGGACTGACGTCCCGTCCTGCTGCGGGCCCCTGCGACCGGTTAACACTAGCAAGATTGCGTAGCGCCAACAGCGAATTGGCGCTGCCTTGGTCCTTGTTTTTGAGGCCTGCGAAGCCTACGTTCCGGTGAAGATCGGCCGGGTCCCCGGCCATGCGCGTTTGGAGGGTTGCAGGATGGGTTCACTCAGCATTTGGCACTGGATCTTGGTGATCGCAGTGGTCCTGCTGCTGTTCGGCCGCGGCAAGATTTCGGATCTGATGGGCGACGTGGCGCAGGGCATCAAGGCGTTCAAGAAGGGCATGCAGGACGACGACAAGCCTGCTGACAAGCCTGAGCCGGCCAAGTCCATCGAGCACAATGCCGCGCCGACCGCGGCACGCTCCGACGTCGGCAGCAAGGCCGTCTGAACCAGAGAGCACGCGAGACGCGGGTAGCGGCCCCCGATCCTGCGCGCGAGGGATTGGGCCGGTTGCGGCTGGCGTGAACGGAAGACCTCATGTTCGACATCGGGTGGAGTGAACTGGTCCTGATCGGGGTCGTAGCCCTGATCGCCATCGGCCCGAAAGAGCTGCCGGGCGTGCTGCGCATGGTCGGACAGTGGATGGGCAAGGCCCGCAAGATGGCCGCCGAATTCCAGGGCCAGTTCCAGGAAGCGATGCGCGAGGCCGAGATGGCCGACCTCAAGAAGAGCTTCGACGAGGTCAAGGAAGCCGCCACAGGCTTCAATCCGCTGAGCTCGCTCCAGAAGGACGTCAGCGACGCGCTCCGCGTCGATGCACTCGACAAGCCGGCCGAGGCGTCCTCAACGACCGCCTTCGAAGCACCAGCGACTTCAAGTGAAGCGCTGGCGACCTCAAGTGAGGCGCCGACGACTCCAACAACCCCCGAACCCCCGATGCCGGAAACCTTCGTGGAAGCCGAAGCCCATGCAGCGGTGAACGAGCCGCTCGCCATCACCCGTGAGGTCGAGCAGGCGCCGGTCGTTGCCCAGGACACCGCGCCATCCGAAGCGATCAAGGACGCCAAAGCGTCATGAGCGACGCCGATATCGAGGCCAGCAAAGCCCCGCTGATGGACCATTTGATCGAGCTGCGCTCGCGGCTGATCAAGGCGCTGCTCGGCTTCGGCGTGGCCTTCATCTTCTGCTTCTTCTTCGCCAAGCAGATCTACAACGTGCTGGTCTGGCCGTTCGTGTGGGTCGCAGGTCCCGAGAACTCGAAATTCATCTACACGGCGCTGCTGGAATATTTCATCACGCAGCTCAAGCTCGCGCTGTTCGGCGCCGGCTTCATCTCGTTCCCGATCGTCGCGACGCAGATCTACAAGTTCGTGGCGCCCGGGCTCTACAAGCACGAGAAGCAGGCCTTCCTGCCCTATCTGGTCGCGACCCCGTTCTTCTTCGTGCTGGGCGCGGCGCTGGTCTATTTCGTCGTGCTGCCGATGCTGGTGCGTTTCTCGCTCGGCATGCAGCAGGCCGGCAGCGACGAGACCGCGCAGATCCAGCTCCTGCCCAAGGTCGGCGAATACCTGTCGCTGATGATGTCGCTGATCTTCGCCTTCGGCATCGCCTTCCAGCTTCCGGTGATCCTGACGCTGCTCGGTCGCATCGGCATCGTCACCTCGAAGATGCTGCGCGAGAAGCGCCGCTATTTCATCGTGATCGCCTTCGTGATCGCGGCCGTGCTGACCCCGCCCGACGTGCTGAGCCAGTGCTCGCTCGCGATCCCGTTGCTGGCGCTCTACGAGGGCTCGATCATCGCGGTGGGGATGGTGGAGAAGAAGGCGGCGGCCGCGCAGGCCGCGACCGGCACCGACGTATCGACGCCGGCGAACCCGGCCGAATAGGGACTCAGTGTCATTCCCCGCGCAGGCGGGGAATCCAGTACGCCGCAGCCTATCGGGGAATCGCTGGCGTCCCTGGAATACTGGATCATCCGCCTTCGCGGATGATGACAGCCGTGCTAGGAGACGCGCTAATGCAAACTTACAACGTTAGTCGTTGTAGGTTTACACGCTGATCCAGGACCACGGCCATGCACGACATCAAATCGATCCGCGACAATCCGCAAGCCTTCGACGCCGGTCTCGCCCGGCGTGGCCTGACGCCGTTGTCGACGTCGCTGCTCGCGATCGACGAGAGGCGGCGCGCGGCGATCCTCGCCTCCGAGCAGGCGCAGGCGCGGCGCAATGCGGCCTCCAAGGAAATCGGCGACGCCAAGAAGGCCAAGGACGAGGCGCGCGCGGCCAAGCTGATGGCCGAGGTCGCCGAGCTCAAGACCACGATGCCTGAGCTCGAGGCCGCCGCGAAGACCGCCGACGAAGAGCTCACGAAAGAGCTGTCCGCGATTCCGAACATTCCGTTCGACGAAGTGCCCGATGGCGTCGACGAGCACGGCAACGTGCAGCACCACGTGTTCGGCAACAAGCGCGACTACGCGTTCACACCGAAGCTGCATGACGATCTCGGCACCGCGCTCGGCTACATGGATTTCGAGGCGGCGGCAAAGCTCTCCGGCGCGCGCTTCGTCGTGCTGAAGAAAGGGCTGGCGCGCCTCGAACGCGCGATCGGCCAGTTCATGCTCGACCTGCACACGACCGAGCACGGCTACACCGAGATCAACCCGCCGCTCCTGGTGCGCAACGAGGTGATGTTCGGCACCGGGCAGTTGCCGAAGTTCGAGGACGATCAGTTCTGGGCGATCAAGGGCGAGCTGCTCGCCTCACCCGACCATGAGCGGCTGAAGACAGAGCGCCTCGGTCTCATTCCGACGGCCGAAGTCTCGCTGACCAACCTCGCGCGCGAGTCCATCCTCGACGAGAAGCAATTGCCGATGCGGCTCACCGCGCTGACGCCATGCTTCCGCGCCGAGGCGGGCGCCGCCGGGCGCGACACCCGCGGCATGATCCGCCAGCATCAGTTCACCAAGGTCGAGCTGGTCTCGATCACGACGCCGGAAGTGAGCAAGGACGAGCTGGAGCGGATGCTGTCCTGCGCCGAGCAGGTGTTGCAGAAGCTCGACCTGCATTATCGTGTGATGACGCTCTGCGCTGGGGATATGGGTTTTTCGTCGCAAAAAACCTATGACATCGAGGTCTGGATGCCCGGGCAGGGCGATGGCGGCATGTTCCGCGAGATCTCGAGCTGCTCGGTCTGCGGCGACTTCCAGGCGCGCCGCATGGATGCGCGCTCGCGCGGACCGGACGGCAAGCCGCGCTTCGTGCATACGCTGAACGGCTCCGGCACCGCGGTCGGCCGCGCGCTGATCGCCGTGATGGAGACCTATCAGCAGGAGGACGGCTCGATCGCCGTCCCCAGCGTGCTCCAGCCGTACATGGGTGGCCTGAAGGTGATCTCGCGCGACTGAGGCGTATTGCTCGCCGAGACGCAGAAACGTTTGGTTGCGAAGATCGGGCGGCCGGTTATCCTGACGGCCACCCGTCAATGCGAAACCACCGTTCATGGCCTTGCACCGCGATATCTTCTGGATCGGCAGACAATGGGCGGTGACAGGTACCGGCATCCAGGCCGTCGATCAGCGCCTGCGCGGCGTGCTTGACATCGAGATCGCGCGGCTCTGGGACGAGGATCTCGTGCAGAGCCGGCGAGCCAAGCCCGGCGTAAATGCTGCGGATTTCGACAAGGCGCTGACGGTGGCACGCGAGCGTTTTCCGCAGACGCCGGCGTCAGATCCGATCGTTGCAGAGCTGGAGGCGCTCGGCGTGATCGAGACTCCTGTCGTCAGTCCGGTCGTACCGGCGATGAAGCTGCGTGCCGAAGGCAGGCTCGCACGCTTCCTGCCGCAATGGCGCATCCGTTGCTAGTCGAGTCCGGCATCGGGCGCGAATAGGTCGGCGTCATCCGGAAGCAGGCCCCGGGAACCGACATCGGCCGGTTGCTGCGCCGCGGCAATGAGCGAGATCACAGACGAGATCTGCGCGGCGGCCGGTTTGCCTGATCGGTCCCAGCCAGATAAGACGGCTCAGACCCCTTCAGGAATCGACCTTTCGCATGCGCATTCTCTGCACCAATGACGACGGCATTCACGCTCCCGGCCTCAAGGTCGTGGAGGAGATCGCACGGGCGTTGTCCGACGACGTCTGGGTGGTGGCGCCCGAGCTCGACCAGTCCGGCGTGTCGCATTCGCTGTCGCTGAACGATCCCTTGCGCCTGCGCGAGGTCGGGCCGCGGCACTTCGCCGTGCGCGGCACCCCGACCGACTGCGTCATCATGGGGGCGCGCCATATCCTGGGCGCCAAGCCGCCGGATCTCGTGCTGTCGGGCGTCAACAAGGGCCGCAACGTCGCCGAGGACGTGGTCTATTCCGGCACCATCGCCGGCGCGCTGGAGGGCACCATCCTGGGGCTGCCGTCGTTTGCGCTGTCGCAGGAGTTCAGCGTCGAGACCCGCGAGCGGCCGCCGTGGGACACCGCGCGCAAGTTCGGCCCCGACATCCTGCGCAAGGTGATGGCCGCCGGCATCCCGAAGGAGACCGTCATCAACGTCAACTTCCCGTCCTGCGCGCCGGAGGACGTGCTCGGCATTCGCGTCACCCGCCAGGGCAAGCGCAATCTCGGCTTCCTCAGGATCGACGAGCGCAGGGACGGCCGCAACAATCCCTATTTCTGGATCGGCTTCGAGCGCGCGGCGATGATGGATACGCCCGCCGAGGGCACCGATCTGGCGGCGCTGCGCGAGCGGTACGTCTCGGTCACGCCGCTCAGGCTCGACCGTACCAACGAAGCGTTTTCCGAAGCGCTGGGTGCGGCCCTGAAGTAGCGGCTAGCCGCCGCGAAGGGCGGCCTCGATGGTCTTGCCGAGCGCGTCGAGCTGGAACGGCTTCTGGAGCGCCGGCCGGTCGCGATACTGCTCGGGCAGGCCGGAGGAGCCGTAGCCGGTGGCGAAGATGAAAGGGCAGCCCTTGGCCTTGATCAGGTCGGCGACCGGGGAGATCACCTTGCCGTTGACGTTGACGTCGAGGATGGCGATGTCGAACTGGGTTGCTTCGGCGAGCCGCATCGCTTCGGGGATATCGCCGGCTTCGGCTGCGATCTTGTAGCCGAGCTCTTCGAGCATGTCCGCGACCATCATCCTGATCATCACCTCGTCTTCGACGAGGAATACAGAGCGGCCGGAAAGCCCTGTCGCGGTCATTGTCGGTGAGTCCTTGCCCATTCCAGAAAACGTTCGCAGATAACGTGAATCGACGCAATGCGCGTTTCCGCGAACGGACAGCTGAAAATGGCCTTCGCGGCCAGTCCGCTGCAAGCCAATTTGTGGTCAAATACCTCAGCAAAAGGCTATCATGAGTTCCTGAGCAGGAACAGGATTCTTGCCCCAGGCCTTGAGCTCCGCAAGCGACGATCCGGACCTGACGAGACAACACTGGCAGCAATGACCTCCCATCAGCACCCGCCGGAAAAGATGATGTTTCAGCTCTCGCTGAGGCGTCGGGGCATCAGCGATCAGGCGGTGCTGCGAACCATGGAGGAGGTGCCGCGCGAGCTGTTCGTCGACGAGGCCGATCGCGAGGAGGCCTATCGTGACAGCGCGCTGCCGATCGCATGCGGGCAGACCATCAGCCAGCCCTTCGTCGTTGCCTACATGACCGAGCAGCTCCAGCTCCAGAAGCAGCACCGCGTGCTCGAGATCGGCGCGGGCTCCGGCTATCAGGCCGCCGTGCTGTCGCGGCTCGCAGGTCACGTGCTGACGGTCGAGCGCTATCGCAAGCTTGCGGACGCCGCACGCGCCAGGCTTGAGAATCTCGACTATCACAATGTCGAGGTGATGCTGGGCGACGGTCTCAACCTGCCTCCCAACATCGGCCCGTTCGACCGCATCATCGTCACCGCCGCGATGGAGCGGATTCCGGAGAACCTGGTCGAGCGGCTCGAGGTCGGCGGCATCCTGATCGCGCCCGTCGGGCCGCATCAGGGGGTGCAGACGCTGATCCGTCTGACCCGCACCGCGAACGGGATCGACCGCAAGGAACTCGTCGAGGTCCGTTTCGTGCCGGCGCTGCCCGGCGTGGCGCGGGAGCTGTAGATTTCCGGATTGGCTGTGCTGCCAACATCTTATTGGGAGGGTTAAGCCGTTATTTACTCGGCGCGTGTTTACTTAAAAGACCAGTTCTGTTGCGTACGAGTGAGTAACCATGTCTGTCGTCGCCGAGTTGCTTTACTCGCGCCGCGTACCGCAGGTCGCGGTGCTGGCGCTGATCTCCGTCAGTTTCGCAGGGTGCAGCGCCGACATGTCGTCGCGGCTGTCCCAGTCGAACTTCTCCAACCCCTTCTCGACTGAATCGACCGGTTCGGTGCAGCAGGCGCCGCCGCCGCAGCGTGAGCTGCCGCAATATTCGCGGCCGCAGACGCAGCCCGGTTACTATCAGTCGCAGCCCTTGCCGCCGCCCGCGGTGTCCGCGCCGCAATCCTATCCCGTTGCCGCCGGTGGCGGGGTGTCTGGTGGCGGGCGTGGCGTCGGCACCTACGCGCCCCCGGCGCAGCCGCGTCTGGAGACCACGGCCACCGTGCCGTCGCGCTCGGTCGCGGCCGCCCAACCGGCCGGTGGGACCAAGATCATCGTCGGCACCAGCGACACGCTCGACCTGCTCGCCAAGCGCTATCGCGTCACTCCGCAAGCGATCCTTGCCGCCAATGGCTACAAGGGTCCGCGCACGCTCTCGCCCGGCCAGCAGCTGATCATCCCGCATCCGGGCGGGACCGCGGCTGCACCCGCGCCGGCGATGGCTCCCGTCGCAGCGGCTCCCACGATGGCGCCAGCAGCGAAGCCGGTTGCGGCCGTTGCCGCGCCGCCGAGCACGCACTTCGTCAACCACGGCGACACGCTCGCCAGCATTGCCCGCAAGAACCATATCTCGGCGGCTGAGCTGGCGCGTGCCAATGGCCTCGATCCGTCCGCCAAGCTCAAGCTCGGCACCAGGCTGACCGTGCCGGGTGCAAAGACCGCCGCTGTCGCAGCACCCGTTGCTGCGGCTCCGGTCGCGGCTGCCCCGGTTGCGGGTACGTTGCAGCCCGTTGCGGCCGCACCGGCGCCTGCGACGAAGATGGCCGCCGCCGCGCCGGTGCAGAGCGCGCGCCTGGCCCAGGCCACGGCCAATGTCGAAGAGAAGCCCGCCGAGACGCCGGCGAAGGCTGCGGAGGCCACCGGCGCGCTGCCGACCTTCCGCTGGCCGGTGCGCGGCAAGGTGGTCACGACCTACGGCGCCAAGACCAACGGCAAGTCCAATGACGGCATCAATCTCGCGGTGCCGGAGGGTACGCCGGTCAAGGCGGCTGAAGACGGCGTCGTCGCCTATTCCGGCAACGAGCTGAAAGGTTACGGCAATCTGGTCCTGGTTCGGCACTCCAACGGCTACGTCACCGCATATGCCCATGCGAGTGAGCTGTTGGTGAAGCGCGGCGATACCATCAAGCGCGGTCAGGTCATTGCCAAGTCGGGTCAATCCGGGGAGGTGGCGTCGCCGCAGCTCCACTTCGAGATCCGCAAGGGATCAAGTCCGGTTGACCCGCTTCAATTCCTGAACGGGGCGTGAGGCGCGGGCCCTTAGAGTAGGGCAGGTCATCACCACAAGGCAGCTGTCATCGCCCGCGAAGGCGGGCGATCCAGTACGCCGCGGCCTCTCGATCGATCACAATCGTCTCTGGAATACTGGATTCCCCGCCTGCGCGGGGAATGACAGTTGTGGGCGAGGCGATACTTTCCGCTACGTCGCCGTCAGCTTCACGCCGAGGCGTCCCGCAAGCTCCTGCACGAACTGCCAGGCGACGCGACCCGAGCGCGAGCCGCGCGTGGTCGACCATTCCAGCGCCTCGCGCTCCAGCGCCTCATCATCGACCTTGATGCCGAAATGGCTGCAATAGCCGCGCACCATGGCGAGATATTCGTCCTGGCTGCAACGGTGGAAGCCGAGCCAGAGGCCGAAACGATCCGACAGCGACACCTTCTCCTCGACCGCTTCGCCGGGATTGATCGCGGTCGAGCGCTCGTTCTCGATCATCTCGCGCGCGAGCAGGTGGCGGCGGTTGGAGGTGGCGTAGAGGATGACGTTCTCGGGCCGCCCCTCGATGCCGCCTTCGAGCACGGCCTTGAGCGATTTGTACGAGGCGTCATTGCCGTCGAAGGAGAGGTCGTCGCAGAACACGATGAAGCGGAAGGACGAGGCGCGCAGCTGCTCCATCAGCGCGGGCAAGGTCTCGATGTCCTCGCGGTGGATCTCGATCAGCTTCAATTTATCGGCCGGCTTGCGGTCCGCATTGATGCTGGCATGCGCGGCCTTCACCAGCGACGACTTGCCCATGCCGCGCGCGCCCCAGAGCAGGGCGTTGTTGGCGGGCAGGCCGCCTGCGAAGCGCTCGGTGTTTTCCATCAGGATGTCGCGCATCCGGTCGACGCCCTTGAGGAGGAACAGCTCGACGCGGCTGACCCGCGGCACCGCCGAGAGGCGGCCGTCGGGGTGCCAGACATAGGCATCCACCCGCTCGAACGACTCGGGTTCGGCGGCCGGATTGCCCTGGGTGGAGAGGTGCGCCGCAATGGTCTCGAGGGCGCGGACCATGCGCTCCTGGGCGAGGTCGGGGGCTGCCTTGGAGGTTGCCTTGGAGGTTGCCTTGGAGGCTGCCGTGGGGCGTTTTGCCGCGACGCGGGCAGGCTTCCTGGCAGGGGTACGGGGGCCTTTGCCGGCCGGGCTTTTGCTTGGTTTTTTGGGCATGTCCGAAGTTCCTGAGAATGCAGCCTTATCGGGCCTGACGCCGCGCCGCAAGGTGGCCAAAAGGGCGGTCTGGCAGCGTTGCAATTGGGGCGGTGGCCGCTATAGTCCGCGCGAATTTGACCGAGCCGGTCGCCTTTGAGGGCCTGACCGGCTTTCCCCCGTTGTCACGAGGATCGTCCGAATGCTGATTACCCCTGCGTATGCCCAGGCCGCGGGCGCCGGCGACACCAACAGCATGTTGATGTCGCTGCTGCCGTTCGCCCTGATCTTCGTGATCATGTACTTCCTGATTCTGCGTCCGCAGCAGAAGAAGGTCCGTGACCACGCCGACCTCGTGAAGAACATCCGTCGCGGCGACACCGTCGTGACCTCGGGCGGCCTCGTCGGCAAGGTCACCAAGGTCGTCGACGACGACCAGATCGAGTTCGAGATTTCCGATGGCGTCCGCGTGCGGCAGATGCGCCAGATGATCTCCGGCGTGCGCGCCAAGGGCGAGCCGGCCAAGGAAAGCGCGAAGGAAAGCGCCAAGGACGACACCGCGGCGAAGTGAGCGCGTCCGCGAGTCTCTCAAGTCTCCTGATCTGACAGGTCCAGTCGATGTTGTATTTCACGCGGTGGAGAGCGCTCGGGATTATCCTGACGGCGCTGATCGTGTGCCTCTGCGCGGTCCCGAACTTCTTCCCCGAGTCGCAGGTGAAGACCTGGCCGGCCTGGGCGCAGCGCCGGCTCGTGCTTGGCCTCGACCTCCAGGGCGGCTCCTATCTGCTGCTCGAGGTCGACGGCAACTATGTGAAGAAGGAAAGGCTCGACCAGGTCCGCGACGACGTTCGCCGGACGCTGCGCGACGCCAAGATCGGCTTCACTGGCGGCGTCACCGTGCGCAACGACGCGGCCGAGGTCCGTATCACCAAGGAAACCGACGTACAGCCTGCGCTCGCCAAGCTGCGAGAGCTGTCCCAACCGCTGGGCGGGTTGATGGGATCCAGCGGTCAGCGCGACCTTGACGTGACCGATGCCGGTGGCGGGGTGATCCGCCTGAGCATCCCGCAGGCCGCGATGCTCGATCGCATGCGCAAGACCATCGAGCAGTCGATCCAGATCGTCGAGCGCCGCGTCAACGAGCTCGGCACCGTCGAGCCTGTCATCCAGCGCCAGGGCAACGACCGCATCCTGGTGCAGGTACCCGGCCTTCAGGACCCGACCCGCCTGAAGGAATTGCTGGGCAAGACCGCGAAGATGGAATTCCGCATGGTCGACACCTCCGTGCCGCCGGATCAGGCGCAGCAGGGGCGGTTGCCGCCGGAATCCGAGCTCCTGATGAGCGCCTCGCCGCCGCCGACACCCTACGTGGTCAAGAAGCAGGTGCTGGTTGCCGGTGGCGACCTGACCGACGCGCAGGCCAGCTTCGACCAGCGCACGAGTGAGCCTGTCGTCAGCTTCAAGTTCAACACGTCGGGCGCGCGCAAGTTCTCGCAGGCGACCCAAGAGAACGTGGGGCTGCCCTTCGCGATCGTGCTCGACAACAAGGTGATCTCGGCGCCCGTCATCCGCGAGCCGATCACTGGCGGCCAGGGCCAGATTTCCGGCAATTTCACCGTGCAATCGGCCAACGACCTGGCGATCCTCTTGCGCGCCGGCGCGCTGCCGGCGCCGCTCACCGTGGTCGAGGAGCGTACCGTCGGTCCGGGCCTCGGCCAGGATTCGATCGAGAAGGGCGAGCTTGCGGCCTATGTCGGCTCTATCCTGGTCATCATCTTCATGCTGCTGACCTACCGGCTGTTCGGGGTGTTCGCGAACATCGCGGTGGCCATCAACGTCGCGATGATCTTCGGCCTGTTGTCGCTGCTCAACGCCACGCTGACGCTGCCCGGCATCGCCGGCATCGTGCTCACCGTCGGCATCGCGGTCGACTCCAACGTGCTGATCTACGAGCGCATCCGCGAGGAGCTGCGCGGCGGCCGCAACGCGATCTCGGCGATCGACGCCGGCTTCAAGCGGGCGCTTGCCACCATTCTCGATTCCAACATCACCACCTTCATTGCCGCCGCGGTGCTGTTCTACATCGGCACCGGCCCGGTGCGCGGCTTCGCCGTGACGCTCGGTATCGGCATCATCACCACGGTGTTCACCGCCTTCACGCTGACCCGGCTGATCGTGGCCGGGTGGGTGCGGTGGAAGCGGCCGCAGAGCGTGCCGATCTAGGAGCCTGATCGTGAATCACACCGTTCTCATCGGGCTCGGCGTCCTCATTGCCATCCTGACCGTCGTCGCGGCGTTCGGCCTGTTGCCGTCGCTGCGCATCGTCCCGGACGATACGCATTTCGACTTCACGCGCTTCCGCCGCATCAGCTTCCCGATCTCGGCGGCGCTGTCGATCGTCGCGATCACGCTGTTCTTCACCCACGGCCTGAATTTCGGCATCGACTTCCGCGGTGGCACGCTGCTCGAGGTGCAGGCCAAGTCCGGCACCGCCGACATCGCGGCGATGCGCACGACGCTGGATGCCCTGCATCTCGGCGAAGTCCAGCTCCAGCAGTTCGGCGGGCCCGCCGACGTCCTGATCCGCGTCGCGGAGCAGCCCGGCGGCGACGCCGCCCAGCAGGCGGCCGTGCAGAAGGTCCGCACCGCGCTCGGCGATTCCGTCGACTATCGCCGCGTCGAGGTGGTCGGGCCGCGCGTGTCCGGCGAGCTTCTGGCCTACGGCATGATCGGCCTGATGCTCGCGATCGTCTCGATCCTGATCTATCTCTGGTTCCGCTTCGAGTGGCAGTTCGCGCTGGGCGCCATGATCGCCAACGTGCACGACATCGTGCTGACGATCGGCTTCATGTCGATCAGCCAGGTCGATTTCGACCTGACCAGCATCGCCGCGCTCCTGACCATTCTCGGCTATTCGCTCAACGACACCGTCGTCATCTATGACCGCATTCGCGAAATGCTGCGGCGCTACAAGAAGATGCCGATGCCGCAGCTTCTCAACGAGTCGATCAACTCGACCCTGTCGCGCTCGATCATCACCCACTTCACCGTGACGCTGGCGCTGCTGGCGCTGCTCCTGTTCGGCGGTCACGCCATCCACAGCTTCACCGCGGTGATGATGTTCGGCGTGGTGCTGGTCGGCACCTACACCTCGATCTTCATCGCGGCGCCGATCCTGATCTATCTCGGCGTCGGCGAGCATCGCGAAGATGCGCCCGATACCGCTACGCCGGCGAAGAAAAACAAGGCATGATCCGAACCGCACGCCCTCGCACGCGTTTGCGAGGGCAGTAAGCCCATTCGGACCAAGCTCATGACCGGCGATCCCAACGCACCGCATTTCCCGCGCTCGGCGCCGATCGAGGCCTATGGCAAGGGCGGCTTCGCCTTTGCCGGCATGTCGCACCGGGGATCGCTGCTCTGTCTGCCCGATGCGATCTGGGCCTGGGATGTGACGGCCCCCGCGAAGATCGATCGCTATTCGCTGGATCGGGTCTTCACGGCCGCCAACAGCATCGACACGCTCCTGATCGGCACCGGAACCGGGGTCTGGCTGCCGCCGCCGGCGCTGCGGCAGGCCTTGAAGGCGGTAGGGGTGGTGCTGGACACGATGCAGACCGGCCCGGCCGTGCGCACCTACAACATCATGATCGGCGAACGGCGCCGCGTTGCGGCCGCGCTGATCGCCGTGCCATGAGCGGCGCTGCACCTCCGCCCGATTCCGTTGCCTTCTGCGCCGATCTCGTGCGCAGCCACGACTTTCCGCGCTATGTCGCGACCCTGTTCGCGCCCGCCGCCGAGCGCCGTGCGCTGCTCGCGCTCTATGCCTTCAATGTCGAGATCGTCCGGGTCCGCGACCAGGTAAGCCAGCCCTTGCCCGGCGAAATCCGCCTGCAATGGTGGACCGACATGCTCTCCGGCCATGTCCATGGCAGCGCCGAGGGCAATCCGGTCGCGGCCGAGCTGCTGCGCGCGATCCGCGATTTCGACCTGCCGGTCGAGCCGCTGTCGCTGCTCGCCGACGAGCACCAGTTCGATCTCTACAACGATCCGATGCCGACCATGGCGGCGCTGGAAGGCTATCTGGCCGCGACCTGTTCGGCGTTGTTCGCCCTCGCGGCGCGGATCATGGGACCGCCGTCGGACGCGGTCGAGCATCTTGCCCGTCATGCCGGGCTGGCGCAGGGCATCGTGCAGGTCATCGCCAATCTGCCGCGCGATGCCGCGCACAGGCAGCTGTTCCTGCCGCAGCAAGTGCTGGCGAGCCACAATTGCAACATGGAGGATGTGTTCGCCAGCAAGGAGACGCCCAATCTCCATGCGGTGCTCGAACAGCTTGCGGGTGAAGCCCGGCAGCATGTGACGACGGCCTCGTCGCTGCTGGCGCAGGTGCCGTCGTCAGTGCGGCCGGCGTTCCTGCCGCTGAGCCAGGCGCAGGCCGATCTGAAGCGCCTGTCGCGTCCGGGACGCAATCCGTTCACGCCGCAGCCTTCGTCGCGGTTGCGCACGCTGTGGACGCTGTGGCGGGCTTCACGTTCTCGGGAATTTACCAAATAGCGGTTGGCTTGTCGCCCGAGCCGGGCAAATGCTCTATGCTGTCCCATGGCTGACTTGTCCCAAACCAATTCCTCCGATCTCAGCGGCCTTCCGGTCGCACCTAGTGACATTCACGCGGCCGCCGAGACCATCCGGGGTGCCGTCGTCGAGACGCCCTGTAGCTACAGCCGCACGCTGAGCAATATTTGCGGCTGTGACATCTGGCTCAAATTCGAGAACCTCCAGTTCACCTCCTCGTTCAAGGAGCGCGGCGCGCTCAACCGCCTCACGGCACTGACGCCGGAGGAGCGTGCGCGGGGCGTCATCGCCATGTCGGCGGGCAACCACGCGCAGGGCGTCGCCTATCACGCCAGGCGGCTCGGCATTCCCGCCACCATCGTGATGCCGGTCGGCACACCCATGGTGAAGGTCGAGAACACGAAGCACCACGGCGCGGAGGTGGTGGTGACGGGCGCGACGCTGGAGGAGGCGGCCGCGTTCGCGCGGAGCCACGGCGAAGCTCGCGGCATGATCTTCGTCCACCCTTACGACGATCCGCTTGTCATCGCGGGGCAGGGCACCGTCGGGCTGGAGATGTTGAACGCGGTGCCGGAGCTCGACACGCTGGTCGTCCCGATCGGCGGCGGCGGCCTGATCAGCGGCATTTCCATCGCCGCGAAATCGATCAAGCCATCGCTGCGGATTCTGGGCGTCGAGGCCTGGCTCTATCCCTCCATGTACAATGCCATCCATGACGGCAATCTGCCGGCGCGCGGCGATACGCTCGCCGAGGGCATTGCGGTGAAGTCGCCGGGCAAGATCACGACTGAAATCGTCCGGCGCCTCGTCGAGGACATCGCGCTGGTCAACGAGGCCGAGCTCGAGCGCGCGGTCGCGACCCTGATCTCGATCGAGAAGACGGTGGTCGAGGGCGCCGGCGCCGCCGGCCTCGCCGCGCTGATGTCCGATCCGTCCCGCTTTGCCGGCCAGAAGGTCGGCCTGGTGCTGAGCGGCGGCAATATCGACACGCGGCTGATCGCCTCCGTTCTCACCCGCGAACTGGCGCGCGAGGGACGGCTGACCCAGCTGTCGCTCGATATCCCCGACCGGCCCGGCCAATTGGCCGCAGTGGCAGCACTACTGGCCGAGGCTGGCGCCAACATCATTGAGGTCTCGCATCAGCGCACCTTCTCCGACCTGCCGGCCAAGGCGACGCTGCTGCAACTCGTGATCGAGACCCGCGACAGCGCGCATCTCGACGAGGTCATGGCGAGGCTCAGTGCATCCGGATTGAGCGCGCGCTGCACCTGAGTGGCGCGGCCGTCCCGCTATCGCGGCGTCAGGCCCGCGAGGTGGCCGATCAGCCGGTCGATCTCGGCTTCGGTGTTGTAGTAATGCGGGGAGGCGCGCACGAGCGGCGGCAGCGCCCGGATCTCGGCGTCGATGCGGGTGCTCGACGGATGCGACGCACCGATGGTGATGCCGGCGGCAGCAGCACTGCCGACAATCGCGTCCGCGTCATATCCATCCATCGTGAAGCTGACGATGGCGCCTGGTGTGCGTCCGAGGTCGCGAATTGTGATGCCGCGAACGGAAGCGAGTCCGCCCCGAAGGCGGTCCGCCAGCAGGCGGCAGCGCTGCTCGATAGGACCCATGCCGATATCGAGCGCGTAATCGACGGCAGCGCCGAGCCCGAGCCGTGCCGCGTAGTTGTTCTCCCAGGTCTCGAAACGGCGCGCATCGTCGCGGAGGCGATATTGGTCACGCGAGACCCAGGGCGCCGCAAAGTGGTCGATCATCGGCGGCTCGAGCCGTTGCAGCAGCCCGCGGCGGACATAGAGAAAGCCGGTGCCACGCGGGCCGCGCAGGAATTTGCGCCCCGTCGCCGACAGCATGTCACAGCCGATGGCTTCGACGTCGACCGCCATCTGGCCGACCGCCTGGCAGGCGTCGAGCAGATAGGGAATGCCGTGCGCCCGCGCGATCTTGCCGACGGCCGCTGCGGGATTGACCAGCCCGCCATTGGTCGGAACCCAGGTGATGGCGATCAGCTTCACGCGCTCGTCGATCATGCGTTCGAGCGCGTGGATGTCGAGTTCGCCGCCGGGATCGCTCGGCACGACCTCGATGACCGCGCCTGTCCGCTTGGCGACCTGAAGAAACGCGACATAGTTGGCGGCGTATTCCGCCTCTGCAGTCAGGATGCGATCGCCTTTGCGAAATGAAAGCGCATAGAACGCCATCTGCCAGGCAACCGTCGCGTTCTCCATGAGGGCGATCTCGTCGGGCGCGGCATTCAGCAGGCGGCCTACCGAGCCATAGACTGAATCAAGCCGGCGCGCCTCGCGATCGGCGGCGGCATAGCCTCCGATCTCGCTCTCGAGGTCGATATGCCCCTTCATTGCCGCGACGACGGACGCCGGCATCAGGGATGCGCCCGCGTTGTGGAGATACGCGAGCCGGTCAGCGGCCGGCGTGTCGGCACGTATTCGGTCCATGTCGATCAAGTGAGAGCCTCTGTCATCGGGTTCCCTGAGTTAGACACAATGACGCATGCGAGCAAGATTGGCGAACGGAAGTCGCGGCTGGAGCATGCCGCTCCGGCTGCCTATGCTGATAGCGAGCGTGATTTGATCGGGAAATGAAGGAGCCCGCGATGGCGAAGAACACGATTTGCCTCTGGTACGACAAGGATGCCGAGGCGGCTGCCCGCTTCTATGCCGAGACGTTCCCCGATAGCGCAGTGAGCGCCGTGCACCGCGCGCCCAGCGACTATCCATCCGGCAAGGCGGGCGATGTGCTGACCGTCGAGTTCACGGTGGCCGGCGTTGCCTGTCTCGGCCTCAACGGCGGTCCGATCTTCAAGCACAACGAGGCCTTCTCGTTCCAGATCGCCACCGACGACCAGGAGGAGACCGACCGCTACTGGAAGGCCATCGTCGGCAATGGCGGACAGGCGAGCGCCTGTGGCTGGTGCAAGGACAAATGGGGCGTTTCCTGGCAGATCACGCCGCGCGTGCTCACCGAAGCGTTGGCGGCCGGCGGTGCCGAGGCCAAGCGCGCATTCGAGGCGATGCTGGGGATGACGAAGATCGACGTCGCCGCGATCGAGGCGGCGCGTCGCGGCTGACGCGGTATGCCGCCCGGCGTCAATGCGGCATCTCTTCGAACTGCGGCAGGTCGAGCGGCGTATTCCACCGCAGGCGACGCTTGGTGAACATCTCGAGCTTCGGTGCGACCAAGTCAGGCCGGTCGAGGCTTCCCAACTGAACGAAGACCGTTTTGGGGAAACTATCGAGGTTCGAGCTGAACACCCGCGAGCCGCATTCGGGACAGAAGTTTCGGTCGAGGCCTTTGCCGGAGTTCGCGACGTAGTGAAAGGCCTTCGGCTTGCCGCTGAGAAGCGTGAAGTCATCCTCCGGCACGGCAAAGAAAGTTGCCATCTCGCCGCCTGAGGCGCGCTTGCAGTCGTTGCAATGACAATTGGCGATGAAGGACGGATCGGTGTCGAATTCGAACTTGATGGCGCCACAGGCGCATTGAGCGGTGTATTTTTTGGCCATTGATCGCCTCGAATTGGTCCAAGACAGCGGCGGGGCCATATTGGCTGGCCGGAGAAGCGCGCGCAACAGGGCTTGCCGCGCAGCGTCTCGTCTCAGATGCAGAGGCTGAGCAGCTTGATGTGGCAGTTGCTGGATTTCGGCTTGCTGGCGGGTGCGGCTTCGCGCTTCACGGCAACCAGCGGCTCCTTGTCCTTCTTGCCCTTGCCCTTCTTCGGCTCGTAGTCGCCCGCGATCACCATCGCCCAGTAGGTACGCTTGCCGCTGGCATTTCTGGCGCTGGCGATGCCGACGCGGGAGGCGTTGTGCAGCAAGAGGTTCTTGCGGTGCCCGGAGGAGTCGATCCACTGGCCGAGCGTCTTCTCGAAATTGTCGTAGCCATAGGCGATGTTTTCGGCGGCGCGCCCTGCGCCGGCCGGTGCGACGCGGCGGTTGAACGGTCCGAGGACGTCGTGGCTGAGGTCGTCCTTCGCCGCCATCGCGCGGGCCTGGTCCATGGCGATGCGGTCGAGGGTGGCATCGCGCACGACGCGAACCTCGCCATGCTTGAGGCGGAAGCTGGAGATCTGTTCGGCCGGGGTTTCGGCCATCGCGGGCGTCGCTGCCAACAGCAGAAGGCCGGCGATCATGCCGCCAACCACACGATGCCTCATCGTCCCCCGAGTGCCCATGACCCCGCCAAGCCTGCTTTATCCGACTGCTTCTCTATCGCCAATGTGGACGCTTCAAGGCGCACGTCCTACGTCAGCCCGCCGGCAGGTCCGCCTCGAAATTGAAGCGGTCGCGCAGGTTCTTGCGCTGCTCCAGAATGTCCTTGAGGAAGGCGCGGTCCTGGTCGTTCTTCATCATCGGCTCGATCAGGTCGAGCTGGTTCATGGCGACCAGTTGCAGGATCTCGGTGCGCGGCTTGCCGCTGGTGTCGCGCGGCAGTGCATGCACCACCTGGATGTGCTCCGGCGGTTTCGGACCCTTGGCGGCCGTGAGTTCGTTGCGGAGCTGGCCTTCCAGCATGGCCTGATCAGCTTCGACGAAGGCATAGAGCCCGACGCCGGAGCGGCGGTCGGCAAAGGCGACGATGGCGGTGTCGCGCACGGCGGGATTCTTGCGGATCAGCTCCGCCAGAACGGGAGCGTCGTTGACGAGCCTGCGGCCGCCGCCCTCACGGTCGGTGAAGTTGAACAGGCCGCGCGTGATCGCCCGGTAGACCTTCTTGCCGGTGGCGAGCCACAGGCTCGCGGCAAACGACTTCTTCGCCAGGATCTTGCGCTCGCGCGGCGTCAGCGCCTCGGGCGCGTAGGAACGCTTGTGCTTGAGCAGGTGCCGCAGGTCTTCATAGGCGAGGATACGATAGAGCCGGCCGCGGCGTGCAAAGCAGGCGGCGAGCTGGAAGTCGGTCACATAGGCGCGGCCGTCGCGGCCGACCAGCCAGTTCTGCTCCTTGGCAAGGTCGTTGTGGCAGATGCCGGCGCGGCGCAGCCGGCGCAGCGCCGCCTTGGCCGAGCGGAAATAGGCGAGGTCGCCATGCGGTTTGGCCAGATGCAGTGCGACGCCGTCGACGAAGCCGCGCACCAGCGCCCGGCGCCCGGCCCACAGCAGCTCGGGACCGACGTTCAGGCCCTTGGCGAGGGCGAGCGCATGCTTCTCGCGCGCGAACAGATGGCGGGCCAGCAGGAAGGACCACCACGGCACTTCATCCAGCCGGCGCAGCACGGCGTCGACCTTACCGGTGTCGGCACGAAAGCGGCCGCGCTCGACGGTCGAGAACACGTCGCGCTTGAGCAGCACGCCCTCGGTCCAGCGCGCCGAGAGCGTCGCGGCGTCGTCTTTGGGGAGCTTCATCGACAACTCACGCGGCTGCGGCGATGCGCAGGTGATCGGCGATCCAGCGATCGAGATCGGCGAGCGCCAGTGCGCTCATCGCCTGCTTCTTGGCCACCGTCTTCTCGTTGCCGCGCAGGCGCGTGCCGTCGGGCTTCTTCGTCGGAGCGCTTGCAAGCGGCGGGAACAGGCCGAAATTGATGTTCATCGGCTGGAACGAGCGCGTGCCGGGCTCGATGGTCTCGATATGGCCGCCGGTGATGTGGCCGAGCAGCGATCCCAGCGCGGTCGTAGCAGGCGGGCTCGCCAATGTCTCGCCACGGGCGTCGGCCGCCGCGTAGAGACCGGCGATCAGCCCGACGCTGGCGGACTCCACATAGCCCTCGCAGCCCGTCATCTGGCCGGCAAAGCGCAGCCGCGGCTGCGCGCGCAACCGCAGCTGGCCGTCGAGCAGTTTTGGCGAATTGAGGAAGGTGTTGCGATGCAGGCCGCCGAGGCGGGCGAATTCGGCCTTCTCCAGCCCGGGAATGGTGCGGAAGATGCGTTGCTGCTCGCCGTATTTCAGCTTCGTCTGGAATCCGACGATGTTGTAGAGCGTGCCGAGCTTGTTGTCCTGGCGCAGCTGCACGATCGCGTAGGCTTTCGTCGTGGGATCGTGCGGATTGGTGAGGCCGACCGGCTTCATCGGACCATGGCGCAGCGTCTCGGGGCCGCGCTCCGCCATCACCTCGATCGGCAGGCAGCCGTCGAAATAGGGCGTGTTGGTCTCCCACTCCTTGAACTCGGTCTTCTCGCCGGCGATCAGCGCGGCGACGAAGCCGTCATACTGCTCCTTGGTCATGGGGCAGTTGATGTAGTCGGCGCCGTTGCCGCCGGGGCCGACCTTGTCGTAGCGCGACTGGAACCAGGCGACCGACATGTCGATGGATTCGCGATGCACGATCGGCGCGATCGCGTCGAAGAAGGCGAGCGCGTTCTCGTCGGTCAGCTCGCGGATGGCGTCGGCGAGCGGTGCCGAGGTGAGGGGGCCGGTCGCAACGATGACGTTGCTCCAGTCGGCCGGCGGCAGGCCCGCGATCTCGCCACGGGCGATCTCGATCAGGGGATGCTCGTTCAGCGCCTTGGTGACGGCCGCCGAAAAACCGTCGCGATCGACCGCCAGCGCGCCGCCGGCGGGCACCTGGTTGGCATCGGCCGCGCGCATGATCAGCGAGCCGAGCCGGCGCATCTCCGCATGCAGCAGGCCGACGGCGTTGTTGGCGGCATCGTCCGAGCGGAACGAATTGGAGCAGACGAGCTCGGCGAGCCCGTCGGTGCGGTGCGCCTCGGTCATGCGGTCCGGCCGCATCTCGTGCAGCACCACGGGCACGCCGGATTTGGCGACCTGCCAGGCGGCTTCCGAGCCGGCAAGGCCCGCGCCGATCACGTGCACAATGTTGGAATGGGGTCCTGTCATGGGGCGGACAGGTAGCGCTTTTCGGCGGTCAGTGGAATCGCCGAGATCGAGTTTTCTGCCTTCAGAAACGACAACGCCCGCACGAGGCGGGCGCTATCGGTTCGTCGGGTGAAGGGCTGAACGATATCAGCCCTGATACTGACCGGCGGCAACGCGCGGGATGTCCGAGCGATCGAGGCCGATGTCGGCCAGTTCGCGATCGCTGAGCTGGGACAGCTCGGCAACATTGCGCTGATAGTCCCGGAAAGCCTGGATCATGCGGATGAGCGAGAGCAGCATTGGTAGTCTCCTGTAGTTCGATTCAGCCCTTGCCCGGGCCTCATCGTTGAAATGAATATAGGTGAGAGTGGTGCAGTGCGAAAGTTCCGATGTTGCGATGCAGCTAAGCGAAGAACGCATGGCATCGGTAAGAGGCGATTAACCTCTTGGCAGTCCCGCCCAACAGCTGGGCGTTAGCCGTTGCGGATTGCAATAAAATCCCGTGAAATCACGGGTTTATGGGGATCCATGCGGTTCCCATGGCGATGGAAATAAGTTGCATTCTCGTGACCTGCAAGACGATGCGGCAGCTTGTAAGCCCAAGTCTCGCATGCGCGAATCGCATAAATCGGAAAATGTAGAAATGATTATATATTCATAATATGGAATCGGTTCCGCTGAGCTGAGGGAGTCCGCCGGCCTGAGGAAGACGGAGAGGCGATTCGCTCGGCTCCGTTAGAAGGCCACCGAAACGGGTTGAGGAGGGCCAGATATCGCGGGCCGATCGCCAGGAGTCGCGCGCGCTCGTCGTTGATGCAGTGCACACACGCCAAGGGTGCGAGCGCTGGATTACAAGGTTGTAATGAAAATCAGAATTTCCGCATGCGGCTCTGCGCGGCGCGCAACATCACGCAATTCTCGCGGGGAATTTATTGCGGCAAGTTGCCGCGTCGGCAGCAAAGTCGTGGCGCAGATTCCGGCAATGTCGCTGGGTCTGTCCCAAGAACAAGAGAAGGAAAGTAACATCATGACGAAGTTACTCGGGGTTATCGCCATTGCCGCCGTCGCGTTCGCCGTCGCGCCGGCCCAGGCCGCCAAGCACGCCATGGGCGGCTGCAGTTCGGCCAATCTGGAGAAGACGGAGACCGCGATCGAGAACATGGCCGACGGCGACGGCAAGTTCGCGGCGCAGAAGGAGATCGCGGCTGCGCAGGACTCGCTGCTCAACGGCAAAATGGGTGCGTGCGGCACGCATCTGAACAAGGCGATGCACGCCACCATGGGCAAGTAAACGCTTCAAGAGAGGGCCGGTCGCCGGGCGATCGGCCCTACGCGTTTTGTCGAGGGACCTTAAGGGGCGCGTGCGAGCTGGGTGGCGAAATAGGCGACGGTCTTGGAATAGACCTCGCTCTTGTTCCACTGCTGTAGCACCGCGAAATTCGGGCCGCCCGGCTGCCAATCCTTGCCGCGCTGCCAGCCATAGCCGGCGAGATAATTGGCGGTGGAGGCGAGCACGTCGGGCGCGTTGTGCAGGAGATCGCGCTTGCCATTGCCGTCGAAATCGACGGCGTATTTCATCCAGGACGAGGGCATGAACTGGGTCTGGCCGAGCTCGCCCGCCCAGGCGCCCTTCATGTCGGCGGGTGCGAGATCGCCGCGCTGGACGATGCGCAGCGCGTCCATCAGCTCGCTGCGAAACTGCTCAGTGCGCCGGCAGTCATAGGCCAGCGTCGCCAGCGAACGGATGGTTGCGAACTTGCCGGTGTTGACGCCGAAATCGGTCTCGAGACCCCAGATCGCGACCAGCACCTCGCCTGGGACGCCGTAGGTCTGTTCGATGCGGGACAGCACCGAGCCGTATTGCTTCATCATGTTGGAGCCGCGCGTCATGCGCGGCGGCACCATGCGGCCGGAAAACTCCTCGAAGGTCTGGGTGAAGACCTTTTGCGAGCGGTCGCGGTTGAGCACGCTCTGATCGAGCGTCACGCCGGCGAGCCCGGCGGCAATGGCCTGCTGCGAGATGCCTTTCGCCGCGGCGTCGGTTTTGAAGTCTGCAAGCCATGCGTCGAAATTGCCCGAACCGCAGGCAACGGCGGCGAGGGCTGGCTCGGCGGATAGGATTGACGCGGTGAGGGCTAAGGCTGCGAGAGCAAGACGAGAAATCGTCGGGGTCATCAGATGAAATGGATTCCGTGAAGTGATCTGACCGGCGGGGCGCAATCTCGGTCGGAACCGCGGCCAAAGCAAGGCGCATGACGAGCCCGGTCCTGCCCGGAGCCGGGCAGGACCGGATGTCACGAGATCGTCAAGCGTCCGTCCGATTCCGCCACGGGAAGAGGTTGGCGGGGAAATCGGCGGCGGGCTTGCGCGGACGATGCGGCGGAGGCGGCACAGGCCGCGCACCGGGATCGGACACGATCACCTTGCGGTAGAGATGCCAGGTGGCATGGCCGAGCAGGGGGATCACCACGGCGAGGCCGAGGAACGCCGGGATCGTGCCGAGCGCCAGCAGCACCGCCACGATCAGGCCCCAGGCCGCCATCGGCACCGGGTTCCTGGCGACGACGCGCAGCGAGGTGACCATCGCCTCGAACGCACCGGCATGGCGATCGAGCATCAGGGGGAACGACACGGCGCTGATGCAGAGCGCGGCGAGCGCGAACAGGAATCCGGTGCCGCAGCCGACCACGATCAGCCACCAGCCCTGCGGGGTCGTCAGCACGCGCGTGATGAAGTCCGAGATCCCGGTCACGCCCTCATAGCCGAAGGCTGCGACATAGATCGCCTGTGCGGTTGCAACCCAGGTCACGAACAGTGCGAGCAGCAATGTGCCGAGACCGAGCATGGCACCGAACGAAGGCGAGCGCAGCACCTCCATGGCATCCCAGGCGCTGGCCTCTTCATAGCGTTCGCGCCGGCTCGAGAGCTCGTAGAGACCCAAGGCAGCGAAGGGCCCGATCAAGGCGAAGCCTGCGGCGAGTGGAAACAGCAGCGGCAGCACCGAATAGCCCATCACCACGCGGGCGAGCACGAGGCCCAGCACCGGATAGATCAAGCACAGGACGATGGCGTGGCTCGGAACCGCCTTGAAATCCTCCCAGCCGCGCCTCAGCGCGTCATGCAGGTCGGACAGCTGGATGGTCCGGATGGTTGGTCCCGCCGCATCAGTGGGCGGGGCCATTGTGGGGACATTGCCCTGGTAGAGTGTGGCCATGGTCGCTAGCTCCCTTGCCATGCAGCCGAATCCGGCGCCGGCAAACGGCGCAAGCAGCCGCTTTTCTTGGATGATCGCGATCCCGACCAGACGCGAATTCCGGAAGGCATCGCGAACTGAACGGGAAGCGTACTCCCAATTCCGAGTCCTGTCCCTCACGCCTGGGTGAGATTCGATGCCGCACCGCAACTTCGCGATGTCATTCGGTCGTCATTTCGCCGCAGATAAGCTGATGCTGGTTGTCGGTTCGCAGAACTCCGCGGGCGCAACGCAGAAACTTCGTCTATAAGTGCCACTCAAGGCCTTCCAACGGGATCCTTTTCGGGGAGCAGACATGAGCATTTTCGGGAAAATCATGAGCGCGATCTTCGGCAGCCAGCCGGCGTCCGCCGCGCCCGCAGGCGGCGCAGCTCCGGGCGGCGCCCCGGCAGGGGCCACGCCGGGCGCATCGGCGCCTGCAGCCGCGCCCATGGCAGCGGTCGACGTTGCAGCCATCGTCGACAAGGCGGTCGCAGCGCACAAGGGCGAGAAGCTGGAATGGCGCACCTCGATCGTCGACCTGATGAAGGCGCTCGACATCGACTCGAGCCTTGCCGCGCGCAAGGATCTCGCCCGTGAGCTCGGCTACAGCGGCGACACCAACGATTCCGCGAGCATGAACGTCTGGCTGCACAAGCAGGTGATGTCCAAGCTCGCCGCCAATGGCGGCAAGCTGCCGCCGGAGATCAAGCACTGATCGATCGCTCGGACGCAGCCAAGGACCCGCGGGATCGCGGGCCCTTTTGTGTTCAGGCAACGAGGTCCGCATCCTCCGGATGCTTGTCGAGATAGTCGACGACGAAGCCGCAGCCGGCGATCACCTTCCTGCCGTCGCGGCGGATCAGGTCCAGCGCGCCCTTGACCAGCTCGGAGGCGATGCCACGGCCGCGCAGCGCGCGTGGCGTCTCGGTATGGGTGATGATCACCGCCGACGGGGTCAGCCGGTAATTGGCGAAGGCGACCTCGCTGCCGATATCGAGCTCGAAGCGGCTCCTGTCCTTGTTGTCGCGTACCGGTGCCGCCATGCAAGCTCCTTCCAAAGTGCGTATTGCTCGCCGATCTAGGAGCCCGACCCCGCACTTGGCAAGCGCGGCCAAGGGGAGGTTCAAGGGAGGTTGCCGACCCCAATATTTCCTGACCCTGCTCTTGCAAGTTCCGCGGCGGTTCCCACGTCCTTGAGAGGACATACGCCCGAATGCGGCCGGCACGGTCGCCAGACATTCGGAGTGTCGTGATAGCCAGCCGCAGACGTATGCCTCTCTTGTAGGAGGGTACGATGTCGGACTTTGGTTTCTTGAATACTCATCGAACATGGGAAGACTGGTGCGGGATGCTGCTCGGTGCGCTGATTGCTGCGTCGCCGTGGTTCCCCATCCAGGATCGCCCGGGGATCACCGGATACGAGACGATGGTTCTGAACACGGTCGCCATCGGCCTCGTCGTATTTGGCCTTAGCCAGCTCGAATATGTTGCCTTGCAGCGCTGGCAGGAGGTGGCGACGATCCTGGTCGGGCTGTGGCTCATCGTCTCGCCCTACGCGCTCGGTTATTCCGGCGAAGGTTTTCTCCGGGTCTACCATACGGGTCTCGGAGCGGCAGCGGTGCTCCTCGGCGTGCTCTCGCTGTGGCAGGACTGGGATCTGAATGATCAGGATATGCTGAAGCACGGACAATAGGCTGCGGATTTCGGCAGGCCCGCCGCCCGATCGGCGGGCCCGCGCCCACTCATCTTTTCACGAGGTCCTGATAGTCCGGGTGCTTCTCGATCCACGCTTTGACGAACGGGCATTGCGGGATCAACTTCAAGCCGGCTGCTCGGACGTGGTCGAGCGCGCCTTGGACCAGCTTCGAGCCGACGCCCTTGCCGCCGAGCTCCTTCGGCACATCCGTGTGCTCGAACGTGATGACGTTGCCGTCGAGCTTGTAATGCTCGGTCGCAAGATGGCCCTCCATCTCCAGTTCATAGCGGTGATGGGCCTTGTTGTTGATGACATCGCTCATGTCGTCTCCGGTCAGCTCTTCAGCGAGTCCGTCAGCATCTTGCGGATCGACCAGGCTTCGCCGTCGGAAGAGCCCTTGATGTCGTCGATCCGCCAGCTACCAGCCTCGCGCACGAAATCGTAACGCACGATCAGGTCGGCGGGTTTGCGGTCGTTGCGGTGGCCGGCGATGGTCACCGCGAGTGTCGCCTTGTCGGCCTCCATCTTCTCGGCGTCAACCTTGAACGATTTCACGTCCGGTTCCTGCGAGTTGGTGACGGGGTCGAAATCGACCGGTCCGACGTCGCCCTTGGGCGTATGTGCATCCGCCTTCGCCCACAGCGCTACCAGCGCCTTCGAGAGATATTTCGCCTTGGCCGCCTTGTTCTCGATGACGAAGGCCCCACCGCCATCGCCCTTGCCCTTGGCCGCGCGCGTGTAGATCGCGGTCAGGATGGCGACGGGATCGCTGGGGGCAGGCGTCACGGCGAATGCCGGGGAGGTAGTGGCAAGCAGAGAGGCGACGACGAAGGTCCGGCGGGTGAGCATGAAATGTCCCTGAGGTGATGGCGCGCGACGACAGGCCTGCGCGGCCGTCGTCAGCGCGTATCGCTGTAGACTGATGGAGCGGCCGTTCGGTTCAATCGGTCGCTTTGGCCAGCCGTGCGTCCTCGGGCTGCGGCTGCTGGCGGAGGCAGCCCTGGCAGATGACGAGGGAGCGATTGACCCTGGCGTCCTGCTCGGCCTCGATGCCGTCCTGCGCCTGCCACCATTCCTTCGAATAGGGCTGAAGGCCTGCTTGCGATCTGTCGCGCTCGGATGCTGCGGCGGATCGCGTTGCGCGCGATGGTCCCGGGACGGATCGCGGCTGGTTGGGATCCTCGCCGGCACCATCCCAGGCGTAGCGCGCAGGCTTGAAGGCGGGATCGGAAGCGAGATGCGCCTGCGGCGCCACGGCACATCCGGCGAGCGCCAGCGATAGCAGGAGGAAGGCAGGCGCTTTGACCATGATGCGGCACTCTGTACGCGAGAATTGGCTGAGGTTGCGCCGATCATGTTTAAAATTCCCTGAACGGTCGTGGCTGCGTCGGCGACATATGCGCATGCGCTGTTTCGTCCTCCTGCTTGCTCTGCTCGTCACCGCTGCGCGCGCCGACGACGCAAGACCGTTCAACCCGGCCGACTTTCCAGCCGGTGTGCAGAAGGCGCTGCGCTACGCCAATGAGGAATGCGACAGCCAGGACGGTGGCGCGGTAACCTTTGCACCGGACACGGTGCGCAGGATCGACCTGACCGGGGACGGTCGCGACGACTACATCGTCGATTTCCGCGACACCAAATGCGGGGACCGCGAGACCACCTATTGCGGGACCGGCGGCTGCGTCATGAACATCCTTGTGACGCTGCCTGACGGCAGCGTGCGCCCCGTGTTCGACGGCTATGTCCGCAGCTACAAGATCGTGGCGTCGCCGATCAAGCGCGGCGCCGCGCGCACCATCCGCTTCGATCTGCATGGCAGCTATTGCGGTGGTTTTGGCGCGCAGGCCTGCGTCAAGGCGAAGGCGATCACGGCGACGCCGTTCGCGTTCAGGCAGCCGTAGAGCAGGGGTGCGGCCGGCGGCCTTGCGGCGGTGCGGGCGTTGGCGATAAATGGGCTGCAAGGAGCGGGCGGCTTGCGCGCTGTCCGCCGTCGAAGAGGAAGCCCCATGCAGCCCCTGCGCATGTCCCGCCGCGTCATGAATCTCGCTCACATGCTGACCCAGAATGCGCGGCGGCATGGATCGCGTCCCGGCTTCGTCTGGGGGGACAAGTCCTGGACCTGGCGCGAGATCGACGCGCAGGTCTCGGCGCTGGCGGCGGCGCTCGCCGCGCGCGGCATCGCCAAGGGCGACCGCATCCTCGTCCATTCCAAGAATGGCGACGAGATGTTCTTCTCGATGTTCGCGGCGTTCCGGCTCGGTGCGGTCTGGGTGCCCACCAATTTCCGCCTGATGCCGGACGAGGTCTCCTATCTCGCGCAGGCCTCCGGCGCGAAGGCGTTTCTGTGCCATGTCGATTTTCCCGAGCACGCGGCGGCCGTGAGCGGCGGCGCGCTCGCGTTCACCTGGAGCATTGACGGCAAGGGCGCGTTCGGCGAGACCTCGGTTGCGGACGCCATCGCGTCGCAGGCGGGGCGCGCGGTCGAGAACGTCGCTGTCGAGCACGACGATCCCTGCTGGTTCTTCTTCACCTCCGGCACCACGGGCCGCTCCAAGGCCGCGGTGCTGACACACGGCCAGATGGGCTTTGTCGTCACCAACCATCTCGCCGACCTGACACCTGGCGTCACCGAGGACGATGCCTCGCTGGTGGTGGCGCCGCTCTCGCATGGCGCCGGCGTGCATCAATTGGTGCAGACCGCGCGCGGTGTACGCACCGTGCTGCTGCCGACCGAGAAGTTCGACATCGACGAGGCGTTCCGCCTGATCGAAAAGCATCGGGTCAGCAATCTCTTCACCGTGCCGACGATCCTGAAGATGATGGTCGAGCATCCCGCCGCCGACAAATACGATCACTCCTCGCTGCGTCACGTGATCTATGCCGGCGCGCCGATGTATCGCGAGGACCAGAAGGCCGCGCTGAAGAAGCTTGGCAAGGTCATCGTGCAGTATTTTGGCTTGGGCGAGGTCACCGGCAACATCACCGTGCTGCCGGCGGCGCTGCACGACCTCGAGGACGGCCCGCATGCGAAGATCGGCACTTGCGGCTTCGAGCGCACCGGTATGCAGGTCTCGATCCAGGACGACGAGGGCCGCGAGCTCGGGGCGAACCAGAGCGGCGAGATCTGCGTGATCGGTCCTGCGGTGCTCGCCGGCTATTACGATAACCCCGAGGCCAATGCGAAGGCGTTCCGCAACGGCTGGTTCCGCACCGGCGATCTCGGCCACATGGACGAGGAGGGGTTCGTCTACATCACCGGCCGCGCCTCCGACATGTACATCTCCGGCGGCTCCAACATCTATCCGCGCGAGATCGAGGAGAAGATCCTGACGCATCCTGCGGTCGGCGAGGTCGCCGTGCTCGGCGTGCCCGATGCGACCTGGGGCGAGGTCGGCGTGGCCGTGTGTGTTGCGCGTGAGGGAGCGAAGGCTGTGAGTGAAGCGGAGATGGCGGCGTTCCTCGGTCCGAAGGTGCCGCGCTACAAGATGCCAAAACGGTTCTTCTTCTGGGAGGCGCTGCCGAAGTCCGGCTATGGCAAGGTGCCGAAGCGCATGGTGCGCGACGAACTGGAGGCGCGCGGATTGCTCGACCTCGACAAGACGAAAACAGGCTGAGCGAAGGTCATGCGCAGCATCAAGCAGCCGGGCGCACCTCGCGCAGAACGGATCCAATGGGTGGAGGCGAGGGGACGCGCTTTCAAATTCACGCTTCAGGCAGGCCTGCCGCTGCTGGAGGCCGCGCGCCGCGGCTTTGCGGCAGAAGGCTTTACGAGCGGCGTGCTGAATTTTGGCCGTGGCACGCTCGGACCGTTCGCCTATGTGATGCCGGCGCTGTCGAAGACCGGCGAGAATGCTGCGTTCTACAGCGAGACGTTCCGGCCCAAGGGTGTGACGCGCACGAAGCTCGGCGGCATGACGCTCGGCATGCGCGACGGCGCGCCGTTCTTTCATTGCCATGGGCTTTGGACCGAGGCGGACGGCAGGCCAGGCGGCGGCCATATGCTGCCGGACGAGACTGTCGTCGTCGAGCCGTTCGAGGTCGAAGCCTTCGGCGTTGATGGCGCGATGTTCACCGCCGAGCCTGATCCGGAGACGAACTTCAAGCTGTTCGGGCCGGTGCCGGCTGGGAGCAGCGGTGCGCGCACCACGAGCCGCGCGTTCGCGCTGCGGCTGCGGCCCAATCAGGATTTTGCCTTCTGTCTCGAAGCATTCTGTCGCGAACACGGCATTTCGCGCGCGAAAATCCATGGCGGTGTCGGCTCGACCATCGGGGCGCGCTTCACCGCTGGCGGCGTGACCGAGCCGTTTGCGACGGAGCTTGCGGTGACGGCGGCGACGATCGCATCGGGCCCTTCGGGCGCACCGGAGGCCACGCTCGACATTGCCCTGATCGACTACACCGGCGGCATTGCGGAGGGCCGTCTGATCCGTGGCGACAATCCCGTGCTGATGACCATGGAGCTGGTGCTCGAGGTATTGGGCTAGGATCGGCGAGCGATCATCAGCGAGAACGTAGCTTGGCAATGGCCAGGTACGTAGAGTCACTTATCCCTGAACTCGCCCCCTGGAAGAGGTCGAGCAAGGGCGATTGACCCTGACCGGTGCTCTGGCTGTTTCTGATGTCATACATGGCGGAGAAACGGCCCAACAGCTTTTCGACCTTCGCGGGATCGGAGAGATCCTTGATCTTCATGAATCTGTCCACGAACTTGGCTTGCTGATCGATCGGCATCGCCGCCATCGAATCTGGCAAATTGAACGTGGTCCTGAACACCTCCGAAAGAGCCTTGTCGGCAAGGATGTCGTATGCGGACGTGATTTCCCCCGCCTTTCGCTTGAAATAGAGCGCCAGGCGCACGCCGGGATTCGTATCCCCCTGCTGCTGCTCCAGGCTTTGCTCGAGATAGTTCGCCTGTGTGTCCCGGAATTGGTCTTGCTTCTGCGGACCCATCATCGCAAGGCGCGCGACGTTGCCCTTGCTGTCGAAGTTGAACGACGCCGCGATTTCGGCAAAGCGAGGATCGCTCTCGGTGTTCGCGAAGCTCTTTGGATTATTCAGGTCGGACGCGAAGATCTTCTTGAGATAGTCGGTACTGACCTTCTTGGGGTCCAAACCCTTGGCGACGAGAACGAAATCAACCATCTTCCGGTTCGCAAGCAGCTCGGAAACACTTCCGATTCCTGCGATGGCTTCCTGATAAGACGTCGCGTCTTTCTGGGCCTGTTCCCGAACGGCTTTCTGCTGCTCAGGGCTTGCCTGTTTCAGCACTGCAATGACGTAGTCCTTGGCGACCTGGAGGACTTGTGCCGGGTCCTGAGCCACCAAGGGGGTCGTCAGATTGCCTTTTGCGTCGAAGTTGAAGGCGCGTGCCAGCTCGACGTACCGATTGTCCTTGAGCGTATAGACGAAGCTCTTGGGATCGCTGAGGTCGCTTTCGAGGACAGCCTTAATCGTGGCCTGCGAGGTTGTCGCCGAGTCGAGGCCGACGGCGCCCAGCGCAAAATTGTACACGGCCGGTGTCGAGACGAACGCCTGGACCGAGTTGACCTTGAGGACGGCCGCTCTGAAGCGCGTGATTGCCAGAGCTTCGCTCAACGGACTTGCCGCATCGTAGACGGCGGCCTTGCTGTCGTCGAACTTCTGTTTGGTGAGCGTGACGTTTGCAGCAGTCTGCGCAGACACGCCGGACGGCAGGGACCCGTCAGGCGAAAACTCGAACGCGCCGGCCAGGTCTACGAACCCGCCGATCGTCGCTATCTGGTCGTTGAGGCTGGAAACGCTCTTCGTGTATGACTCCAGGTGATATTTTTCGACCAGGATCTGGACGTTCAACTGGGTCACGTCAGCGCCTGGTTGCGAGAGTTGGGCCGTGTAGTCGGCGATCTTCGTATTGGTGGCGCTCACGTCCGATTTGGCTTGAGCGAGCTGGGCGTTGAGGCCGGTCAATTGAGACGCGAAGGTGGTGTTGACGTAGCTGTTTGGATCGGATGGATCGCTGCGCAGGACCTGACTTATCGTGTCGCGCGGCCACTTGCTCTCATCGATCCCGAATGCCGAATAGACGTAATTGCGAAGACGATCGTTGTTCAGGAGCTGGTCTGCACTGCTGATGCTGCCGATCTGGGCGCTGTAGTAATTCGTATCGTCGGCGAGTGCATCGACCTGGCTCTTCTTGGTTGCCGTGTACAGACCGATCGTCTCATCGGTCTGGTCCTCCGATTGCGCAACCGGCGTCGCAGTGCCGTTGAAGGAAAATGCCGCGGCAAACTCCCGATAACGCTTGTCGACCAGCTTGTTGACAAAGCTCGTTCCGTCGGAGAGGTCGCTCTCCAGCACCTTTTTCATGAAAGCCTTGGCGTACGCCATGTCTTCCAGGCCATACGCCTTCATCGCATAGTGATACAGGCGATAGTCCTTCATGAAATCGTCGACGGTCTTCACCTTGCCGATGTTGGCTTTGTAGTAGGCGGCCTCTCGCGCCACGTCCGGTTGCTGTTCGACCCGCGTCAGGGATTGCTTGAGATTGCGCGTAATGTAGTTGTAACTGAAATACGTGGTCACCATCGCGCATCCTCGCGGCTCTTACGGTCCCGGACGTCCGTCAATCATTGCGGGGTCGCGAGGTGGGGCCGGCCTCATGCCGGCGAACTGTCTCGTAGCTAGGTCTTCTTGGTGCGATTCTGACCTGCAATCTGAGGTTTCAGTCTATGTCCAAGTGACGCATAACGGGTTTTATTGCTATATGTTTCTCAGATGCAGCTTTCGTGAAGATGGTGTTCCTGATATGTTCTGGTCAAAAGATGGATCGGAACGGGTTGGAAGCCGGGCATGAGCCGAAGAAGCGGACGAACGATCAACCTGCCGGCGCCTTACCTGAAGCGGGTCTGGCTCGACCCGTCGCAGGTTCACGATCGCGAGGCTTATCCGTTTTGCCTGCCGATCTTTCCGGACGATTTCGAGCTCAACTTCGACACCGCCATCACGATCATCGTCGGGGAGAATGGCACCGGGAAGTCGACGATGCTCGAGGGGATCGCGGCGCTCGCCGGCTACGACGATGCCGGTGGCGGCAAGGGGTACATGCCGGTCGATCATTCCGACGCGCGCGAGAAGATGGGCGGCCAGCTTTCCAGGGCGTTGCGCGCAAGCTGGCTGCCGAAGATCACCAACGGCTGGTTTTTCCGCGCCGAGAGTTTCTTCTCGGTGGCGCGATATCTCGACAAGGCCGCACGCGATGCCGGCCAGGTCGGTCCCGATTTCCTGTCGCATTCCCATGGCGAAGGTTTTCTGCGCTTCTTCGAAGAGCGCTGCCGGCGTCAGGGCATCTTCATCTTCGACGAGCCGGAATCGGCGCTGTCGCCGGCGCGCCAGATCGAATTTCTGAAGCTTTTGCGACGCATGGACGATTCCCGCATCTGCCAGGTCATCATGGCAACCCATTCGCCGATGCTGATGGCCTATCCCAACGCACGGCTGCTGCGGCTCGGGAAATACGGGCTGGAGCCGGTGACGGTGGAGGAGACCGACCATTACCGGCTGATGCGGGAGTTTTGTGACGACCCGCGGGGCTTCGTGGAGGCGACGCTGGCCGAGTGATTGGGACGTCTGCCGCTTCAACCTCGTCATTGCGAGCCAACGGGTCCGCGCGAAGCGCGGCCCGATGACGGGCTCCGCGAAGCAATCCAGAGTCCCTCCGCGGAAAAAGTCTGGATTGCTTCGCTGCGCTCGCAATGACGGGGGTAGAAGGCAACAGCGTACTCATTCTCGTGTCCCGGACAAGCTGCAACGCGTAAGCGTTGCGGCGCAGAGCCGGGACCCAGAATGCTGCCGCAATCGCCGCTGCATGGGCCCCGGCTCTGCAGCGCACCGCCGAACGGGCGCTGCGCTGCGTCCGGGGCACGGAGGCGAAATCCATCTTCGCATTCCAATCCAAGTCACGCGCGCGACTTCACGTTCTCGCGGCACATCGCGCCCGAGCTTTGCTGTCCGTCACCACCCTCGAAAGTGCCGAGGGCGCAGGGAAGGCCGGGTGCCGGCTGGCACCCGCGGTCCGCTGTGCGCGAAATGCGCTGGAAGCAGATGCACAGCGGCATACAGGTGAAGCCAAACATCCGGCCTTCCCTGCGCAGTGGTTTTACGGCTTATGTCGTGATCTCCCCGGGGAGCGATGCACTATTGCCCCCGTCACCTTGCGGATGGCTGACGCGTCCGCCCGGTTGGGCAGCGCACGTCACCGCAAGACTTGGCACACAGACCCCGGATGCCAGGACCACACGATTTTGCCGTACGCAGGCTGCACCGGTCGTGTGCGCGCAGGCAGGTGCTCACGGGGGCAGCCGCCCTGCAAACCACCGTCGCGCCGACGCCGCCTGCGTCCACCACGTCCCAACCCGCGTGTCGTGACGATCGCGATAACGCCCCTCGGCCGGGCTGGGATGACCGAAACATGCGATAATTCCGAATTCGCGTAAAGCGAATTGTTTTGATCCGGACGGATTGACCCCTCTCTTGGGTGTTTTGCCCGTCGGGCAACGCAAGGGAGGGCGTGGATGCAAGAGCGATCGCCGCCACAGCCGTGCCACGAACCGGTCTCCCCACGGCCCGAAAATGCGCTACGATGATCGCAGCGCGCCTCAAGTCGCGCAGATCCAGGAGTGAGGAAACGGTATGAGGATGACGATCGGAACGGCGGTCGCCGGGGTGGCGGCGCTGGCGGTGGCGGGGATGGCTCTGACGGCCGCGTTTGAGCCGGTTTGGGCGCACGGGCCGACCCGGCAGAAGGTGCGCGAATCCATCGAGATTAACGCGGCCCCGGCCAAGGTGTGGGCGGTGATCGGCAATTTTCAGGACATGAGCTGGCTCCCGCCCGTCACCAAGACCGAGGGCGACAAGGGCAACGAGATCGGCGCGACGCGGCGGCTGACCCTGACCGGCGGGGCCACCGTCGATGAGGAGCTCTACAAGTTCGACGCGGCCGCGATGACCTATTCCTACCGGATCACCACCGTCGACGTGAAGGTGCTGCCGGTCACCAACTATTCCTCGACACTGACGGTGACGCCGAGCGCCGACGGCAAGGCCTCGACGCTGGAATGGGCCGGCGCGTTCTATCGCGGCTTTCCCAACAACGATCCGCCGCCGGAGCTGAGCGACGAGGCCGCGGTCAAGGCGGTGAAGGGGCTCTATCAGGCCGGCCTCGGGGCGCTGAAGAAGAAGGTCGAGAGCGGAAGCTGACCGTGCGGGCCCTGGTCCTGGCGGCGCTGGCCGCCAGCCTTGCCTGTCTCGGCAGCGCGTTCGCCGAAGAGGCGTTCGTCACCAACCAGCTCAGCGACGATCTGATGGTCGTGGACCTCGCCACCGCACGTGCGGTGGCAACCATCCCGATCGGCGGCAAGCCGGCGGGCGTTGCCGTCAGCGCCGACGGCCGCTTTGCCTATGTCACGAGCCCGGATGCCAAGGCGGTGACGGTGGTGGACGCAGCAACGCGGCAGGTTGTGGGGCGGATCGAGGTCGGCGGCGGCCCGCTCGGCATTGCGGTGGCGCCTGACGGCAAGACGGCTTATGTCGCCGATTGGTACGAAGCGGCGGTGCGGGTGATCGACGCGGCGACGCGCAGCGTCACGGCCAGCATCGCGGTCGGCGCCTCGCCGTCGGGCCTGGCGGTGACGCCAGACGGCAAGCTGCTGCTCTCGGCGGACCGTGACGACGACAGCGTCTCGGTGGTGGACACGGCGACGCGCGCGCGCAAGGCGACCATCAAGGTCGGCACGCGCCCGTTCGGCGTCACCATCGATGCCGAGGGCAAGCGCGCCTACACCGCCAATGTCGGCTCCAACGACGTCTCCGTGATCGACATCGCCACTGGGACCGAGATCGGCCGCGTGCCGGTCGGGATGCGTCCCTATGCGGTGGCGCTGGCGCAGGGGCGCGGCTTCGTCACCGACCAGTATGGCGGCACCGTCAGCGTGTTCGATGTTGCGACGTTGAAGCCGGTGAAGCGCATCACTGTCGGCGACTACCCCGAAGGCATCGCCTCGACCGCCGACGGCAAGCGCATCATCGTCGCCTGCTGGGAGAGCAACACGCTTGTTATCATCGACGCCACTGAACTGAAGGTGATCGGCGAGATCAAGACCGGCGACGGCCCGCGCGCGTTCGGGGCGTTCTTGCGGCGGACGGAGTAGGGTAGATCATCCTGTAGCCCGCATGAGCGCAGCGATATGCGGGTCTCGTTTCAAGCACGGGCGGTCCCGGATGTCGCTTCGCTCATTCGGGCTATGGACTTCGCTCCATCCGGGCTGCTACGCAGGACGGAGTAGGGGATTGCGTAGGGTGGGTTAGCCGAAGGCGTAACCCACCGC
The DNA here is from genome assembly GCF_900113725.1 of Bradyrhizobium sp. cf659. NCBI lineage: Bacteria > Pseudomonadati > Pseudomonadota > Alphaproteobacteria > Hyphomicrobiales > Nitrobacteraceae > Bradyrhizobium > Bradyrhizobium sp. cf659. The sequence goes on from NZ_FOQJ01000001.1 coordinate 368,242, forward strand.
TTTCTCGCGGCGAGCAAGGCGGTGGGTTACGCCGAGCAGATGCGCTTCGCGCATCTGCAGGGCTAACCCACCCTACGAATTCTTCGCTTCGGCAAACGCCTTCAGCTTCACGAAGAAATCCTTCAGGATCGGGTTGCGATCCACATAGGTCACGTAGCGGATCGGATGCCGCCGTCGGTCGATGCTCCAGGTCATCTGATCGGTGAGAACCGGCGCCGGGATGACGACGCTCGGCGCCCAATCGGCATTGAGCAGCCAGCCGACCGGCGCCATGTCCCAGATCTCCTTGGCCCAGCCCATGTGGTCGGACGAATATTCCTTGAAGCGCATGGCGAGAAACGCGCCGATGCTGCCGTGGGGTTCGACGTATCGTTCGATCTCCGGCACCGTCGAGTGAAGACGCGAGGTGACGCCCATGCACGGGACGAGGACGAGCGGCACGCCGCTGTCGAGCAGCACCTGCGCGCCGCCGACGTCCTGCTTCAGATTGAACTCGACCGTGTGCGGCCATTCCAGCGCATGGCCGCCGAGCCAGACCACCACGATGCGGTCGATGATGTCAGGGGCTTTGAGCAGCGCGGAGGCGACGTTGCTGATGGCGCCGATGGCGATGACGTAGAGCGGGTTGTCAGGCGAGCCCGCGCGCGCCCGGGCCACGAGGTCATCGACGGCAGGCGCCGCCTGCGCCGTCTTGCCGGGGCCGACATAGTCGGTGACGCCGCGATGAACCAGGCCATCCGGCGCGACATGCAGGCGCTCCAGCAGGCGGAGGATTTCCTGGTAGCTCAGCTCCATGCCGTGGCCGGGACTGTCCGCGCGCGCATTGAAGAACGGCGCGGCGTAGATCGCCTCGACGTCGAAGCGTTCCGGCGACAGCAGCATCTGCACCAGCGCGAACTGGTCGTCGATCTCGTTATAGGTGTCGGTGTCGAGCACGACCCGCAACCGGCCGACCGGCGGCGCCAGGAGCTTGAGGCGGCTTGCGTCCGTGAGTGTCATTGCCGTCTCCCCGAACAGTTCGTAGGGTGGGTTAGCGTGCGGCTGCGCGAAGCGCAGTCCGCCAGCGTAACCCACCTCTTTTGTCTCTGCGGATACGCACAGTGGTGGATTACGCTTCGCTAATCCACCCTACGTTTCCGCATAATGTCTCGGCAATGTCGCGCATGTGTTCGAACATGTGGTCCGGTTCGTGCGCCCGCAACGCCGCCGGGGCCGCATAGCCCCAGCTGACCGCGCCGCAGGCGATACCGACCGCGCGCGCCGCCTCGATGTCGCGGACCTCGTCGCCGATCGCGATCACGCGGCTTGGGTCCACGCCGGCGCGGCGGACGACCCGGCGGAATTTCGCAGGCTTGCCGAAGATCGACGCAGAGCAGTCGAAATGCGAGAACAGCGACGCGGCCTCGCCGAGCTTTTCGCGCGCATTGGCTTCGCTGTCCGATGTCACCAGCGCGAGCTGAACGCCGTTCTCGGCCAGCGTCCGCAGCATCGTCTCGACGCCCGCAAACAGCGAAATCTCGCTAGCTGCCTCCGCCTTCAGCCGCCGTGCATGCCGCGCGATCGCCGGCAGCTTCCACAGCGGCACCTCGAGCCGGTTGAGGATCTCGCGCGACGAGGCATGCCGTAGCCCCTCGACGTCCTCATCGGCCACACGGCGAAAGCCGAAGCGATCGGCGACGTCGTTGATGGTGCGCAGGAACCACGGAAAGCTGTCGGCGAGGGTGCCGTCGAGGTCGAAGATGGCGAGGGTGTAGGGCATCAGCCCGGAATTGAAGTTGAAGGGGGGAGGAGAGGATGAAGGCTAGTCAAAGAAAAAGCGGAACTATGCGCCCGCAATCTCCTCATCGGCCACGACGTTTCTGATTTCTGCCATTGCCCGGTTGGTAATATACGTCTCCAATTCGGCATATGAGGGATATTCGATCTCAATTATTGGTGCAGGGTCTCCACCCTTGTATTCCAGAAGTCGGCCGTCATCATCACTCTTCCTCTTGAACCGCTCGAATATTTCGCGATAGCGACGAGGGGATACTCCATAGAAATGTTCAAACTCGACTGAAGGATATTTTTGGTAATGTCCTCTGTCGCCTCCTTCTACGGAAATTGAGTCCGAGTGCAGGTGAGGGGCCAAGCTCTTTGGATAGGGCTCTAAGAATACAACTTTCGCAATTCCTGCGGCTACGATGTGTTTAGCGCAGATATGACAGGGGAAGGTCGTGCAATACAGTACGCCATCCTTTACCGGATGCCCGAGACGCGCCGCGTCCGACAGGGCTCCCATTTCCGCGTGCACGACGCGTCCATATTCGAGGGCGTCCATTAGGAGCGAGTCTTGTATCCGCTTGTCCTTAGATAACCGTTCGACATCGCTATCCGGAGCGATAATGCTCAGGATTTCCATTAAGATTTCGCGCTTCCTTACAAAATTCGAGTCTTCCTTCCTGACGTAGTCACGGTCATCAAATTGATCGTCAGTCCAGTATGTGCCACCACCAGCCTTTGGCACTTCATTGGAGCCTAGTGCAAGTATTTCGGCGCTAGGAGAGAATATTGCCGCGCCAACTTGCCTGGATAAATCCAATGAACGTAGCGCCGCTGCCCTAGCCAAGAACATCCCATATTCTGATTTGGTAGGAGAGAAGCAATTCGAGCCAAAGATCAGTTCGCAGAAGCGATTGACCTGATGATCAATGGATTCAGAAACGTCCAGGTTCGCGATGAAATCCGCGTCATGGAAAATTGAAGCAACGCGCTGGCCGTGACGCTGTCCAACTTCGTTCTCATCTTTCTGAATGAGCTCCTCCGCAGCCGGACGATACTTCTGGCTGGATGCTCCATGATCGCTGCTAGCAAAGCGGCGCGACAGATACTCCACGCGCGCACTTCTTCGCGAATAGGTCGAAACTTGAAAAAATAGACGACCGTATACTACACGAAGTAGGTCGATCTCCTCTTTTCGCTTGAATTGATGCAAGAGAAATACGGTACGACTAAACTTGTCAGTTCCTTTTTGTATACGTAGTCGGCGGGCCATTACTCGCCGAATCGTTGTCGCGGCAAGAATTGCATCGTCGAACTGCTCGCGAAGTTGATTTCCGTAAGCGATGTAAGTTTCGTATCGCTCGCGTTGCCGCGTTTTGATCAATGGCTCGATCGGCGCAACATATTTTTCAAGGACGTCGAAAATCTCAGTGGCTTTAATTTCGACGACGCGATATTGGCGCATCGCAAAATATTTCCGGAATGCCTCAAGCACGGGCATTAGATCGGCTCCAATGGGAGCGACGAAGCCGAAAAAAAGTTCGGGGTGTTTAATCTTTTGAATAGAATCGGCCATCAAATGGGGCAGAGAATCTGCTAATAGTTTCTTGGTGACAAGGAGACTACCATGGCGGGATTATTACCAGAAAAGCGTAGTCGAAACGAATTGGAACGGGCGAATGACGAGCTGATTCGGCGCCATCAGAGCCATATTCAGTCTTGGCTATCGGATCGAACGTCAAATTCACAAGGCAAGTCAAAGCGCTCCGACTCGGACAGTCGAGCGGAAAAAAGCCAAGAAATCAACCGAAATCAGAAGTAGTGGAAACGGCGAAAATCTACTCCGCCGCCTCGCTCGTCCTCCCGCGCTTCGGCTTGCGCGCCTTCTTCAGCACCGGCTCCAGGAACTTGCCCGTGTAGCTCCTTGGCGCCTTCGCGATGTCTTCCGGCGGGCCCCAGGCGACGATCTCGCCGCCGCCGTCGCCGCCTTCGGGGCCGAGGTCGATCACCCAGTCGGCGGTCTTGATGACTTCGAGATTGTGCTCGATGACGACGACGGTGTTGCCCTGTGCGACCAGCTCGTGCAGCACCTCCAGCAGCTTCTTGACGTCGTGGAAGTGCAGGCCGGTGGTCGGCTCGTCCAGGATGTAGAGCGTGCGGCCGGTGGCGCGCTTGGACAGCTCCTTGGCGAGCTTGACGCGCTGGGCTTCGCCGCCCGACAGGGTGGTGGCCTGCTGGCCGACATGGATGTAATCGAGGCCGACGCGGTGCAGGGTCTGGAACGTCTCGCGCACGCGCGGCACCGCCTTGAAGAAGTCGGCGGCTTCCTCGACGGTCATGTCGAGCACGTCGGCGATGCTCTTGCCCTTGAACAGGACTTCGAGCGTCTCGCGGTTGTAGCGCTTGCCCTTGCAGACGTCGCAGGTGACGTAGACGTCGGGCAGGAAGTGCATCTCGATCTTGATGACGCCGTCGCCCTGGCAGGCCTCGCAGCGGCCGCCCTTGACGTTGAAGGAGAAGCGGCCGGGCTCGTAGCCGCGCGCCTTGGCTTCGGGCAGGCCGGCGAACCATTCACGGATCGGCGTGAAGGCGCCGGTGTAGGTCGCGGGGTTCGAGCGCGGGGTGCGGCCGATCGGCGACTGGTCGATGTCGATGATCTTGTCGATGTGCTCGAGGCCCTCGATGCGGTCGTGCGGCGCGGCGCCTTCGCTGGCATTGTTCAGCTTGCGGGCGATGGCGCGGTAGAGCGTGTCGATCAGCAGCGTCGACTTGCCGCCGCCGGAGACGCCGGTGACGCAGGTGAACAGGCCGAGCGGAATCTCGGCGGTGACGTTCTTGAGGTTATTGCCGCGCGCGTTGACCACCTTGATGGTGCGGCGATGGTTCGGCGGACGCCGCTCCGGCACCTCGACCTCGAGCTCGCCGGTCAGGTATTTCCCGGTCAGCGATTTCGGATTGCGCATGATCTCGGCGGGCGTGCCTTCGGCGACGATGTGGCCGCCATGCATGCCGGCGCCGGGGCCGATGTCGAGCACGTAGTCGGCGAGGCGAATGGCGTCCTCGTCATGCTCGACCACGACCACGGTGTTGCCGAGGTCGCGCAAGCGCTTGAGGGTGTCGAGCAGGCGCGCGTTGTCGCGCTGATGCAGGCCGATCGAGGGCTCGTCCAGCACGTAGAGCACGCCGGTCAGTCCCGAGCCGATCTGCGAGGCCAGGCGGATGCGCTGGCTCTCGCCGCCCGACAGCGTGCCGGAGGAGCGGGAGAGGGTGAGGTAGTTGAGGCCGACGTCGAGCAGGAAGGTGAGGCGCTCGCGGATCTCCTTGAGGATGCGGCCGGCGATCTCGTTCTGCTGCTTGTTCAGCGCCTCCGGCACGGTCTCGAACCATTCGCCGGCCTTCCTGACCGACAGCTCCGAGATCTCGCCGATATGCTTGGTGCCGACCTTGACGCAGAGCGCCTCGGGCTTGAGCCGGAAGCCGTTGCAGGCGCCGCAGGGCACGTCGTGGAAATACTTCGCCAGCTCCTCGCGCGCCCACTCGCTCTCGGTCTCGCGGTAGCGGCGGTTGATGTTGGTGATGACGCCCTCGAACGGCTTCTTGGTGTCGTAGGAGCGGACGCCATCCTCGTAGGAGAACTTGATCTCGTCCTCGCCCGAGCCGTGGAGGATCGCGTCTCTCGTCTTCTTGGGCAGATCCTTCCATTTGGTGGTCAGCGTGAACTTGTAGTGCTTGCCGAGCGCCGTCAGCGTCTGAACGTAGTAGGGAGACGACGACTTGGCCCAGGGCGCGATCGCGCCCTTGCCAATGGCGAGCTCCTTGTCGGGGATGACGAGATCCTCGTCGACATGCTGCTCGACGCCGAGGCCGCCGCAGGCAGGACACGCGCCATAGGGATTGTTGAACGAGAACAGGCGCGGCTCGATCTCGGGGATCGTGAAGCCGGACACCGGGCAGGCGAACTTTTCCGAGAACAGGATGCGCTCGGGTCCGCTCTTGTCGTGGATCTTCGCGGTCTTCTTCTTTTCCTCGGCCGGCGCCGCCGCGGGCGCATCGGCGAACTCGACGACGGCAAGGCCCTCGGCGAGCTTCAGCGCGGTCTCAAAGCTTTCGGCGAGACGCTGGCCGATGTCGGCGCGCACCACGATGCGGTCGACGACGACGTCGATGTCGTGCGGAAACTTCTTGTCCAGTGTCGGCGCTTCCGCGAGCTCATGGAAGGTGCCGTCGATCTTGACGCGCTGAAAGCCCTTCTTGAGCCATTCGGCGAGCTCCTTGCGGTACTCGCCCTTGCGGCCGCGCACGACGGGAGCGAGCAGATAGAGGCGCGTGCCCTCGGGCAGCGCCAGCACGCGGTCCACCATCTGCGAGACGGTCTGGCTCTCGATCGGCAGGCCGGTGGCGGGCGAATAGGGCACGCCGACGCGCGCCCAGAGCAGGCGCATGTAGTCGTAGATCTCGGTGACCGTGCCGACGGTGGAGCGCGGATTCTTCGATGTCGTCTTCTGCTCGATCGAGATCGCCGGCGACAGGCCGTCGATCTGGTCCACGTCAGGCTTCTGCATCATCTCCAGGAACTGGCGTGCATAGGCCGACAGCGATTCGACGTAGCGGCGCTGGCCCTCGGCATAGATGGTGTCGAAGGCGAGCGAGGATTTGCCGGAGCCGGACAGGCCGGTGAACACCACGAGCTTGTCGCGGGGAATCTCGACGTCGATGTTCTTGAGGTTGTGCTCGCGCGCGCCACGGATCGTAATTGCGCGCAGGCTGGAGCCCGCGTTCTGTTGTTGGCGCTTCGCCTTGATCACTTCATCCATCCCGGTGTCCTCAGGGAATCCCAAAGACGCGCGGCCGCGCCGAGGGTGAAGGCGCGCTTTGCCCGGAACCGGGATCGGCGCCGATGGGGTTGCCAGCGAACGTAGGAAGAACGGCGACGGATTTCCAGTGCGAGTTGCGAATCGTCAACGGATTGTTGGCGTGCTGGCGGCATCTGGCAGCAGCAGAGCGTGCGGAACTGCGCTGAATGTACCGCCAAAACAAAAAGGCCGGCGCGAGGCCGGCCTTTCGTGACGATGTGACGTCGGTGGCGAAGCTCAGTACTTTGCCACGACCGGGCCGCCGAAGGTGTAGTTGAGGCGGACAGTGCCCATGTCGACGTCCTGCTTGATGCGGTCGATGCGGTCGTTGGCGCCGAGAACCGTAAAGCTGACATCGCGGCCGCCCATGAACAGATGGTCGTATTCGATCGCAACGGACCAGTTCGGCGCGAAGCCGAATTCGAGGCCGGTGCCGACCGCGCCACCCCAGCGCGTCTCGCTGGCGCTGTCGATGACCACGCCGCCGAACAGGCCGTTGTATTTGGCGTGCGTGACGGCCGCGCCACCCTTCACGTACCAGAGCACGTTGTTCCAGGCATAGCCGACCTGGCCGGTGAACAGGCCGAGCGCATCGATCTTGGTCTGGTTGACCAGCGGCGCGAGCGCTGCGGGCGAGCTCGTGTTCGAGCCCTTCAGGTCGGCCCAGTCGCCCTGAGCTTCGAGGCCGAATACCCAGCTGGCCGACTGCCAGCGATAACCGATTTGGCCACCGACGAGGCCGCCGGTCGCATTGTGACAGCCTTCAGCCGTAACGGGGATGGCCACGCCGAGGACCGAGTTGAGATCCCAGCAGTTGCGGCTCGAGGCGCCGCCGCCGTTGAGGCCGATATAGAAGCCGGACCAGTTGTAGACCGAGGCCACAGCGATCGGCGCCTTGGTATAGGGGCGGGCCGCCAGGTCGGCCGCCGAGGCAGGAGCCAACGCGCTGAGTGCGAGCAAACTGGCCGAAGCCAGCACAATCCTCTTCATTTCAAATTCCCCAGTTTCGTTTCTCTTTGTCGGCGAAAAGCAGCGGACCTAACGACCCAACTGATGGCATTGCTTTTACACCACTAAAGCCAAAGGTTGTGTCACCGAGGTGCCACACCTCTCCGAAAACGCTAGCGACCGGCTGGATTGGATACTTGGGCGCGAAAAACAAAAAGGCCGGCGCGAGGCCGGCCTTTCGTGACGATGTGACGTCGGTGGCGAAGATCAGTACTTCGCGACCACCGGGCCCCCGAAGTGATAGTTCACGCCGACCTGCACGGTGTGGAAGTTGAGCGTGCCGGTGGGGAGGGCGCCCGAGAAGTAGGTCTCGCCGCCGAGGCTGCGATAGAGGTACTCGCCCTTGACCGACCACTGCGGCGCGAAGAACGCTTCGACGCCCGCACCGACGGTCCAGCCGGAGTGCCACTTGCTGTCCGACGCGGTCACGCCGAGAGCGGAGAGGGAGATCTTGTTGTCGATCCAGGCGTAGCCGCCGGTGCCGTAGAACAGGACCTGGTTGACAGCGTAGCCGATGCGGCCGCGCACGGTGCCCATGGCATCGGTCTTCGAGGTCGCGGTTGCGGTCACAACGCCGAAGCCGGGGACAACGGTGGCGCCGGTCGCCGTAGCGCTGACGTCAGCCCAGGCGCCATCGGCCTCGATACCGAACACGACGTTGCCGGTCTGCCAGTTGTAGCCGGCGGTGCCGCCGACGAAGCCACCCTTCATCTTCGGGTCGCCCGAAGCGTTTTCCCAGGCGCCACCGCCAACGATACCGAGGTAGAAGCCGGTCCAGTTGTAGACCGAGGCCACAGCCACCGGAGCCTTCGTGTACGGGCGAGCCGCGAGATCAGCAGCCGACGCGGGGGCGGCCAGAGCGAACAAACAGGCCGAAGCCAACAAAACCTTCTTCATTTTCAACCTAATCCCAGTCCCAGTTTCTGTTGTGCCTTCCACGATAGGGAAGGGCATCGGACGCTGTGGTCCAACTGATGTCGTGCTTACACCAACAAAGCTGCAAGTTGTGTCTCTAAAAAGCCACAACAGACACAAAACGTAACGGTTATTGACTTATTGTTCCTCGAGGCCGTGAAGCAGCAAAAAGGCCGGCGCGAGGCCGGCCTTTCGTCAGAAGAAGCGCTGCTTGCGATCAGTACCTGGCGATCGCGGGGCCGCCCCAACGGTAGTTCACGCGGACGAGAGCCATATCGACGTCCTGGCTGACGCGTTCGGTCTGAACGAACGCGCCGGCGAAGTTGAAGTCGACGTTACGATCGCCAAGGAAGATGTGATTGTACTCGACGCCCACAGACCAGTTCGGGGCGAAGCCAAATTCGACACCCGCGCCGACCGTTCCACCCCAGCGGGTGTCGCGGGCCGAACCGAAGACAGTGCCTGCACCCACGAATCCTGGCGCGACGATGAGGTCGTATTTGTCGTCCACGACGGCGGCGCCACCCTTCACGTAGAACAAAACGTTATTCCAGGCATAGCCGATCTGGCCGGTAATCAGGCCGAACGCATCGATCCGCGTACGGTTCTGCTGACCTGGAGCAGTCGGGCTGATGTTGTTTCCGCTGAAGTCAGCCCAGTTGCCTTGGCCTTCCACGCCAAACACCCAATTGCTGGACTGCCAGCGGTAGCCGATCTGACCACCGACCGTGCCGCCCGATGAGTCATGACAGCCGTCGTCAACCAGCGTGCCGACGACCGGCGTCACGAAGTCCCAGCAATTGCGGCTCGTACCCCAGCCGCCGTTGATGCCGATGTAGAAGCCGCTCCAGTCGTAGATGGCCGCGACCATCGGCGGCGGAGCCTTGGTGTAGGGACGCGCAGCGAGATCCGCCGCGCTTGCGGGAGCCGACAGGCTCAGCGCCATTGCACCGATTGCACCAATCAAAATCTTATTCATTGCAGTCTCCCCAGTTTCGATCCGCTTCTTGAAGTTCCCCGAAGCGGCCAATCAGGCGCGACGCCCATATGAACTTAATTCCAAGGCAAACGTAGCTTAATCGGGAGGCAGAGTCCGTCGCCGAAATGCAACAGTCGCAAGGCAACTGAAACGTTTGTAACTTGATGAATGTTAAGTACTTTTGGTCGTTCGCGGGAACCTGGAAAAGTTCCATCCAGCGCAAACTATTTGGGCAGCACGTGGGTACCGTCCGGCCCAAACATTTCGCACTCGCACGGGCAGGAACAAATCTGGAACAAACCGGTGGCCGATGCTATATATGGGGATAACCTGAGGGCTGATGGGCTGATCGGCCCGCGCAAGCGTATAGGGTCGCCTCAACAGGTTGCAGAGGACCGCGGGGCGCGGTCGGGCCTTATGAATTCAGCGGCATTCGGAGTGGAGAGCGGCGATGGCGGGAAGCGTCAACAAAGTCATTCTGGTTGGAAATCTCGGCAAGGATCCTGAAATCCGCCGCACCCAGGACGGGCGGCCGATCGCGAATTTGAGCATCGCGACCTCGGAGACCTGGCGCGACAAGAACAGTGGCGAGCGCAAGGAGAAGACCGAGTGGCACCGAGTCGTGATCTTCAATGAAGGGCTCTGCAAGGTCGCCGAGCAATACCTGAAGAAGGGCGCCAAGGTTTACATCGAGGGCGCGCTCCAGACCCGCAAATGGACCGACCAGAGCGGCGTGGAGAAGTACTCCACCGAAGTCGTGCTCCAGGGCTTCAACTCGACGCTCACGATGCTCGACGGCCGCGGCGGCGGGGGAGGCGGCAGCTTCGGCGAGGAGCCGGGCGGCGATTTCGGCTCCTCCGGTCCGGTCAGCAGCGCGCCGCGCCGCGCCGTTGCTGCCGGTGGCGGCGGCCGCAACAGCGACATGGACGACGACATCCCGTTCTGAGGCGGGCGGGGCGCTTCGCCTCGAATGTCGTCTTGCTCGCGTAAAGCAACAGGATTTCTGACCAATTGGCGGGCAAGGCTCGGTTTTTCCGGGCTTGCCTCATGTGCTGCTTCAAGCCTTTGACGGGTCATCATGTGAATGGTATTAACTTTATGTTAATCCTATTCACATGGATCGCCTGTTGATCGGAGAAAGCCCCGCATGAGCCTCACGCCGCTGCTTGAGGCTGCTCCAGCGATCCCGCTGCATGCCTTTGCCGCCATGGCCGCCTTAGTGCTCGGCATCGTCCAGTTTGCCGCTCCAAAAGGTACGCTGCCGCACCGGACGATCGGCTGGATCTGGGTGGTCCTGATGGCGGTCGTGGCCGCCTCCTCGTTCTGGATCCACCAGATCCGCCTGGTCGGACCGTTCAGCCCGATCCATTTCCTGTCGATCTTCACGCTGGTGGTGCTGCCGCTCGCGGTCTGGCGGGCGCACACCCATCGCGTGGCCGATCACCGGCGGATGATGATCTTCATCTTCGCCGGCGCGCTGGTGGTGGCGGGCCTGTTCACGTTGATGCCGGGGCGCATCATGCACCACGTGATTTTCGGGGCGTAAGGGGTGGTTTCGGGCGGCTCGTCCGGGCCCCGCCCGGGGCGGTACCGGGGAGGGCGTAAGTCTCTGGAAAAACAGTCGGAAAAAGCGCTTCCCTTTACCCCGGCAAGGGTGGTTATCAGGGGCTCGATGCGCTATATGATTCCCAGATAAAACCTCACCGGATTCCCCCTTGGCTGACGACGACGACAAGCCCGGCGACCAGCCGGCGCAACCCTCGGATATTCGCCCCGTCTCCATCTTCGAGGAGATGAAGAAGTCCTATCTCGACTACGCCATGAGCGTGATCGTGGCGCGGGCGCTGCCCGATGCGCGCGACGGTCTGAAGCCGGTGCATCGCCGCATCCTGTACTCGATGAACGAGCAGGGGCACACACCCGACAAGAAGTACGTCAAGTCCGCCCGCGTGGTCGGCGACGTCATTGGTAAGTATCATCCGCACGGCGACCAGTCGATCTACGACGCCATGGTCCGCATGGCGCAGGACTTCTCGATGCGCGTGCCGCTGATCGACGGCCAGGGCAATTTCGGTTCGGTCGACGGCGATCCCCCGGCCGCCTATCGTTACACCGAAGCGCGCCTGACGAAGGCGGCGCTGGCTCTGCTGGCCGACATCGACAAGGACACCGTCGACTTCCAGCCGAACTACGACAACAACGAGACCGAGCCATCGGTCTTGCCGGCCAAGTTCCCGAACCTTCTCGTCAACGGCGCGGGCGGCATCGCGGTCGGCATGGCGACCAACATCCCGCCGCACAATCTCGGCGAGGTCATCGACGCCTGCGTCGCCCTGATCGACAACCCTGCGCTCACCATCGACGAGCTCATCAACATCGTGCCGGGACCGGATTTCCCGACCGGCGGCGTCATTCTCGGACGCGCGGGCATCCGCGCGGCCTACCACCTCGGCCGCGGCTCGATCGTCATGCGCGGCAAGGTCGCGATCGAGACCATCCGCAAGGAGCGCGAGGCGATCATCATCACCGAGATTCCCTACCAGGTGAACAAGGCGACGATGGTCGAGCGCATCGCCGAGCTGGTCAAGGAAAAGAAGATCGAGGGCATCGGCGACCTGCGCGATGAATCGGACCGCGACGGCTACCGCGTCGTCATCGAGTTGAAGCGCGACGCCGTGCCGGACGTGGTGCTGAACCAGCTGTACAGATTCACGCCGCTGCAAACGAGCTTCGGCGTCAACATGGTGGCGCTCGACAGCGGCCGTCCGCGGATCATGCATCTGAAGGACCTGCTGGCCATCTTCGTCGACTTCCGTGAGCGGGTCGTCACGCGGCGCACCAAGTACCTGCTCGCCAAGGCGCGCGATCGCGCGCATATCCTGGTCGGTCTCGCGATCGCTGTCGCCAATATCGACGAGATGATCCGCGTCATCCGGACCTCGCCCGACCCGACCACGGCCCGCGACACCCTGATGTCGCGCGACTGGCCGGCCCGGGACGTCGAGGACATGCTGACGCTGATCGACGATCCGCGCCACCGCATCAGCGCCGACGGCACGATCCGGCTGTCGATGGAGCAGGCGAGGGCCATTCTCGACCTGCGCCTTCAGCGCCTCACCGCACTCGGCCGTGACGAAATCCGCGACGAGCTCGACAAGCTCGCCGGCGAGATCGCCGATTATCTCGACATCCTGCGCTCGCGCGAGCGCGTGCTGGGCATCATCAAGACCGAGCTTGCCGAGGTGAAGGCCGAGTTCGCCACCCCGCGCCGGACCGTGATCATCGAGCAGGAAGGCGAGGTCGAGGACGAGGACCTGATCCAGCGCGAGGACATGGTCGTCACCGTCTCGCACGCCGGCTATGTCAAGCGGGTGCCGCTGTCGGCCTACCGGGCGCAGCGCCGCGGCGGCAAGGGCCGCGCCGGCATGCAGACCCGCGACGAGGATTTCGTCTCGCGCCTGTTCGTCGCCTCCACGCACACGCCGGTGCTGTTCTTCTCGTCACGCGGCCAGGTCTACAAGGAGAAGGTCTGGCGCCTGCCGATGGCCGCGCCGAACGCGCGCGGCAAGGCGCTGATCAACATCCTGCCGCTGGAGCAGGGCGAGCGCATCACCACCATCATGCCGCTGCCCGAGGACGAATCGACCTGGGGCAACCTCGACGTGATGTTCGCGACGACAGGCGGCAACGTCCGGCGCAACAAGCTGTCCGATTTCGTCGACGTCCGCCGCTCCGGCATCATCGCCATGAAGCTCGACGAGAATGAAGCGATCGTCGACGTGCAGATCTGCACCGAGCGCGACGACGTGCTGCTGACCGGCGCCGGCGGCCAGTGCATCCGCTTCCCCGTCACCGACGTGCGCGTGTTCACCGGGCGTACCTCGATGGGCGTGCGCGGCATTGCGCTTGGCGAGGGAGACAAGGTGATTTCGCTGGCGATCCTGCGCCATGTCGAGACCTCTTCGGACGAACGCTCGGCCTACCTGAAGATGCGCCGCGCGGTGGCCGGCGAAGCCACGGCCGAGGAGCCGGCAGTGGACGCCGAGGCCGAGGAGGCCTCCGGCAGCTTCCAACTCGCCCAGGAGCGTTATGTCGAGATGTCGGCGGCCGAGCAGGTCGTGCTCACCGTCTCCGTCAACGGCTATGGCAAGCGGACCTCGTCCTACGAGTACCGCACCACGGGCCGCGGCGGCAAAGGCATCGTCGCCATGAGCGTCAATAACCGCAACGGCAATCTGGTTGCGTCCTTCCCCGTGGAGGATGCTGATCAAATCATGCTGGTCACCGACAAGGGCCAGCTGATCCGCTGCCCGGTCGAAGGCATCCGCATCGCCGGACGGTCGACGCAGGGCGTGATCGTGTTCGACACCGCCGAGGACGAGCACGTCGTCTCGGTTGAGCACATCACGGAGGAGGCCGAGAGCGGGAATGGCGCGAATGGGGAATAGCGAGGAGCGAATAGGATAAGCCTATTCGCTGTTTGCCACTCACCATTCGCTAAATCTCCAGCTCGGTCCCGAACTCCACCACCTGCTTGGTCGGCACGCCGAAGAACGCGGCCGAGCGTTCGGCGTTGCGCTGGAGGAAGGCGAACACGGTTTCGCGCCAGACCCACATGCCCGGCACGTCCTCGCGCGGGATGATGGTCTCGCGGCCGACGTAATAGGTGATGTCGGAGAGGTCGATGCCGGGCAGCTTGCCCTGGCGGCAGGTCAGCGTCAGCCCCTCATAGATCGTCGGGTTCTGCATGAAGCCGTAATGCAGGGTCACGCGGGTGATGCCCGGGATGATGTCGATCACCTCGGCGCGGTCCTCGTCCGTGATGTGCGGGGATTCCTCGATCAGCACGGTGACGAGCAGCACGCGTTCGTGCAGCACATGGTTGTGCTTGACGAACTGGGTCAGCGCGAGCGGCACGCCGCGCGGCGCCGAGGCCAGGAACACGGCGGTCCCGGGCAGTCTGGCGCGGCACTTGTTGACCGCGGTCTCGATCAGGTCCTCCTCTGGCTGGCGCAGCCGCCCCCGCGCCGCCTCGACCAGCTTCACGCCGGCGCGCCAGGTCAGCATCAGGAAGGCGACGAGGCCCGCGAGCAGCAGCGGAAACCAGCCGCCCTCGAACAGCTTGATCGAATTGGCCGAGAAGAAGATGACGTCGATGACGAAGAAGGAGCCGTTGACCGCGACCACGAGCCAGGGCGAATAGCCCCACTGGATCGCAACCAGGGCGGCCAGCAGCGTCGTGATCGCCATCAGCAGCGAGACCGCGATGCCATAGGCGCCGGCGAGCGCGTCCGAGCTGCCGAAGCTCAAGACCGCCCCTAACGTTGCGGCGGCGAGCAGCCAGTTCACCAGGGGCACATAGATCTGGCCGATCGCATCGCTGGTGGTGTGGCGGATCTGCATGCGCGGCAAAAAGCCGAGCTGGATCGACTGCTGTGTCAGCGAGAACACGCCGGAGATGATCGCCTGCGAGGCGATCACGGTCGCCACCGCCGAGAACGCGACCAGCGGATAGTGCAGGGCGTCGGGGCAGAGCTGGAAGAACGGATTCTCGATCATGCTGGGATCGGTGATCAGCAGCGCGGCCTGGCCAAAATAGTTCAGCACCAGCGCGGGCAGGCAGATTGCGAACCAGGCGAGCCGGATCGGCAGGCGGCCGAAATGGCCCATGTCGGCATACATGGCCTCGCCGCCGGTCACCGCGAGGAAGGCCGCGCCGAGGATCGCGAAGGAGACGTGAAAATCCTGGTGGATCAGGAATTCGACGGCATAGAGCGGGCTCAGCGCCGCCAGCACCGCCGGCGCCTTGACGATGCCGTGGATGCCGAGTGCGGCGAGCACGACGAACCAGGCCACCATCACCGGCCCGAAGATGCGGCCGATGAAGCCGGTGCCCTGCTTCTGCATCATGAACAGGCCGACCAGGATGGCGATGGTCACGGGCACGACCGCCGGCGCGAGCGAGGGCGCGTCGACCTTGAGACCCTCGATGGCGCTGAGCACGGAGATCGCCGGCGTGATCGCGCCGTCGCCGTAGAGCAGGGCGGCGCCGACGAGGCCGACCACCAGAAGATGCGCGCGCCAGGTGCCGGGCTGGGCGTTGCGGGCGTGGAGCAGGGCCAGCAGGGCGACGATGCCGCCTTCGCCGCGGTTGTCCGCGCGCAGGATCAGCAGCGCATATTTCAGCGAGATGATCAGCAGCAGGGCCCACAGGATCAGCGATGCAACCCCCAGGACAGCGTCCGGAGTCAGGGTGGCGCCGTGGGCGGCCGCCTTGGCGGCTTCCTTCAGGGCGTAGAGCGGGCTGGTGCCGATATCGCCATAGACCACCCCGAGGGCGCCCATGGTCATGGCAAGCGGCAGTGGATCAGGATGATGGCCGGAAGCGACTGCGGGCGTACTGGACAATGGCGACCCCCTGATAGGATCGCGCCCGGCGGGCCATTCCGACGGGCGCGAACATCACGCAGTCTGCGACGAGACGTCGCAAATATCCATGGGGTTTATCTTGTCGCCGATCTTGGGCTCGAGCTTGGAGGTTTACCTGACGCGAAACTGACAGACCGGGCTACGGGGTGCGGTCGGCCGTCACGAGGCGAACCACGCGAACGTCAGCCTTGGTGCCGGCACGGCGGAGGCAGGACACTTCGAAATTCGGCCAGGCCTGCTGCGAGCAATCGCGGCCGATAGTGCGGATGTCGAGCCGATCGGCCTTGGCGAGCGGCTGCGGCACGCTGGCTTCGACGGTCGGGGCAAAGCCGGGCAGGAGGGTGAGGGCTGCGGCAACACACGCAGAGATGGCGATCGCTGAAAGAGCCTTGATCATTGACAGTCCCCTGTGATGCGGCCGCTACGCCCAGTATGCGGCCCGTCATTCGTTGGCCGGATTAGTAACCATGGCCAGTTTCCGGACGTCTTCGCGGACGCGGGAAATGGTTTCGTTCGCGCTCCGTTTTGTTTCGTCGCCGTCCCGAGGACGAAACAAAGCGGCCGTCGCCGACGCGGCAGGCGGGACATTTTTCGGGAAACGGCAGGGAAACGGCAGGGAAACGGACATGGAACCAGCCCGGCTTGCCGGGCCGGGCCGGGCGCGGTAGGACGGGGCCATGCCGCGCATTGCCTTCTACCCAGGTTCCTTCGACCCCATCACCAACGGCCATCTGGACGTGGTCCGGCATGCCGTTCCCCTGTGCGACAGGCTGGTGGTCGCGATCGGCGTCCATCCCGGCAAGAAGCCGCTGTTCTCGACCGAGGAGCGCCTGAAGATGCTCGAGGACGTCTGCGGGCCGGTGGCAGCCCAGGCCGGCTGCGTGCTCGAAGCCGTGACGTTCGACGATCTGTCGGTGATCGCCGCGCGCAAGCACGGCGCGACCATCATGATTCGCGGTCTGCGCGACGGCACCGACCTCGACTACGAGATGCAGCTTGCCGGCATGAACGGGGCCATGGCGCCGGAAGTGCACACGGTGTTTCTGCCGGCCTCTCCCATGGTCCGCCCGATCACCGCCACTTTGGTGCGCCAGATCGCCGCCATGGGCGGAGATGTTTCGACCTTCGTGCCGCCGCTGGTTGCAAGTCTGCTCAAGGCCAAATTCGCCGGATAACGGCGCACCTCTTCATCTCACCTGATCCGGAGTTTTCATGATCCGTCGTCTCGCAATTCTTGCCACGATCTTTGCCGCGCTGTTCAGCGCGGTCCCGGCGGTGGCGCAGCAACTGCCGGCGAACCTCGACAAGGCCAACGCGCTCGTCATCGACACCACCAAGGGCCGCATCGTCATCAAGCTCAGGGCCGACCTTGCGCCCCAGCACGCCGAGCGCCTCAAGCAGCTCGCGCGCGAGGGCTACTACAACAACGTGCCGTTCCATCGCGTGATGGACGGCTTCATGGCGCAGACCGGCGACGGCCAGAACTTCAACGGCACCGGTGGTTCGAAATACCCGAACCTGAAGCAGGAATTCTCCAAGGTACACTTCGCCCGCGGTATCGTCGGCATGGCCCGGCGCGGCGACAGCGTCGACACTGCCAACTCGCAGTTCTTCATCATGTTCGCCGACGGCGGCAGCCTCGATAACCAGTACACCGTGGTCGGCGAGGTCGTGCAGGGCATGGACGTCGTCGACAAGCTGAAGAAGGCGCCGGCCGGTTCGCCGAGCGGCACCGTCACCGATCCCGACAAGATGGTGAAGGTGCAGGTCGCCTCCGACATCAAATAACGGGAGAGGGCGATGGCGCGCTGCGGCAACAAGCTTCTGCTGGCTGCCGCGGTGCTGTTTTTCGGCATCTCCGGCGCGGCCGCCGAGGACGCGCAGGTCAACACCATCCAGGACATCTTCCGGCATCTGCGCACCTGCTGGAAGCCGCCGCCGCCCGCCAAGGCTCGCCCTATCGACATCACCGTCGTCGTGAGCTTTAACCGGTCCGGAAACATTCTGGGCCATCCGAGGATTACCTATGAATCCGCGGAGGCCTCCGACAATGACCGGCTGCAATACCGGATCGCGGTGATGGAGGCGTTGCAACGCTGCACGCCGATGCCATTTACCGATGCAATGGCCGGCGCCGCCGCAGGGCGTCCATTCGCGATCCAGTTCCGCAACCGGAAGACTTCACCTCCAACGCAAGAGAGACCAGCATGAGTGTCACCGAAAACACATTGATCCTCGAGACCACGCAGGGCCCCGTCACCATCGAGATGCGGCCCGACCTCGCGCCCGGCCATGTCGCGCGCATCAAGGAGCTGGTCCGCGAAGGCTTCTACGACGGCATCGTGTTCCACCGCGTGATCGAGGGCTTCATGGCGCAGACCGGCTGCCCGCACGGCACCGGCACCGGCGGCTCCGGCAAGAAGCTGAAGGCCGAGTTCAACAAGGAGCCGCATGTGCGCGGCACCACCTCGATGGCGCGCGCCGCGAGCCCGGATTCCGGCGACAGCCAGTTCTTCATCTGCTTCGACGACGCCCGCTTCCTCGACAACCAGTACACGGTGTGGGGCAAGGTCACCGAGGGCATGGAGAACGTCGACAAGATCAAGCGCGGCGAGCCGGTGCAGAATCCGGACAAGATCGTCAAGGCGCGGATGGCGGCGGACGCGGAATAAGCGGCTTCGCCGGTGTCATGCCCCGCGCAGGCGGGGCATCCAGTAATCACCAGCGGTGGTTACATCAAAGATCGTGAGTACTGGATCGCCCGCCTGCGCGGGCGATGACAAGTTCTGGGCATGCGCACCGACCTCTTCGATTTCGACCTGCCCGCCGAGCGCATCGCGTTGCGCCCGGCGAGCCCGCGCGACTCCGCGAGGATGCTGGTCGTGGAGCACGGTGCGCTGCGCGACCAGATCATTTCCGAGCTGCCGCAATGGCTGAAGGGCGGCGACCAGCTCGTCGTCAACGACACCAAGGTCATCGCGGCGCAGCTCAAGGGCCGCCGCATCGGCCGCGAGACCGAGCCGAAGATCGAGGCGACGCTGATCAAGCGGCTCGACGGCTCGCGCTGGCAGGCGCTGGTGAAGCCCGCCAAGAAGCTTGTTGCCGGTGACCGCATCCGCTTCGGCAACGAGGGCAAGGTCTGCCTGCTCGGCCATCTCGACGCCGAGGTCGAGGCCAAGGGCAGCGAAGGCGAGGTGACGCTGTCGTTCTCGTTCCACGGCCCGGCCCTGGACCAGGCGATCGCCGATCTCGGCAGCCCGCCGCTGCCGCCCTACATCGCCTCCAAGCGCACGCCTGACGACCAGGACCTCGCCGACTACCAGACGATGTTCGCGGCCAACGAGGGCGCGGTCGCAGCACCCACCGCAGGGCTGCATTTCACACCCGCGCTGGAGCAGGCGCTGCGCGAGCGCGGCGTCGGCCTCAACCGCGTGACGCTGCATGTCGGGGCGGGGACATTCCTGCCGGTGAAGGTGGACGACACCGCAGGTCACAAGATGCATGCCGAGTGGGGCACGATCTCGGCCGAGACGGCGGAGCGGCTGAACATTGCGCGGAAGAACGGCGGGCGCATCATCGCGGTCGGCACCACGTCGCTGCGGCTGCTTGAAAGCGCAGCAAGCGAGGACGGCACCATCCAGCCGTTTGCGGCCGAGACGTCGATCTTCATCACCCCCGGCTACCGCTTCCGCGCCGTCGATATTCTGCTGACCAATTTCCACTTGCCGAAGTCGACGCTCTTCATGCTGGTGTCGGCGTTCTCAGGGCTGGAGACGATGAAGCAGGCCTATGCGCACGCGGTCGCGCAAGGTTATCGGTTCTATTCCTACGGGGATGCGTGTTTGCTGTTTCGGGCGATAGAGTAATTTCCTCGAGCGTTGCTCTATCCCCGTCACCCTGAGGTGCTCGCCTCTTCGGCGAGCCTCGAAGGGCGACGGCCCGGCTGCTACATCTCGGCCGTGCATCCTTCGAGGCTCGCCCAGCGGTGCCTCGCACCGCCGGGTTCGCACCTCAGGATGACGGGTCAAGACGTGCGATGGCCTACGCCATCACCCGCTGCGGCAGGAGCTCGGCGATCTGCACCGCGTTGAGCGCGGCGCCCTTGAGCAGCTGATCCGCCGCCACGAACATCGAGATCGAATGCCCCGAGGGATCGCTGAGGTCCTTGCGGATGCGGCCGACCAGGACATCGTCCTGGCCCGAGGCGTCGATCGGCATCGGGAAGTAGTTCTTCACGCGGTCGTCGACGACCTTCACGCCGGGCGCCTGCGCCATGATGGCGCGGACCTGGTCCTCGCTGATCGGCCTCTCGCATTCGAAGGTGATGGCCTCGCAATGGGCGCGCAGCACCGGCACGCGGACGCAGGTGACGCCGACGGCGATGGTCTCGTCCTCGAAGATCTTGCGGGTTTCCTTGATGACCTTGGTCTCTTCGTCGTTGTAGCCGGTCTCAGGGTCGACCGCGGTGTTGTGGTTGAAGAGATTGAAGGCGTAGGGGTGCGGCATCACCTTGGGCGTATAGACCTGCCCGTTGAGATTGGCGCGGGTGGACTCGACGAGCTCCTCCATCGCGGCCGCGCCGGCGCCGGAGGCCGCCTGGTAGGTCGAGATGATGACGCGCTTGATGCTGTTCTTCTGATGGATCGGCCAGAGCGGCACCAGCGCGGTGATCGCGGCGCAGTTCGGGTTGGCGATGATGCCCTTGTGGTCGCGGATGCGGTTGGCGTTGATCTCGGGGATCACCAGCGGCACGTTCGGATCCATCCGGAAGGCGGAGGAGTTGTCGACCACGACCGCGCCGGCCTTGACCGCAATTGGCGCATACTTCTTCGAGATGCTGCCGCCGGCGGAGAACAGGGCGATATCGACGCCCTCGAAGGCGCGTTCGGTCAGTTCCTCGATGACGACGTTTTGCCCGCGGAACGACACCGTCTTGCCGGCCGAGCGGGCGCTTGCCAGCGCCTTGAGCTTGCCGACGCGGAAACCACGCTTGTCCATGGTGGCGATGAATTCGGCGCCCACCGCACCGGTGACGCCGACAATCGCGACGACGGGATCGTTACTCACTTTGTCCTCCATTGCGTTGAAATCCAGACAACAAAAAAGCCCCGGACCATCGAGGGCGGGGCTTCGGTAGAGCTGATGCGTTTCAGTCGACGACTACGCGCGCACGCCTCCCCGGGCCCCGAAGGCCGTGGTGGTTTTGGTTGTGCGTTTGGTGGTCGTGAACATGGCGGCGACTTATGCTGGAGAGTCTTGCGTCCGTCAATGGCTTTTCGGCGGGATTGTGGCCGTCGGCCGGGTCCCGTCTCTACTTCGTCCGGGCGCCCGGCGGCTCGAGGATGACCTCCTTGAGGTCGTCGCCGCTGATCACGACGATCGCGAAATTGAGCCGGCCGCGCTCGCGCACGAGGCCGCCGCTGATCGCCTTGCCTGAGGCCGCGCGCTCGGCGACGCGCACGGCGTCGGCGAGGCGGTGCCGGATCGTGCCAAGCGCTGCGAGATTGTCGCGGTCTTCGTGGTCGAGTTCGGCGAGGGGGAGGGCGGCTTCGCCGCCGACGAGCTCGCCGGTCGCGGCATTGATGGTGTGGCGCCAGATCCGGTCGTGGTGCAGGGTCTTCACCCGGTAGACCGGCACGCCGGAGGCGCCGTCAAAACTCACGTCCGCCGTCGTGGCGCCGGCGTGGCGGGACTCTGCGATCGCCATGGCCTGGCTGATCGAGATCGGCGAGCCGCGGAAGCGCTCGATCTCGCGGCTGACCGCTTGGCGGTCCGCCTCGGTGTCACCATCTGTGTCGCTGTGAAGCGCGGTCGGTGTGCCCGTGGTCACGATCGCTCGTGCAGGCGCTGCCAGGAGCAGCGCGGGCAAGGCGATCGCAAACAGTCGCGAGGTCCATCGTTTGGCTGTCGTCATGCTCGAAACCCTCGGCCAGCGAGTGTGCCGGATGATCGTAAAGAATTCGCGGCCGGCCTTGGGCACCGGCCGGCCGCCGAGCGCCGTGGCGGGCTGTACCCGTCGCGGCGATCGAAGCGGTATGGACCTCTTTTGGGGCTGGTGAAAAAAGCGGCCCGTACCGGCTTATAACTAAACCATACCGTATCGTTTTATTTTGGTCAACGGCGTTGCGGCGGCCGCCTTGGGGATAGATCGCCAGCTCACGGAATTGTCAGCGGGCGGAGCGTCGCCGCGGCGTGCCCTTGGGGGCGTCCTGGACGCGGCCGGCGGGGCCCAGCGCACCGGCCAGGAACAGCTTGATCGCCGTGCGCATCCGCTTTTCCGCGGACTTCAACTCCAGTGCCGTTCCGAACGTCGCCATGCGGTGGGTATGACCGACGACGACGTCGAGAAACACTTCCGCTGCGATGGTGGTGTCGTCGACGTCGAGCGCGCCTTGCGCCACCAGATGGTCGAAGAAGCGCGCCGTCGTGGCAACGGCCTTGAGCCAGCCTTCCTCCATGCCGAGCTTGGCGACATCGGGGAAGTTGATGGCCTGTGACGTCATCATCCGGCTGAAGGCGACGGCATCCGGCCCGCAGGTGAAGCTCAGCATCTCGCGCCCGATCTCGACCAGCCGCTGCTCGACGGGGATGTCCGAGGCGCTGCTGAGCTGCGTCTCGGCGGCCGCCGACAGCGGCGCAAGCCAGCGCGCGATCTCGCGCCTCAGCACGGCGGCAAACAGGCCGCGCTTGTCGCCGTAGCGGGAATAGACGGTGGGTTTGCTCACCCGCGCCGCTTCCGCAACCGCATCGAGCGAGGTGGCGTCGAAGCCGCGATCCAGGAACAGGCGGGTGGCGACCTCGATCAGCCGCTGATCGCGCTCGATCGCGGCGGTCTTGGTCGGCCGGCCGCCGCGCGATTTCGGCACCTCGCGCCGCGCTGCTGCCGGTCTTGTCCTGGTCGCAGTCAATCCCATGCCCAATGATTCCTGCGCGGTCGTGACATCAGTCATTGCTCTATAACGCGCAGCAACCGGGGCGTCATCGCGAATCTGGCCGAATTGGCCGTATCGTCAACGGTCTCGGTACGACCTCGTTCCGTTAACGGGGTCTCATGGCAGCGCCGAAGTCCAGGCCTGGCCCGCGGCCGCCTTCTCATATCCGTACTGATACAGCGCCCGCATATAGGCGGTGTCGAATCCTTCCGAGGGCGGTGCGGGGTAGTCGCGCGCGATGTAGGAGAGATGGAAGCCGAGGTGGTTGCGCCTGGCGAAATCATAGGTCGAGAAGATGATCGAGCGGGTCTGCGACTGCGTGATTGCCGACAGGCTGCGCGAGGCGACATCGACGGTGCTGTTGGACACGAGCTCGAAGTTGCGTTCGATCTTCTTGTTGACGAGGATGTAGATGTCCATCTTCGCACTGCCCGGCAGGCGGCTGCCCTGGAACAGCAAGGCTTCCGGCAGCGTCAGCACCGGGGCGGTCACGCCGCCGTCGACGTGCATCTCCTGAAACCTGCGGCCCTGGCCTTCGGCGTCGATCATGATCGGTGGAAACACCAGGGGAATGCTGGCGGAGGCCGCCATCACGTCGCGAAACAGTTTGAGCGCCTCGGGCGTGCCGACCTCCGCGATCTTGCCCATGTTCCAGATCGCAGTCCGTTGGGTGTCCAGATCGGTCGTCACGATCAGCAGCCGTCGGCCCTTGGCGTTTTCGCGCGCGACCTGTGCCATGATCTCCGGCCCGACATAGCGGGCGACGAGCTCGCGCAGGCGTGTATTGCCGAACAGGCCGGATCCGAACAGCACGCGTATGATGCTGGGATCGTTCAGGAGGCTCTCCGCGATGCCGCTGGTGTAGACCTCCTTCAACGTGTCGTCATATTGCGAGCCGAGAAACGCAAAGGGCGCGATCAGGCCGCCGGTGCTCACGCCCGAGACGACCGAGAAGGTGGGACGGGTTCTGGCCGCGGTCCAGCCGTTGAGCACGCCGACGCCATAGGCGCCGTCCGCACCGCCCCCGGACAGCGCCAGATAGGACTTCGCCGCGTTGCTGTTGTCCTTCTCGAAGCTGAACTTCGTGACGGGGTCGTCGGCGTAGCGCCGCAGGCCATCGAGATCGAGCACGCGCGACGTGCTGGCCTCGGCGGCGTTATAGGGCGTGCGGGGCAGGGAGGTGCAGGCGCCGAGCGCCAGGCTGCAGGCCAGGACCAGGAACCCGATCAGGCGGGCGCCTGTCTGCCTGCCCCGGCCATGTGAAGGGGCGGACATTTCAGTCGAATATGAAGGCAAGGGCATCGTCGGTGGCTGGCGATCACGCATCTACCGCCGCCGGCAAATTCGCCGCGGCATCTCGTCCAGCCCCCACGTTAAAACTATACGGTATCGTTTTGTTTAACAAGGGTGGCGGAGAACCTATCCATCCGGGGCCATTTGTGTCCCAGTCTGAGGCACAGGCCGGCCGAAGTGCGGTCCCGCGGGTTGATCGGCCTTCTCCGACACGCAATAAGCACCGCCATGAATCGTCCTGACGCAGCTCTTCCCAATCATTTCGAACTGCTCGCCACCGATGGCGCCGCGCGCACCGGGCGCCTGACCACGCCTCACGGCGTGGTGCGGACGCCGGCCTTCATGCCCGTCGGAACCGCCGGGGCCATGAAGGGCATGCACTGGCGCGAGGTGCGCGATGCCGGCGCCGACATCGTGCTCGGCAACACCTATCATCTGATGCTGCGCCCCGGCGCCGAGCGGATCGCGGCGCTCGGCGGCTTGCAGCGGTTCACCGGCTGGAACGGGCCGATGCTGACGGATTCCGGCGGCTTCCAGGTGATGTCACTGGCGGATCTGCGCAAGGTCAGCGAGCACGCCGTCACCTTCCGTTCGCATATCGACGGCGCCAAGGTCGAGCTGTCGCCGGAGCGCTCGATCGAGGTGCAGCGTTTCCTCGGCTCCGACATCGCCATGCAGATGGATGAATGCGTGCGGCTGCCCGCCGAGCGCGACGATATCGAGCGCGCGATGCAATTGTCGCTGCGCTGGGCCGAGCGCAGCAAGCGCGCCTTCGAGAGCGCGCCAGACGGTTACATGCTGTTCGGCATCGTGCAGGGCGGCGACGTGCCACAGCTTCGTCATGCGAGCGCGGAAGGGCTCGTCGCGATCGGCTTCCACGGCTATGCGATCGGCGGCCTCGCCGTCGGCGAGCCGCAGGCGGTGATGCTGGCAATGATCGACGAGACCGCACCGATGCTGCCGAAAGAGCGGCCGCGCTATCTGATGGGCGTCGGCACGCCCGACGACATCCTCGAAGCCGTGAAGCGCGGCATCGACATGTTCGATTGCGTGATGCCGACGCGGAACGGCCGGCACGGCGTCGCCTTCACCCGCTTCGGTCAGGTCAATCTGCGCAACGCGCGCCATGCGGACGATCCGCGACCGCTCGACGAGGAAAGCTCATGGCCGTCGACGCGCAGCTACGCGCGCGCCTACCTGCATCATCTCGTCAAGGCGGGCGAGACGCTGGGGGCAATGCTGCTGTCCGAGATCAATATCGCTTACTATCAGTCCCTGATGCAGGGCATCAGGGACGCGATCGCACACGGAACGTTCGACGAGTTCTACCAGCGTACGCGCGAGGATTGGGCGAGGGGCGACATCGCCCCGCGCCAGGTCGACTGAGGGTCAGTTGCACACGATCCGGTGCTTGACGGCATGCTTGGTCACGAAGCCGTAGCCGCAATTGTCGCAGGTCCAGAGATAGCTGATCATGTGGTCCGAGACGTAGGCGGATGCTTCGGCGGCGACCATGGAGTCGGCGCAGACCGGACAGGTGGGCAACTCGCTGCAACGCGGATCGCGGTTCGGCGCGACGGTCGACAACACTTCAGCAACTGCTGACATCGTGGTGACCTCCCAGCTTTGAGACGTAAGTCTAACATAAGCAGAATCACTTGACGAGGTCGCAACACAAAAGCGTTGGTTTTCTGATATTTGTATCTCACGTGATTTTGCGATGCAGCGTATTTAACATGTGCCGCATTGCTGCTTGCGTGTCGCCGCAAGCTGTCTCTAACTGCGTAAAAGCTGCGATCAGCGCGCCAATTGTCGTCACAGGGAGTTCATCATGGACGCATCGTCCACCACGGGTGCAACGCACCAACCCGGCCGCGGCCGGATCTATGACTCGATTGTCGAGGCTTTTGGCGACACGCCGATCGTGCGATTGCGCCGGCTGCCGGGCATGCACGGCGTGAACGCGACGATTTTGGCAAAACTTGAATATTTCAATCCGGCCGCGAGCGTGAAGGACCGCATCGGCGCGGCCATGATCATCGCCATGGAGAAGGCCGGTATCGTCAAGCCGGATACCGTGCTGATCGAGCCGACCTCCGGCAATACCGGCATCGCGCTCGCCTTCGTCGCCGCCTCGCGCGGGTACCGGCTCAAGCTGGTGATGCCGGAATCCATGTCGATCGAACGGCGCAAGATGCTGGCCTTTCTCGGCGCGGAGTTGGTGCTGACGCCGGCCGCACAAGGCATGAAGGGCGCGATCGCCGCCGCCGAGGAGCTTGTGAAGACGACGCCGAACTCGGTGATGCCACAGCAGTTCAAGAACCTCGCCAATCCCGAGGTGCACCGCCGTACCACCGCCGAGGAGATCTGGAACGACACCGGCGGCAACATCGATTTCTTCGTCGCCGGCGTCGGCACCGGCGGCACGATCACCGGCGTCGGCCAGGTGCTCAAGCCGCGCAAGGCCTCGTTGCGGGTGGTGGCGGTCGAGCCGGAGGAGAGCCCGGTGCTGTCAGGGGGGCAGCATACGCCGCACAAGATCCAGGGCATCGGCGCGGGCTTCGTCCCTGATATCCTCGACCGCTCCGTGATCGACGAGATCGTCAAAATCAACTCGACCACGGCGATCGAGACCTCGCGCGCATTGGCGCGGCACGAGGGCATTCCGGGCGGTATCTCCTCGGGCGCTGCGATCGCCGCCGCGCTCCAGATCGGCAAGCGGCCGGAAGCTGCGGGAAAAACCATTCTGGTGGTGGTGCCGTCGTTCTCCGAGCGGTATCTTTCGACGGCTCTGTTTGAGGGAATCTAGGACATGGCGGATCTACCGAGGCGGCCGCGCACGCTTGGCGACGCCAGGACCGAGGCCGAGGCGGCGTTCAAGAAGGTGACGGCCAAGGTCGCCGCGGCGCCGCCGAAGCAGAACGTGGCGCCGGGGGTCAAGGAGCAGGTCACGCTGCGCATCGACCAGGACGTGCTGGAGTTCTTCCAGGAGGGCGGCCCCGGCTGGCAGGACCGCATCAACGAGGCGCTGCGGAAGGCGGCGGGGAAGTAGGCTACAGCCGCCGGATCTGGTTGGTCGTTCGAAGGCCGATGCGCCCGGGATCCGCGCAGCCAGCTCAGAGGACCTGGGACAGAAACCGCTGCGTGCGCTCGTCCTTGGCCGCCGTGAACAATGTTTCCGGCGGCCCGTGCTCGACGATCACACCGCGATCGGTGAAGTAGACGTGATCGGCGACCTCGCGTGCGAAGTTCATTTCATGGGTGACGAGGAGGCATGTCATCCCATCCTCGGCAAGCTCTCGGATGGTCACCAGAACCTCCTTGACGGTTTCCGGGTCGAGGGCGGCCGTAACTTCGTCGAACAGCATGATGTCCGGCCGCATCGCCAGTGAACGGGCAATGGCCACGCGCTGCTGCTGTCCGCCCGAGAGTTCGCCAGGATAGCTGTCCTCCTTTCCTGCGAGCCGCACCTTGGCGAGCAGCGCTCGGGCGCGCGCTTCGACCTCGGCGCGTTTCTGGCCGAGCACGTGGATCGGCGCCATCATCACGTTCTGGAGCGCCGTCTTGTGCGGGAACAGGTTGTACTGCTGAAATACCATCCCGACCTTGCGCCGAAGTGCCAGCTTGTCGAGCCTGGGATCGGTGACCTCGATACCTTCGATTTGAATGCTGCCGGACGAGATCGGCTGGAGGGCGTTGATACAGCGGATCAGCGTGGACTTCCCTGATCCCGACGGGCCGATGATGCAGATCACCTCGCCCTTCTTCACCGACAGGCTGATGCCCTTCAGAACCTCGAGAGCGCCGAACGATTTTCTGACTTCAACGCATTGAACGATGGGCTGATCCGGAGTCCAGGTCGCGACCATGCTCTGCTCCCTCAGCGCACGCGGAATCGACGCTCAAGACGAGCGGTCCAGAGGTTGATCGGATAACAGTAGAGAAAGAAGCACAGCGGTGCGAAACCGTAGAGCGGCGCGAACAGTTCCGGTCTGCCACCTTCGGCAGCATGCACCTGCGCCGTCAGCGTGAGCATTTCCGAGACGCCCACGATCGATGCAAGCACCGTCGCCATCGCGACCAGGGCATAGATGTTCATCCAGGGCGGCAGCATTCGCTTGACGCATTGCGGCAGCATGATCAGCCACATGGTCTGGCGTCGTGTGAATGACAGCGATTCAGCCGCCTCCCATTGCGTCGACGGAATGGACCGCACGGCTCCGCGTACGACCTCGGCGACGTTCGCCATGACGGGCAGGGCGAAGCCCACGGTTGCCTTGATCCAATCCGGCAAAGGGATGGTCGTGTTGAAGATGGTGATCTGGAAGGGCACCAGAAACATGACGAAGAACAACAACACCAGCCAGGGCGCGTTGCGGAAGAATTGAGTTACGAACCAACTCGCGGTGGCGAGCAACCGGTACCGTGACAACAGGGCCAGACCCAGGCCGAGACCGGCGACGGTGCCCAGCAGCATGGCGAGCAAGGAGATCAGGATGTTGAACGCGAACCCTCGCAGCAGGAGCGGCGACCATTTCACGATGACCTGAAGCGGGGACAGCATCGTCGGTGCGGTCTGCGCCCATGCCGTGGACGCAGCCATCATGACGCAGAAGCAGAGGATCGCCGCGGATAGCGGGCTGATCCGAACGGACATCGGGGTCGGTGCGAGACGATACGGCAGAAGGACGGCAAGCCTGTGCACGGATTC
The DNA here is from genome assembly GCF_900113725.1 of Bradyrhizobium sp. cf659. Lineage (NCBI taxonomy): Bacteria > Pseudomonadati > Pseudomonadota > Alphaproteobacteria > Hyphomicrobiales > Nitrobacteraceae > Bradyrhizobium > Bradyrhizobium sp. cf659. Next base: position 397,123 of record NZ_FOQJ01000001.1, read on the forward strand.
GGCGGTCTTCATCGTGCATACCCGGGAATGTGCATTGCCCGCTCCCAGCGATGCATCAACCAGACGAGGACACCTACGAGAATGCCATAGGTCGCAAGCAACACGACCATCATTTCGAAAACGTTCTGTGATTCCGACCAGATCTGCTTGACCGCATACAGCGTCTCGGGAACGGCGATCGCGTAGGCGAGCGTGGTCGTCTTGAGCAGGTTGACGAGGTTGTTGTTCAGTGCGGGAAGGCAGACGCGAACGGCCAGCGGAAGAACGATGTGGATGTAGGCCTTGAAGCGTGTGTATCCCAGCGCCTCGGCGGCTTCCACGGTTGTCCTCGGCACGGCCTCGATGCCGGACCGGAAGATCTCCACGTTGAAGGCGGCGGCAAACAGTGACAGCGAAATGATGGCCCACTGAACGTTGCTCAGCAGTGGAACGCGCATGCCCGCCGTCTCGACGGCCGGAAGCATGGTGCCGAGCCCGAAATAGAAAAAGAAGATCTGGACCAGCGGCGGCGTGTTGCGGAAGACCACGACGAAAATATTGACGGCCAGCCGCAACAACCGGGACGGGCTACCCTGCATCAAGGCACCTGCCGCGCCGATGACCAGGCTCAGCATGATGGTCGTGACGCTCAGAAACAGCGTCATCTTGAGTCCGCCGAGATAACGGTCCCAGTCGTACGCATCGTAGAATACGGAGAAATTCAGCCCCGTCGATTCATAGAGGCGCTGAAACCAGTTGCCGATTGCCTGCATTTTGCGCGACACCGAATTGTTGAGGCAATCACCTCGGATCAGTGCATTGGCTTGACCTCTTCGGAGCGCGAGATGGATCCGGCGCTCCGCTTCACGCGTCTATTTGTCCTTGTATTGCTCGTGCATGAGGAGTGAATACTCGGTCGGCGTAATGCCCCACTTCTTTTCCGCTTCCACGATGAGGCCGGTCTTCATCCAATCCTTTGTCGTATCTTCGAGCAGCTTCTGAAGGCTGGTATTCTCCAGCGCGACAGCGATCATCCATGGCGAAGGCAGAACACCTTTCAGGGGAAGGGCGTAGTCCGTCTTCCACTCGTCCTCGAGCAACTTGCCTTGCAGGAAGGTCTGATCGTAGAGGTAGCCGATGCAGTTGCCCTGCTTCATGGCGAACAGAGGCTTCTCCGATCCGTCAAACGCAACAATTTCGGGGCCGTAGGATTTGGCAACGTCCTTGTTGTACCAGGCCCCCGAGGTTGCACATACGGGTTTTCCCTTGAGCTCGGCCCAGTCCTTGATGCCGGCCTTCTTGTTGAGAAGTATGTTCACATAGTCCGAATAATACAGAGGCTCGATGGCTTGAACGACGCGGCGGCGTTCCGGCCTGTCCGACATGGTCGCGATCAGCAGATCAACCTTTCCCTGCTGAAGAAACTCGATTCTGTTGGACGCCGCGACCGGAACGAGCTCGAGCTTGACGCCGAGGCGCTTGGCAATATCGGCGGCAAGATCAGGCTCGATGCCGACCACATTTCCGGTGGGATCGCGGTATCCAAAAGGCTTGTAGTCTGCCTTGACGCCGACGTTCAACGTGCCGCGCTGCTTGATGGCATCGACGCCATCGGCCGCTTGAGCGCCGCCAAGCATCAGCAGCGCCGCGGCACCTGCCATCATGGACCGAAGCACATTTCTCATGGGACGACACCTCCAGGATTGCAATCACGACGCGCGCCGCGCGTATTCTTTGCGTTACAAGGTTCGTGCCAAACGTCACGAAAAACGGGACACGGAGAATGGAGTAAGGTCGATCGAGCTTCGACCATCGGCCATCATCTGGGCCACGACGTTTCCGATGCCGGCCGAGTGCTTGAAGCCGTGACCGGAGCACGCCGAGACGACAAAGACTCTGTCCTGGTCGGGATGCCGGTCGATGATGAAGCCGCGATCGGGTGTTGTCGTGTAGAGACAGGCGGCCGCCTGCGCGACGCGTGGCGTGGCGCCTGCGAGCCGCCCCTTGACGTGCTGCCGGTACATCTTGGCCGACTCCGCCGGATCGACGGTGCGATCGACGGTATCGGCCGTCGTGCTCGTCTCATACTGCTCGGTCGCCACCTTGATGCGATGATCGCCTGGCAGTGGCGGGAAGCCGTAGAGGTAGTCGACATCCGTCGCGCCATGCATCCAGATGAACACGGGGGCGTTTGCGCGATACGCGCTCACGTCATCGAGCTCGTACCAATGAAGCACCTGACGCTTCACCGTGAGCAAACGATCAAACGGCGGGCCCAGCAGGCGAGCATTCCAGCCGCCTGCCGACACGACCACCTGGTCCGCCTCGAAGCTGCCTGAGGACGTCTCCACACGAACGACGGAGCCGGCCTGGGCGATCGAGAGAACTTCGACCCCCGTGCGGATCATGGCTCCGAGCTGCTCCGCGCGCGTCAGTTGCGCCTTGATGCAGTTCTCCGGAAGAACGTATCCCCCGCCGGGCTCGTAATAGGCCTTCTCGTTGCCCTCGAGGTTCAGGAACTGCGGGAAGCGATAAGCCACCTCTCGCCCGTCGATCACTTCATGGGCGATGTTGAAGTCACGAGCTGCCGCAATCGAACGGGCGACGAAATCCGGCTTGCCGTGGTGCGACGTTTCGCCGACGCCGGGCGCCATGACGATGACGCCGCACGGGTTCATGAGCGGGACGGACGTCTCGGATTCGAGCTCACGCCAGATCCGGTGCGTATCCAGGACCAGGGGCACGTAATCGCGGCCTTCACCGACGGCCTGCCGGGTGATGCGGGTTTCACCGTGGCTGGATCCCATCACGTGGGGAGGGGCGAAGCGATCGACGCCGACCGCTTTGACCCCTCGCTTCGCCAATTGATAGAGGGCCGCGCTGCCCATGGCACCGAGGCCGATCACCAGAATGTCCGTTCGCTCGCTCATGGATCGGGACTGCTTAATTGTTAGGACAGCATAAAATCTGCTTTCAAATGCGGCCCTCACACAAGGATAATTCATGGAATGAAGAGAATTTGCATCCCTATATGACTTCTGCTTAAGTCATCGAGATGCAGCCACCCGTTCCAGACCTGCGAAGCCTGCAGATTGTCGCTGCTGTCGCCGACTCCGGCAGCATGCTCGAGGCGTCCCGCCAATTCGGGATGACGCAATCCGCAGTCTCTCAGGCGGTCCGGCGTGCCGAAGCCGCGGTCGGCGTCGCCTTCTTCGACCGGAGCCGCAGGCCGCTCACGCCGACCCGGGCGGGGCGCATCCTCGCCGACCGCGTTCTCGATCTGAACCGCGACTTCGACGTGCTTCTCAGCACGCTCCGGGCTGCGGCCGAATAGTCCGCGCGCGTTGATCTCAGGCTCGGGCTCGTCGATTCCTACGCGGGCACGGTCGGTGCGCACCTCGTCAAGGAGCTCATGACGGGTTCGATCGCGCTAAGCCTGTCCGCATGGTCGGGTCTTGCTCATTCTCATGCTGAGGCCCTGGTTCGTCGCATGATCGACGCGGCGATCACATGCGATGCCATGGACGATCTGTATGATGTCGAGCGTTTCCCGTTCTACCGCGAGCCGTACCTGCTCGTGGTGCCGCGCGGACTGGAAGCCGAATTTGCCGACCTCGACTTGCGCGAGATCCTTGTCCGGCATCGTCTGGTCCGGCATAGCGAACGTTCCTATGTCGGTGCCCAGGTCGAGCGTCATCTCAGCCGTTTGGGGATTCGCCCGCCACGGGCCTTTGAGTTTGACACCTCGGACAGCTTGGTCGCCATGGTCGCTACCGGCATGGGCGTGGCGATCACCACGCCGCTCTGTCTGTTGCAGGGGCTCGCTCACGCCGCTCAGGTCAGCGCGCTCCCGCTGCCGGGTCCTGGATTTTTTCGCGAACTGCTTCTGGTGACCCGCCGGGGAGATCTCTCATCACTGGCGCCGCGCATCGCAGAGATGGCTCGGACGAGCATTACGACGCAGGCGATGCCGCGCATCCGGACGCTCGTGCCCTGGTTCACCCAGGATTACTAGACCGGCAGGAAAAAGCCCGGCGCGAGCCGGGCTTTTGTATTTGGTGTCTGATCTCGCCTCAGCGGCGGAACATGCCGCCCATCATGCCGCCGACGACACCGCCGACGAAGGCCGCGCCGGCTGCATCGCCGGCGTTGTTGCGTTGGGGAGCTGGTGCCGGCGCGCTGCTGCCTGCGGGGGCGCTGGCGGCGCGCCGAGCCGCCTTCTGGCTGTTGTCGCTCGCGGTCGGCGGGCCAGCCACGACCTCCGAGAGCAGCGCCTTGTGCTGAAACTTGTTGAGGTAGCCGGACGACGGATAGCCGCGCGCTGCCTGCCAGCGCTTGAGCACCGACCGGGTTTCGTCGCTGAAGACGCCGGTCTGCTTGGTATCGAAGCCGAGCCCGGAGAGACGACGCTGCACGTCGCGGCGCTGGCTCTTGTCGAGGCCGATCTGGTCCTCGGTGAGCTGAGTGGCTTCATCGGTAAAGGTGGCGGGATCGACGCCTGCGTTGAGCGTGCGGGTCGTCGTCGACGGGCCGCTCTTGATCGCGGCAAGCCGCGCCAGCGCCAGCGCCTTGAACTGGCCGTTCGGATAGGCGGAGAGATAGGCGTTGAGTTCTTCCGGCTTGTTGGACTCCTTCACGGAGCGCCAGTACTCGAGCTCGACACCATCAGAGCTGCCGGCCGTCGCCGCCGGCACGCTGCCGGAAGCGGTCGGCGCGGCATTGGCGACCTGGGTCGTCGGAGCCTGGTTGAGATAGACGGCGCCGATCAGGTTGGTGTGGCCCCAGGGAAGCTGGCCCTTGCGGGTCTCTTCATTGACCTGGGCGCGGACCGACGTCATCGCCTGCTGGATCTCGATGCCGGGCTTGGTGATGTTGTCGATCAGCGCACGGGTGAACGGGCTGTTGTTGCCCTCCTGGCCGTCGAGCGCGGTCTGGCCGGGGCCGGTTGCGAACGCGATCAGCGTGCCTTCGCCGGACTTCATCTCGGCAAGGCCGCTCTGCACGTTGACGCTGCGGGTCGCGGAGTTCGACTTGATCTTGGCGGCGAACGGATTGTCGCGGCAGGCATCGAGGAAGACGAGCTTGACCTTGGCATCGCCCATGGTCTGCTCGAGTGTGAGGTCGATGTTGATGGCAGCGCCCAGCTTGACATCCATCTCCGACTTGATGTCGGCGTCAACTGGCAGCAGGTAGTTGGTGCCGCCGACGGCGATGCCGTGACCGGCATAGTAGAACAATGCGATGTCGGAGCCCTGCGCCTTGCGGCCGAAGTCGAGCAGCTTTTCCGTCATCTGGTCGCGGCTGAGATTGGACCCTTCGATCACATCGAAGCCGACATTGCGCAGCGTTGCGGCCATCGCCTTGGCGTCGATCGGCGGGTTCGGCAATTGCGCGACGTTCTTGTAGGAGCCGTTGCCGACGACGAAAGCCACACGGCGGTCGGCCTTCGCGGCACTGACCGACAGTGCCATGCACATCAGCGAGGCGATGAGGGTGAGATAGCGCATCTGAAATCCCCAGAATCGAATTGCAGGCAGCAACAAATTGGCGGCGAACCTACACGAAAACGCCCGGCTTCGCGCTAGCGAAACGACCGTTCGCCCAACCCATTGCTTCGCGGCCGAATGTGCACGATGGGATGCCCCCTCCAACGTGATCCAGATCACTCTCGGCCACTTTGTTTTTGTCGCGCGAGGCAGCGCGCAGGTTCACGGCGCGCGGGCCGGAACCGGGGCGGCTGGCTTCAGATTCAGGAGGTTGCCGAACAGGATCAGCGCCGCCCCGAGCACGGTCCAGCCGTCGAGCCGCTCTGAATACAGCAGCCAGCCGGCCGCGGCGGTGAGGGGAACCCGCAGGAAGTCCATCGGAACGACCACCGTCGCGTCCGCGTAGCGCATCGCGCTCGCGAGGCAATAATGTGCAAAGGTGCCGCAGACCGAGATCACGCCCACCCAACCCCAGACGTAGGTGGGCGGCCAGGCCCAGACATAGAGCGTCGGCAGGAAGCCTGCGACCGACTGCACGACCAGCATCCAGAACAGGACCGCCAGCGCGCTCTCGGTGCGGGTGAGCGATTTGACCAGTGCCATGGACACGCCGAAGCCGACCGCCGCGCCGAGCGCGATCAACTGGCCTTGATTGATCTCGCCGGTCGCGGGCCGCACGATGACGATCACACCGACGAGGCCGAGCACGATCGCGGCGATCTTCCACGATGTCATGCGTTCGGACAGGAAGCTGGCGGCGAGGATCGCGGTCCAGATCGGCATCGTGAACTCGATCGCCACCACCTGGCCGATCGGAATCACCGTCAGCGCAAAGAACCAGCCGAGCTGCGAGACGTAGTGGATCAGATTGCGCGCGATGTGCTGCGGCAGGCGCGTGGTCTTGAGCGTCGCGAAGCCGCCGGCGCGCCGGATCATCGGATAGAGCAGGCAGAGGCCGATCAGCGAGCGCACTTCCATGACCTGGAAGACGTTCATCTCGCGCACGGCCTCGCGGCCCGCGACCGCCATCACCAGCGTCAGCGATAGCCAGCCGGCCATCCACAATGCAGCCATCGTCTTGGACGGAGGAGTGGTCATTGGCGCGGGATACAGCAGGAACGTGCGTTGGAGGGCAGGCCGGTATCGGCGACATCAATACGGTTTGCAACGGCCAAAACTGCGGATGCAGCGATGCGCGGGTGCGTGCTAAGGGAAGGTCAACGAGCGAAATGGGAGAAACAGCTCATGCATATCCTCCAGCCGGCCGAATGGAAAAAACCGCGCGGCTTTTCCCATGGCGTCGTGGTCGAAGGACCGGGCCGCTGGGTGGTGCTGGCCGGGCAGACCGGCGGCGACGAGGCGGGCGACTACGCCCCTGACATGGCGGCGCAGGTCGACGTCGCGCTGAAGCGGATCATCAAGCTCCTGGGCGAGGCCGGTGCCGGCCCCGAGCACATCGTCCGCCTGACCTGGTACCTGACCAGCCGCAGCGAATATGAAGCCGCAGGTGCCGGCATCGGCGCGGCCTGGAAGGAGACGCTGGGACGCAATTTCCCGCCCTCGACGCTGCTCTATATCGGAGGCCTCGTGGACGACCGGGCCAAGGTCGAGATCGAGGTGACGGCGTTCGTTCCGAGCGCATAAAAAAATCGATCCGGCCTGGGCGCCGGATCGATTGTGACGTGGCTGTATCGGCTTAGCGCGACAGCGAGATGTTGGCGCCGCGGAACTGGCTGTCGGCCTTCAGCGAGACCGTCTGCTTGGTGCCGCTCGTCCTCAACACGAGATTGGCGTTGAAGCCGGCCGCGCTGACGAGCAGTTCGTAATTCCCGCCGCCGCCGCGGCCCTGGAGCGAGCCGGAGATGTTGCGGCTGGACTCGGACCAGCTTCCGGTGATGGCGCTGCCCTCGGCCCTGACGTTGGCTCCGAGGTTGAACTTGTAGGCGTCGCTGGCGCAGGTCAGCGACATCTCCATTGTGGGCCCGATCGGGGCGTATTTGGCCCGGCAACGGATCCGTTCGGTGGAGCCGTCATCCAAGGCGACTGTGCCGCCGCCGCTCCAGTTGCCCGCGAGCGGGGCAAACGGGCTGGATTGGGCCTTGCTTTCAGTGTTCGCAAACGCTGCCGCAAGCAAAACGGCGGCCGCGATCAGCAGCCGCCGGCCTCCGATGCGAGCCTCAGTTGGTTTATTGGCGCGATGCTTCCCACCGCCCGCTGCACGGTATGCCTGCAGATGCTCCATTCCACTTCCCCGATCCGGCGTTGCCGCTGAGTTGACCGTTGGCATATGCACCATTGATCGAAACTTTCACAAGACCCTCCCGGCCGATGGTGCCGGAAACGTTAGCGCCGGGCGCGGTGATCTTGCCGTCGGCAACCGTCAGCATCGAGCTCGCGGTCGGTTCGCAGGAGCCGGACTTGGTCACGATGGTGACCTGCCAGTTGCCGTCATAGGGGGTCTGGGCGAAGGCGGAGGCAGCGAGGGTGCCGGCGAAAACTGAAGCGGCACAGAACGCCGCGATGCGATCAAAACGCATGAATTCCGTCCTTGAATTTGTCTGATATGCTGACGCTTATTCGGGCGAAATGTGACGGAAATTTGTTGCGATGCCAAATCGAAAATTGTTCCTGTGGAAACAATGGTTTATTTGTGTTTTTGACTCCAATTTTCCAAGCAGAATCAATGCGGCTTCACATTAAGGGTAAACGTCAGGCCAGACTCGGTGCGGAAGTCGCGAACTGCTCGTCCTGGGTCTTGGCCGGCAGTGCCTTGTGAACTTTGACGTAGTCGATCACGTCGGCCAGCAATTTGAGCCCGAGCGGGGCGAGCGCGCGCTCCCAGAGTTCGCGGGCGGTCTCGCCCTTCTTGACGAAGCACCAGTCCTGCGCGGCGATGGCGCCGGCGTCCATGCGGTCGGCGAGATGATAGATCGTGCCGCCGGCGATCGGATCGCCTTCCTTGATGGTCCATTCCACGGCGGCCTTGCCGCGGTGACGCGGCAGCAGCGAGGGGTGATAGCCGATCCCGCCGAACCTGGCCGCGGCGAGCGCATCCCTGCCGATCCGGGCATGGCTGTGGGCCGTGATGATCAGATCGGTGTCGGGGGCGATCTCGGAGGCCACCACCAGCTTCGGATTGGCCTGCACCACCACCTCGATGCCGGCAGCCCTGGCCGCAGCGGCCAGGCGATCCTCGGCGTCGGTCACGACGACCCGTGCGACCGCGATGCTGTGCTCCCGGAGCATGTTCAGGGTGGTTACGCCGAAATGGCGGGAGCCGACGAGGGTGATGCGCATGGGTGTCCGATCCGTCTCGCAACTGCGTCATACCCCCGATAACACGTCCGGACGCCGTGTCACCACCCGCGGGCCATTTGCGCCGGTTATCAACAATGTGCCGGGCGCGGGACACGATGAATTCCACGATTGCGCCACCGACCAGCGTTGCCGCACGGCCACGGTCGGACGGCAAGTGATGGATGCGACGGTTCCTGTGTTTCATTTCGAACAGTCAAGGAATTCATACCGCCGTTAGAATGGCGATACCGGGGCTGGCGACATTTCAACCCGCATCCGTTTTCGAACCCGGCTTTGGCCGCTGGCCTGATCGCCAGCGGCCTTTTCATGCTCGGCGATCGAGAAATCGTCTGACGGTAATACGTTCTCAACCAGCCTGGCGTATCGACGAATCCGTCGCGGATTTGTATTGCGTACCGCGACACCGAAAATGTCCCGCCGGCGTGGGTGCGCCGTGCGGGCCTTTTCGCCGGGACCGATTTCATGCCGAGCGCGATTGAGCAGATCGTCGACATCTATGTCCGACTGAAGAACCGGCGCGGCCTCGACCAGCTGATGATGCACCGGCAACGGCTCGCGGTCGATCTGAAGAGCAGGTCGGGCTATGATTTCAGCCTGCCGATCAGCCAGATCGACGAGGAGATCGCGATCATCGAGGCGGGCCTCAGCCGGCTGAAGGCGGCGAACTCCACGGCAGCCTAGCGCGGCTCAGCGAGGTGAACTCTTGCGCGGACCGAGGGCGCTGCGCATCGTCGCTGGTCGATTGCGGTTCATACGTGGTTCAGCCCGGCCATGTCTCTATCGGCAGGTCATTGCGTGGGACACGAGTCCGGCTAGGCCTGGCCCGGCGATTTGGAGGAGACGTCATGATCGAGCTTGCGCTGGCTGGCCTGATTGCGTTTGCAAGCGCGCCTGCGGCATCGCCGGCGCCCGTCGTGGAGCAGGTCCAGTTCCGAGGTGGTCCAGGTGGGCAATGTCCGGAGGGGTATGATTTCAACCACTCGAACGGCCGTTGTTATCCGAACAACTATCATGCGCCCGGCTACTACACGGCTCCCGAGCCGACCTACCGACGCGAACTCTGTCCGCAAGGGTACGACTACAATTATTCCAACGGCAATTGCTATCCGAACCGCGCGCGGGCCCCCGGCATGTACGGGCAACCCGAGTATGGGCGCCGCGGCGGACTTTGTCCCGAAGGCTACGACTACAATTATTCGAACGGCAATTGCTATCCGAACCGCGCACACGCCCCCGGCTTGTACGGGCGTTAGGACTTCCCGCCGTCGATCACCGTGAACAGTGGCCGGGCCTTGGTCGGTTCGACCAGTAGTTCGTCGACCATGGCGCTCGCAGCCTCGACATACTTCCGTGTCGGCTTGTCCAGGGGCCTCAGCGCCTCGTCGTCGAGCGCGACCTTGGCAGCCTCGACCAGCTTGCGCATGCGCTCGGCATGGTCGTCGCCCGCGGTCAGCGTCGCGCGGGCCAGCGAGCGCAGCACGAACAGCTCGCCTTCGAGGCGGAGCAGGCGGTCGTTGAGCCTGGAGAGGACGGCGTTGAGGTCGGCCATGGCACGTGTTCGTTGCGGTAGATCCATCCTGATCTAGCGGCGATCGGTGAACGGAGTGCAAACGGCATCGACGCAATTGGGGCGATCCCCTTCAGGCCGCGTTCCGCGCCAGATAGTCGTGCGCGAAGGCGAGATACCAGTCGAGGCAGGCGGGATTGGCCATCGCCTCCTTGTTGATGACCTTCTCGACGGGGTGGCCGAGCAGCAACTTCTTGATCGGCAGCTCCTGCTTCTTGCCCGACAGCGTGCGCGGGATCTCGGCGACGGCGAAGATCTCGTTCGGCAGGAAGCGGCGTGACAGGCCGGCCTCGATCGCCTTGTTGATCTTGGCCTGCATCGCGTCGTCGAACGCGACGCCGTCGCGCAGCACGACGAACAGCGGCATGTAGCTGTCGCGGCCGAGATATTCGAGGTCGACGACGAGGGAGTCGAGCACCTCCGGCAAGGCTTCGATGGCGGAATAGAGCTCGCTCGTGCCCATGCGCAGGCCGTGCCGGTTGATGGTGGCATCGCTGCGGCCGTAGATGACGCAGGAGCCGTCCGGATTGACCTTGAGCCAGTCGCCGTGCCGCCACACCGGCCCGCGGCCGCTGCCGTCGAAATTGTCCGGATAGGTCTCGAAATAGCTGGAGCGGTAACGCACGCCGTCCTCGTCGTTCCAGAAATAGAGCGGCATCGACGGCATCGGCTCGGTGCAGACGAGCTCGCCGACCTCGCCCGTGACGGCGCGGCCCTGTTCGCTGAAAGCTTCGACGGCGGCGCCGAGCAGGCGGCACTGCATCGCGCCCGGCGTCTGCGGCAATTCGCGGTTGCCGCCGATGAACGCGCCGGCGAAATCGGTGCCGCCGGAAATGTTCGCCCACCAGATGTCCGCCTGCGCCTTGCTGCCGTTGGTCTTCGACAGTGCGGCGAAGCGGTCGTTGAACCAGGCTTGCGTGTCGGCGCTGAGCGGCGAGCCGGTCGAGCCGAGGCAGCGCAGCCGCGACAGATCGCCGGCGGCGGCGAGATCGATTTCGGCCTTGGCGCAGTTGGCGAAGAACGCCGCGCCCGCGCCGAAGAAGGTCGCTTTCGACTGCGCCACGAAGCGCCACAGCGTGGTCCAGTCCGGCTTGTCCTTGGTGCCGCCGGGGCTGCCGTCGAAGATGCAGCAGGTGGTGCCGCTGAGCAGGCCGCCGACTTGCGAATTCCACATGATCCAGCCGGTCGAAGAGTACCAGTGATAGCGCTCGCCGAAGGAATTCTGGTGATAGGAGCAGCCGATGTCGTTGTGCAGGCCGAGCAGCGCCAGCACCACGATGACGATGCCGCCATGGCCGTGCACGATCGGCTTGGGCAGGCCGGTGGTGCCGCTGGAATAGACGATCCAGAGCGGATGATCGAACGGCAGCCAGGCCGGCTCGAACGCGTCGATCACCGCGCTTGTCCTCGCGACAATCTCGGAGAGCAGGGCATCCGGTGCGGCAGGCGCGCCGGCCTCGCTGTGCAGGATGACATGCGCGACCGTGGGCAGCGATCGCCGCAGCTCGGCGACGATTGCGCGCCGGTCGTGCTGCCGGCCGGCATAGGTGACGGCGTCGCAGGCGATCAGCACCTTGGGTTCGATCTGCTTGAAGCGGTCGATCACGGCGGGCGCGGCCATGTCGGGTGCGCAGACGCTCCAGACCGCGCCGATGCTGGCGGTCGCGAGAAACGCGATGATGGTCTCGGGGATGTTGGGCAGATAGGCCGCAACGCGGTCGCCGCGCTTGATGCCGTTATCCTTCAGATGCAGCGCGAGCGCGGCCGCCTTGCGCCGCAGCTCCGGCCAGCTCGTTTCCCTCAGCCTGCCGTCCTCGCCACCGCTGACGATCGCGGGCAGGCCGGCGGCGTCGGCCGCCTCGACATGCCGGAACACCTGCCGGGCATAGTTGATCTGTGCGCCGGGAAACCAGACCGCGCCGGGCATCTTGCGCTCGCTGATCACGGCCGCAAACGGCGTCGGCGATTGCAGATCGTAATAATCCCAGATGCTGCGCCAGAAGCCGTCGAGATCGCGCACCGACCATTGCCGCATCTCTTCGTAGCTGCCGAAGGCGAGGCCGCGCTGCTCGGCGAGCCAGTTGCGATAGAGGGCGATCTGGGGAACGAAGGGGGCGGTCATTGCGTGTCGGATTTGGTTGCGGGGAGGGGGAGTGTAGCGGGTGTCGCTGTGGAGCAGAAGCCGCGGCTCGCGCACGGAGCTCTGACAGGGCTAATGGGGTTCGGCTTTTGCCAGGACGACGTTGCAGAGATCTCAATCCGCGCTTCAACATACTCGTCATTGCGAGCCAACGGGGCCGCGCTGTGCGCGGCCCGATGACAGGCTCCGCGAAGCAATCCAGAGTCCCTCCGCTGCGGCAGTCTGGATTGCTTCGCTGCGCTCGCAATGACGGAGTGTGGGCGAGGGCGCAACTCAGCCTCGTGTCCCGGACGCGCTGCAACGTCCTTCACGTTGCGGCGCAGAGCCGGGACCCATGCTCAGCGAGGGCTCTGAAAGATGGGCCCCGGCTCGGCAGCGCACCGTCGAAGAGACGCTGCGCTGCGTCCGGGACACGGAGAACCTCGAGCGGTTCTTCAAACACTGGACACACCTCCACCTTCTCGCGGCGCATGTCGCCCGAGTTTTACCTCTAGCATTGCCCTTATCGAGACAAGGGCGCAGGGAAGGCCGGGCGCCGGCTGGCACCCGCAGGTCCGTGCGCTACAAAAGATGCACACGGGGTGGACCACAGGTGATGCCGGTCGCCCGGCCTTCCCTGCGCGAATGGTTTTAACGGTGTCCTTCGTGCTCTCCTCGGGGAGCGATGCACTATTGCCCCCGTCGGCTCGCGGATGACTGATGCGCGCGCCCGGTTGGGCGCCACACATCACCACGAGACTTGACGCACAGACCCCGGGCGTCAGGACCACACGACTTCGCCGTCCGCGCACGTCCTCGCTGGGACTTCGAGAGCTGGCGTGTGCTCGCGCCCGAAGCCATGCGAAGACGCTGTCGGCGCCGTGTCGTTCGCGCGAAGGCAATTGCTCACGGTTTCCCGCCCTGCAACGCTGCTCGCGCCCGACGCCGTCGCGTCCATCGCTGCCCGGCCCGCGGTTCGTGACGATCGCGATCCGCCCCTTGTCTCGGGCCAGGGTGTCCAGTGTGTACGATAAATCCGAATTTCGGTAAAGTGGAATATATTTGCGGCGGCGGGTTGACAGGCGGAATGGGATTTTGTGCGGGTGTTTTGCCCGACGGGCGAGGTGCCGCTCCACCCAACGCCGTCATGCCCCGGGGCATCCACTACGCCGCGGCGTCTCTGGATCACCGCGCTGTCTCTGGAATACTGGATTGCCCGCCTGCGCGGGCAATGACAGCGAGGGGATGGCATGGCCGGAGTGTTTCGCGAGGGTGTCGCCTACCACCCGACGCCGGCCCAGCGCCGGCCGAACACCGGCGGCCTCGTCTTCACGGCTTGCCAGCCGAAGAAGTGATGGTTGCCGGACCATGCGTGCACCACGCCGCTGCAGATTCGGCATTTGAAGCTGCCGGAATGCGCCTCGCTGTGCTCTTCCCGGGTCGCGGTGTAGTTCATGCTGCAACCGCTGCAGGTGAATTCTTCGATCGTCCAGATGCTGTTGGCCATTGCACGGAATGTTTCTTGGGACCTCGGTGCACGGTAGGGGCGGGCCTTTGCATCGGCGTAAACCGGCGCAAGGAAATCCGGTTAATCGCCGTTAGCCAAACCGGGCCCGCCCCTTGCGGGATTTTCCCGGGTGAGGGCCGGGCGCGGGCCCGCCTCGTCTTGACGCCCGGCCCGTGGCTGGCAATAACGGCTTGCCCGTGCAAGAGCCGGAACCCGCGTCGATGCCGCAAGGAAGGTCGTGCCCGTGAAAAGTCTCCGTCAGCTCCTGACGGGAGAGGACATCATCCAGCTCGTGATCCGGCTCGGCCTGCTCGCCCTGCTGATCATCTGGACCTTCCTGATCATCCGTCCGTTCGTGCCGATCCTGGCCTGGAGCGGCGTGCTCGCGGTCGCGTTCTACCCGGCCTTCAGCTGGGTCGCCAAGATCCTCGGCGGGCGGCCCAAGACCGCGGCGGCGATCCTCACCTTGATCACGCTCGGCATCGTCATCGGCCCTGCCACCTGGCTCGGCATCAGCGCGGTGGACGGCGCGCGCGAACTGGCGCACCAGCTCGGCACCGGCGATCTCGCGCTCCAGTCGGCGCCGGAGCAGCTGAAGTCGTGGCCGATCGTCGGCCCGTGGCTCTACGAGCTCTGGGACCAGGCCTATACCAACATCCGCGCGGTGCTGCGGGAAGTGGCGCCGTATCTCCAGCCGCTGGCGGGGCCGCTCTTGTCGCTCGCGGGCGATGCCGGCGTCGGCACGCTCCAGTTTCTGGTCTCGGTGTTCGTGGCCGGCTTCCTGTTCCCGCATGGACCGAGGCTGGTTGCGGCCGGCCGCGGCTTCCTGTTTCGCATCGTGCCCGAGCAGAGCGAGCATTTCCTGGGGCTCGCCGGCGCGACCATCCGCGCCGTGGCGCAAGGCGTGATCGGCGTCGCGATCGTGCAGGCACTGCTCGCCGGCATCGGCTTCAAGCTCGCGGCCGTGCCGAGCGCCGGGCTTCTCGCCTTCCTCGTGCTGTTGCTCTCGATCGTGCAGATCGGCGCCTTCCTCGTGCTGCTGCCGGTGATCATCTGGATCTGGACCGCCAAGGACGTCACCACTGCGCTGCTGCTCACGGTGTTTCTCGTCCTGGTCGGCTTCATCGACACCATGTTGAAGCCGCTCGTGATGGGGCGTGGCCTGACCACGCCGACCATCGTGATCTTCGTCGGGGTGATCGGCGGCACGCTCGCCCATGGCATCGTCGGCCTGTTCATCGGGCCGATCATCTTGTCGGTGGCCTGGGAGATGATGATGGCCTGGATCAGGACGGAGGATCGGGCGGAGGCGGGCGCGAGGGCGAACAAAGGCTGATCTCGCGCCCTCGGTCCGCTGCCTGTGATCAAGGCGCGTCCCGAACTTGTCTATCCGACTAGACAAGTTACGATTGGGACGATTCTATTTTCGATTACGGCAGCAATGGCGAAGTCTTCCAAGCTGGTTGCCGCCAAGCGCGGCAAGGTATTGTTGGTTCGACGCCGGTCGGACGGCCTGTGGATGTTCCCGGGCGGCCGCAGACGTGCGCGCGAGTCCGAGAAGGACTGCCTGCGGCGGGAGATCAAGGAGGAGCTGCCCAAGCTGAAGCTCGGCAGGATCAGCCTCTGGAAGGAAGTGAAGGCCAGGAACAAGCGATCCGGCCGCAAGATGAGCGATGCGATCTTCATCGCCAAGGGCGCCAAGGGCAGGCTCGCGATCGGCGACAAGAAGGAGATCGACCGCGCCGCCTGGCAGAAGCCGCGCGGCATCCGCCTGACCCCGACCTCGCGCTATATCCGCGACCGCCTGTTTCCGAGGAAGCGGCAGCGGTAAGCCAAAGCACGATGAGATCAGGTTTGATGGCCGCGACAACGGAGGTGCGCTCTCTCTCCCGCTCTTGTCCGCCGAAGCCTTGGCGAAGGCGGGGGAGGTCGACGAGCCTGCGGCCAATCGATTCAACCCAAAGCCATTTCCTCTAGTCTTCTCGGCCCACCGAACGGCCCCGCCCGGCGAATGACCGCGCCGCGCGTGGCTCGGGCGCGACGCGCCTTATCGCCTCGGCCTCGCGCTGCTCCTTGCGGGCCTTGCGCGCGTTGCGCATCGCGCGCTTGACGAAAGGGTGCTGCGAATCCTCGGCGAAGAACAGCACCACCTCGCAACTTGGACATTGCCTGGAATAGCCGTCCTGCAACCGTCCCGCGCGATCGCGGAACACCGACTTGCAGCGCGTGCACTGAATCTGGATGAAACTCATGCGCGACCGACAATGACTGATGGAAATGGATCGTCAGGTGATCGCAAATGTCTGAAGAAAGCCTGAAGGCTTTGGCGGATTTCCGGGAGGTCTTGCCACGGCCGATGTCGCGTGCGCGACGGCGATGCTCGCAAAACGCGGCGAGGCGCCATCGGCCCATCGCGACCGGCGGCAGCCTCAGGTCGTCAAAGCTGCCCGACCAGCCGCTATTGCTTGGCCGCCATCGTGTCCAGGCAATGGTTGAGAAAGGCGGTGCGATCCCTGGGCAGCACCTTCTCCAGATCCGCCTTCATCGCGCATTCGCGCTGCCGCAACTGCTCGGCGCGGCGCTTCTCGGCCGCCTCGCGGTATTCAGGAGCAACCTTGTTCGGATCGACCAGCGGTTGCGAGCGGGCGGGGGCCGTCGCAAGGAGTGCGATGGCGGCGATGAAAATGAATGGTTTCAAATGAGCCTCCGTAAAAGGGGGCATCCTAGCGCGCGGCGCGCGCAGGCTCAAACCGGAGGTGCGGTACCCCGTTCCGGATGATCGGGCCGCGCCAACAACCAACAAGGCGTGTGAACCAGTTCACACGCGCGCGGTGCATTCGCTGCTATGAAAGCGTCATTGCCTGACCAATTCATTTTTTTGACGAAACACCCCAGCGTCCAAGCGCTGGGGTTTTTCGTGCCGGCCATGCGGGCAGGGCGCGCGCGATTGCAGCAGCCACTGCATCCAGAGAAGCAGATCCCGCGCCGCGTCGGATGCTTCAGCAGCGGCGAGTTCCCCGTCCGTGGGGCGATCAACAGCCAAAAATTTCGGAAGCGCAATGGCGCCCCGAACGTTGCCACGAGGCGTGCGTTGGCAGGGCAAATCCCATATGCATGGCGGCGAGCAGCCGAATCGACAATGAGGCGGCTCGCGTTGGGTGACAGTTTACGATCAGAGACGGATTCAAGTGAGGCTTACCAAAAAGGCGAAGGCGACCAAGACATCGCCGAAGAAAGGCAAAGGGTCGCAGCGCGCCACGATCTCGTCTTCGTCGCCCCTCGGTTCGATGGCTCTCCATCTGCTTGCACAATGGAAGCAGTCCGGACGCAGCGGCATCGTTTTTCTCGCCGAGAGCGAGAACAGGGCGGAGCGGCTCGGCAGCGTCATTCACGCGCTCGATCCCTCCTGCGAGGTCCTGGTGTTTCCGCGATTGAACACTTTGCCGTTCGATCAGCTCGAACCGTCCCACGAACTCGCAGGGCGCAGAGCCTCCGTGCTGCGACGCCTCGCAAAATCCAGGAAGCCGCTGTTTCTGGTCTCGACGGCGGAAGCCGTGATGGAGCGCCTGCCGCCGCCTGCGAGCCTGTCGCGCCTGAGCGTGAGCTTGAAGGTGGGCGGCGCGTTTTCCGAGCGCGACCTGCGCGGACGCCTCGAAGCCCTGGGATACGATCTCGAGGACGCGCCGGACTATCCGGGCGGAGCCCTGTTTCACGGGCAGACCTTCGAGATATTTCCCGCGGGCGCGCTGGGGCCGTTCCGGATCGAGCATTCAGGCCGTGCGATCAGCCGCATCGTGGCGTTCGACCCGAAAGAGCACGACATCATCTTCGAGACCAGCGAGCTTCTCGTCGATCCCATGTCGGAGCGGCTTGGCTTCGCCGGCAAACGCGGCAAGCGCGCGACGCTGTTCGACTATTGCGGGCGCGCCAAATGGATCGCCGATGCAGGGGTCCCGCTGCACGTCGACGGCTGGCTGAGCACGATCGAGGAGGCGGCGCCTCGCGCGGAGAGGGAGCGCGAATACATCGGACGGCGCGACTGGAAGCAGCTCTCCAGGGGCATGAAGGTGTTGCCGCGGACGGCGTCCTTCCAGCCCATCCCGGAGTTTTCGAAGCTGACCTCCGCCAGGAAGGCGCTGCGTGCCTTCGTCGAAGAGACGCGGCGGGCCGGTTCGCGGCTGATCCTGGTCGCGGCGCAGGAGGACGACCTGCGCGTGATGGAGCGGATGAGCGGCGTCAAGGCGCAGCGCTGCGCGGATTGGGACGCGGCGGCGCGCGGGCGGGGCGGCGAGGCGGCGCTTCTGGCCGATCTCGATGCGGGTTTCGTCGTGCCGGGGAAAAAGTCTCTCGTTGTCGTGACGGCCTCCGACGTGCTCGGCAGCCGGGCGCATCATCCGCAGCCGATGGCGCGGGCCTGGAGCGCGGCCTTCGACCATGCCGACGTGCCCGAGCAGGGCACGGTGGTCGTGCATCTCCAGCGCGGCCTTGCGGTGCTCGACGGCCTGCAGACCGTGAACACGGGCGGCGGCGCGCTGCGCGAGATGATCCGCCTGGTGTTCGCGGGCGACAATGCGGTTCTCGTGCCGCCGCCCGATCTGGCCCTGATGTGGCCCTACGCGACGGAGCCCGGCAAGCTGGCGCTCGACAAGGCGGACGGCAGCACCTGGTGGGCCCGCCGCACCGTGGCCGAGCGCGAAATCCAGATCGCCGGCAAGGCGCTGGCCAAGCACATCAGCCAGCGCCGAAGGCGGCGCGCCGAAAAGCTGGTTCCGCCGGGATCGGCCTACGAGAAGTTCGTCGCGCGCTTTCCTTATTTCACGACGATCGATCAGGCCAAGTCGATCCACGACGTGCTGGATGATCTTGCCTCCGGCCATCCGATGGACCGGGTGATCTGCGGCGACGTGGGATTTGGCAAGACCGAGGTGGCGCTGCGGGCGGCCGCCGCCGTGGTGCTGTCGGGCAAGCAGGTGGCGATCGCGGTGCCGACGACGGTGCTGGCACGGCAGCACGTCGCCACGTTCCAGAAGCGTTTTGCTCCGTTTGGCATCGAGGTCGGCAACCTGTCGCGGGCGACCTCCGGCGCGGAGCTGCGCGAGACCAGGGAGGGATTGCGCAGCGGCCGGATCCAGGTCGTGGTCGGAACGCAGGCGCTCACGGCAAAAGACGTGAAGTTCGACGATCTCGGCCTCGTCATCATCGACGAGGAGCAGCATTTTGGCGCGGCGGAGAAGACCAAGCTCGCCGGCCTCGCCAAAAATGTCCACGTGCTGATGATGAGCGCGACGCCGATCCCGCGGACGCTGGCCGCCGGCCTTGCCGGCTTCCGCGATCTCAGCGTGATCGCCTCGCCACCGGTGCACCGGCTTCCGGTCGCAACCAGGATTGCGCCGCTGTCGGATGCGGCCATTGCGTCGGCGTTGCTGCGCGAGCAGCGGCGCCACGGCCAGAGTTTTCTGATCTGTCCGCGCATCCAGGATCTGGATCCGATGCTGGCGCGGGTGCAGGCGGTGGCCGGCGATCTTCGCATCGTGTGCCTGCACGGCAGATTGGCGGCCGACGAGATCGACGACCGGATGATGAGCTTCGTCGAGGGCAGGGCCGATGTCCTGCTCGCGACCAACATCGTGGAGAGCGGCCTCGACATTCCGCGTGCGAACACCATCGTGGTCTGCTGGCCCGAGAAGTTCGGCCTTGCCCAGCTGCATCAGCTGCGCGGACGGGTCGGCCGTAGCGGCATCCGCGCCTTCGCCCATTTGCTGACCGAGACGAGTTCCGGGCAGTCCGAGAAACGGCTGGCCGTGCTCGAGGAGTTCAGCCGGCCGGGCGCCGGCTTTGCCATCAGCGAGCGCGATCTCGATCTCAGAGGTGCGGGCGACCTGTTTTCGGAGCAGCAATCCGGCCATGTCCAGGTGTTCGGGCCCGTGCTCTACAGCCACCTGCTGAAAATGGCCTCGGAGAAGGTCGACGAGGAGCGGGCCGCGGTGTGGGTGCCCGACCTGAACCTGCCGGTCGCAGACATGCTGCCCGAGACCTATGTGCAGTCGGAGCCCGTGCGGCTCGAACTCTATGCGCGCGCCGCAAGATGCAGCAGCGAGGACGACCTCGTCGACCTCGAGGAGGAAACCTCCCGCCGTTTCGGCCCGCTGCCGAAAGTCGCGCGCGATTTCTTCGCCGCCGCGGAGCTCAGGCTCGAATGCAAGCGAAGGGGCATCATCCGGCTCGACGTCGGCCTCGGGGCGGTGGCCGCAACATTCCTGCCCGGACGGTTGCGGAAGTCGCGAGGAAAGTCACTCCAGCGCGACGGCGATCGCGTCGTCTATCACAGCCAGATGCGTGATGCGCCGTTCGAGCGGGTGGAGGAGTTGTTCGAGGCGCTGGACGAGACCTGAGGGGCGGACGCGCCGGATGAACCTGGCCAAGTGCATCGGCCAAATGAATCGGCCAAGTGAATTAGACAGGTGCATCAGACGGGCGGAGCCCGTCACTTCGAGGCGTGGTCGATCTTGTGCCCCAGATGCCCGGTGTCGTGATCGCGGCGCAGCTGGCTCAGCGACGTCTCGTTCAGCTGAAGCAGGACCTCGCTGAGCTGGGTCGCATCGGGATAGCCGGCCGCAAAACCCTTTCCGTAGATCTTGCGCAACGTGCCGACCAGCGTGTTGCCGTGCTTCTTGCTGATCCCGCCATCCTTGTCCCGATGGCGAGCGTCCAGGCCCGATTCCTTCATGGGTCTCTCCCTGTGCGGCGTCTTCAGCGCCTGGAGAGAGCGTGCTCCCAAATGAGTTGATTGGCAACGGCGCGGCGCGCGGGCGTCGAGCGCCGGTTCGTGCCCCGGGTAGTGCAGGCGGTGCGGCTACGCGGCCTGCTCCTCGAACGAGGTGTATACGCGGCCAGTCGGATCAACGATCTGAACGTCCCAGCATCCGTCCTCGACAAGCTCTCTGGCCTTCTTGAGGGCGGCCTCAAGTGACAGCCGCTTGAGGCTGACGATGCCTGCCGTGTCGAAACCGTTGATTTCAAACATGCCGCTCCCTCCTGTTTTGCTGAATCCTACACCATTCTGGGGAGTTGTCTCGCGGCTTTGTGGCGCTTCGAAGCCGGCTGCCGCATTGCTCGTTCCCTCGCATGGACCCCGTAATCGGCCGGGGTGGCTGGGCCTGCCAGGTGGCCAGGCCGCTAACGTGGAATTAATCCAAAAAGCTCACAATTTTAGACAGTTGTGTAGATGGGTGCTGCGTAAAGGAGGCGTCGCGAGGACGTTTCGGCGACGGCTTCCTTTTGCTCGCTCATTTGAGGTCAATGCACGTGACCACGACATTCGAAGCGCAAGGCCTCGTCGAACAACTCGACCCCGCAGCACTTGCAGCCGCCGCAGCAGCATCCGAGCCCGCAGCCGCGGAAGCTCCAGCACCGATCAAGCAGTCCAGCCGGACATCGGTCCTGGCACTGTCGGTGTGTGCCTTGGCCATCAACGGCTCGGCGGCCATCTATACATTGCCGTCTGATTTTTCGTCGCTGAATGTCGGCAGTCTGGCTGAACTGCTTCCGCGCCGGGAGGCTTCCGTGCCGAAACCGGATCCGGTTGTCGCTGCCTTGAAGGATATCCAGTCGGCCCAGCAGCAACACACGGCTTCGCTGCAGGAGAACAACAACGCTTTGCAGCAAAATGCTGCTCTGCTGCAGCAGGATTCAATGGTGCTCCTGTCTCTGCGACAGAGCATCACGGACGAACGGGTCGATGTGAGGAAGATATCTTCGCAGTTGTCCGCGCTCATTGCGAAGGTCGATACGCTGCAAAATACAATGATGTCGGACGTCACGTCCTCCATCCGAAGAGCGCAGGCCCGCTATGGACTGTCCGCAGCGCTGCGCAAGCGGATGGTCCGGCAGTCGAAATCCGTAGGGCCAGTTTCGGTTGGAGGAGCGCCGCTGAGTACGCCTGCTACGGTTTCAGCTCCGGAAAGCTGAAGATAGGTCAGGCAAATCGCTTGGGACGACTGGCCCTCGAGCTCACGCTGGCGGGTCTTCTCGTCATGCCAAGCAGGCCACGATGGCGAGCACGACCTCGGCGCCCAGGTCGCCTGAGTACATCGTGAAAAGGATGCCAGCACCAAGAACGACAGCAAAGATTTTGAGAACGATCATCTTGAGATCCCCTCGTGAATGACGGGAGACTGGGCGCGGATTGTTTCCTGAGTGCTTCGCGTGATGCGGTAAACGGTTTCATTCACCGAGACGTTATCCGTGAGGGGCCGCCCGGCTCAGAAGGGCCGCAACAGGGAACCGCTGCGGCCCCCTAGCCTCGTTCGGTCGTTCGTTGCGCAAGAGTTTGCCGTTCCTGTCCGGAACACTACTGCCAATGTTGGGAAACGAACAGAACGGCGCTCCGAGCTGTGAGTAAGCTCGGAACTGCTTGAGCTTCCCCAAGGTCCAAGCACCCCACGGCCCCGGCCTCAACGCCCACCACGAAACCCCACGGCCGGGGCCGTTTTTCCGCGCTATCGATAGCCCATTGCCGGCATCGGCGGCCTGTCCCTATTGAAGTCTGGCCGGACGTCAGCGCCGCGCTCGCCGCAGGCAGTGCAAATGAAGCGCGGCTCGATGTCGGACAGCCGCACGTCATCTGGCCAGCGGTTCGCGCTTAGCGCGGTAGAATGTCCGCAGCGGTAGTCAGTGCAATAGATCAGAACGCCTCGGACGCCCATCTCGCCGAAGGTGATCTTCACCGGGCGGCCATCGACGCGGGTAGGACGTCGCGGATGGCTCCGCTCTATTTCAGCCTTGAGAAATCCAGCGACATCAAAACCAGCACGACCGCTTCATCTCAGACTAGAAGCACAGAAGCCCAGCAGTCGCATTGGTTGAAACAACGTAATTGGAAACGGCCTTTGGGAAGGCAGCGAGACGATGTTGGGAATATCTCAGTTGTTGCATGAGCGTTGCACGATAAGAGCGTCGCCGATATCGCCTAGACGCTGCCGGATGTAACGCTATGAATCTATTCTATTTATTGGTGAGCGCGCTGGGGCTCGAACCCAGGACCCCGTGATTAAAAGTCACGTGCTCTACCGGCTGAGCTACGCGCTCCCATGGCCGCTGATGGCTTCAAAGATATCACCATCGTCTTCGGACATTCGAGAAGCATGTCTTGCCGCTGCGCTTAAGCTTGCGTCGCGGGGAAAAACCGGCTGTTTCCGGATCATGCTTTCGGCCCGCGCTGTGTAGGGGGATGGGGCGCTGAGGTCAATAGCACGGGTGGCTGCCGAAACTCCTGGCAGGAGCGGGGATTTGCTCGCGGCATCCGCAGCTTAAGCCGGAATTTTCAACCCGACTGGCGGCTCGCTATCCCCGCCGAACAGCGCAGGTGGCTCGCCGGCGCGGAGGTTTCGCCCGCGCCGCGAGGCGTTCGTACCGTCAGTTCGCCTCGCGCCGGACCTCGTTCGGCACGGCTTGCGGCGTGCCGGCGGGGGTCGGCAGCGCGACCGGGCGCAGGCCGATCAGCTCGGCGGTGCGGATCGCGCTGTCGCGCCAGAACTGGAACGAGTTGATGCGGCTGAGTTCGAGGATGGCGATCGCGACCGCGGCCAGGAACGGCAGGCTTTGCAGCACCAGCACGCCGGCGAAGATGTAAATCTCGGTGATCTGCCTGAAGCTGTTGGAGGCGATCAGCACGCCGGCGCCGATCAGGAGCAGGGCGCCGATCACCGCCTCCCAGAACGCCTGGAACTCGATCGACATCCTGGACAGACCGCCCTTGGAGGTGCGCGCGAACGCGATGTGCTCGGTGATCAGTCCCTGCGCCACCGCGCGCGACACCGTCCATTGCACGCTCATCGCCGCGATCATCGCGCCGAGCATCTGGCCGGGTTTGATCGCAACGCGCGCGCGGTACATCGACAGGAAATGCGCCAGCGAGACGACGAAGGCGCCGATGATCGGCAGCGTCAGGATCTTGTCGGGGATCGCAATGTCGGCGAAGGCGACGATCGGCACCCAGACGAGGTTGAGCAGCGCCACGACCACGCCGAGGCTTTCGGCGCCCAGCCAGTTCAGCCAGCCGAGGCCATATTCGCGCTTCTGGTCCGGCGTCAGCCGGCTCCTTCCGGGCAGGAAGTGCCGCCAGTGCTTCTTGACGATCTGGAGGCCGCCATAGGCCCAGCGGTGACGCTGCTTCTTGAAGGCCTCGTAGGTGTCGGGCAGCAGGCCCTGGCCGTAGCGGTGGTTGGTGTAATGCGTGACCCAGCCGAGTTCCTGGATCGCAAGGCCGAGATCGCTATCCTCGCAGATCGTGTCGCTCGACCAGCCGCCGGCCATGTCCATCGCGGCGCGGCGGATCAGGCACATCGTGCCGTGCACGATGATGGCGTTGGCCTCGTTGCGCTGGACCATGCCGATGTCGAAGAAGCCGGCATATTCGCCGTTCATGATGTAGTGCATGATCGATAGATCGCCGTCGCGATGCTCCTGCGGCGCCTGCACGAGGCCGACGCGCGGGTCGGCGAAAGCCGGCACGAGGTCCTTCAGCCAGTCGGGGTCGACGACATAGTCGGCATCGAGGATGCCGATGATCTCGGCATCGACGGCGGTGCGGTCCATCGCGATGCGCAGCGCGCCGGCCTTGAAGCCCTGCACCTTCTCGGCGTTGATGAACTTGAAGCGTTCACCGAGCGTGCGGCAATGGTCCTGGATCGGCTGCCAGAAGGCGGGATCCGGCGTGTTGTTGATGATGACCACGCATTCGTAGTTCGGGTAGTTCAGCCGCGACAGCGCATCGAGCGTCTGCTTGAGCATCTCGACCGGCTCGAAGTAGGCCGGGATGTGGATCGAGACCTTCGGGTAGTAATTCTCGGGAACGTTCTCGACCGGCTTGCTCTTGGCGAGCAGCCGCTGCGGCGGCCGGCCGAAGGCCACGGCCGCGATCTCGTCGACGCGGGCCATCGCGATCAGCACCAGCGGAACAAGCAGGATCATGCCGAGCGTCAGCGCGAAGGCCGAGCCGAAGATGAAATAGTGGCCGTTCCAGAACGCGAACACGGTGGCGGCCCAGGCGCCGACGCCGTTGGCGGTCGCCGACAGCAGGAACGCCTGCTTGGCGGTCGGCTGCTGCAGCCGCAGGATCGGCAGCGACAAGAGGATGCCGACCAGCAGCGCGATCGTCATCAGCTTCCAATAATCAGGGTTCTCGACCGGGCCGGTCCAGGCGAATTTCGGCTCGCGGCTGGCGTTGAGGATGCCCCAGTACGGACCGACGCCGCCTTCGAAGAATTTCCAGGGCTGATCGATCGCCTCGACGATGTTGTATTCCATCCCGATGGCTTCGGCGCGGCTGACGAAGTTGCGCAAGGTCAGCGCCTGCTGGAACGGACCGGGGTCGGCGTTGCGTAAGTTGTAGCCCTGGCTCGGCCAGCCGAACTCGGCGATCACGATGCGCTTGCCGGGGAACAGGTTGCGCAGCAGGTTGTAGCGGTCGACGGCCTGGTCGACCGCCTGGTCCGAGCGGAAGTTTTCCCAATAGGGCAGCACGTGCGCGGCGATGAAATCGACGTTGGAAGCCAGGTCGGGATTGTCGCGCCAGATGTTCCAGATCTCGCCGGTCGTGACGGGCACGCGGACCGAGCCCTTGACCTTCTTGATCATGTCGATGAGGTCTTCGACCTTCTGCTCGCCGCGGTAGATCACCTCGTTGCCGACCACGACGCCGACGACGTTGCTGTTCTTGCGGGCGAGTTCGATGGCGGCCTTGATCTCGCGCTCGTTGCGATCCTTGTCCTTGTCGATCCAGGCGCCGACGGTGACCTTGAGACCGAACTCGGCCGCGATCGCCGGCACCAGTTCCACGCCGCCGGTGGACGAATAGAGGCGGATCGCGCGCGTCATCGTCGACAGCGTCTTCAGGTCGGCGCGGATTTTCTCCACCGTCGGGATGTTGTCGATGTCGGGATGGGCCGAGCCTTCGAACGGCGCGTAGGAGACGCTGGGGAGCAGGCCCCTGAAGTCGGGCGCGGGTTCCCTGTCGCGCATGACTCCCCAGATGCCGGCGTGAAGCGCGGACACAAGCAACAGAACGGCGGCGACAACGCGCATCGCGGCTAAACCAAAAGGGGCTGAGGTGGCAGGGATGCGGATCTGACCCCGAGATCCGACCGAGTCCGCGGCAAATGGAGCATACCTCTGCCGCGCGGTTTCACAACTGTCATGGCCTCATGTCCTTACGAGGGCATGGCCTTTTTCGAAAAACGCGTGGCAGTGCCAATCGTTTCTATGGCCGATCGTTCCTGAACGGAGGCTGAAGCGACCCGCTTCTATTTCTGGGGCGCAGGTGTCGGGCTTGCCGCAGGCGAGGGGCTCGCGGCCGGCTGCGGTGCCTGCGCATTGCCTGATGTCGGCGCCGCCGGCTGGGAGGCCGCGGCCGCCGCCTGCTGCGGCTGGGAGGCCGGATTGATCCAGCAAGCATGCACACGGCTGTCCAGGGTTTCGGCGACCTTGGGATCGATCTGGCCGCCGAAGCGGGTCAGGCAGCGGAAGGCGGCCTGGATGTGGCCGCCGGGGCAGCCGAAGCGGTCGTAGAGGTCGAGATGACGGAACGCGGTATCGAGGTCGTCCCGCCACATCAGCCGCACCACGCGCCGGCCGAGCCAGACGCATTCGGGGTTGCCGGCCGGGCCGTTGATGACCTGGGCGGCTTCGGCGAACTCGTCGGTGCGGCGCTGGTTCTGGGCGGCGTCCTTGGCGGCAGCGTCGGCGGGCTGGGCGGCGGCCTTGCCCTGATCAGGGGCGGGCGTGCCGCTCTGGGCGGAGGCGCCACCGAGACCAGCCAGGGCCAGAAGAGAGGTCACGGCCAAGGTGGCGGCGAACTGCCGCAGGACCGCATTTCGTGACTGACGCACCCGTTGCCGCATGAATTCCCCAACTTCTCCGCTGACCGCCGCGTCAGGATCCCGCGGACGCGTCGGTGATGGCGTCCAAATGGGTCTCCAATGCGGCGGAAAATTCCCGGCGAGTTGCATGACCTGTATTTCGAATTTTGTCCAGCAAAGTCACGATCCTAGGCCTCTGTCGAACGGCCGCAGGTAAATTCCGTGGGAGGGAGGGATCCGCTTCGAGCCACCCCCCTTGGCAGACGGCGCGCGAGCAGGTAATCGACGGCGCTTCGCGGAGGACGGAACCGATTTCACTTCGTACGCCACTGGCGCTTCTGCTCGTTTCACTGGGTGCGATTGCTGCCGTGTGGTGGTGGCTGGCCACGCCAATCACGCTCGCACGCGCCCCGATCGATCCCGCCGACAAGGTTCAGTGCGTCTCCTATGCGCCGTTCCGCGGCGAGCAGTCGCCGTTGGACGCATGGACCCATATCGAGGCCGACCAGATCGAGCAGGACCTTCGCCAGCTCAAGCAGATCACCAACTGCGTCCGCACCTATTCGATGGAGAACGGGCTCGACCAGGTTCCGGCGATCGCCGCAAAGGTCGGCGGGCTCAAGGTGCTCCAGGGCATCTGGCTCTCCAGCAACCGCACCAAGAATTTTGAGCAGGTCGCGCTCGCCGTTCGCCTCACCAAGGAGTTCCCCGACCTCATCACCGCGCTCGTCGTCGGCAACGAGGTGCTGCTGCGCGGCGAGATGACGACGGCCGATCTCGTCTCCATCATCCGCTCGGTGAAGGCGCAGGTCCGCGTGCCCGTCACCTATGCCGACGTGTGGGAGTACTGGCTGAAGAACCGCGAAGTCTACGACGCGGTCGACTTCGTCACGATCCATATCCTGCCCTATTGGGAGGATTTCCCGGTGAAGGCGAAATTCGCCAGCGCCCATGTCGAGACGATCCGCGAGCGCATGGCGGTGGCGTTTCCCGGCAAGGAGATCCTGATCGGCGAAACCGGCTGGCCGAGCGAGGGCCGCATGCGCGACGGCGCGCTGCCGTCGCGCACCAACCAGGCGCGCGTCGTCTCGGAAATCCTGAGCCTGGCGAAGGCGCAGAAGTTTCGCGTCAATCTGATCGAGTCCTATGACCAGCCGTGGAAGCGCAAGCTGGAAGGCACCGTCGGCGGCTATTGGGGCCTGTACGACTCGGTGCGGCGGAGCCTGAAATATCCGCCGGGTGAGCCGATCAGCAATTTCCCGTACTGGAAATGGTACATGGGCGCGGGCATGGGCCTCAGTGTGCTGGTGTTCGCGGTCGCGCTGATCACGCTGCGCCGGCGGCCCTGGACGCCGCGCTTCTCGGCCTGGCTCGGCGTCGCCATCTCGGCGACGACGGCAGGTAGCCTGCTCGGCGTCGGCGCCGACAAGGTGTTTTACGAGAGCTACGGCATCGGCGGCTGGCTGCTGTGGGGCACGCTGCTCGCGGCCGGGATCCTGTCGCCGATCTTCTGCGCGCAGGCGCTGGTGATCGGCCGCAGCCTGCCGACCTTTCTCGACCTGCTCGGCCCGAGCGAGGGACGGAAATGGTCAAAGCTCACCGCCGTGCTCGGCCTGACGCTGGCGGTCGCGGCGGTGATCGCGGCACAGACCGCGCTCGGCTTCGTGTTCGACCCGCGCTACAAGGATTTCCCCTACGCCTCGCTGACGATGGCGGTGGTGCCGTTCGCGATCCTGATGCTGAACCGTCCGCAGATCGGCGTGCGTCCGATCGCGGAAGCGGTGTTCGCGGGCGTGCTGGCGCTATCGGCGGCCTATGTGCTCTTCAACGAAGGCCGCGACAACTGGCAGTCGCTGTGGACCTGCGCGATGTATCTCTTGTTCGCGCTCACGCTGTGGCGGGCGCGGGCCGAGCAAAGCCAAGAATGAGCAGGCCGATCGCCAGGCCCGACAGCACGACATTGTAGAGCACGATGCCGAGGCCGGCGGCGATGATGCCGACGGTGAGCAGCACGATCGACGGCCGCATCAGGTTCAGCGTCGCAACCACCAGCGCGACGATGCCGAACACCGAATTCTTGAACAGCACGGTCGAGACCGAACGCGCCTTGCACATCAGGGTCTGAAGCCCGGCATCGCAGGCGAGCGCGACTTGCGAGAACTCGATCGCGAGATAGCGCACATAGAGCGCGCAGCCGACTGTGACGAAACCGACGACGAGCAGGAACTGCACCTGGTAGGGCGAGAGGCGGAAGGGCTTTTTTGTCATGCGCGCAATATGGTCGGGATGGGGGGAGGGGGCAACAGGGAAGGTGGAGGTTTTCTGCGGATTCGGGCGAGTTGCCGGCGATTGAGGTGATCCGCAAAGCGCGCCGCTCTCGGCCGTCAAATGGCTTAGGTCCCGCCGACGCAGGCAGCACCCCAAACCGATACTATGAGGCGTTCCACTCGGCGCGCGGATTTTCTTCGGGTAGCTCCGGCACGTTTTCCAGATCTGCGTAGGGAATGCGCCATGGCCGTTCGTCATTGAAGGCCACGTTCCAGGTTTGGCAGGAAAGACAGCGAATAGTTATGCCCTCTGGTATGTCGCCTCCGCGACATACGATGTGGTCACAGCGGGAGCATATAAAGTCAGTCAATCCAGGTCGAAATCGGATATCTTGACCAATAAGCGGAGTGACGCGTTGGAATGATAAGACCGTCCTCGATGTTGCTTTCATCATCTTTCGAACGAGCCTGTGGGGGTGGTCGTTGTGTACCCCGCTCACGACAACGTAGTCTGGGAATCCAAGATCGCTAAACAATCTTACTCGCACGACGTAGAAGCGGCGGCCATGATGGGTTTCCATGTCGAGCCGGATGGCATGTCGTGGGCTCTCAGCCGGTCTGTTTTTGACTAATCCGCCAACGAGCCAATGAATAGGAGTTTCGGGCGCCCCCACGAGAGTCGGGGTCAGCAGAGGTTGAAAGTTCTTGTCGCCTAGTTCTGCGACAGTAAATGCATGAGCAATCTTAGCGAGCATTCGCCCAAAACGGAGGGGATCGGTTCGACCTGTCGGGACTGAAATTCCGGCGTCTTCTAAGATTGCAAAAAGTTGTCCGTTTGGCACCCCAAGCACTCTTGGCGTAGAGCCAGTCCACGCAGGATGATTTTGGGGAAACTGGAAATACATCTCCAGGTTGCTCTGGCGTAGCGGGTGAGGAAGCAAGAGCTGTGGCAGCGGCAATCTTGGTAACAGCAGATGAACCGGATACTGAGCGATAGGGATTTGGACTGTTCTTTCCGATCCGTCAGGCATTTTTTTCTGGGCAGGGAGGGTCTTCGGTCTGTCTTTGGGGCGCTTCGTTGGAAGGCCGACCTGATATCTAAAGGCGCCCAGCATGTTCTTTTGGCAGAATTGCTCTGCTCGATTAATGACGCGTTCACACTCAGCGCAGCTCGCTTCAGGAAGTATTAGGTCTCCTCCCAACCCCTCGGGGATAATGTGTTCATCCCCGAGCTTCGCTCTCCTCTGCGAGTAGGAGGTGTCGCCGCAATAGATGCAACGCTTAACCGGGGCGTATCTCATGGAGCAATTCTCGAGGAGAGTGGCGGTCATGGAGGTGGTCGAATCTTTGGCGAGGATACCAAGCCAACGTTCGGCAATCGGTGCAAAGGAGCCCGCCGCAGGTGCGGCGTTTACCGCCTGAAGAACGATGTCAGCGTCGATCCCGCCGACGCGGTCTCGGGCTTGGCCTGAGCCGCTGGCTGCGGCGCCACAGGTGCAGGCGCGGGCTCCTCGCGCTTCGACGAGCGCTTGGAGGAATAGCTGCGGCGGCGCTTGTCCGGTTTTGCATTTGGCGCGGGCGCCGGAGCGGTCTCGGCTTGCGGCGCCGCGTCCTGCGTCTTCTCGGAGTTGTTCTCCTGAACCCGGTCCTGGGACTTCTCTTGTCCCTTGTCTTGTGCCTTCTCCGAACCGCCGCGCATCGACAGCCGCTGGCCGTCGAACACGGTAGTCTCACAGTGGCGGTTGCTCTCGGATAGCCCGGCGCAGAGCTTTGCGGCGGCCGCGGCGTTGATCAGCGGGCCGGCACCCAGGCGGAGCTGCATGCCAAGGCCAGTGGTGCCTTCCTTGATCATGATGATCGGCCGCAGAGCTGCGATCTCCGGATTGGATTTGGTCACGCCGCGCCAGAGCGCGCGCAGGCCGTCGATCGAGTTGGCACCGCCGAGATCGATCGCGAAACGCGTCTGCTGAACCGCGATCGCGGGAGCCTCGCTTTCGGTTGCCTCCGAAGGCTTGGCCGATGCGGCTGCGACTTCGGTCGGGGCGGGTGTCGGCTCGGGCTTTTTCTCCGTGGCCTTCTCTGTTGTCTTCTCGGCCGTCTCGGGTTGAATCAGTTTCGACGCAGCCGGATCAGGCGGGGACATGATCGACTTGGAGGACACCAGCGGAAGCATCGGCAGCGCCGATGTCGTCGCCGGCGACGGCTGCACGAGGGAGGCCGCGGCCGCGCTCTGCGGCGGCGGGCTCGACGGCTCCTTTGCGGCGTCCTTCGTAGTGTCCTTTGTCGGCTCCTTCGCCTGTTCCTTCGAAAGTTCCTTGGCGGCTGCCGCGCGCGGCTTGTCGCTGGATGGCACCGGCATCGAGGCGACCGGCGCGACGTTGGGCGCCGCAGGCTGTGCGTCCGGCGCCGACGTGTCCTGCGGCTTCGCGGTCTGCCTGGCGATGGCGCCGGTGACGGAATCGAGCCCTTGCTCCAGCACGGTGACGCGCGAATAGAGCCGGTCGCGATCGGTGTTCAGCGTCTCGACGGCGGCGGCGAGGCGGCGGGCCTCGTTCTGGCTTTCCCTGGTCAGCAGCTGGAGCCGGTCGGCCTGGCGCGCGAGATCGGCGGACGCAACCTGGTCGCGCCGCCAGCCGAGCTGAGCCTGATTGGCCATCACCGCGATGACGACGGCGCCGACGGCCGCAACGCCCCAGGAGCCCAGCCGCCACATCATGCGGCGGTCGAACGTGCTTTCCTCGGCCAAAAGTCCGGAGAACAGCCCGCCAGTCTCCTTGGTGCCGAAGGCATCCGCCAGTGGGTCGGAATCCTTTGCCATGAACGTTAAGTGCCCAGCCCCGTTCAGCTTCCCCGAATCAATCAGGGAACATTAACAGGAAAAGCGTGTCGCACTTGAATTCCGGGCGTTTGCGGGGGTAGCAAGGCGGGCAGCATGAGGGCGGCCCGCCGCCTGCCGCGCAGTTGATTCGGCCGTATCTGACAGGATTGCGATGACCGCCCGCTCCAGCCTCACGATCGTGCTCGCCGCCGGCGAAGGCACGCGCATGCGCTCACACCTGCCGAAAGTGCTGCATCCCGTCGCCCACCAGACGCTGCTCGCCCATGTGCTTGCCGCCGCACCCAAGGGAACCGGCACCGCGCTCGCCGTCGTGGTCGGCCCGGATCATCAGGCGGTGGCCGATGAGGCGAGGCGCATCCGCCCCGACGCACTCACTTTCGTGCAAGACGAACGGCTCGGCACCGCGCATGCGGTGCTGGCGTCGCGCGAGGCGATCGCGTGCGGCGTGGACGATCTGCTGATTGCCTTCGGCGACACGCCGCTGATCTCGGCCGAGACCTTTGCGCGGCTGCGCGCGCCGCTGGCCAACGGCGCCGCGATCGCCGCGCTCGGCTTCCGCGCCGCCGATCCCGCCGGCTATGGCCGCTTCATCGTCGAGGGCGACCGCCTGGTCGCGATCCGCGAGCAGGCCGATGCCAGCGAAGCAGAACGCAAGATCGATCTGTGCAATGCCGGCGTGATGGCGATCGACGGACGCCGCGCGCTCGCGATCCTCGACAAGATCGGCAATGCGAATTCCAAGGGCGAATATTATCTGACGGATGCGGTCGAGATCGTCCGCGAACAGGGATGGGAGTCCGTGGTGATCGAGACCAGCGAGGACGAGGTGCGCGGCATCAACACCAAGGCGCAGCTCGCGGAAGCCGAAAGCGTGATGCAGGCGCGGTTGCGCAAGGCGGCGATGGAGGCCGGCGTGACGCTGATTGCGCCCGAGACCGTCTATCTGTCCGCCGACACCGTGTTCGGCAAGGACGTCACCATCGAGCCGTTCGTGGTGGTCGGCCCGGGCGTCTCGATCGCCGACGGCACGGTGATCCATTCCTTCTCGCACATCGTCGAGACCAGGCTCGGCAGGAACGTCTCGATCGGACCCTATGCGCGGCTGCGCCCCGGCACCTCGCTCGGCGACGGTGCGCGGATCGGCAATTTCGTGGAGACCAAGGCGGCGACGCTGGAGGCCGGCGTCAAGGTGAACCATCTCTCCTACATCGGCGATGCCACCGTCGGCGCCAATTCCAACATCGGCGCCGGCACCATCACCTGCAACTACGACGGCTTCAAGAAGCACAAGACGGTGATCGGGCAGGGCGCCTTCGTCGGCAGCAACTCCTCGCTGGTGGCACCGGTGAAGATCGGCAACGGCGCCTATATCGGCTCCGGCTCGGTGATCACGCGCGACGTGCCTGACGATGCGATGGCGCTGGAGCGCAACCAGCAGACCATCAGGGAAGGCGGCGCGGCGCGCTATCGCGAGATGAAGACGGGCGGCAAGAAGCCGGAGAAGTGAACACTATTCGTCGTCGGCGAATTCGGAGAAGATGGCGCGGGTCAGGCGCCAGCCGCGCGGCTTGGCGCGCTTGACCGGTTCGCCTTCCTGGTGCTTGACGAAGACGGGCTTGCTTTCCTTGCCGCGCTGGGGCGGCGGCCAATGCGCCAGGTGCGTGCCCGAGGTCTCGCTGGCACGCAGATACATCGACGAAAGACCTTTGCGGTCGGACGAGCCTTTCATGGCCTTGTTCTCCTGACCGGGAATCGTTGGCCAAATATGTTGACAACAAGTTAATGTGCGCGGGTTAAGGCCGGCCACATCGACGCAGGCTGAACATGGTTCCGGCCGGATGCTGTCTCAATCAGCAATAATTATTGAGTATCTGGTTCCTTAGGAACTTCGCTAAAAACTGAGCGCGTCGTTTTGGCGATTTTTCGACGATTTGGGGGATATTGATCGGCATGTGCGGGATTGTCGGCATTCTCGGGCGCGCACCGGTTGCAGAGCAGTTGGTGGATTCGCTCAAACGTCTTGAATATCGCGGCTATGACTCCGCGGGCGTCGCCACGCTCGAGGGCAAGCATCTCGAGCGCCGCCGCGCCGAGGGCAAGCTGAAGAATCTGGAGAAGCGGCTCGAAGCCGAGCCGCTCAAGGGCACGACCGGCATCGGTCATACCCGCTGGGCCACCCACGGCAAGCCGACCGTCAACAACGCCCATCCACACGCGACCGAGCGCGTCGCCGTGGTCCACAACGGCATCATCGAGAATTTCCGCGAGCTGCGCGAGGAGCTCGAGAAGAAGGGCGCGGTGTTCCACACCGAGACCGACACCGAGATCGTGCTGCATCTCGTCGACGATTTGCTCACGCGCGGCAACAAGCCGGTCGAGGCGGTGAAGCTGGCGCTGGCGCGGCTGCGCGGTGCCTTTGCGCTCGGCTTCATCTTCGCCGGCGATAACGATCTGATGATCGGCGCGCGCAACGGCCCGCCGCTCGCGATCGGCTATGGCGACGGCGAGATGTATCTCGGCTCCGACGCCATCGCGCTCGGCCCGTTCACCGACACGATCAGCTATCTCGAGGACGGCGACTGGGTCGTGCTGACCCGCAAGAGCGCCACGATCTTCGACAAGGACGGCCGCGCGGTCCGGCGCGACAAGATCAAGCACGCCGCATCGACCTCGCTGGTCGACAAGGCCAATTACCGCCACTTCATGGCCAAGGAGATCCACGAGCAGCCGGAAGTGGTCGGCCATACGCTGGCGCGCTATGTCGACATGGCGACCGAGCGCGTCTCGCTGCCGGTCAAGCTGCCGTTCGACTTCAAGAACATCCAGCGCATCAACATCACCGCCTGCGGCACCGCGAGCTATGCCGGCTTCGTCGCCAAATACTGGTTCGAGCGTTTCGCGCGCGTGCCGGTCGAGGTCGACGTCGCCTCCGAATTCCGCTACCGCGAAGCGCCCTTGCGCAAGGGCGATCTCGCCATCTTCATCTCGCAATCGGGCGAGACCGCCGACACGCTGGCGGCGTTGCGCTATGCCAAGGCCGAGGGCGTGCACACGGTGGCCGTGGTCAACGTGCCGACCTCGACGATCGCGCGCGAGAGCGAGACGGTGCTGCAGACGCTGGCCGGCCCCGAGATCGGCGTTGCCTCGACCAAGGCCTTCACCTGCCAGCTGATGGTGCTCGCGAACCTTGCGATCGCGGCCGGCAAGGCTAGAGGCGAATTGTCCGACGAGGACGAGACCAAGCTGGTCCATGGCCTCGTCGAGGTCCCGCGCCTGATGTCGGATGCGCTCACCACCGAGCTGCAGATCGAGAAGCTCTCGCGCGAAATCGCGAAGTCGCGCGACGTGCTTTACTTGGGCCGCGGCACCAGCTTCCCGCTTGCGCTCGAAGGCGCGCTGAAGCTGAAGGAAATCTCCTACATCCACGCCGAGGGCTACGCCGCCGGCGAGCTGAAGCACGGCCCGATCGCGCTGATCGACGAGACCATGCCGGTCGTCGTCATCGCACCCTACGACCGGGTGTTCGAGAAGACGGTGTCGAACATGCAGGAGGTCGCCGCCCGCGGCGGCAGGATCATCCTGATGACCGACGCCAAGGGCGCGGCGGAGGCGACCGTCGATTCGCTCGTCACCATCGTCATGCCCGACATGGCGGCGGCGTTCACGCCGATGGTCTATGCCGTCCCGGTGCAGCTGCTCGCCTATCACACGGCCGTCATCATGGGCACCGACGTCGACCAGCCGCGCAACCTCGCGAAATCGGTGACCGTGGAATAGGCAGAACGGATCAGGCCGCGCTCTTCCAAAACCTGCTAGAAAACCCTAGCTTGAGTGTAGCGACCGACCTGGAACCCGAATGACCGCCCGCGACGACGCGCCTGCGCCGCTTGATCCCATCCCGGAACCGCATACCGGCCTGATGGGCCGCTTCCGCAACTATTTCCTGACCGGCCTCGTGGTGACGGGGCCGATTGCGATCACGTTCTATCTGGTCTGGTGGTTCGTCACCTGGGTCGACGGCGTGGTGCGGCCGTTCGTGCCGCTGGCCTACCGGCCGGAGACCTACCTGCCGTATGTCGTTCCGGGCTGGGGACTGATTGTCGCATTCTTCACGCTGACGCTGGTCGGATTCCTCGCGGCCAATCTGATCGGCCGGACGCTGGTCGATATCGGCGAGACCTTTCTCGGCCGGATCCCGGCGGTGCGCGCCATCTACCGCGGCCTGAAGCAGGTGTTCGAGACGCTGTTCTCGGGCAAGGGCTCGAGCTTCCGCAAAGTGGGCCTGGTCGAGTTTCCCTCGCCGGGCATGTGGTCGATCGTGCTGATCTCGCAGTCGCCGAATGAAGAGGTCGCGCGCAGCCTGCCGGGGCAGGAGGAGCACGTCTCGGTGTTCCTGCCTTGCTCGCCGAACCCGACCACGGGCTTCTTCTTCTACGTGCCCAAGAGCAAGATCGTCGAGGTCGATATGAGCACCGAGGATGCCGCGACGCTGATCATGTCGGCCGGCGTGGTGCAGCCGGGCGCGGCGCCCGACCCGAAGAAGGCCGCGGCGCTCGCGGGCATGGCGAATGCCGCGCGCATCGCCAATGCGTCGGCGCTTCAGCCCCAGCCTGCGAAGGTGGAGTAGGGCCATTCCCGTGCGGGATGGCCGCGTTCACGCAGGCACTCGCATCCTCTGCTATTCTTCGGGCTGAACCGGGCGTATTGCTCGGCGTTCGACCTGGAGTGCACGATGTCCAAGACGACGTCCAAGACCATTGCGATCCTCGCGCCCGGCGCCATGGGCAGCGCCGTGGCCCGCCGCCTCAGCGAAAACGGCGCGCGCGTGCTGACGTCGTTGAAGGGGCGGAGCGAGGCGACGCAAAAACGCGCGGCGGACGCCGGCATGATCGGCGCGGACGACGAGGCGATCGCCGAGGCCGACATCATCCTCTCGATCGTGCCGCCGGATGAGGCGGTGGCGCTCGCCGAGCGCCTGGCCGCGCTGATCGTCCGGCGCGCGAAGAAGCCCGTCGTGGTCGATTGCAACGCCGTCAATGTCGACACCGTGCTCAGGATCGAGGAGATCATCGGTTCGGCGCAGGCGCCGTTCGTCGACGCCGGCATCATCGGCTTCCCGCCGCAGCCCGGCGGCAAAAGCCCGGCCTTCTACATGTCCGGCGAGCACGCCGGCGATGTGGCGGTTCTGAAGGACCTCGGCCTCGACGTGCGGATCGTCGAAGGCCCCGTTGGCGCGGCTTCCGCGCTCAAGATGTCCTATGCCGGCATCGTCAAGGGCCTGGCCGGCATCGGCTCGGCCATGGTGATAGCGGCAACGAAAGCAGGCGCTGCGGATGCGCTGCGCGACGAGCTCGCGCTGAGCCAGCCCGCGGTTCTGGCCCGGCTGGAAGTCGCGCTGCCGGACATGATCCCGAAGGCCTATCGCTGGGTCGCGGAGATGCGGGAGATTTCCGGCTTCCTCGGTGCCGATCATCCGGCCAGCCAGATCTACGAGGGTTTTGCGCGCTGGTTCGAGCATCTCGCCGAGGATGCGAAGGGCGAGGCGGCGGATGCGTCGCTGATGAAGGCATTCGCCGCGAGCATCGCGCAGAAGAAGGCCTAGTCGTCCCGCCTGACGCCATCGCCATGGATCACTGGCTGTGCATCGGTACTGAATCCAGAAAACCCTGGATGTCCCGGTCGCGTTTCAAGCGCACGACCGGGACATCCGCGCCATACTGCAAGCGCTCGGCCTCAATGACGGGCGCGCGCTCCGTGTCGTAGCGCCACGCCTCCCGCATCAATTTCCAGTCGAACTGTTCCGGACACCCCTCCGGCAGATCGAGCCGGGCCGTGTCGCGATCGAAGGCCGAGCGCCACAGAATGCGCCACTGACACAGCCAGCGCGGCCGGTCGATCACGACCAGAATATCGGCGCGCGCGAGTGTGAGATCGAAGGCGAGCCCCGAGAAGCTGCCGTCAACGACCCAATCATCGCCCGCGATCGCTTCAGTAACGCGTGTCCGAAAACTCGCCGTGTCGGATGACTTCCAGCCCGGCCGCCAGTAGAGCACGTCGAGATGCACCACCGGCAGCGCGAGCTTTTGCCCGAGCTTCAGGGCAAGGCTCGTCTTTCCGCTTCCCTGGCAGCCAACGACGATGATCCGGCGCATGGTGGGAAGGTTGCATGAAGCCGGCCGCGGCGAAAGGGTAAGTCTTCTGAAACGGCTCTATCCACGTCGTCATTGCGAGCGAAGCGAAGCAATCCAGAACCTTTCCGCGGAGGCAATCTGGATTGCTTCGCTTTCGCTCGCAATGACGAGGAGGAGACGTTGCGAGGCTCATCTGTTATTGTCTCTGCGGAAGCAGTTCTTCTGCAACGGGAGTTCGAATGAGAGTGCTGGTGATCGGCGCAGGAGCGCTCGGAGGCTATTACGGAGCTTGCCTGGTTCGAGCCGGCGGCGACGTGGCCTTTCTGGTGCGGTCCGCGCGGGCGGAGCAATTGCGGCGGGATGGATTGAGAGTTGTGAGCCCGCACGGCGACTTTGCCGTGCAGCCGAAGATCATCCTGGCAAGTGATCTCAAGGAACCGTTCGACGTCGTGCTCGTCGGCGTGAAATCCTACTCGCTCAACGATGCGATGGCCCAGTTTGCCCCGGTAGTTGGCGCCGACACGATGATTTTGCCGATACTCAACGGGTTGAAACATATCGACGCTCTGACCGCGCGGTTCGGCGCGGCGCCCGTTCTCGGCGGGTTGGCGAACGTCAGCGCCGGCCTCGATGCGGATGGTCGTGTCGTTCAGTTCATGGCCAATCAGACGATTGTCTTTGGCGAGATCAAGGGTTCGTTGAGCGAGCGTGCGCTCGCGCTGGAGGCACTGCTTCAGGTCCCCGGTATTGATGTGCGCGCCAGCGAAGCGATCATGCAGGACATGTGGGAAAAGTTCGTCCAGCTCAGCACGCTCGCCGGCATCACCTGCCTGATGCGCGCGAGCATCGGAGACATCCTGGCCGTGCCGAACGGCGAGCAGTCGATCTTCCGGCTGTTCGCGGAATGCTGCGCCGTCGCAACGGCTTCGGGTTTTGAGCCACGAGCTCCGTTTATCGAGTTTGATCGGAAGCTCTTCACGACCCTGGACTCTCCGCTGAAGGCGTCGATGCTGCGCGATATTGAACGCGGTTCGATCACCGAGGCCGAGCATATCCTCGGTGATATGGCCAATCGTGCCCGTGTGCTGAGCATCGACACGCCACTGCTGGACCTGGCCCGTGCGCATGTGGCGGCTTACGAGGTCGGGCGACAAAGAGCTTCTGCGCAATAAGGGAAACTAGCCCGCCCCGATCAACGGGATCGCCTCGTCCCGCTCGTAGAGATACAAGAGGCACCGCAGCGCTTCGCCGCGCTCGCCCTTCAGCTTCGGATCGTCCTTGAGGATGCGCAGCGCCTCGTCGCGGGCCTGCGTGATGAGCTGGCCGTGCACCTCCGAGCGCGCGATGCGGTAGCCGGGCAGGCCGCTCTGGCGTACGCCCAGCACGTCGCCTTCGCCGCGCAGCTTTAGATCCTCCTCGGCGATGCGGAAGCCGTCGGTGGTCTCGCGGATCACCTTCAGTCGTGCCTTCGACATCTCGCCGAGCGGCTCCGAGTAGAGCAGGATGCAGGTCGAGGCTTCCGAACCGCGGCCGATGCGGCCGCGGAGCTGATGCAGCTGCGCAAGGCCGAAACGCTCGGCGTTCTCGATCACCATGATGGTGGCGGCGGGCACGTCGACGCCAACTTCAACCACGGTGGTGGCGACGAGGAGGCCGATCTCGTGGGCCGCGAACTGGCCCATCACGCGATCCTTCTCGGTGCCCTTCATTTGGCCGTGGACCAGACCGACCCGGTCGCCAAAGCGCTTCTGCAGGCTCTCGAAGCGTTTGGTCGCGTTGGTGAGGTGTTCGGTGCCCTCGGCCTCGGATTCCTCGACCAGCGGGCAGATCCAGTAGACCAGCTTGCCGGACTCGAGCGCGCGGCCGACGCCGTCCATGACTTCGCCGAGGCGGCTCATCGCTACCGCGCGGGTGTCAATCGGCTGGCGGCCGGCGGGCTTTTCGCGAAGCTCGCTGATGTCCATGTCGCCGAAATAGGTCAGCACCAGCGTGCGCGGAATCGGGGTTGCGCTGAGCACCAGCACGTCAACGGCTTCGCCCTTCGAGGTCAGCGCGAGCCGTTCGCGCACGCCAAAACGATGCTGCTCGTCGACCACGGCAAGCGCGAGGTCCCGAAAGATCACGTCGTCCTGGATCAGCGCATGGGTGCCGACGAGCAGATCGACCTCGCCGGCTTCAAGTTGCGCCAACAGCTCGCGTCGCTCCTTGCCCTTTTCGCGGCCGGTGAGGATCGCGACGCGCATGCCGGCGCGCTCGGCCAGCGGCGCGATGGTCTTGATGTGCTGGCGCGCCAGGATTTCCGTCGGGGCCATCAGCGCGGCCTGCTTGCCGACCTCAGCGACGGCTGCGGCGGCCAGCAACGCCACCACGGTCTTGCCGGAGCCGACATCGCCCTGGAGCAGGCGCAGCATGCGCACCGGCTGTTGCAGATCCTCGGCGATGGCGGCCGCAGCGTTGCGCTGCGAGGGCGTGAGCGCGTAAGGAAGGGCGTCGATGATCTTGTTGCGCAGATGCCCATCGCCGGCATTGCGCACGCCGGCCGGGCGGCGCAATTGCGCGCGGATCAGGGCCAGCGCGAGCTGGCCGGCCAGCAGTTCGTCGAAGGCGAGGCGGGACCAGAACGGCTGATCGGGCAAAATGTCCGTGAGCTCGACCGGCTGGTGCACGCGGGTGAGCGCTTCCGCGATTGGCGGGAAGTGGCAGCGGCGCATCACTTCCGGGCTGATCCATTCCGGCAAGGCGGGCAATTTCTGGAGCGCTTGCGCGATCGCGCGGCGCAGCGAGCCGAGCGCCAGGCCCTCCGTCAAGGGATAGACCGGGTCGATCCCTGAGAGTTTTGAGATCGCCTCCTCGTCGAGCACCCGGTCGGGATGCACGATCTGCGGCATGCCGTCATACATCTGGAGCGTGCCGGAGACGTAGCGCTTCTCGCCGACGGGCAGCAGCTTTTCGACATAGCCGGGCTTGGCGCGGAAGAACGCCAGCACGACGTCGCCGGTATCGTCGCTGGCGTAGACCAGATATGGCGCCCGCGCGTTGCGCGGCGGGGGCGGGCGGTGGCGGTCGACGGTCACCTCCAGCGTCACCATGGTTCCCTGCACGGCATCGCGAATCTTCGGCCGGGCGCGGCGGTCGATGACCTGGCTCGGCAGGTGCAGCAGAAGGTCAACCAGCCGCGGCGTCTCGTTGCGGCTGAGCAGGTACTGCAACAGCTTGTCCTGCTTCGGACCGACGCCGGGCAGGCTGGTCACGGGAGCAAACAGCGGATTGAGCAGGCTGGGGCGCATTTCTCGCAACATTCGTCATGCGCGGGCTTGCCGTCTTCGCTTAGGCTTCGCCGGCCCGAGATCGAAAGCCCGGCGGAGCCTTTGGCGGAGCAGGGACCCGCGCATCCATCTTTCAATGACGATGGATTGCCGGGTCAAGCCCGGCAATGACGGTCCCCAAACAATTGCAAAAACAAAGAGCTGACACCGGCCGCCCAAGTAGCTATATCACCCCCGCCCGGCACGTCCGGGCTTTCGGCGTTTGACTGGAATTGAGACATGACGGGAACGACACGATCGAGCAACGGGCTGGACGACCGCCGCAAGCGGCTGCTGTTCCGCTGCTGGCACCGCGGCACGCGCGAGATGGACCTGATTCTCGGCCGCTTCGCGGACGCCGAGATCGGCAACCTGTCCGATACCGAGCTCGCCGAGCTCGAGACCCTGCTCGAGGTCAACGATCCCGACCTCTATGCCGCCATCACCAGCGACAAGGTGCTGCCGGCCGACGTCACCGGCGCGCTGTTTGCCCGCATCAAGGCGTTTCCGATCGCGGACCGCGACGCATGAAGCAGGGAATGAAATCGCCGGCCGAGCTGCTCACGCCCGGCCGCGCCCTGACGCTTGCCAATGTCGCGGAAGGTGCCGAAGGCCTCGTCATCTCGGATCTGGCGCGCGCCATTGCGGCGCGGCCGAAGAAGCCGGCCGTCAGCCTTGCGGTGGTCTGCCGCGACGGCGCGCGGATGCAGCAGCTCGAACGCGCGCTGCAATTCTTCGCGCCCGATCTGCCGGTGTTGACCTTCCCGGCCTGGGACTGCCAGCCCTACGACCGCGTCTCGCCGCATGGCGGCATCTTGGCGCAACGCCTGACGACGTTGGCGCGGCTTGCCCCCCTGACCGGTAGCGACAAGCCGCTGATCGTGCTGACGACGGTCAACGCCGTCGTGCAGCGCGTGCCGGCACGCGAGATCGTCGCGGCGCAGGCGCTGTCGGTCGCCCCCGGCAACGTCGTGCCAATGGACACCATCGTCGCCTGGCTCGAGCACAACGGCTACAACCGCTCCTCGACCGTGCGCGAGCCCGGCGAATATGCCGTGCGCGGCGGCATTCTGGACCTGTTTCCGGCCGGCCTCGATCAGCCCGTGCGCTTCGACTTCTTCGGCGACAGCCTGGAATCGATCCGCTCCTTCGATGCCGAGACCCAGCGCACGCTGCTCGACATGCGCTCGCTCGACCTCGTCCCGGTCTCCGAATTCCAGCTCGTCACCGACACCATCCGCCGCTTCCGCATGGGCTATGTCGCCGAGTTCGGCGCGCCCGAGCGCGACGATGCGCTGTACGAGGCCGTCAGCGAAGGCCGCCGCCATCCCGGCATGGAGCACTGGCTGCCGCTGTTCCAGGACCGGATGGACACGCTGTTCGACTATCTGCAAGGCGCGGCCGTCGCGATCGAGCCGCAGGCC
Source organism: Bradyrhizobium sp. cf659 (assembly GCF_900113725.1). Taxonomy (NCBI): domain Bacteria; kingdom Pseudomonadati; phylum Pseudomonadota; class Alphaproteobacteria; order Hyphomicrobiales; family Nitrobacteraceae; genus Bradyrhizobium; species Bradyrhizobium sp. cf659. The sequence continues at coordinate 439,922 of NZ_FOQJ01000001.1, forward strand.
GAGGACGCCGTCCGCGAGCGCTTCAAGCAGATCCTCGACTATTACCAGGCCCGCCGCGATGCGATGGAGCATCCGGGCGGCGGCGCCATCTACAAGCCGCTGCCGCCGGACCGGCTGTATTTCACCGAAGAGGAGTGGACCAGGCGCCTCGGCGACATCCCGCTGGCGCGCCTCACGCAATTCTCCGTGCCGGCGGATGGCACTGGTGTCGTCGATGCCGGCGCACGCAAGGGCCGCGACTTCGCGCCGGAGCGCAACGACACCACCGTCAACGTGTTCGAATCCGTGGTCAGCCACGTGATGGGCTTGCAGGCGCAGCGCAAGAAGGTCGTGATCACGCTGTGGAGCGAAGGCTCGCGCGACCGCATGACCTCGATGCTGCGCGACCACAAGCTGACCCACACCACCAGCGTCAACAGCTGGCGCACCGTGCAGGCGACCCCGCGCAACGAGACCATGCTCGCCGTGCTCGGCTTGGAGAGCGGTTTCGAGACCGACGAGATCGCGCTCATCAGCGAGCAGGACATCCTCGGCGACCGCCTGGTGCGGCCGCGCAGGGCGAGCCGCAAGCTCGACAATTTCATCTCGGAGGTGACGAGCCTTGCCGCCGGCGATATCGTGGTGCACGTCGATCACGGCATTGGCCGGTTCGTCGGCCTGCAAACGCTCGACGTCGCCGGCGCGCCGCATGATTGTCTCGAGCTGCACTACGCCGCCGAGACGAAGCTGTTCCTCCCCGTCGAGAACATCGAGCTGCTGTCGCGCTACGGCTCCGACCAGACCACGGTCGAGCTCGACCGTCTCGGCGGCAGCGGCTGGCAGACCCGCAAGGCGAAACTCAAGAACCGCATCCGCGAGATCGCGGGCGAGTTGATCAAGATCGCCGCCGCGCGCCATTTGCACGAGGCGCCAAAGCTGCCGGTGCAGCCGGGCCTCTACGACGAATTCTGTGCGCGCTTCCCCTATGACGAGACCGAGGACCAGCTGGGGGCGATCGAATCGACCCTGAAGGACCTCGAACTCGGTCGTCCCATGGACCGGTTGATCTGCGGCGACGTCGGCTTTGGCAAGACCGAGGTGGCCTTGCGCGCGGCCTTTGCCGTGGCGCTCGAAGGCAAGCAGGTCGCTGTCGTGGTGCCGACCACGCTGCTGGCGCGCCAGCACGCAAGAACCTTCACCGAGCGCTTCAAGGGCTTTCCAGTGAACGTGGCGCAGGCCTCGCGCCTGATCCCGACCAAGGAGCTGAACCAGGTCAAGAAGGGCATTGCCGACGGCTCGGTCGACATCGTCGTCGGCACCCACGCGCTGCTCGGCAAGGCGATCAAGTTCCGCGATCTCGGCCTCGTCATCGTCGACGAGGAGCAGCATTTTGGCGTCACTCACAAGGAACGATTGAAGGCGCTTCGCTCCGAGGTGCACGTGCTGACGCTGTCGGCGACGCCGATCCCGCGCACGCTTCAGCTCGCATTGACCGGCGTGCGCGAGCTCTCGATCATCGCCTCGCCCCCGGTCGACCGCCTTGCGGTGCGCACCTTCGTCGCTCCGCACGATCCCTTGATGATCCGCGAGGCGCTGTTGCGCGAGCGCTATCGCGGCGGCCAGGCGTTCTACGTGGTGCCGCGCATCGACGACCTCGCCGAGGTCAAGGATTTCCTCGACAAGAACGTGCCGGAGATGAAGGTCGCGGTCGCGCACGGGCAGATGCCGCCCGCCGTGATCGAGGACATCATGACCGCGTTCTACGACGGCAAGTTCGACATCCTGCTGTCGACCACGATCGTCGAATCCGGCCTCGACATTCCCAATGCCAACACGCTGATCGTGCATCGCGCCGACATGTTCGGCCTCGCCCAGCTCTATCAGCTCCGCGGCCGGGTCGGCCGCTCCAAGCTGCGGGCCTACGCGCTGTTCACGCTGCCGGCGCAGCAGAAGATCACGGCGCAGGCCGAGCGCCGGCTCACCGTGCTGCAATCGCTGGAGACGCTGGGCGCCGGCTTCCAGCTCGCCTCGCACGACCTCGACATCCGCGGCGCCGGCAATCTGCTCGGCGAGGAGCAGTCAGGCCACATCAAGGAGGTCGGCTTCGAGCTCTACCAGTCGATGCTGGAGGAGGCGATCGTCAACCTCAAGGCCGGCGTCTCCGAGCCGGCCGCCGACCGCTGGTCGCCGTCGATCACCATCGGCATGCCCGTGCTCATCCCGGAGGATTACGTCAGCGATCTCTCGGTTCGTCTGTCGCTGTACCGGCGCCTGGCCGATCTCGACACCGAGGAGGAGATCGAGAACTTCGGCGCCGAGATGCGCGACCGCTTTGGCGTGCTGCCCGACGAGGTGCGCTATCTCTTCAAGGTCGCCGCGATCAAGGCGTTCTGCCGCAGGGCCAATGTCGAGAAGATCGATGCCGGTCCGAAGGGCGCGGTCATCGTCTTCCGCGACAATTCCTTTGCCTATCCCGATCGGCTGGTGACGTTCATCCGCAGCCACGGCCAGGCCGCCAAGGTGCGTCCCGACATGAAGGTGGTGTTCCTGCAGGACTGGGAGACCCCGGAAGAGCGGCTCGCCGGCACCACGGAGATCATGCGGCAGCTGGCGCAACTGGCGCAGGCCAAGAAGGCGGCGTAGGGGAGGGCTATTATGTCCTGGACGCGGGGCAGCACCAATTGATGCGCCGCCGGGCCGTCGTGGCGCGGCAATTGTTACGGAGATAGCTTGCACCAGCTGGCAAACTCCGCCCTTTCAGGTTCGGAATTGTTAGTAAAGGTCTGGCAGGGTTTCGCGATCTGGTAGCAATTTTGCGGATGCTCGCGTGCCCCCGAGGTGGTTTTCCTTCTGGATCCTGGGTCCCCTGGTCCTGCTGCTCCTCCTTCAGCAGGTTCCCTACCTGAACCTCATCCTGATGGTGGTCGGGGCCGCCGCGTGGTGCGGCCTGCTCGTGCACGGCTTACTGCTGTGTCTTTTGTTCGAAACCGTGCTCGGGCGCATCCCCCGCATCCTGATGATCATCCCGCTCGCCGCCTATGGCGGCTATTTTTATCTGTACCTGCAACAGGGGAAGGACATCGACGACAAGGCCCGGGAGATGCAACTGAGCAATCCGTCGGCCGTCCTGCGATTCGATCCCGATCAATATTCGCTGGTGCTGCCTGCGTCGCGCGCGGAGAACCTGGCGCAATACTACGATGTTTCGGTGGCCTATGAGGTCAATGCGAACTTCCGGCCGGAGGGATATCTCTCGTATCGCCTGATCGATCGCGAGCAATGCGTGCGCGCCCGCAGCTTGCGGGACGGACTTCGCGGACAGAAAATCTCGCCCGCGGCATTCCTCGTCGGCCCGGTCCGGTTCGACAATGCCTTCCTCAGCGAGGCCTGCCTCCTCAGGTTTCCCGAGAAGCCGCAATTGCAGCAGATCGTCGTCGCTCAGCGCGGTGACAATGCCGTGTGGAAGCACGGGCGCGCGATCATGGAGCAATTCTTCGACTTCAGCATCGACGGTCGGGTCTTCGCGACGTATCGGACGGCGTCGGTCTGGCGGCTGTCGGCACTTCCATTGCCGCTCATCGGCTGTGGATTGAGCGGCGGCAGCTTGTCCTCGGGCTGTTCCGCAGACTTCCATCGCACCTACCAGCTGATCGATGGGACGCCGAAGAATGTGGACAGGACGTTGCACGATTCACCGGAAAGCATCGTTCTGGGATTGCGGAAATTTGCGCGCGGGGACTACGCGCAGTTCAAGGGAGACAGCAGGTCCGCAGCCTTCCTCGAGCATATCGCCGCCTATTCCGCCGAGCAGGGCAAATAGGAGGCGTGTTCGCCGATCAGGGATATCTCGAGCCGCCTGACGAGAAGGCCCTGACGGTCGTCGAACAGAGTGACAAGCTCCCTCCATTGCGCGACGCGATCGTCTGCCGATACATGCCGCTGGTCCAGGGCAAGATCGGCGCCTACAGCCTGGTCGAAGTCTTGTCGCGCCACCACGTGAGTCCTGCGCGGCGCCTCGTTAGAGGATCACATCCCGGTTGACGTTCTTGTACAGAAGGTAGACCGAGCGGTTCGAGCCGGTCGGATAGAATTGCTGCGGACAGAACGATCCCATCCAGATGAAGTCATCAACCCAGATTTCGTGCCAGCTATCGCCAAGATAATACAAACCTTGCCCCTCCAGCATGAACAACCCGTGCTCCATGATATGGGTCTCGACGGCTGGAAAGCAGACGCCGGGTTGGAAGAACATCAGATTCATCTCGAAATCGAACCGCAAGTCGCCCATTGGAAGCAAGTGCTTGAAGCCGCGCCCCTCCAATCCGGTATGGTTCGTTATCGGCATCGATTGTTGTTGACCGATGATTGCCGCCGGTGACGCGATGCCGTCAGCCGTTTCATAACGCTTCTTGACCGCGAGAACGCGGGCGGGAGCAGCGGGATGGCAGCTCATCGTGAAGGACGTGTTGGCCGGAACGTAGGCAAAGGCGCCTGCTGTCAGTGAGGTCGGAGGTTCGGTGCCGATGCTGATGTCGACGGCTCCCGTGACGACGTAGAAGAAGTGCTGAATGTCCACGCAGATCGGCTGGGCCGTGCCGCCCGAAGGTTCGATTTCCAGCATGAACTGGGCAAAATCGGCTCCGAGGGTCGGCGCCGCCAGAAAACGCACAGTCGTTGACTCCCACGCCGGCAGCCGGCTCTTCAAGACGCCTTCAGGCGGCATGAACGCGAAATTGCGGCCGACGACCGCGCGGCTGTGACCGATCGCGCCAGGACGAACGACGCCGGGTTGGGTAGGCAGATCGGTGGGATGCATCTGAGGGTCCTTGGCGAGCTCGCAACAGCGCGTCGCTGTGAAGCGTTGTCGCAAGACCGGCGCGTTGCGACGTGGACGAATGTGGTTCTGCCGGCCTGTTCAATTTGATAGATGAGAGCGAGGCGCACTGCAACAGCAGCCGGCACCACGGAGATCATGCGGCCGCTGGCGCAATTGGCGCAGAGCAAGAAGGTGGCCTGGGGCAGTCTACCGTGTCCCGGACAAGCGCAGCGAAGCGTCGCGCAGAGCCGGGACCCAGTTCTTTCCCGGTCACGAGGATGGGTCCCGGTGCTCCGGCGTATCGCGAAGCGCGCTCCATCGGACAGATTCATGAGTCTGCTCGATAAGTCCATGCGAATTGCACCATCTAATCGCATGCCGACCGATTGCCTATAACAAGCCTGCGAAGGGCGACCACGCCCCACTGGCGCGCGAGCGTCCGGGAACAAGCTGTGGCGCACAGGAGATCATCATGAAACCGCAAGCCGCAGTCATCGCATTGCTTTTGCTGATGGCCATGCCATCGGCCCGCACGGAGGAGACTGTCGCCATGACCGGATCGAAGCCTGCGCTCACGTATGAGGATGTTCGGAAGGTCGCCCCGGCGCTGGAGGCCTACACGCAGAACCGTCTCCTCGGAGATGTCTGGAAACGGCCCGGCCTCGCGCCGCGCGACCGCAGCATCGTCACCTTGGCAGCGCTGATCGCGCGCAATCAGTCGATCGAGATGCCGTATCATTTCAATTTGGCGCTCGATAACGGTGTCAAGCCGCGCGAGATTTCGGAGATCATCACGCATCTCGCCTTCTACGCCGGCTGGGCCAATGCGATGTCCGCGGTCGCTGTTGCCAAGGACGTCTTCGCCGCCCGCAACATCGGCGCCGGGGAGCTTCCGACCGTCACGGTGAAGCCATTGCCGCTCGACGAGGCTGCCGAGGCGCAGCGCGCGACGTTCGTCCAGGACCAGTTCGGCGCGTCCTTCCCGGGCGTCGTGCAGTACACCACCGACGTGCTGTTTCGTGATCTTTGGCTGCGTCCGGACCTTGCGCCCAGGGACCGAAGTCTCGTCACTGTCAGCGCGCTGATCGCCAACGGGCAGATGGCGCAGCTCACGCCGCACCTCAACAGGGCGATGGATAACGGCCTGACCCAGACGGAGGCTTCGGAAGCCATCACGCAACTGGCGTTCTATGTCGGCTGGCCCAACGTGTTTTCGGCGATGCCCGTCGCCAAGGATGTGTTTGCGAAGCGGCCACATTAGCCGCATCCCATCGCGAAGATCGAATACCACGCCGGAGATCGGCGTTCGCGCTTCTCATTCACGAGGAGGCTGACTTGAGTATCTCCCATCTTCTCCTGATCGGCGCGTCCGTGCTCACGGCAGCCGTTTCCGGGGCCGCTGCCGCCGCCGAAGTGCGGCCGCTCTACGTGCAGGAAGCGGAGATCGAGATCGATCCCGCACAGCTTGAATCCTACAAGGCTGCGGTGACCGAGCACATCGAGACTGCCACGCGCGTTGAGCCCGGTATTATTGCGCTCTATGCCGTCTCCGAAAACGACAATCCCACGCGCGTCAGGGTGTTCGAGATCTACCGGGATCAGGATGCTTACCGGTCTCACCTGGAAACCGCTCACTTCAAGACATACAAGGTGACCGTGGAGAAGATGGTCCGGTCGCTCAAGCTGATCCGAATCACGCCCATCGCCTTTGGCGCTTTGCCGAGGTGACGCTCAGTCCCGGTGGCGCAGCGCCTCGACAAGGAGGGTAAAGGCCGCGGAAGGCTGGCGCCGGCTCGGGTAGTAGAGGTGGTAGCCGGGATAGGGAGGGCACCAGTCCTCGAGCACCCGCTTGAGGCGGCCCTTGTTGATGTGGGGCTGTACGAGGCCCTCCGGCAGATAGGCCAGGCCCAGGCCGGCAAGCGCCGCCTGGAGCATCTGGGTCGTGGTGTTGAAGAATAATTGGCCATCGACCCGAACCTTGAGCTCCCGCGAGCCCTTTTCGAATTCCCAGGAGTACAATCCACCGTGGGTCGGCAGGCGCAGATTGATGCAATTGTGCTCGACCAGTTGCGACGGCTTCTTCGGCTCCGGCCGGCTCCGGAAATAGGATGGCGTCCCGACGACGGCCATGCGGGCATCGGGCCCGATGCGCACCGCAATCATGTCCCGCGCGACCTGCTCGCCATCGCGCACGCCCGCATCGAAACGCTGCGCGACGATATCCGTCAGGCCGTAGTCGCTGACAATCTCGACCTTGATGTCCGGATAATCGCGCAAAAGCTTCACAAGCTTCGGCAGAAGGACGGCGTCGGTGGCATATTCGGTCGCCGTGATGCGAATGGTGCCGGAGGGCTTTTCCCGAAGCTCCGTCAGGGCGGCGAGCTCCGTCTCGATCTCCGCGATCCGTGGACCCACATTGCGCAACAGACGTTCACCCGCGGCCGTTGGTGACACGCTGCGCGTGGTGCGTGTCAACAGGCGCAGTTTCAGACGTGCCTCGAGCTCCTTGATGGTGTAGCTGAGCGCGGACTGCGAAATGCCGAGCTTCGCGGCGGCTCTCGTGAAGCTGCCCTCGCGGGCGACGATCAGGAAGGCCGAGAGGTCGTCGAGATTTCCGCGCTGCATTTATCGATCCTCCTTATAGGTCCATGCGGATGATAGTGGCTAGTCCGCATAACCGCACGCGCTAGATATGGCGCAGTCCCGCGAGGTGAGGCGAGCTCGGCATATGGATCGATCGGACGTTCCCTTCCGGCAATACGAGAGCAGCGCGGCGGACGCCCCGAGCGCGCTGACGCGACGAAGCATGCTCTCAGGCGCTGCCGGATTGGCCATGCTGGCATCGTCGCATAGGGGCTTTGCGAGGGCCTCGGAAGAGACTGGCCCGACAACCGGAAGGCACGCAACGATGGATATCAAACGCAACGGCTCACGCCCCTCTGGCAAGGGCCCCGAAGCATGGTTCTCCGGCACGGTCCGCGTCGATCCGCTCTTTCAGCTGGGTGACCCGGTACGTCTGAGCGGCGGTCAAGTAACCTTCGAACCCGGTGCCCGAACCATGTGGCACACCCATCCGCTCGGCCAAACCCTGATCGTCACGTCCGGCCTGGGCTGGGTACAAAGCGAGGGGGGACCGATCGAGGAAATCCGCCCCGGCGACGTCGTCTGGTTTCCGCCCGGCGAGAAACACTGGCACGGCGCCACCGCGACAACCGCGATGACGCATATCGCCATCACGGAATCGCTCAACGGCAAGAATGTCGACTGGATGGAGAAGGTCAGCGACGAACAGTATCGCAAGTGATTGCGCGCGGGTGCGACCGGCACGCCGAGGGGATTGAACATGCAGATGCGCGAGCTTGGCGATAGCGGCCTTGCGGTCTCGGCCATCGGCCTCGGCTGCATGGGCCTGAACTATCATCGTGGCCCCGCGCCGGAACGTCACGAGATGATCGCGCTGGTCCGGGCGGCGGTGGAGCGTGGTGTCACCTTCTTCGACACCGCCGAGGTCTACGGCCCGTTTACCAACGAGGAACTCGTGGGCGAAGCGTTGGAGCCGTTCCGGAAAGACGTCGTCATCGCCACCAAGTTTGGCCATGACTTTGGTCCTGCCGGCTCCCGGGGGGCTGGCGGGCTCAACAGCCGCCCCGAACGCATCCGGCAGGCCGCGGAGGGCTCGTTGAAGCGGCTGCGGGTCGAGACGATCGACCTGTTCTATCAGCACCGCGTCGATCCCGATGTCCCGATCGAGGACGTCGCCGGCGCGGTGAAGGATCTGATCGCCGAGGGCAAGGTCAGGCATTTCGGCCTCAGCGAGGCCGGCGCCACGACCATTCGCCGTGCGCATGCGGTCCAGCCGGTCACGGCCATCCAGAGCGAATATTCGCTCTGGTGGCGCCAGCCCGAGACGGAGGTGTTGCCGGCTTGCGAGGAGCTGGGGATCGGCTTCGTCCCCTTCAGTCCCCTGGGCAGGGGATTCCTCACCGGCAAGATCGACGAGACCACCAGCTTCGGCGGCAATGACAACCGCGCCGGCTTGCCGCGCTTTACGCCCGAGGCCCGCAAGGCGAACCGGCCGGTCGTGGACCTGCTGGCTCAGATCGGCGCCCAGAAATGTGCGACGCCGGCGCAGATCGCATTGGCCTGGCTGCTGGCGCAGAAGCCGTGGATCGTCCCGATCCCCGGCACGACCAAGCTCGGCCGCCTCGACGAAAACATCGCTGCGGCCGCGGTCGCGCTGACACCTGATGATATCAGGCTCATCGACGCCTCGGTCGCACGGATCACCATCACAGGCGACCGGTACCCGCAAGCGGAAGCCGCGCGTACGCAGCGCTGACAGCGCGTACGCCAAGCCGACACACGCATAGGAGAGATATCCATGAACATTTCATTCGAGGGACAGGTCGCGCTGGTGACGGGCGCTGCGTCCGGGCTGGGCCTCGCCACGGCAAAGGCTTTCGCGGAATCCGGGGCGTCGGTCGTGCTGGCGGACTGGAACGAGGACGCGGTGCGGGCCGTGGCAGGCGAGCTGGCCACCCGGGGTCACAAGGCCATCGCCATCCGCTGCGACGTCTCCAATGACGCGCAGGTCGAGGCCATGGTCGCGAAGACGGTCGCCGCCTTCGGCAGGCTCGATGCCGCCTATAACAACGCGGGCGTCCAGAATGTCCTCGCAGAGACAGCCGACACCACCCGCGAGGATTACGACCGCGTCATGGGGATCAATCTCCGTGGCGAATGGAGCTGCATGAAATTCGAGCTGCAACAGATGCGCAAACAGGGAAGCGGCGCGATCGTCAATTGCTCGTCTCTCGGGGGACTTGTGGGAGGCGCCGAGCGCGGCATCTATCACGCGGCCAAGCACGGCGTCCTTGGCTTCACCAAGAGCGCGGCGCTCGAATATGCGGCACGCGGCATCCGTATCAATGCCATATGCCCCGGGCTGATCTGGACCCCGATGGCCGACGAGATGGTTGCCGCCGGTCAGGGCGATGCTCTCAAAGCTCTAGAGAAGAGCGTGCCGATGGGACGGGTCGGCCGCCCCGAGGAGATTGCGAGCGCAGTGCTGTGGCTCTGTAGCGACGCAGCCAGCTACGTGACCGGCCAGTCCGTCTCGGTCGACGGCGGCTTCATCATGCGCTGAAGAGGGCGGGCACTCGCGAAGATCCGTCAGCGCGACGCGACTTCAGAAGGAGCCGTCCGTCGACTTGGAGAGATCCGCGTGAGCTAGCAACTCCTCAAGCCGAGCTTCGAGCGCTGGCTTGACCACTGCGAGCGCGTCGCTGCCGGCCACGAACTGCCTGGGTGGATTGTCCATCCCGGCGATCTTGACCAGGACATCGCCAAGTCTGGCCGGATCACCCTGCTGGGCGCCGTGATAGCCTGACCACATATTTTCAGCAGGGCCTTCCGCCGCGTAGTCCTCGATAGAGCTCCGGGCATATTTGGCGTTGTGAGCTTCGAGAAGGTCCGTCCGGAAGAAGCCGGGTTCGACGGCCGTGATCTTGATACCGAACGGCTCGACCTCATGGGCCACCGATGCCGACAGGCCTTCGACCGCAAATTTTGCGGCACTGTAGGCCCCGCAATGCTTGAATCCGACGACACCTGCAAGCGAACTGATATTGATGATCCGGCCGGACCTCTGCTTGCGCATGACTGGAAGCACCGCCCGCATCATGGACATCACGCCGTAGAAATTGGTCGCGATCAGCTGCTCGATTTCAGCGGTGCTCAATTCCTCGAAATTGCCGAGCAGGCTGTAGCCGGCATTGTTGACGAGAACGTCGATGCGCCCGAACGCGCGGATCGCCGCGTCGATCGAAGGCTTCGCCTGTGCCTCGTTGGCGACGTCCAGCTGAGCGAACGCGAGGTTATCGCCTGCGATGTCGTTCAGGGCATTGCGCAGTTTGTCGAGGTTGCGGCCGGTCGCGACCACGCGGTCACCGGCCTTCAGCGCCGCCTTGGCGGTTGCAGCGCCAATGCCGCTGCCGGCACCCGTGATGAACCAGACCTTGCTCATGTTTAATTCCTGTTCTCGGTGTCGAAAGGGCGCAGCGCCGCGGATTGCCGTTCAGCGCTGGTTTGCGGGGACCGCGCCGATTTGCTGAAGCAGTCCGAGCAGATCGGGTTGGCCGGTTTCCTCGACGATCTGTCCGTGAGACAGACGGTAGATGTTCAGCGCCTGGACCGCGATTGTCTTCCCGGTCGATGGGGTGCCAAAGAAGGTGCCGAGGTGGGTGCCGCGCATGGTGAAGCGAGCAGCCACCTTGTCGCCTTCGGCGACCATCTCCTCGAGTGTCCATTGAATATCCGGGAAACCTCCCCGCATCATCTGGATGATGGCGAGATAGCCCGCCGGCCCCCGCATCGGCTCGCTACGCCCGGGGACATGGAAGGTCGCATCCGGAGAGATCAGCTCTGCGGCCAGAGTCTCGCTAGCCGTGTTGATGAATTCCGTGAAGCGGATCATCACTCGCTTGCTCGCCTCTGGTGTCATGACATCATCTCTATTCATTGGTGATGTGGATCTTCGGAAAATGTGTCGAGCCGTTGGTCAGCTCGTCAGGCCAGTTTGAACGGCAGTTGGCGCAGCGGCTTGCCGGTCAACCGGGCGATCGCATTGGCGAACGCGGGGGCGAGAGCTGGCAAGCCGGGCTCGCCCATGCCCGTGGGCGGTTCGGCGCTGGGCACGATGTGGACATCGAACTCCGGCATGTCGGTGATGCGCGCGACGGTGTAGCCGTCAAAGTTGCTCTGCTCGACGACGCCGTCCTTGAGCGTGATCGCCGAACCCGGCAGGCACATCGACAGGCCGGTGACCGCCGCGCCCTGCACCTGGGCCTCCACGGTGCGCGGGTTTACCGCCAGATTGCAATGCACGCCCGCCGTCACGCGGTGCAGCAGCGGCCGGCCGTCTTTCACCGAGGCTTCCACCACATAGGCCACCACGGAATCGAAGGACTCGTGCACGGCCACGCCCCAGGCTCGGCCTTCAGCCAGGCGCGTCTTGCCGTAGCCGCTCTTGTCCACCGCCAGTTGCAGCGCGTCCCTGTGGCGCAGATGCTTGTCACCGAACATGCGCATCCGATAGGCGACCGGATCCTGCTGCGTCGCGCGGGCGATTTCGTCGAGCAGGGTCTCCATCACGAAGGCGGTGTGGGTGGAGCCCACGCTGCGCCACCACAACACCGGCACGTTGAGCTTGGGATGATGCACGGTCAGTCGCATCGGCAGCGGGTAGGGACCCCGCATGCCTTCCGTGGCCGTGCCGTCGATGCCGTTCTTGACCTGGAACTGTTCGAACACGGAGCCCGTGGTGATAGACTGGCCGACTATGACGTGATCCCAGGCCAGAACGTTGCCGCGCTCGTCGAAGCCGACGCGGGCGCGGTGCAGATGCATGGGACGGTAGAAGCCGCCCCGCATGTCGTCCTCCCGACTCCACAGCGTGCGCACCGGTGCGTTCAGCCCGGCGGCACGTGCGGCCTTCGCAATCTCGCAGGCCTCGACCACGGTGTCGCTCGTGCTGGAGAAACGTCGGCCGAAGCCGCCGCCGGCCATCTGCACATGGACCGTCACCTGCTCGGGCTTGAGGTTCAGCACACGCGCCGCCGCGCCGGCGTCCAATCCGGCGCACTGGCTGCCGACCCACAGCTCGGCGCGGCCCTCGGTGAGGGCAACGGTGCAGTTCAACGGCTCCATCGCCGCGTGGGCGAGGTAGGGGAATACAAACTCGGATTCCAATTGCCGGGGTGCTGTGGCGAGCGGCGCCATGTCGGCGTCGAACTTGCGCGGTCCGGGGCGGCTGGCCAGCTCGCGATACTGGGCGAGCTGCCGTTCGCTGTCGACCTTCTCCACCTTCGCGGTGTCCCAAGTCAGCTTCAACGCGTCGCGGCCCTGCGTGGCCTGCCAATATCCGTCGGCCACCACCGCGACGCCTTCGGCGCCGCCATCCAGCGGCACGCGCAGCACGGCCCTGACGCCCTTGACGGCGCGTGCCGCGACGTCGTCCACCGCGGCAAGGCGTGCGCCGAACACCGGCGGACGTGCGACGACGGCGGTCAACTGGCCGGGCAGGCGCATGTCGATGCCGAAATCCTGTCGCCCGCTGCTCTTGGCCCGCGCATCCAGGCGCGGCGTGGAGCGGCCGATGATGCGGAAATCCTTCGGATCCTTCAGCGTAACCTTCTCGGGCACCGGCTGCGCCATGGCGGCTTCGGCCAGTTCGCCGTAACCGAGCTTGCGGCCGCCGGGACCGAGCACCGTACCGGCCTGTGTGCGCAGCGTGGCTACGTCGACCTTCCAGCGCGCCGCGGCGGCGCCGAGCAACATGGCCCGTGCGCGTGCGCCGAGCTCGCGATATTGCGAAAAGCTGTTCTTGATCGAATGCGAGCCGCCAGTGAGATGGATGCCGAACAGCGGATCGACATAGGCGGCGTCGTTGGTGCCGTGCCGGCTGCGCACCAGGCTCCAGTCGGCGTCGAGCTCCTCCGCCAGGATCATCGGCAACGCGGTGTGGACGCCCTGTCCGAATTCCAGTCGGTTGATGGTCACGGTGACTTCGCCGTCGCCGGCGATCTGCACGAAGGCGGACGGCTGCTGCGTCGGCTTGAGACTGCTGGCGGCCTTGCCACCAGCGGCCGCATCGCCCATCGCGACGTGAGGAAAGGCGCCGAGCGCCAGCCCGGTGGCGCCGGCGAGTTTCAGGAAGCTGCGGCGCGGCAGCGTCTTCACGGTCTGCCCCCGTTCCAGCATGTGCTGGAGCGCGCGCGGCAGTTCACTGTAGTCGATGTTGGGTAACATGGCGGCTCCTTCAGGCGAGCGTGCGGGCGGCGTCGGCCACGGCGGCGCGGATGCGGACATAGGTGCCGCAGCGGCAGATGTTGCCGGCCATGGCCGCGTCGATGCTGTCGGCGGTGGGTTGCTGGCCGCGCGGCAGCGATTTGAGCAAGGCAATGGCGCTCATGATCTGGCCGCTCTGGCAGTAGCCGCACTGCGCCACGTCGTGCTTGATCCAGGCTGCATGCACGGCGGCACCGACGCGATCGGTGCCGTCGGTCGCGGCTTCGATGGTGGTGAGCTTCTTGCCCTCGGCGTCGGAGACCGGCGTGATGCAGGAACGAATGGCTTCGCCATCCATATGCACCGTGCAGGCGCCGCATTGGGCGGCGCCACAGCCGAACTTGGTGCCGGTCAGCCCGATGACGTCGCGCAGCGCCCAGAGCAGGGGCATCGCAGGATCGGCATCGATCGTGACCTCTCGGTTGTTCACTACAAGCTTCATGAATTTGCTCCTTGCGGACTATCGAGCAGGCCAGAGGCCGGGGCCCGCACACAGTCAGATAACCCTGGTTGTCGATTCCGATTAGGCGCTATAATCCGCTTAAGCTTATGCATGTGGTGCATGAATGAAACGGGACGATCTTTATGACCTCGCCGCCTTTGCGGCGGTCGCGGAGCAGGGCAGCTTCACGCGCGCGGCGGCCGAGCTCGGCATGTCCCAGCCGGCATTGAGCCACGCCATGAAGAGCCTGGAGGAACGGCTCGGGGTGCGGCTGCTGTCGCGGACCACGCGCTCGGTATCGACGACCGAGGCGGGCGAGACGCTGCTGCGTTCGCTGCGTCCAGCGCTGGACGAGATTTCCTCAGGCGTAAATGCAGTCGGCGCTCTGCGCGGCAAGCCGTCCGGCACCGTCCGCGTTACGGCAACCAAGCACGCGGTCTCGTCCGTGGTGATGCCGGTCTTGCCGCGCTTCCTCGCAGCCCATCCCGATATCCGGGTGGACATGATCGTCGATGACAATCTGACCGACATCGTCGCGGACCGCATCGACGCCGGCATCCGTTTCGGCGACATCGTCGAGAAGGACATGATCGCGGTCCGCATCGGGCCCGACATCCGGATGGCTGTGGTCGGCGCGCCCTCGTATTTCGCCGATCATCCAGTGCCCAGGACGCCCCGCGAGCTCGCCGGCCATCGCTGCATCAACTACCGGCATGTCAGGTCGGGTGGGCTTTACGCCTGGGACTTCGAGGAGAAGGGGCGGCCGTTCCAGGTGCGCGTCGAGGGGCCGCTCGTGTTCAACAACGCCGATCTGACTCGGGAGGCCGCCCTCGCGGGGCAAGGCATTGCGTATGTCTACGCGGATGAGGTGGCGGCGGACGTCCGGGCCGGGCGGCTCAAGCGAATTCTGGAGAGATGGTGTCCGACTTTCCCCGGCTATTACCTCTATCACCCCAGCCGGCGGCAGACGCCGCCCGCATTGGCCGCATTCATCGGCGCGCTCCGCTACAAACCGTAAGCGCCGAAGCTGACAAGGATTGGCTCCAACGCCGCAGCGCTCAAGCCGCCACCGAGCCTCTCCCACACGGATGGGGCGCCCGCGCGGCCGTCCACGGGGCATTTGGGTCCGAAAACAGCGACATATGGCCCCTTGTGGAATGCCCGAACAACAGCCATATTGGCCTGATCGAGTTTCGGCCGAACGACTTGGCCTCGCCGCTGATAAGCGTGCCTGACTGACGACCCTCCCTCCAGATCTCGAATTCGCTGACTGCGCGCTTGAGCGCGGTTCCAAAGACTTATCTACGTTAAAGGACGACCCCATGAATACGGGAACTGTGAAGTGGTTTAACGGCCAAAAAGGTTTCGGCTTCATTCAGCCGGACCAGGGAGGCCAGGATGTTTTCGTTCATATCAGCGCAGTCGAACGCGCCGGCATGAGCACCCTCAACGAAGGGCAGAAGGTTTCCTTCGAAATCGTCGCGGACCGCCGGACCGGCAAGTCTGCCGCGGAAAATCTGCGCGCCGTATAGGCTGCCGCAATCGGCACTATGTTGCTTTGACCACGGATGTACTGGCAGAGCTTCTGGTTCTCTCGACCCGCGACTGGTTTACCGGCCGCGGGTTTTTTTACACCGGTTGCGGGTTCGCCCGCCCATCGAAACAGCTGAGGTCGCGAGCGTGTCCATCAATATCGATTCAGGCCAGGAATCAGATCAGGAACACGACGACGTCATGTATCCGCAGGTCCTGCCGTTCGTATTGATCCATGCGGGATGCGTCGCGGCGATCTGGTCGGGCGTCTCGTGGCAAGCCATCGCGATCTGCGCCGCGCTTTATTGGTTGCGCATGTTTGGGATCACTGCCGGATATCATCGGTACTTCTCGCATCGGGCTTACGCGACGAGCCGGGTGTTCCAGTTTATCCTTGCCTTCCTTGCCCAGAGCAGCGCTCAGAAGAGCGTGCTGTGGTGGGCCGCCAAACACCGTCATCATCATCTGCACTCGGATACGGCGCATGATGTGCACTCACCCCGACACAAGGGCTTCGTGTACAGTCATGTCGGCTGGATCTTCTACCGGCAGCACGATGCGACTGATCTCGTGAAAGTGTCGGATCTGGCGTCGTATCCCGAGTTGATGTGGCTGCACAGGCTTGAGCTCTTGCCGGCCGTCGTGCTAGCGGGGCTGTGCTTCCTCGTTGCCGGGTGGTCAGGACTCGTGGTCGGATTCCTCTGGAGCACCGTGCTTCTGTATCACGCCACGTTCTGCATCAACTCGCTCGCACATGTTCACGGACGCAGGCGGTATGTGACCGGTGACGACTCCCGCAACAACTGGCTGCTCGCTCTGTTGACGATGGGCGAGGGCTGGCACAACAACCATCACGCCTACCAGGCCAGCGCCCGTCAGGGGTTCTACTGGTATGAGGTTGATCTGACCTACTACGTCCTGGTGGCCTTGTCCTGGCTCGGGATCGTCCGGGATCTGAAGTTGCCGCCCAGGCAGGTTCTGCGCAACGAGCATCGGTTGGGATCACGCGTGGTCAAGCAAGCGGCCGAGCAGCTCGCCGCTCGCTTTGATCCTGAACACATCGCGCTCGCGATCAGAACGTCGATTCACGAGACCGAATTGTCGGTCCGGGACGCGCTCAGTCTGTTGCAGCACCGTGCCGATTTGCGCCTGTCCAGCATGCCGACCCGCGAGCAGTTGCTGGCTGAGGCGCAGCGCATGTTCGCCAAGACCATATCCCTGGACGATATTGTCGACCGTGCCCACGAACTCCTGCACGATTCTGTCCGCTTTCTCTTGGCTACTCCCACCCTATCGGCCAGCACGAACGCGAAGAGTGGCATTTAGCGCGAGCGTCCCCATATAGGGGTCATGACCAATTGGCAGAAGTCGAGTCCACGGCAGGCACCCAAGACGAAGGCTGAGCTTCGCCTGATGCTGACTGAGGCAGTCCGTAACACGCAGCCCAGCCGGGAGGCGAATGGCCCAGCGAAAGCCAGGAAGATCGCGGCCGATCAAGCGTCCGGGGTCACCGCACCGGTTCGCTGAGCCCCGAGAAGGAGCCGCATGCGCAAGTTTCCGAAGCCCACCGAACAAGAGCTCAAAGAGGGGCCTCAGGCCGTGTCCTTTCAGATCGCGAACGGGAACGCGCGGCAGACCTGTATTTTGCAGACCACGCTCCCAACCAAGGCGCAGGCGCAAAAATACCTTCTCGCGAATTGGCCGGCCGTCGAAAAGATGGCTCGCGACGCTCTCGCGATGGGAGCCGTTGAGGACGGCCAGATCAAGCTCATGATGAATTGAGCCGCCGAGGCCCGGCGGCGGACGTCAGGACACGCATCAGATCAGGAAACGCCGGCGGATGACCACGACGCCGCGCGCGCGGCGTCGGCCACGAAGGGAGCGAGCGCTGAGCTTGCTCGTGCGATTATCTCTGCTCTCTTACAAATGCGAGGACTGCGTCCGTAAGAGTCGTGTCGCCGGTGTTGATTGAGTAGACTTCCGACATGTGGCTGTGGCCTTTGAGCGCCACAAAACCTGGACAGCGGTTTTCGGCGCACATTGCAGCCTTCAGAGTTTCTGCCTGGTCGATGTAGTATGGTACATCGACTTCTCCGTGCGCAACGAGCAACGGCACGTTGGAACGCGCCAGGCCCTTAATCGAGGATCGCTCCGGCCACAATTCGGTATTTGGGCCAAAATAGGATTTCTGCCCCGGAACTTGGACTTGGGGACGAAGGTCGAATGTGCCTGATATGAGTATCGCGCCGACGACCGTCGGCACGGTTGCGCGTGCAAGGTAACTTGCAACATGGGATGCTCCCGCGGAGTGGCCCATCAGAAAGATACGATCTGGATCGCCTCCGAAGTCCCGGATTTTCTCTCTTGCCCAAGCAACCGCTGACGCGACATCGTCCGAGGCCGCCGGCCAGGGATGGTCGGGTGCAAGTCGATAGGTCATGTTGACGCCGAGCATGCCATTGTTCGACGCCCACAGCATGACATTGTCATAGTAGGGGCTTGTGCCGCTCCGCTTGTCGCCTCTCTCATAGCCACCGCCATGAACAAAGATGAGGACTGGGCGATTCCGGGACGTCGTTGCTCGAAACAGATCCAACAGATTGCGGTCATGTGGACCGTACTTGACATTTCTCTCGACGACTACGTTTTCGTAAGGCTCTTTCGCTTGCAGCGGGGCGTACAGCTTCCCCGTATCGGGAGCATTTATCAGCGCTCCCATCGCGCTGATCGCCTCGGCCTTATCTGGAGGCATCGAGCCGGCCGGCGATGAGCCTGAGCCAAGGGCGAGCAACACGGTGGCGATGACAATTGATCGGCGCATTTAAGACACCTCAAAATGGATTGAAATCTATGGTGAGTA
Organism: Bradyrhizobium sp. cf659; assembly: GCF_900113725.1. Classification (NCBI taxonomy): domain Bacteria; kingdom Pseudomonadati; phylum Pseudomonadota; class Alphaproteobacteria; order Hyphomicrobiales; family Nitrobacteraceae; genus Bradyrhizobium; species Bradyrhizobium sp. cf659. The sequence goes on from NZ_FOQJ01000001.1 coordinate 458,399, forward strand.
CCCAAACGTGAACAGAACTGAGGCAGGGCCTGAAAGAACGATCCTGATCATGGTTCGCGCTCTATAAAATTACGAATTCAATCCTTTCCCTTCGCAGCTTCGAGCTGGCCTGTCGAGGTGCAAATTCTGTGCACGCCTCAGCGCGCTTCATTGCGATCGGCAAAATTGGTGGAGAATCAAAGCTGGGTCCGCCTATGGCGCTGTCGGACCAGTTTCGAAGCAAACACCCAGCTTGGATGAATATTTACGATGCCGCGCGCGAAGCGTCGGCGGACAGCCGCGCCAGCAACGATCTTGCCGTATCCGACGACGACAGCGAATCCACGCTGACCACGGGATCGCTGCGCATCTCGTGCTTGCCGTTGGAGGTGTGCCGCATCACCGCGGAGAGGCGGCGAGCGATCATGTGGGCGGTGCGGAAGTCGGTCTCGGCGAAGACGACGATGACCGAGCCGTCCTTCTGCGCCGTGCCGAAGTCCATCTGCCGCATCAGGCGGCTCAGGATGCGCGCGGCATCGAGCTGGGCGCGGGGATTTGAGGGATCGAAGGCGAAGCGCGCCACCGACAGGCCGCTGCCGCGGGCAAGCGTCTGCTCGACAGCCCTAGAGAAATCGCGGGCGAAGGCGTCCGTCGTGAGCAGGCCGCTGCGCGGATCGAGCCAGCCGCCGGCATCGATCGAGCGCAGCGTGCGGCTCAGTTGCGCTTCCAGCGCGTGCTGGCGGATCAGCGGCAGCGCGTTGGCGGCGACTTTCGCCGGCTCGCCCGGGATGAGCTCGAGATTGGGCAGGTCGTACGTCTGAACGAGCTGGTGCGCGGTGACGATCACGGGCAGGCTGCGGAAGCGGGTGTCCTCGGCCAGCACCGTGAGGAAGGCGTCGGTGACGCGCGCGGTAAAGCCTTCGGCGAGCACGACGCCGTCGATGTCGCGGGTGTTGAGATGCTTGGCCGCGGCCTCGATCGAGAGCGCGCCGATGACGCCGACGCGTTCGCCGAGAGCGACGGAGAGTGCGGGATAGGCCGCGCCGCGGCCGATCAGGAGCACGGTGGCATCGCGCGACGGATCGCTCTGCGGCAGCGCGACCTTCACCTCCGGCAGCCGGCGCAGCACGGTGGCATGAAGGGTGCGGACGCGCAGCGCGGCGCGCAGCCGCGCGCTCAGGCGGTCGGGATTGCCGCGCGAGGAGAAGGGCAGGGCGTTGTGTGGCAGCGTGCCCGCCGCATCCAGGGCCACGAAGGGAAGGTAGGGCGATTGGTCGGCGATCTTCCTGGCGAGCAGCGCCAGATGCGGCTCATATCCACTGTTCATTGCGGCGAGAACCGCGGCCGGCTGCACCTGCTCGACCGCGCGCGCCGCGCTGGCCCAGTCGGTGTCGACCACGGGAAAGAGACGGGCCTCGTCCAGCGCCGCAACGAAGGTGGGGCGCTCGGCATTGGACACAAAGAGGATCGGGCCCGCCTGGGACATCGCAAACTCTGATCACGCGACAGATGCTGCGCAATCTAGTTTGGCCGCCTTAATGCAGCGTCAACGGATGGGTCGAAAATGCACCTAGGCCGCCCCCGAGCGGTCGCGAAAAGCCTCGACCATCAGTGGGTTAAGCCCGAGCTCGTTGAGCGCCTCGCGGGCGCGGGCGTTGTCCTGGGCCCGGCCCGCCAGCCGGTGACCGGAGAGGCGGTCGGGCAGCGCGGTGAGCAGGGCGCCCTGGCCGAGCCGGCGCGCCCATTCCTGGAGGTCGTCGGAGAGGAAGCGGTAGCCGCCGACGGCCATGATGCCGGAGGGCGGCGCGGTGATGCAGATCGCACCGCTTGGACGGTCGAGCCGCGCCGCATAACCGGTATCGACATAGTCGCGCGGCGGCTGCGCGATCAGCGTCTCGCCGACCGGCTGCGGCGGGGCGTAGGCCGCAATCGGCACCATCGCCCCACGCAGGCCGAGCGTGCCCTTCGGCGTCAGCAGGATCTCGCCGGCGATGGAGGAGCCGGACTGTTCGCGCGGGGCGCCGTGCGGCCCCGGCATCACCGCCACCGGCATGCCGTCCTCGCCGCGGCGGGCGCCGAACAATCCGGCCTCGCCGAACAGATAGACGTCGGTCAGCGGTGCATGCGGCGCGATCCAGGCATCGCTTGCCGCTACCTGCTCCGGCGCGCGCCACAGGCCGATGACGTTGCGCAAGGTCGGCATCCGCGCCGCCAGGTCGGAATCGCCAAGCCGCAGCGCGAGCTGCGCGGGCGCGATCAGCACCTCGCACTCATGCTCGTTGATCTGCTGCTCCAGCACGTCGTTCTCGAAGGGATGATGCAGCGCCAGCGCGCCGCCCGACAGCAGCCACACCGCGAGCGAGGAGGCGAGGCCGGCGAAAGACATCGGCGTGAACGCCGCCATCACGGTCGCGCCCTGCTTGATGTCGGCCTCCAGCGACATCGCGAGGCCACCGGCGATCAGGCTGAAATGCGGCCGCGGCACCGGGCGAAAGCCTTCCGCCGTGACGTCGAAGGAGATCATCGCCGCCTTGCGGCCGTCCTGGATCACGGCACGCGTGGTACCGGGCGGGCGGGCCAGCACCTCGTCGAGCGATGCCATGCCTTCGGGCAGGTCGGTGCCGAAGCCGCAGACATGGCGGATCGAGAACGCCTCGGCCGCAGCGTGCATCGCGAGGTCGGCATAGCTGATGCCGTCGACCTTGCTCATGGTGACGATGGCGCGCGCCGCGGTGCGGTTGAGCGCTGCGGTCAGTTCCGCGTGGCGCCAGAGCAGCGGCAGCACGGCGACGACGAGGCCGGCGCGATGCGCGGCGAGCACGGTCAGCACGAACTCGACCGTGTTCGGCAGCTGGATTGCGATGACGGAATTGGCCGGCAGGCCCGATTCGACGAAATAGGCCGACAGCGCCTCGATGGCGGTATCGGCCTCGGCATAGCTCAGCCGCCGCGGCTGGTGCCCGGTCACGCGCGCCTTGTTGAGGGGATCGAGCAGGGCGGTCGCGTGCGGCTGCCGCATCAGCGTGCGCTGGAACAGCGTGTCGAGCGTCGGCGATACGGCTGGCTGGTTCACGGCGTCACTTCGCTTGACTGGGCTCACCCTTCGACCACCAAGTCTCCGGCAGGTAGCCGGACAGCGCGGTGGCCTTCGGCCGTTCTATCCGATTCCAGCGCGCGATCCATTGCTCCGATACGTTAAACAGGGGGATTGTGTAGAAGCCCGCGATCAGGGCGCGGTCGAGCGCGCGCACCGCCGAGACGAAGGCCGTATGTTCACGGGCCTCCAGCAGGGCGCCGATCATGGCATCGACCGCCGGATCCCTGGCGCCCATGTAGTTGCGGGTGCCCGGATTGTCGGCGGCAGCGCTGCCCCAATAGAAATACTGCTCGTTGCCGGGCGACAGCGACTGGTCCCAGCGGTTCTGGATCATGTCGAACTCGTAAGCGAGCCGGCGCTGGTCGAATTGCACGGGATCGACCGACCGTACCCTCGGCTCGATGCCGGCACGCTTGAGGTCGCGCTGGAAGGCGAGCGCGATGCGTTCCTGGTCGCGGGTCGTGACCAGGATCTCGAACGTGAAGGGCGCCTTGGTCGTGCGGTTGCGCAGGACGGTGCCGTCGAGATCGTAGCCGGCCTCCGACAACAGTTTCAGCGCGGCCCGCAGCGTGGTCCGGTCGCGTCCGGAGCCGTCGGTCACCGGCAGGCGGTAGCTGCCGTCCATGACATCGGGCGGAATTTGTGCGGCGAACGGCTTGAGCAGCTCGCGCTCGCGCGCGTCGGCAGGCTTGCCATAGGCCGACAGCTCCGAGCCGGCGAAATAGCCGGCGACGCGCGAATAGAGCGAGAAGAAGTAGTTGCGGTTGACCAGCTCGAAATCGAACAGCAGCGTCAGCGCCTGGCGCACGCGGATGTCGGCGAACATCGGACGGCGGGTGTTGAAGACCAGGAATTCCGAGGGCTGCGGCACGCCGGGCTTGACCGTGTCGCGGATCACCTCGCCGCTTCTGACGGCCGGAAAATCGTAGCCGTCGTGCCAGCGCAGCGGCTCGTTCTCGACGCGGAAATCGTAGAGGCCGCGCTTGAAGGCCTCGAACTGGCCGTTGGCCTCACGGAAATAGTCGAGCCTGATCTCGTCGAAATTGTAGAGGCCGCGATTGACGGCGAGGTCGCGGCCCCAATAGTCGGGATTGCGCCTGAGCGTCACGCTCGCGCCGGGCTTCACCGCGGTGACGCGATACGGGCCCGAGCCGACCGGCCCCGTCAGCGTCGTCTCCTCGAAGGTCGCGACATCGACCGCGTGCTTCGGCAGGATCGGCATCAGGCCGAGGATCAGCGGCAGCTCCCGGTCATTGGCGCCGGTGAGGTCGAAGCGGACGGTGAGGGGATCGGGCGCCTCGGCCCCGGCGACCTTGGCGTAGTATTGCCGAAGGTTCGGGCGGCCGTGGTCGCGCAAAAGCTGCCAGGAGAACAGCACGTCCTCGGCGAGCACCGGCTTGCCGTCGGAGAAGCGGGCGCGGGGATCGAGGTGGAACGTGACATGGCTCCGCCCATCGTCGGATTCGACCGATTTGGCGAGCAGGCCGTAGAGCGTGAACGGCTCATCCTGGCCGCGCGCGAGCAGGCTTTCGACCACGTAGCTGCGCATCTGCTGCACGGCCAGTCCCTTCACGATGAAGGGATTGAGGCTGTCGAAGGTGCCGAGCAGGCCCCAGGTCAGCCGGCCGCCCTTGGGAGCATCGGGATTGGCGTAGGGCATGTGGGTGAAACCGGCGGGCATCGCCGGCTCCCCGTGCATGGCGATGGCATGGGCCTCCTCGGCCCGTGCGCCTGCCGGCAGCCCGGCGGCGAGGGCCATAACGAGGACCGAGGTGAGGATGATGCAATGGCGGATGCCGGGGCCCTCGAGAAGGCGCTGGAACATGAACATCGGCACACGTTGATTCGAGGACCGGCGGACCTGAATCCTATCACAGGGAATTTGGTGGGGCGCTGGCGCCAGGGCGGCCAAAGACGGTTGTCGGCATTGATCTTTTCGTCGGCCACGTTAAGAAGGCGGGCAATCGCGCAAGAGCGTCGAGCCCGTCACTTATCCGCCTCAATTGACGGGGAGAGAGCCGCGCCCAAGGCGGCCAGGTTCGGCGCTTCGGAGCGGTTCGGGCACTTCCCGTTTAGAAAGGGTTTTCCGCAATGAATTTTCGTTACTTGGCCGCGTCCGTCCGGCCGCGCGGGCGACTTCTCGCCTTGTTGACGGCGACGGCGTTGGCCGTTCCGTTTGCTGCCGAGGCCCAGACCCCGACGCCGGCTCCCGGCGCGCCCAAGGCAGCTCCGGCCCCGAAGGCCGCCGCTCCGAAGGCTGCCCCCAAGGCTCCCGCACCGTCGGCCCAGGCGCCCGCCCCACAGGCTCCCGCGCAAGGCGCTCCGGCGCAGCAGGCCGGCCAGCCCGCGGACCAGCAGATTCAGCTGATCTACGCCCCCTGGACCAAGTTCTGCCTCAAGGGCCAGGACGCCAACGCCAAGCAGGTCTGCTTCACCGGCAAGGACGGCCGCATCGAGTCAGGCCAGCCGGTCATCGCCGCCGTGATCATCGAGCCGGAAGGCGAGCCGAAGAAGATCCTGCGCGTGACGCTGCCGCTCGGCATGCAGCTCGTGCACGGCACCCGCATCATCGTGGACAGCAACGCGCCGCTGCAGAGTCCGTACGTGATCTGCTTCCAGAACGGCTGCATGTCGGACTACGAGGCCACGCCCGAGCTCATCGCCAACATGAAGAAGGGCCAGAACCTCGTCGTCCAGGCGATCAACGCCAACGGCGCGCCGCTCACCCTGCCGCTGCCGCTCGCCGGCGAATTCCAGAAGGCCTATGACGGTCCGCCGACCGATCCGAAGGTGTTCGAGGAAACCCAGAAGAAGCTCCAGGAAGAGCTTCAGAAGAAGGCCGACGAGCAGCGCAAGAAGCTCGAGCAGAGCGGCGCTGCGCCCGGTGCGGCTCCGGCCGGCCAGAAATAATCGGGACCAGATCCCGGACATGAAAAAAGGCGCTCACTTCGAGCGCCTTTTTTATTGGCCGCATGCCGGCGGCTTGACTCAGTTCAGCGACGGATTGCGCGGGCGGTAGCCGCCGGCCTTGTCCTTGATGAAGATCTCGGCCACCTGGGAATGCCGGACCGGCTCGCCGGAATCGTCGGGTAAGAGGTTCTGCTCCGAGACATAGGCGACGTATTCCGATTCCGCGTTCTCCGCGAGCAGATGGTAGAACGGCTGGTCCTTGTGGGGCCGCACCTCCTCGGGGATCGACAGCCACCATTCCTCGGTGTTGTTGAATTCCGGATCGATGTCGAAAATCACGCCCCGGAACGAGAAGATCCGGTGGCGAACGACCTGTCCGATCTGGAATTTCGCGGTCCGCGCTTTAATCATTCTCCGTCGATAGACCAGGATTGTGGCCGATGCTAGTGGCCTCACCTGGAATTAATGCTCGCCTCGGGGGCGGATAGCCCTCAAGTCTTCAGAAAAAACCTTAGAAATGGCCGATATCCTCAATCTGGCATTACCTTATTTTGGCTTGATCTTCGTCGGATTTGCCTGCGGCAAGGTCAAGGCGCTGCCGGAAACGGGCCTCGCCTGGATGAACTTCTTCCTGCTCTACGTGTCGCTGCCGGCGCTGCTGTTCGCGATCATGTCGAAGACGCCGTTTGCGGAGCTGAACAACCCGCCGTTCCTGGTGGCGACCACGCTGTCGACGGTTACGGCGTTCACGCTGGCGCTGGTCGTCGGCAAGGTTCTCGGCCGCCTGACGCTGCGTGAGGCGACGCTGGCAGGGCTCTCCGGCGGTTACGGCAATATCGGCTATATGGGGCCGGGGCTGGCGCTCGCGGTGCTCGGGACGAAGGCGTCGGCGCCGACCGCGCTGATCTTCTGCTGCGACAGCATCTTCCTGTTCACGATCGTGCCGCTCCTGATCGAGCTGTCCGACCGCGATCATCCCTCGATCGTGCACGCCTTCGGCGTGGTGCTGAAGCAGATCGTGCTCAACCCGCTGATCATGTCGGCCTGTTTCGGCGCGGCGGTGGCAGCGCTGCATATCGAGCTGCCGGTCGCGCTCGACCGCACCATCACCTTCCTCCAGAACGCAGCCGCCCCGACCGCGCTGTTCGTGCTCGGCGTGACCGTGGCGCTCCGCCCGTTCGACCGGGTGCCGTGGGAGGTGCCGGGCGTGATCGTGGTGAAGCTCCTGATCCATCCGCTCGCAGCGTTCGGCCTGATGCTGGCGTTCGGCCCGTTCGCGCAGCCCTGGGCCGCGACCGCCGTGCTGATGGCCTCGCTGCCGCCGGCGCTGAACGTGTTCGTGATCGCCCGGCAGAACGGGGCCTGGATCGAATCCGCTTCCGTCGCGGTGCTGCTCGGGACCTTTGCGTCCGTGGTCACGCTGACCAGCGTGATGTGGGCGATCCAGACCGGCCGGCTGGCGTTTCCGTGAGGGAAGGCGGCCAGGCTCGCTCAGCGAGAGCTGACGGGCGCCGGATTCAGGAATTCTGCTCTTGCGTCATGGTGCTGCCGTCCGTGCGGCGAGAAAGGCCTGTTCCAGGTGTGCACGCATGCGGGTTGATGCCACCTCAGCGTTTCCCTCGGCAATGGCCTCGATGATCGCGAGGTGCTCGCGGCACCATTCGCGGACGCGCCGGCTGTCGAAATAGCTGCCGAACTCGAGCAGGCGCCGCAGCCGGTTCTGGTACTGGATGGCCTGCGCAAAGAAGGCGTTGCCGCAGAACTCGGCGCACATCTCATGGAACGCGGCATCGGTCTCGAACAATTGCGTGCTGGAGATCGAGGCGATGTCGGGATGAGAGGCGAGATACAGATGTTGCAGCCGCATCCGTTCGATCGCGGCGGGGTCCGGCTTGAACGTCGGCAGCAGAAAGCCCGAGGGCTCGAGCGTCAGCCGGAATTCGTAGCTGGCTCGGAGCGAGACAAGTGAATCGAGCGTCGGCAGGAAAGTCCAGCCATGCCCCTGCTTGCGTGCGATCAAGCCGTCCTCGGCGAGCCGCGAAAGGGTGCGCGCCAGCGCCGCCCGGTCGACATTGTACCGCCGCGCGATCTCGCTCTGTGTCACGGAGTTTGGAATGCGATGCTCGAGGCGATCGCGAACGAGCCTCGTGTAAAGCTCCTCGTCGATCGTCGAGGGGACCTCGATCTCGATCCGGTGAAGGGATTCGAACGGCTTTCGCAGGAAGAACCCGTGGTTCTTCCGCGTCTCCACGATGCCACGTTCGGCCAGGAGGTCGAGCGCCGACCTGATCGGCGTTCGCGAGACGCCGATCAGGTCGGCCAGCTGCTGCTCGCGCAGATGATGGCCGGGCTCAAGCCTGGCATTCCGGATGACATCGAGAATCTGGTTGGCGAGGCGAAAGCGACTTTGTTGCGTTGACCGCGCCATGGAAGGGGCTCTCGAATCCGTCCTAAAGTACAAATTGTAGCGACTGATACAATAGCCGCAGGCTGCGATCCGCGCCAAAACTCCTGACTAAGCCTTGGTCAGGAATTGCCCGCTGAACAGGCTTGACGCTGAAGGCAGCAATGATTGTATAATAATCAACAATAGAACAATCAAGTCAGGAGCCACCGATGTCTCGTTTGCGCCTTGCCTGCGGAGTCCTGTCGCTTGTTCTGTCCGGGCCGTTGCTGGCCGCGGATCTGTCTTCGGTCTCGCTGGTCGAGAAAGGCGCGCTGACCTATGGCGTTGCCGGCACTTTCGCGCCGTTCGAATTCCAGAAGGACGGCAAGCTCTCCGGCTTCGACATCGATATGATCGGGCTGCTCGGCAAGAAACTCGGGGCCGAGGCCAAGCCGATGAACATGGAGTTCAAGGGGCTGATCGTCGCGCTGCAGGGCGGCCGCGTCGATATGATCAACTCCGCCATGTACATCAACGAGCAGCGCGCCGGCCAGGTCGACTTCGTTCCCTATCTCAAGATCGGGACGCTGGTGGTGGTGCAGGCGGACAATCCCGCCAAGATCACCGGTCGCGACGATTCCCTCTGCGGCAAGACCATCGCCGTCACGCTCGGCGGCATTCAGGAGAGCTACGCGCGCCAGGACGACAAGCGCTGCCGCGACAAGGGGCTTGCCGCCATCAACGTGATGACGCTCCCCACCGCGCAGGATTCGGCGCTGACGCTGCGGCAGGGACGCGCCGACGCCCTGTTCAATTCGACCCCGGGCGTGGTGGAGCTGATGGAGAAGGTGCCGGGCGTCTACGCCGTGGCCGGCCCGGAGTTCGAGGCCAACACACAGATTGGCATGGCGGTGCGCAAGGGCGATGGCGCCATGAAATCGGCGATCGAAGCCGCGCTCAAGGAGATCGTCGCCGACGGCTCCTACAAGAAGCTGATCGAAACCTGGAAGTTTCCCGCCTCGGTAGCGCTGTTCGACTGAAGGAGCCGGCCGATGTCCATCGAGCTCGTCCTGAAATATCTGACCTCGCCGAACTTCTTGCGCGGCGCGGAGATGACGCTGCTGCTCACGCTCGCGTCACTCGTCTTCGGCATCCTGATCGGCCTTGTGCTCGCGCTGATCCAGGAGAGCCAGACGCGGATCGGCGCCGTCGTGACGGTCGCCTATCTCTGGCTCTTCCGCGGCACGCCCGTGCTGTTCCAGATCATCTTCATCTACAACGTGCTGCCGTCGTTCGGCATCAGGCTCTCGGCGTTCGTATGCGCGGTGCTGGCGCTGTCGCTGAACGAGGGCGCCTATATGGCGGAGATCCTGCGCTCGGGGCTTCAGGCGGTGAAGAAAGGGCAGCGCACGGCCGGTCTCGCGCTCGGTATGACCGGGATGCAGATGATGCGCCATGTCGTGATTCCGCAGGCCGCGCGGATCGTGCTGCCGCCGATCGGCAACCAGATGATCGGGATGCTGAAGCTCAGCGCGCTCGTCTCCGTGATCGCCGTGGAGGAGCTGCTGCTGGTCGCGAACCAGGCGGCGAGTGCCGATTTCCGCTACTTCGAGGCGCTGACCGCGGCCGGCATCTACTATCTCGCGATGACCACGATCTTCATGGGTCTGCAGATCCTCATGGAGATCGCCCTCGATCCCAAGAAACGGCGGGGCATGCGACGGCTTTCGTTGACCGAACGGATGCTTGGCACATCGAAGATCGTGGCGGTGCGGTAGCGACATGCAGCACCTTCTCGAGATCATCGGCGTCAGCAAGAGCTTTGGTGCGACGCAGGTGCTGAAGACGTGCACGCTGGCCGTCGAGCCCTCCGAGACGGTTGTCGTGATCGGTCCGTCAGGCTCCGGCAAATCGACGCTGCTGCGCTGCGTCAACCTGCTGGAGACGGTCGACAGCGGCGACATCTTCTTCGAAGGCGAGAACGTCACGCGCGCCCGGCGTACGGCTCATCTCTTACGCCGGCAGATCGGCATGGTGTTCCAGAACTTCGAATTGTTCGCCCATCTCTCGGCCGCCGAGAACGTCATGCTGGCGCCCGTGAAGATTCTCGGAATGAGCCGTGCCGATGCCCACGACATCGCGACCGAGCTTCTGCGCAAGGTGCAGATCCCCGAGAAGGCGGACGCGTTCCCGGACGAGCTGTCCGGCGGCCAGCAGCAGCGCGTCGCCATCGCGCGTGCGCTCGCGATGCGGCCCAAGCTGATGCTGTACGATGAGCCGACCTCCGCGCTCGATCCGGAAATGATCCGCGAGGTGATTGACGTCATGGCAACGCTCAGCGCCGAAGGCATGACCAGCATCGTGGTCACCCACGAGATGGGATTCGCCCGGCGAGCGGCCGACAGGATCGTGTTCATGGAGCACGGTGAGATCATCGAGAGCGCGCCGAGCGACCGGTTCTTCGGCGGCACGGTCAACGACCGGACGCAGCGCTTTCTCGATCAGATCCTCCACTGACTCCCGATATCCGGAACCCTTTGATGTCCAGCTCTCCCGACGTCGCACGCATGAAGCACGAGCTCGCAAGGCTCATTGCGATCGATACGCAGAATCCTCCCGGTCACGAGGCGCCTGCGGCGGAATATCTGCGTGAGCTGCTGGTCGGTGGCGGCTTCGGCGTCACGGTGCAGGAGTACAAGCCGGGACGGGTCAACGTGATCGCGCGGCTCGAGAATGGCGCAGGCCCGGTCTTCGCGTTCAATACTCATATGGACGTCGTGCCCGCAGGCGAGGGCTGGTCCTCGGATCCCTTCGGCCTGACCGAGAAGGACGGACGGCTCTACGGCCGCGGCGCCTGCGACTGCAAGGGGCCATTGGCCGCCATGCTGGAGGCCATGCGCATGCTGGCGGGCGATCGCACGGCATGGTCGGGCACACTGCTCGGCGTCTTCGTGGCCGACGAGGAGATCGCCAGCGAGGGCGCCAGGTTCTACGCCGCCGGCCATCCCAGGATCGATGCTGCCGTGGTCGGCGAGCCGACATCGAATGCGGTGTTTTCCGCGCACAAGGGCAGCCTGCGGCCAATCGTGCGGGTCTTTGGCGTGTCGGCACATTCCGGAACGCCGCACCTTGGCGAGAACGCGATCTACCGGGCCGGCGAATTGCTGGGGCTTGTCGCCGAGCATCACGACAAGGTCATCTGTCACCGCAGCCATCCGCTGGTCGGAGCGGCGAGCCTCACGGTCACGCGGATCAATGGCGGCCACGCTGACAATGTTCTGCCCGGCGCCTGCGATCTGCTGCTCGATCGCCGGATGGTGCCGGGCGAGGATGAGGAGACGGTCAAGCGCGAGATCGGCGAGATCCTCGTGATCGCGCGCGAGCGTTTCGGCCTGCGCGCCGAAGTCGTCGACTACAAGGCGACGACGGGCGGAGCAACGGAAACCGCGCCGGATAGTCCGATCGTGAGTGCGAGCCTTGCCGCGAGCCGGGCCCATGGTGTGGCCAAGCCGGGCCCGTTCGGCTTCCAGGGCGCCTGCGATCTCGTGCATTTCCGCAGCATCGGTGCGCAGGGGACCGTGATCGGCCCGGGCGATCTCGCGGTCGCCCACAAGCCCGACGAGTTCGTGCCCGTCGATGAATTCATCACCGCCAGCCTGATCTATCGCGACGTGGCGAAAGCCATGCTGCGCAACTAGGATCCGCACATTTGCGCGTTTCACTGCACTTGGCCGATCTGCACTATGGCGGCGGGCTCGTCCTGCACACCGCCTCGTCAGGCAGCGTTCCCTCGCTGAAGGAAGTCTACCTGCGGCTCGACGACGGCGAGACGGTCGGCGTCGGCGAGGTGAGGGCCAACATCGCCTACCTCAACGGCTATGACGAAGGCACCGTGGTGGAGTCCGCTATCGCCGCAATTCGCGACGTCGACTGGCGGCGCGCTCCGCTCGATCTGATCGCGATGATGACGCTTTGGGAGACGCCCTATATCGCGCCGGTCCGTACCTTGATCGATTGCGCGTTGCATGATCTCGTCGCGCGCCGGGCGAACAAGACTGTTGCCGCCTGGCTCGGCGCCCCGGCGCAGGATGTGGCCTGCAAGACGAACCAGACCCTGTTCTGGTCTTCCGACCAGGATTTTCTCGCGCAGGCGCAGGCTTATGTCGACCGCGGCTATACGGATCTCAAGGTGCGCATCGCGGTCGGGGAGTTTGCCGGGGATCTGCGTCGCATCGCGGCTCTGCGGGAGCGTTTTGGCGGGCGGGTGAAGATTGCAGCCGATGCCAACGGGCGATGGAGCGCCGACGAGGCGCTGGCAAGGCTTGACGCGCTCGCCGCCTACGATCTCGTCTATGTCGAGCAGCCGGTGCCGGCCGGCGATTGGGCGGGCATCGATGAACTCGCGCGGCGAAGCTCGATTGCGGTGATGCTCGACGAGAGCATCGCCTCAATCGGCGATGTCACACGGATATGTGCCTATGAGGGGCGGGTGTTTGCGCACCTCAAGCTGGTGAAGCTCGGCGGCATTGCGCCGACCGTCGCGGCGGCGCGGAAGCTGTCGGCGGCCGGCGTGCCCTTCATGATCGGCCAGATGAACGAAGGAGCCGCGGCCACCGCGGCGGCGCTGCACGTCGCCTGCGCGACCATGCCTGAATTCGCCGAGCTCTACGGGGCCGACGGGCTGCTCGATGATCCGGCCTCGGGCATCTCCTACACCGCGGGAACGGTCCATGCAGAAGGCGCCCTTGGCCTCGGGGTCAGGTTCGACGCTGCCACCACCAAGCTTATCGGAGACGAGAGATATGACTAACGAGAGCGTGCAGCAGGGATCTGAATCAGCCTTCCCGAAACAGGAATATGACGGACGGGTCGCACGTGCACGCGCGCTCCTCGCCAAGGCCGGCATCGACGTCATGGTCGTCACCGGACCGGAGAACATCTTCTACCTCACCGGTCAGCAGACACCGGGCTATTACACCTTCCAGGCGCTGGTCCTGCCGGTCGAAGGCGAGCCGGCCTTCGTCATCCGTCAGCTCGAATATTTCAACTTCATCGCGAACACGTTCATTGCCGATGCGGAGGTTTACCAGGACGGCGACCAGCCGGTGAATTTCCTGGTGAACGTCATCAAGGCGCGCGGCTGGGCCGCCAAACGCATTGCGATCGACAAGCGCGGCTGGTTCCTGCCGGTCGCGACTTACGAGGCGCTCCAGGACAAGCTTGGGAAGCTCCACGACGGGGCTGGGATCATCGAGCAGCTCCGTATCGTGAAGTCGGCGGCCGAGCTGGAGAAGATCGCAACGGCCGCTTCCTATGTCGAAGCCGGCATGCGCGCAGGACTTGCCGCGGTGAAGCTCGGCGCCAGCGAAAACGACCTCGTCTCCGCGATGGTGGGAACGTCGATCGCCGCGGGATCCGAATATGTCGGCATGGAGCCGCTGGTCTCCGTCGGCCGCCGCAGCGGTGTGCCGCATGGCACCTGGCGGCGTGGACGGATCGGAGCCGACGATCCCGCGTTTCTGGAAATGGCCGCCAGCCATGATCGCTATCACGCGGCGCTGATGCGTAGCGCCTGGATTGGTGCCATGCCGCAGCGCGCGATCGACATGGAGAAGACCTGTCAGGATGGACTCTCCGCGGCGCTCGAGGCGATCAAGCCGGGCGCGCCCTGCGAGGCGCCACACCTGGCCTGTCAGCGGATCATCGATCGCGCCGGCTATACCGACAACTTCAAGAAGCGGGTCGGCTACAGCATCGGCATCGCCTTTGCGCCCGATTGGGGCGAGGGAGGCGTGCTCAGCCTGTACACGGGAGTGACCACCGAATTGCGCCCGGGCATGACGTTCCATCTGCCGGTCGCAATGCGGGATTTCGGCCAATTCACCGTCGGCGTCAGCGAGACCGTCATCGTCACCGAAACCGGCTGCCGGCCGCTCAGCACCATCGATCGCTCCATCCTGCGTGTCGCGGGCTGACGTCAACTTGAGCCGAGGACAGACCTCATGAAGGACATCACTGAATGCCACGCGCGACTGCGTGGGCTCTTCAACATCACGGTTACGCCGTTCAGGGCCGACGGAGCCTTCGACCATGCGGGCCTGGCGCGCAATATCGAGCGGGTCATCGGTCTCGGTTTTGACGGCATCCTCATTGGCGGTACCTATGGCGAGTTTCCGGCCATGTCGACCGAGGAGCGGGCTGCTCTATTCCGGCGCGTCATGGATATCGTCGGCGATCGTGTTCCGGTGATGCTGTGCACCGCCGATTCCGATGTTCGCGTGGTTCGCGAACTGACGACGCTTGCCGGAGATCTCGGCGGCTTGCCGATGGTGACGCCGCCTTACGTCTCGGAAGTCACCGATGCTCAGATCGTGACGTTCTTTCGAGACGTGGTTCCGCTCTCTCGGACCGGCGTGCTCGTCTACAATGCGCCGGGCATCGGCATCACGTTGTCGCCGTCGACGCTGGAGCAGCTTGCGGACATTCCGGGCGTGGTCGGTGTGAAGCAGGGCGATCTCTCGCCGACGGCCATCGATCAGATCGCAAATCGGCTGTTCGGACGCATTCGGTTGTTCTGTGCTTCGGACCTCGCATTCCTCGGACCCGTGATGTGCGGCTTCGACGGCGTCAGCTCGACCAACAGCTGCGCCTTGCCCGAGCTCATTCTCGCGACCTATCGGGCGCTGGAAGCCGGCGACGCGACGACGGCGCGAAACCTTCACCGGCTGTGGTATCCGCTCCGCGCGTTGGCGCGCGAGTTTGGGCAGCCCCAGACGACGAAGGCCGCGATGAATTTGCGCGGCTTCAGCGGCGGCTCGGTACGTCCGCCGCTGCGCGACCTCGAGGTCGGCAAGGTCGCGGCGGTTGCCGAGGCACTCCAGAAGCTCGCTACGGATCGGCGCAGCTGCGTCGATCTCGCGGCCTGATGGCGGTGGAGATTCGAAAAGCGTTGTTAAAACATAAGTTTATGGCGAGCGACCCGTTGTTCTAGTCGCGCCCCAGGTTCAGCTACCGCCGCCAGGTCGGCGTCAGCCCCTCCCGCATGGCAAAACGCCGGAGCGGGCCGATGGCGCCGAGCAGGTGCATGCCGACAGCGCGGACCGGCTGGAGCGGCAGGAAATCGTTGAGCAGGGAGCGGTTGGCGATGTCGATTGCAAAGGTCCGGCTCAGGATGTCCGGGCGCCGCGCCCGGTCGTAGCGCTGGAGCACGTCGGCTGCGCCGGGGTCCTGGCCCGATGCGATGGCTTCGCCCGCGAGCCTGGCAATGTCGGCGGCATCGCGCAGGCCGAGGTTGAGGCCTTGGGCGCCGATCGGGGGAACGACATGGGCGGCTTCGCCGACCAGTGCGATGCGGTCGCGCCCGAAGGATTTGGGACGTTCGATCGTCAGCGGGAACAGGTTGCGCCCGGGCTCGACCGCCATGCGTCCCAGAATGGAATGCGACTGCTTCTCGATCGCCGCGGACAGCTCCTCGTCGCTTAGACCGCGCAGCCGTTCGGCGTCCGCGGGAGCTGCGACCCAGACGATGCTGGAGCGGTTGCCGGGCAGGGGCACGAACACGCAGGGACCGTGCGGCGTGTGGAACTCGGTCGAGACATTGCGATGCGGCCGCGCATGGCCGACGTTGAAGGTGAGCGCGGTCTGCGTCAGCTCGCGCCGCGTCACCTCGATGCCGGCTGCCTCCCGGCATAGCGAATGCCGGCCGTCGGCGCCGACCACGAGCCGGGCCGTGAGGAATTGCGCGGAGGCGGTGCGGATCGCGACGTCGTCGGCCTCGACGACGACGCATTCGGCCTCGTCGTCGAACCGGACGATCCCGGGCAGCTCGGCCGCGCGCTCTTCCAGCGCCAGCATCAGCGCGCGGTTGTCGATGTTGTAGCCGAAGGCGTCGAGCCCGATCTCGTGACAGGAGAAACGGACCTCCGGCGCCCGGAACAGCCGGCCGGTGTCGTCGACGAGCCGCATGATTTCGAGCGCGGCCGCCTTGTCCTTGCAGCGCGGCCAGACGTCGAGGCTCTCCAGGAGCTCGATCGAGGCACCGAGCAGCGCGGTGGTGCGATTGTCGGCATAGGGCACGCGGCGCGCCACCAGTGCGGTCCGTGCACCTGCCTGCGCCAAGGCGACGGCCGCCGCAAGGCCCGCCGGTCCGCCGCCGATCACGGCTGCGTCAAAGAGTGTCGATGCGTCTGTCATGGAACGACATTTGACACGCCCCGCGGCAAATTCAAGCCCACCTATTTTTCCCTGATTTTATGGCGAATTGTGCGACCGGGCGCCACAATGGCTTATGTGCAAACCAGTCTCATTCTGATAGCAGAAGCCATGGATACCCAGCAGGATTCCCTGAAGCCGAGACCGGCGATCCGCGCCGCGGCCTTCTCGGTGCACATTTTCACCGCCTTCGGCGCGGCCATCGCGCTGCTGGCGATGCTGGAGGCCGTCCGCGAGCACTGGGCGGCGATGTTTCAATGGCTGGGCGTCGCGCTGATCATCGACGCGATCGACGGTCCGATCGCGCGCCGGCTCGACGTCAAGAACGTGCAGCCGAACTGGTCGGGCGACGTGCTCGATCTCGTGGTCGACTTCGTCACCTATGTGTTCGTGCCGGCCTACGCGATCGTGGCGAGCGGGCTGCTGCTGCCGATCGCGGCTCCCTTGCTCGGCGTCGCCATCATCGTCACCAGCGCATTATATTTCGCCGACCTGCGCATGAAGGCCGACGACAATCATTTCCGCGGCTTCCCGGCGCTGTGGAACGCGGCCGCGTTCTACCTGTTTCTGCTGCACTGGCCGCCGCTGTGGTCGACGCTGCTGGTCGCGGCCCTCGTGGTGCTGACCTTCGTGCCGTTCCACGTGCTGCATCCGGTCCGCGTCGTGCGGCTGCGCTGGCTGACGATGTCGCTGATCGCGATCTGGGCGGTGCTTTCCCTCTACACGCTGGACATGGACTTTCACGTCGGTACCGGCGTGACGCTCGCGCTGTGCGGCATCGCGCTCTGGATCAGCTTCAGCGACGCATTGATCCGCTTCGCAAGATCCTTCGTATGATGCATCTGCTCACCAGCCCCGAGGCCTGGGCCGCGCTGCTCACCTTGACGTCGCTCGAGATCGTGCTCGGCATCGACAACGTCATCTTCCTGTCGGTGATCGTCTCGCGCATCCCCGAGAAGCAGGCGCAACGCGCCCGCCAGATCGGGCTCGCGCTGGCGCTGGTCTTCCGCGTCATCCTGCTGAGCGTTCTGGTCTGGCTGATCGGCCTGACCGCGCCGGTGTTCTCGATGAAGGGGAACGACTTCTCCTGGCGCGACCTCATCCTGATCGGCGGCGGCCTGTTCCTGATCGCGAAGGCGACGCACGAGATCCACGCCGAGGTCGAAGCCGATGACGGCGAGGGCGATCAGGCCTCCGGCCGCAACGCCTTCTTCTGGGTGATCGTCCAGATCATCGTGATCGACATCGTGTTCTCGCTGGACTCGATCATCACCGCGATCGGCATGGCGCAGGAGATCGAGATCATGATCGCGGCCGTCGTGATCGCCTGCCTGATCATGTACCTTTCGTCGGGGCCGGTGTCGCGATTCGTCGCGGAGCATCCGACCACGAAAATGCTGGCGCTGGCCTTCCTGGTGTTGATCGGCGTCGCGCTGGTAGCAGATGGCTTCCAATTCCACATCCCGCGCGGCTACATCTATTTCGCAATTGCGTTCTCGGCGGCGGTGGAATTCTTCAACGTGCTGGCCAAGCGTAACCGCAGGAAGGCCAGCAAATAGTCGCGTTTGGTCCGTTCCATTCCGCGTCGAGTTGACAACGTGGTCGTGATGTCTTTCGCTTGCCGTCAAGACGACCGAGAGGAGGTCAGGCAATGACCAAAGCCGTCCGTGTGCACAAGGTCGGAGGCCCCGAAGCCCTGGTCTACGAGAGCGTCGACGTGCCGGCGCCCGGCCCCGGCGAGGTGCGCATCCGCCAGCATGCGGTGGGCCTGAACTTCATCGACGTCTATTACCGCACCGGCCTCTACAAGGCGCCGGAGCTGCCTTTCATCGCCGGCAACGAGGCCTCGGGCGAGGTCATCGCGGTCGGACCGGGCGTCACGAATTTCCATCCCGGTGACCGCGTCGCCTACTACCACAATCTCGGCGCCTATACCGGCGAGCGCAACATCCCCTGGGAGAAGCTGGTCAAGCTGCCCGACCACATCACCCACGAGCAGGGCGCCGTGCTGATGCTCAAGGGGCTCACGGTCTGGTATCTGCTGCACAAGACCTTCAAGGTCGAGCCGCATCATCGCGTGCTGATCCATGCCGCCGCCGGCGGCATCGGCCTGCTCGCCTGCCAATGGGCGAGTGCGCTCGGCGCACACGTCATCGGTACGGTCGGCTCGCGCGAGAAGGCCGAGCTTGCGGAAGCCAACGGCTGCGACCACGTCATCCTCTACAACGAGGAGGACTTCGTAGCGCGCGTGAAGCAGATCAGCCGCAACGAGGGCTGCGATGTCGTCTATGACGGCGTCGGCAAGGCGACCTTCCCGGGCTCGCTGTCCTGCCTGAAGCCGCGCGGCATGTTCGTCTCGTTCGGCAACGCCTCGGGCCCCGTGCCGCCGTTCGCGATCGCCGAGCTCAACAATCACGGCTCGCTGTTCGCGACCCGGCCGAAGCTCAACGACTACGTCGGCACGCGCAAGGAGTTGCTGGAAGGCGCCGACACGCTGTTCGCCGCCGTCATCAACGGCAAGCTGCACGTGCCGATCAACCATGCCTACGCGCTGAAGGACGCCGCCAAGGCGCATATCGATCTCGAGAGCCGCAAGACCACCGGCGCGTCGATCTTGAAGCCGTAGCTCCCGTGTCCCGGACAAGCCGCAACGCGCAAGCGTTGCGGCGCAGAGCCGGGACCCAGATGCGACACACGATGCGGCGAGATGGGCCCCGGCTCTGCAGCGCACCGCCGAAGGGGCGCTGCGCTGCGTCCGGGGCACGAGACTGGCCTTACGCCACGCGTCTCGCCGCGCCGGCCTTGGTCAAGATCGCGTCGAGGCAGTCGATCATCTCGGCGATCTCCGCCCGCGTGACATTCAGCGCCGGCATGAAGCGCAGCGTGTCGACCTGCGGTGCGTTCAGCAGCACGCCGGCCTCGAATGCCTGCGCAACGATGCCGGGCGCGATCGGCAGCTTGAGGTCGAGCGCCAGCAGCAGGCCGCGCCCCCGCACGGCGCCGAGGCCGTGCCGTGCCGAGACCTTCTGCAACTCGCTTTCGAGCAGGAGGCCGGTCTCGGTGACCGCCTTCAGGAAGTCCGGCTTGCCGACCTCCTCCAGCACCGCAAGGCCCGCCGCGCACATGATCGGGTTGCCGTTGAAGGTGCCGCCCTGGTCGCCGTGCTCGAAACAGGCGGCGCGTTTGGTCGCAAGCAGGGCCGCGAGCGGCACGCCGCCGCCGATGCCCTTGCCGAGCGTCATGATGTCGGGCGCGATGCCGGCATGCTCGTAGTGGAAGAGCTTTCCGGTCCGGCCCATGCCGGTCTGGATCTCGTCGAAAATGAGCAGCAGACCGTGCGCCTCGGTGAGCTCGCGCAGCTCCTTTAGGAACTGATCGCTCGCGGGCCACACGCCGGATTCGCCCTGGATCGGCTCCAGCATGACAGCGACGGTGTTGTCGTTGATCAGCTTCTCGACCGAGGCGATGTCGTTGAGCTTCGCCTTCTTGAAGCCGGCGACCTTCGGCTCGAACAGGGGCTCGAACGCCTTCTTGCCCGAGGCCGACATCGTCGCCAGTGTCCGGCCGTGGAAGCCGCCTTCGAAGCTGATGATCTCGAACGCGCCGCCCTTGTGCAGGCTGCCGTATTTGCGCGCGAGCTTGATCGCGCCCTCATTGGCCTCCGCGCCGGAGTTGGCGAAGAACACCTGATCGAAGGCACTGTTTGCGACCAGCGCCTGCGCGAGCTTGAGGCTGGTCTCGTTGTAGAAGGCCGGGCTTGGCGTCAGGAGCCGCTGGGCCTGACTGGCAAGCGCATCGGCGATCGCGGGCGGGGAGTGGCCGAGGCAGTTGACGGCCCAGCCCTGCACGAAATCGAGATAGCGCTTGCGGCTGTCGTCCCAGAGGTAGGAGCCGGCGCCGCGGACGAACACGGCCTTCGGCCGGGCGGTGATGTCCATCAGCGCGTCATACGGATGGGTGGCGGTGGTCATGTCGAACTCCTCTGGAGGCGGGTGGAAAAGGCGCGCAAAAAGCAGAAAGGCCGCACCTTGCGGGTGCGGCCTTTCTCGAAAACTGGCTGAAATCAGTGCTTCAGCGGCGTCGTCGGACATGGCGCACCCCATCATCGTCGCGGGAGCGACGACGCATGGCCTGGCGCAGATGGGTCCGAGAGTTGATCATGGGCCGCGTCCCTACAGCCGAACGGCAGGGCTTGTCAAGCGGGTGTTTTGCGAGACACATCCCTGGCGTGCATCGCTCAGGTCGGATGCGCAGCTTCTTCGGCGTCATCCGCACCCCAATCCGCATCCGCAATCGCGGTGTCGATGAGCTCGCCGCGCATGAGCTTGAGCGGAGATGTCCAGTACAGGGCGATGTTGTGGAATGGATCGGTCAGCACCTTGAATCCCCATACCAGTCCGGTCGTGACATCGCGCGTGACGAAGAGCTGGATCATGCGCGCAAGTCCACCGCCGACGCCGATCGCCAGCCAGAGCGCGCCGACGTGGCGGATGAAGTCGAGACGCGTGGCGGGCGGATCGAACAGTCCGGACAGAGTAGGGAACGCGTACAGCGCGAGCGGCGCGCTGCCCCAGACCAGGAGCAGGATGATCTTGCGGGTCTGGTTGTAACCGACCTTGACGGCTTCCTTGTACGCGTTGCTGACGTCGTTGACGGCGTCATAGCCGTTCGGCTCGAAGAAGAAATGCCCGGTCTGCCGCGTCAGCATCGCAACCCAGCCGACGATGCCGGCGAGCGCTGGGTCCCTGAACAGCAGCGCATAGCACCCGAGGAAGATCACGGCGCTGAAGAGATGCAGCGTCTGGTTGACGGTGCTCTGGTGGTAGAAGCGGTAATCGTCGAAGCGCTGCGTGCGCAGCATGTCCGAGAGGCGGCTCATCATCATCCTCGCTCGCGTTGAAAGCGCGGCAGAGTTAGGACGAGTCCGTGACCTCCGCGTGAATGCATTATAGTGTCACATTCCGGCATGCGGTCGTGCGCGGCACGATGGCGTTGCGGCAGAGAAGCTACTGCACGCCGTAACGGGAGAACACATCGGCGATGCCGGCGTTGATGGCCTTGGCCGCCGCGATGTCCCGCTCGGCGCCTTCAGCATCGCCCTTTTTCCGTTTCGCAAGGCCGCGGCCGTAGAGTGCGCTGTCGAGCTCCGGCTTTGCGCTCAGCGCCGCGTCGTAGTCCGCAATCGCCGCGTCGAGATTGCCGAGCTTGAGGTGGGCGAGGGCGCGGCTGTCCAGCGTGTTGGGATCGTTCGGGCGCATCCGCAGCGACTGTTCGCAATCGGCCAATGCCTCCTGCAGGCGGCCGACGATTGCGCGCGTCATGCAGCGGGCATTGAACACGCCGGCGTAGCTCGCATTGGCCTTGATCGCGCGGTCGTAGTCCTCCAGCGCCCGCGCGTAATCGTGGTCGTCGAAATACATGTTCGCGCGCGCATAGGCGTCGCGGTCGTTGTTCGGCGTGAGCTGAAGCGACTTGCCGAAATCGGCCAGTGCCCGTATCCGGTCACCCTTGTCGCGGAAGATGCGCGCACGGTTGCCATAGGCCGGCCCATAGTTGGGATCCAGCCTGATCGCCATGTCGAGATCGGCGAGCGCGCGGTCGGCCTCGCCGTGCTCGCGATAGGCCGTGCCGCGGTTGAAATAGGCGAGCGCGAATTTCGAATCGATCTTTATCGCCCGATCGTAATCGGCGAGCGCCTGCGCGTAGTCGTTCTTGCCGATGTAGGAATTGCCGCGGTTGTTGTAATAGAGCGCGTCGTTTGGCTTGAGCCGGATCGCGCTCGTATAGTCGGCGATGGCGTGGTCGCGATCGCCGAGATCGTCATAGGCGATGCCGCGATTGTACCAGGCGACGGCATCCTTCGGATCGAGATCGATGGCGCGGTTGAGATCGGCCACGGCCCGCTCTGTTTCGCCCTTGCGCCGGAAGATCTCGCCGCGGTTGGCAAGCGCGAGCGCATTGGACGGATTGGCTTGCAGCACCGCCGAGCAACCGGCGAGGCGCCGGTCGTCGCCGACCTTGTCGGTGCCGAAACACCATTGCCGCGCCTGCGCGGGTGAGGGTGATTGCGCCGCGGCGGGAAGTGCAAGCAGGATCAATGCAGTGCCGGTCGCGCACAGCCCGCCCCGGATACCAGCCTTGTGATTGTATTTCATCGATTGCCGCGCAGAAACCATTGAGCCTCTGGCGCGTTTGTGATCGAAGGACGCGAATTGGTTCGAACCGGACGCCGGATCGTTGAGACCAACACTGGCGGGACCAACCAGACAGTATTCAGCCTTGTCCGACACGCCTTACCCGATCGACCTCGACAGCATTCGCGGCGCATTTCCGCCGGGCATCGAAGCGCCATCCCTGCTTGTCGATTTCGCCGATTGGCTGAATGGGCGCCCCTGGGGCAGCGTCGGTTGCTTCTCCCTGCAAGGGCAGTTCTCCGATCATGCGCCGATCGTCGACGGCAGTCCCCTGCGCGACAGGTTTTCGTTGTTCATGCGGCTGCCCGACGGCTCGGCCGTCGGCGGGTGGTACGGTGCCGGTCTCGACCGGGACAATCCGCCGATCGTCGGTCTCGGGTCGGAAGGCGACTACGAGCTGCTCGCGCCGAGCCTCGACGGTCTGCTCGCAAAACTGACGTCGCAGCAATTCGGGAACGCCTGGAGCGACCTGCTGCCGCATGACGAGGTCGAGTGTCAGACAGTCGAGCTCGCGCGGTGGCTCGCCGGACGGCCGGCCGGCGAGCCGATGACGCCGGACGACGCACCGTCGGAGCTTCCCGACTTTCGCGGCTTCGTGGAAAAATGGAGCCGGGACCGCGAAGACTATTGGGCCAATCATCGCCTGATGGCCGAGCTCGGCTGGCGGCTGGCTGCGCATCTGCCGAAGGGGAAGAAGCCCTGGGACAAGACGAACTTCGAGGTCGCGATATCGGGCGCGCAGTATCAGGCGCGCGTCCTCACGCGTGGACCGCAGCCGTTCGAGGAAGCAGCTTCGATCGAATCCCTGCTGCGTGATCTGCGCGAGGAGATGCGCCGCGCGCAGCCCGAGCTCGGGCTGTGGTACGCGATGAATTTCGGGCTCTACGCCGACGGCCGCGTCATGCCGAACTTCGAATACGATCTGCGCCCGATCATCGACGGCGCGCCTGCGCTGCTGTCCGAGGCGAAGGCCGATCTCGCCCGCGCACCGCGTCCGGCACGCTGGGTGCCGAAATGGCTGGCGGCATCCTGAAGCTCGGAATCCCGCGATGCTGCCGCCCAGCCGGCGCGCCGAAATCTTCTGCTGTCGTGCCATCTTGACCTCGCGGGAACGGCACCTTCGATCCCCCTTGACTTAGAGCGCGCTCGAAGGGGTATCTGTACGTGCGTCAGTACGAGAACGGGCACACATGAAGATCGGCGACCTCGCAAAACGAACCGGCTTGTCGACTCACACGTTGCGCTATTACGAGCGCATCGGGCTGCTGCCATACGCAGACCGGGATCGTTCCGGCCAGCGCGACTTTGACGCATCGATCCTCACATGGATCGCATTCCTCGATCGGCTCAAGACTACGGGAATGCCGATCCGGGACATGTTGCGTTATGCTGCGCTTCGTGATGAAGGCGAAGCCACCGGGCCAGCCCGGCGGCAGATGCTGGAAATCCACCGGGAACAGGTTCGCACGCAGATTGCCGAACTCCAGGAATGCCTGCTCGTCCTTGATACCAAGATCGCCGGCTATGCCGGCGACGAACAGAGGACGAAGGAAAATGACGCACGCCCAACCACAAGCCGAAAGCCGCTTCGATCGCGGCCAGCGGGCCCTGTCACGCATTGACGGCAGGGCCGGCGAAAAGGTCGTCGCCTCACTCGCCGACATCGCTCCGGATTTCGCACGATACGTGATCGAGTTTCCCTTCGGCGACATTTACAGCCGCGAGGGCCTCGGCCTGCGCGATCGAGAGATCGCGACGATCGCCGCGCTGACGGCGCTCGGAAATGCCGCGCCTCAACTCAAAGTGCATATCGAGGCGGGTCTGAACGTCGGGCTGTCTCGCGACGAGATCGTGGAGATCATCATGCAGATGGCCGTCTATGCGGGCTTCCCGGCGGCGGTGAACGGGCTGTTCGCAGCCAAGGAGGTGTTTTCCGCGCATGACGGATGGCAGGCGTCGGGAGAAGCGACATGACGAACTTGCCGTCGGCGCCGACGGAATGGTCTATGTGTCCAACTGGAGCGGCGGCTGGGTCCCGAAATGGCGGGCGTGACTACACGTTAGCCCAGCGACGGTCTGATCTTCGAGAGTTTGGGGCACCGAGGCTCCCGCAGCGTCATGGCCGGGCTTGTCCCGGCCATCCACGCCTTGCCGCGCAGCACGAAGAACGTGGATGCCCGGGACAAGCCCGGGCATGACGACGACCTCTTGTGCATGTTCACATGCGACGAGTTCGCGGCTGGATCGGTAGGAGCAGCGATCGTTGACGCGTCAAAACCCCGCGACGCTGCCGTGCAGATCGTATTGGTCGGCGCGCTCGATCTTCGCGGTGACGATCTCGCCGACGCGCAACGGGCGGCGGCTCGACAAATAGACGGCGCCGTCGATCTCAGGCGCGTCGGCCTTGGACCGCCCCTTGGCGACGGTCGGGCCGACCTCGTCGATGATGATCTGCTGGCGCGTGCCGACCTTGCGCTTCAGCCTGCGCGCGGAGATCTTCTGCTGGCGCGCCATCAGCGCGTTGTAGCGCTCCTGCTTGACCTCTTCCGGCACCGGATTGGCGATCGCGTTCGACGTCGCGCCGGCGACCGGCTCGTACTTGAAGCAGCCGAGGCGATCGATCTCGGCTTCATCCAGCCAGTCGAGCAGATAGGCGAAGTCCGCGTCGGTCTCGCCGGGGAAGCCGACGATGAAGGTCGAGCGCAGGGCCAGGTCAGGGCACTCCTCGCGCCAGCGCTTGATCCGCGCCAGCGTCTTGTCCTGCGCCGCCGGGCGCTTCATCGCCTTCAGCACCTCGGGGCTCGCGTGCTGGAACGGGATGTCGAGATAGGGCAGCACCTTGCCCTCGTTCATCAGCGCGATGACCTCGTCGACATGCGGGTAGGGGTAGACATATTGCAGCCGGACCCAGGCGCCGAGTTCGCCGAGTTCGCGCGCGAGGTCGAGGAATCTGGCGCGGACCTGGCGGTCCTTCCACGGGCTCTCGGCGTATTTCAGATCGACGCCATAGGCCGAGGTGTCCTGCGAGATCACCAGCAGCTCCTTGACGCCGGCGCCGACCAGCCGCTCGGCCTCGCGCAGCACGTCGTCGGCCGGGCGCGAGACCAGATCGCCGCGCAGCTTCGGGATGATGCAGAAGGTGCAGCGGTTGTTGCAGCCCTCGGAGATCTTCAAATAGGCGTAGTGCCGCGGCGTCAGCTTGATGCCCTGCGGCGGCACCAGATCGAGATGCGGATTATGGGCGGGCGGCAGCGCGCGGTGGACCGCGTCCAGCACGCTCTCATATTGCTGCGGGCCGGTGATGGAGAGCACGCCGGGATAGGCCTGCTCGATCTGCTCGGGTTCCGCGCCCATGCAACCCGTCACGATCACCTTGCCATTCTCGGCCATGGCCTCGCCGATCGCCGAGAGCGATTCCTGCTTGGCGCTGTCGAGGAAGCCACAGGTGTTAACGATGACGATGTCGGCCCCGTCATGCTTGCGGGCGAGCTCGTAGCCCTCGGCGCGCAGGCGCGTGATGATGCGCTCGGAATCCACCAATGCCTTGGGACACCCGAGCGACACGAAGCTGACCTTGGGCGCAGCCGTCTGTTGCATATCTGTTGAATCTGCCTGATTGATCGGCAGGAGCTAGTCCTAAATGCTGTCAATTACAACCCTTTGCAGGGCGTTCCGGCGTGCTATGGATGAATCACCTGTCGTGAGTGAGCCATGAGCGCCGAACAGTCGCCCAAAATCGTGATCGTCGACGAAAGTCCGATCCGGGCCGCGATCCTCGAGGAGGGGTTGCGGGAGGCCGGATTCACGCAGGTCGCCCATATCCGCGAGATGCAGAGCCTGCTGGCCCGTATTTATGCGGTCGATCCCGATATCATCCTGATCGATCTGGAAAACCCCAGCCGCGACGTGCTGGAGGCGATGTTCCAGGTCAGCCGCGCCGTGCGCCGGCCGATCGCGATGTTCGTCGACCAGAGCGATTCAGCCTCGATCCAGGCCTCGGTCGAGGCGGGAGTATCCGCCTACATCGTCGACGGGCTGAAGAAGGAGCGCATCAAGCCGATCCTCGACCTCTGCGTGTCCCGCTTCAACGCCTTCGCCAAGCTCCAGGAGGAACTCGAGCGCACCAAGTCGCAGCTCGAGGACCGCAAGATCATCGAGCGCGCCAAGGGCATCTTGATGAAGGTGAAGGGCCTCACCGAGGACGAGGCCTATGTGCTGCTGCGCTCCACCGCGATGCGCGAAAAGAAGAAAATCGGCGAGATCGCCCAGTCGATCATCACCGCGTCGGAGATGCTGAAATGACCGGACCGCTCCGCATCGGGTTCATCCCGCTGGTCGATGCCGCCGCGCTGATCGTCGCCGTCGACAAGGGCTTTACCGCCGCCGAAGGCCTCGACGTCGAACTGGTGCGCGAGGTGTCCTGGTCCAACGTCCGCGACAAGCTCAATATCGGCCTGTTCGACGCCGCGCATCTGCTGGCGCCCGTGGCGATCGCGTCCTCGCTCGGGCTCGGCCACGTCAAGGTGCCGATCGCCGCGCCCTTCAATCTCGGCATCAACGGCAACGCGATCACGGTGTCGCCGGCGCTCCATGCCGCGCTGATGGAGCAGATCGACGGCGACCGCTTTGATCCGCTCGTCACGGCGAAAGCGCTGGCGCGGGTGGTTGCCCGGCGGCGCAAGGCCGGCGCCGATCCGCTGACCTTCGGCATGACCTTTCCGTTCTCGACCCACAATTATCAATTGCGGTTCTGGATGGCGGCGGCCGGCGTCGATCCCGACGAGGACGTGCGGCTGGTGGTGCTGCCGCCGCCCTACATGGTGGACAGCCTCGCCAACGGCCATGTCGATGCGTTCTGCGTCGGCGCGCCCTGGAATTCGATCGCGGTCGATCTCGGCATCGGCCACATCCTGCATTTCGTCTCCGACATCCTCGTCCACGCGGCGGAGAAGGTGCTGGCGGTCCGCCAGACCTGGGCCGACAAAAACCCGGACATGGTCGCCAGCCTCGTGCGCGCGGCCGTGAAGGCCGCCGAGTTCATCGAGCATCCGGAGAACCGCATCGAGGCGGCGCGCATCCTGGCGCAGCCGGAGCGGATCGGCGTCGATGCCGAGGTGATCCAGCGCACGCTCACGGGACGGCTGAAGATCTCGCCCGACGGCACCTTCCGCGAAAGCGGCCGTTACTTGCTGGTCGGACGCGAAGGGGCAGGGCGCCCCGACCCGGTCCAGGCCGCCTGGCTCTACGCGCAGATGGTGCGCTGGGGGCAGACGGCGCTGACGCCGGATGGCGTCAAGACGGCGATGGCCGTGTTCAGGCCGGATCTTTATGATGCAGCCTTGGGGAGCCGGCCGCCCAGTGAGGCTCCCGCGGCGTTCGGGGCATTCGCCGGCCCCGTGTTCGATCCCGACAATATCAGGGGGCATCTCGAGGCCTTCGAAGTCGGGCGTTGGAAGGCTTAAAATCCAACTCTCAGTGAGTTTCCTCCCATCGACTTCAGCTGGGATGTATGGGGCCTGGCGATTATAACTATAAGCTATTGATATTACTTAAGAATAGTCGATTCTTCTGTCATCGATTGATGGGGGCAAATCCGGCCAGTTCTGAGAGTTATTTCTCTCTGAATGGGCGCCCGTTTACGTCCATGTCGGAAAGGGCCAAAGCAACTAATCCAATTGTCGCCTCTGACTGGTTGTCGAGCGCACTGGAAAGGCGGCAATTCGTCTAACTACCAGCAGTCGTCCCCTTGCTGTAGTACAGCTTTTACGCGGCAAGAAGCGGGGGATACGCAGTGAAGGACGACTTTGCTCCTCTCAGTATCAAGGGTTACGTGGAACAGGCTCTGACGACGGACCAGCGGAGCGATGCTGGGTCACTGACATTCCCGCTCCTCGGGCTCTTCGGCGAAACTGGTAGCCTTCTCAGCGAGGTCAAAAAGAAACACCGCGACCGAGCCTCTTACATCGGCTATGCGGGCGCTGTGGTAGATGAACTTGGAGACGTCCTTTGGTATTTGACAGTGGTCGCTGCCAGGGGTGGCCTCACTCTTCAGGAGATCATCTCGAAAAGCTTCGGTCAGGAGGTTTCGTCGTTTGCGGCGTTACAGCCCCCGATTATGCCCCAGACCGGTTCACCCAGCCCAACGTTCGAACAGACCCTGCTTCAACTGGCTGGTGAAGTTGGATTGCTGATCATTGACCAGGAGGCTGGGCGGCTGAGAGATAACCAGTCCGCGCTGGCCGGGCGCCTTATTCCGATCACTCGCACCCTGATCAAGGCCGCGACCGAGGCAGGCGTTACACTGGAAGCTGCAGCTGTCAAAAACCTGTCGAAAATCTTCGACCGATGGCCCAAGGAACGGATCTATCCCGCAGCTCTTGATGCCGAGGCAGCGGAGCAAGAACAGCTACCCCGCACATTGTCTGTCGAAGTTTTTGAGCGAGAAGTCGGAGGCAAGACGTACGTCTTTCAGCGGTGCAATGGTATCAATATAGGCGACCGCTTGACCGATAACGCAATGACTCCGGACGACTACCGTTTTCATGACGTGTTCCACTATGCTTATGTCGCGGTCCTGAGCTGGTCACCGGTGATTCGAGGGCTCTTCCGGCTCAAAAGAAAAAGCGCTCCTAAAATTGATGAAGCCCAAGACGGTGCGCGAGCTATGCTCATCGAGGAGGGAGTGACGACCTGGATATTTGGGCAAGCAGTAAACCTCAATCTCTTCGCGGGCATGGCTGCCGGTGACTTGCCGTTCGATCTATTGAAGCACGTTCGTCAATTCGTTTCCGGCTATGAAGTCGAGAGCAGGCCATTGTGGGTCTGGGAAGAAGCCATTCTAACGGGGTATGCTGCTTTCCGATTCTTGAGAGAGCACCGTCGCGGCCTCGTCAAGATCGATATGAACCGCCACACGCTTACGGTCGAGAAATTACCTTGAACACACCCAAGCTATTCGCCGAAACCTTGGCTCAGGTGCGTCTTCCTTCTGTGTTCAACCCTTACGTCGAATGCTGTGAGCTTCATGATCGACGTGATGGGCCGAGGGTCCGAAAGAGGAACCTGATACGCTTCCTTGAAGCGGCTGTAGATGCTCGTGTCGATACCCTCTGGATTGCCCGCGACCTGGGATACCGTGGCGGTCGCCGAACAGGCATCCCGCTCACCGACGAAGTGCACCTTGGCCGAGCTGCTGCGATGCTAGGTGGCATATCGCTGGATCGGGCAACGTCGGGACCTCCGGTCGCGGAACGCACCGCGGCGATCATTTGGACCGTCCTGGCGCGAATCAATCAGCCGGCGATGTTGTGGAACGTATTTCCCTTCCATCCGTACGAAGGCGCGAACCCGCTCTCCAATCGCTGCCACACTCGCCAAGAACGTGAGGCGACTTGGCCGCTCTTGCTTGCACTCATTTCTATGCTCAAGCCGCGCCGTATCGTTGCAATCGGACGCGATGCAAGCATTGCGCTGAACAGTCTGAGCATACCGGTCGAAACTGTCCGCCATCCGAGTTATGGAGGGCAAGCCGAGTTCATTGCAGGCATCAACGCAATTTATGGGCTACCAGCTATCGTCGAGCCGACAGTGCTGGAGTTGCCCTTCGATGGTGATTGTGTAGCTCCCAAGGCTAAACATTCCTGATCGAAGCGTGTCAGCAAGCCGCTGATGGCGGGGCGCTTGCATTTGCCGGGTTGATCGATCTCGGCGTGCGTGGATACGACGGTTAGATTTCCTACGGAGACGCCGCCTTCCTTCGCCACGAACTCCATCAAACGACCGAGCCCAATCAGATTGCCAAGCAGTTTCTCGATATAGAAGTGATTGCGGTACACTGCCGTCAGCGCCAGTGTTTTTGTTGCCCCGGGCAATAGCTTGAAGCTCATATGGCTGAGGCATTGTCCGCCGTAGGGAGAATCGTCAACGTCACGCGCAGGGTCAAAGACGGTTAGTTCGAATTTGTTGAGCGCCCGGACATTGTCGTCACGGATGCGCTCTACTATCTCCCAAAGCTGATTGATCGGCTCGTCAGGCGGATTCGGTATTCGGGTCATTCTCTCGAAATAGTATCCGGACCATCGGCTGTTTCTCTGGACCTTTGGCAGTACCTTTTGATGAAACACCTCGAAGAATGCTGGTGCGCCGTACCGGCGGTAAAGCCCGGCGGGCATAATAGTGTTCGCAACGGTCTCAACCGACTTGTCAAAACCGTTCAAGAAATCGTCGACCACCGCGACCCGAGGATCTTGCCGCGTTGTACTTGCGAGCGGATCAGCGACGTCAATTATGACGTTGTATGCCGAATGCCCGGGGCGAGCATCGACCTCACGAACTGCCTCGCGCCAAGCGCTTGCACAATCATGCTGCTGGGGAATTGGCAGGTACATTCAGGTTCTCCGTCAACATCGCAACGGCAAACAGCCGCGGCTTTAAGAAAGCTTCCGTCAGCCAGGCATAACCATCCTTACCCCAGCCGGCCCCCCAACTGTTCCGTACCAAAATGGCGCGATGCCCGTCGGCAGTACCGTGACCGACTCCGATCACCGCATGACGACGTTCCGGCTCAGGATCCTCAGCTGCCTCCGGATGAACGACGCCCTCCGATGATGGTCGGAAGAAAGAGCGAGACAGCATAGTGAGAAGGATAACGGGATGCTCGTTTGTGATCTCGCCGACGATAGCATCGAAGGTAGGGACAGGGGTTGTTCCATTTCGTCGGTACAACGCGCCCACCTCCGCAGGTGGCATCCATGATCCCGAGTCTACTGGCGTCGCGCTCAAGTACGGCCACCCGCTTTCCTCAGGTTGGCCGTCAAGGCGGATCGCCTCCAACATTTTGGAGGGAATAGCACCAACGCTCGGTAAGCGGTTTGCACGGCGCTGAGCGTGGAAGAAGATGTACTCGCAAGACAAGGGAGCCCATCCCGACCTCATCGCAGCGTGCGCATCGCTGGCCGCAAACGCGAGGCACGTTGGGCGCGCCAGTTGGTTCCGTGCGGGGCCAAACATCGAGCGTAGGTCTTTAGCCGGCACAATCTTACTCATGCCGCCTCAAGTAGAACTCTTCTTTCGGCTCGCGACAGCCCTTCCTCTTCCGGACCAGTGAGGTCGAAATCTACATTCAGTGTCGCTAGTGGTTGATCAGTTTCCCAGGGGCGACGCTCCTCTAGCGACATCCTACCGCGACGACTTTCGTTTGGAGCTGCGGTAACGCGCCTAATGACATGACTGCCAACACCGTCATCATTGTGGGACTCAAGCGCGTCGCGAACCACCGCGAAACCGCTCGCCCTCAATTGATCGATATCCCACAGGTAGCCACCCCCACTGTGCTCTTCGAGCCGAAGAACAAATAGATCATTTCGGCTTCCGTCGATCCGAGTGCCGGCGTCGCGTTCGGTCAACAGCCACACGTCGCCGCGATAGTCCTGAGGTTTGTAGCCCTCCAGTAGGCCGACCTTCATTTCGCGTGGCTGCGTTTGAAGCAGCTCTTGGACCTGGTTAGGTTTGATCAGTTGGTTTTGGGCCAGAGTCCAACACGTAGCCTCATAGCTGGCTCCCATCCGAAGCGACAGTTGATAAATCGTGCTGGGACGACGAAACGCATCGACCGTCCAACCCTGACGCTGTGAATGCCAAGCGATCAGCCATCGAGGTAGCATGAAGGCGACAGCAAACGCATTGGCCTCCACCTCCTGGAAGTTTTCGTCCTTGCCTCCCTTTAATGGCATGCGTCTGAGTATGTTTTCGTCGTCGAGACTTGGCTCATGGCCCATTGCGAAATGCCCCAACTCATGAGCGGCCGTGAAGCGTTGGATGCTCATCGGGCGTTCTGTCGTTACAAGGACGCCCGGGGCCGGCTGGCTAAGATAAGCTCCGAGTAGTCCCTTTAGAGGGCGGACCAGCAAAGGCAGGTCTAGTGCGTGAATGGCGGCGAAGACGTCAACGTTTCCGCCGAACTGGGTGATGTTCTCCTGGAGACCCAGTTGGCGGTGCACCCTAGCTGCGGCCATGGTTCCAGCCCGGACGGCGCCTGCGTAGCTGGTTGCCATGCCTTACTGCCTCCCTGCGAGAGACCGAGCCCTTAAGTATTCCGCAAACCGGCTCAATTCGTCGCGGTCTTGTTGTGACAGATTAGCGGCACGCCTCGCTAGATGTGCGACATCAACAGGAAGGTTGGCAGAAGCGTCCTCCTCGCCGGTGAAATATCCCATCGGCTGCCGATATAGCCTTGCGAGACGAGCAAGTTCGATAGCCTCGACACGACGCTGTCCATTTTCAATGTCCGTCAGAGCGGTCCGAGGTATCTTCAAGTAGGCCGCAACCTCCTCCTGTTTGAGCCCCAAATATTTTCTAGCTTCCCGGAGTTTGTCGCCGAGGCGCCGACGCTCCTGTTCATCGGTCTCATTCTGCTGAACTGGATTTTTCATGGTTAGCTTCCGTTCTTCTTTTTCCATTGCCCCTCGATGCGGGGCAGCAGATGTCCGAGTGCACTTTCGATCGAGCTGTATCCACCTGTCCGCACCAAATGGTCCGGAAGTTCGAACCCCACGATCGGCTCGACTGCGGAGAGGATTGAGACAGCGACGAGGGAGTCGATGGAGACCGGGGCCTTCGCGAGATCGGCAGGTGATGAGGGTAAGGTTAGGCCCCTGAGGCTTGCTTCGACTTTCACCGCCTCAGCCAGTTCGTCGTGCAGACACGCGGCAACGGCGGTCGCGGGAAAAGCGACCACAAGAGGCGTAGTGAGGAGGACCGTCATACCATCACTCGTGTGTGTATTTGGGACGATGCAGCGATTATATGTCTGAATTTCAGACTTACAAGGTCTCGCTCGGACCCTGCATCGTTTTTGGGCGCCTGGGCTCCTCGTCTAAATTTTGGGCTGGCTGCTCGAATTTCGTGAGAGTTCCCCGCCCGGGAGTTCCCGGGGCACTCCTAATCGTCTGAATCTACAGCAATTCTCATTTCGGTGAAGCTGGCACGCAACTTGTATGTTGCACTGCGGCCAGCTTGTCACAGACGCCTGCTGAGCCGAGTCCCGCAGCAACGAAGCTGACCGGACCGTTGGGTGCAGAGCAGGCTCTTGAGCCAGCCGAGTGCCTCGCGGGTCGTGCAATTTTCCGTCGATACCACCCCGGTGGCCGCAGGAGCTTCGTTACTGACCATGAAACTCGAAACAGTCTCAGTCGACTTTACCGACGAGCAGAAGCGCTATCTCGAAGGCTTCACGACCGGCCTGCAAATCAGCCGGGTCGGTCGCGGTCTTGGTGGCGGCTCCGGCAAGGCGAATGCCGAGCCGACCGGTCCGGACGCCGTGCACATCAAGGCGCAGGACAAGGTCATCGCCTCGGGCAAGAAGCTCGCCGACCAGGAGAAGTTCAAGCGCGACGAGCATCCGTTCGACGCCTATCCGCGGCTGCGCCAGCAGGCGCTCGACAATGCGCCGCCGAGCCCGGCGGACAATTTCCGCTGGCGCTATTACGGCATCTTCTACGTCGCGCCGACGCAGGACTCCTACATGTGCCGCCTGCGCATCCCGAACGGCATCATGAAGCACTGGCAGCTGTCGGGCCTTGCCGATCTCGCCGACGATCTCTGTGGTCCCTACAGCCATGTCACGACGCGCGCCAACCTCCAGCTTCGCGAGATCCCGCCGAAGCACGCGATCAAGCTGATCGAGGGCATCCAGGACCTCGGCCTGTGCTCGCGCGGCTCCGGCGCCGACAACATCCGCAACGTGACGGGAACGCCGACCGCCGGCATCGATCCGCAGGAGCTGATCGACACGCGGCCATTTGCGCGCGAGTGGCACTACCACATCCTCAACGACCGCTCGCTCTACGGCCTGCCGCGCAAGTTCAACGTTGCCTTCGACGGTGCCGGCAGGATCGCCGTGCTCGAGGAGACCAACGACATCGCCTTCACGGCGTTCGAGGTGAAGGACGGTTTCGGCGTCGAGCCCGGGGTCTGGTTTCGCCTCGGCCTCGGCGGCATCACCGGACACAAGGATTTTGCAAAATACTCCGGCATCATCGTCAAGCCGGAGCAGGCGACGGCTGTCGCCGACGCCATCGTGCGCGTGTTCATCGACCATGGCGACCGCACCAACCGCAACAAGGCGCGGCTGAAATACGTGCTCGACGCCATGGGCCATGACGGCTTCCTGAAGCTCGTCGAAGAGCGGCTGAAGACGCCGTTCACGCGCGTGCCGGAAGAGGCGTTCCAGCCGCGGCCTGCGTCGGACCGCATGGCGCATATCGGCGTGCACAAACAGAAGCAGGACGGCCTCAACTGGATCGGCGTGTCGCTGACGCTCGGCAAGCTCACCTGCGACCAGATGCGGGGCCTCGCCAAGGTCGCGCGCGACCTCGGCGACGGCGAGATCCGCCTGACGGTCTGGCAGAACCTGCTGATATCAGGCGTGCGCGACGAGAACGTCGAGCTCGCCATTGCCGCGATCAAGCAGATCGGGCTTGCGGTCGAGGCCTCGCATGTCCGCGCCGGCCTGATCGCCTGCACCGGCAATGCCGGCTGCCGCTTCGCCGCCTCCAACACCAAGCGCCATGCCGCCGAGATCGGCGACTGGTGCGAGCCGCGCGTCGACATGGACAAGCCGGTCAACATCCACGTCACCGGCTGCCACCATTCCTGCGCGCAGCACTACATCAGCGACATCGGACTGATCGGGGCGCGGGTGCCGGTCAACGAGGACGACACGGTCGAGGGTTACCACCTCTTCACCGGCGGCGGGTTCGGTCCCGATGCCGACGTCGGGCAGGAGGTCTATCACGACCTCAAGGCCGAAGACGCGCCGAAGACGGTCGAAGCGCTGCTCAAGGCCTATATCGCCCATCGCGCCTCGCCCGACGAAACCTTCCTCTCCTTTGCGCGCCGCCATGACGGCGAGACGCTGCGCAAGCTTGCCGATGCACAGGTGTCCGCATGAACCAGATCACCCCTCCGCCGAAACTCGATATCATTCCCGCCAGCGCGCCGTTCTCCGACGCGCAGCGCTCCTGGCTGAACGGCTTCTTTGCCGGGCTGCTGTCGCCTGATGTGGCTACGCCCTTGTCGGCGGAGCAGGGTGCCGCCGTCATGCAAGCCGGCGACGGCGACGATGGCGAAGCGCCATGGCACGACCAGACCATGCCGATCGCCGATCGGATGAAGCTTGCAGAGGGGCGTCCCGTCCGCCGCAAGATGATGGCGGCGATGGCGCAGCAGGATTGCGGCCAGTGCGGCTACAATTGCCACGACTATTCGGAGGCGATCGCCACCCGCAGCGAAGCGCGGCTCAACCTTTGCGTTCCCGGCGGCAAGGAAACCGCGCGAATGCTGAAGTCGCTCTACGAGGAGCTCGACAAGGCGCCGGCGGCCAAGACGAGTGACAAGACGGATGCGGTGGCAGCGCCGGCCGTGACCGTGACGATCGCGGAGCCGGGCCGCTCGCGCGACAATCCGGCCCAAGCGACCTTCCTGTCGCGGCGCCTTCTCAACAAGGGGAAGTCGGAGAAGGAGACCTATCACGTCGAGTTCGATCTCTCGGCGAGCAAGCTCGATTACGTCGTCGGCGACAGCTTTGGCGTGTTCGCACGCAACGACGTCGGCCTCGTCGACCAGGTCATCGCGCTGCTCGGCGCCTCCCACACCACCAAGGTGAACGGCAAGACGCTGCGCGAGGTGCTGATCGACGACGTTTCGCTGTCGCCGGCGCCGGACTCGCTGTTCGAGCTGATCTCCTTCATCACCGGCGGCGCGCAGCGCGAGAAGGCGCGGGCGCTGGCGCAGGGCGAGGATCCCGATGGCGATGCCGCCACCCTCGACGTGATGGCAGCGCTCCAGAAGTTTTCCGGCATCCGGCCGCATCCCGAGGCCTTCGTCGAGGCGCTCGAGCCGCTCCAGCCGCGGCTCTACTCGATCTCGTCCTCGCACAATGCGACGCCGGGAAAACTGTCGCTGACGGTCGATTCCGTGCGCTACGTCATCGGCAAGCGCAAACGGATCGGCGTCGCCTCGACCTTCCTCGGCGAGCGCATCGCCGAGGGCGAGAAGCTCAAGGTCTATGTGCAGAAGGCGCACGGTTTCGGCCTGCCGCAGGATCCGAAAACACCTGTCATCATGATCGGCCCCGGCACCGGCATCGCGCCGTTCCGCGCCTTCCTGCTCGACCGCAAGGCCACCGGCGCGCCCGGCAAGAACTGGCTGTTCTTCGGCCACCAGCGCAGCGATTGCGACTTCTTCTACCAGGAAGAGCTCAACGCGATGAAGACCGCGGGCCTGCTCACCCGCATGTCGCTGGCCTGGTCGCGCGACGGCGAGAAGAAGTTCTACGTCCAGGACCGCATGCGCGAGGTCGGCCGTGAATTGTGGACCTGGCTCGCCGAGGGCGCGCATCTCTACATCTGCGGCGATGCCAAGCGCATGGCCAAGGACGTCGAGCGTGCGCTGGTCGACATTGTCGCCCAGTTCGGTGCGCGTTCGACCGACGAAGCCGTCAGTTTTGTCGCCGAGCTCAAGAAGACCGGCCGCTTCCAGGCTGACGTCTACTAAGCCGCGACAAGATCAGCGCGAATCGTCCCGGCGGCGCAGGCGCCGGGCGTTACGCCGAAAGCGCGTTTCTACTGTGCATGGGGTTGTTTTCGACGGTTTTATTTGGACCGGGTCCAGGGCCTTGAGTCCGGCTGTCATCCCATCGTCATCCGGGCCGGTTCCAACTGGCTCGGATCTTAACGAATAAGATTCTCGGAACCCGCGGTTGAAGAGAATTTGCGCCTGCGACGGGGCGCCTTCAGAGAACTGTCATCGCTATTTCCGCCGCCATCTTGCCTCCCGCCAGGGTTGATCCTTCATACTCCCACAAATGGGGCGTTGGAGATCCACCATGCGCGAACTATCTGCGGAAGCCAGGCTGCACTTCTACGCGCGCTCGCTCTCGCGTCGGACCGGGGCGAGCATGCATCACGTTGGGCTCTACAGCGCCTTCGCGGTCATCGCGGCCATCGTGTTCGGCACGCTCTCGGTGCACCCGTTTTAAATTGTTGTCGTTCCGGGGCGGCGAAGCCGAACCCGGAACCTCGAGATTCCCAGGTGCGCAGTTGATGCTTCGCATCATCCCGGAATGACGGGAAGACCTCACGCCCCGCGCTTGAACGGCGCCACTTCGATCCCCGCATCCTTCAATGCCTGACGCAAGGTCCGCGCGATCTCGACCGCGCCGTGCGTATCGCCGTGGATGCACACCGTGTCGGTGCGCATCTTGATGACCTTGCCGGTGACCGAGACCACCGCGCCGTCCTGCACCATGCGCACCACGCGCTCGGCAATCGCCTTGGCATCGTGCAGCACCGCGCCGGGCTTCTTGCGCGAGACGAGGTTGCCGTCGTCCTCGTAGGCGCGGTCGGCGAACACCTCGTGCACCATCGGCAAATTGGCGGCTTCGCCGGCCTTTACCAGCTTCGAATTGGCGAGCACGACGAAGATCAGGCTGGGATCGACCGCCTTGATGCCGGCGGCGATCGCCTTGGCCGTCATGTCGTCTTCGCAAGCGACGTTGGACAGCGCGCCATGCGCCTTCACATGCGTGACCTTGTGGCCGGCCGCGGTCGCGATCGCCTGCAACGCGCCGATCTGGTAGGCGACGAGGTTCTCGATCTCGGAGGCCTTCAGGCCCGCGATCGGATGCCGGCCGAAGCCGTGCAGGTCGCGATATCCAGGGTGCGCTCCGACCGAGACGCCGCGCGCTTTCGCCAGCTCGACCGTCCGGCGCATGATGTCGGGATCGCCGGCATGGAAGCCGCAGGCGACGTTGACCGAGCTCGCCAGCTCGATCATCGCGGCGTCGTTGCCCATCTCCCACGCGCCAAAACCTTCGCCGAGGTCGCAATTGAGATCGATCGTCTTCATGGTTGCTCTCCGCCTCTGGTCGTCTTGTCGTTACGGCTCCGCCGTGACCTGCCACGTTCCGGCGTCCACCGCGCTGACCGCATAGCCCGCGACGTTGGCATCGCTGAGCGCCTCGATGTTGAGCGCGACGGTGTCGGCGGAGCGGAGGCGATCGGGCAGGCTGCGGATGGCTTGCGCGAATTTGCGCGCCTCGTCCTGCGCCTCCGCCATGCTGACTGCCTTGAAGCGGAACGCGGTTCCCGCCGAGGTCTGCGCGAGACGGCCGACATCGGCCGTGATCACGGTGGCGATCTTCGGGTAGCCGCCCGAGGTGCCGCGGTCCATCATCAGCGCGATCGGCGAGCCGTTGCCGGGCACCTGAATGCTGCCGTTGACGGTGCCGTCCGAGACGATGTTGTGGCCGTGCAGATGCTTGATCGCGGGGCCTTCGAGCCGGTAGCCCATGCGATCGGAGGTCGCCGAGATCTTCCACTCGCTGTCCAGGAACAGCGCCTTGTTGGCGTCGTCGAACTCGTCGTCCTGCGGGCCCAGCACGACGCGGATTGGACCGCTCGCGGGCTTCGGCAGTTCGATCCGTAGTTCCGGCGCACCGGTTGCGGCATCGACGTTGAACTCGTCGCCGGCCTGGAGCGGGCGCGGGTAGGGGCTGCCGAGGCCGGCGCGGGCATTGACTGCGAGGCTGCCGAACACCGGCTCGCCTTTGATGCCGCCTTCGATCGCAAGATAGGTGAAGGCGCCGCCGCGGGCAAAGCCCAGCGTCAGCGTCTCGCCGTCCTTCAGCGTCACCGATGTGTCCATGGCGACCGGTCGCCCCGCGACGTCGGCATTGCGCGGCGCGCCGGCGATCGCCACGCGCACGGCGCCGTCACGGGCGGTGAAGGTGGCGCCGAACGGGCCGATCTCGACGGCGGCCGCGAGCGGCTCGTTGCCGACAAGCGTGTTCGCTGCCGCGAGCGCCAGCCGGTCCATCGCCCCGCTCACGGTCAAGCCGTAGCGCTGCGCACCGAGCCGCCCGCCATCCTGGACGGAGCTTGCGGGCCCGATGCTGGCGACGATGAGCTGGCTCATGCGACCACCTGCTCGGCGATGATCTCGCCGGCCTCGGCGGCGCGGTCCTGTTCCGCGAACGTCTTGTGGTCGATGGCGAAAAACGTCACGCGATCACCGGGTTCGGTCAGGAAGGTCGGATTGCGGTGGAGCTGATAGGTCCGCACCGGCGTGCGGCCGAGCAAATGCCAGCCGCTCGGGGCGGCCAGGCACTGGATGCCAGCTTGGATGCCGCCGATCGAGATCGTGCCGGCGGGTGTCAGCAGCCGCGGGTTCTGCCGCCGCGACATGTGCAGGGATTTGTCCAGGCCGCTGAGATAGGACCAGCCCGGCGTGAAGCCGATCATGGCAACCTTGTAGTCGCCGCCGACATGCCGGGCGACGATGTCGTCAGGCGTTGTGTTCAGCGCCTTGGCGACATCCTCGAGGTCGATGCCATGTTCGCCGCCATAGGCGACGGGGATGCGCCAGCGGCGCGCCTTGGTGACCGGTGGCAGCGGCTGGGTGGCGATCGGGAGGATCTTTTCGCCGAGCGCGTCGAAGCCGATCCTGCCGGGATCGTAATGCACCAGCAGCGAGCGATAGGTCGGCACGGTCTCGGTGATGCCGTCGATGGGGCTTGCTGCGAGCGCCTTGTCGAGTGCCAGCACGCGCTGGTTGGCGGCATCGTCGATGGTGCGGCTGAACTCGACCGTGACGGCGCTGTCGCCACTGGGCAGAAGGCGGGGCGGGGGAAGCGTCGCGGCCATGGGCTGTCGAAATCGGGCTTCTCGGGAAACGCGGCCTCAGCCTTGAGTTCCGCTGGACCCTGCTTCGCGTAAATGCGTCCGCAAGTCCAATAAATTAATGCAAGGGGACGCGATAAGGCCTTGTTATCGCGTCGCATAACCGCCCTGCGGCCCTGCGTTCTTGGCCCTTGACGGAAAGCGCCCGGCTCGCAAGATGCGCGCGTTCTTTCCCGCCCATCCGGAGCTCGTCTGTTTCCATGTCGCTGTCCCCCGAAGCCCGCAAGACCCTCGCCGGCATCACCACTGCCACCATCACCACGGTCCTGCTGAAGAAGGGCCTGCGCAATGTATGGATGCGCGGCGCGCGCCCGCTGCGCCCGGGCCTGCCGCGGCTGGTGGGACCGGCCTTCACGCTGCGCTTCGTGCCGGCGCGCGAGGATCTGGCGACGCCGGAATCCTGGTCGTCGCCGATCTCGACCCGCACCGCGATCGAGGCAATGCCGGAGGGCTGCGTCGCCGTGGTCGATGCCATGGGCATCACCGATGCCGGTATCTTCGGCGACATCCTCTGCGCGCGCATGATGAAGCGCGGCGTCACTGCGCTCGTCACCGACGGCGTGGTGCGTGACGTCGAGGGCGTGCTCGGCACCAATCTTCCGGTCTGGTGCGACGGCTATGCCGCGCCGCCGTCGGTGGCGGGCCTGACCTTCGTCGGCTGGGGCGAGCCGATCGGCTGCGGCGGTGTCGCGGTGTTCCCGAACGATATCGTCGTCGCCGACCAGGACGGCTGCGTGCTGATCCCGCAGGCGATGCTCGATCACGTCCTCAATGAGGGCGTCGAGCAGGAGCGGATGGAAGCCTGGATCGTCAACGAGGTGAACAACGGCGCGGTGCTGCCGGGCCTCTATCCCATGAACGCCGAGACCAAGGCGCGTTACGCCGCCAGCAAGAAGTAACAGAAGCGAGGACCCCATGGAGATCACCGTCGCAGGCACGCGGCCGACCCGCCGCGCGCCCAAGGAAAACTTCACCGGCACCGTGTGGCAGGATCCCGTGATCATGGCGCCCGCGCCGGCACGGCTGAACTGCTCGCGCGTTGCGTTCGAGCCCGGCGCGCGCACCAACTGGCATCACCATCCGCTCGGGCAGACGCTCTACGTCATCTCCGGCGTCGGGCGCGTGCAGACCAAGGGCGGCCCTGTCAGAGAGATCCGCCCGGGCGACACCGTCTGGATTCCGCCGGGCGAGTTGCATTGGCACGGCGCATCGCCGACCAACGGCATGTGCCACATCGCCATGCAGGAAGCGCTCGACGGCGTCTACTCGACCTGGCTGGAGCCGGTGACCGACGCGGAGTACGGAGCCGCGGTCGGCTAGTTCTCGTGCCCCGGACAAGACGCATCGCCCCATGGCGATGCGTCGCCGATCCGGGGCCTGGAGCTGCTTTGCGACGAACGACGCTGGGTCCCGGCTCTGCGCAGCAACGCCATAGCGTGTCGAAGACGCGCGTGTACGCGCTTATGGCGTCGCTGCTTGTCCGGGACACAATACCTACATCCGCTCCGCCGTCCATGTGCCCGTGCACAGGGCCCCGCGCCAGGTGCCGGAGCCGGACGCGCCGCTCAGCCGGCCAAAGCCGACCGCACGCTTGATGCCAGTGCTCAAGGTGACGTTGATGCTGCCGGCATCGGCGACGCGGCCGGATGCGGACACCGCAGCGCTGCTCGAAGCGATCTGACCGTTATTGATGCCGATCGCGACGGTCGCGCCGTTGCCGCAGGTCTCGCTCGATGACGAGATACGGACATTCCATGTGCCGTCGAAAGTGCTTGTCGCTGCGCCTGCCTGCGTGAGCGGGAAGGCGATGGCGACAATGGCGGCGAAGAGACCTTTGCGAAAACCGTTCATGACAC
The DNA here is from genome assembly GCF_900113725.1 of Bradyrhizobium sp. cf659. Taxonomy (NCBI): domain Bacteria; kingdom Pseudomonadati; phylum Pseudomonadota; class Alphaproteobacteria; order Hyphomicrobiales; family Nitrobacteraceae; genus Bradyrhizobium; species Bradyrhizobium sp. cf659. The sequence continues at coordinate 500,770 of NZ_FOQJ01000001.1, forward strand.
GCCCCTTGGGTTGACCTGCGAGGATCGTGGCACGGGTTGCGGAACCGGCGATGTGAGGGCTGTCACGCCTGCTACGGGCTCAGTGAGGTGGCGCACCTCGCCATGACACCGCGGGCAAAAGCAAAGGGGCCCGGATCGCGGGCCCCCCTGTCTCCGTCAAAGTGTCGAAGCCGAACTCAGTTCACCCGCGTCCAGGTCTGGCCGCCGCAGAACATGCCGCCGAAGGCGCAGCCCTGCACGCGCAGGCGATCCGTGCCCTTCAAGGCGATCGTCGAATCGTAGGTCGATCCGGTGTTGGGATCGAGGATACGGCCGGACCATTTCTGGTCCTTGCCGGGCTTCATGTTGATCAGGACCTGCTCGCCGTTCTGGTTCGACTTGCTGTCGACCGAATAGCCACAGAGGTTGTTGCCGCATTGCTCGATGCGAACCTTGCCTTCCTTCTCCTCGGTGAGCCAGATGCCGAGCGGAGAATTGAGGTCGCGCGTCGGTGCGGCTGCGGGAGCCGGTGGCGCCACAGCGGCGGACTGAACGGGTGCGGGGGCAGGCGTCGGCGCGGGTGGCGGAGGCGGCACCGGGGGGGCGGCAGCCACGGTCGGCGCCGGCGGGGGCGTCACGGCGGGAGCCGCCTGCTGCTCGACCGCGGCAGGAGCTGGAGGCGGTGCGGGCGGTGGCAGCACGGCCGTGTCGGCCGGCGCGGTGTTGGCGGTGGTGGTCGGCGGTGAAGCCGGCGGGGGCGGCGGCGCAGCGGGCGGCGGCGCTGCGGCTGCGGACGGCGCCGCAACGGGAGCAGGGGCCGGCACAGGAGCAGCCGGGGCTTGCGGATCGGCCTTGGCCTCTTGCGGCGCCTGTTGGCCCGGACTTGTCTCGTTCTTCTTGGCCTTCTTGGCCTTGCCCTGGCCGGTGTTGTCATAGACGCCGGGAATCTGCACCGTGCCGCGGTCGGGATCGATGCGGATGGTGCGCCCGCCATATTCGAAAGTGTACTGCGCTTGCGCAGCGGTGCTCACCAAAAGGAATGCGGCCGTGGCCAACAGCTTCCTCATTTCGCCTCTCCTGAACAGATGGTCCCCGGACCGACGCATACGCCCCGGCTCGATCGCAAAAAGTGATCTAGATCACTTTCATCCGTATGAGTCGTGCTCCGGCAGGTTCGGGTTCAATGCGCCCGGAACCCGTCCACAATTTGGCCGAAGCAGCGACAGGTGGACGCGGTCTAAGGCTCCATTCCGATGGAATCGGAATGGGCTCCAGATTCTGGTATTGACGCGTTTTCTTGACGCGAGCCGATACCCGCTTCGCTCGAAAATGCCCTAGTCGAACCAGGCGGCGTAGATCTTCCTGTAGCTGCCGTCCTCCATGGAAATGTGCAGCCACTGGTCGACGAAGGCCTTCAGCGCCATGTCGCGCTGGAGCCAATAGGCCTTCTCGGAGAAGTCGAACGGTTTTTCCGGATGCACGGCGCACAGCACGCCGGCATGCTGCTTCTGCTGGTAGCGCGTCTCGGAAGCGTCGGTCATCATCAAATCGGCATTGCCCTTGGCGATCTCGTCGAAGATCACGGTATTGTCGGGGAAGACGGTGATGTCGGCGTCCTTGATGTTGGCACGCGCGAAGCGCTCGTTGGTGCCGCCGGGATTAACGATGACGCGGGTGCCCTTTTTGTCGATATCAGGAAGCGTCTGGTACTTGCCGACGTCGGCGCAGCGCGCGATCGGGGTCTTGCCCTCGCGCATGATCGGCGTCGAGAAGAAGCCTTTCTTCTGCCGGTCGAGCGTCACCGAGACGCCACCCATGGCGATGTCGAACTGATCGGCCTCGAAATCCTTCATCAGCTTCGGCCAGGCCGTCGGCACGAATTCGACCTTGACGCCGAGTGCCTTGCCGAGCGCTTCCGCCATGTCGACGTCGAAGCCGCTGAACTGCTGCGTGGCCTTGTCCAGATAGGTGAAGGGCTTGTAGTCGCCGGTCATGCCGACGCGCAGCGTGCCGCGCTTGACGATCTCATCGAGGCGCGAGGGCGCCGCCTGCTGTGCATGGGCCGAAAGGTTCACCAGCAACGCCACAGCCAAAGCCGACAGGAATCGAACGGTCATCTCTTCTCTACCCAAGCCCGAGCTGTCATTGTGCAGCTCTTCGGACGTGGATTTAGACCAGATGCCAGTCGCTGGCGAGACGGAATTGGGAGGAATTTTGAAGTGACGATCTCGATGTACGAGGCCTCGGTCGGCCTCTTCGTTCCGTACTTGCGCAACCTGTCCGCGCTGCTGGACAAGGGCGTGGCCTACGCCGAGACCCGCAAGTTCAACCCGGCGGTCCTGCTCGGCATGCGGTTGGCGCCAAATATGTACGATCTGGCGCAGCAGGTCGGCGAGGCCTGCCGTCACGCCACGGTCGCTCCGGCCTTGCTGGCGCAGCGCGAGCCGGTGACGCTGCCGGCGCTGGAGCACGACATGGCCGGGCTTCAGGCGCGTATCGCAACGTCAATTGAGTTCATCGAGGGCCTGCCGCGGGCCGAGATCGATGCGGCGACGGAGCTGAATGTCTTCTTCAGGCTGAAGAACGGGACCGAGCTGCCCTTCACCGGGCGGACGCTGCTGCTGACGTTCAGCGTGCCGCAGTTCTTCTTTCACGTCACGACGGCCTACGACCTGTTGCGGCACGCAGGCGTCGAGCTCGTGAAGCGGGATTTTCTCGGGCCCCGCGAGCGCTAGATCGCGCTTTAGGCTTCGCCCTTGCGCTCGAACTCGGCGAGCGAGCTGCGGCCGGCGATCTCGCTGCGCAGCAGCTCGAACCGCCGATGCGCCTCGTCCTCGTGCGTGTCGACGAAATGCACGGCGGCGTCGCTCGTCATCGGGCCGCTGATGACCGGTGCGGACTGCTCGCCGATGGTCTCGTGGACGTAGTACTGGCCGTCATCGCCGCGGTGGACCGTCCATTTGAGGCGGATCGCGACCATCGGCCCGGGACCGACCTTGCTGTAGCCGTCGGCATCGGTGTGCTCCGGCACCAGCGGCTGCTCCTCGACCACCGGATGCTCATCGGCAACCGGATGCTCGTCGACGACCGAATCCTCATGGCCAGCCGCCGTTTCCGTTTCGGCGTCGCGGACGACGAGAACGGGCTCGGGGTGCTCCAGGATGCTGGCGATGGTCGCCAGCGCGTGGTCGGTCGGGTCGATTTCTGACAAGGGTCCATCCTCCAGCTCGACGCGGCCGGCAAGTTTGTCCCACTGCCGCCGCGGCTCGGCTTATTACGCGGGTTTGATTAAGGCTGAGTTGGGGCTCGATCTGCACCAAAATGGGACGCATTCTGGCGTTCCGAAGGCGGGCGGACTAACGCACGATCCGGAAAAGTGCGCAGCGGTTTTCCGAAAAGATCATGCTCAAACAATAATCTAAAGCGCGATGATGATTCATCGCGCTTTAGCCGCCCGCCTTGCGGTCTGCTCAGACCAGCACGTCCTGATTGATGACGTTCTGCCGGATGGGATCGCCGTCCAGCACGCTCAGGATGTTGCGCGCGGTCTGCTCGCTCATGCGGCTCACGGCCTCGACCGTGACGCCCGCGACATGCGGGGCCATGATGACGTTGGGCAGCGCGAACAGCGCATTGCTGACCGGCGGCGGCTCCACTTCGAACACGTCGATGCCGGCGCCGGCGAGCTTTCCGGACGTGAGCGCGTCGTACAGCGCCGCTTCTTTCACGATGCCGCCGCGTGCGGTGTTGATGAGATAGGATCTCGGCTTCATCCGGCCGATCCGGGCCGCGTCGAACAGGCCGACCGTTTCCGGCGTCTTCGGACAATGGATGGTGACGAAGTCGGCGTGAGGCAACGCGGCGTCGAGATCGGCGACGGGTTCGCAGCCGGCGGCCTTGACCTCGGCGGCGGGCTTGTAGGGATCGTAGACCTGCACCTTCATTTCCATCGCCAGGCAGCGCTTGGCGGTGCGGCTGCCGATGCGGCCGAAGCCGATCACCAGCACGGTCTTGCCGTAAAGATCGAACGGCAGCATGCCGAGCCGGTCGGCCCATTTGCCGTCCTTGACGCAGGCCTGCATCTCCTGCGCGCGTTTTGCCAGCGTCAGCATCATGAACAGCGCCTGCTCGGCGACCGAGGGCGAATTGGCGCTGCCGGCGACCATCAGCGGCACCTTGCGGCGGGAGAGGGCGGGCACGTCAACCGCGTCGTAGCCGACACCGATCCGCGTCACGACCTTCATGTCCCTGGATGCCTCGAGCTCGGTCTCGCCGAAGGCGGTGGCGCCGAGCGCCACGCCATGGACCGGGGCATGGCTCTTCAACAGTGCCTCGAAATCCTTCGCCGAGATCAGGTTCGCAAATTCGACGAGCTCGATATCGTCTCGCCGGGTGAGGAGGGCGCGGGCCCCTTGCGACAAAGTTTGTGTAACGAAAATCTTCTTCTTGTTGGTCGCCATCGCTCCCCGCCTGCTCGCGTTTCTTAGGTCGGCGTCACAACACGACGCCGCTGTCTTCGTTTAGCAGGTGCATATTGTTGAGGTCCATCGCCAAACGCATGGGTGCCCCGTCCTTGGCGCCGGCATTGGGATCGACGCGGCCGCAGACCGGCGTGCCCTCGAGCCCGAAATAGACCAGGGTCTCCATCCCCATCGGCTCGGTGACGTCGAGCACGGTGTCGAAGGTCTCGACGCCCGGCCCCAGATGCGCATGCGCCTCGGTGAGGTGCTCGGGCCGGAGGCCGAGCAGCAGCTTGTCGGTGCGCGGCAGCGCGTTGTAACGCGCGGCGCGGGCCGGCGGCAGCGCAAAGGCGATGCGATCGGTGAGGCGGATCTGGAGCGTGCCGCCGACGTCCTCCAGCCGGCACGGGATGAAGTTCATCGCCGGCGAGCCGATGAAGCCCGCGACGAAGCGCGTCGCCGGCTTGTGGTAGAGCTCGTTCGGCGTGCCGATCTGCTCGATGCGCCCCTTGTTCATCACCACCACGCGGTCGGCCAGCGTCATCGCCTCGACCTGGTCGTGGGTGACGTAGACCGTGGTGGTGCGCACCTTCTGGTGCACCTTCTTGATCTCGATGCGCATCTGCACGCGCAGCTTGGCGTCGAGGTTGGACAGCGGCTCGTCGAACAGGAAGACCTTTGGATTGCGCACGATGGCGCGTCCCATCGCGACGCGCTGGCGCTGGCCGCCGGAGAGCTGCTTCGGCTTGCGGTCGATCAGGTCGGTGATGTCGAGGAGCCGTGCGGCTTCCGTCACCCGCGCCTTGATCTCGGCCTTGGGATAGTGCTTCAGGCGCAGGCCGAACGACATGTTCTCGGCGACCGTCATGTGCGGGTACAGCGCGTAGTTCTGGAACACCATCGCGATGTCGCGGTCCTTCGGCGGCACGTCGTTGACGACGTCGCCGCCGATCATGATGTCGCCGTCGCTGATGTCCTCGAGACCTGCGATCATGCGCAGCGTCGTCGACTTGCCGCAGCCCGAGGGCCCCACCAGCACGATGAACTCATGGTCGGCGATATCAAGGTCGATGCCGCGCACGGCTTCGACATCATCGTAACGTTTGACCACCTTCCGCAATGCAACGTCAGCCATGAGACATCAACCCTTTGTCGCGCCGGCGGTCAGGCCGGCAATGTAGTAGTCCATCAGGAAGGCATAGATGATCAGCGGCGGCGCCGCGCCGAGCAGTGCGCCGGTCATGATCTGCCCCCAGTTGAAGACATCGCCCTTGATCAGCGTGGTGGTGATGCCGACCGGCAGCACGAGCTGATCGATCGACGTCGTGAACACCAGGGGATAGAGGAACTGCGCCCAGGACACCGTGAAGGCGAAGATGGTGGCGGCGATCAGGCCGGGCAGGGCGACGGGGATGAAGATCCGCGTCAGGGTCTGGAGCCAGGAGGCGCCGTCGATGATCGCAGCCTCATCGAGCTCCTTCGGGATCGAGGCGAAATAGCCGATCATGATCCAGGTGCAGAACGGCACCGTCAGCGTCGGATAGACGAACAGCAGCACGTACCATCGGTTGAGCAGCGTGATGCCGGTGATGTCCTGGACGGCAGCGAGCATCTTGAACAGCGGAATGAACAGCAGGCTGTCGGGAATCAGGTAGGTGAGAAACACGCCGGTGGCGAGCGTCGTCGAGCCCCAGAATTTCATCCGCGCCAGCGCGAAGGCCGACGGGATGCTGATCAGCATGGTGATGATCACGACCACGATCGAGACCATCGACGAATTCCAGAAGAACCGCAGGAACTGGTTCGAGGTCAAAAGCTCGACATAGTTCGACAGCGTGGGGTGGAACACCCACCAGGGATTGGTCGCTGCCGATATCTCCGCGCTGCTCTTGAGCGACGTGATCAGCATGTAGAGCGGCGGCGTCAGCGAGAAGATCGCGAACAGCACGAGGAAGAAGTAGGACCAGCGCAGCGCCCAGGCGCGGTCGCGGCTCATGCTGCCATATTTGACCTTGCGCGTCGGTCCTGACTTGTCGATTGCGAGCGTGCTCATCAGGCTTCGTTCCCGCGTTTGGAGACATCGCGTAGGATGAAGATCGCCGCGACGGCGAGGATCGGGACCATGAACAGCGAGACGCTGGCGCCGAGCGGAATGTCGCTGCCCTCGATGCCGACCTTGAAGGCCCAGGTCGCAAAGATGTGGGTTCGATCCAGCGGACCGCCCGACGTCAGGATCCGGACGATATCGAAATTGGCGAAGGTGACGATGAGCGAGAACAGGGTGGTGATGGCGATGATGTTGCGCATCATCGGAAGGGTGATGAACCAGATCTTCTGCCACCAATTGGCACCGTCGATCGCGGCCGCCTCATAGAGCTGGTCCGGTACCGATTTCAACGCCGCCAGATACATGATCATGAAGAACGGCGCGCCGTACCAGACGTTGACGAGAATGACGGAAAACCGCGCCCACAAGGTATCGCCGAGCCAGTTGATGGGGCCGATGCCGAAGAAGGAGAGCGTGTAGTTGAAGGCGCTGTAGGACGGATCGAACAGCCACAGCCAGGCCAGCGTGCTCATCGCCGGCGGGATGACCCAGGGCACCAGCAGCATGCCGCGCCATTTGCGCTGGCCCTTGGCCGGAATGTTGTGCACGAAATGCGCGACGATGAAGCCCATCAGCGCCTTGAAGAACACGGCGGTGATCGCGAAGATGCAGGACTGCTTCACCACCATCCAGAACGTGTCGCGATTGAACAGGAAGGTGAAGTTGCCGAAGCCGACGAACTTCTGCATCGACTTGTTCAGGGAGGCGAGGTGGATGGAATAGACGGCGGGATAAAGCACGAGCAGCGTGATCAGCAGGATCAGCGGCAGCGTCAGGAAGAACGCCACCGTCGATTTGCGTCCCATGGCATTACGGAGGCCGGTGCGTTTGCGGGCGCCCGTTGGACGAACCACGCGACCTTGCTCAACGACGACGTCAGCCATGACATAACTTCCTTGAAGACAGCTTCCTTGAAGGATGTCGAACGGGAAGCCGGCCCTGTCGGTCGGCTTCCCTGCGGCGGCAGATCCGGAACCAGGAGTTGCCCGGCGGCTCACGCGCGAGGCGTGAACCGCCATGGCACACCTCCGGCTAACTCCGCATGAAGCCTTCGCACTCGCCCTCCGCCCAGGCGAGCGTGGTCTCCATCTTCTCGCCTTGCGAGAAACGCAGCGCCATCTTTGTCAGCGTCGCCTGGAAGTAGATCTGCTGCGCGATCTTGGGCGGCGCCGGTGACGCTGCAATCGACAGCGTCTGATGGTTGTACGGGTTCGGATAGTGATAGAGTGTGCCTTTCGGCGGCCCTTCTTCCTGCCACGTCTTCAGCGTCGTCATGTTGGCATAGGCGGGCAGATCGTAACCGCCGCTTGCCGCGACGAACTTTTCGATCGATGACGGCTGTGACAGATAGGTGAGGAGGCTCTTGGCGGCTTCCTTGTTCTTGCTGAAGCTCCAGAGACCCCAGAAGTAGGGAAGATAGGGCGCGTAGCGGCCCTTCGGCCCGGCGGGGAAGCCGTGGGTCCAGCACTGCTCGGCGACCTGAGGTGCGTCGCGCTTGGCGACGGCCCAGGCGCTCGGCGGGTTCAGGATCATCGCGCCGCGGCCCGAGATCAGCCATTTGTTGTTCGAGGCGTCATCCCAGGACGGCGCGTCCGGCGGCAGGAAGGCAATCAGCTTCTTGTAGTATTCGAGGGCCTGGCGAACCGCGTCGGTCTTCACCGTGACGTCGCCCTTGGCGTTGACGAGCTCCGCTCCGAACGACTGGAAGATTGCACCCGCAGTGTCGACGCTGTCAGTGGTTTCGCCGAGGCCGATACCGAAGGGGAAGCCGCCCTTCTGGCAAGCCTCGGCCGCCTTCAGGAACGTGTCCAGGGTCCAGTTGTCGGCTTTCGGCGGCCCGCCCACAGGATACATTTCCTGGACGTCGATGCCAGCGTGCTTCTTCATCAGATCGATACGGGAGCAGGGCCCCTTGATCTGGCTGCCCGGAGTCGCAGGTATGGCGAGCCATTTGCCGCCGGCCTGGCCGAGATATTTGACGGTCCCGTTGACGTCGCCGTTCTGCTTGATGAGCGGCTCCATGACGTCGTTGAGCGGCTCGAGATTTTCCGCATAGGCATGCGGCCACCAGGTCGGCATCTGCAGGATGTCGTGGCCGGATTTGGCCTGGGCTTCCGCCGCGACCGTGAGCTGGATCTTGTTGTTGTTGCTGGTGATGTAGTCGATCGAGACTTCGACCTTCTCCTTCGCCGCCCACTCGTTGACGAGGGCGGTGGAGGCATTGTTGGCGCCGGGCACCCAGTGGTCCCAGAAGCCGATCGAGACTTTGCCGGCGGCGTAAGCGCCCCGGACATAGGGCGCCGTGATCAGCGCCGCGGAGGACATTGCAGTGGCAGCCACAAATTGACGTCGCGTCAGTGCCTTGCGTGACATCTCGTTTCCTCGCTTGGGTGTTTTATTGTTCTGGTGTTTCCTCTGAACTCTTCCGAGTCTTGCTCTTGATTTTCATTTTCTTGTTGGCGTTTCTTGTTGGAATTCTTGTCGAACGCTCCTCGTTGGTGCCGTCAGCTTCGATCGCAGGTCACGCGAAGCGCGGCAAATTGGTAGCGCGATCAGATCATGATTGATCGCGTCTGTCGAGAAAGCCCGAATGGCGATCGTCTAGAACTAACGTTGTGCCCGAAAGCGCGGCAGTGCTTGCGGTGCGACGCGCCGGACGTGAACTGCGGCTGCTCCTTTTGCGACGCACACGTTACGCGACCCGGCCTGGAACGATCCGTGCGCAATTACGCCGCAGTTTCGAATAAGCCTGCATAACCGCTTCGCGAGAAAGACTTTTCGGGCGTGGACAGCAATTGGCGGCGTCTGGACCTCGAAGCGGCGGAAACGATAGTGTTGCACAGGCTAATCAGTTCGACGATGGAGACGAGAATGATCAACCCGGCGCCGCCAGCGCGGCTCTACCTGCGACGATCGCTCGCGCTGGGGTCCGTGCTTGCGCTGCTGCTCGGCGCAGCCGCAGTCGCGAACGCTCAAGGATTGGTCAAAGGCGTTCAGGAGGGGGCGGCCGCCGGGAACAAGGCGGCGGGTCCGGTCGGTGGCGTGCTCGGCGGTGCGATCGGCGGCGTGGTCGGCGTTTTCACCGGCGTGCTCGGCGTCGGCAACAATGGCAATCAGGCGCCGGCGGCCAAGGACGCCAGCAAGGATGCCAAGCAGCAGCAGGGCGCCGGCAAGGACAAGGATGCCAAGAGCGCCAAGGCGGGCAAGGGCGCCAAGGCGAGCAAGGAAGCCAAGAATGCGCCGCAGGACAACAAGGATGTCACGGTCCTCACCCAGAGCGGCGCGCCGCAACAGAGCGCCGAGCAGATCGTCGCCAACAGCGATTCCTATATCGAGCGGATCAAGACCGAACTGAATCTCACCTCCGATCAGGAGAAGCACTGGTACGGGTTCTCCAGCGCCATGCACTACCTGGGGCATAATGGTGCAGAGCGGCTCAACCTGCGGGTTGCGCGCGCCAAGCGGGATCCGCCCGACGACATCATCGAGCAGATGCGCAACGAGGCGCAGTTCCTGATCGACCGGGCCGCCGACCAGCGCAATGTCGCCGATGCCGCCGAACCGCTCTATTCGAGCCTCGACGACAAGCAGAAGCAGGTCTTCATCCAGGAGATGGTCCGCCTCAGCCACGAGCGCGGGTTGGATTGATCAAGTTGAATCGGATCGCCGGCGTCCGAATTAACGGCGCCCGCCACGAATTCGTGAATCCTCTCCGCAATTCGGGTATGATTAGCTTCGCAAGCTGACTGCGGGGTTGATATGGCGGACGGACTCTCCGTTTTCCTGGTCGAAGACGAGGCGTTGATCCGGATGATGATGGCTGAGATGGTGGAGGAGCTCGGCCACCATGTCGTCGCGGAAGCGGACAATGTCCGGGACGCAAGCGCCTTTGCGATGACCGCGCAGTACGATCTCGCCATCCTCGACATCAATCTCATGGGGCTCTACGTCGATCCCGTCGCCGACCTGATCGAGCGCCGCGGAAAGCCGTTTCTGTTCGCCACCGGCTACGGGCCGGAACTGCTGCCGTCGTTGCTCCGCCGCAGGCCGATCCTGCGCAAGCCGATTTCGATCGATCAGCTCAAGGCGATGATCGATTCGATGTTCCCGGAAGCCACTGCGAAGGCGCCGCACTGAGCGACGGCGAAGACGCCGCGCTGGGCGACGGCGCCGCGCTGAGAGCACCGACGAAAATGGCCGCCCGTCAGGGGCGGCCGATCGACGACGGAATTCGTTGGGTTCTCAGATCAGGCCGGCGGTGAGGTCGATGCCGCGCGCCATCAGGCCGAACGAGGCGACGAGGCCCGTGCAGCAGAACAGCAAGATGGTCTTGAACGAAGAAGCGGCGAAACGCGTTTCGACGGCGGCCGGCATCGCGGCGAGCGAAATCATGCTCATGTTCATTCCCCCCTTTGTTGACCCCTGAATTGCATCAGGTGAGGGAACTCTTAGAGCAAAAAGTTTGACGCGAGATTGCGAGGGATCGTTAACGGAATCGCAATCGGCTCGCGGAGTCGAGCCCTCCCGGCGCGGAATTGCAAGTCTCAGGTGCGGCCGTTCTTCAGCACCGTTGCGATGGTATGGGCGGTCATGGCGGCGCGGTCCGAGGCGCGCTGGGCGGCCAGCCGGTCTCGCGCCTTTTCCTCGATCAGGAGCTCGATCAGCGCCAGCCGCTTGTCCTCATCATCCGCCTCGGTCAGCAGGCGGTGATAGCGGTGATAGTCGAAGCCCAGATCCTGCTTACGCATGTCACGCCCCCGCAACTACGCCACACACTCAAAGGGGATTGTTTCTCATCGCGTGCAAACGAGCAAGCACGATCCTGCGTGGAACCGTTCGCGCGCTGCAATCAGCTGTGAATTACCGGAACCGCGCTGCCGGGCGCTCGCGCCTCAATCCACATTGTGGTCGGCGAACATCTTCAGGCCGACGAAGCTGGCATCGGGCTTCGTGACCAGCCGGGTCGGGATGTTGCGCAAATAGTCCTGGAAGCGTCCCTTGGCTTCGAAGCGTGCGCGGAAGGCTGAGGCTGCGAGGAAGTCCGGGAAGCGCGGCACGATCCCGCCGGCGATATAGACGCCGCCGCGGGCACCGAAGGTCACCGCGAGGTTGCCCGCGACCGAGCCCAGGATGGCGCAAAACATCTCCAGCGTCGCACGGCTGACCGGGCAGCTGCCGTCCAGGGCCGCCTTGGTGATGGCGGCCGCGTCGCGGTGCGGCACCTCGGCGCCGTCGATCTCCGCGAGTGCCTCGTAGAGGCTTTGCAGGCCCGAGCCCGACAGCGCGCCGCGCTCGATGGAGACATGGCCGAAACGCCGGCGCAGGCACGCGATCACCCGTTCCTCGCGCTCGTTCTCTGCCGGCAGGGTGGCATGGCCCGCCTCGGTGACGACGGCCAGCCGCGCCCCATGCCGCTCGACCAGACAGGAGACGCCAAAACCGGTTCCGGGCCCGACCACCAGCAACGGTTCTCCGGGGAGGCCATCTTGTCCGCCGAGCGGGATCAGATCGGCGGGCCGCAAGGCGGGCAGGGACCAGGCGACCACCTCGAAATCGTTGAGCACATGAACGCTGTCGAAGCCAAGCGTCGGCTGGAGCTCGTTGCCGTCGATGACCCAGGGGCTGTTGGTCATGACACAGCGGTTGTTGGTGACGGGACCCGCGACGGCCAGCACGGCTCTTTGGGGCGGCTCGCCGCCGGCCCGGCGCGCCAGCACGTCGACAATGGCCTCCTGGACGGTCGGGAAGTCGGCGACCTTCACATAGTCGATTGGTCCGGTCTGGTCGCCGTTGCTCGGTTCGCCTTGGCTCAGCGCAAAGCGCGCATTGGTGCCGCCGATATCGGCGAGAAGAATTTTTCCTGTCTTGCCGAGATCCATGGTCCTTCGGTTGCCGCGGCCTTGCCGGCCTTCGGGAACCTTTGCCTCCGCTCCTGATCCGATCCGCAGTTTGCGGACGGTTTGAGAATCCTCGCTTGATTGTGCCTAGTCAACACGGACGAGGCTAAACCGTTGCATCCTGGAGGCGATCCTTGGCCGCCAGCGCGATACGGCCACACGCAGTCGGTGGTTGCGAAGCCGCGCCGGAAGATCGACATTGGAGGGAGCGTCAGGCGCCGGTCGCGCCGGGCAGGTGGAATGGGCCCTTGCGATGAAGATTTCCGACCGCGACGTGCTGCTGGTGATCGACGTGCAGAACGATTTCTGCACCGGTGGGGCGCTGGCCGTGCCCGGTGGCGAGAAAGTCGTGCCAGCCATCAACCGCATCGCCCAAAAATTCGCCAATGTGGTGCTCACCCAGGACTGGCATCCGGGCAACCACGTCTCCTTCGCGGCGAACCATGCGGGCAAGCAGCCGTTCCAGACCATCGAGCTGGATTACGGCACCCAGGTGCTCTGGCCGACGCATTGCGTGCAGGGCACGGCGGGCGCCGAATTCCATGGCGAACTGGACGTGACCCGGGCGAGCCTGGTCGTGCGCAAGGGTTTTCGCCGCGGCATCGATTCCTATTCGGCGCTGTTCGAGAACGACCACAGGACGCCGACGGGCCTGCTCGGGTACTTGCGCGAGCGCCAGTTGAAGACCGTCTTCGTCGCGGGGCTCGCGCTCGACTTCTGCGTCCGCTTTTCGGCGGAGGACGCCCGCAAGGCCGGGTTCGAAGTCGTGGTGATCGAGGATGCCTGCCGTGGCATCGACCTCGACGGTTCCGTCTCCGCAGCCCATCGGAGTTTTGGCGAGCTCGGCATTTCCGTGATCAGCTTCGAGGCATTCCTGTGAGAAGCGCGAGATAGCCATGGCGGAGAAGACGGGCAAACAGCTGGGCGGGCCGGATCAGATTCCTGGCGATCCGCTGCTGTGGCCGTTTGCGGCCGCCCGGCTCGCCATGGAAGCCTGTTTCTGGTGGATGGAGCGCGGGCCGGCCGAGCCGGCCGACAGCAGCCTGCCATGGACGACGCCCAACACGGTCGCGCTGGAGCTTGCGACCATGCGCCTGCGCGACTGCACGAAGGACCGGTCCGGCCAGCCGGCGCTGGTCTGCGCGCCCTATGCGCTGCATCGGGCCCTGATCGCCGACTTCGCACCCGGCCACAGCGTGGTGCAGTCGCTGCAACATGGCGGCATCGACCGGGTCTATCTCACCGACTGGCGCTCGGCCACCCCGGACATGCGCTATCTCTCGATCGACAGCTATCTGTCCGATCTCAACGTCGCCGTCGACGAGATCGGCGCGCCGGTCGACCTCGTCGGCCTGTGCCAGGGCGGCTGGCTGTCGCTGCTCTACGCGGCGCGCTTTCCGGCCAAGGTGCGACGGCTGGTCCTGGTCGGCGCTCCGGTCGACCTGTCGATCGATTCCTCGCTATCCCGGCTCGCCCGCAATGCTCCGGAAATGGTCTACGACCAGCTCGTCGCGCGTGGCGGCGGCAATGTCAGTGGCGAGGAGATGCTGCGCTTCTGGTCCAGGACGCCAAGCCGCGAGGATATCGCAGCCGCCTTGCAGAAGGAGCTATCCGACGAGGAAGGCGCGGCGCTGCTCGCGCGCTTCGACCAGTGGAACGTGGAGACGCTCGATCTGCCGGGCACTTATTACCTCGAGATCGTCAACCGGATTTTCCGCGAGAACCGGATTGCCGGCGGCGACTTCGTGGCGCTCGGCCGCGCGATTGATCTGAAGGACGTCAGGGCGCCGATCTTCCTGCTGGCCGGGCTCGACGACGAAGTGGTGCCGGTGACGCAGGCGCTCGCCACCGCCGGCCTTGTCGGCACGCCGCCAGCCTTCATTGCGGCGGCCTCCGAGCCGAGCAATCATCTCGGCCTGTTCATGGGCGCACGAACCCACGTGCATGCCTGGCTCCGGATCGCCGAGTGGCTGCGCAACGATCTGACCGGCGTCCTGGCCCGCAGCGCCTGAGCTCGCCGGCCAGAGCGAGACGCAAATCCGTTATGCATGACGGCGGATGGCCTGCACGGGGCCAGATCGATGGGCTACATAGGGTGCGGAGCTGACGGCTGCGGCCGGCCGGGAAGAGATAAAGGTACTGCGCTCGATGACTTTCCACTCGATCTACGCCCACGGATTTGCGCGCGTGGCAGCCTGCGTGACCACCTCCCACGTCGCCGATCCCTCGGCCAATGCCAAGGCCATCCTGGCGGCCGCCAATGCCTGCCACGAACAGTCGGCGGCGGTTGCGGTGTTTCCCGAGCTGTGCCTGTCCGGCTATGCGATCGAAGATCTGGTGAAGCAGGACCCGCTGCTCGATGCGGTCGAGCGAGGGCTGGCCGCGATCGTCGAGGCCTCCTCGGCGCTGATGACCGTCCTGATCGTCGGTGCGCCGCTGCGCTTTGGCCATCGCATCTACAATTGCGCCGTCGTCATCCATCGCGGCAATTTGCTTGGCGTGGTGCCCAAGAGCTACCTGCCGACCTACCGCGAATTCTACGAGGGACGCCATTTCGCCTCCGGAGCCGGCATCGCCGGCGAGGTGATCGCGATCGGCGATCTGCGCGCGCCGTTCGGCGTCGATCTGCTGTTCGCGGCGGAGGACGTTCCGGGCCTGACCATCGGCGTCGAGATCTGCGAGGACATGTGGATCCCGGTGACCCCGGCCTCGGAGCTCGCGCTCGCAGGCGCCAGCGTGCTGATCAACCTCTCGGGCAGCCCGATCACGATCGGTCGGGCGCGCTCGCGCGCGCTGCTATGCCAGTCGACCTCGGCGCGCTGCCTCGCGGCCTACGTCTATTCCGCCGCCGGGGCAGGCGAATCGACCACCGATCTGGCCTGGGACGGCCAGACCTCGATCTACGAGAACGGTGTGCTGCTGGCCGAAGGCGAGCGGTTCCGCCAGGGTGGCCAGATCACGTTCGCCGACGTCGATCTCGACCTGCTCAGGCAGGAGCGCGCCTTGATGGGGACGTTCGACGACAACCGCCGGCAGCGTGAGGCGTTCTTCCGCAAGGTGACGTTCGCGCTGAAGCCGCCGGCCTCCGACATCGGCTTCCTGCGCAAGGTCGAGCGCTTCCCGTTCGTGCCGAGCGACGAGAGCCTGCTCGAGCAGGATTGCTACGAGGCCTACAACATCCAGGTCGCCGGCCTCGTGCAGCGCATGCGCGCGACCGGCACCAAGCGCGTCGTCATCGGTGTCTCGGGCGGGCTCGATTCCACCCACGCGCTGATCGTCGCCGCGAAGGCCGTCGACCTGCTCGGCCTGCCGCGCGAGAACATCCTCGCGTATACCATGCCGGGCTTTGCCACCGGCAGCGAGAGCAAGAGCAATGCGCTGGCGCTGATGAAGGCGTTGCAGACGAATTGGCAGGAGCTCGACATCCGCACCACGGCAACCCAGATGCTGAAGGATATCGGCCATCCCTTCGGCAAGGGCGAGAAGATCTACGACGTCACCTTCGAGAACGTGCAGGCGGGTCTGCGCACGGACTATCTGTTCCGCCTTGCCAACCATCACGGCGGCATCGTCATCGGGACCGGCGACCTCTCCGAGCTCGCGCTGGGCTGGTGCACCTATGGCGTCGGCGACCAGATGGCGCATTACAACGTCAATGCCGGCGTGCCGAAGACGCTGATCCAGCATCTGATCCGCTGGGTGATCGCCTCGCAGCAGTTCGGCGACGACGTCAACCGGACGCTCGCCTCGATCCTGTCGGCCGAAATCTCGCCCGAGCTGGTTCCGGTCAAGCCGGGCGAGAAACCGCAGAGCACCGAAGCTTCCGTCGGCCCCTACGAGCTCCAGGATTTCAACCTGTTCTACACGCTCCGCTTCGGCATGCGGCCGTCCAAGATCGCCTTCATGGCGCTCCAGGCGTGGAAGGATGTCGCCAAGGGCGAATGGCCGCCAGCGTTTCCGAACGATCGGCGCAAGGCCTACGATCTTCCCGAGATCCGCCGCTGGCTCGAAGTGTTCCTGCGCCGCTTCTTCGCCTTCAGCCAGTTCAAGCGCTCGGCCATGCCGAACGGCCCGAAGGTTTCGGCCGGCGGCTCGCTGTCGCCGCGCGGCGACTGGCGCGCGCCGTCGGATTCGAGCGCAGCGGCATGGCTCGAGGATCTCGAACGGAACGTACCGAACTGAATGGCGCGGCGGATCGACATTGCCGGTGAGACGATCTGATGTCGGCCGGGGAAGGCTCAGAGGCGGGTGAAGAGGCCAGCGTCGTCAACGGCCTCTACATCTTCGACATCGAAATGCGTGACGGCAAGCGCGGGCAGGCGAGGGGCGTGGTCGTGCTCTGCGACGGACGCATCATGGGCGGCGACAGCTATTTCTACTACACCGGCAGCTACACGTTCCGGAACGGGAAGTGGCGTGGCGACATGACCGTCAATCAGCACACCGAAGCGGTCGGCCGGTCTCTCGTCTTCGGAGGCAGGGAGGTCACCTGCGGCTTTTCCGGCGACTATTTCCCCGGCGGCGCGGAAGTCGAGGGCATGGCGCTGGTCGGCAAGATCAGCGTGACGTTCACGGCACGGCTGACGCTGAAGGACGCGGTGTGAGCGCGATCTGATCGGCTCACCGGTGAATGGCTTCGTTCCTGCTCAGGAACCTTCGCACCGACAGAACGTTCGCGTCTGTTGTTGTCCCGGCGGGCGACATCGTGGTCGCGACGCAAGGGCAGGGCGACTGCACGGTGACGATCGAGCCGCAAGCGCGCTAAGCGCCGGAATTGACGAGACGCGCTGAAACGACAACGCGCCGCCGGGCTGAATCAGCTCGGCGGCGCGTTTGCGTTCGATGTAGAAAGTTTCGAGGTCCGGAGTGCCTAGGAGTCCGGACCTCGTCACCTTGCCCCAGCCTTCAATCTCCCGCCCCATGTGGTCCCCCAACCCCGTGGTGCGCGATCAGAGGGTGATGCCCTTGGAAGTGGCCGCCGATCGATGTCCCGCGATGTACGTGAGATCGGAATAGGTTTCCATTCCGGATCACTACGGACACGAGCGAGCTTCTTTCTGCGCGCGAAGCTGCGGGCGCCTAAGCCGACGGCATGCTGCACAAGATCGATGCTGGCGATGCGCAGGATGTCCACATCTCCTCGCTGCCGCGGAACTTCGATTTCACGGGCCTGTCATTGAACTGGTCTAGCGCTGCTCCCGTCATCGCTGACGGCCAAGGAGCAAGCCATGTCGAAGCCGGTACTGGGCGCCGCATTGTCCATCAAATCGATCCCCGCGCATCGCGACTGGCTTCTGGAGCGGCAGCGCGACCTCGAGATCCAGGATTTTTTCCGCGCCGATCTCCTCGATAGCGACTGGCGCGCGACCGCCGGCGACATCAAGCAGATGCTCGCGGGCCACACCGGCCGTCTCGGCATCCACGGACCGTTCTGGGGCTTCAAGATCGACAGCCACGATCCGATGATCCGCCAGGCGGTGACCAAGCGTCTGCTCCAGGGGCTGGAGGCCGCCGAATTCCTCGGTGCGACGCAGATGGTGATCCATTCGCCGTTCACGACCTGGGACCACAACAATCTCGATCTCTATCCGGACAATCGCGGCAATCTGGTCGAACGGGTCAGGGCGACGCTTGCCGAAGTGATCGCGCGGGCCGAGACGACGGGCTGCGAGATCGTCATCGAGAACATCGAGGACAAGGACCCGCGCGACCGCGTGCGCCTCGCCAAGGCGCTCGAGAGCGGCAAGGTCCGCGTCTCGCTCGACACCGGGCATGCCAATTACGCGCACATCTCCACCGGCGCGCCGCCGGTCGATTACTACGCCGAGACCGCAGGCGACATGCTGACGCATGTGCATCTCCAGGACACCGACGGCTTCGCCGACCGGCATTGGGCGCCGGGCGAAGGCAACATCCCGTGGGTCGCCGTGTTCCGCGCGCTGGGCCGGCTGACCTCGAACCCGCGGCTGATCCTCGAACTCCGCAACCACGACGACGTCCGCGCCGGCGCAGCCCATCTCGCCGCGCTTGGCCTCGCTGAATAACCGACCTCATCAAGGGCAGGGCTTATCGTCATGAGCAAACTCACTCGTCGCACCATCCTGAAATCCGGCACCGCGGCCGCGAGCACGCTGCTGCTGCCGCGCTTTGCCATCGCGCAAGGCGACAACCGTCCCTCGGTGACGATCGCCGTGCAGAAGGTGACCAACTCGAACGTGCTCGACGTGCTGCGCGAGCAGTCCAATGTCGGCGAGCGCGTGTTCTTCTCCTCGATCTGGGAGGGCCTGATTTCGAAGAACTGGCGCGGCAGCCTCGAGGCCGTGCCGGGCCTTGCGACCGAGTGGCGCCGCATCGACGACCAGACCGTCGAGGTGAAGCTGCGCCAGGGCGTGAAATTCCACAATGGCGACGAGCTGACCGCCGAGGACGTGGTCTTCACCTTCAGCCGTGAGCGCATGTTCGGCGAGACCGAGGCCAAGAGCCGCTCCACCATCCAGGCCTTCGAGAAGATCCCGTCGCCGCGTCCGGGCAAGGAACTGCCGCCCGATGTGCCTGCGGTCGCGCGCCGCATCTGGCCGGACCTCGTGCGCGTCGACGCCGTCGACAAGTACACCGTGCGCTTCTACAACGCGACGCCTGACGTCACCATCGAAGGCCGGCTGTCGCGCTACGGCTCCGACATCATGAACCGCCGCGCCTGGGACGAATCCGCAAGCTATCTCGACTGGGCGCGCAAGCCGATCACGACCGGCCCCTACAAGGTCGTAGAGCTCAAGCCCGACGTCTCGCTGACGCTGGAAGCGCATGACGAATATTGGGGTGGCCGTCCGCCGCTCAAGCGCATCCGCTTCCTCGAAGTGCCGGAGGTCGCGAGCCGCATCAACGGGCTGCTCTCGGGCGAGTACCAGTTCGCCTGCGACATCCCGCCGGACCAGATCGCCGGCATCGAGAAGAACGCGGCGTTCGAAGTGCAGGGCGGCACCATCCTCAATCACCGCCTGACCGTGTTCGACAAGAACCACGCCCAGCTCGCCAATCCGCTGGTGCGGCGCGCCTTCACCCATGCGATCGACCGCCAGGCCATCGTCGACAGCCTGTGGGCCGGCCGCACCCGCGTGCCGAAGGGGCTTCAGTGGGAATTTTACGGCGACATGTTCAACGCCGACTGGAGCGTGCCGGCCTACGATCCGAAGCTCGCGCAGGATCTGCTGAAGCAGGCCAATTACAAGGGCGATCCGATTCCCTATCGCCTGCTCAACAACTACTACACCAACCAGGTCGCGACCGCGCAGGTCCTGGTCGAGATGTGGAAGTCGGTCGGCCTCAACGTCCAGATCGAGACCAAGGAGAACTGGTCGCAGATCATGGAACGTGCGCCGACGCGCGCCGTGCGTGACTGGTCGAACTCGGCCGCCTTCAACGATCCGGTCTCCTCGCTGGTCGCCCAGCACGGGCCGAACGGCCAGCAGCAGCAGATCGGCGAGTGGACCAACACCGAGCTGAACAAGCTCTCGGAGTTTTTGGAGACCTCGACCGACCGGGCGGCGCGCAAGAAGGCGTTCCGCCGCATGCTGGAGATCGCCGAGCGCGAGGACCCCGCCTACACGGTGCTGCACCAGAATGCGACCTTCACGGCCAAGCCGAAATCGATCAAGTGGAAGGCCTCGCCCGCCTTCGCGATGGATTTCCGCGCCGGCAATTTCGAGGTTTGAGGTGTCGCCGCTGGTCAGCATTGAAGGCCTGAGCGTCGCCTTCAACGGCGTGCCGGTGCTGCGTGGCGTCGATCTCGCCCTGGGGAAGGGCGAGGCCCTCGGCCTCGTCGGCGAGTCCGGCTCCGGCAAGTCGGTGACGTGGCTTGCCGCGCTGGGCCTGCTGCCGCGGCATGCGCGGGTCTCGGGCTCGGTGCGGCTCGACGGACGTGAAATCCTGGGCGCGCGCGCCGCCACGCTCGATCAGGTCAGGGGCGGGCGGGTCGCCATGATCTTCCAGGATCCGGCCAGCGCGCTCAACCCGGTGCTGACGATCCGCAAGCAGCTGTGCGAGGCGCTGGCGCTGCATCGCGATCTCTCCGGAGAAGCGGTGAAAGCCGAAGCGCGGCGGCTGCTCGATCTCGTTGGCATTCCCGACGCAGGCCGGCGGCTGTCGGCTTATCCGCACGAATTCTCCGGCGGTCAGGTCCAGCGCATCATGATCGCGATGGCGCTCGCCGGAAATCCCGATTTGCTGATTGCGGACGAGCCGACCACCGCGCTCGACGCCACCATTCAGGCCCAGATCCTGGAGCTGCTCTCGTCGATCCGCCGCGAGATGAGCATGGCGATGGTCCTGATCAGCCATGACCTCGGCGTCGTGGCCGAGAATTGCGACCGCGTCGCGGTGATGTATGCCGGCCGCATCATCGAGGAGGCGCCGGCCAACCAGCTCTTCGCCGATCCCGTGCATCCCTATGCGCAGGGCCTGATCGGCGCACTGCCGCCGCTCGACGGACCGCGGCGCCGTCTCACCGCGATTCCCGGCACGGTGCCCGATCCCGCGAATATGCCTGATGGCTGCGCGTTCGCGCCGCGCTGTGCGTTGGCGGCTGAGCCGTGTGGCCTCGCCGCGCCGAGCCTGGCGCCGATCGCGAACGACCGTGCGGTCGCGTGCATCCGCGCCGAGGCCTCGCGCCGCGCGCTGCTCGGGATCGCTGCCGAATGAGCGCGCCGCTCGTCGAGGTGGCCGCGATCTCGCGCAGCTATGCCATGCGCTCCGGGATGTTTGGCCGGAGCACGGCCGTCCATGCCGTCGACGGCGTGTCGCTGGCCATCCCCAAGGGCGAAACGCTGGGTCTCGTCGGCGAGTCCGGCTCGGGCAAATCCACCACGGGTCGCATCGTGCTCGGCCTCGAGCCGCCCGATGGCGGCGAGGTGCGGTTCGACGGCAAGCCGATGGCCGCACCCGGGACGGCTGCCTGGCGTGCACAACGCGCGCGCATGCAGATGATCTTCCAGGACCCGCTGGGTGCGCTCGACCGGCGGCTGCCGGTCGCGGCCCAGATCCGGGAACCTCTGGACATTCATGGGGTAGGTGAGCCCGCCGAACGCGAGGAACGTGTCCGCGAGTTGCTGCGGGCAGTCGAGCTGACGCCCGCGCATGGCGAGCGCTATCCGGGCGCACTCTCCGGCGGACAACGCCAGCGCATCGTGCTGGCGCGGGCGCTGGCGACAAAACCCGATTTCCTCGTCTGCGACGAGCCGGTCAGCGCGCTCGATGTCTCGATCCAGGCGCAGGTGGTGAATTTGCTCGCCGATCTTCAGGCTCAGCTTGGTCTCACGCTGCTCTTTATCAGCCACGACCTGCGCGTTGTCAGGCAGATCAGCAATATCGTCGCCGTGATGTATCTCGGCCGCATCGTCGAGATCGGCAGCGCCGACGACCTGTTCGCGCGGCCGGAGCATCCCTATACGCAGGCACTGGTCTCGGCCTCGCCGGCGCCGGGCCGTCGCAGCGCGGGCCGCATCGTGCTGGCCGGCGATCCACCGAACCCGGCCGCGCGCCCCCGGGGTTGCGCCTTCCATCCGCGTTGCCCGCGCGCGATCGCGCGCTGTGCGAGCGAAGTGCCGGTTCTATCGGCCGTCGGCGGCAACAGGCAGGTCGCGTGCCATCTGGTGACGGGTCCGCAGGTCGAAACACGGGACGCCGCGTGATGGGGCGTTATCTGGCCATCCGGATCGGACGCGCGGCCCTGACGATCGTCCTGGTCGTCACCTTCGCCTTCGTCGTGCTGCGGCTATCAGGCGATCCCGCGTTGATGATCCTGGGACCGGAAGCGCCACCGGAGGTCATCGCGGCCTTCCGCAAGGCCTGGGGCCTCGATGATCCCATCTGGTTCCAGTATCTCGATTACTTCAGCGCCATCGCACAAGGCGAGCTCGGGCGCTCCATGCGCGACGGACGGCCCGCGATCCAGCTCGTGCTGGAGCGAATTCCGGCGACGTTGGCGCTGACGCTGCCGGCCTTCTTCTTCAAGGTCGCGCTCGGCATTCCCGCCGGCATCTACGCCGCGCTGCATCGCGGCTCGGGAATCGACCGTGCCGTGATGATGACGGCGGTCGCCGGCTTTACCGTGCCGAGCTTCGTGCTCGCGCTGCTCCTGGTGCTCGTCTTCGCCGTGCAGCTGGGATGGCTGCCCTCGGGCGGACAGGACAGCTGGCGCCACGCGATCCTTCCGATCGCGACGCTGAGCCTCGGCGGCGCAGCGGTGCTGGCGCGCTTCACCCGCAGCGCGATGCTGGAGGTGCTGGGCCAGCCCTATATCCGTACGGCGTCCGCAAAGGGCGTGCCGTGGCGCAAGGTGGTGACCTCGCATGCGCTGCCGAACGCGGCGATCCCGACGGTGACCATTCTCGGCTTCATGGTGGGAACGCTGATCGCGGGCGCCGTCGTGGTCGAGAGCGTGTTTTCGTGGCCGGGGGTAGGGCGCCTGCTCGTCGTCGCCGTCGCCAACCGCGACCTCGCCGTCGTGCAATGCATCCTGCTGCTGGTCGCGCTGACCATGGTCACGTCCAACCTGGTCGTCGACTTTCTGTACGGCTTCCTCGATCCGCGGCTGCGCGCCAAGGGAGCGCATGCATGACCGACGCGACGCTGAAGGACACCGAAGCGTTTTCAAGCGAAGTGGATACCGGTTCGCGTAAAGAAAACGCGTCAAAATTAGAATCTAGAGCCCCGTTCCGATTTCATCGGAACGGAAAGGGCTCTAGCGTCCGCCGCCGCATCGGCCTGCCGGCGATCCCGCTGTCTGTCGCGCTTGCGGTCGGCTGGATCGTCGCGATGCTGATGATCGCCGCCCTCGCCGAGAAGATCGCGCCGTATGGCTTCACCCAGCTCGACCTGCGCAATCGTCTGGCTGCGCCCGGCAATGTCGCGCACTGGCTCGGCACCGACGAGCTCGGGCGCGACGTGCTGTCGCGGCTGCTCGTCTCGATCCGCATCTCGCTGCTGATCGCGTTCGGCGCCACCGCGATCTCGGCGATCGTCGGCACCGCGCTCGGCTTTCTCGCCGCACATTTTCGCGGGTTCGTCGAGCAGCTCGTGCTGATGCTGTCGGACTTCCAGGCCAGCATGCCCTTCCTGATCATGGCGCTTGCCGTGCTCGCCTTCTTCGGCAATTCGCTGCCGCTGCTGATCGGCCTGATGGGATTTTTTGGCTGGGAGCGCTATGCCCGCATCGCGCGGGGACTGGCGATCTCCGCCAATGCGCAAGGCTATGCCGCCGCGGTCCGCCAGCTCGGGGCGACGCCGTCGCGGATCTACCTCCGGCACATCCTGCCCAACATCGCCTCGACGCTGATCGTGTCGACGACGCTGGTCTTCCCCGAGGTGATCCTGATGGAATCGGGCCTGTCCTTCCTCGGCCTCGGCGTGCAGCCGCCGATGACCAGCCTCGGCAACATGGTCGGCTATGGCCGGGAATATTTGACCCGGGCGCCCTGGATCATGCTGGCGCCGGCGACCACCATCGTCGTGACCACGCTGGCGGTCTCCGTGATCGGCGACTGGCTGCGCGACCGGCTCGATCCGACCCTGCAATAGCGCGACTGGCTTGAGGCGTGCGCCGATTTGCCGTCGGACACCCGCTTCTAGCCTTGGACCTCCGGTTTTTTGCCGCGCCCGAGCGCGAATTGACCGACCGGGCCCTCGATATGGAATTCCAACTCCGTCATCTTTGCGAACAGATCGATGTTGGTGCTGCCAATGGCGCAGCCGCCGAGGCCCATATCGGTCGCCGCCAGGTAAAGCGTCTGAATCAGGCTGCCGACATCCTTCAGGATCAACGAATATGCGATTGAGCTGTATTTCCAGGAGACCCGCCCAAAACGCGCCGCGATCGTGATGAGGATTTGTGGCTGACCCGGCGCGTCCATGGCGAACTGGGCAGCCGCCAAATGCGCCTGGAGTTGTTGGGGGGAAGCGCTGATCGCGACTAGCGCGTGGCTGCCTGCATCGTAGTGGTAGAGTCCGCGCGCAAGCCCGTCGCAGTTCGCGACGGTAAGGTACAATTCTAGCTCGTACGCGCTGCCCGCCGACGGATAAGGCCTTGTGCTGTAGGTGACGTCGGAACCGCCCTCGAAATACGGCTCGCTCTTCCATTCGGACACGACGCGCGCGGTGGTGTCGAGAAACTGCGCGAGTTCGCCGAGCGTGACCGGATTCCTGTCGTCGAAATCCCGTGTTGAATGGCGTTCGCGCAACAGCTTCGGGAAGAGAGAGTTCGGCTCCGCGGAGGAGAATTTGCGCAGGTCAATCTTGCTGCCGGCCCAGGGCGGACGCACCGCCGGCGACGGCGGAACGACGCCGGCATAGGTGAAGGCGGCGCCGACCGGATTGGCTTGCCGACCCTCCGTGCTCCGCGTGTGAAACACCAGATCGTGGAAATCCCAGAGTACGAAGTTGCCGTCGCCTTCGTTCACCCGCAGGCCTTGTCCGTCTTTCGCATCGAGCTTGAGCAGGATCTGGCTGTCCAGCAACAGTTCGAGCAGATGGAGGGTGGAGGAAGCTATCTTCTGGTTGAGCTTGCCGACCTTCCGAGGCTGCGACAGCGCAGCAAGGGTGGCGGCGATGGCGGGATCACCAATCCGGAACAGCGCGCCGGCGCGTGGCGATTCCAGCACCATCTCATTGCCGCGACGACGCAGATAGGCAAAGCGCGACAACGCAACGGTGTCACGGCTGCCCAGTTTCGCGCGCCGCGGCCAGTATTCGGGGACCTGGGGCTCGATGACCACGAAGTCCTGCGTGTTACGCGAAGAGGAGAGGCGGTATTCCAGAAGCCCCTGCCGGGCCAAGCGATGCACCAGGGCGTCGATTTCCCTGGCGAGGATGCTCTTGCCAGCAAACGAAGCGAGCGAAAGACCAGTGCTCAGATGTCGCGCCCGGTCCATCGCAGCCGCGCTGAATTGTCCGAGGTTGACGGAATAGTCGCCCAGAGAGGCGGCGATGTTTCCGTCCGGCTGCATCTGGAGGGAGAAACGATGGCTCAATCGGGCAGCAATGTCCGGCGCGATCTTCCTGGTCGGCTTTTTCCCGGGAGCGCGCACGAAAGAGCAGCCCTTCAGGTGTGTGGGAGGAATGAAGTCAGATCGCTTTCCGGTCGCGGCCGGTCCAACAATCCGAGCTTCACCGGCACATCGTAAAGGCGGCCCGGTGCGAAGCGGCGATAAAAATGACGCAAGCCGGGAACGAGCACTCTGACGACCGGAACCTCGACGTCGGGTCGCGTCTGGTCGAGGACGAGGAAATCGTAGCCCGCACGGGCTGCGATCTCGATGCAGGCGATGACCTGGTCCCGCGTATTGTCGTGAAGCTTGAGGCTCGGCGCTGGGGGGACGATAGGGCGATCGCTCGGTGTCAGGAACGGGTAGTCTTCCAGACGCAACGGTGTGACACCGTCGAGGGTCGGCTTCTCGTCGCTCGCACCGCCCATCATGCTAACGGACATGAATTGGGTCAGCTCGGTGAGGGAGCGCAGCAGGGCTATGCGGCGGTCGAAATGCGCGCCGGAGCCGAACTCGATATTTTCGTGTCCATCCTGCATCCAGTGCATGATCGCCACGTAAGTCGGAATGCCGAGGTCAGTGGTGATATCGAGCACCCACAGCTTGCGCCCGGCTTCCGCAAATTGAGTCTGGAGATCCCGGACATAGAAATCGTCGAACTGCTCGAGGTCGACCTCAGCGCGCTGCACCCGGTTGTACCACCAGATCGCGTAGGCATCGCGCTCGATCAGTTCGAGGAAGCCCTGGACAATTGCTTCGTCGCGGGTGTTGCCGGCCGCACAGCCGTTGGAATCCGTATGAAAGCCGCCATAGAAGAAGTACAGGAGTCCCGTCGGCAGATATTTGAAGCGTTTGTCGCGCAGCGATGAGACCGGCGACCACTCGGTCTTCGTCGAGGGATCGAACGGCTCGGGAACCGGATGGGGATCGTCCGGTTGCTGGAAAAACCTGTTCTTGAACTGCGTTTCGCTGAAGAGCTGGATATCGTTGGGAAGAAGCGCGTCGCCAGGCGCGAAATCAGCAAATCGACGCGTCGTCCTGATCTCATCGCCCTGGAAAATGCCCGAATAGCGTTCGATCGATTCCATCAGCGCGCTGGCTTCGCCCTGCTCGGCGGTCGAGCCCTTGCCAAAGCTGCCCCCGCTCAATCCGGATCTGAGCTGGTCGATGCTGTGGGCCGGCGCGGAGAAATTGTGCTGGGCGAAGTAGTTGGTGTTCATCGGCAGGTCGACGTCGATTCGTTCGAGCCTGGTCACCACCCCTGTCAGTGGGCTCACATGCTTGCGGAAGCGCGACACCGTCGACCGCGACGTCACGGTGCGATATCCACCGCTGGTCATGACGAGCCTCTTGCCCTCGGCAATCTCGACCAGGGCCGGAGATCGGCGCGGGTTGTTCAGCTTCCTGTTGCCGCAGGTCGGACATTGCGGACGTCGCGTCACGTAGTGCTTGGCGATGGCGGCGCCGGTCAGGTCGAAGCTTGCGATGTGATCACACAAATCGGTGCGAAAATCCGAGGCAATTGCCTTGGCGATCTCGACGGCCGCAAAATGGATTCCAGTCTGGCCGACGCTTTCTCTGACGAGCGGCGATGTGGCAACCGCACGCGCCGGTCCCCGGTCAAGAAACCCCTTAATCTCCCGGTTGCGGATCATGCGATCGAACAGGCAGGTCCAGCAGGCGCTCTCGCCCGGTTTGAACACGGGCCCGACCAGCGGAAACGGGCCGGATGGCTGTACCAGCAACCAGGGCGTCTTGCCGGCCACACGTTCCTGGTTCAGTTCAGCAAGTCGCCGGTCGAGATAGTCGTTCGCCAGCGTGATCGTGAACTTCGGCGCTCGCTTGGCGATTTGAACGCCGAGCTTGCTCAACGCCGCGGTCAGCTCGTTGGCGCCTTTGACATCAATCGACTCGACCTGGACGGGGCAATTACGAAGATTTTGTTCCGCGATCTCCAAGGGCATGCCGAGGCTTGCCAGGAAACCGCCGACGGCGTCGTCGAACGCTTTCGGGGTCCGCGCAACGACATATCGGCGATCGAGCAGCCGCTTGATCGCTTCCTCGATCTTGTCGGCCGGAAAGTGCTTCGAAAGCTGGCGAATGATCTCCGGCCTGGCCTTGCCGTGTTGCCCGATCGCGGTGGCGAGGGCGCAGTAGAGTTCGCCGTGCAGGAAGAATTTGCGGTTCTCGGAATAGAGACAAACCGCATCGGGAGGCAATACGTAAGCGGTGAAGTTCGGTGCAAATCGGAGAGTGTCTTGGCGGGTCTGCCGCGCAACGCGGGTCTTGCGAGTTGCAGTCATTGAGTCAGCACGCTGATCCTGTTGCCGTTACGCTAGATTCCCGGCGCAAGACGGATCGTCGCGCCCGCGCGCCGGCATTTTCCCAGAGAATTGAAACGAATTGGGCTGTCACCCGCAAGCCGCCGATGCAAGCGTCGTAGCGAAATCAAGCAATTGGCCGGACCCTTTCCTGAGGCCGGCCAATGACCTATCAACCCGTGAGTTTGACATTCGGAACGCGCCGAGGCCTAGCACCAGCGGCAGCGGCCCCACGATGCGCAGCAACCCGCGCATGATACGGCGCATCCCACCACACCAACTGCACAACCTGCACATCGGCAACCGACGCCACATCGGCAACTACGGCAAGCCCGACAGCCTCTGCAGCCGCGGCAGCCGCCGCATCCGCGCCATGCCAGCTGCACGCGGCTACCGGCGTTTTCCTTGTCGAAGAGATGGAAGGTGGCTAGGCAGACGTCAGCCATTTCCTCTTCATCGAGCGTGATTGCCAGACCCGTTCCAAAGTGCGGCAATTGTTGTGCGTCGGGTGGCGGCACGGCGGACGCCGATGCGCCTCCCGCCAGCGAGAACGTCAACCCTGCGGCTCCGAACGCTGGAACGGCGACTTTGGTTACTCGCTTCTTCCCTTTGGAAGTCTTCTTCGCCTGCCGCATGGTCAAACCTCCGAGCATTGCAAGAAGTATCCCAGCCGCGGTAAGTCTACGCCCAGGAAATAACGCGAGCAACAATTACGCGCACAAAAGCGCGGCGCCGCAAGTTCAGGATGTATTCATCTTCATGAACGGCAATCGGCACGGCCAGTTGACACACCGCGTCAACGATCCACGCTCTCGGTGCGCGTGCAGCTTGGTGCAGTGCCGCAAGCGCATCGAATCTTGAACGGAGATCGGCGTGGCAGATCGATCAGGGCGTTTCGCTTGGTATGAACTCCTGACCACGGATGTCGCGGCGGCGGGCGCATTTTATCGCAAGGCCGTCGGCTGGGGCGTGAAGGATGAATCGACCCCGGAACTGCCTTACATGGTGCTTCGTAGCGGCGGCGCTCCGCTGGGCGGACTTATGGATATCCCGGAAGAGGGGCGGAGATTGGGGGCGACGCCGAGATGGATGGGATACGTCGCCGTCGACGACCTGGACGCAACCGCAGCGCAGATCAGGCGTCTTGGAGGCACGGTCCTTGTGCCGCCGACCGACACCAATATTGGCCGCATAGCAGTCGTTGCCGATCCGCAGGAGGCGACGTTCGGGCTGATCAAAGAACCAGCATATGGCCGACGGAAACCGGGCCGGCCGGACGAGCCGGGGCGCGTAGGCTGGCATGAGTTACTGGCCGCCGACCGGACCGTGATCTTCGATTTCTACAGAGAATTATTCGGTTGGCAGAAGGCCGACGCTCAAAGCGAGCCAGCGGCCTGGTATCAACTGTTTTCGGCGGGTGGGCAGACGGTCGGCGGAATGCTCACGAAACTTCCGAGCGTAGCGCAGCCGAGCTGGCTGCATTACTTCAATGTCGACGACATCGGTGCTGCCACGAAACATGTGAATGCTGGCGGAGGCCGGATCCTCCAGGGTCCGATCGAATTGCCCGATGGCTGCTGGATCGCACGATGTGTCGATCCCCAGGGCGCCCTGTTTGCATTGCAAGGCGCACGAGGTCAGACAAGCATTGAGCCATCCTCGGGCTCGGAAATCGGCTGGTCCGCCAAGTGGGGTGGCATTGCCTCCCAGGGTAGAATTGTGCTGCCCAAGCCGAAGCGCTAGCTACAGCGTCTGTCCGGCGCTGACGCGACCTTGCAGTAGCCCGCGTCGGGAGCAGGGGAGGCCTGCGAAAGGCCGATCCGGCCCTGTCCAAGCCAAGTTCCCGTTGCACCAACCCACCCCGTGCGCTATCCGGCCGGAAAGGCCTGAGGCGGCTTCCATTTTCCCGCCCGGCCAGCCAAACCGAGGACGGAAACCGCCATGCCAGCCTATCGCTCCCGCACCACCACCCACGGCCGCAACATGGCGGGTGCCCGCGGCCTCTGGCGCGCGACGGGCATGAAGGATGCGGATTTCGGCAAGCCGATCATCGCGGTCGTCAATTCCTTCACCCAGTTCGTGCCCGGCCACGTCCACCTCAAGGACCTCGGCCAGCTCGTCGCCCGCGAGATCGAGCAGGCCGGCGGCGTCGCCAAGGAATTCAACACCATCGCGGTCGACGACGGCATCGCCATGGGCCATGACGGCATGCTCTACAGCCTGCCGTCGCGCGAGCTGATCGCCGACAGCGTCGAGTACATGGCCAACGCCCATTGCGCCGACGGCCTCGTCTGCATCTCCAATTGCGACAAGATCACGCCCGGCATGCTGATGGCGGCGCTGCGGCTCAACATCCCCGCCGTGTTCGTCTCGGGCGGCCCGATGGAGGCCGGCAAGGTCAAGCTCCAGGGCAAGACCAAGGCCGTCGACCTCATCGACGCCATGGTCGCCGCGGCCGACTCCAAGGTCAGCGACGAGGACGTCAAGGTGATCGAGCGCTCGGCGTGCCCGACCTGCGGCTCCTGCTCGGGCATGTTCACGGCCAATTCGATGAACTGCCTGACCGAGGCGCTCGGCCTCGCGCTGCCCGGCAACGGCTCGGTGGTCGCGACCCATGCCGACCGCAAGCGCCTGTTCGTCGAGGCCGGCCACACCATCGTCGATCTCGTCCGCCGTTACTACGAGCAGGACGACGCCTCGGTGGCGCCGCGCAACGTCGCCAATTTCAAGGCGTTCGAGAACGCGATGACGCTCGACATCGCGATGGGCGGCTCGACCAACACGGTGTTGCATCTGCTCGCCGCTGCCCATGAAGGGCAGGTCGCGTTCACCATGCGTGACATCGACCGGCTGTCGCGCCGCGTGCCCGTGCTGTGCAAGGTCGCACCGTCGGTCGCCGACGTGCATGTCGAGGACGTGCACCGCGCCGGTGGCATCATGGGGATTCTGGGCGAGCTCGATCGCGCCGGCCTGATCGACACGTCGGTTTCGACCGTGCATGCGCCGACGATGGCCGACGCGCTGGAGCGCTGGGACATCAAGCGCACCAAGAGCGAGGCGGTGCGCACCTTCTTTCGCGCTTCGCCCGGCGGCATCCCGACGCAAGTTGCCTTCAGCCAGGAGCGCCGCTACGACGAACTCGATGCCGATCGCGAGAAGGGCGTCGTGCGCGATTTCGAGCACGCCTTCAGCAAGGATGGCGGTCTTGCCGTGCTCTACGGCAACCTCGCGCAGGACGGCTGCATCGTGAAGACCGCCGGCGTCGATGCCTCGATCCTGAAATTCTCCGGCCCGGCACGCGTGTTCGAGAGCCAGGACGCGGCCGTCGACGGCATCCTGGGCGGCAAGGTCGTCGCCGGTGAGGTCGTGGTCATCATTTACGAAGGTCCGCGTGGCGGCCCCGGCATGCAGGAAATGCTGTATCCGACGAGCTATCTGAAATCGATGGGCCTCGGCAAAGCCTGCGCGCTCGTCACCGACGGACGCTTCTCGGGCGGCTCGTCCGGCCTGTCGATCGGACATTTGTCGCCGGAAGCCGCCGAAGGCGGCAACATCGGTCTGGTGCGGACCGGCGACCGCATCGCGATCGACATTCCGAACCGCAGCATCACCCTGGAGGTTTCCGACGAGGAGCTCGCCAAGCGGCGCGCGGCGGAAGAGGCGAAGGGTGACGCGGCCTGGCAGGCGACGGGCCGCAAGCGCAACGTCTCCACCGCGCTCCAGGCCTATGCTGCGCTCACCACCAGCGCCGCGCGCGGTGCGGTGCGCGAGGTGAAGCGGCGTTCGAACTGAGCGCTGCACCGTTCGCGCCTCGCGTGCATGGTCAACGAGTCCTTAGCGGCCGGCGTAAGCCGGCCGTTCGCATTAAGGATGCCTCCACGAAGTTCGGCAGCGCAGGATTTTGCGGCGTATACTGCGGCGACCTTCGCAAATCCATTTCGGGCAACTGGGGCACCACAATAATGTCTCGTACTCTTGCTGTCGTTTTCTCAACGGTCGTCGCCGCGATTTCGATGACGGGCGCTGCCTCCGCCGGCTGCTACAATTGCTACACGCCGCCGCCGTGCACGACCTGCTATCAGCAGCAGTACGTCGCTCCGCAATACCGCACCGTCGACGAGACCGTGATGGTGTCGCCGGGCTCCGTGGTCGCGCACCGCTCGCCGGCGCAGTACCGCACCGTGATGGTGCCGCAGACCGTGATGGTCGCCCCGCCCAGCGTCCAGTACGAGCGCATCCCGCCGCAATACGCCACGCGCCAGCGCGTCGAGATGGTCTCGCCCGGCTATTCCTACTACGCCCCGGTGCAGATGGGCTGCGCGTCCTGCGGCTACTGAGCCAGCGCAACAATCAGCGAATTTCGCGCGGCGCTCCCATGGGGCGCCGCGTTTTCTTTTGCGCGCCAGCAAACGAGGCCCGGACATGGAGACGACTCCAACCGGGCCTCGCAACCAGCGACGCCCTGGGAGATGTCGCCAGTGTCCGGGATTGCTGAGTCGACGGCGCCTGTCGGCCGCCGAGCCTGTTGCCAGGTTAGAGGACCAGGCTGACGCTCGCCTGACAGATCGGCCAGGCGAGGGGGCAGGCTTGCTTCGAGGGGCCCAACTTCGCGTTGCCATGCGCCGTCGACTGCGTTAAGCGACAGCAATTCCGGGTTTGGAAGGGTGGCCGAGTGGTTTAAGGCACCGGTCTTGAAAACCGGCGTGCCCGCAAGGGTACCGTGGGTTCGAATCCCACCCCTTCCGCCACTGCTAGTCCATTTCCGTCCTAATCCCGTCTTTTCGTGTCGAACAGGACGCAAGCGCGGACCCTGCGCCTGGCACGTTTTTACCTTGTTTTGGTGCGGGGCTGGCGCGGCAGCCCCCCGCTCGATGGCCTAGACCACCGGACAGTGCGGGCAGCTTGCCGAGGTTGCTTTCAATCTTCCCGCCAACTGAGGCGGCCTTATCCAGGCAGCGGCGGTCAGCCGGGGCCGGCTAGGAACCAAAGACGGCGGTCACCAATTGTTGTTCCAGGCACCTGGCTGCGACGCAGCATAGTTCTCGAATTACGAAATAGTCCTGAAACAATGAGTCGCCACAATCACCGGTATTTTTGAAGAGCTTTGCTACCACTCTGTTTCATTGCGATCGGTCTCTTTGCGAGGCAACCATGGATTTGAAAATGGATAGGATTGCTGTCGGCGCGCGTTTCAAGCTCAGCGAAATCGGAAAAATTCGTTGCCCAGACCTGGCTGACAAGGTTGGCGTCGTTGTCGCCATAGGCCATCGTACAACCGGCATCACCGTTCTGTTCGATGGTGCCCAACGACCAACCGTTTTGCATAGGGATTACATTAAGACCAAGCTCTGATTACCGGATCGCTCCGTTCCGGCCCTCGGGCCACCCTAAAGAGGTACCCCAAAAGGATCGTCGGGATAGCCGGCGCGTCTTGATTTGCTCCGTGTACAGTCGCAAACTTCTCGCGGGGCGTAGCATCCAGTTCTTCCATTTTCCCTGCTTCAGTAGGTTTGTAATCTCCACTAGGTCACCTGGGACGGGGGCGCGACTTATGGAAATATTTCGTGCTGAGAAGATTTGCGTTGTCGAGGACAACTCAATCAGAACCTGCCGCATCTGCGGCAAGAAAATGAAGCTTGTACGAGCGGTGGTGGACTCTGAAAGCGGAGCCATTACTCGCATGTTCGAATGCCGCTGCGGCAAGCGCGTCTGGGACGACTGATGCATACCTCCGCGACCGGCAGCGCAGCGGCGCTTGGGCGGCGGGGCTTTATCGCGTTTACCATCTACGTGCACACTTTGCCGAGCAGGCAGCGCACAAAAGGACTGCGATGGCTTGCAGCCCGGACAAGGTCCGCTCACATGAACGAGCATATTCAGCAAGTAACCAAAGAAGAAATGCAGAGACTCAATGATGCATTTCAGTGCGCCGCCGACCTTGTAGCGATCTAATCTGTTCAGAAGGGGCCGAGGGCAACACCGTGAGGCGTCAAGCATTCTGGACAAGCGTTTTGGCGCCGATGGTGCTTGGCCCTGCCGTGCTACCGGCTGCTGCATACACGGCGAACACCTGTCCCTCCGCCGTCGTGGATCGCGCGGCAGCCGAGATGCGCAAAAATGGGAGGCCGCCGCGGCCAGACGAAATTCAATGCTTCACGAGATCCCTGAAGAGTTATGGTCGCTCAATGATCATGATATCCGTTGGAGGCGAGCTAGTAGGTTCCTGCGAAGCCTCTGACGACCCTCACGGGGGACGAAAGAATTTGCGCTGCTCCAGATCTCGCTGACGTGTTTCCTGTTCGGCATGACAGGGCCGCCCATCGGGCGGCCTCTGTCTCGACCGTCACACCGACTCGCGCGCGCCGACGCGCCAGCGAGCAACACACACATGACCATTGAGAGATTTGCGGCAGCGCTTCCGCTCGGCTCGCGCAAGAGCTGCGCGGGGTCGAGCGCTTCAATGCCGGTCAGATTATCTTTGCGCAGCTGCCGGCCGTGGCACGTGAGCGGCTACGACGTCGAAGAGCAATGCGAAGATGAGGGATTTGCCTCTTGGGAGCGGCACCCCGCTGGCGAGCCTCGGTGACTAAAATCCGGCAAGGTATATCCTTCCAGAGGGGCGGAGCTTGATTCGCCATGCTGGAAGCCATTCTCCTATTGCTGGGAATTGGGGCCGCAGCTCTCCTGCTGATCGCCTTTTGGGGACTGCATCGCCAAGTATAGGCCCAAAAAAACCCAGCTCAGTGGGGTCAGGTGAGCTGGTGCTAGCGAATGCCCTTGGGGAAGGGCATCGGAAAAACTTGGCAATACAACCACGTTCCTGTTCGCCGGAAAGGGTTTGGGGGCGCAACGGTTGGACCTGGCACTCCCGGCGCGCTCTGATCCGCAATTGAACCGGCAGCCGGGAGTCCTAGGGGGCTGGAATGCAACCCGTGCCATGTTCCCGTTCGGGCAGCAATGCGTGGAACATCGCGCTCCGGTAGTTGTACGGAATCCATTTTCGGAACGGGGTGTTCTATAGAAAGAACACCGGCGAGATTTGAGCACCGATTTCTACTTTATCCGGGATGGCCGCAGTGGGGGCTGGAACCACCCTGCGGCCTTTCCCGTTGGGCTTGGTTAGCCGTCGCGGCACGGAACGCCGAAATTGTCGCAGGTGAGAGCGAAGGTTTCTTTCGCCTTCGCATCTTCAAAGCAGAAGCGCGTGCCGACATCGGCGTGATCGATCCACCAATCAAGTTTACTGTCCTTTGCAATGCGGGAGGCTTCTCCTCGCAGCAGATCCAACTGTCTTCCAGCAACGTGGACGATCAGGCAATTTTCCTTGGTCATGAATGACGTCCTTATAATTGAAGCAACGGCTCAATTTGATTCCGACTAAAAATGAAAATCGTATGGCGTCTCCCCAGAGGAAGACGATCATTGATCCCGCTTCAGCTTGCGTCGTCCCCAATGCGGTTCCTTGCTCTTGGGACTGAGCCCCGGGACGTAATGTCTGTTCAGCGCGCCCGCATGACGCCGATACGGGCGAATATGGTCGAGCCGCCGCGCTCGACCACCAGAAGCAAGGCTTCCGTCGCTGCGCGCCACTCGGGCGCGCCATGCTCTTTCTTCGGAAGCGAAAATTTCAGCTCTTTGGACCTGCGCCTTTCAGCGCGTCCCATGCGGCCTTGTTCGCTTGATCGAACGCCTTCCGGGATTCGGCGAGAGCGGCACTCAGGACCGACCAGGATTCGCTGCCGGCCTGTTTCAGCTTCTGGAGACGCGCTTCTGCTTCGGACGCATCGGATTTCATTTGCTTGAGCGCGGCATCGACATCCACGGTGCGGGCTGCGGCCACTTTGCCCGCGGCCTCGCGGAATTTGTCCGCAGCTTCGCGCCAGGCCTTGGACTGTGCAGCGGCAACGTCCTTGAACGTGGCCTGCTGTTGCTCGAGCTGTTTGCCGGCGCCTTCGAAGTAGGTCTTCACCTGGGCCTCGAATCCAGCCCATTGCCTTTCAAGCTCCGTCTTGGCGCCCGCCCAGGCGGTTTCGCCCGCCTCGGCCTGGGTCTTGAGCTGGGCCTGAAACTCGTCGCGGCGCTTCGTCAGATCGGACAGGAGCTGATCAGTCTTGACCTTGGACTCAGCCTTGGCCTGGCCGACTTTGACCTCGAACGAGGCCAATGCAGCGTCCATTTCGTCGATCCGCTCCTTGGCCCAAGTGAGGTAGAAATGCATGCTGCTCTGCTGTGACATGGCCGTCTCCATCTGCTTGCCAAAGTTAAGATCCCAGAGCTTGGGCCTGCTCGTATTGACCTGTCTCAATGACGTCGTGTTCCGAAGCTCTCGCGAACTCTCGACGCGCCGCCTCATCCTGCGAAAGAGGAAACGCGGTTGACGTTTCGTGCCGGCGATTTGCGTGTCGGCCCATTCGCGCGACGGCGCGCCAAGCGTCTGGTGTCGATCGCCGCGCGAATTGTTGCGGAGCTTTCAGCTTGGCATCGGTGGACAGCAACCTGTCCGCGAAGGGCATCTGCGCGCTGGGGCGGTTGCGGCTGCTCCGCTGGCTGCCGCGATGCGTCGAGCGCCAACCGATCCGGCTGCGGCGTGCCCCGATCCGGTGCCGAAGCTCATGGCCAACGGATTTTCCGAAGGTGGCAGGATGCCACTGTTTTGCCCGACGCGTCAAAGGGCGTTTCGTGAATTGTAAAAGCCGTTGCGCCAGCAGGACTTAGCTACTGTGCATGGGGTTGTTTTTCGAGATTTGTTTTGGGCGGCCTTCGGGCAGCGCGGACCCGCTCGGATTTCCGCATTGGCAGCCCGCCGGATTGGTTGAGGTTTTCTGCCGGTAAGGTCCTGAGCAAGCGAGCATTTCGGTCGGTCCAGACCGCCCGCTCGGTTCAGCCTGCGGAACTCTTTCGCTGCGTCCGCGTTGTGTTGCCATGACCGAAGACCTTTCCTTCCGACGCAAACCCCTGACCCCCGAACAGCGCCAGGCGCGCGATGCGGCACGCCGGATCGAGGCTGAGAAGGCCATGCGCGACCACGAGGAGGCGCAGAAGCAGTTCTACGCCAACAAGGAACGGCTGAGGGCCGAGCGGCTTGCACGCGAAGCGGCGACGGCAAAGGGCTGACCGAGCCCGGTCGTCGCACCAAGATGTCCTGGATTGATCTTTGGACCTGGTGCCGTTGCATCGCGCCAGAGACGAGCTTGCGCGCCTGGACGGCGCCTGCCAATGCGCCGGAGGGCGACTGGGCCTCAGGCAGACCCGTTCAATCCGTCGAAACTCCCGCAGCTCTCTGTTCACGTCAGCTCTCGATGTCTCCGGCCGTGCGGCGCTGAGTCTGCCGCGGAGCCGTGGCTTCCACGAGCGGCAGGCTTGACGGCGTTTGCCTTCCGCCCGAAGATTCAAATGATCCTCAACTGACGTGAATGACGGAGACGTTCGCTCCCAACCAGTCCGATCCTCATCAGCGAAAATGCAATGGAGCTGTCCATGACCACCTTCGACAAGCGCGAGCAGGGCTTTGAGGCCAAATTCGTCCACGACGAGGAGCTCATGTTCAGGGCCACGGCCCGGTCCAACAAGCTGCTCGGGCTCTGGGCCGCGGGCCAGCTCGGGCTCAGCGGCGATGCCGCGGCGAACTATTCGACGGCGCTGGCGACGGACCATCTGGAGAGCCGGACGATGGACGAGGTCCTGGACAAGGTGTCGGGCGATCTCGCCGCCAAGGGCGTGGCGCGCGAGCAGGTCGCCGCCAAGTTCCAGGAATGCCTGCATCAGGCGATTCAGCAGCTCGAAGCCAAAGAATGAGCGCCGCGCGGTTTGATGCTCACAGCTCCATCTGAACGATCTCGATGGGCTCGCCGCCGAGGCCATGAGAGAATTGCCCTCTGCCCGTGCTTCTGAAGCCGTATCGTCGGTAGAAGGCTTCCGCGTTGATCGTGGCCTCGAGACGGATCGGCCCGCTATGGCCCAGCCGCGCTTTGGCCACACCGATGTCGAGCAATCGCTGGCCGAGACCGGAGCCGGCCGCCTCGGGCAGTACGAACAATCGGGTGACCTCGCCGGGCTCGGCATCGACGAAGCCGACGATGACGCCGTTGCGAAGGCAGACGGTCATTCGGCCCTTGGCGATCAGGTCTTCGTAGAACCGGGGTGTCCGCTCGCCCATCCAGTTCTCGATCTGCGACGGCGAATAGCATCCCTGTGCAAGACCGGCGATCGAGGCTTTGGTGATGTCGAACACCGTTTCAGCGTCGTCCGGGCGTGCTGCCCTGAAAGACACCTCGTCATCGGCGGACATGGCGCCTCGCAGGCCAGGCGGTGGGTTGCAAGGTGTGCGGGCGGTCCTCAGTCAGCATGTCTGCGCATTCCGGAGTCGCTGAGCCTGTCGACGTAGGCGATGCCGAGCGCCGAGACGATGAAGGTGATGTGGATCAGCACCTGCCACATCACGCCAGTCTCGGTGAAGCCGGCGCGGTTCGAGCCGAGATTGCCGGCCTCGATGAAGGTTCGGAGCAGCGCGATCGAGGAGATGCCGATGATGGCCATGGCGAGCTTGATTTTCAGGACGCTCGCATTGACGTGGCCGAGCCATTCCGGCTCGTCGGGATGGCCCTGGAGATCGAGCCGCGACACGAACGTCTCGTAGCCGCCGACGATGACCATCACCAGCAGATTGGAGATCATCACGACGTCGATCAGCGCCAGCACGCTCATCATGATCTGCTGTTCGGTGAGATCGAGGGCGTGCCAGGACAGATGCCAGAGCTCCTTGAGGAACAGCGCGATGTAGACGCATTGCGCCACGATCAGTCCGAGATAGAGCGGCAGTTGCAGCCAGCGCGAGCCGAAGATGATCATCGGCAGCAGGCCGAGGCGCGGCGAGGGCGGGCGGGCTTCGGTTGTGGGGACAGGCTCAACCGACATTCAGGCAGCATCCTCGCATCGAGATGAATCTCGCTTTCATGTAGCCCGACAAGATGGCCGGCGGAAGACGGCGAGGTGCGCTTGCAGCCTTCCAGGGATCGTGCCGTTTCGTGCTACCGTGCCGGGCGGCCGTCGCGCGACGGCCTGGATCGCGGGAGGCGGGACGTGCGGAGCGGCTTTGGCAACGGGCTAGCGAGGATCGCGCTAGTTGCGGTGATGATGCTTGGCGCCGGCGAGGTGTCGGCTACGCCGCTGACGCCGTTTCGCTACGAGGCGCAAGCGCAGCGCCATTGTCCGCGCGATCAGGTGGTCTGGCTGGATTTCAGGAAGGGCGTCTACTACGCGAGGGGCCAGAGACGTTACGGCCAGGGTTTTGACGGCAGCTTCGTCTGCCTCGGCGAGGCCCGCGACAGCTTCTATCGTCGCTCGCTGCTCGGTCTGCGCTGAGCAACGCGTGACGGGAAGCGAAAACGATCCGGTCTATTTCCGGTCGGGCAGCTTCACCGGGACGTGCGGTGAGGTGCTGATGACCCGGGGACTTCCGTCCGGATAGGTCCGGTCGCCGCGGATCAGCGATTCCAGGACCAGGAAGAATTTCTCGGCAAGCATTTGCGTCACCTTCATTGGTGATGGCCTCTTGAAATGAGTCGAGGCGCCGAACGCGGAAATTCAATCAACTAAACGGGAACAGAGCAATTCCGGACAACACCTGTGTTGCGGCGCAGTACGGTCGTGGTTGGAAAGCGAGGAAAGGGTGTCTGCGATCAGCCGAAGGCCAGCGCGACCAGGCTCGAGCACAGCAGCACCAGACCGCCTGCGGTCAGTGCCAGGAAGCCATCCGATACGAGGTCATGGTTACGCATGGGACACCTGCCGCTCTCGTCTGCAATGCTCGGTCGGATCGATTAAAATTGTCCGAACGTGCCGTCTTGCAAGAGGTGATGCTTGCCGCCCGCGCGAGTGCCCTCAGGCCCTCGTACGGTAACCTTCAAACGCATGGGCCAGGAAGATCCCCGCGCTTACCAGACCCATCAGTGCCGAAACCGTCTCGATCATCATTAAATTCCAAATCCCGCCCTTGCGTCCGAGAGAACGCGTGCGGCCTTGCACAGTCAAAAGAATTCCAGTGAGCGGCGCGACAATGGGGGTGGAGTGAGGATTTGGCGCAACAGAATGTCCAGGAGTGGCACAGAGCAGGGGCCTGCGTTCCGTAGATGAACGGAGGAAAACGAACGCGGCGTTTACCATCTCCGCGCGATCGCCGCAGGCTCCCCATTTCCGCCGTGTTCGGGTTGCGATATCGTCACGACGTCCGAAGCGGTGGTGGGCCGCCTCGGTGCAAAGGACCGGACAGCGCTCCCCGTCGCCAAAGCGGGTTGGGCACGCCTCCGGCAGAATGGTATTTGGGGCGAATGGGGATCCGACGGTCAGATTCGGTTTTGCGGGCCGCGCGTGGTGTTGCGGCGGCCGCGACCTGCCTCGCGCTCGCCAATTGCGCGTCCTCCAACAAATTCGCCAGCCGCGTCGATCCGAAATACGGCGTGTCCTCGAGCCCCCGGGTCGTGGCTTTGGGTGATCCGGTCCCCAAGGGCGGCGGCACCTACCGCGTCGGCAAGCCCTACATCGTCGCCGGCCGGACCTACGTGCCGGAGGAGGACGTCAACTACCGTGCCGAGGGCATGGCGTCCTGGTACGGTGACGATTTCCATGGCCGCCTGACCGCCAATGGCGAGGTGTTCGACATGACCTCGCTGACGGCGGCGCATCCGACCCTGCCGATGCCGTGCTATGCGCGGGTGACCAACATCTCGAACGGCAAGTCGCTGATCGTCCGCGTCAATGACCGCGGTCCCTATCACGGCAACCGGCTCATCGACGTCTCGAACAAAGCCGCCGAACTCCTTGAATTCAAAGGCAATGGCGTCGCCAAGGTCCGCGTCGAATATGTCGGCCGGGCGCCGCTTGAAGGCTCCGATGACCGCCAGCTGATGGCGACCCTGCGCACCGGGATCCCGGCGCCGTCGCCCTCGATGGTCCGGGTCGCCTCGGCGAGGCCGTTCGTGCCGGAGCTACCCTCGTCGAACCGTGGCGCCATCCGCGGCGAGGTTCCGATGCCGGAGGGGCGGCCCTACAATCTCGGCAATAGCTCGGCCGACATGGCCTCACTCAGTGCGACCTCGGAAATGTCGGCCTCGAGCCGCAGCCGGGGCCGGGCGCTCCAGAACGCGCGCGCCGTGTCCTATGACGAGGATGGTCGCTACGCCACCGAGACCGCTCCGTCGGCCTCCGACGGCGCCGCCGAGGCCCGCAGCATCCTGAGCGGCCGCGGCCTCTACTAAGCAGGTAATCCGGTCAGTGGCGCCTCGGCGCCGCGTGGCGCATCAGAACGGGATGCGCGCACGTCCCGTGAACGTCCAGATCTGCGTGTTGCCGCCGATGCCGCCGAGCTCGGCACCGAAGCCGACGGTGGTGCCGCTCGCCAGCCTTGCACCGATGCCGCCGGTGACGCGCGCCGACCAGCCCTGGAGCAGTGGTGTCGATGCCAGCGGCACGCCGCCCGCGGCGATGATCGCGGCCGCGTCGTCCCGGGTGAAGTAGTAGTCGGCATAGACGCCGGCGTAGGGGGCCAGCAGCACGCTATCGAGCCACGGTATGGGATAGGAGACCCTGTTGCCGGCCGAGGCGCGGCCGCTGGAGAAGGTCCGGGCCGCCTGCTGGGTGCCGAGCGAATCGACATAGGCGTTTTCCCGCTCCCACAGCGTGTAGACCTTGGCCGATGGCTCGAAGTTGAAATTGGCCCAGCGGTAGCTGCCGGTGAAGCCGGTCGCGAACATCCAGCGATTGCCGTTGAAATTGCCTTGGGCCGTGCCGGCGGTGCCGTCATAGCCGATGCCCGAATAGGTCACCGCCGCGTCGTAGCGGAGTGTCGGGATGATCTTCCAGCCGAGATAGGCGCCGACGGTCCAGCCGTCGCCCTTCAGCTTTCCGTTGATGTCGGTCTCGGTGTAGCTGAAATTCTCGTAGCCGCCGACCACGCCGACCAGCACATTGGACGCCGCCCGATAGGTCAGGCCCGACAGCAGGTTGATCTGCTGGCCGTAGAGCGTGGCCTGGGTGGCTCCCTGGCCGATGCTGCCGGACGAGCCCCAGCGGTCGATGCCGGTGCCGCGCACGTCGATCCAGAACAGCCAGTCCTTCTGCTGCTTGAAGCGTGCCATCGGCGGGGCCTTGGTCGGCGCTGCCCGATCGATCGCGGCGAAGGCATTGTCGATCCGCGAGGACCCGCGCCCGCCGGCACGGCCGGTCCTGCCGGAGCCTCCGTCGCCGGCATAAGCGTTCGAGCCTTGCGACCCGGACTGAGGCTTGTCGTCGTCGTCGCCGTCAGGCTGGGCGGCGAAGTTGACACGCAGGCCGCCCGCGCCCGGCGTGATGTATTGCCCGCCGTCGTTGAATCCTTCGGAGATCGCGGTGTCGATCGCGCCGGAGATCGCCTGTCCCGAGCTTTGCGCCACGATCTTGGTGACGTTGAGCTGCAGCGCGCGCAGCTTGGCGCTGTCGGCGGGAATGTCGACCGACTGGGTCAGGGCCGGGGATGTCGAGGCATTGAAGGCTGGACTGCCGTTGTAGGTCGCGGTGATCGTGTGATTGCCGACGGCGAGCGTGGTCGTTGCGAAGGTGGCGACGCCGGCCGACAGCGTGGACGTGCCGATCGGCGTGCCGCCATCGTTGAAGGTCACGGTGCCCGTCGGTGTTCCGCCCGAGCTGCTCGCGGTCGCCGTGAACGTGACGGACTGGCCGTAGCTGCTTGGATTCTGCGACGAGGTGAGCGCCGTCGCCGTCGTGGCGGACAGATAATTGAACCTGTCTGCGGCCGACGTTAGCGACGTCCCGCCGACCGTCGTTACCGTGACATCGACGGTGCCGGCGCCGGGCGGCGAGGTGGCCGTGATCGACGTCGCCGAGTTCACTGTGAAACTCGTCGCGTTGTTGGCGCCGAATTTGACCGCGGTGGCGCCTGTGAAGCCGCTCCCCGTGATCGCCACGGACGTGCCGCCCAGCGCGGGGCCGGAGGTCGGTGAAATCGAGGTGACGGACGGAGCAGGTGTGTAATTGAACTGATCCGATGCCGATGTGGCGGACGTTCCCCCCGGCGTCGTCACGGTGATATCGACGATGCCGGCGCCGGCCGGCGAAACCGCCGTGATGGACGTCGCCGAATTGACCGTGAAGCTGGTCGCATTGGTTGCGCCGAACTTCACAATGGTCGCGCCGGACAACGCGGTGCCCGTGATGGTGACCGACGTCCCGCCCGTCGCCGGACCCGCATTCGGCGCAACCGATGTCACCGCCGGCGCCGCGGCATAGGTGAACTGATCCGCAGCGGAGGTGGCCGACGTTCCGCCCGGCGTCGTGACCGTGACATCCACCGTGCCGCTCCCGGCAGGAGAAGTCGCGGTGATCGAGGTCGCGGAGTTGACCGTGAAGCCGGTCGCATTCGTCGCCCCGAACTTGACCGCCGTCGCGCCGGTGAAATTTGTGCCGGTGACCGTCACCGACGTGGCACCGGCGAGCGGGCCGCCCGTCGGCGCGATCGACGTCACCGTCGGCGTGCCGAAATAGGTGAACTGATCCGCCGCCGACGTCGCGGACGTCCCGCCCGAGGTCGTTACCCTGACGTCCACGACGCCGGTCCCGGCCGGCGAGGTCGCCGTGATCTGGGTCGCCGAATTGACCGTGAAGCCCGTCGCAGCCGCTGGGCCGAAGGTCACGGCTGTGGCGCCCGTGAAGTTGGTCCCTGTAATTGTCACCACCGTGCCCCCTGTCTGCGGGCCCGATGTGGGTGAGATCGAGGTGACGTTCGGCGAGGGGATATAGGTGAACTGGTCGGCCGCGGATGTTGCGGAGGTGCCGCCCGATGTCGTCACCCTGACGTCGACCGTACCGGTTCCCGCCGGCGAGGTGGCCGTGATCTGGGTGGCTGAATTGACCGTGAAGCCCGTCGCAGCGGTCGCCCCGAACGTCACGGCCGTTGCGCCGGAGAAGTTGGTGCCGGTGATGGTGACGACGGTGCCGCCCGCACCCGGACCTGACGTCGGTGAGATTGAGGTGACGGTCGGTGCGGGAATGTAAGTGAATTGGTCGGCCGCTGAAGTCGCAGACGTCCCGCCGGCCGTCGTGACGGTAATGTCGACCGTTCCGGTGCCTGCCGGCGACGTCGCAGTGATCTGGGTGGCCGAATTGACGGTGAATCCTGTTGCCGCCGTGGCGCCGAATGTCACGGCTGAGGCCGCCGACAGATTCGTGCCGGTGATGACCACCGCCGTGCCGCCGGTCTGCGGACCCGATGTCGGCGAGATCGAGGTGACGGTTGGCGGGCCGAGATAGGTGAACTGGTCCGCCGCCGACGTTGCGGACGTCCCGCCAGGGGTTGTCACCCTGACATCCACGACGCCGGTCCCGGCGGGCGATGTCGTGGTGATCGACGTCGCGGAATTGAACGTGAAGCTGGCCGCCGTCGCGCCGAATGTCACGGCCGTAACGCCGGTGAAGTTGGTGCCCGTGATCGTCACCGACGTGCCGCCGGCCGTGGGCCCCGCCGTGGGCGAGATCGAGGTGACGGTGGGGGCGGGGATATAGGTGAATTGGTCCGCCGCCGAGGTTGCCGACGTTCCGCCTGTTGTCGTGACCCTGACGTCGATCGTGCCGGTGCCGGCCGGCGAGGTCGCCGTGATCTGGGTGGCCGAATTGACGGTGAAGCCGGCCGCCGCCGTCGCACCGAATGTCACCGCCGTTGCGCCGGAGAAGTTGGTGCCGGTGATGGTCACGACCGTGCCGCCGCCGCCCGGACCTGTCGTCGGTGAGATGGAGGTGACGGTCGGCGCGGGAATGTAAGTGAATTGGTCGGCCGCTGAAGTCGCAGACGTTCCGCCGGCCGTCGTGACGGTAATGTCGACCGTGCCAGTGCCGGCCGGCGACGTGGCGGTGATCTGGGTCGCCGAATTGACGGTGAATCCTGTTGCCGCCGTGGCGC
This sequence comes from Bradyrhizobium sp. cf659, assembly GCF_900113725.1. Taxonomy (NCBI): domain Bacteria; kingdom Pseudomonadati; phylum Pseudomonadota; class Alphaproteobacteria; order Hyphomicrobiales; family Nitrobacteraceae; genus Bradyrhizobium; species Bradyrhizobium sp. cf659. The sequence continues at coordinate 545,516 of NZ_FOQJ01000001.1, forward strand.
CGAAGGTCACCGCCGTCGCACCCGACAAGTTCGTGCCGGTGATGATCACCGTCGTGCCGCCGGTCTGCGGACCCGATGTCGGCGAGACCGAGGTCACCGTCGGTGGGCTGACATAAGTGTACTGATCGGCGGCCGATGTCGCAGACGTTACGCCATTGGTGGTCACGGTCACATCGACGGTACCAGCGGAGCCGGCCGGCGCGACCGCGGTAATCTGCGTATTGGAATTGACCGTGTAGCTTGTTGCGTTGATGGCGCCGAACTTCACGCCGGCGGCGCCGGTCGTTCCGGTGAAATTGGTGCCTGTGATGACGACGCTGTTGCCGCCCGCCGTCGGACCCGCCGTCGGAGAAATTGATGTCACCGAGGGCGAGGGCAGGTTGACCGTGATCGTGAACGACGTATCGGTGAAGGTAGGTGTGAAGTTACACGTATTGCCTGGATTACAACCGCTCGCGTACCAAAGCGTGATCGTGTCAGTGCCGCCTCCCGACAGGGAGTTGATCTGGATGTCGTATTCGTCCGTGTGTGAGTTGTTGGACCCATTGTTGACGGGGACCAGCGTGTAGGTAGCCTTGGACGACGTATAGCTGAGGTTCGTTAGATTCAAACCTCCGGCAGTCATCGGGTAGTTGTTGAAGGCGTCGATGTTCGGATTGGCGCCGTTCGATGAGCCGTAGAGGCCAAACGATACCGTAGCGTTGGTCACGCAGAGACCGACTGCGTTCCCTGCGCCGGTCCCGGTCAACGTGATTGTTGCGGCGGTGGTCGAAGCGCTCGTGAAATTACAGGCTGCATTCGCCGCCGTCATGGCGCCGAGCATAAGGACGGCTGCGATGCAGATTCGTTGAGCGGCGCGCCAAAGTCCTCGCAATAGCTGCCGAGGTTCGGTTTGGCTTCTGCGCGCCAAGTCCGCCAATTCCCCGGTTATTTCTGGCACGGCCACAGCAATTGCGTGACTCACCGGCCCCCCTCGCGGCGGCTCTCGATAAGAGAGCTTCCGCCCTGAAATCCCTGATTGTGTAAATGGTCACGTAAATTCTAGCGTGTAGTTAGGACCGGACGCCGCAACCAATTGCAAGCGCGTGCAGGCTGAACGCCCCGAAAACCCACTCGGGGGTACTACTTTCCAGCGAACCGTTGCATTGTGGCAACAAGTGCGTGCTAGAGTAAAGATTGCCGCAACGGCACATAGACGAGTTATGGTTGTGCCAGCGCTTGACTGTTAGCGCAGGCTGAGAAACAATCTCAGCGAGTAGGCCGCTCGGAATTCATTCTTTAATTTAAGTCTTGCCGTCGTTCGCATCGTCATACGACGGGTCGCTTGATTTTTTTTGGGAGGGGTTATGCCGTACCAGCCCGTTATGGGGCAGATCATGCCCTTTGCCGGCGCGATGATTCCCAGGAATTGGGCACTCTGCAACGGAGCGTTGCTCGCGATCCAGACCAATCAGGCGCTGTTCTCGTTGCTCGGCACTTATTATGGTGGTGACGGCGTCAGAACCTTCGCGCTTCCCGATCTGCGCGGCCGCGCCATACTCGGCTCGAGCGGCGGCAGCGGGCAATATCCTGCCGGCATGATCAGCGGATCGGTGTCGGTCAACATGACGGGGCTGCAGCTCCCGCAGCACAATCACATGATCCAGGCGACAGCTGCGAACGGCCAGGGGCGAGGCGCCGCTCCCACCAACAATATCTTCGCCACAACTACCGCGCCGGCCGACAGATATATCTTCCTGGCTGCCGGAAGTGCGGAAACCCCATTGGCCGTCGGCACGAATTTGGTGAATGAGGGCGGTGGCCAGCCGCACAACAACATGCAGCCCTATCTCGTCATCAACTATTTGATCGCGATGCAAGGACTCTATCCGTCGCGAAACTAGACGGTCATCAGAGCAGAGTTTCCGCAAGCCAGATCCAGCTTTTCAAGGCTTTGAACAATAGCGCCCGTGGTGCACCAGCACCGATCTGCTGGCGCGCACAGGCAGGGGGATATTCGAGATGGCAGATCCGTTTATCGGCGAGATACGCCTGTTCGGCTTTCCGCGCGTCCCGGATGGTTGGCTGGCTTGCAGCGGACAGTCGTTGCCGATCTCGCAATACGACACCCTCTATGCGGTGATTGGTACGACCTACGGCGGCGATGGAGCGCAGAGCTTCAATCTCCCCGATCTGCGTGGTCGCGTTCCGATCGGCCAGGGCGCCGGGCCGGGCCTCCCGAACTACATCCTGGGCCAGATCGCCGGAGAGGAAGCCCATACGTTGATCGAGACGGAGATGCCGACGCATAGTCATGCGCTGCTGTCTTCGACGGCCACGGGCACCACTGCGACGCCAGGACCGACCGTGCACCTTGCAACCGGTTCGTCCGGCAATCTCTATGCCCCGGTCATGAATGCCGCTCCCTACGCGACGATGGCTGCTTGCGTCACCACGGCAGGCCAGAACATCGGGCACGACAACATGATGCCGTCCGTCGTTGCCAACTACTGCATCTGCTACGCCGGCATTTTTCCATCACCGGGCTAGGCCGCCCGCGCATTGCGTCCGTCCCAAGGAAAGCCAACATGTCAGATCCCTTCGTCGGCGAAATCCAGGCGTTTCCGTTTCCCTTTGCCACCGGCGGCTTCAACAGCGCCTGGCTGCCTTGCCTCGGCCAGCTCCTGCCGATTCAGGCTTTTTCTCCGTTATTTGCACTTATCGGCACCTATTACGGGGGAAATGGCACAACCAATTTCGCTTTGCCGAACTTGAACGGTTCGGTGACGATCAGCCAGGGGACGGGGCCAGGATTGCAGCCGCGTGTCGTCGGCGAGACCGTCGGCAGCAGTCAGGTGAGCCTGACCACCGACAACATGGCGATACATACGCACGCGCTACAGCTTGGCAGCAGCACGGCGCAAAATGCGGCGCCCGGTCCTGGAACGGGAATGAACATGGTCGCGCTCAATCCGAACTTCAACGGCTTCGTGGCTCCGCCCGGCAATCTCACTTTGTCGCCTAACGCCGTCACGATGACCGGGCAGGGGCTGCCCCACGACAATATGCAGCCGACCCAGGCGCTGGTCTGGTGCATCGCCTATGCCGGGACATTCCCGTCTTTCAACAACGCCTGATCGATCGGGATCAAGCGACGGGATGATTGACGGCGCGCCGCTCGACATCCTCCCGGACGATCCGGGTCTGCGGCTGCGGCCAGCAAGCCCGGCTGACGAGCCGTTCGTCCGTGAGCTCTTCCGGGAGGTGCGAGCGGGAGAATTCACCGCAGCAGGTTTGTCCGGACCGATCCTCGAGCAGGTCATCGCGCAACAATTGCGCAGCCAGGCTGCCGGCTACGCCGCACAATATCCCGGTGCGATCTCGCTGATCATCACGCGACAGGCGACGGCCATCGGCCGGCTCCTGCTCGATTGCGTGCCCGTGCGCTGGCACGTCATCGACATCGCGCTGTTGCCGGCTGTGCGCAATCGCGGCGTCGGCTCGGAGATATTCGACGCGCTCGAGGCGAGCGCGCGCCGGCGGCGTGTCGGAGCGCTGACGCTTACGGTGCTCGCGGGCAATCTGGCCGCACGCCGGTTTTACCTGCGGCACCGATTTGCCGAGACGGGGCAGGCGGGCGCCGCGCACATCACGATGAGAAAGGATATCGGCTAGCGCGCCGACGCTTCGCTCAGGAATTTCAGGAGCGCCGCGTTGACCTCGTCGGGCCGTTCCTGCTGCACCCAATGGCCGGCGCCTTCGATGATCAGTTTTCGTGCGAGATTTGGCAGCACGCGCTCGAGTTCGTTGACGCGCTTGGCGCCGATCAGGCCGGTGATGACGGCGTCCTTCGAGCCGGCAATGAAGAGGGACGGTTGGTGGATCTGTGCATCCTGCCAGGGCGCCGTCAGCTCCCAGTTGCGGTCGAGGTTGCGATACCAGTTTAGCCCGCCGCGGAAGCCGGATTTGCGGAAGGTCTCGGTGAAGTAGGCGAGGTCGGCCTCGCTCAGCCAGTCCGGCAGCGGCTCATCGGAAATCGCGTGGCCGAGAAATCCTTTGCCCTCCTGCACGAACATGGCCGCGGAGGGATCGGCAAGGCCGCGTCCGCCGAGCACGATGCGCATGGTGCGGGCGACATCGCGCTCGAGCTCGGCTTCGGCAACGCCGGGCGCCTGGAAATACTGCCAGTAGAAGTTGGTCACGCCGCCCTGACGCAGCAGGTCGAGTGGCTTGCCGCGGCCGCGGAATGGCGGCGGTACGCTCAGGCCCGCCACCGCCGTGAAGATGTCGGGGCGGAACAGCGCCGCGTGCCAGGCGACCGGCGCCCCCCAATCGTGGCCGACCACCATCGCCTTGCTCTCGCCAAGCGCCTGCACCAGGCCGACGATGTCACCGACCGTATCGAAGATCGAATAGGCGCTCACGTCAGACGGCGCCGCGCTCTGGCCGTAGCCGCGCATGTCGGGGGCGACGACGTGAAACCCGGCGGCCGCCAGCGCCGCGATCTGGTGGCGCCAGGAATAGGACAATTCCGGCCAGCCGTGGCACAGCACCACCAGCGGTCCCTGGCCGGCCTCGCGGATGAACAGATCGATCCCATTGGCCTTGATCACGCGGGTGGAAGACATCGCTTTTCCGCCTTGTTTCAGGGGTTTGGTCGAGAAATATAAGGTGCCACGATAGGGGCGTGACGAGAATCGTGCAATCTCGGGTTCCGGCACCAGCCTCATGTTGTTCGCGCCGGTTCCAACTGTTAGAACGCCGCTCTCAGGGCTTGGCCATGGCATTTCGTCTCATTTCGCTCCGTCGCAGCCGCTTCACCTCCGGCATGCTGGTGCGCGCGCTTGTCGCCGGGCTGCTGCTCGCGAGCCTCGGTTGGTGCGGAGTGCTCTACGCTGCCAACCAGAGCGTCCAGGGCGCCAAGAAGGCGGACGATTCCGGCTTTGACGGCGATGCCCCCACCGCGATCCTGATCGAGGCCTCCAGCGGCAGCGTGCTGTTCGAGAAGAACGCCGACGAGCTGCGCGCGCCCTCCAGCATGATGAAGCTGATGACGGCGGAAGTCGTCTTCAACGCCATCAAGAAGGGCGACATGAAGCTGACCGACGAATACCGGATCAGCGAGAACGCCTGGCGCAGGGGCGGGGCGCCGTCGGGCGGCTCGACCATGTTCGCCGCCATCAACAGCAAGGTCTCGGTCGACGATCTCCTGCACGGCGCGATCATCCAGAGCGGCAACGACGCCTGCATCGCGCTGGCCGAAGGCATCGCCGGCAATGAGAAGATCTTTGCCGCCGACTTCATGACCAAGCGCGCCCGCGAGCTCGGCATGACCAAGTCGACCTTCGGCAACTCCAACGGTCTGCCCGACCCCGGCAACAAGATGACGGTGCGCGAGCTCGGCATCCTCGCCCGCCACATCATCCTCGACTTTCCGGAGTTCTACAAACTGTTCGGCGAGAAGGAGTACACCTGGAACAAGATCCGGCAGCCCAACCGCAATCCGCTGCTCAATTCGATGGAGGGCGCTGACGGCCTGAAGACCGGCTACACCAAGGAGGGCGGCTATGGCATGGTCGGCTCGGCCGTACAGAATGGCACGCGGCTGATCGTCGTCGTCAACGGGCTCGAAGATCCCGAGGATCGCGCCACGGAAGCCAAGAAGATGCTGGAATGGGGTTTTCGCAATTTCGAGACCCGCACGCTGATCGCGGCCGATCAGCAGGTCGGCTACGCCAAGGTGTTCGGCGGCGAGAGCCGTTCGGTGAAGCTGGTCGCCAAGACGCCCGTGAAGGTGATGGTGCACAAGAACGGCAGCGACAAGCTGATCGCGCGCGTCGTGTATAGTGGTCCGGTGCGGGCCCCGGTCGAAGCCGGCCAGAAGGTCGGTGTGGTCAAGGTCTGGCGCAGCGGCAACATCGCGGTGGAGACGCCGGTCTATGCCGCCGAGGCAGTCGGCACCGGCTCGACCATGCGCCGCGCCATCGACGGCGCCAGCGAGCTCGTGATCGGCATGTTCCGCGCAGGCGCCGAGAAGCTCTGACAATGAGTGACAGTACGGTACAGCGGCCGTCCGGACGCGGACGTTTCATCACCTTTGAGGGCGGCGAGGGGACTGGCAAGTCCACCCAGATCAAGAAGCTCGCCGACCGCCTCAAGGCAGCAAGGATGCGCACCCTTGTGACGCGCGAGCCGGGCGGTTCGCCGGGTGCCGAGATCATGCGCCACCTGGTGCTGTCGGGCATGGGCAAGCTGCTCGGCCCCGAAGCCGAGACGCTGCTGTTCGCGGCCGCGCGCGATGACCATGTCCACACCGTGATCGAGCCCGCGCTCAAGCAGGGCATTTGGGTGCTGTGCGACCGCTTTGCCGACTCGACGCGCGCCTATCAGGGCAGCCTCGGCAGGGTTTCGCCCGGTCTGATCAACGCGATGCAGCGCGTCACGATCGGCGATCTCAAGCCGGACCTCACCATCATCCTCGACCTGCCGGTCGAGATCGGCCTCCAGCGCGCGGCCGCCCGCCGCGGCAGCGGCACGCCTGACAGGTTCGAGGGCGAGCAGCTCAGCTTCCACCAGGGCCTGCGCGAGGCCTATCGCAAGATCGCTGCGGACGAGCCCGCGCGCTGCGTGCTGATCGACGCCAATTCCGACCCCGACACGGTTGCCGGGCGCGTCTGGAACGCACTGCGTGACCGTCTCCTTCCGACGCCGGCCTCTGTGGTGTCGGCATGAGCCCGCGCCAGGCCGAGCGCGAGAGCGCCATTCCGCATCCGCGCGAGACCAGCCGTCTGTTTGGCCATCGCGAGGCCGAGACGGCGCTGCTGTCGGCCTATCGCAGCGGGCGCATTCCGCATGCCTGGCTGATCGGCGGGCCGCAGGGGATCGGCAAGGCGACGCTGGCCTATCGCATGGCGCGCTTCGTGCTGGCGCACGGGCAGCCGCTAGCGCCGACCGTGCAGCGCGCCGAGAGCCTCGCAGTCGACCCTGATGACGCCGTGGCGCGCCAGGTCGCCGCAGAGTCCCATGGCGGGCTGCTGACACTGGAGCGCACGGCGAACGACCGCGGCGTGATGCGCACCGTGATCACCGTGGACGAGACGCGCGAGACGATCTCGTTCTTCGGCTCGACGGCAGCCGCCGAAGGCTGGCGCGTCTGCATCGTCGACACCGTGGACGAGCTCAATCCGAATGCGGCCAACGCGCTTCTGAAGATTTTGGAGGAACCGCCGCAGCAATCGCTGTTCCTATTGGTCAGCCACGCGCCGGCGCGCGTGCTCGCCACAATTCAGTCACGCTGTCGCAAGCTGCGCCTGCGGCCACTCGGAACGGACGAGGTGATCAGTGCAGCAGCCGAAGCGGCCGGCCTCGCTCCAACCGATCTGGCGTTGCGCGAAGCGGCCGAGACCTCGGAGGGCAGCGTCGCGCGGGCGCTGACGCTGCTCGGCGGCGATGCGCTGAAACTTCAGCAGCGTACGGCGGCGCTTTTGGCGCGACTTCCACAGGTCGATCCGCGCGAATTGCACACGCTCGGCGATTCGCTCGGCACCAGCGACCGCGTCGCGCTTGCGGCCTTCATCGACGGCATCGACCGCTGGATCGCGGAACGGCTGCATGCGGATGAGGCGAATGCCAACCAGAACCTGCCGCGCCTTGCGCGCCTAGCTGAGGTATGGGAAAAGATCGTCCGCGCCGCGCGCGACACCGAAACCTACAATCTGGAGCGAAAGCCCTTGGTTTTCTCGGTGTTCGGCTGGCTGGCGGACGCAACGCGCTAGAGCATGATCCGGAAAAGTGTGTAGCGGTTTTCCGAGAGGATCATGCTCAAAACAATAACCTAACGCAGGTTCGTTTCCAAATTTTGAGAAGCCGGTAAAGGAATTCGTCGTGGCAACGCGAGCTAAAAAATCCGTCAAGCGCAAGAGCGGCAAGAAAGCTGCGAAGAAGGCCACCAAAAAGGCCGTGAAGGCGCGCGCGTCCAAAGCCGCCAAGAAGGTCGAGAAGACCAAGAAGGCTGCCGCCAAGAAGGGCGTGAAGAAGAGCGCCGCGAAGTCGGCAAAGAAGGCCGGCAAGAAGGCTGCGAAGAAGCAGGTCGTCGCCAAGAAGGCGGTGAAGAAAGCGGCCAAAAAGCCGGCCAAATCTCCTGCGAAGAAGTCTCCTGCGAAGAAGGTGGCCAGGAAGGCAAAGATGACTGCGCCTGCCGTGACCGCCGCCGCACCGATGCCTGTCGCCACGCCGCCGAAGGCCGTGAAGCCCAAGGTGTCGAAGCCAAAAGCGCCAAGCGCGCCGAAGCCGGTTGCAACTTCGCAGGCCGCAGCGCCCGCCGCGGCCCCTGCGCGCGACAACGTCTTCTACATCACGACCGCGATCGCCTATCCCAACGGCAACCCGCATATCGGCCACGCCTATGAGGCGATCGCCACCGACACACTGGCACGCTTTGCTCGGCTCGACGGCAAGGACGTGTTCTTCCTGACCGGCACCGACGAACACGGCCTGAAGATGATTCAGACCGCACAGAACGAGGGCCTGACCCCGTCCGCGCTGGCGGCCCGCAACGCGGCCCGCTTCAAGGCGATGGACGAGCGGCTCAACGTGTCGTTCGACCGTTTCATCCGCACGACCGAGGAACAACACCACCGCTCCACCCAGGAGATCTGGCGGCGCATGGAAGCGAACGGCGACATCTATGCCGACACCTATGCGGGCTGGTACTCGGTACGCGACGAAGCCTACTACGCCGAGGACGAGACGCGCCTGAACGACGACGGCGTGCGCCTCGGGCCGCAAGGCACGCCGGTCGAATGGGTCGAGGAGAAGAGCTACTTCTTCCGCCTGTCCGCCTATCAGGACAAGCTGCTCAAGCTGTATGCCGATAAACCCGATTTCATCGGCCCGGACTCGCGCCGCAACGAGGTGGTGAGCTTCGTCAAGGGCGGACTGCGTGATCTCTCGATCTCGCGCACCACCTTCGACTGGGGCGTCAAGGTGCCCGGCGACGAAGAGCACGTGATGTATGTCTGGGTCGACGCGCTCACCAACTACATCACCGGGGTCGGCTTCCCCGACGAAAGCGACAGGAACTGGCGCTATTGGCCGGCCGATGTGCACATCATCGGCAAGGACATCATCCGCTTCCATGCGGTGTACTGGCCGGCGTTCCTGATGTCGGCCGGCATTCCCGTGCAGAAGCGGGTCTATGCCCACGGCTTCCTGTTCAGCAGGGGCGAGAAGATGTCGAAGTCGGTCGGCAATGTCGTCGATCCCTTCAACCTTGCCGACCAGTATGGCGTCGACCAGATGCGCTATTTCTTCCTGCGCGAGGTGCCGTTCGGCCAGGACGGCAACTACAACCACGAGGCCATCGTCGCGCGCATCAATGCCGATCTCGCCAACGATCTCGGCAACCTTGCGCAGCGCTCGCTGTCGATGATCGCCAAGCAACTCGGCGGCGTGCTGCCGGAGCCCGGTGAGTTCAGCGACAACGACAAGGCCATCCTGGCGATGGCCGACGGCATGATCGCAGCAAGCCGCGAGGCGATGGCGACGCAGCAGATCCATCACTGGCTCAACGCCGTATGGGCCGTGGTCGCGGAAGCCAACCGCTATTTCGCGGGCGAGGCGCCGTGGGCGCTCGCCAAGACCGATCCTGCCAGGCAGAAGACGGTGCTCTATGTCACCGCCGAGGTCGTGCGCCAGATCGCGATCCTGGCCCAGCCGGCGATGCCGACCGCTTCAGGGTTGCTGCTCGACAGCCTCGGTGTCCCCGAAGGCGAGCGCAAATTTGCGACGCTCGGCGGCGCCAAGCGCATCGCGCCCGGCTCGACGCTGCCCGCGCCGACGCCGGCCTTCCCGCGCTACATCGAGCCGGCAGCCTGAGGCGTTCGCACGATGCTGGTCGACAGTCATTGCCATCTGGATTTTCCCGACTTTGCGGAAGATCTCGACGGGATCGTGTCGCGTGCGCGAGCGGCCGGCATCGGGCGCATGGTCACGATCTCGACGCGGGTGCGTAAGCTCAATCAGCTTCTGGCCATCGCCGAGCGCTTCGAGGATGTCTACTGCTCGGTCGGCACCCATCCGCACAACGCGGATGAGGAGGACGGCATCGCGCCGGACGAGCTGATCGCGTTGACGCAGCATTCCAAGGTCGTGGCGCTCGGCGAGGCCGGGCTCGACTATTTCTACGACAACGGCTCGCCGGAAGCGCAGGCGAGGGGCTTTCGCGCCCACATCGCGGCCGCGCGCGCGACCGGCCTGCCGCTGGTGATCCACACCCGCGAGGCGGACGAGGATTGCGCCCGCATCCTGGAAGAGGAGGCGGCACGCGGCTCGTTTCGCGCCGTGCTGCATTGCTACACCGGCGGGCGCGAGCTGGCGCTGAAGGCGGTGTCGCTCGGCCTGTACATCGGCTTCACAGGCATCCTGACCTTCAAGAAGTCGGAGGCCCTGCGCGCGCTCGCGGCCGAGTTGCCGCCTGACCGTATTCTGGTTGAAACAGACTCGCCCTATCTTGCGCCCGGCAAGTTCCGCGGCAAGCGCAACGAGCCGGCCTATGTGGTCGAGGTCGCAAAGGTGCTGGCTGAGGCGCGCGGCGTGTCGTTTGAGGAGATCTCGCGCCAGACCACCGAAAACTTCTTCCGCCTGTTCTCCAAGGTGCCAGCTTGAATCCGGGAGCCGCATGACGCTGACGCTGACGATCCTGGGCTGCGGCTCCTCCGCCGGCGTGCCGCGCCCGGCGCTCGGCTGGGGCGCCTGCGATCCGAGCAATCCGAAGAACCGCCGCCGCCGCTGCTCGCTGCTGGTCGAACGGACGTCCGAGCACGGCACCACACGGATCGTGATCGACACCTCGCCAGACCTGCGCGAGCAATTGCTCTCGACCAATGTGGACCACATCGACGCGGTGTTCCTGACCCACGAGCACGCCGACCAGACCCACGGCATGGACGATCTGCGCTCGGTCGTCATGCACATGCGGCGGCGTATCCCGACCTACTTCAACTTGTCGACCGCCAAGGACATCATGGCGCGGTTCTCCTATTGCTTCATCTCGCCGGAGGGCAGCGACTATCCACCGATCCTGACCCGGCATTCGATCGAGGCCGGCGAAAGCCGGACCATTCTGGGGAAGGGTGGTGCCGTGACGATGACGGCCTTCCTGGTGCAGCACGGCGCCATTCCCGCGCTCGGCTATCGCATCGGCGACGCCGCCTACACGCCCGACCTCAACGACATCCCGCGCGAGAGCTGGGGAGCGCTGGAAAATCTCGACCTCTGGATCGTCGACGGGCTGCGCTACACCAGCCATGGCAGCCATTTCAGCATCAACGACGCGCTGTCCTGGATCGAACGTTTCAAGCCGAAGCGCGCGGTCATCACCAACATGACGGCCGACGTCGATTACGAAGTCATCCGGCAGTCGCTGCCATCGGGCGTGGTGCCGGCTTACGACGGCCTGCGGCTGGAGACGCGCTGAGCGTATCCAGTGGAAATCTGCCGAGACGGCATGCTCCTTGCTTTCGCGAGCCGCATCGTGTTGGTCTAACGTCTCAAAGACAGACGTTGGCGGGAGGCGATAATCAGGCAAGGCCAGCATATCGCCGGGCTTGATTGCGCCGCAGTATGAGGATGGGGGCCGCGTGGCAGGGCACGGCGACGACGTAAAGGCTGTCGGACTGCTCCGACGCGCTCTGGATCTGCTTTATCTTGGCTCGGGCTTTGCCGCCGGCGCCTTCCTGGTCGCGATCTTCGCCATCATGATGGTGATGTCGGTCGGGCGGCAGTTTGCGCTCAACATCCCGGCCGGAGACGATTTCGCATCCTGGTGCATGGCTGCGATGGCGTTTCTTGGCCTCGCCCACACGTTCAAACGCGGCGAGATGATCCGTGTCGGCCTGCTGCTGGAGCGCCTGCACGGGCGGACCAAGCAGGTCGCGGAGATCGTGGCGCTTGGGATTGCGACCGCCTTCATTCTGTATTTCACCCGACATGCGTTGCAGATGACGTACGACTCCTGGCGCTTCAACGACGTGGCGCAAGGCGTCGTCGCGTTGCCGCTCTGGATTCCCCAGCTCGGCTTTGCCGGCGGCCTCGTGATCCTGTCGATCGCGCTGATCGACGAGATGATCAATGTCATCGCAGGCAATCGGCCGAGCTACGAGAAGGGCTCGCCGGACGAGACGCCCGACGAATTCATCGAGCGCATCTCGCAGGGCGGCGGAGGTTGACCATGGCCAATCTCGGCATGATCGAGCTGTCGTTCATCCTGCTCGGCGTCATGATCCTGCTGCTCGGGAGCGGGGTCTGGATCGCAGTCTCACTCGGGCTCGTCGGCTTCGCGGCGATGGCACTGACCACGAGCCTGCCGCTCGGCTCGGTGCTCGCGACCACCACCTGGAGCGCAAGCTCGTCCTGGACGCTGGCCGCGCTGCCGCTGTTCATCTGGATGGGTGAGATCCTCTTCCGCACCAAATTGTCCGAGGAGATGTTCCGCGGCCTGTCGCCCTGGGTCCAGTGGCTGCCGGGACGGCTGACGCATGTGAACGTGATCGGCTGCGGCATCTTCGCCGCGGTGTCGGGTTCTTCGGCGGCGACCTGTGCGACCATCGGCAAGATCGCGCTGCCCGAACTCGACAAGCGCGGCTACGACAAGGGCCTGAGCCTCGGCTCGCTCGCGGGCTCCGGCACGCTCGGCCTCCTGATCCCGCCCTCGATCCCGATGGTGGTCTACGCGGTCACGGCGAACGTCTCCGTGCTCCAGGTGTTCCTCGGCGGCTTCCTGCCGGGCGCGCTCGTGATGGCGCTCTATTCCGGCTACATCATCATCTGGTCGCTCTTGAACCCGGACAAGATTCCGCCGCGCGATCCGCCAATGCCGTTCCGGCAGAAGCTGCGCGAGTCGGCGAGGCTTGCGCCCTGCCTGTTGCTGATCCTGGCGGTCTTCCTCTCGCTCGTGCTCGGCTTTGCGACCGCGACCGAATGCGCGGCGTGGGGCGTCGCCGGCGCGCTGCTGCTGGCGTGGTGGAGCGGCACGCTCACGCGCAAGAACTTCCTCGAGAGCATCATGAGCGCGACGCGTCTGACCTGTATGATCATGCTGATCCTGGCAGGCGCGGCCTACACCACGGCGGCGATGGCCTATACCGGCATTCCGGCGGCGCTCGCCACCTGGGTTCAGGGGCAGCAGCTCACACCGGGCATGCTCGCACTCTATCTGAGCATCATGTACATCATCCTCGGCTGCCTGATCGACGGCATCTCGATGATCGTGCTGACCGCCGTCATCGTGCTGCCGATGGTCAAGCAGGCCGGTCTCGATCTGGTCTGGTTCGGCGTCTATCTCATCATCCATGTCGAGATGGCGCAGATCACACCGCCGGTCGGCTTCAATCTGTTCGTGCTCCAGAACATGAGCGGTCGCGATACGTTCACCGTCGCGCGGGCGGCATTCCCGTTCTTTGTCCTCCTGCTGGGCGCCGTGTTCATCATCACGGAGTATCCGCAGATCGTATTGCTGCTGCCTAAGCTCGCTTTCCCCGATTGATCTCAATTCGACCGTGAGGAGAAGTCCGATGAAGTCTCGTTTCGTCCGTGCAGGCCTGATCGCCGGCGCCATGGTGGCCGCAACGCCGGCCTTGGCCCAGACCAAATGGAATCTTCCGGCGGCATATCCCGCCGACAATCCGCACTCGGAGAATCTGGTCGCGTTCGCCAAGGACGTCGACGCAGCCACGTCCGGCAAACTTCAGATCACGGTCCATCCGGGGGCCTCGCTGTTCAAGGCGCCCGACATCAAGCGCGCGGTCATGACTGGACAGGCGCAAATCGGCGAGGTGCTGCTGTCGATCCACGAGAACGAAGACCCGGTGTTCGGTGTCGACGTCGTGCCGTTCCTTGCGACGAGCTTCCCGGGCTCGATGAAGCTCTATCAGGCCTCCAAGCCGCTGATCACAAAGAAGCTCGAGGCGCAGGGTCTCAAGCTCCTGTTCGCGGTGCCGTGGGCGCCGCAAGGCGTCTACGTCAACAAGCCGCTGGCCACGATCGAGGACATGAAGGGCCTGAAATGGCGCGCCTACAATGTCGGGACCGCGCGCATCGGCGAACTGGTCGGCGCGCAGTCGGTCACCATCCAGGCGGCCGAGCTGCCGCAGGCGCTGGCGACCGGCGTCGTGAACTCGTTCATGTCGTCGGGCGGCACGGGCTACGATGCGAAGGCCTGGGAGTCGCTGAAATATTTCTATGACGTGCAGGCCTGGATCCCGAAGGACTACACCTTCGTCAACAAGGCCGCGTTCGATGCGCTCGACAAGCCGACCCAGGAGGCGATCCTCAAGGCCGCCGCCACCGCGGAGACGCGCGGCTGGAAGGCCTGGGAAGAGAAGGCCAATTGGTACATCGATCAGCTCAAGGCCAAAGGCATGACTATCGAGCCGCCCAGCCCGGCGCTCAAGGCCGGCTTCCAGAAGATCGGCGAGCAACTCACGGCCGACTGGCTCAAGAAGGCTGGCGCCGACGGCCAGGCCTTGGTCGACGCCTACAAGAAGATGTGAGGGCAAGGAGAATCGCAGTGCGAGCCGGTGACGATGCCCGCTCACCGTCACCGATCGATGCGCCTGGTCACCAAGCGTAGCGCAGCACGGCCTTGCCGGTATAGGAGCGCATCAGGCTCGACATTTCGCTGTCGACGTTCGCCGCGGCGGACCAGCCGTTCACGGCGCGCAACTCGATTGCGACGCCTGTCAGCATAGCGTTTGGCGCCAACGCCGTGCCGCCTGCGATAAATCCCTGACCGGGCAGGGATTGGAACGCCGCCGGGATCGATTGGCCCGCACTGAAATCATGCGCCCAGGCGAGCCGTCCGCGCAGGTTCACCACGCTTCCCGGCAAGGCAAGCGACGCGCTCGTGCGCAGGCCGAGCTCGGTGCGGCTGTCGGTGAAGCTGTCGCTGCCGGGCGCGGCCGAAAACGCATTGGCGGCGCCAGGCGGCCCAGGTGGCTGCGGCGCGTTGGAGGAGGAGGGTAGGCGGAAGGTGGTGACCTGCGCCGCCGCATAGGGCGTGATGCCAAGCCAGGGCGTGGCAAAACGATAGCCGCCTTCGAGGCGGCCGGAATAGGCGTTGGCGTTGGTCGCCGCGGCGAACTGGCCGGAGCCGGCCGGCGTCACCGGATGATCGTTGCTGATGGCCTGCCAGCCGTAAGCCAGACCGGTCGAAACATAGGCTGATCCGACCGTGTGCCTGACGAAGGCGCCGGCCTGGAACAGATCGGAGCGGCCGCTCGAAAAATTGTTGGCGAAGCCGGTGCCGCCGCCGGCCAGCGCAAAGCCCATCCGGGTCTGCGGCGAGAGTGAGTAATCGGCTCCGGCCACGGTACCAAAGCTGCGGCTGGCCAAGCCGGTGCCGCCGGTCGACACCTGCGAGCCACCGAAGCCGGCCGCCCAGACGTTCCAGTGCGGGCTCGCGAGCGAGGGCCGGCCGTAGATCGCTCCATAGGCCTCGCGGCCGATGCCGCCATGCGTCGGGTCGTTGCCGATATCGGCGTAGGCGGCGAGCTCTGCGTCGAGCTCGGCCGAGCCGATGCCGCGGCCGTCGATGGCGGGATCGAGCAGGGTCTGCGTGAACTGTGTCATCGCCAGGAACGTGGCCTGCGCCGTCCCGCCCTGCGAAGCGGCGTCAGAGCCGCCGCCAAATGCCTGCCGCATGCCGAACCGCGCCGCAAATCCCGGCGGCTCAGCGTTCCAGCCATAGTTCGGCTGCATGCCGCCGGCGCCGCCATTGCCATTGCCGGGCGGTGCTCCGCCAAAGCCGGATGGCGGCGGGCCGCCGAACATGGGGCCGCCCATGGCGCCAAAATTGTTGCCGCCGCCAAAATTATTGAAACCGCTGCCCGGCGCGTTCGGACCTGGAGGGCCAGGATTCTCGGCACCCCCGAACGCGCCGAACTCGCGCATGACCTGCGCGTCAGCCGCGCGCGGCAGCAGCAATCCGGCCGTCAATAGCAGCAGCGCCAGACGCGCACGTACGTCTGCGCTCAAGACACAAACCGCATGAAGCGCCCCAACCGCGCCGGACGCCGGCCGCGCAGCCCGCGCGGCGAATCAGGTGGAAGCAGCGAATCCGACGAGGCAGAATCGTAAATGTGTCTCTAATGTTTTCCAATCTTTTCCTGTCATGTCCCGATGTCGTCGAACATGCATGATCGGTTTCAGGGCGAATCGCGATGACCGCAGAGACACAACGTCAATCCGCGTCTTTACGTGATTGCGGGATATCGGCGTCGGCTCAGGCCGAGATTGCCTTTGCCGAGCCGACCTCGTTGCGCAGCAGGAATTTCTGGATCTTGCCCGTGGACGTCTTCGGGATCGGCCCGAACACGATCGCCTTCGGCGTCTTGAAGCCCGACATGTGACTGCGGCAGAAGGCGATGACCTCGGCTTCGGTCGCACTGGCGCCGTCCTTCAGCTCGACGAAGGCGCAAGGCACCTCGCCCCATTTCGGATCGGGCTTGGCGACGACGGCGGCGAACAGCACGGCCGGGTGCTTGTAGAGGATGTCCTCGACTTCGACCGACGAGATGTTCTCGCCGCCGGAGATGATGATGTCCTTGGAGCGGTCCTTGATGATGACATAGCCGTGCTCGTCGAGCACGCCGAGATCGCCGGTGTGAAACCAGCCGCCCTCGAAGGCTTCTTTCGTGGCCTTCTCGTTCTTGAGGTAGCCCTTCATCACGATGTTGCCGCGGAACATGACCTCGCCGATGGTCTCGCCGTCACGCGGCACCTCCTGCATGGTCTGCGGATTGATGACGGTGACGCCTTCCTCGAGCGGGTAGGGCACGCCCTGCCGGCGCTTCATGCGTGCGCGTTCGGCCGGCGGAAGCTCGTCCCAGCCGGGCTGCTCGGCGCAGACGGAGGCTGGGCCGTAGACCTCGGTCAGGCCGTAGACATGCGTCAGCTTGATGCCGATGTTTTCTGCGCCTTCGAGCACCGCAACGGGTGGCGCCGCGCCTGCGATCAGGCCGACGACGCGGCGGGCGGCATTGCCCTTCGGCGCGTCGGGCGCATTGATCAGCGTGTTGTAGACGATCGGCGCGCCGCACATGTGGGTGACGCCGTGCTGCTTGATCAGTTCGAAGATCCTGGTCGGCTCGACCTTGCGCAGGCAGACATTGATGCCGGCGGCCGCAGCAATGGTCCAGGGGAAGCACCAGCCGTTGCAATGGAACATCGGCAGCGTCCAGAGATAGACCGGATGCTGGCCGAGATTGCCGGCAAGGATGTTGCTGACGGCGTTGAGATAAGCGCCGCGATGATGGGTGACGACGCCCTTGGGATTGCCGGTCGTGCCCGAGGTGTAGCTCAGCGCGATCGCATCCCATTCGTCCTTCGGCGGGATCGCGGCGAAGCCGGGATCGCCCTGCGCGACGGCGGCCTCATATTCGATCTCGCCGATGCGCTTGCCGCCCGTGAAGGCGGCATCGTCGACGTCGATCACGAACGGCTTCGGTCCGCTCATCTGCGCCAGCGCATCGGTGATGACGCCCGAAAACTCGGGATCGACCAGGATGATCTTGGCCCCGCCATGATCGAGCTGAAACGCGATCGAAGGTGCATCGAGGCGGATGTTGAGCGCGTTGAGCACGGCGCCGGTCATCGGCACCGCGAAGTGCACCTCGTTCATCGCCGGGATGTTCGGCAGCATTGCCGCGACGGTGTCGCCGACGCCGATGCCCTTGCCCGCGAGGTAAGACGCAAAGCGCCGGCAGCGCTCATAGGTCTGCGCCCAGGTGAAGCTGCGGCCTTCATACACCGTGCTGACGTGATCGGGATAGACCGCGGCGCTGCGCGCGAGGAAGCTCAGCGGGCTCAGCGGCACGTAGTTGGCGGGCGTCTTGTCGAGGCCGATATTGTACGGGTTCTGCCGCTCGCTCATCGACATCCTCCTCAAAGCGCTTCAAAGAAATCCGATCGAGATCCACGGGAAGATCGCGACGATGATCAATCCCACCAGCAGCGCCAGCAGATAGCCCCATATCGGCCTGATGCCTTCGGCCGGGTCGACGCGTCCGATGGCGCAGGCGGCATAATAGCCGACGCCGAAGGGCGGGGCGAATAGCCCGATACCCATGGCCAGAATGATCACCATCGCATAGTGCACCTCGTGCACGCCGACGGCGCGGGCAATCGGAAACAGCAGCGGCCCGAACAGCACGATCGCCGGAATGCCCTCCAGCACGCTGCCGAGGATAGTGAAGGCCAGGATGGACACGGCGATGAAGGTCGCCGAGCCGCCCGGCAATCCCGTCATGGCCGCCGCCAGCGAGCGCGAGAAGCCGGATTGGGTCAGGCCCCAGGCCATGCCGGTGGCGGTGCCGATGATCAGGAGGATGGCGCCCGACAGCGCCGCGGTCTCGACCAGCATCGGAAACAGCCGCCGCCAGTCGAAGCGGCGATAAACCAGGAGGCCGACCAGGGCGCCATAGACGATGCCGATGGTAGAGACTTCGGTGGCAGTGGCGATGCCCTCGACCACGGCGTACCGGATCACGAAGGGCAGAGCGAGCGCGGGCAGGGCGACGACGAAGGTCTTGCCGATCTCGCTGCCCGTGGCGCGGCGGACATGGCTCATGTCCTCATGGCGGTAGCGCCACCACACCAGCATGCAGAGCGTAATCGCGAGCACGACGCCGGGCAGCAGGCCGCCAGTGAACAGCGCTGCGATCGAGACGCCGGTGACCGAGCCGATCGTGATCAGCACGAGGCTCGGCGGAATGGTCTCGGTCTGGGCCCCCGTGGCCGCAAGCAGCGCGACGAGATCGCCGGGGCGGGCGCCGCGCTGTTTCATCTCCGGAAACAGCACGGGCGCAACCGCGGCCATGTCGGCCGCCTTGGCGCCGGAAATGCCGGAGACTAGGTACATGGCGCCGACCAGCACATAATGCAGGCCGCCGCGGACATGTCCCAGCAGGCTCGCCAGGAACGCCACCATGGCCCGCGCCATGCCGGTCATTTCAATCAATAACCCCAAAAACACGAACAGCGGCACCGAGAGCAGGATGAGATGGCTCATGCCCTCGTCCATCCGCCCGATCAGCACCATGACCGGCGTGCGCGTGGTCAGCGCCAGATAGCCGAAGATCGCGAGGCCAAAGCCGAACGCAATGGGAACGCCGGCAAAGACGCAGAAGCCGGCGACGCCGACGAAGAAGATCACCAGGTTGAGATTGCCGAGCGGCCTCAGATAAGGCTGCGCCAGCCAGAACAGACCGACGACGACGGCAACGGAGATCACGGCCGTCAGCACCATGCGGTAATCGGCGGCGCGCAGCAGCCGCAGCAGCGCGAACGCCGCCATCAGGCAGATGCCCGCCGGCAGCGCCGCGGCACGCCAGATGTTCGGGATCTGGAGCGCTGGCGTGGTGATGAAGCTTTCCTCATAGGCGTAGTCGCAGGACGGCCAGACGATCAGCGCCAGAAATGCCAATGCCGCAGCGGTCGCGACCAGATCGAGATAGGCCCGCATCGCGGGCTTGGCACTCGCGACGACCGCGGTCATGCGCATGTGCTCGGAGCGGCGGAATGCGACCGCCGCGCCCAGCATGGCCAGCCACAGGAACAGGATCGAGGCGAGCTCGTCCGACCAGATCAGCGGCCGGTGCAGTCCGTAGCGCGCGACCACGCCGGCAAACAGGATCACGATCTCGGCGACCACCAGGGCCGCCGCGGGTATTTCGACGGCGAGGCCGAGGACGCGTTCGAGCGAAGCCAGCAGTGAGGATCGGCGAGGGGGCTGAACAGCCACCTCGCCCGCCACTTCGGTCACCTCAACCTCGATATGAGCCATGACGGCCCCAACGCGTTACGAGAGCTTGCCGACGGCCTTCTCCAGGAGGTCCCAGGCCTGATCGCCATATTTGCCCTTCCACTCGGCATAGAAGCCGGCGGTCCGCAGCTTGTCGCGGAACGGGCCGACCGTGGGCTGGTTGAAGGTCAGGCCCTTGGCCGCGAGCTCCTGCTGGAGGTTGGCATTGAGCTTGGCGGTATCCTCGCGCTCCTTGACCGCGGCGGCATTGATGTTCTTGGCGACGATGGTGCGCACATCCTCCGGCAGCGCGCTCCAGGCGCGGCGATTGGCCAGGAACCAGAAGCCGTCCCACATGTGGTTGGTCAGCGAGCAGTATTTCTGCACCTCGTAGAGCTTTGCGGTCGAGATGATCGCCAGCGGGTTCTCCTGGCCCTCGACGATCTTGGTCTGGAGCGCGGAATAGACCTCGCTGAAATTGATCGAGGCGGGCGCTGCATCGAACGCCTTGAACATCGAGGTCCACAGCGGCGACACCGGCACGCGGATCTTGAAGCCCTTGAGGTCGTCGGGACCGGTGATCGGCTTGGACGAGGACGTGGTTTGGCGGAAGCCGTTGTCCCAGATCTTGTCCATGACCTCGAGGCCGGCCTTCTTGATCTCGCCGCGGACATGGGCGCCGAGATCGCCGTCCATGGCCTTCCAGACCGTGTCGTAGTCCGGGAACGCAAAGCCGATGCCGTTGATGGACGCGGCCGGCACCAGGGTCGACAGGATCAGGCCCGACAGCGTGAAGAACTCGACGCCGCCCGAGCGAATCTGGCTCAGCATGTCGGTGTCGGAGCCAAGCTGGTTGTTCGGGAAGATCTGGAGGTCGAACTTGCCGTTCGTCTCGCTCTTGATCGCCGCAGCCATCTCCTTGGCGCGCACGTTCAGCGGATGGGTGTCCGGCAGGTTGTTGGCGTATTTGTAGCTGAACTCGGCGCTCTGGGCGCGGGCCACATGGGGCGCACTGAGGCCGCCCAGGACCGCGGTCGCGGCGGAGGCCTTGAGAAGCGTGCGTCGGGAAAAGCTCATGGGTCTGCTTCCTCGGAAGGTTTGTTGTTGTTCTGAGATGCAGACCTATACGGAGGTCACGTCGGAAGGTCATCTGCGATCTCGCGAAGCCTCGCTTATTGCAGCCGGACAACGTCACGGCAATATCGGCTTTCGGCACATCGAGCCGGATTCAAAAACGCGAAAACAACCCCATGCACAGTAACCGTCAAGAGCTGGGACAACGTTTGAGGGCCGGGCCGAAAATCGCGCTGGAGCGAAGCCGGGATGGCAGGAATTCCGTCTAAATAACTGATCTGATTGTATATAAATATATTCCATAATATACCTTATGCGAATCGTGGATATGGGTGTGCAGGTCAGCCCGGACAAATCAAAGACTACCGAGAACCCCGCTCCCGGCCCAGAATTGTTGTCACGCAAGCCCAGACAACAGACGCGGCATTGAAGCCGTGCCAGCCATTGGGAGGTTCGTCATGCAGGAGAACGTCGCCCGCGGAGCCCGCTCGCGCGCCATTCCATTCGATGCCGCCAAGCTCGACCGCCTGATGGAAGCGGCCGGCCTCGACGTCCTGGTCGCGACCTCCAAGCACAATGTGCAGTACCTGCTCGGGGCCGAGCGCGCGATCTTCTTCGACTACATGGATGCCATGGGCGTCAGCCGCTATCTGCCGGTCCTGGTCTATCCCAAGGGCGCGCCGGAAAAGTCCGTCTATGTCGGCCACCGGCTGGAGACCCATCAGCGCGCCGTGGCGCCGCCATGGGTGCCGCAGGTCCGGACCGAGTCCAGCGGCTCGGTGGACGCGATCACGCGGGCCGTCGCGGCCTTGAAGGACGCCGGCGTGCCGATGAAGCGGGTCGGGGTCGAGATGGCGTTCCTGCCGATGGATGCGGGCCGGGCGCTTGCCGACGCCCTGCCCGGTACCGAGCTCAAGGACGCGCTGCTGGTGCTGGAGCGTCTGCGCGCGGTCAAGTCCGCCGACGAACTGGCCAAGCTGAAGACGGCATCTGAATTGGTGATTGCCTCGATGCTGGAGGTGATCGCCGGGCACGGTCCCGGCACGACCAAGCAGCAATTGTCGGACGGCCTGCGCGTCGCCGAGGTCAACCGCGGGCTCACCTTCGAATACTGCCTGCTGGCCTGCGGCAACAGCCACAACCGGGCGCCGTCGGCGCAGCGCTGGGAGCTCGGCGAGGTGCTGTCGCTCGACTCCGGCGGCAATTATCATGGCTATATCGGCGACCTCGCCCGCATGGCCGTGCTGGGCGATCCGGATGCAGAGCTGAAGGATTGTCTGGCCGAGATCGAGGCGGTGCAGCGCGCCGCCTTCGCCGCAGTCCGTCCGGGCGCCATGGGCGGCGACATCTATGTCGCGGCCGAGCGGCAGCTCGCCCAGATCACCCAGCGCGACTGCACGGATTTCCTGGCCCACGGCATGGGCCTCGTCAGTCACGAGGCCCCTCGCCTGACCGCCAAGGGTCCGGTTCCCTATGACGACACGGACGCGCGGCTGCCGCTCGAGCCAGGCATGGTGGTGTCGATCGAGACCACGATGAAGCATCCCAGGCGCGGCTTCATCAAGCTCGAGGACACGGTCGCGGTGACGGCGACGGGATACGAGATCTTTGGCGAGGGCGGCCGCGGGTGGAATTTGGGCGGGAGCGCGCGCTAACGCTGTCTCGCATTGTCCTTGCGGTGCGGATCGGCTGCGACGAGCGGGTCTTGCGTGTAACGGTCACCGCGCTTCCCGCTGCGCGATCCTGGTCCCCTCGGCAATTCGGTCGCTGGGATGCAGGACTACCCGATCGCCTGCCGCCAGTCCGGAGAGCACCTCAGCCAGCCGGTTATTCCGGTGGCCTATCTGTACCGAAGTGCTCCGAGCGCGGCCGTTCTCGTCGGCAAAACCAGCCCACTGGTCACCTTTCCGGAACAGAGCGCTCACCGGCATGGTCAGGGCGTCCGGAGCGCTCCAGGTGGTAACGTGGACGACGACGCGATAGTCGTGTCCAAGCGAAGCCCACGTCTCGGGCGGGTCGCTGAAATCGATGGTCACCCGGACCCGCTGCTCCTCGATGCCGAGCGCCGAGACCTTCAGGAAGCCGGCGGGGTCCACCCGGACAACCTTGCCCCTGACGGGCTGCCCGCCCCAGCCGTCGATCCGGACGGGCGCACCCACCTTGATCTGGACGGCATCGGTCGAGAGCAGGTCAGCTACGACCTCCAGATCGAGAGGGTTGCCGATGTCGACCAGCGGTGTCCCAGGCAGGACCGTTGCCTCGCTGTCCTGGATGATCTTCAGCACTCTTCCGCTTGCAGGCGCGAGCACCCGGACACAGCAGGTCGGCTCCGCCGACGGGGCAGCATTGGCCGGGTCCATCAGCCGGGCGGCCAGGCTGGTCCGCACCGCGCGACGCATGTCGACCTGGGCCTTGGCGCTCGCCAGGGCGGCCTCGTTGGTGGCCACGTCGAACTTGGCCTTGTCGAAGGCCTGCGCGGAGATGGTCTGCGTCCGCGCGAGTGTTTGGGCCCGCTGGAATTCGGTCTTGGCAAAGCCCAAGGCAGCTTCGATCCGCTGCACCTCGGCCTCCTGCTGCTGGATGGCGGCATCCGCAGCCAAGACCTCGGCCTGAAGCTGGTCGCGCGAGCGCACGTCGATGAATCCCGGCAGCGTCGGCTGCATCAGGGCGATGACCGTCTGGTTGGCGACGACTTCGTCGCCGACATGAAGCGAAGGCCCCTGCTCGCCGAGCGGATGCGAAATCCTCAGGACCTTGCCTGCGATCGGCGCCGAGACGGTGTAGACGTGGCGGACGCGCGTCTTGCCGTCGTCGTCCGCCGTGACTTCGATGGGGCCTTTCGCGACGGTCGCAAGATCGACCAGAACCGGGCGGGGCCAGGCAAACCACGCCAGTCCGCCCGCGATCCCGGCCAGGGCCGCAGCTCCGATGATACGTTTGGTCCAGTTTGCCGACATGGCTAGTCTCGCGTCTTGAGGACCGCGACGAGGTCCAGTTTATCGATGCGCTCACGGATGACGACCGCGGAAGCGAGGGCGGCCAGCACCACCACGGAGGTGGCGAGGACGTAGGTCGAATGCTCGACGACGAGACGGACACGCATCAACTCGCCGGCTAGGTTCGTCTTCATGACCCAGGCGAGCCCGTAACCCATAGCCCACCCGGGCGGCTGTGCGATCAGCGTCAGGATGGCGAGCTCTAGCAGCAGGATGCGCAGAACCTCACCGCGCGTGAAGCCCAGCACGCGCAGACTCGCCAGTTCACGCGCCCGTTCGGACAGGGAGATCCGGGCGTTGTTGTAGACCACTCCGAACGCGATCACGGCAGCAAGGCCCGTGTAGATGCTCGCCATCGTGGTGACGAGCAGTGCGACGGTCTTGCGGAAGTTCGCCAGAGAGACACGCTGCAGCGCCACGCCGCCGACCGTCGGCATGGACTTCACTGCGGCGTAGAAATCCTCCTTGCGATTCTCGTCGAGGCTGAGGTTGACGCTGTTCACCACAGGCGCCTCGCGCATCAGCTTACGGAGCGCCTCGATGTCCATCATTCCCCTGATGCCGAAAAAGTCCTCGACGGTCGCCACGATCGGCATCGTCACCGTGCGACGGGCCCCCTCCAGCAAATCGAGATCGACGGTGTCGCCGGCCCCTACCCCGAGGATGTGACCGAGCATGCCGGAAATCGCGAGGCCGGTCTCCGGAAGCGCGACCGGCAGGAGGTCGACGTCGATGATGCGCCTCAGGTCGGCATCGGCCGGCCGGCCGCTGATCGTGATCCGGCGCTCGACGTTGCCATGGCGGATCCGGACGGGCACCTCGCGGAACGGCTCGGCGGCGAGAACGCCCGGCAGCCGGTTCACCTGCTCCACGACGTTCTCGATCCGCTTCTCCGCGAAACCGATGGTCGCGTCCTGACGGTCGGCGAGGAAGTAGGTCACGTCGATCAGTTGCTCCATCGTGTCCCGGGTAAACAGCGAGACGACCAGGATCGCGGTGGCCAGCGCCATCCCAAGCGCCGTGAACGCTGCCCGGACCGGGTGCCGAGCGATGTTGCGGACCATCATCAGCGTCGGCTGCGACACGACCTGGTCCAATTGGATGCTCGCCGGGAGCAGCCGCCTGTAGACCGGAGGGGCCGGCGGTTGCATGGCGACGGCCGGCGGAAGCTTCACCACTTCCCGCAGCGCCCGCAGCGCACCGATGGCGGCAGCGGCCGCGCTGAGCGCGCCGGCGATGAGGTACAGGTCAGGCGCCTTCGCGAAAACCAGGAATGGGAAGTGAAAGAAGTCCCCGAACAGCGCGGTGATCCGCAATCCGAGCCAAGTCCCGGTGACGCTGCCCAAAACGATCCCCGTCGCGACAATGAGGGCGACGAACTTGAAATAGTGCAGAACGATGCTGCTGTCGGCGTAGCCTATCGCCTTAAGAAGACCGATCTGCTCACGCTCGAGTGCTACCAGCCGGCTGAGGGTGAGATTGACCAGGAACGCGGAGACCAGAAGGAAGATCGGCGGCAGCGTGCGGCTCATGTTGTTGAGCATGTCGAGTTCATGATCGAGCCACGCGTGCGAGGTCTGGTCCTTCCGGCCGTGGGCCGCCTGCCCGCCATAGGGATCGAGCAAGACGTCGAGCCGCGAGATCACCTCGCGCTCGGAGGCGCCGGGCTGCAGCTTGACCGACACCGCCGAGAAGGCGCCGTCGAGATCGTAGACGCCGGCGAGCGCCTTTTCCGACATCCAGACGATCGCGAAGCGGCGGTCGTCCGGCATCAGGTCTCCCGGACCGACCGTATAGACGAACTCGGGGGACAGGGCCGTGCCGACGATGACGAGTTCGCGCTTCTTGCCGTTCAGGATGGCCGAGAACCGCGCCCCCTCCGAGAAGCCGTGAACACGCGCGAACGGCTCGTTGACGACGACCTCCTCGGTCTTTCCTGATTCCGGAAGCCGCCCGGAGCGCATGTAGAGCCGATTGAGATGCGCCTCGCCGTTGTCGGGCAACGAAACGAACTGCCCGCTGGCGGGCTCGGAGAATCCGGGGATGTCCAGCAGCGCCAGCTTGGCGATGCGCACGTCGACGGCGGCAACGCCGGGGATCTCGCCTATCCTGTCGGCGAGCGCTTTGGGCGCCCGCTTCGCCTGGGCGAACACGTCGCCGAAGCCGTAACGTTCGTAATACGCGACCCGCGTCTCTTCGAGCGAGCGATGCGATCCGACCGCGAGCACCAGGGTCGCGACGCCCCCGCCGACGACCAGCGCGACGGCGAGCACCTGGGCCCAGAGCCGCCTGACGTCCCGAAACAGCTTGATGTCGAGCGCCGTCATGTCGTCACCAGGTGA
This sequence comes from Bradyrhizobium sp. cf659, assembly GCF_900113725.1. Taxonomy (NCBI): domain Bacteria; kingdom Pseudomonadati; phylum Pseudomonadota; class Alphaproteobacteria; order Hyphomicrobiales; family Nitrobacteraceae; genus Bradyrhizobium; species Bradyrhizobium sp. cf659. The sequence goes on from NZ_FOQJ01000001.1 coordinate 571,705, forward strand.
GTTCGGCGGCTTCCCGCCGGGTCTCGTTCTTCTGGATGCGGGAGATCCGGCCGTCCGCGAAGAACAGCACGCGGTCGGCGACCTGCTGGATGCTGGCGTTGTGCGTGATGATGACCGTCGTGGTACCGAGCTGCCGGTTGACCCCGAGCAGCGCTTCGATCACTCGAATGCCGGTCTTCGAATCCAGCGCCCCGGTCGGCTCGTCGCAGAGCAGCACCGCCGGGCGTTTGGCGATCGCACGGGCGATGGCCACGCGCTGCTGCTCGCCGCCGGATAGCTGCGCCGGAAAGTGATGCATCCGCTCATCGAGCCCGACGAGCGCGAGGGCGTCTGCCGGCCGCATCGGATTCCTGGCCACCTCGGTCACTAACGCCACGTTTTCGTAGGCGGTGAGGCTCGGCACAAGATTGTAGAACTGGAAGACGAAACCGACGTGGTCGCGGCGATACTTTGTGAGCTCGCGGTCTTCGAGATCGGTCAGGTCGATATCGCGGAAGAACAGCCTGCCGCTGGTCGGTCGGTCGAGACCGCCCATGATGTTGAGCAGCGTGGTCTTGCCGCTGCCGGAGGGGCCGAGCAGCACGACCACTTCCTTCTCGGCGATTTCGAGGTCGACGTCGTTGAGGGCATGCACCATCACCTCGCCCGAGACGTAGGTCTTCGTCACTCCCTCCGCTGTGAACACGGCTTCGCGCATGGCTGCCCTTTCGGGACGTGATTGTCGGCCGGATCCGCCGTTCCGGTATTGACGTAGGTCAGGGTCTCGCGCCTGGCTCGACCGCCGCCCTCGCAGAAGTCGCGGATTCACGGACGAACATTGCGACGCTCGCCGCCCAGACGAGCGCCATGCCGAGCAGGACCCATTTGAAATCGGAATGGATCATGAAGTTGACGGCGGCCATTAACCCGATCGAGAGCGCGCCGGCCACCCCGGCACCGGCCGCCGCCACAACGTGACGGTCGCGGAAGGACGTCGAGGCCAGGGTGAGCGCGAGCACTCCGGTAGCCGCCACGTAGCCGCCCATGACGCGAAACACCTGGGTGAGCCATGATGTCAGCCGAGGCCCGATCGACTGCAACTCCGCCGGGGTAAGGCTCATGTAGCGGATGTCCTCCGGCAACAACGGCGGCCGAAGGACAAGAAAGTAGATGCCGACCCCGATCAGCAGGATGCCGGAGGCCGACAGCAGCATCGAGGATAGACGCCAGCGATACGGTATGTCGCGCATCGTCGGCGCCCCGTATCAACCGTGACGATAGGTGCTGCCGGTCGAGCCCTGCCCTAGGATTCGGCTCAACCGCGGTATGAAGCCCGGGACTTCCGCAGCGTACTTCGCATAGGCCTCGCCGAACTCCGACCTGGCGTCCCGCTCCTCGTCGCGCGCGAGCTTCACGTACATGATCGTCAGCACGGGGAACATCGCCAGCGTGAGGATCGTCGGCCACTGCAGCAGGAAGCCGAACATCACCAGGACGAAACCGACATACTGCGGGTGCCGGACGTAGCTGTAGGGCCCGGTGGTCGCGAGGCTCCGGGTCTGCTGCGCGTCGTACAGCATCCTCCAGGCGGCCGAGATCAGGACGAAGCCCGCGCCGATGAAGATGAAGCTCAGGATGTGGAACGGTCCGGCGTGCGGATTGGTCTTCCAGCCGAACATCATCTCGAGCAGGTGCCCGGCGTCATGGGAGAACCAATCGACGTTCGGGTAGCGCGACTGCAGCCAGCCCGAAAGGAAGTAGATGGTGAGCGGAAAGCCGTACATCTCCACGAACAGCGCCACCAGAAACGCGCTGAAGGCGCCGAACGAGCGCCAGTCGCGGGCGGTCTGCGGCTTGAAGAAGCTGTAGGCGAACAGGATGAAGACCGCCGAATTGACGATGACGAGGCTCCAGAGACCGTAGGCGGGCCCGGTGTCGTGCATCACACGCTCCTTGGATCGTTCGGTCGGCCACCGCCGTGATGGTGGCCGTGTCCGCCATGCATGAAGAAGTGCATCAGGGGACAGGCGAGAAGCGGAAGCCAGATCAGCAATCCGAGCACGTGCGCCCTATGCTCTGTGAACAAGAGCGCGCCGGCGATAATCAGGAATCCTACAAGGACCAAACCGGCCTTGGTGGACATGCCCTCTCGAGGGCGCTCTCGATACCCGGAATGATCCTGCACCGACATTGCGCGTGTTCCTATATCTTCCGAAAGTTTAGCGGGGCGTTTGCCATCATTGTTGATGCACATCAAGGATCCGGCGAAGTCCTCACTTGCCTAGCATCCGCATGGAGCCCATACGGCTCTGCATTATCGGCATCATGCCCATGTTGGGCGCGAACTCGGACTGCCAAGAGACCCATGTCCACGAGGTCGCACCAAAGGAGTCGGACAATGTCGATCGGACTTATCCTCGTGACATCCTCATCATCTTCCTGCTCGGTGGCTTCAGCGGCGCGGTTATGACTTCGGCCACGGCGGCATGGGTGTCATCGGCATCATGAATATCCTGCTCGTCTCGGTGACGGAGCGAACGCAGGAGATCGGACTACGGATGGCGATTGGCGCCCAAAGATTGCACGTCCTGCTGCAATTTCTTGCCGAGGTGATCTTCATCAGCGTCAGCGGCGGCATCCTGGGATTTGTCATCGGCGCGGCGTTGTCCGTCGGCATCTCCGCCCTCACAGGCTGGCCGGCGCCGATATCCCGGGCCGCGATTGCCGGCGGGTTCCTGTTCTCGGCAGCCGTCGGCATATTCTTCGGCTACTACCCCGCGCGAAAGGCCGCTCGGCTCGATCCCATCGAAGCGCTGCGCTACGAGTAAGCGAGACGTTGACCGGGCGGCTCGGCGTTGACGCTAACTTGAAAGCAGGAGCGCCCGCTTGAACTGATTCCTGCAAAAAAGCCCGGCATTTCTGCCGGGCCTTCGCTATTGTTGAGCACTGAACGAGTTGGACTAAAAATCCATGCCACCCATACCGCCACCTTGAGGCATGCCGCTACCGCCGGCGTTCTTCTTTGGCAATTCGGCCACCATGGCTTCGGTAGTGATCAGCAGCGCCGCAACAGAAGCCGCATTCTGAATCGCCACACGAACGACTTTGGTCGGGTCGATGATGCCCTTGCTGACCAGGTTGCCGTACTCGCCGGACTGGGAGTCAAAGCCGTAGCCATACTGATCCTTCTCCAGGATCTTGCCGACGATGACGGAGCCGTCCTCGCCAGCGTTGATTGCGATCTGGCGCGCCGGATAGGATAGCGCCTTCCGCACGATCTCGACGCCGGTCTTCTGGTCATCGTTCTTGGTGCGCAGCCCCTTGAGATGCTCGGAAGCACGCAGCAGGGCGACGCCGCCGCCCGGCAGGATGCCTTCCTCGACGGCCGCGCGGGTCGCATGCATCGCGTCATCAACGCGATCCTTGCGCTCCTTCACCTCGACCTCGGTCGCGCCGCCGACGCGGATCACCGCGACGCCGCCTGCGAGCTTGGCGAGACGCTCTTGCAGCTTCTCACGGTCGTAGTCCGAGGTGGTTTCCTCGATCTGCGCCTTGATCTGGTTGACGCGCGCCTCGATGTCGGCCTTCTTGCCGGCGCCGCTGACGATGGTGGTGTTCTCCTTGTCGATCATCACCTTCTTGGCGCGGCCGAGCATGGCGAGCGTAACGTTCTCCAGCTTGATGCCGAGATCTTCCGAGATCGCCTGGCCGCCGGTCAGGATCGCAATGTCTTGCAGCATGGCCTTGCGACGATCGCCGAAGCCGGGAGCTTTGACGGCCGCGACCTTCAGACCGCCACGCAGACGGTTCACGACCAGGGTCGCGAGCGCTTCGCCTTCGACGTCTTCCGCGATAATCACCAGCGGCTTGCCACTCTGGACGACGGCTTCCAGCAGCGGAAGCAGTTCATTCAACTGAGATAGCTTCTTTTCGTTGATGAGGATGTAGGCGTCTTCCATTTCGACGCGCATTTTGTCGGCGTTTGTGACGAAGTACGGCGAGATGTAGCCGCGGTCGAACTGCATGCCTTCGACGACCTCGAGTTCAGTCTCGAGCGACTTGGCTTCCTCAACCGTGATAACGCCCTCGTTACCGACCTTCTTCATGGCGTCGGAGAGGAACTTACCGATTTCCGCGTCGCCGTTAGCCGAGATGGTGCCGACCTGGGCGATTTCCTCGTTCGAGGTGACCTTCTTGGAGTTCTTCACGAGGTCGGCGACCACGGCTTCCACCGCGAGGTCGATACCGCGCTTGAGATCCATCGGGTTCATGCCGGCGGCAACCGCCTTAGCGCCTTCACGGACGATCGCAGCCGCGAGCACGGTCGCGGTGGTGGTGCCGTCGCCAGCCGCATCTGCCGACTTGGAGGCAACTTCTCGCACCATCTGCGCGCCCATGTTCTCGAACTTGTCTTCAAGCTCGATCTCCTTGGCGACAGTGACGCCGTCCTTGGTGATGCGGGGAGCGCCGAACGACTTCTCGAGCACGACGTTCCGGCCCTTGGGACCGAGCGTGACCCTGACCGCATTGTTGAGAATTTCGACACCGCGCAACATCCTGTCGCGGGCATCGACGCCGAATTTGACTTCTTTGGCCGACATAATGATCTCCGTTTTCGACTGGTCAGATCCCAAGGACCGCGCGACTGGGCTGGCTCTTAAGTGACGAGATTTGAACTTACAGGCCTCATCCTTCAAGATGCCGGCTGCGCCGACTGCTCAGGATAAAGAAAACTGACTGGCGCTTACGCGACCTTCTTCTTGGCGGCGGGCAGCTCGACGAGAACGCCCATAATGTCGCTTTCCTTCATGATCAGAAGTTCCTGACCATCAAGCTTGACCTCGGTGCCTGACCACTTGCCGAACAGCACGCGGTCGCCAACCTTGAGATCGATGGGAATCAGCTTGCCGGCTTCGTCACGGCCACCAGGACCGACCGCCGTGATTTCACCCTGCGAGGGTTTTTCCTTGGCGCTGTCCGGAATGATGATTCCGCCAGTGGTCTTCTCTTCGGCTTCAATACGCTTGACCACAACGCGGTCGTGAAGCGGACGGAATTTCATGCTGCCCTCCTATTTGCTGGTTGTTGTTTGCTTTAGACGAAATAGCAGTCGTGGCCAACGAGTGCTAAACAGCACATAAGCGACCGCAGGAGGAGGAACAAGACCGTCCCGAAATGATATTCTGCTCAGAACGTCACGAAATCCTGCCAAGGCAGCGGCGGCTAAGGATCCGGTCAAGACCAGCTGTGTGGAGCGAAAGTCGTTGGACGCAGGGTCATCACATTTAAGAAAGCCACCCAGCGCGCAAGGCTTTTGCGTTGTACGTGCGCAAGAATAGGCCGAACATCGGTCGCTTCTTGTGCAGCCATTCAGCGGTGCTTGTCGAGATCGAGTGGCTCGTCACTCGTGAGGCGCGTCGGCATCAATGCGCTGCGCGTCAGCCAAATCAACCGGGCTGATGGAAATCATCTCCATCGTTGAGGTGCGCGGCGGCGCCGCCGGCACCATGATCATAGTGGCAACCCGGCGAAACGACGCGAATGACAATCCTTCGATCATCTCCTCATCGGTGACGACCTCGTAGGCACCCGGAGGCAGAAGGCGGTCGATGCCCTTGATGCTTGAAGGTGACCGTTTCGCGTCGCGAGCGCATGGTCATGATCGGCTATCCTTCAGAAACAGCTTCGCATCGGCGCTATAAGCGATCCGCTTACCGTGCTCTTTGTGCCGAGATTAATACAAGGCAATACACATCCCGGATTAGTTGTTGATGCCGGCCGACGAGATGCTTGCTGATGCTAAGTGGAAAAATGCGTTGGCGATCGGCGGGCATTGGGAAGCAGAAATGTTATCTCGCAAATCTACGAGCCGAGAGGCCTGCGGCGGTCGGCAGCAACCGTCAAGGAGCGATTGATCTGTGAGCAAGCGCATCAACAGCTAAAAGAGGAATTCGGTCTCGATCACTTCGAGGGATGATCCTGACACAGTCTTTATCGTCACGCTCTTATGACGATGATTGCTACGCCTTCTTGCCGCATTGCCAAAACGGGGCGCAAAAATGAATCGACGGGCCACCACCTCAGTCCAGCCTGCCGGCCGTTCGTCCCGCCATCGTCGCGCTCATTGTTCGGGCATCAGATCCGCGATACCTATACTGCAGAAGACGGGTCAGCGAAAAGCAACGGCGTGGACAATCTGCCAAGGTCGTGTCAGCGCACACGCGAGGAGCCTTTATGATCATGCAGGAAACGGGCGATCCGCGTCTTCAATACGATGGCGTCGTGCGATTTTCCCGAGGCCGCGTGCTCGAAGAGCCTGCGTTGGACGTCAGTAGGCAGATCATTCCATTCGCTGACAAGGGCGGCACCCAGACATTCCAGGACTCTGCGCTCCACGTCCCGCAAATCGCTCGCTTTATAGGGTAAAGGCCACGCCAGCTCCTGCGCTCCGCCTTCCTCGTCCCAACGGTCGAGAGCGGTTGCCATTTCTTCTTCCGGCGCTGTCCTTCGGTCTTTCTCTTTGACCATGTTATATAATCGCACATATCGCAGGTAAGCGCCATTCGGTCGGTCGCGGGTCGATCCGCAGCGCCAATCCTTCCAGTACCGAGAATGCCGCGGCTGCGAAGATCGGTTCTAGACGGCGCCCAACAGCTCAGCTGATCGGCAGAGTATCCTGTATTTACTGCGAGAATATCTATATGTTTTACAGGTAACGCCTTGATCTTGCCGCTCGATATCCACGCGTCGCGCCGACCTCAAGCGCGAGATTGCCTGATGACGGAACTATCGGTTCGGTGGAAGGACTTGGGGATCTTCGCGTGGGGAGCGAGGTGAATGTGCTCGCCGGCGGATGTGTCACCGGCCGATCATTTGCGTTGCCGTGTTCGCCGAGATCTTTTGGCGGCTCGGCTTGACGCAGCCCTGACAGCGCGGAGAGGACCCGCTTGAGCCGCTTGGTCATCGTCTCCAACCGTGTCGCCTTGCCGGGAAAAGCTGCGCAGCGCAGCGGCGGGCTTGTGACCGGCCTCGTCGACGCTCTGCATCAGGCTGGAGGCTTATGGTTCGGGTGGAGTGGCAAGCTTGGAGAAACAACACCAGAGCCGAACGTTTTTGAGACCGAGGGAGTGACCTACGCTACCGTCGATCTTACCCGCGCAGACCATGACGGCTACTACAGCGGCTTCTCCAACGCGGCACTGTGGCCCTTATTCCACTATCGTCTTGACCTCGTGAACTTTAGCCGCCGGGACTTGGCCGCCTATCGACGGGTGAACGCCCTGCTCGCCGACGCGCTCGCGCCCCTGCTCAGGCCGAGTGACCTCGTCTGGGTCCATGACTATCATCTGATCCCGATGGCCGAGGAACTTCGCCGCGCCGGGGCCACACAACGGATCGGGTTCTTCTTGCATACGCCGTTTCCGTCTTTGGGGGTGCTGGCAACCCTTCCCCGCTATGGCGACCTGCTGAAATCACTGTGCGCTTACGATCTCGTCGGCTTCCAAACGGTGGAGGATCTGATCGCCTTCCATGACGCCATCGTTCGCCGCGCAGGAGGTAAGGTTTCGTCCGATGGCCAGATTCAGGCTTTCGATCGCGTTCTTCGTGCCGGCGCCTTCCCGATCGGGATCGATACTGAAGCCATTGCCCAAATGGCCAGTCGCGCTGTGACGTCTCGAACGGCACGCCGGCTGCATGAGAGCCTGCGGGGGCGCCAGCTCATCATTGGGGTGGACCGGCTGGATTACAGTAAGGGCCTCGAGCACCGGTTCAAAGCGTTCGCCGGCTTTCTCGAGGGCTATCCCGCATACCGCAACCACGTCCGCTTGCTGCAGATCGCCACCGCAACGCGCAGCGACGTCCCTGAATACCGTGCACTACGGCAGAGGCTCGGTGCACTGGCAGGCGACGTGGCCGGTCGCTTCGCGGAACTCGATTGGGCACCGATCCAGTATTTGAACAGGAGCTTTTCCCAGCGCTCGCTCGCTGGCTTCTTTCGGCTCAGCCACGTCGCTCTTGTCACTCCGTTGCGCGACGGAATGAACCTGGTTGCCAAGGAGTACGTCGCTGCACAAAACCCCGATGACCCCGGCGTGCTCGTTCTCTCGCCCTTTGCAGGCGCGGCCTACGAACTCGACGCTGCCGTCTTCGCCAACCCGTATGACCCCGACGCCGTCGCCGAAGCATTGCAGAATGCGCTGGCGATGCCACTTGAGGAGCGCCGCGAGCGTTGGCGAGACATGATGGCGGTGCTGCGTCGCAATAGCATTACGGCATGGCGCGAGAATTTCCTCGAGGCACTTGGCCGCTAAATGGGGATGCCGTTTGGAACGTGGCATCAGTGCAGCAGGTCGCGATAGTCTCTTTCGTCAACCAGGTTGCCCCAGTCCTCCGATAAGGTGTTCCTTCGAAATCATCTCCGGGGCGGAAATGATCCACGGGTGACGGGACTACTTGCATTCGCTTGATCGTCCCGCCGAACCAGATAGACCAAAGGCAAGTCGCCTGCAGCATTCTCTGTTTTCGCGTCACGGCGGCCGGCCGCGGCCTCGCCTCAATCAACGAGGCCCCCGACCGGGGGGCAGGTAACTGATGCTCGTCGGTTGCTACTCTTGCTGAATATGATTCAGATAATCGATAACAGCGAGGATGCGTTTTCGCACGACAACTTCTGGGCTTTGCTCCGGCCCGGCCATCTTCCAATAAGACGGATCAACATAGTGAGGCAAGTTGACAATAGGGTTGAATCGTTCCCCCCAAATAGGCATTTCACGAGTGCCGTGAGCGGGAATTGTTTTCGATCCATAGATGGTTTCATACACAGCGTTCGTAGGAAAGACGCCGCCGTTGTTCTTGGCCAACATCGTCAAATCGGAAGGCGGCACCTTGAGCTGCTCGCTGACAGGCCCTTTCCCCTTTCCATCCGCGCCATGACAGCTCGCGCATGAAGACTGAAATTCTGACTTACCGATGTCGAGGTTTTCAGCCTGAGCCGCACCACCAAACCCAGCAGTAAGGCCGGCAATCATCAACCATTTCAGGCAATTGGCCATCATGTCCCGGAATGATCCTCCACCGACATCAGCACGATCCTGTAGCTGTCAGCAGCTTAGCGGCGCGGCTGCCATCATTGTTGACGCAGATCAACGGCGCCAGGCCCGCAGGGCCTCACTGCATCGGCTTGCCGGGCTGCATTCCCATGCCCATCATGCCTCCGCCCCGCATCGCCGACATCATCGGCATCATGCCCATCTGCGGCGCGAGCAACTCGTCCGCGGTCTTCTTCTGCTCTTCGGAAAACATCGCGACCATGTTCGTCAGCGCCGACTTCATCGCGCGGGTGCCTTCGAGCCGCGCCGCGAGCCACTTCTCCTGGAACGCGAGCTTTTCGACTAGGCCCGGAGCGCCGGCGCCTTGCTGCGACATCATCGAACCGCGCATCTCTCCCAACGTCTTGGCGTTCGTCCGCAAGGCATCGGCGAACGTGTTCCAGGCGGGCTGCTGCGCGTCGGTGATCTTAAGCTCGGTGCGGAGGAACGCGATCCGGCCCTCGATGTGATCGATGGTATCGATGCCCATTCCGTCCCCGGACTGCCGCATCATCTCCATCATCTTCGCCATGTCCATCATGGGCATCCTCCCGCCCATCATTCCGCCGCCGTTCATGCTCTGAGAGCCGGCCGGACCCGGCGGGACCGCCTTGGGCTTGGGCTGCTCCTGCGCCTCCTTCTGGTCGGGGTGGTGCCCCTGGTGCTCCGCGGCTGATTGGGCCCAGGCGGCATGCCCGAGCGTCGTGGCGAGTAGCGCGGCGGCAAAGGTCAAAGCGCGCATGACAAGCTCCTGATTGTGGATTGCAAGCACTCAGGATGACTCGTTTTCGTCTCCGACCAATTGAGGCACGTCAATGTGGACGATGTAGGTCGGGCTCGACGATCGCCACGACCGATTTCGACCTTGAGGTGTATCAAGTATGAGCTCCGCCGTTTTTGTTTTGATGTGCCATCATTCACCGGCAGAACGGACATGATCACTAGAACACTTATTGCCGTCGTAGCCGCCGCCGCACTTGCCGTGCCCGCGATGGCGCAGACCACCGACAAGGAAAAGAACGGTCATCACTATAGCGGCGGCCCGAAGACCGAAGTCCCTCATCACATGGGCAAGAAGGAAACGGTCGGCTCCTCCAAGGACGGCGCGTCCGGAGGTCACCACTACACTGGCGGCCCCGCTTCGTCGCCGCACCATATGGGCGACAAGAAGTAATCGACGTTTCGCGTCCATTCACGGCGGCGGCAACACCGTCGCGAACGGGCACGCGCGGCTGCCGCTCGAGCCCGGCATGGTGGTGTCGATCGAGACCACGATGAAGCATCCCAAGCGCGGCTTCATCAAGCTCGAGGACACGGTCGCGGTGACTGGATACGAGATCTTTGGCGAGGGCGGCCGCGGGTGGAATCTCGGCGGCAGCGCGTTGGCGTCTTTGGCAGCCGTTCAATAAGGGACGCTCGAAGCGAGGCAGCTCAATTCGACAGGTCGAGGCTCATGAACTGGTTGTGCGGGCTCGCGCGATAGTCGGCGAACGGCTCACAGGGCACGAATCCGGCACTGCGGTAGAGCGAAATGGCAGGAGCGTGCAACGCTGCCGTACCGGTTTCCAAGCTCACGCGCGCATAGCCTCGTTTGCGGGCTTCAGTGATGATGTGACGCAGAATGTTTCGCCCTACTCCGGTGCCCCGTGCAGCCGGCGCGGCGCGCATCGACTTCACTTCGCCATGCGTGCCATCCAATTCTTTCAGAGCGCCGAATCCAGCCAGCACATCGTCCTGCCAGGCCGTCCAGAAAGTCACGGTCGCAGCCGAAAGACCGGTCGCATCCAGTGCGAATGCGTGCTCGGCCATAACGCTACGTAGCTCCTCCAGATGATGTGCCAACAAGTCGGCAACATATGGCGCCGTCGGATCGTCTTGTCTGATTTCCACCTCATACCCCTGTCGTTGTAGGCGCACTGCTATTCCAACCTCACACGCTCTTCAGAGCCTCAGCAAACGCCGCCACGATCGCCTTCGTCAGACGGCCGCTGAACCTGTCCTTCTGCCACAGCGCAGTCATCTCGACGGGAGACGGCTCCCATCCCGACATGATGCGGACAAGCGCCCCGGAATTCAGCGCCGCATCCACCATGAACAAGGGAAGGTTCGCGACACCGAGACCCGCGATCGCGGCGTCGACCAATATCGTTTGTCGGTTTGCCGCGTAGCCAATCGGTGGATTCACGGTGACAGCAGCGCCGTCATGGTTTCGTAAATCCCACTCCACCAGGTCGCGACGGATCGCGAGCGCTGGGATCTCGTTCAGGTCCTGCGGCACTGTCAACGCGCTCCGTGCTGCAAGGAATCCCGGACTCGCGACTAGCACGCGCGGCAGGGAGGCGAGCTTCTTGAACATCAGCCCGGAGTCGGCGACCGGCCCCATTCGTACGACCAAGTCGTATCCTTCCTCGATCAAGGACACCCTGCGATCGGCCAGGGTCATCTCGATCATCACATCGGGGTGCCTGAGCTTGAAGCTGATCAACGCTGGTGCCAGAACGGCCGTCGCGATGTCCGGCGGCAACGACAATCGAACGGTGCCTGATAGGGCAATCCGCTCATCCTGAACCTCAGCGACGGCCTCTTCGGCAAGGTTGAGCGCGAGCCGGGTGCGGTCAAAGAGCCGCTGCCCCTCCTCGGTCAGCGCGACTCCCCGCTTCGTCCGTCGCACCAGTCGGACGTTAAGGGTCTTCTCCAGGGCGGACAGCCGCCGTGACAGGGTGGCCTTGGGAATGCCCGTCGCACGTTCGGCCGCCGCCAGCCCTCCCGCTTCGACAATCCGGGTGAAAAGCGCGAGGCCGTCGAAATCGGAAAAGACGCTCATGTTCCATTTATGAAACATGAGGTGGGCATTTTTCAAGCCTGCCGCGAGGTTCGTTCCATTCGTAGGTTCAACAGCGAGCGATACTGCTCGTTCGACCGAGGGAGACCACGTCATGCCCAGCTATTTCACACCCCAGGATTCCGCGCTTCTGCTGATCGACCACCAGATCGGCACCATGCAACTGATCAAGAACATCGATGTCGAGCGCGCCCGGCGCATGTCGCTGGCGCTGGCCAAGACCGCGAGCATTCTTGGCATCCCCACCGTCCTGACGTCGAGCCAGGAAGATCGCCTGCAGGGTCCGTTGCTGCCGGAACTGAAGGACATTCTTCCCGACGCCTTTGACAAGCGGGTCAAGCGCGAAGGCATCGTCAACGCCTGGACCGACGCCAATTTCAAGGCCGCCGTGGAAACGACGGGTCGCAAGAACCTGATCATGGCGGGTGTCACGACCGACGTCTGCCTCGTCTTCCCGGCGATCGACGCTGTGGCCGAAGGTTACAGGGTGCAGGCCGTCATGGACGCCTCGGGATCGCCGTTCGAACTCTCGGAGGATATGTCGCGTCGCCGCATGCAGGATGCTGGCGTTGTCCTGACCGCGACCAACACCATGATCGCCGAGCTGGCCCAGAACTGGGGTACGCCGAACGGGCAGAAGCTCATCCAGCTCCTCTTCACCGACGTGTTGCCGCCGATCCGGTCGTAATCGATCCCAAGATCGAGCTAAGCCGCCGGGGCCAAGGAGTAACAACATGTCTGTCGCAGCGCCCATCAAGGGGATCGGCATCGTGTCGCCGGAGACCCATCAGGTCAGATCACACGGGCCATTCCAGTTGCGCCGAATCCATCCAGGCATCTCTCTGAACCAACGAGACGATGCGGGCTTCGGCGGGCTTGGGGTCATCGACCACGCCCGGCTCCAACCCGGTCTCGTCGTCAGGATGCACGAACACCGCAACGACGAGATCATCAGCTACATGCGGACCGGACGGATGCAGCACACCGATTCCGCCGGCCGAAGCGAAGTCATTTCATCCGACCGGCTCATGGTGATGAACGCAGGCCGCGGCTTCCACCACGAAGAGAAGGTCCTCGGCGACGATCAGATCGAAATGCTCCAGATCTTCGTTCGGTCGGAAGCTGCGGATTTGGAGCCGAACGTTCAGTTCGTCGCGTTGAACGAAGCCGGAAGAAACGATCAGTGGCGGCTGCTGACGGGGCCCGACGGATCCGACGCGCCGACATTCGTACGGCAGGCCATCTATCTCTACGACACACATTTGCCCGCGGGTCGAAGCACCGAGCTTCCGTCAAAGCGGGGATTCGATCGCTGGCTCTACGTGTTTCGGGGCAGCGTCCTCGCAGGTGAGCACAAGGCCGGGAAGCATACCGCGCTGATGTTCGCCAGCTGCGGCGCCTCGCCGAAGGTGAAAGCGAGTGAGGATACCGACCTTGTCGTCTTTCTCGTCGACCGTAACGCAAGATATTCGCGTGAGGGAACGATCAGCGGTTGAGGGCGGCCGCGGATGAATCGTGGCTGCAGCGCGCTTTAGCGCAGCGGCAGCATGTCGATCTGGCTCTGCGCCTTCTTGACGGCGGCCGCGAACCAGCTCTGGTTCGGCGCTGCCTTGCCGAAGCACTCGGTGAAGGCAGTCATCGCATTGTCTTCGCGGGTCATACCGCCACGAGGGTCCTTCTTGTCGATGGGCTTCGCCATCATCTGCTTCCAGACCTTCTCGCAAGCCGGGATCTCGGCCGTCTTCACGGCGTCGGTGACGGCGAGGAAGTAGACCTTCTCGCCCTGGATCGCGACGACGTCGATCTCACGCGGCGCCCCCTTCAGATCGCCATTGCCGCGCACGCCGAGAACGGCGACCGCGGCGCTGGCCGCCGACGGCTTGGTGATCGGCAACTCGGCATATTTGGCGAAGGCGGAGTCCTGGATCGCATAATAGTAGAAGCGATCCGACCTGAACGCCGCACTGATCTCCTGCGGCATGCCGTCCTCGCGGTGCTCGCGCAGCCAGTGCTTGAGCAGCGCGGTCGTGGTCGCCACGGCTTGCATCTTGTCGCCCTCGGAGGCGAAGCCGAGACCGTCGAGATGGCCGAAGCCCGAGTCGCCCTTGAAGAGCGTATCGGCGTTCGACTGGCCCTCTGCCGGCAGCCCCTTGATTGTGACCGGTCCCACCAGGTCGCGCAGCACGCCTGTCAGCTCCTTCAGCGCCGCATCGTGCTGCCTGGAGGTCTCGTCGTTTTCCGGCGCCTTGGAGAACTTTGCGATATAGCGATCGCGCAGGTCGAGATAGTGCTGCTCGGGCGTGGCCGCGTGGGCGGTCGTCGTGAGGACGAGCAGGCAGAGCAAGGCGAGCGATCTCATTCAATGTCCGCGAACTGGGGCCAATCTCCAGTCTTTGTGCCGGTGCCGGGCGGGAAGGTTCATCGGCGAGGAGGCGTGCCCTACTCCGCCGGCGTGAGTTGCCGGTTCAGGCGCATCGCGGCCGTCTCGCGCACGCGGACACGGGCGCGGCGCTTGCGCCACCAGATCACGACGCCGGTCACCGAGAGCGCGGCCACCACCAGCCCCATGATCGAGATCAGGACGCGGCCGAACAGCCCGACAATCCGTCCCGAATGCAGCGGAAACTGCGCCTGCACGAAGATATCGGCGGCAGTGCCGACCCAGGGCAGCCGCTCGCCGAGCGGACGGCCGTCCTCGCTGTCGTAATAGAGCTGCGCCGGGCCGACGCCGCCGGCGCCGTGGTCGTCGCCGGGATGGAAGAAGGCGGCGGCAAAGACGCCATGGGCAGGGCCGTAATTGATCGAGCCAACCGGAGTGGACCACCCTCGCCCCTTGCCATCGGCCGCCGCGCGCGCGGCGATGTCGGCAAACGTCACCTTGGGCTCGATGGGATTGTCGAGATCGCGGTACGGCCGCTCCTCATACGGCGTCGGCGTGTAGTTCGACACCATCTTCATCAGCGGCGAGAACACCTCGAAATAGAGGTTGAGCGAGAACGCCGTGAAGGCGATGACGAACAGCAGCCCCCAGGTCCACAGGCTGAAGGCGCGGTGGATGTCGAAATTGATCCGGTAGGCGCTGCCCGACGTCTTGATGGTCCAGGCCGGCGCCCAGCGCGCCCAGAAGCCGCGTTCGAGCTGGCGCGTGACCTGCGGCGCCCGCGCGGCCTTCGCGCCGCGCCGGGACGGCAGCGTCAGATAGAAGCCGACGAAGCAGTCGATGGTCCAGATGATGGCGATGATTCCGAGCAGGCGCATGCCCCAGCGGTCGCTGCCCCAGAATTCCGGGATATGCATGGTGTAGTGCAGCTTGTAGAGGAACGAGACGAAGTTCTCCCGCGTCACCGGCCATACCGCGCCCCAGTAGCGCCGCCCCAGCTCGACGCCTGTGTTGGGATCGAGGAAGATCTGATTGTAGTCGAGCGGATAGCGCTTGCCGGTCGCGGGATCGATCCGCGGCATGATGAAGAACCACAGCGAGTGGCCCTCCTCCGGCGTCATGAAGAGATAGACGACGCGCGCGCGGGGATCGCGCTGCTCGATCAGCCTGGCGAGCTCGATCGAGGGAATGGCCGGGCCCTTGCTGGCGACGTCGAACAGATGGCTGTTCAGGACGTCGTCGATCTCGTGATCCCAGGAGATGATCGCGCCGGTGATGCCGGAGAAGAACAGGAATCCGGCCGTGAGCAGGCCCGCCCAGCGATGCAACCGACCGAATATCGCTCTCATCGTTCGCCTCTCATGAAGCGGTCTGTCGGAAACTGGGCCGCTAAAGTCTCCACGACCTCCTGTGGGAGTCTATATGCCTGTGCCATCAAAGCTCACCACCGGTAGGTCAGCTTGCCGATCGCCTTGCGTCCCTCGGCATACATGCAGCCCGACAGGCCGTAGCAGGCGGCGACGTAGCGTGTGTCGGCGAGGTTGGTGACGTTCAGCGACAGGCGCCAATTGTCCCTGGTGTAGGCAAGCAGCGCATCCAGCACGGTCGAGGCCGAACAAGAGTATCTGAAGCTGTCGAAGACGTGCGTCGGAACGCGAATGAAGTTGGAAGTTGGTCACGTCTTGCGAGGCCCCACGCACTGCCGGCTTTGCCGGTATCGTTCTTGATGCCCCGCCCTAACGCAGGCGATTTCGGAGTGCGATAGGAACAGCGTTAGAATCTCTCCAGAGCTGTGCGCAGCAACTGCGGCCAATGCGCCCATACGCGACCCAACGTGCATGGGCCCCGGATTTGGAATCCTTCTAGACGAGCGCGCGATCGATCGACCGGACAGGACATCCGGCGACATCGAACGCGAGCGCGGAGAACGAATCCTTTACCATGCCTGCCAGGCTCGATTGAGCCTGAGGAACCCCGGAGGTAAAATCAGCCGCGGGATATTTCATTCATTCTACGGAACGCGCCGCAACGTTCTGTGCCAGCGCGTGCTGGGCACCCGGGGTTCGACGTCCATGAGCGAATTGCGCGCGGCGACCAGGCAATCCACGGCGAGGACCGGGATCATCGAGTTTGACGGCGCCAGGGGCATCGTCAGCATCCCCTGCACGATCTCGGACGTATCGGGCACGGGCGCAAGGCTGAAGCTCGACTGGTCGCTGTCGTTTCCGAAACAGGCCACGTTGATCTTTGCCGACGGGCTGCGAAAGCCCTGTCGCGTGGCATGGCAGAAGCGGAGACTGCTCGGCGTCGCGTTCGCCGATGGTGTTGCGAGCCTGGACGAACAGGCCCTCATGATGACCGAAGCAGAGCAAGCTCTGCACCGGCAGCATATTGGCGCGCAGGTCAAAGGCGCGCGCGAGGCGCGTGGCTATACCGAGAGCCAGATCGCCAACCATCTCGGCGTCTCGCCCGAGTTCGTGTCGCGTGCCGAGAGCGGAGAGCTGAGCATCCCCCTGCACCAGCTCACCCACATTGCCGATCTGCTGCTGGTCGACCTCGACAGCCTGGTTGCCGGTCCGGCGTCGATCGGATTGCCGCCCGGCGAGGCGCGCGCAAGCGACGTCGAACTGGCGGAGTGAATTGACGCGCCCCGTCGTTACCAGGTCGGCAGATAGGTGCCCTTGAAGCGCGTCTCCAGAAACGCCTTCACCTGGGCGGAGTGATAGGCCTCGATCAGCTGCTTCACCCAGGGCTTGTCCTTGTCCTCCTCGCGGACGGCGAGGATGTTGACCCAGGGACCATCGGGGTTTTCGCGGGCGATCGCATCGGTCGCCGGATTGAGGCCGGCCTGCACCGCGTAATTGTTGTTGATCGAGACGACGTCGACGTCCTGGAGCGCGCGGGGAAGCTGGGCGGCATCGAGCTCGACGAAGCGCAGCTTCTTCGGGTTGGCGGTGATGTCGGCAATGGTCGAGGCGACGTTGTTGGCGTCCTTCAGCTTGATCACGCCGTGCAGCGCCAAGATCATCAGGCCGCGCGCGCCGTTGGAAGGATCGTTGGCGATGGCGACGCGGGCGCCTTCCGGCAGGTCAGCTAGCTTCTTGTATTTCTGCGAATAGACGCCTTGCGGTGAGCCGATCGTGTTGGCGACCTTGACGATCTTCCAGCCGGTCTTGGCGATCTGGTTCTTCAGGTACGGCTCGTGCTGGAACGAGTTGGCCTCGAGGTCCTTCAGCGCCAGCGCCTGGTTCGGGATCACGTAGTCGGTGAACTCGACCACCTTGATGTCGAGGCCACGCTCGGCGCCGACCTTCTTCACGACGTCCATGATCTCGGCATGCGGGCCTGCGGTTACGCCGACGCGGATGGTTTCGGCCTCAGCGGTGGTCGCGAGCAAGGCTGCAGCCGCAAGGGTTGCGAGAAAGCGCATTGTAGTCTCCGATGTGTAAGAGCTTATGTCAGCGATGCCGCAGCCGGCGGTTGACACGGCGCGCCAGATAGTCACCGGCGCTCTGGACCAGTTGGACCAGCGCGATCAGCACGACGACGACCGCCAGCATCATCTCCGGCATGAAGCGCTGGTAGCCGTAGCGGATGCCGAGATCCCCCAGGCCCCCGCCGCCGACGGCGCCGACCATGGCGGAGTAGCCGAGCAGGCTCACCACCGCGAGCGTCAGCGCCAGCAACAGGCCGGGCAATGCCTCGGGGATCAGCACCTTGAACACGATCTGAATCGGCGAAGCCCCGAACGAGGACGCGGTCTCGATCAGGCCGCCATCGACCTCGCGGATCGCAGCTTCGACGAGACGCGCGATGAACGGCGTCGAGGCGATGGTCAGCGGCACGATCGCCGCGGTCGAGCCGATCGATGTACCGGCCACGAGCCGCGTGAACGGGATGATGGCCACGACCAGGATGATGAAGGGCGTGGAGCGCGTCGCATTGACGACGATGCCGAGCACCCGATTGACGACGGGCGCCGCGAACAGTTCCCCTTTCCGGCTGGTCGCCAGGAACACGCCGAGCGGCAGGCCGAAGGCGGTGCCGAGCAGCGCCGCGATGCCGACCATGTACAGGCTTTCGAAGGTGGCCTGGATGATGAGGTTGATGAGTTCAGGCGACATAGCCGAGACGCTCCGCCGGGAATTGATATTGAGACAGCCAGGCGAGCGTCCGCGTCACCGCGTCTCCGCTGCCGGAAATGCCGAGAGGGATACCGAGGGTGAGCGAGCCCACATGCTGGCCGCCGATCTCGTCGATGCGGGCCGCGAGCAGTGAGACATCGAGGACGAGCTCGCGCGCGAGCCGCGCCACCAGCGTGTCGCCGGCCCCCGCCCCGCGCACCTGGACGCGGATCACGGCCTGCCCGCCGGCGGACGGTTCCGAAACGATCCGGCTCGCCAGCGACACCGGCAGGCTGTCGCCGATCACCTCGGCCAGGAAGGACTGCGTGATCGGATGTTTGGGATGGGTGAAGATGTCGGCGACATGGCCGCTTTCGACGACATGGCCGGCGTCGAGCACCACGACCTCCCTGGCGAGCTGGCGCACCACGGACATCTCGTGGGTGATCAGCACGATGGTCACCCCGAGCTCACGGTTGATGTTGGCGAGCAGATCGAGGATCGCGCGCGTGGTCTGCGGATCGAGCGCGGACGTCGCCTCGTCCGACAGCAGCACGCTCGGCCGCGTCGCCAGCGCCCGCGCAATGCCGACGCGCTGCTTCTGGCCGCCGGACAGCTCCGACGGATAGCGATCGTGCTTGTCGGCGATGCCGACGAGAGCGAGCAGCTCGGCGACGCGGGCCTTGATGTCGGACTTGGCCCAGCCGGCGATCTCGAGCGGCAGCGCGATGTTGTCGGCCGCGGTGCGCGACGACAGCAGGTTGAAATGCTGGAAGATCATGCCGATCGAGCGCTGCGCCAGCCGCAACTCGCGGCCCGCCAGCGCCGAGATATCCCTGCTATCGACGATCACGCGTCCCGTGGTCGGCTTCTCCAGCCCGTTGATCAGCCGGACCAGGCTTGACTTGCCGGCGCCGGAGCGGCCGATCACGCCGGTGATGGAGCCGCGCTGGATCGTGAAGTCGATGTCCTGCAGGGCGTTGACGCCGGGCTTGCCGCGATAGGCCGGATAGGTCTTCGAAATGCCTTCGAAACGGACCATCGCGTCCGTCTGGGTCGCGGCAGGTGAAATCGCATCGAGCGTTTCGATCCTCTGTCCGATCGCGAGCGATTGGTGGGCGTTCATGGTGGCGGCCTTCATGTACGATAGTTCGCTTGCCCGCACGCCCCAGGGGCGCACGGGAACCAGGTCGCATCGAGCGACGGGGGATGAAACTGCGACCGAGCGCTCGGGTGGAACGCGCTGCACCGCAGCACGCACCATCACCCGAACGGGTCTTTCTTGCAATGTCAGATATTTGCGGGGAGTTGGACGAAGTTTTCCAAATCCCTCCCCGGCGAAGAAAATTCATCTGCCGGGGGCTGTCGGCGTTCGGCCCGGCTTACCTGGCAACCTGCAACCATGGCAGCACGATCAGCAGGAGCCCGGCGAAATAGAGCAGCCCGAAGATCAGCCCAAAGCCCCAGAACTGGCCCTTCCCGATATAGCCGCTGCCGAAATACATCGGCGCCGGCCCCGTCGCGTAAGGCGAGATCACGCCCATCAGGCCGAGCGAATACATGCAGAGCATGGCGAGCGTCGTGACCGGCAGGTCGGCGATGCCCGAGCCGACCGCGAGCACCACCGGCAACACCGCTGCGGCGTGCGAGGTGATGCTGGAGAAGAAATAGTGGATCCAGAAGAACAGTGCGACCAGCAGGAGCATCGCGGTTGACGGCGACAGCCCGGCGAGCGGCTTTGCGTATTCTGTCGCGAACCATTTGATGAAGCCGATCTCGTTGAGGCCCGAGGCGAGCGTCAGCAGCGAGGTGAAATAGAAGAACACCTCCCAGGCGCTCTTCTCGCTGACGATGTCGGCAAACTCGATCACGCCCGTGACCAGCATCAGCGAGATCACGATGAAGACGACGGTGGTGGCGTTGACGAAATTCGAGCCGAGCAGCGGCACGTGGATGTCCGGGCTGGAGCCGGCGATCCACAGGAACATCGCGAGCACGATCAGCGCCAGCATGATCCATTCGTTGCGCGACATCGGGCCCATCTCCGCGAGCTCCTTTGCCGCCCATTCGGAGATCTCGGGGCTGCGCTTCACTTCGGGCCGGCAGATCACGTAGCTCAGCAGCGGGACGAGGATCATCAGGAGGATGCCGAGCGGCGCAAAGCCGATGAACCACTGGCCCCAGCTCACCTCGACCCCGACGGTCTTCTTGGCGATCGCGAGCGCCGCGGCATTGGGCGCGAGCGCGGTAAAGAACAGCGAGCTGGTGACTGCGGTCGCCGCGAACGCGGTCCACATCACATAGGTGCCGATCCTGCCGGCGGTCGGTCCGGGCTCGGAGCCGTAGATGCGCGGGATGTTGCTGATGATGGGATAGACGATGCCGCCGCTGCGCGCGGTGTTGGAGGGCGTCGCCGGCGCGAGCAGAAAGTCCGACATCGCGACCGCATAGCCGAGGCCGAGCGTGTTGCGGCCGAGCTTTTGCACCAGCACCAGCGCGATGCGCCGGCCAAGCTGGCTCTTGCGGTAGCCGATCGAGAACACGAAGGCGCCGACGATCAGCCACACCGTGCTCTCGGCAAAGCCCGCCAGCATCCAGCGCAGCGACTTGGTCGGATCGGGATCGATATAGCCACCGACGCCGGCGACCGTGAGCCCGATCAGGCCGACCGCGCCGACCGGCATCGATTCCAGGATGAGCCCGGTGATGACGGCCGCGAACACGGCAAAATAGTGCCACTGATTGACGTTGAGCCCTGATGGCACCGGCCACAGATAGATCGCCAGCCACACCACGAGCGGTGCGACCAGCTTCCAGCGAAACCCTTTCGCCTCAGGCGCCTGTGAGCTAGCGGCCATGGGTCCTCCCCCTTGATTGTCGTTGCGTCGTGCCGCCCGTTGGCCGGGCCGCTTTTGTCCCTGCGCGGCGTATACGGACTGTCCGCGGCGCGATCAATGGCTTGACGCGGGTTCTGCCGCCCGGTGCCTGATTTTCCCTGGCGCTCACAAATGCCCGGTGCGCCGATGCTCCGGCTCGCTGCCGCGGACCGGAAAGCGGAACGTGGTGCCGATGGTGATCCAGTTGGCGTTTTCGCCGGTGATGTTGCGGCCGTAGATCAGGTCGACGGAGAAGATCTCGTTCGGCCGGTAGCGGACGCCGGTCTGGAAACGCGGCTGCACGACGCTTGCGATCTCGGATGCGCCGGCCTGGCCGTAGGCCTCGATCGTCCATTGCAAGGTGTCGGTGAATTTCCAGTCGAAGCCGATGCCATAGGTCAGGTAGTGGCGATCCACGGTGCGATCCCAGAGCCAGCCGCCATTGACGTTGATGCGCATGGTTTCGGACAGGCGGAAGGTTGCGGGGATGACCGCAAACGCGGATAGCGCCTCGCCGGTCACCGCATCGAATGATCCCCCGCCATAGGCCGACAATCCCCACCGGCCGACGCCGGTCGGGATGAAATTCGTCTTGGCTTTCGGAGCCATCGTCGTGCTCCAGTCGCCATCGCTGCGGGCCCGGATGGTCTGCATGCTCAGCTCGATCGGCCTGAAAGGATCGACGACGCAAGAGGGATTGGCGACCGCCTCGACATCGGTGTTTGAAGCCATCGACAGCCAGCTTTCGACCTTGCAGGAGCCGACCTCCGAGATGTCGGCGGCATCCACCGCATAGGCGCCATTCGCGGCGCGCGCATCCTGCGCCGCGAATGCGACAAGAGCCGCGATTGCGGCGGTTATTCCAGCTCGTGCAGCCCATCCCATGGCCCGATGTTAGCAGAGTCTTCGCCTCGACAACGCCCGGATTCTGGGACTATCTTCCGTCCATGAGCGACCATCACCACCACGATCACGACCATTCCGAGCTGTCCGAGACCGAGCTGCGCGTGCGCGCGCTCGAGACCATTTTGACCGAAAAAGGCTATGTCGAGCCGGCCGCGCTCGATGCCATCATCCAGGCCTACGAGACCAGGATCGGTCCGCACAACGGCGCGCGCGTCGTCGCCAAGGCCTGGACCGATCCGGCCTTCAAGCAGGCGCTGCTCGAGGACGGCAGCAAGGCGATCGGCACGCTCGGCCATGTCAGCCGCGTCGGCGACCATCTCGTCGTGGTCGAGAACACGCCGCAGCGGCACAACATGGTCGTGTGCACGCTGTGCTCCTGCTACCCCTGGGAAATGCTGGGGCTGCCGCCGGTCTGGTACAAGGCCGCGCCCTACCGCTCGCGCGCCGTGAAAGACCCGCGCGGGGTGCTCGCCGATTTCGACGTCACGCTGCCCAAGGACACGGAGATCCGGGTGTGGGACTCGACCGCCGAGACGCGCTTTCTGGTGCTGCCGATGCGGCCCGAGGGCACGGAGGGCTGGAGCGAGGAGCAGCTCGCCGAGCTCGTCACGCGCGACTCCATGATCGGCACCGGCTTTCCCAAGACGCCCGGAGCGCCGTCGTGAACGGCGTGCACGACATGGGCGGCATGGACGGGTTCGGCAAGGTCGAGCCCGAACCCAACGAGCCGGTATTCCACGCAGCGTGGGAATCCCGCGTGCTGGCGATGGTGCGCGCGATGGGCGCCGCTGGCGCCTTCAACATCGACACCTCGCGCTTCTATCGCGAGACGCTTCCACCGCATGTCTATCTGTCGAGCTCCTATTATCAGAAGTGGTTTCTCGGGCTCGAGGAGATGCTGATCGCCAAGGGCTACCTCACGCGGGAGGAGGTCGCTGCCGGCCACGCCATGCAGCCGGCCAAGGCGCTCAAGCGCGGTAAGCTGGAGCTCGGCGACGTCGAGCGCACCATGGTGCGCGGCAAGTTCGCCCGCCCTGCCCCGGCGCCGGCCAGGTTCAACATCGGCGACCGCGTGCGTGCCAGGAACATTCATCCGGCGACGCACACCCGCCTGCCGCGCTATGTGCGCGGCCATGTCGGTGTCGTCGAGCTGAACCATGGCTGCCACGTGTTTCCGGATTCGGCGGCGATGGAGCTCGGCGAGAATCCGCAATGGCTCTACACCGTCGTGTTCGAGGGCAGCGATCTCTGGGGTGCGGATGGTGATCCGACCTCGAAGGTCTCGATCGACGCGTTCGAGCCCTATCTGGACCCGGCGTGATGAGCAGCACGCTTGCTGCCGCCGCGACCGCGGCGATCCCGAGTATTCCCCGCGACGACGACGGTCCGGTGTTCCGCGCGCCCTGGGAGGCGCATGCGTTTGCGATGGCCTTGAGCCTGCACGAGCGCGGCGTGTTCACCTGGTCCGAATGGGCCGCGGCCCTCGCCGACGAGATCAAGCGTGCACAGGCCGCCGGCGACCCTGATACGGGCGAAACCTACTACCTGCACTGGCTCGCCACGCTGGAGGGACTGGTTGCGCGTAAGGGCGTTGCATCCACGGAGACGCTGCACCGCTACCGCGACGCCTGGGACCACGCGGCCGACAGGACGCCGCACGGCAAGCCGATCGAGCTAAAGCCGGAGGATTTTGGCTAGCTCGGTAATTGGCACGCTCGTGCCAAGCCCTACGTTGTCATTCCCCGCGAAGGCGGGGAATCCAGTACGCCGCGGCTTCTCGGCTCAAGCACGGTCTCTGGAATACTGGATCGCCCGCCTGCGCGGGCGATGACAGCGGAGGTGACGGTAGCAGCGGAGATTGGAGCCCTACCAGCCCCCCACATACTCCCGCCACCCCTTCGCCCGCAGGCTACACGCTGGGCACTCGCCGCAGCCGTATCCCCACTCATGCTGCGCACCGCGTTCGCCGAGATAGCAGGTGTGCGACTGCTCGCGGATGAGATCGACCAGCCCGTCGCCGCCGAGATCGTGCGCGAGCTGCCAGGTCGCGGCCTTGTCGATCCACATCAGCGGCGTATGCAGCTCGAACTTCCTCGCCATCCCCAGCGAGAGCGCGGCCTGCATGGCGCGGATGGTGTCGTCGCGGCAGTCGGGATAGCCGGAATAATCCGTCTCGCACATGCCGCCGACGATATGGGTGATGCCGCGCCGGTAGGCCAGCGCCGCGGCAAAGGTCAGGAACACCAGATTGCGGCCGGGTACGAACGTGTTCGGCAGCCCATCGGCGCCCATTGCGATCGCGACGTCGCGCGTCAGTGCCGTGTCCGAGATTGCGGCCAAGGTCGGGATCGACAGCGTGTGGCTCTCGCCGAGCTTCGCAGCCCACTCTGCACGAAGGCCCTTGAGGCCGTCGAACAGACGGTCGCGGCAAGCGAGCTCAACAGCATGGCGCTGGCCGTAGTCGAACCCCAGCGTCTCCACGCGCGAGAAACGGCTCAGCGCCCAGGCGAGGCAGGTGGTGGAATCCTGCCCGCCGGAGAACAGCACCAGCGCGGTTTCAGTCGAAAAAGCGTCACTCATGGCCCCGCGCTTTAGCACCGCGGAACGTATCAGCCAATCGGTGGAAATCGGCTCGTTCCGCGTGCCGGCGCTGGGATCGGCGGGCCGCTTTTGGCATAAGGTTGGGGACCCAGGAGAATGGCCCGCAATGACCCCTTCCCGCGACATTTCCCGCCTGATCGAGATCATGGCGGCACTGCGCACGCCGGTGACCGGCTGCCCCTGGGACCTCGAGCAGAATTTTGCGACCATCGCCCCCTACACGATCGAGGAGGCCTACGAGGTGGTCGAGGCCATCAGCCGCGGCGATCTCGATGATTTGCGCGAAGAGCTCGGCGACCTCCTGCTCCAGGTCGTGTTCCACGCCCAGATGGCCGAGGAACAGAACGCGTTCGCCTTCGGCGACGTCGTCGAGGCCATCACCCGCAAGATGATCCGGCGCCATCCCCACGTCTTCGCCGACAAGGACGGCAATCTCGCCTCCTCCCATGTCAAGGAAGTCTGGGACCGCATCAAGGCCGAGGAGAAAGCCGAGCGGGCCGCGCGCCGGCCGCCGGAAGCCACGCCGTCGCACAAGTCCCTGCTCGCTGGCGTGAAGGCCGGCCAGCCGGCGCTGACGCGCGCCATGGAGCTGCAGCGCAAGGCCTCCACCGTCGGCTTCGACTGGAACGACCCACGCGCGGTGCTGGCAAAAATCCGCGAGGAAGCCGACGAGATCGAAGCCGCGCTCGATCGCAACGACAAGGAGGAGCTTGCGGAAGAGACCGGCGACCTGATGTTCGCGCTCGTCAACCTCGCCCGCCATGTCGATGCCGATCCGGAAGCCGCACTGCGCGCGACGAATGCGAAATTCGAGCGGCGGTTTGCGTTCATCGAGCACGCACTGGCGGCGCAGGGGCGCACGTTGGAACAGGCATCGCTGGCGGAGATGGATGCGCTGTGGAATGCGGCGAAGAGTGAGGAGCAGCAGGCTCCTGCTATTGAGAGAAGCAACCAAGCGCGCCGCTAACTCCGCCGTCGTCCTGGCGAAAGCCAGGACCCATTACCCCGACCGGTCGTTGTTGAAGCACGCTGGAAGCCACCAGCATGCCAATTCCAATGGCCTGTGGCTATGGATCCCGGATCTGCGCTTACGCTTGTCCGGGACGACGGTGTTGATGGGGGACGCAGGTGGTTCAACTCACGCGTAGTCGTCCCGGCGCAGGCCGGGACCCATAACCCCAGGGAGTGGTTTGGCGAAGGCTCGTTGTTCGGTACGTCTACCATTCGCAATCGATGGATCACGCGGTATGGGTCCCGGCCTGCGCCGGGACGACAGCGGTTACGCCACGCGCGGCACTGCGTCGAAGCGGTTCACCACAATATCGCGCTTGGTCTCGTCCACGCGCACGGTCATGTCGAAACGGCCGTCGTGCAGCTCTTTCGTCAGCACCTCGGAATTCCGATGCAGCCAGCTGATGCCGGCGCCGTCGGCGGCGTCGATGGAGAGATCGAGCGTGGTGCGTTTGGCGGCGAGCCGTTCCTCGATCGCGGCGAGCAGTGCGTCGACCCCCTCGCCTGACACGGCCGAGACCAGCATCGCCGGATGATCCTCCGGCCTGCGCGCGGCGATGTTCAAAAGCTCTTCGCGCTGCTCGGCGTCGTAACGGTCGATCTTGTTCCAGACCTCGATGATGCGGCCGGAATCGTCGGGATTGATGCCGAGCTGGCGCAGCACGGCATCGACGTCGCTCTGCTGTGCCTCGGCGTCCTCATGCGAGATGTCGCGGACATGCAGGATGACGTCGGCCTCCAGCACCTCCTCCAGCGTGGCGCGGAAGGCCGCGACGAGCTGCGTCGGCAGATTGGAGATGAAGCCGACGGTGTCGGACAGCATCGCCTTGCCGCCGTGCGGCAGGTTGAGCGCGCGCAGGGTCGGATCGAGCGTGGCAAACAGCATGTCGGCGGCCTGCACGTCGGCGCGCGTCAGGCGGTTGAACAGCGTCGACTTGCCGGCATTGGTGTAGCCAACCAATGCGACGACGCGATACGGCACGCGCTGGCGTCCGGCGCGATGCAGGCGCCGCGTCGCCTGCACCTTCTTCAGTTCGCTCTCGAGCTTGGAGATGCGCTCCTGGATCAGGCGGCGGTCGGCCTCGATCTGCGTCTCGCCGGGACCGCCCATGAAGCCGAAACCGCCGCGCTGGCGTTCCAGATGGGTCCAGGATCGCACGAGGCGCGAGCGCTGGTAGTTGAGATGCGCGAGCTCGACCTGGAGCGAGCCTTCCTTGGTCTTGGCGCGGCGGCCGAAGATTTCGAGAATAAGGCCGGTGCGGTCGAGCACCTTGGCATGCAGCTCCTTCTCGAGGTTGCGCTGCTGGATCGGCGCCAGCGCGCAATCCATCACCACGAGTTCGACGTCGAGGCTCTTGGCCAGCGCGGCGATCTCCTCGACCTTGCCCTTGCCGATATAGGTGGCGGGACGGATCTGGCTGATCGGCGCGATGATGGCGTCGGCAATGACGAGATCGATCGCGCGCGCGAGGCCGGCGGCTTCATCGAGCCGGGCCTCGGCGTCTCGCACGACATGACTTTCCGATTGCGCGTCGGCACCGCCCGCACGCACACGCAAGTAGGGGCCGACGACAAGCACCCGCCCCGTTTGCTTAGCCCCTGCCGACCGCGGACGGTCGGCGTCCCCGTCGAAATTCCGGGGTTCCAATCAGATCACTCTCAAGCCGGCTGGTCCTCGCCGCCTTCGAACAGCTGGATCGGAGCGCCCGGCATGATGGTCGAGATCGCATGCTTGTAGACAAGCTGCGAGTGTCCGTCGCGCCGAAGCAGCAAACAGAAATTGTCGAACCAGGTCACGATGCCCTGGAGCTTCACTCCGTTGACCAGAAAGATCGTCAGTGGCGTCTTGGTTTTGCGAACGTGATTAAGGAAGGTGTCCTGTAGGTTTTGTGCGCGGTCTGCCGCCATTGTTTTTTTCTCGCTTTGAGTTTCTTTTTATTGCGCCGATTGCGGCCCTCTTGGTGAAATTCGGGGCCTCGTCCGGTTGCCGCTCCTCATGAGATCCCCCTCGGAGGAACAGCGGTTCGATTAGAGGACAGGTCGGGTTATTAGGCAAGCCGCTTCACGCGGCAGGCCACGCCGTATTGCCCCGAAAAACTACGGAAATCGATGATTTTCCTCGCTTATCCCTGAGGCGTAAATGCAACGTCGCAGCGTCAGCCGACGCCGAGCGCCTTCAACTTCCGATGCAGCGCCGAGCGTTCCATGCCAACGAACTCGGCCGTACGAGAAATATTTCCTGAAAAACGACTGATCTGTGCAATCAAATAGTCGCGTTCGAACACTTCGCGCGCTTCGCGCAGCGGCAGGCCCATGATGTGCTCGCCATTGTTGCTGGTCGGCATCGCCGGCACCATGGAGCCGACGTCCTGCGGCAACATGTCGGCGGTGATGATCACTTCCGGTCCGCCTGCGGCCAGAATCATGACTCTCTCAACGTTGTTGCGAAGCTGGCGCACGTTGCCTGGCCAGACATGCGATTGCAGCACCGCCATCGCGTCCTGCCCGATCTGCCGCTTGGGCAGGCCGCTGCCGGCCGAGATCTGCTCCATGAAGTAGTCGATCAGTTCCGGAATATCCTCGCGCCGCTCCGACAGCGCGGGCACGCGGATCGGCACCACCGAGAGGCGATGATAGAGGTCCTCGCGGAAATGGCCGGCCGCGATCTCCTCCTCCAGGTTGCGCGCGGTCGAGGAGATGATGCGCACGTCGACCTGCACCTTGGCGGTGCCGCCGACGCGCTGGAACGACTGCTCGACCAGCACGCGCAGGATCTTGTTCTGGGTCTCGCGCGGCATGTCCGCGATCTCGTCGATGAACAGCGTGCCGCCATGCGCTTCCTCGAGCGCGCCGGGCTTGCGCGGCTGCTCGCCATTGGACTGCTCGATGCCGAACAGCTCGTGCTCCATCCGCTCGGGCGTGATCGCGGCAGCGTTGATGACGACGAAGGGACCGTCGGCGCGGCCCGAGGCCGTGTGCAGCGTGCGCGCAGTCAGCTCCTTGCCGGCGCCGGCGGGGCCGACGATCAGGATGCGGCTGTTGGCCTTGGCCGCGCGCTCGATGGTCTGGCGCAGCTGGTTCATGCTGGGGGAGCGGCCGACCAGCGAGCTTGCGCTCGGCGCGAGCTGCTTCAGCTCCTTGACCTCGCGCTTGAGCCGCGAGTTCTCCAGCGCCCTGGTGGCGACCAGGATCAGCCGGTCCGCCTTGAACGGCTTCTCGATGAAGTCGTAGGCGCCGCGCTTGATCGCGGCGACCGCGGTCTCGATGTTGCCGTGGCCGGAGATCATCACGACCGGCAGATCGGCATTGTCCTTCTTGACCTGCTCCAGCAGCTGCAAGCCGTCGAGCTTGGAGCCCTGGAGCCAGATGTCGAGGAACACCAGATGCGGCCTGCGGTTGGCGATTTCGGCCAACGCCGAGTCGCTGTCGCGTGCGGTCCGGGTGACGAACCCCTCGTCCTCGAGGATGCCCGCAACGAGATCCCGAATATCGGCCTCATCATCGACAATCAGAATTTCACTTGCCATGGGTCGCGCCTGTCTTGTCAGCTGCCTGTTGAGGCTTCGATCTTCGTTGAATCATTGGTCATTTCAGCCGGCTCTTTGGTTTCGGCAGCCGGCCCTTTTGTTTCCGTGTCCTTGGTGGATTCCTTGGCGATTTCCGCTTCCTTCGCCGTATCCTTGACCGTTTCCGCGGTCGTCTTCCTGGGGGCGGGAGCCTGCTCGGTCCCCTCGGCCTTCGCGGGCGCACCGGAGATCGCAAAGCGCATCCGCATCCAGGCACCGCGCTGGCCCTCGCGGAAGTCGGAGGCGTCCTTCAACTCGATGCGCCCGCCATGGTCTTCGAGCACGCGGCCGACGATCGCAAGGCCAAGTCCGGTGCCCTTCGCCCGCGTCGTCACATACGGCTCGAGCAGCCGCGAGCGCGCCACCTTGGGCAGGCCGATGCCATTGTCGATGACGTCGATCAGCACGTCCTCGCCCTCGCGCGACACCACGACGTCGATGCGGCCCTTGCCGAGCTCTTCCGGCGGGACCTGCTCGATCGCCTCGGTGGCGTTCTTGACGATGTTGGTGACCGCCTGCGAGATCAGCCGCCGGTCGAATTGGGCGCGCAGCGGATCTTCCCTGAACTCGGCCTCGATATCGAGCTCGGGATGGGCGACCTTCATCAGGAATACCGCCTGCCGCACGGTGTCGGCGACGTCCTCGCCCTCCATCACCGGTTTCGGCATCCGCGCAAAGCGCGAGAATTCGTCGACCATGCGCCTGATGTCGTCGACCTGGCGCACGATGGTGTCGGTGCACTGCTCGAAGATCTGCTTGTCCTTGGCCTCGGTGATGTCCTTGCCGAACTTGCGGCGGATGCGCTCGGCCGAGAGCTGGATCGGCGTCAGCGGGTTCTTGATCTCATGGGCGATGCGGCGCGCCACGTCGCCCCAGGCCGAGGTACGCTGTGCCGACACCAGCTCGGTGATGTCGTCGAGCGTGATGATGTAGCTGTCGTGCGGCTGGTTCTTCTCGGCGCTGACGCGGACCGAGAGGTTGCGCTCCTGTCCGTCGCGCGTGATCGTGATCTGGCCCTGCACCAGGCGCTGGGTGCCTTCCCGCGCCGCCTTCATCATCTCGTCGAGCTCCGGCAGGACGTCGGAGAGCGCATGGCCGAGCGTCTCCGCTTCGGAGTGCCCGATCAGCTTCTCGGCGGAGCGGTTGAGGATGCCGACGCTGCCCGAATTATCGACGCCGATGATGCCGGCGCTCGCCGAGGACAGCACCGCTTCGATGAAGCGACGGCGGCTGTCGATGAGATCGCTGGCGTTGACGAGCTCGTCGCGCTGGCTGCGCAGTTCCTGCGTCATCTTGTTGAAGGTCTCGCCGAGCTGGGCGAGATCGCCCTCCGACTGGTGCACCGGCACCTTCACGTGAAGGTCGCCGGTCGAGACGGTGTGGGCCGCGTTCATCAGCCGCCGGATCGGCGACACCAGCGAGTTGGCGAAGTTCAGCCCGATCAGCACCGAGGCCATCAGGATGGTCAGCGCGATCACCGCGAACATCAGCGCGAAGGCGACCTGGATGCCGAGCCGCCGCGACTCGATCTGGGCATATTCGGCGACGCTGACCTCGGTCTGCTTGAGCTGGTTGACCACATTCGGATCGAGCGGCCGCGCGACATAGAGAAAGGTGTCGCTGAAGGCGCGCAAGCGGATCACCGCCGCGACGAAGCTCGCATCCGGCAGCACCGCGATCTCGGGCTCGGACTCGTTGACGTTGCTGAGGAAGTCCGGCGCCGGCGGCGAATAGGCCAGCCGCATACCGGTGTCGGCGGCTTCCAGGATGTTGGTGTTCTTGTCGATGATCATCGCGCCCGGCAGATTGCGGGAGCTGGCACTGGCCGTCAGCATCTCGCGAAACGATCGCCGATCCTGGTCGTAGAGCGGCCGGGCGTGCGCGATATCGTTGGCCATGCCGAGAATGTCGCCGCGGATCAGCTGCGCATGGTCCTGCATATAGGCCCGCGCGATGTTCAGCGAGTTCTGGATGACCTCCTTGGTCGGCCCGGAGAACAACCGGTCGAGGCCGCGCTCGAGGGTGACGTTGGCGACGACGGAAACCAGCACGGCCGGAAGCACCGCCACGATCGAGAACAGGCTGACGATCTGGACATGGAGACGTGCCGCCGCCCTGCCCCGCCGGCGCGCCAGGATGAGCTGCCAGAGCTCGCGGACGATGATCCCGACCAGGAGCAGGATCGTGCCCGCATTGATCAGATAGAACGTGCGGACCACCTCCGGCGTCGGATCGATCCTCGTGAGGCCAGTCAGGACCAGGAAGGTCAGCAGGCCCGACAGCAGTGCCAGCGCCACGGCAAAGGGCGCCAGCCAGCGTCGCGGCGACCAGCGTCGGGGCTCTTCAGCTGGGGCCGTGTCAAAGGATGCGGCCGAGGTGTCTGCGCTGGTCATTCCGGCAATGGGTGCTGAAAACGGGGTCCGCGGCGGCGGCGGATACTGATGTATTCGTACCACATTGTTGCCGAATTGCGACAATTCCGCGGCGTCCCCACCGCGACGGACCGGCCCATCCACAGGGCATGCCGGGCCAGCGGGAACGGAATCCGGCCGTTCCGGCTTGATCCGGATGGATAGGTTCTTTCTCGCGATAATGGTCGCGGCCGTGCTGCTGCTGATCGTGGCTTCTGACCTGCTGGTCAACGGCCCCGGCCTACAGGCACCGGCTGACGTGGCCATGCTGCCGACATCAGGCCGTCTGGTCAGATAGGTGCGACGCCGCGCTTTGCGGTCGAATGACCAAATTGAACGTTCCGGCGGAACAATTCGTCCCGATTCGGACTTCTGCTCACCGCGTCAGCCATCAAGGCCAGCGCGATCCGGACAGGCTCAGCTCCGCTTTGGTAGGGGAGCTGAGCCACCGTCCGAGGAGACGAGCTAAAACTAGCCCCCGCTCCGATAGACCTGGATATCGAGATCCCGGATCTTCTTCCGCAGCGTGTTGCGGTTGAGGCCGAGCAGGTCCGCGGCGCGGATCTGGTTGCCGCGGGTGGCGGCGAGCGCAGCCGTGAGCAGCGGCACCTCGATCTCCTTGAGGATGCGGTGATAGAGGCCCGGCGGCGGCACGCCGTTCGGAAAGCCCTGGAAGTGCGAGGACAGATACGCTTCCACCGCGCCGCCGAGATTGTCGACGCCCTGCTGGACCGCGGCACCCGGGCTGACCGAGGGCGGCGCGAGCTCGCCATCGATGACGGAGGCCGTGATCACGTCCTGCGGATAGAGCGCGGCGAGGCGCCGGGCGAGATTTTCGAGCTCGCGCACGTTGCCGGGCCAGCGGTGCTGCTTCAGCCGTTCCAGGGCCAGCGCATCCAGCTTCTTCGGCGGCAGGCCGTCCTTCTCGGCGAGCGCGAAGAAGTGGCGCACGAGATCCGGCAGGTCCTCGATGCGCTCGCGCAAGGGAGGCAGCCGCAGCGGCACGACGTTGAGGCGGAAGAACAGGTCTTCGCGGAACAGGCCCTGCTGGATCAGGACGCGCAGATCCTTGTTGGACGCCGCGACGATCCGCACGTCGGTCTTGATCGGGGTGCGGCCGCCGACGGTGGTGTATTCGCCCTGCTGGAGCACGCGCAGCAGGCGGGTCTGCGCCTCCATCGGCATGTCGCCGATTTCGTCGAGGAACAGCGTGCCGCCCTCGGCCTGCTCGAACCGGCCCGAGGCGCGGGTGTTGGCGCCGGTGAAGGCGCCGCGCTCATGGCCGAACAGCTCGGACTCGATCAGGTCGCGCGGGATCGCCGCCATGTTGACGGCAACGAAGGGGCCGTTGCGGCGCTTGCCGTAATCGTGCAGCGCGCGCGCCACCAGCTCCTTGCCGGTGCCGGACTCGCCCGTGATCATCACGGTGAGGTCGGTCTGCATCAGGCGCGCCAGCACGCGGTAGATTTCCTGCATCGCCGGCGAGCGGCCGACCAGCGGGATCGCCTCCATCTCGGCGTCCTCGTCCGGCGTCGAGGTCCGCTCCTTCGGCTCGGCGAGCGCACGGCCGACGATGGCGATCAGCTCCTTCAGGTCGAAGGGCTTTGGCAGATATTCGTACGCCCCGCGCTCGGAGGCGCGGATCGCCGTCATGAAGGTGTTTTGCGCGCTCATGACGATGACGGGCAAATTCGGCCGCATCTTCTTGATCCGCGGCAGCAGGTCGAAGGCGTTTTCGTCCGGCATCACCACGTCGGTGATGACGAGATCGCCCTCGCCCTGGCTGACCCAGCGCCACAGCGTCGCGGCATTGCCGGTGAGCCTGACCTCATAGCCGGCGCGGGACAGCGC
Source organism: Bradyrhizobium sp. cf659 (assembly GCF_900113725.1). Classification (NCBI taxonomy): domain Bacteria; kingdom Pseudomonadati; phylum Pseudomonadota; class Alphaproteobacteria; order Hyphomicrobiales; family Nitrobacteraceae; genus Bradyrhizobium; species Bradyrhizobium sp. cf659. The sequence goes on from NZ_FOQJ01000001.1 coordinate 605,341, forward strand.
CTGATTGAGAACCGTGCGGATGGCGGTGTCGTCATCTGCAACGAGAATGCTACCTGCGGGCATTGTTAATCCTCATTTTGCCCCCTGTGATGCAGACGACGACTTCCCGGCAGAGCCGTCGCGACTGCTGTGATCGGCATGTTTGACCGATGTGGAATACATCGGCATCAGCACGCGGAAGGTGGTTTTGCGCGGCTGAGATTCGCATTCGATGATGCCCCCGTGATCGCCGACGATCTTTGCGACAAGCGCAAGGCCCAGACCCGAGCCGGTCTGCTTGGTGGTCACGAAGGGATCGAACAGGTTGGGCAGAAGATCGTCCGGCACGCCTGGTCCGTTGTCCCTCACGCAGAATTCGAGCGGCAACGATACCCGGGATTTTTGACCGGGCACTGACAGGCGCACGCCGGGGCGGAACGCGGTGGTGAGCTGGATCTCGGCGTCGGGCACGTCGATCAGGGCTTCGGCGGCGTTCTTCACGAGATTGAGGAACACCTGGATCAACTGGTCCTGGTTCGCCAGCACCGGCGGCAGCGAGGGATCGTAGTCCTCGATGAAGCGGATGTTGCGGGCAAAACCCGACTGCGCCAGCCGCTTCACGTGATCCAGCACCGAATGGATGTTGACCGGTCCGCGCACCACGGGGCGCTCGTCGCCGAACACCTCCATGCGGTCGACCAGCGTCACGATGCGGTCGGCCTCGTCGCAGATCAGCCGAGTCAGCATGCGGTCCTCGGAGGACGCCTGCTGCTCCAGCAGCTGCGCCGCGCCGCGGATGCCGGAGAGCGGATTCTTGATCTCATGCGCGAGCATTGCTGCTAGCGCTATCACCGAGCGGGCAGCGCTGCGATGGGTGAGCTGGCGGTCCATCTTGTCGGCGATGGTGCGCTCCTGGAGCATCACCACGATATGGCCGGGCCGCTCCGTGAGCGGGGCGACGTGCAGGTCGACCTGGCGGTCGCCGCCCATGCGGGGCGTGCCGAGATCGACCTTGTATTCGTTCACCGGCGAGTTCGACGAGCGCACCTGGTCGATCAGCGCCAGCAAGGGGCTGCCGAACGGCACCAGCTCTTTCAGCGACTGCCGCTTCAGGAACTGCGTCGAGATCTCGAAGAAGGCTTCGGTTGCGATGTTGGCGGCGACGATCTTGCCGTCCGGCCCGATCATGAGCACGGGATTGGGAAGCGCGTCCAGGATCGCATCGCTGTCGGACGGAAGCGGCCGACGATGTTCAGCGGCTGAGCTCATGCAGCAGCGCTCCATGCGAAGTCGTCGAAGGCATCTTGCAGTGACTGGTGAACGAGGCGCGGATCCTCGGACGTCAGAATCGTCTGGCGCCAGGATTTCAGCTTCGCGGCCGGCGCGCGGCTCGCATCGGCCGCGACGTCGAGCGCCCAGCCGAGATGCTTGCGGGCATGCTTGAGGCCGACGCGCAGGCCGTAGAGCGCGCACACGCCTTCATAAAGCGTGCGGACATAATGGAGTTGCGTCGCGAGCGGCGGCGCGGCTTCCGCGGCCCCGCCCTTCAGGCGACGGCCGATCTGGCCGGGCAGCCAAGGCTGGCCCTGCGCGCCGCGGCCGATCATCACGGCGTCGGCGCCGGAGGATTCGAGCGCCGCGAGCGCCTTCTCGTAGGAGGTGATGTCGCCGTTGACGATGAGCGGAACCGAGATCGCCTCGCGCACGGCGCGGATCGCGTCCCAATCGGCCTCGCCCTTGTAGAACTGGCAGCGGGTGCGGCCATGCACGGTGACGAGCTTGATGCCGGCGGCTTCCGCGCGCCGCGCCAGTTCCGGCGCATTGCGGCTGCGGTCGTCCCAGCCGAGCCGCATCTTCAGCGTTACCGGCACCTTCACCGCCGCGATCGTCGCATCGATCAGGCTGACGGCATGGTCGAGATCGCGCATCAGGGCCGAGCCGGACTGGCCGCCGGTGACGTGGCGGGCCGGACAGCCCATGTTGATGTCGATGATATCGGCGCCTTCCGCTTCGGCGATCCGGGCGCCTTCGGCCATCCAGTGCGCCTCGCAGCCGGCGAGCTGCACCACGTGCGGGCCGATTCCGGTCGCTTCGCAGCGCAAACGGGACATCCGGTGGCCGTTGGCGAGCTCATCGCTGGCGGTCATTTCGGACACCACCAGACCTGCCCCAAGCTCGGCGACCAACCGCCGGACGGGTGAGTCAGTCACTCCCGACATCGGTGCCAGGAAGACCGGGGTAGCGACCTCAATATCGCCTATTTTCAATGGCTTGGAGCCTGATCCTACCGGGCCGGTCACAGTGGTCTCATTCACTCGCAGGGCCTCATCGCACCTGCCATGATCTATCTTGCGCACAATTCTTGTGCAGTCAAGCGTCATGCCTACAGTTTAGACAGTTCTGCAAATCTTTCAAGTGCAGTGCAGCAAATTGCTGTTTCCCACAATCCGGGGAAACCCCCTTTTTTTGCGGGCCTGCCGTGCTAGAGGCATGCCGGCAATCACCCACTCCCGACTCTTTCATTAGCAATTGAGTATTTGAGTCCTATGGCGAAATCACAGCGCACCGCAGTCGTTCTCGTCGCGGCAGGTCGCGGCCTGCGCGCAGGCGCCGGCGGGCCGAAGCAATATCGCGAGATCGGCGGCCAGCCCGTGATCTATCGCGCCATGGAAGCCTTCAGCCGCCACCCCGACGTGTTTGCCGTGCAGCCCGTGGTCAACCCCGACGACAGCGCCATATTCACGGCAGCGGTCACAGGATTGAAGCACGAGCCGCCGGCCAATGGCGGCGCCACGCGCCAGGCCTCGGTGCTCGCCGGTCTCGAAGCACTCGCAAGGCACAAGCCCGACATCGTCCTGATCCACGACGCCGCGCGCCCCTTCGTCTCGAAAGGCGTGATCTCGCGCGCGATCGATGCGGCCAGCCGCACCGGCGCCGCGATCCCCGTCGTTCCCGTCACCGACACCATCAAGCTCACCGGCGAGAGCGGCAATGTCGAGGACACGCCGGACCGGGCCCGCCTGCGGATCGCGCAGACGCCGCAATCCTTTCGATTCGATGTCATCCTCGAGGCGCATCGTCGCGCGGCGAAGGACGGACGCAGCGATTTCACCGACGATGCCGCGATTGCCGAATGGGCGGGATTGACGGTCGCAACCTTTGAAGGCGATGTTGCCAACATGAAGCTCACCACTCCCGAAGACTTCGTGCGCGAGGAAGCGCGCCTGGCTGCCCAGCTCGGCGACATCAGGACCGGCACGGGCTACGACGTGCACGCCTTCGGCGAAGGCGACCACGTCATGATCTGCGGCGTTCGCGTGCCCCACAGCAAAGGCTTCCTGGCCCATTCCGACGGCGATGTCGGCCTGCATGCGCTGGTGGACGCCATCCTCGGCGCGCTGGCCGACGGCGACATCGGCTCGCACTTTCCGCCAAGCGACGCGAAGTGGAAGGGCGCCTCCTCCGACCAGTTCCTGAAATACGCCATCGAGCGCGTCACCCAGCGCGGCGGCCGCGTCGCCAATCTCGAGGTGACGATGATCTGCGAGCGGCCGAAGATCGGCCCGCTGCGTGACACCATGCGCGCGCGCATCGCCGAGATCTCCGGTGTCGACATCTCGCGCGTCGCGGTGAAGGCGACGACCAGCGAGCGGCTCGGCTTCACCGGCCGCGAGGAAGGCATCGCGGCCACCGCGAGCGCCACCATCCGCCTGCCCTGGAGCGTCTAGGCCATGGGCGGCAGCGACGCACGCGCCCTCTCCCGCTCGCTGCTCGATTTGTGCCGGATGCGCAAGCTGACGATTGCCACGGCCGAGTCCTGCACCGGCGGCCTCGTCGCCGGCGCGCTGACCGACATCCCCGGCTCCTCCGACGTGATCGACCGCGGCTTCGTCACCTATTCCAACGACGCCAAGCGCGCGATGCTCGGCGTTGAAGCGAGTACGCTCACCAATTTCGGTGCCGTCAGCAAGGAGACCGCAACGGCGATGGCGATCGGCGCGCTGGAGCGGGCCGGTGTCGACCTCGCGGTCGCCATCACCGGCATCGCCGGCCCCGGCGGCGCCACGCCCGGCAAGCCGGTCGGCCTCGTCCACTTCGCCGCCGCAGCGCGCGACGGCCGCATCATCCATCGCGAGCATCGTTTCGGCGCGATCGGCCGCAGCGCCGTGCGTCAGCGCTCCGTGGTCGAGGCGCTGCGCATGCTGATGGACCTCGCCCGCGGCCCGCAAGTCGCGGCCAAGCCGCGCCGCGCCGCCGCCGCAACCCGCCTGCGCCCGCGTGTGACCCGCTCGCCGCGAAGGCATGCGGCGAAGCGCAGGCCGCCGCGATCGCCGCGGGGGTGAACAGTTCCGTCGTCCCGTAGCCCGGGTGAGCGAACCGAGACCCGGGACACCACCGCAGAAATCCCGCATATCGCTACGCTCATGCGGGCTACAATTATGCGGTCTGTCAGTTACATCTCAGCCAGTTCTTTCAGCTTCGCGCCGGCGATCCGGAAGAACCGCTTCTCCGGGAGCGCCCGCCCACCAAGCATCTCGTAGAAGTGCTGAAGCCGCAGGTCATCCGCATCGGCAGTCCAATCGATGCGACCGTGCCCCTCTTGGCGAGCGATTTCGGCCAGTCGCGTCATGAGCCGCTTTCCTAATCCAGCTCCGCGTCGGTTGTGACGAACGTAGAGCTCCTTCAAGAAGAAGCCCGACGTCAAACCAGGTCCGGGATAGATGGCACTGAAACATGCAAAACCAGCGATTTCATCGTTCTCACAAGCGAGCAGAATTCGCGATCCGGCTGGCCTCGACCTCAGCCCGTCAATGATCACGTCCCGTGCCGGGCAGACGGCGCGATAGTGAGCCTGCATCTCGATCAGCGCATCGGCCACGTCATCGAAATCGGTGTCCGCGATTTCCCTGAAAGTCGTCAGTGCGATATGGTCCATGGTCGATCCCTGTGGTCACTCAACGTCCGTTAGCCTCACAGTAGCGATATACGCCGTTTGCACGCAGTTGTGTTTCGTGTCGAGGCGAATGGAAGCACAAGGCAAGGCACGGGCGAGCGGTCCCACGAGGCCGTGATGCCGTGCCGCTTTTCAAAAAGCACGCAAATCTTGTCGAATCCGATCGTTATATGCAGTGCAAGAGCGCGACCAAACGTCATCGTTCCCTTCCGAACTTGCGCGCGACCATATTGGCGCAATAATGCCGCTCTACTTTGTGGTCCGGAATCAACCGGCCCAGCCTTCTGGAGGGCGACGAATTGCTCGCTCGCACCGCTGCTCTCGCAATCGCCGTTGCCATCTCGGCCGCCATTGACGCTGCGGCCGCACAAACGGCCAACCAGCCGCCGGATACGATGGCCGCGCGGGTCGAGGCCTGCACGCCATGTCACGGCAACAAGGGCGAAGGCACCAGCGACGTCTATTTCCCGCGGCTTGCCGGCAAACCTGCCGGCTATCTCTACAACCAGCTCCTCGCCTTCCGCAGCGGACGGCGCAAATACCCGCCGATGAACTATCTGCTGGAATTCCTGCCCGATCCGTATCTGGAGGCGATGGCGGAGTACTTTGCGAGCGAGCATCCGCCGCTGCCGCAGCCGGCGCCGAGCGAGGTCAGCAAGGACGTGCTGGCGCAGGGCGAGCAGCTTGCGACGAGCGGCGATGCCGGCCGCAACATTCCGGCCTGCGTGAGCTGCCACGGTCCAGGACTGACGGGGATGCAGCCCGGCATCCCAGGACTGCTCGGCTTGCGCGCGCCTTACATCAGCGCTCAACTCGGCGCCTGGCGCTACGGCAACCGCACGGCCAAATCGCCCGACTGCATGCAGCTCGTCGCCGGCCATCTGACCGAGGCCGACGTCACCGCCGTTGCAGCCTGGCTCGCGACGCGGCCGGCGCCCGCGAACCCGGCTCCCGTGCCGAAAGGCACCTATGCGCTGCCTTTCGGCTGCGGCAGCCAGCCCAACTGACGAGGCGGATGATGGGCTCAAGACTGTCGATCACACTCCTCGCTCTCGCCGCGTTCACGATGGCCGCGCAGGCGCAGGACAAGGACAAGACCGGTGATATCATCGCGCGCGGCGAATATCTCGCCCGCGCCGGCGACTGCACCGCCTGCCACACCGCACCGGAAGGCCGCCTGTTCGCCGGCGGCCGCGCCATGCCGACGCCGTTCGGCACACTCTACACCTCCAACGTCACGCCTGATCCAGAGACCGGGATCGGCAAGTGGAGCGCGGACGACTTCTACAAGACGATGCACAACGGCCGCTTCCCGGATGGCGGGCTGATCTATCCGGCGATGCCGTTTGCGTCCTACACCAAGGTCACGCGCGCCGACAGCGACGCGATTTTCGCCTATCTGCGCTCGATCCCGCCGGTCAGCCAGAGGAACAGGCCGCACGAGCTGCGCTTTCCCTATGACAACCGTCAGCTGATCCTCGGCTGGCGCACGCTGTTCTTCAGCGAGGGTGAGTTCAAGCCGGACCCCAAGAAATCGGCGGAATGGAATCGCGGCGCCTATCTGGTCGAGGGCCTCGGCCATTGCGGCATGTGCCATTCGCCGATCAACGCGCTCGGCGGCAGCTCGCAATCGGACGCCTTCAAGGGCGGCCTGATCCCGATGCAGAACTGGTACGCACCATCCCTCACCTCCAATCGCGAGGCAGGTCTCGGCGACTGGAGCATCAAGGACATCACCGACCTGCTCCAGACCGGCGTCTCGATGCGTGGCGTGGTCTACGGCCCGATGGCCGAGGTCGTGCACAACAGCCTGCAATATCTCAACGACGAGGACACCCGGGCGATGGCGGTGTACCTCAAGAGCATCGCGGAGCCCTCCCCTCCGCCGCCGGCAAGCTCGGCACTGCCGACCACCGAGAGCAGCCTGCTGATCAGCCTCGGCAAGACCGTCTATGACAAGAACTGCGCGAGCTGTCATGGCACGCAGGGCGAAGGCAAGCCGCCGCACTGGCCGCCGCTCGCCAACAACCAGTCGATCGAGATGCAGTCGGCGGTCAACCCGATCCGCATGGTGCTCAACGGCGGCTACCCGCCGGGCACCAAGGGCAATCTGATGCCTTACGGCATGCCGCCGTTCGCCGGCCTCCTCTCCGACAACGAGGTCGCCGCCGTCGTCTCCTACATCCGCACCGCCTGGGGCAATCGCGGCACGCCGGTCTCGGCCCGCGAGGCCAACGAGCTGCGCTCCGCACCGCTGAACTGAGAGACGCCAGAGATCCATCATGATCAATTCCGACCCGCCGACCAGCCCAGCCGCCGCCGATCAGGCCGTCGAGGAGGTCGTCGCGCAAGGCCCGTCCGGCGCGATCGTGCTCGCCGGCATCGCCACGGCCTGCGTGGTCGCGATGTGGCTCGCCTTCTATCTGTTCGTCTTCCTGCCGCGCGGGTCGCTGCAATGAGCGCAGAGGACACCCATGGCAGCGCCGAGGTCGCGGCCCGCGTCGAGCGGCAATGGGCCACCATCGCCGTGATCATCATCGTGATGATGGCGCTGCTCGCGGCGTTCGCCGGCATCCATCGCGCAACCATGCCGCAGCCGCGTGTCGAGACCACCGATCCGTCGCGGCTGCATCTGTCGGGCGAGTTCGTCGAGAGCAATCTCGGCAGCGTGCTGGAGGCCAACGGCAATGTGACGGTACGCGCGATCGGCCAGCAATATTCCTTCACGCCGGCCTGCATCGTGGTGCCGGCCGACACCCCGATCACGCTCCGCGCCACCAGCGCCGACGTCGTGCACGGCATCCTGATCCAGGGCACCAACGTCAACACCATGCTGGTGCCTGGCTACATCTCAGAACAGCTCATGCGCTTTGCGAAGACCGGCGACTATCTGATGCCCTGCCAGGAGTTTTGCTCCTTTGGCCACGAGGGCATGTGGGGCAAGGTCAAGGTGATCGACAAGACCGACTTCGCCGATCGTGCGAAGGGCGGCGGGAGGCTGAGCTGTGTTGGCCAATAGGAAGCTCATCCTCGCCCATTTCTGGTTTGCCTTTGCGGTATTCGGCGTCGCGCTCACGCTCGGCGCCTGGCAGATGTTCATCCGCAGCCCGATCGGCACCTGGCTCTCCAACCCCGAGCTCTATTATCGCTCGCTGACCGCGCACGGCACGGTGATGGGCTACGTGTTCCCGACCCTGGTCGCGATGGGTTTCGGCTACGCCATCAGCGAGTCCGCGCTGGAGCAGCGCCTGGTCGGCGTGCGCTGGGCCTGGGCCGGATTCTGGCTGATCGTTGCCGGCAGCATCATGGCCGTGATCCCGATCGCGCTCGGGCGCGCCTCGGTGCTCTACACCTTCTATCCGCCGCTGATCGGCAACGTCTTCTACTATCTCGGCGTCGTCCTGGTCGTGGTCGGCTCCTGGATCTGGGTCGCGCTGATGGCGGTCAATCTGCGCGTCTGGCGAAAGGCCCATCCCGGCGCGCCGGTGCCGCTTGCTATGTTCGCCAATGTCGCCGGCTCCTATTTGTGGGCGTGGACCGCGGTCGGCGCGGCGCTCGAGCTGTTGCTCCAGATCATTCCGGTTGCGGCGGGGTTGAAGGCGACGATCGACGCCGGTCTTGCCCGTGTCTTCTTCTCCTGGACGCTGCACGCCATCGTCTATTTCTGGCTGATGCCGACCTACATCGCCTATTACACCATCGTGCCGCGCGCGATCGGCGGGCGGGTCTATTCCGACACCATGGCGCGGATCTCGTTCATCCTGTTCCTGGTGGTGGCGATGCCGATCGGCATGCACCACACCTTCGCCGATCCGCAGGTCGGCGCCGGCTTCAAGTTCATCCATTCGGCCTTCACGGCGCTGGTCGCGCTGCCGACGCTGCTGACCGTGTTCACGATCTGCGCCTCGGTCGAGATCGCCGCGCGACTGCGCGGCGGGCGCGGCATGTTCGGCTGGATCAGGGCGCTGCCCTGGGACAATCCGATGTTGCTGGCGCTCGCCTTCTCGTTCGTCATGCTCGGCTTCGGCGGCGCCGGCGGCCTCATCAACATGAGCTATCAGCTCGACGCGTCGATCCACAACACGCAGTGGATCACCGGCCATTTCCACCTGATCTTCGGCGGCGCCATCGTGATCATGTATTTCGCGATCGCCTATGATCTGTGGCCGCATCTCACCGGGCGCGAGCTGACCGACCTTCGCCTGATCCGCACCCAGCTCTGGCTGTGGTTCGTCGGCATGATCGTCACGACATTCCCCTGGCACTGGGTCGGCATCCTGGGCATGCCGCGCCGCATGGCCTATTTCGACTTCGGCGATCCCGCGATCGCGCCGCAGGCGCTCTCCGTCACATTCTCCGCGATTGGCGGTTTCATCCTGCTGACCTCGGGCATCATATTCCTGGTCATTCTGGCCCGAGGGATGCGTGCGCCTCAGGCTGATGCCGGCCCCTATCGCTTCGCGCTGGCGGTGCATCAGCCGGCGACGGTGCCGGTCGCGCTCAACACCCATGCGCTGTGGGTGGCGCTGATGATCGCCCTGACCATCACCAATTACGGCTATCCGATCCTGACGCTGGCACTGACCGAGGGCACGTCGGTGCCGGCCGTCTATGTGGGAGCGCAGTGATGAGCACGCGCGACCTCTTCACCTTCCGTAACGGCCATTTCAAGATTGGCGTTGGCATCACCGCCGCGATGCTCGTCGTGACGGCGATCGCAGGCTTCATCGTGCTGCCCTTCGCGCAGCCCTGGGTGCAGTTCGCCAATGTCTGGGATGCGATCTGTAGCGCCGCCGGCGTGCCGCGGCGCGCGGCAAGCGTGACGGCGCCCGAGCAGAGCATGCGTCTGTCGGAGGTCGTGCTCACCTCGCACACGCTGTCGCGTCCGAGCCAGGAGGCGATTGGCCGCGGCGCCACGCTCGCGCAGCGCTGCGCGATCTGCCATGGCCCGACCGGCATCAGCCGCGCGGACTCGCCCAACCTCGCCGGTCAGTATGCGGCCGTGATCTACAAGGAGCTGCACGATTTCCGCTCAGGCGCGCGCACCAATGCCGTGATGTCGCCGTTTGCCGTCAACCTGACCGACCAGGAGATCGCCGACCTCGCGAACTACTACGCCTATCTGCCGCGGCTACCAGCCTATCATCCGACGCCGCTTCTGCCGAAACCCAACATCGTCATCTACGGCGCGCCGATCCGCGGCATCGCGCCGTGCGGCGCCTGCCATGGCAGCCTCGACAACAAGACCGGCAGCCCATGGCTGGAGGGGCAATCCGAGGCCTATATGAAGGCGCAGCTGCAGGCCTTCGCCTCAGGCGAGCGGCGCAACGACATCAGCCAGCAGATGCGCAACATCGCCCGCGCGATGACGCCACAGGAGATCGAGCAGGCCGCGGCGTATTATGCCTCGCAGCCGCCGGATATCGTGAAGGCCGTTGATTGAGCCCCGCTGTCATTGCGAGCGTGGCGAAGCAATCCAGAATCCCTCCGCCGAGAGACTCTGGATTGCTTCGTCGCAAGAGCTCCTCGCAATGACGGTGTGGGACGAGTGTGGCCTACCAAAAGACACTACGTCGACGCCAGCTTCGGCCGTCCGTAGATCGCATCCGCGCGTTTCTCGAACGCGGTGGAGAAGCGTGCGAAGGCGGCATCGAACATCGAGCCCATCAGCATCGCCAGCATGCGGCTCTTGAACTCGTAGGCGAGGAAGAACCCGACGTCGCAGACGCCCTCGCCCTTGGGCTCGAACGTCCAGCGGTTTTCCAGATTACGGAACGGGCCTTGCAGATATTCGACGAGGATCTTCAGGTTGGCACGGTCGAGCGTCACGCGGCTGGTGAAGGATTCCTTGACCAGCTTGAACGACACCGTCATGTCGGCGACCAGCACCTCGGTGCCGTCGGGCTTCGCCATGCGCTGGCGGACCTTCAGCGCGCTGCACAGCGGCACGAACTCCGGGTAGCGCTCGACATCGGCGACCAGATCAAACATCTCGGACGCACTGTGGTTGACGCGGTGCTTGCTCGAAACTCGATGCATGATACGTCAGCGGGCGTGAGCTGCCCGCGCAGCCTTCAGTCTCGCGAAATCCTCGCCGGCATGATGCGACGAGCGGGTGAGCGGACTCGCCGACACCATCAGGAAGCCCTTGGTGTAAGCGACCTTTTCATAGGACGAAAACTCGTCCGGCGGCACGTAGCGCATCACCGCGTGATGCTTACGGGTCGGCTGGAGATATTGCCCGATGGTCAGGAAGTCGACATCGGCCGAGCGCAGATCGTCCATCACCTGCTGCACCTCGTGGCGCTCTTCACCCAGGCCCACCATGATGCCGGACTTGGTGAAGATGGACGCATCGAGCTCCTTGACCCGCTGCAACAGCCGGATCGAATGGAAGTAGCGCGCGCCGGGGCGTACCGTGAGATAGCGCGACGGCACGGTCTCGAGATTGTGGTTGAAGACGTCGGGCCTCGCCGCGACGACGACCTCCAGCGCGCCTTCCTTGCGCAGGAAGTCAGGCGTCAGGATCTCGATCGTGGTCGAAGGGCACGCGGCCCGGATTGCGCGGATGGTCTGGGCGAAATGCTCGGCGCCGCCATCGGCAAGATCGTCGCGGTCGACGGAGGTGATGACGACGTGGGCGAGACCCAGCTTGGCAACGGCCTCGGCGACGTTCTGCGGCTCGGCCGCATCCAGCGCGTTGGGCAGACCGGTCTTGACGTTGCAGAAGGCGCAGGCGCGGGTGCAGGTGTCACCCATGATCATGAAGGTCGCGTGCTTCTTGTCCCAGCACTCGCCGATGTTCGGGCAGCCTGCCTCCTCGCACACCGTGTGCAGGCCGTTGGCGCGCACGATGTTGCGGGTGTCGGCATAGCCGCGGGTGTTGGGCGCGCGCACGCGAATCCAGTCCGGCTTCGGCGGCGAAGCGGAATCGGGGCGATTCACCTTTTCGGGGTGGCGCGGGCGTAGCGGGTTCGAGATGGTATCGACAATAACGACCATGGGGTGTCCGGTCTGTTCAGGTCCTACCTAGTCGGTCTCGCCCTGCATCGCAACCCGGCTCGCACCGCTTCAGGGAACATGGCAGATATGGGCAATATCCTGCTCAGTTCTCAGGCGATTCTCACCTCGAATGGCTCTAGTCTCGAAGACCTCTACACCGCGGCTCGGCAAGGCCCTGAAGCGCGCCTTTTTTGGCCGCAGCGTCCGCGAGGTCGCCCACGACCTGATCGGTGCCACCATGCTGGTGGACGGCGTCGGCGGGATCATCGTCGAGGTCGAGGCCTATCATCATACCGAGCCTGCGGCGCACTCCTACAACGGCCCGACGCCGCGGAACCAGGTCATGTTCGGCCCGCCAGGCTTTGCCTATGTCTATCGCTCCTACGGCATCCACTGGTGCGTCAATTTCGTCTGCGAGGCGGAAGGCTCGGCCGCCGCTGTGCTGATCCGCGCGCTGGAGCCGACGCACGGCATCGCCGCGATGCGCCGCCGCCGTCATCTCCAGGACATGCACGCGCTGTGCTCGGGCCCGGGCAAGCTGACTGAGGCGCTCGGCCTCACCATCGCGCACAACGCCCTGCCGCTGGACCGGCCGCCGATCGCGCTGCATGCGCGGACGGAGGATCTGGAGGTGGCGACAGGCATCCGGATCGGCATCACCAAGGCCGTCGAGCTGCCCTGGCGCTATGGCGTCAGGGGCTCGAAGTTTCTGAGCAAGCCGTTTCCAAGGTAACGGTCATTCCGGGGCGATGCGCAGCATCGAACCTGGAATCTCGAGATTCCGGGTCTGGTCCTTCGGATCATCCCGGAATGACAACGAGGCTACGACGCCAGCTTCAGCCGCTCCAGCGCTTCCAGCAGCTTCGCCTTGCGCGCAAGCGCGGCCTCGCGCTTTTCGCGCTCCTCCTCGACGACCTCCTCGGCCGCGTTGGCGACGAACTTCTCGTTCGCCAGCTTGGATTCGGCGCGCTTGATGTCCGCGTCGGCCTTCCCGATCTCCTTGTCGAGGCGCGTGCGCTCGGCGGCGACGTCGATCACGCCCTTCAGCGGCAGCGCGGCCACTTCGCCGCGCACCAGCAGCTGAACCGCACCGTCAGGCGCGCGCTCGGCGAAGGAGATGTCGGACAATCGCGCCATCCGCTTGATGACGTCGGTCCAGCGCGGCGCGCGTTCCTTCGTCTCGGCCGATGCGCCCGCGAGCACCAGCGCCGTCAGCGTCGCCGGCGGGATGTTCATCTCGGCGCGCACCGAGCGGATCTGCGTGACGAGGTCGATCACCCAGCCGATCTCGGCTTCCGCCTTGGGATCGGTGAAGTCGGCATGGTCGAAGATCGGCATGATGAGGGCCGGCGAGATCAGCGGATCGGTCGGACCGGCCGCTGCGGCGAGCATCGCGAGTTGCTCCGGCGTCGGGGTGGCCGACATCAGCGGCCATTGCGCGAGCGCCAGCAGGCCATCGCGCTTGGCCGTCACCTCCCACAGCTCTTCGGTGATGAAGGGCATGAAGGGGTGCAGCAGCTTCAAAATCTCGTCGCGCGCCCAGGCCACCATGGCGCGGGTCTCGTCCTTGGCGGGGCTGTCCGGGCCGAGAAGCACGGGCTTTGCGAGCTCGACATACCAGTCGCAATAGACGTTCCAGACGAAGCGGTAGATCGCGCCGGCGGCATCGTTGAAGCGATAGGCCTCGATCGCCTCGGTCACCTCGCGCGTGGTGTGCGCGCTCTCATGCGCGATCCAGCGATTCAGCGTCTCCTCGGCCTTCGCCGGCTCGAATCCGTCGGGCACGGCGCAGTGGTTCATCTCCGCGAAGCGGGACGCATTCCAGAGCTTGGTCGCGAAATTGCGGTAGCCCTCGACGCGGCTGGTGGCGAGCTTGATGTCGCGTCCTTGCGCCGCCATCGCGGCCAGCGTGAAGCGCAGCGCGTCCGCACCGTAGTCGTCGATCAGGTGGAGCGGATCGATGACGTTGCCCTTCGACTTCGACATCTTGGCGCCCTTCTCGTCGCGGACGAGTGCGTGGATGTAGATCGTCGAGAACGGCACCTCCTTCATGAAGTGCAGGCCCATCATCATCATGCGGGCGACCCAGAAGAAGATGATGTCGAAGCCGGTCACCAGCGCGTTGGTCGGGTAATAGCGCTGCACCTCGGGTGCGTCTTCGGGCCAGCCGAGCGTCGAGAACGGCCACAGCGCGGAGGAGAACCAGGTGTCGAGCACGTCTTCATCACGCGTGATGAAGCCTTCGCGCTTGTTGCGGTCGAGCGCCATCTCGCGCCCCTGCTCCGCCGTGATGACCTCCTGCTCGACGTAGTAGCCGAGTGCGTGGCTGATCGCCTCCTCCTCGGTCTCGGCGACGAACACCTTGCCGTCAGGCCCGTACCAGGCCGGGATCTGGTGGCCCCACCAGAGCTGGCGCGAGATGCACCAGGGCTGGATGTTCTCCATCCACTCGTAATAGGTCTTTTCCCAGTTCTTCGGCACGAAGCTGGTTTCGCCCGAACGCACCGCCGCGATCGCGGGCTTTGCCAGCGTCTTCGCGTCGACATACCACTGGTCGGTGAGATAGGGCTCGATCACGCTGTTCGAGCGGTCGCCGTGCGGCACCGTGTGGGTGTGCGGCTCGATCCGCTCGACGAAGCCGAACGATTCCAGCCGCTCGACGATGCGCTTGCGCGCGACAAAGCGATCGACCTTGTTGAACTCCTCGGCGAATTGCGAGGCGCCTTCCGGCAGGTCGCGCAAATAGTCCTCGTTGTCGAGGAGATCGAGGCAACCTTCCTTGTCGAGCACGCTGATCCGGCGCAGGCCGTGGCGATTGCCGACCTCGAAGTCGTTGAAGTCGTGCGCCGGCGTCACCTTCACCGCGCCCGAGCCCTTCTCCGGATCGGAATAGTCGTCGGCGACGATCTGGATCTTGCGGCCGACCAGCGGCAGGATGACGTTCTTGCCGACCAGCTTCTGATAGCGCTCGTCATCGGGATGCACGGCGACGCCGGTATCGCCGAGCATGGTCTCCGGGCGCGTCGTGGCGACGACGATGAAGCTCGATGGATCCTCGGGGCTGAACGTCTTGCCCTCGATCGGATAGCGCAGATACCAGAGGCTGCCCTTGACCTCGATCTGCTGCACTTCGAGATCGGAGATCGCGGTCAGCAGCTTGGTGTCCCAGTTCACCAGCCGCTTGTCCTTGTAGATCAGGCCGTCGCGGTGCAGCTCGACGAACACCTTGATGACGGCCTTGGACAGGCCCTCGTCCATGGTGAAGCGCTCGCGCGACCAGTCGCAGGATGCGCCGAGCCGCTTGAGCTGGTTGATGATGGTGTCGCCGCTCTCGGCCTTCCACTGCCAGACCCGCTCCAGGAACTTCTCACGGCCCATCTCGCGGCGGCCGGGCTGCTGGCGCTCCATCAGCTGCCGCTCGACCACCATCTGGGTGGCGATGCCGGCATGGTCGGTGCCGGGCTGCCACAGCACGTCGCGGCCGCGCATGCGCTCGAACCGGCACAGGATGTCCTGGAGCGTGTTGTTGAGGGCGTGGCCCATGTGCAGCGAGCCCGTCACGTTCGGCGGCGGGATCACGATGGTAAAGGGCACTGCGTCGCGGCGGTCGGGGCGGCCGGCCTTGAAGGCAAGGCTGTCCTCCCACACCACGGACATGCGGGCTTCGATATCGGCGGGCTGGTAATTTTTCTCGATCATGGGGCGCTAGAAAGCCGCGCGCGGGGGGCAAGTCAACGAAAAGGTCAACGGAAGGCTCAGCGGCAAACGGGCTTTCCGGCCCGGTCGGCGGACCAAATGTGACGCACAAGCGGGGCTTTATGAGGGCTCAGAGGCCTGCTCTACCTGCCGCCGCGCGAGACCCGCTCGATTTCGGCCTTCACGATGCGTTCAACCAGCCCCGGCAGATTGTCGTCGAGCCAGGACTTCAGCATCGGGCGCAGCATCTCCTTGACCAGGTCCTCCAGCGTCCGCGCGTTGCTGCTGAGCACCGTATGGGCCAGGGAATTGAAGGCGGATTCGACCGCGGAGACCGTCGATTGCGCGAGGATCGGCTGCTGCGGCGGCAGCGGCGGGGCATCGAAATCCACCGGCGCGTAGGACGGCGGTGGCGACGGACGCGGTGGGGGCGATTCGGCGAATTCGAGATCGTCGCGCGGCTCGACCTTGCGGAAGCTCGGCGGCGGCGGAGGCGGTGTCGGCTCCGGGTCCATCGCCATGTCGTCGGTCAATTCGAGCACGTCCGGCTCGGGCTCCGGCTCGGGTTCCGGAGCGCGGACCTCGGGTGCCGACGTGGCTGTGTCGAGCCCTGCCAGCAGCGCGTCGATATCGTCCTGGCTGTTTGGAGAGGCACCCGCCGCAGGTGCAGGCGGCGGGGGCGGCGCCGGCTTTGCAGCCGGCGGCGGTGCGGGCTTCTCGGCGGCAGGTTTGGAGGGGGCGACCTTGGAGGGCGGAATGTCGTTCATCGCCTGCGGCTTTGCTGCGGGCGCCGCAGGCGCCGCGGCCTTCCCGGGATTCGCGGTCTCTGCCGGCGGCGGCTTGGCCTCATCGTCGGCAATGATGCGCCGGATCGAGGCCAGAATCTCCTCCATCGAGGGTTCTGTGACCTTTGCAGGCTGCGTCATCTCCGACTCCACATCATCAACGCCCTCGCATGCGTTGTTTTACACCAAGCACGACAGGATTGGCCGGTTCCGCAACGGACGCCCCGACATTTTCGTCACGGCGGCCCGACTTGTCCCCAGATCACGGCTCAACGTGCGGCGGTGCGCCCCTGCCCTCGGCACTCAAGCTTTACGCACACGACATCGAATGCGGGGCGAATCGACCCGCATCTTCTTGGCAAGGCTATGTCAGGGATTTTGATGATTGCAAGCAAAGCACCGGTCGGCGTCGGCTGTTCGCGAGGCCGACCGGATGATGACGGGACTTCAGCGCCCGTCAGGCGTGCGCACGCCGGCCCAGCTGTCGCGGACCTGCTGGTAGTGAACAGTGGGATCGTAAACCGTGGTCGCAAGGCCGAGGACCTGCGGCGACAGCCGGCCGATAGCGGCGAGAACGTTATAAGATGCAACGACCCGGTCATGCTGCGCGGTAACCAACGCGACTCGCGCATTGACCAGCGCCTGCTGCGCGTTGAGCACGTCGAGGGTGGTGCGCTGACCGGCCTTGGCTTCTTCACGCACGCCGTTCAGCGCGATCTCGGACGCCGTCACCTGCGCCTGCGCGGACTGCACCTGCGCCTTGCCGGCCTGCAACGTCCCCCAGAACTGTACCACGTTCGCACGAGTCTGGTCGCGCGTGGTTTCGAGGTTGAGACGCTGCTGCGCCAGGTTTTCCTTGGACTGGCGGATCAGCGCATACGAATTGCCACCATCATAGAGCTGCCAGTTGGCCGAAGCGATCGCGGATGCGCTGGTTGCCCTGTATTGAATCAAGGACTGTTCGTTCGCCTGTTGGGCGGCAACCTGCACCGTGACCGTCGGCAGCAGCGCGCCTTCGGCGACCTTGACCTGCAGGAAGTTGACGTCGATGCCGAACATTGCGGCCGTGACGTTGGGATGCTCGACCAGGCCGAGCTCGACCGCTGAGGCAAGCGTTGCGGGCAGGAAGCGATCGACCGGCGAGCCCGGCGCGAGATTCGTCGGCTCGTTACCGATGATGCGGCGGAAGTTCGCCCGCGTCGTGGTGAGATTCGCCTCGGCGGTAAGCGCCTGCGTTCTGCCGGCAGCCAGTTGCGCTTCCGATTGCGCGACGTCGGTGCGCGTCACTTCTCCGACGTTGAAGCGATCGCGCGTCTGCTTCAGCGTCTGTTCGAGCACGCGCACGTTGCTGCGCTGGACTTCGAGCGTGGCGGCGTCGCGCAGATAGTCCATGTAGGTGGTGGCGCCCTGGAGCAGCACGGTCTGATCGAGACTGCGCAGCGCTTCGCGGGATCCGGAGACCTGGCTCTCCGCCGCGCGCGTTCTGTTTGCGGTGATGTTGCCGTTATAGAGCGTCTGGTTAACGGTCACGCCGACGGCGCGGGGCGCCGTGGCCCCGAAGAACGGGGTGCTGCCCAGCGCGCTTTGCTGATCCTGATATTGATAGCCGCCGCTCGCAGTCAGCGCGACCTTGGGACGGTAGCCCGACAGGGCCTGCGGCACGTTCTCGTCGGTCGAGCGCACCTGAGCACGCTGTGCGTTGAGCTGCGGATTGTTCTGATAGGCGCGCACCAAGGCGGCCTCGATCGTGTCCGCCAAGGCAGGCGTCGGCCCGGCAAGCGCCAGCACCAAGACCGAAACCGCAGCTCCGGTGAAGAGCTTCACCCCATGCATCCCAAAAATTCCGTTCATTCTAGCGTCCGGCTCGTGCCCGCGAGCTGGGTTACGTCTACCGAGTGGAGTCGTTGCCCCGTCGCAACATAGGACGCGGATGGACGCGACGGAACTACCTCAAGGTAGTTCTCGGTGGAAACTCTTCACGTGCAGCATCCCGGCCACACTTCTGATTCAGAACGGGATTTTAACGGGCTTTGGACCGTCAGAAGACGAACGCGGCGGCCCGTTCCAGTCCGGGGAGGACCGGGGCACCGGCATCGAACAGCGCCCGATGGCCGAATTCGCCGTGGGTATGGGTCACAATCATGGCCCGCGGCGGCCTAGATTCGGCAGACACCCCCACCAGACGCCCGCCTTCCTTGAGCTGCCCGAGCAGCCCTTCCGGTGTCACTTCGACTGCCCCATTGAGGATGATGACATCGTAGGGGGCGGCAGAGGGGTCCCCCTCGGTGCAGGAAGCGGCCTTGCAGGTGACATTGGCGAGCCCGAGGGCGGCGAAAGCGTCCTTGGCCTTCGCGACCAGGGCCGAATCGCATTCCGTCGCGGTGACCTGACGCGCCAGCTTGGCGGCCAGTGCGGCGAGGTAGCCCGTGGCGCAGCCGACGACCAGCACGTTGTCACCCTCGCCGATCTCGGCGGCCTGGAGCAGCTTGCCGGTCAGCTGCGGCTTGATCAGGAACCGCTTGCCGCCGCCCTCGCTCACATCGAGGTCGAGGTCGAGATAGGCCAGGGCCTGCCGGCTCGCCGGCACGAAGGCCTCGCGCGGAACCGTGAGCATGGCGTCGAGGACACGGCGATCAGTGACGTCATTGGTGCGCACCTGGCCATCGACCATTTTGAGGCGCGCGGTCGAGAAACCGGACATTTGCGGACCCTGAAATGCGGACGATGCCGCGGACGAAAGTTGCCGGCATCTTTGGAACATGCCCGGCGAAAACGCAACATGGGCGTTGGCCTCCGCCGGCCAACGCTTCCGCGACTCACCACATGAGGGGCGATGGACTATTCGATCGTCACCGCGAGGCGGCCGATCAGGGCGGCGACCTCGTCCAGCCGCGCCGAATCGGGCGTCTCGACCGCGCGCGCCAGGCGGGCGATGCATTCGTCGTCGCTGAGCTCGGGAACGTCGGCCGGCAGAATCGAGGGAGCCAGTTGGGCACGGTCGATCTGGATGTCGGGCATGGGAATCAGCTCCGTAAGGGTCCGGCCCTGCCAAGCTTGATTTGAATTAAGTCGATTTGGTGCCAGCCCTCCGGTCGCGCAGCCGCGGTCGGGACACGTTTGTTTGAACACGATTCTGCGTCATGTGCGGGCACGCACCGTGTTGAGAGATGGCCCGAGCGACGTCGCGCGCTGCATCAAGGCGCGGCTGCAAGCTACTGGAATTGCAGTGAAATTTGGCTCCCCGGGCTGGATTCGAACCAGCGACCATCCGATTAACAGTCGGATGCTCTACCGCTGAGCTACCGAGGAAAAGGCGAACCGTTCGTTCGCGCGCGGCTGCGTATAACAAAGCCGGTTGCGCTTGCAAAGGACGAATTCGTCATCTTCCGCAACGCGCCTGAGGAAGGGCCGGACGGCCCCTCCTCCGAGCCGTGTCAGGCGGAAAACTATTCGGCGACGAAGGACGTGGTCTTGGTGCCGGAGTCGTAACGCAGCCGCAGCGCGGTGAACTTGCAGAGGTTGACGTTCTTCCAGAGCACGGCCTCCTCGTAGTTCTGCCAGTCGACGCGGATGTTCCAGACACATCCCTCGTCGTCATCGTCGAACTCGACATAGGTGCTCGCCTGGTTCTGCAAAACCTTGTCGAGCTCATTGTCCCATTCGTCCAGGCCATCGTCCGGCGCGTTGAAGCCCAGGAATTTGATGGCATAGCCGGTCTCGTTGACGACGGTGACGTTGCGGGCGTCAGCCGCGAACGACGGTGTGGCGGCAATCGAAAGACCGATCGCGATCAGTGCAGACAGAAAATACTTCATGTGAAATTCCCCGGATCGAAACAGGCTTCGGCGCCTGACGTCGATCGGCGCAGGCGCCGCGGCAACAAATGGTGTTGCCTCCAACGATTCGTCCGGAGGCTGATCGAAGGGTTCAACACGCCTCGATCAGCACTCCGGAGCTGTGCGCGACGCGAGACGCGCACGGGGATTTCTTATCGATTCGAATTCTCCGCAGCAATGAACGGGCGTTCATAGGTCGGCGGCGTTTGTTTTCTCCGGCGCGGGCGCCGGCACCGCGGCACCGTTGCTCTTGCCCGTCACGGCGCCGATCAGCGCCTGCACGGGATCATCGCCGGGCGCAAAGCCGCTTTGGCGCAGGATCTCGTCGATCATCGGCCGCAGCGCGTGCACCTTGAGCAGCTCGCCCGCGAGCCCTTCGCCGAAGCCGACATTGCCGCCGGCGCCGTTCCCGTTGCCGCCGAACGCGCCGCCGGTGTGCAGGATGCGGACGTCCTTGAGGTTGGCGATCGGCCTGACCATCTCGGCCAGTGCCGAGGGCATGGTCTCGATCCGCTTCTTGGCGATCTCGAAATCGATCACGTTAGCGCCGAGCTTGTTCTGCGCCTCGTTCTTCATGGTGATGACGGCAGCCTCGGCCTCGCCGATATTCCTGACGCCGACCGCCTTGATCTTGTTGGACTCGGCCTCCGCCGTCGCCAGGGTCTTGACGGCCTCGGCGCGGTCGAGCGAGGCCTTCTTCTCGGCTTCGGCCGCAACGATCACCTCGGTCGACTTGCGTTCGGCCTCGGTTCGCGCGGCAAGCACCTGGGTCAGACGGGTACGGTCGGCGACCTCGACCGCGCGCGCGGTCACGACCTTTTCCTCCGCGGACACGGCGAGCGCTTCGGCCGCCTTGGCCTCGGCCACAGCTTCCGAGGTCTGCTTGCTCTTGGCGGCGATCTGGATCTCGTTCTCCTGCGTGGCGATCTGGATCTCGCGCTGCGCGTCGGTCTTGCGCTTGTTGATGGCGAGATCCGACTCGATCACGGCCGTTTCCTTGACCTGCTTGGCGCCCGCCTCCTTCTCGGCCACCGCACGGTCGGTGTCGATGCGGGCGTTCTCCTCGGTCAGGCGCGCGGTCTGCGTCGCGGTCGCGACCTCGGCGCGGGTGCTCGCGGTCTTGTTGGCGATGTCGCGTTCCTGGGAGAGCTCGGCTTCTTTCTTGGTGCGCTCGATGGTCAGGGTCTGCTGCCGCGCCTCGAGATCCTTCTGCGCGATCGCCACCTCGTTGTCGCGCACGATCGAGTTGCGGTCACGCCGGCGGGTCTCGGTGACGGTCTTCAATTGGGTGAGACCTTCGGCGTCGAAGAAATTCTCGGGGTTGAAGAACTTGACGTCGGTCTGGTCGAGTTTTGTCAACGACACCGATTCCAGTTCGAGGCCATTCGATTTCACGTCGGACTCGACCGTGGACTGCACGTGCTTGACGAAGTCCGAGCGTTTCTCCTGAAGCTCCAGGATCGTCATGGTGGCCGCCACCGAGCGCAGGCCGTCGACGAACTTCGCCTCGACCTGGTTGCGCAGGGCCTCCGCGTCGTTGGTCAGCGCACCCAGTGTCTGGCTGGCCAGCGCGATGCTCTCCTCGTCGGGGCGGACGCGGACGTAGAACTCGGCGACGATGTCGACGCGGAGGCGGTCCTTGGTGATCAGGGATTCCCGCTCCTTGCGCTCGACGGTGAGCCGCAGCGTCTTCAGATTGACGCTGGCATAGGAGTGGAAGATCGGCAGGATCATGGCGCCGCCGTCGAGCACGACCTTCTTGCCGCCGAGGCCGGTGCGCACGAAGGCCTCGTCGCGCGTGGCGCGCTTGTAGAGGATGGTGAAGACGATCCCCAGGACGACGATCAACGCGACGCCGATCATGGCCGGGACTGCGATGTCGAACATGACTTTCTCCGCTAATGAGCTTGGCTGGCTAACTGCTTAGAGTAGGCTTGGACGGCTTGAGTTCATCATCGGCCTTGACCGCCACGAAGCGGGTGCCAACGCGATCGACCAGGAGGACCATGGTTCCCTGCTCCAACGGTCCAGATGCGGGCGCCGCGACCGCCCAGACGAAGTGCCTGTTGCCGTGGACGTCGGCGACGCTGACGCGGCCGGGCGGCCCCTGGTCGAGCGGGCCGATGACGACCTCGCCGACGCGGCCGACGAGGTCACCGAGACCGACGGCATAGCTTTCATCCTTGGGAATGGCCCGCGCGATGGCGCGGCTGGCGGCGCGGACCAGCGGAACCGAGGCCGCGACGGCCCCGATCGAGGCGATCGTTGCCGGCAAGGGACCGGCGACCAGCCGCGCGACGTCCTGGATCAGGAAGCCGGTGATCGAGAAGGCGCCGAGCACCAGCAGCAGGAAGATCAGCAGCGGCACGCCGCCGACATTGATCCACGAAATGGCGTTGAGCACGCCGTTGTCGCTGGGGTGACTGAAATCGATGCTGGTGCCGAGCAACTCGCTGAGCGAAGCTCCGACCAGCATGGAGACCACCTCGAGCGAGCCGACGATGACGATCATGGCCGCCGCGATTGCGAACGGCCTGACCTCCGGCGCCATGACGTGTTCGAGCAGTGCGCTCATGTCACATTACTCAGGAGCGCGACTTCAACCGCGCCAGCCTCGCTGCAATCTCCTTGTCGCGATGCAACGTGCTGAGCTCGTCGATGTCGCTTGAAAACGGGATGGCTGCGGGAACGCCGGTGGCGCGCGCCACCGCCCTGCCCGCACGTAGCGCCTTCGCCGCTGCCGAGGCACCACCGGGCTTCCGGGGCGACGTCGAGGCCTGGTCGCTTGCGGCCTCCTCGCTCTTTGCCAGATCGGCGCGGCGTTGCTCGGCATCCTGCAATGCCGACAGCACGGCGCGCAGCGACGTCACGCATTGCTCGATCTTCTCGTTGTTCTCGTCGATGGCGCGGGAGAGCACCTCGAACTGCGCCTCCAGGTCCATCTGCCGCGCGATGCCGGCGCGCGCGAGATCGTCGCGGCTATCAGCGATCACGCTCTCGATCTTGGCAGTGAGATCGGTCATCTCGCGCTCGATCTCGGTTCGGCGCGCGTTGAGGCGGTATTCCTCGGCGCGCGCAGCCGCGAGCGCGTCGCGTGCCTCGCTCTCGGCGCGCTCGATCTCGCGGATGGCCTGGCCGACCACTTTCAGCTTGTTCTTGCCTTCCGCCTGCTCGATCGCGTCATAGGCGATCCCGGCGATCAGGCGCCCGACCCGGGACAGGAAATTGTCGGGGGCGGCAGCAATGGTATCCATGGCGTTCTCCTCCTCTGGCAGATTGTTCGGCGTGACGCCGTAGTGAACTTCAAAGCCGTCGTCGGTGCGGATCAGGTGTGCGGGCGCGCTCTGCCCCCAGCCCTCGGCATAACCGGCGTAATCGAAGGGTACGTTGAAGCGCCCTTGCACGGTCGCAATCGAAATGGTGGTCGGACCCTTGATCTTGGCGAGCTTGTCGTCGAGCGGCAGGCGGCGACCTTGGGCGGCGCGATAGTCGGCGCGGTCACGTAAGCCCAGCGTCACCAGCCGCGACGGCAGTGCGGTTGCTTTCCGGATCGGCTCATAGGCATGGGCGTGAAGCAGGACCACGTTGGAACCCACATTATGGGTCCGCGCGACCTCGTCCAGGATCTCCATCATGCGGTCATAGGCCTGGAACGTCGCCTCCATGGCGGCCTTGGCGGCCGGATCAGGGGCAAGCCTGTAACGCAGCGCGGACGGCGCGTTTCGGGGCGACTGGCTCATGGAAAGCACTAAAGCACCATTTTGGTGCTTTAGGAAGAGGAAGCCTGATCACGTTCCACTGATCCTTGTGCACTCTCCTGGTTAGTCGCCGGCGGTCTCTGGCGCGTTCAAGGCAGGCAATCACCCCTAGATCACAGCCAATCAAGACTTCTTGCACGCGCGGGTTGCAATTTGAGATGAAGTGGAGGGAGCATATGGCAACCCGCGCCACTGCCGTGTCCCGGACGCGCTGCAACGCCTTTAGCGTTGCGGCGCAGAGCCGGGACCCATGCCGCGACCAACGCTCTCGGAGGCATGGGCCCCGGCTCTGCAGCGCACCGCTGAAGAAGCGCTGCGCTGCGTCCGGGGCACGAGGTCGGAGTTTTGGGCGCTGCTCTCTCCGCGTCGTCATTGCGAGGAGCTCTTGCGACGAAGCAATCCAGAGCCCCTCCGCGGAGACATTCTGGATTGCTTCGCTTCGCTCGCAATGACGGAGCAAGGAGTATCATCGCGTCCAATAACGTGTATCTCAGCTCGCAGACACACCACCGCATCCTCGCGGCTTGTCTCGCCCGAGCTTTGCTTCGTTGCGACACCCTCCTCTGTCAGAGGGCGCAGGGAAGACCGGGTGCCGGCCGGGCACCCACGGTCCACTGTGCGAAAGGTGGCAACGAAAATCTGCACAGCGGCATACAGGTGAAGCCCAACACACGGCCTTCCCTGCGCAGTGGTTTGACGGCTTATGCCGAGTTCTCCCCGGGGAGCGATGCACTATTGCCCCCGTCGCCTTGCGGATCGCTGATGCGCGCGCCCGGTCGGGCCGCCACATCACCGCAAGACTTGGCGCACAGACCCCGGGCGCCAGGACGACACGGTTTTGCCGTACGCAGATCGCACCGGTCGTGTGCGCGAAGGCCTTCGCTCACGGTTGCCCGCCCTGCGAAGCTCATCGCGCCGATGTGACTAGCGTCCACCGCAGCTCACCCCGCATGTCGTGACGATCGCGATACGCCCCTCTGACCGGGATGAGGTGGCGCATGACTACGCAAAAGCCGAATTTCGGTAAAGTGGAATATTTTCGCTTGAGCGGATTGACCCGCAGCTTGGGTGTTTTGCCCGTCGGGCAACGCAAGCTCTTGTAGCCCGGATGAGCGAAGCGAAATCCGGGATTCGTGCCCGCGGATGCAGAGGTCCCGGATATCGCTTCGCTCATCCGGGCTACGAAAGCCGCTACGGACCTACGGCCTCACGGCCGCCGGCACACCAGATCGATCTCGATCAGCGCGTCATAAGCGAGACCGGTGACACCGACGCAGGTGCGGGCCGGCAGCCGGCCGGGCGCAAAGTACGTGCGGTAGGTCTCGTTCATTGCTGAGTAGTCTTCCTTGAAACGCGTGAGGTAGATCCGCGTCATCACGACGTGCTCGAGGCCGAGATCGATACCGGCGAGAACCACCTTCAGGTTCTCCATGACGGCTCGCGTCTGCGCCACGATGCCGTCGGGCAGCACGCCCGGCGTTTGCGGCGTGTCCGGCATCTGGCCGGTGACGAAGACAAAGCCGTCGGTCTCGACGGCGTGGCTGAAGGGCGCGACCGGCTTCGGTCCGCCGCTGATCATGTGGAATTTCACCTGGGCTGTCCTTGTTACGGTGCGCTCTCGAACAGGCGCTTGCTGAGGATGGCGTGTACCCCCCAATTGCCGTCGACGACCTGCGTGACGCCGAAATCGACGGCGGCCGACATCAGCGCGATCGCCTCGTCCTCGCTGAGACCCTTCACGTTCATCAGGAAGCGCCGCATCTTGCGGAAGGCATCCTTCATGGCAAGGTCGAGCGAGGATTTTGCGTAGACCTCGCTCTGCCCCTGCGCGCCGAACTCGGCGAGATAGTTGGGATGGCTGAAGCCGGTCAGCACCCAGTCGGTCGCGGTCTCGATCAGGGGATAGGAGAGATCGGCGAAAGGCTGGCCGGCGAGATCGGCCTTCTTGTGCAGGATCACCTCGAAGGTGCCGGTCATCGAGCATTCGATCGCGGTGCCGCTCAGCTCGCCGTCGCCCTGCGCCGCATGGGGGTCGCCGACCGACAGCAGCGCGCCGGGAACGGAGACCGGAAGATAGACGGCCGCCCCCTTCCCCAGCCGCCAATTGTCGAGATTGCCGCCGAAATAGGACGGCGGTACGGAGTCGATGAAATCGACCTCGCGCGGCGCCACCGCGATCACGCCGAAATGCGGCCGCAAGGGAATACGGATGCCGTCGAGCACCGCATGGCGCCGCTTCACGGTGCCGGGCGCGACGGGAACGCCGGGATAATCGTAGGTGGGGTGCACGACGCCGAACGGATCGGTCTGCGGCTCCCAGCGATAGGAGTACAGCGCGCGGGCATGCGGCGCATCGGCATCGTCGAAGATCTCGTAGATCGTCACCGCCTCGCGCGGCTTCGGTCCTGACAGGAACTCGTCGTAATGATAGCCCCACCAGGCCGCGACCGAGGAGCCGAACACGTGGCCCGCATGTTTCGGATGGCGGCTCGCGCGCGGCACGATGTCGAGGATCCGCACCTCCAGCACGTCGCCGGGCTGGGCATCCTTCACGGCCACGGGTCCGGTGCAGATGTGCACGCCAAAGCCTTCGCCGGCGCCGCGACCGAACACGCTGGCGTCCATCGGGCCGGCGCCGCGGCGGTCCACGTTCTTCTTCTGCCTCGTCCAGCCGAACACGCTTTCGGCGGCGGCATCGCCCGCGATCATCAGCTCGGGATCGTCGGAGGCGTGCTGGGTCAGCGTCTCGATGGTGATGGTATCGCCCGAGGCGATCTCGAGCTGCGGCGAAAGCGAGCGGCTGAAATAGCCCCAATGAACACGATTGGCCTCGATCGGAAGATGATGGTGTTTGCGTCCGGCCGTTCTCGGTTCATCGGAGCCTGCGCGCAACACATTGCTGCGCACCTCCGCACCCACCTGATGCGCGCGGAGCTGCGCCAGCGCCTCCTGCGGCCAGCCGCGCTGGCCGGTGATCCCGTGCTGCGACGTCGCGCGCTCCGCCTCCTGCTGGCGGAATTCGCGCGGCGGCAGGCCGAAGCGGTGGCGGAAGGCGCGGCTGAAATGCGCGGAATCGCCAAAGCCATAGGCGTAGGCGATCTCGGAGATCGAGCGATGCGCCTCCGTCGGATTGGACAGGTCGGCCCAGGCGCGCTGGAGCCGGCGCTCGCGGACGTAGTGGGTGAAATTGTCGCCGACCGTCTCGAACAGCTTCTGCAAGTAGCGCTCGGAAATCCCCTCGGCCTGCGCGACGCGCGCGGGCACGAGCGCGGGATCGTCGAGCCGGCGCTCGATGGTCTGGCAGATCCGGTGCAGCAGCGCGGCCTGTGTCGCGCTCGATCCGGCATCGGATGTCGAGGCCGCGAGTTGATGCGCGAGCGTCAAAAGGAGATCGACGAGACTCTGCGCGACCGCATTCCATTCGGCATCGCTCAGGGTGTCGAGCGTGCGCGCGGTCGCATCGAGCAGGCGCGAGAACACATCGGCAAAGCCGCTGGGCGGAACGACCCGGGGCTCGCCGAGCCGCGGCTTGCCCGAGAGGCGACCGTGCAGCGCTTCCGACGTCACCGACAGCACGATGGCGCGCATGTCGCGCTGGAACACGATGCTCCAGTCCCCGCTGCGCGGCAGCAGCACGAGATGGCCGACGGGAACGATGCGATGACCGCCGGCGCTCTTGAGCACCATGCCGTCCTCGACCGGCATCAGCGCGATCGGAAGCTCTTCATTTGCTTGCGCGAGAGGTGCGATGCTTTGCGCGCCCGCGGCCATGCGCGTCAGCGCGACGCCCGAGGCCTGGCGATGCGACGCCGTTGCGTGCCCATCAAGGAAGGAATGCCCGGTCGCGGGTTGCAGGCCGACGGCAGCCAGCACGTCCCGCCAGGCTTCGGGGCGGTCGTCTTGCGCATAGGACTCGCTCGTGAACGGCCGGAAGCTCATCGGATCGACCCAGATTGCAGTCGATCGAAGCAACCTCCGTGCCAGACGTACGCGATCCTCCGTCGCAGCGACGGGCCGCAAATGAGGTTCGCTGGTCATCCTCTCATTCCGAAAACAGGCTAACCTTCAACGTGTTAGAGCATGATGAGCTCGTATTGACGCTCGTCATTTCGGGGGCGCGCGCAAGCGCGAACCCGGAATCCATCGGGCGCAGAAGACGGTGGTGAAATGGATTCCGGGTTCGACGCTTTGCGTCGCCCCGGAATGACAAGACGGAGAGATCTAGTCGCATCGGAAGATGTTCTTGCGGATCGTGCCGTGCACGCCCCAATTGGCGTCGACGACCTGGGTGACGCCGAAATCGGCGCCGACCGACATCAACGAGATCGCCTCGTCCTCACTGAGGCGATGCACCGTCATCAGGAACCGGCGCAGCTTGCGGAAGGCATCGCGCATCGCGCGGTCGAGGCTACTGTGATTGGCAATCTCGGTTTGTGCGTCGGCGCCAAGCGCGGCGAGATAGTTCGGATAGGTGAAGCCGTAGAACGACCAGGCCTGATCGGTCTCGAGCATGGGATGGTCGAGGCCTTCCAGATTGGTGCCGGCCAGATCGGCCTTCTTGTGCAGGATGAATTCGAAATCGCCGGTCAGCGAGGTCTCGATCGCGGTGCCGCCGAGCTCGCTGTCGCCCTGGGCGGCGTGGGGGTCACCGACCGAGAAATAGGCGCCGGGGACCGCGACCGGATAGAACATCCGCGCGCCCTTGCCGATGCGCCAGTCGTCGATATTGCCGCCGGTGTAGCTCGGCGGGATCGAGCTGACGAAATCGGCTTCCGATGGCGCAAGGCCCATGGTGCCGAAATGCAATCGTGCGGGCACCTTCACGCTTGTGAGAATGTTCTCGCGCCTCTTGATGGTGGCGTGATCGACGCGGACGCCGGGATAGTCGATGGTCGGATGCACGATGCCGTCGGGGTCGGTCTGCGGCGTCCAGACATAGTTGTAGACCGCCTTGGCGTAGGGCTCGCCGGAGGTATCGAGCTCGAAGATGGTGACGACCTCGCGCGGCTTCGGCTCCTCGATCAGATCGTGATAGTGAAAGCCCCAGTTCGCCGCGACATTGGAGCCGAAGCAGCGGCCGGCATGGCAGGCGCTGCAGCTCGGCCGCGGCCGGACGTCGAGGATGCGCACTTCGAGAATGTCGCCGGGCTCGGCGCCCTCGATTGCGACCGGCCCGGTGAGGAGATGCACGCCGATCCCCTCGCCTGCGCCGCGGATGAAGGGACCTTCGACCGGACCCGAGCCGCGGCGCGCGACCGCCTTGTGCTCGCGCGTCCACTGGAACACGCTCTCGGCGCCGGGATCGCCCGCGATCATGCGCTCGTAATCGTCGTTGGCATGATGGGTCAGCGTCTCGATGGTGGCGCGATCGCCCGAGCGCAGCGTCAGGGCCGGAGCGACCTTCCTGGAGAAATAGCCCCAGTGGACCGTTTTCGGCGAAACCGGCAGCGTGACATGCTTCATGAGGTGGCCTCTTCGAGGGTCTTGAACCTTGTGGCGGCAGCGCTCATCGCACCGCCTCCGGAATCTTGTCGGCTTCCATCACACTGAGGAAACGCGCGGTCAGCGGATTGCGGGGGTTGGTGAGAACCTCGTGCGCCGGCCCCTCCTCGATGATCGTGCCGCCGCTCAGGAAGGCGACGCGGTCGGCGACTTCGTCGGCGAAGCGGATCTGGTGCGTCGAGATGATCATGGTGAGGCCGTCGTCGATGGCGAGGCGCCGGATCACCTCCAGCACCTCGCTGACGAGTTCGGGATCGAGCGCGGAGGTCGGCTCGTCCAGCAGCAGCACGCTCGGGTTCGGTGCAAGCGCGCGGGCGATGGCGACGCGCTGCTGCTGGCCGCCGGACAGATGCCGCGGCAGCGCATCGGCGCGATGCGACAGCCCGACCCGGTCGAGCAGCTCGGTGGCGCGGCGCTCGGCATCGATCCGGGTCATGCCGTGGATCCAGCGCAAGGGGCCGGCGATGTTTTCCCTGGCCGAGAGGTGCGCGAACAAGTTGAACTGCTGGAACACCATGCCGACGCCGACGCTGGCCCGTTCGTTGGCGAGGTCGCGGGGCGACAGCGGCTTGCCGTTCTCGCCAAAGCCGAGGCGCCGGCCGCCGACGCGCACGGTGCCGGCGTCCCAGTTTTCGAGATGGTTGATGCAGCGGAGCAGCGTGCTCTTGCCGGAGCCGCTAGGGCCGAGCAGCGCGACCACCTCGCCGACACGGACCGTCAGGTCCAGACCATGGAGCACCTTTTGGGCGCCATAGCTCTTGGTGAGGTCCCTGGCCTCGACCGCGATGTTGTTGCGCGCGATCGTCACGGCGCGGCGGGTGCGCTCCTCGCGGGTCAGCGCCAGCGGCGGCGTGGCGGTCAGCTCTGCCTGTACGGGCTCCGGATCATCAACGGCGACCGCGGCGAGCTCCAGCTTGGTGCCGAGATCGACGCGGCGCCACGGCAGGTAATCGGCAAGCTTGCGCTGGCGCCCCTTGGCCCGATCGAGATCGAGCAGCCATTCGACGAACAGCTGGATGGCACTGATGGCAAAGGTCAGCACGAGATAGAGCAGGCCCGAGGCAAAGAAGATCGAGAAGAAGTCGAAGGTCGAGGACGCCAGCTGGGTCGAGCGCAGGGTCAGCTCCTGGACCGCGACGACGGAGGCCAGCGAGGAATTCTTCAGCGCGCTGACGGCCTCGTTGCCGAAGGCCGGGATCATGGTGCGGATCGCCTGCGGCGCGATCACCCGCCACATCAGGATCCGCGGCGTCATGCCGAGCGCCTGGCCCGCGGTCACCTGGCCGCGATCGACGCCGAGCACGCCGGCCCGCAGCATCTCGGCGATGAACGGCGCCTCGTTGCAGGCGAGCGCGAGGCCAGCCGCCAGCACCGCCGGCAGCTTGATGCCGATATGCGGCAGCGCGTCGTAGGCGAACACCATCTGCAGGATCAGCGGCGTGCCGCGGAAGATCACGGTGTAGGCCCTGGCGATCGCCGCCAGCAGCCAGAAGCGGGAGAGCTGCATGCCGGCGAGGATCAATCCGAGGATCAGTCCGCCGCCGAGCCCGAGGGCGGTCACCTCGAGGGTGAGCTCGATGCCCTCGAGCAGATACGGCATGCTCAGGTAATGGAAGAACAGCGACATCAGTCGACCGTCATCGGAGCGGGGCGATCTTTGTTGAAGAAGGACATTCAGGCGCGTGCTTCACCCCTCCCCGCCGGGGAGAGGTGAAGTCTGCAGCGGCTGCCCGCTGCTCTAGTCGGCCGTCAGGATGTCCGGCTCCTTGAAGTTGTTCACGTCGAGCCCATGCTTCTTCAGAAGCTCCATATGCGTGCCGGCCTTCTGTACCTCGATCAGCGCGGCGAGCACGGCGTCGCGGAATTTCGGCTTGTCCTTGGGAACGGCGATGCCGACCGAATACGGGATCGTCACCGCGATCGCCTTCTCGAGCTTGTCCGGATAGGCCTTCACCGCGCTGTCGACGGTGTTGACGTCGTTGACATAGGTGTCGGCGCGGCCGGCGAGGATTGCCTGGATGCAGTTGGCGTTGTTGTCGTAGAGCTGGACGGTCGGCTCGGGCTTGCCGGCCTTCTTGCACTCCGGCATCAGGGCCTGGATCAAGGGCACCTCGACATAGCCGGTGTTTTCGGCGGCAGCCGCGCCGCACATCGACATGTTGATGCCGTTGATGCCCTTCGGATTGCCCTTGGCGACCAGCACGCCGTCGAACACCTTTGAATAGGTGATGAAGTCGGCGGCCTTGGCGCGCTCCTTGGTGGCGTAGATGTCGGAGATGACGATGTCGGCTTGTCCTGCGGCGAGCGTGGTGAGGAGTGCCGCGAACGTCACCGGCTTGTAGGTCAGCTTGAAGCCGAGGCATTCGCCGATGGCTTCGCCGAGATCGATGTCGAAACCGATATATTTGCTCGGGTCCTTCGGATCGATCGTCTCATAGCCCGGCGTGTGCGGGTTGATGGCGTTGACGAGCGTCTTGCCCTTCCAGTCCGGATATTTCTCCTGGAGCGCGGCGCAGGCGGCGGGCGCTGCGGCCTGCGCGCTCAGCGGGGTCGCGACGACGAGGCCGAAAGCGATGGTGGCGCCGAGCGCGAGCTTGCGCCACGGCGTCGATGCGTGCGCTGATCCCCGCGCCTGGGGCAATACCCGTCTCTCCATCTCCAGCTCCTTCGAATTGTCATGGCACTGGCCATGTTCCAGATCTCGGGAGCGAGCCTAGGGGGAGTGCGCCGGGGAAAGCTTGTCCGCGGGCGTACAAAAAATTGGACGGTGGGGGCCCGCGATTTGGGCAAGCCGCTGCACAAAAACTGTTCGAAGGCTTTGGGCGCGGCGATATGGGATTCCGAATTCGGGAGAACCAAATGATCTCGTATCACGCCGTGGTCTGCACGATCAGGAAATCATTCGGTTGGTTTGTTTGACAGAGATATGACGCATTACGGACGTATCTACGTGCGACATCCGAAATAGATCACCGCCCTCCACAGTCTGTCCGCAGCATATCCACAGGGTGACTATGCCGGATTCGCGAGCCCGCACGAGCCACTTGCTGCGCACAAACTCACAGACCCGGTATGTCAGCCGCCGGCCTGATCGAACAGGGTGCGGCAAGCCTCGCTCAAGCTTGGCCGGTTACGGCGCAGGCAGGCCGTGATGGCGCGGACATTGGGGATTTCGCCGGCGCAGAGCCGGTAGACGTCGGGGGTGCAGGCCCGGCGCTGCTCGGGCGTTCCCTGCTGGGCGTGAGCTGCGGAGGCAAACAGCGTCAGGAACAGCCCGACCGTCGAGGCGCGCCGCGCCCGGCTCTTCACACCCGCAAACCGCAAGAACCTTGCCTTCATGACGAAGTCTCCCGTCTGCCCTGCCCGCCCCGGCCCGCGTTGGCCGGTGTGCGAAGGGGTAGGAGAAATAAACCGCCGAGAATGTGATCTCATTCACACTGGCGGCCGGCCCGGATGCCTAAGTTCCGGCGGGGATTTTTCAGGAATCGCTAACCATACGGGACCCGATCGCCGGATCGTTAAAATGCGAGCGATCGGCTCAATCGGGAAACAAACCGGCTTTGCGACATTGCGCCATCCGCGTTCCGGAGGGTGTGATGAGCGAAGCCGAATTCAACTTGCTGCTGGATGCCGTCCGCGACGCCATGATCCATGACGATCTTGCGCCCGCGCCGGAGGAGGAATTCGTGCCCCGCTCGTGGAGCTTCGACGCAACGCCCAAAGCCGCCAATGACAACGAGGGCGCCTGGCCCATCCTGCCGTTTCCGGACGGCTGGTACGCGGCCTGCTGAGGCCGGCTTCACCGTGAACGGATGCGCCCGCCTGCTGGGCGGTTCGGCATCGCCACGCGCCGGGACCCGGCGCGGCCACGATCAATTCTTGACGCGCTCCTCGCCGTCCTGCGGCACCCGGTCGGGTGCGGCCGGCGGAAAGATGCTGTCATAGATCGCGCGCGCCTCGCGGATGAGGCGAGCCCGCTCCAGCTCGGATTTCGGGACAAATCGGACGACGTCGTTCACGTGCTCTCCAGCTTTCAGGGTTCGTGATGCATCACTTCGCAGATGCGAAGTCTATGCCATCGGGCCTGAATCGCTGGTTCCCGCCAAGCCCCGGGCAAACCCGGTGGCAGCGTCCCGCCTCACCCCGGCAGTCGGCGGCGCGCGGCATCGGCGGAACCGGCGCTGAATTTGATTTTCGCTGAAAAATCAGAAGCTTGTGATGGAGGCCACGACCAGAATTGAACTGGTGTACACGGTTTTGCAGACCGTTGCGTAACCACTCCGCCACGTGGCCCCGTAAGGCCGGACCAATATAGGGGATCAATAGCTTAGGCAACCGCCTTCGTCCGACTTTGGTGGCGACGGCCCCTCTTCCGATGTGGAGCGAAGTCAGGCTCGCTTGCCCCGCCGGACACCGCGCCGGCGGTCCTTGACCACCGGCTTGGGCGCCAGCTCGGGCATCTCCGCCTGCACCTCGCGATAGCGCGTCAGCATCCGCTCGAAGCTCGCATGCAGCGTCTCGGCGATGTCGGGGCGCCGTTCGAGACCGGCCAGGATCGTCGCGGCCGCCTCGATGGTCGACAGCCCGTCCTTGCGCGGCTCCTTGCGCAGGCGCCCGTAGCGCGAGGGACGCGACGGGTTGAGGATCACGCGCTGGCATTTCAGCATCCAGGGATTGCGCCACCACAGCGCCTTGGCCTGGCTCCAGGTCCCGTCGAGCAGCACGATTCCTTCGAGCTTGCCGAGGATCGCGCGCTGGTTCTCGGCGACCTCGCCCTTGCGGGTCAGCGCCACGATCTCGCCCTCGGCCTCGAGATCGGCCGCACGGGCCGAGCCGAGATAGAGCACCGCCCAGTGGGAGGCATTCTCGACCGGCTGCCCGAGCGCCTTGGAGAGGCTCGGCCAGGACAGGCCGACGCGCACCACGGCCTTGGGGAAGTGCTTCGCGGTCAACCGCGCGGTGCCGAGCGCCCTGTCCTGCTCCTGCGGGTGCTGGAGGATCAGGAGGCCAAGGCGATTCTCAACGGGCGTGACACTGTCGCAGATGCACAGCGGCATCGGCTTCTGACAGTGCGGGCATTCGGGGATCGGGTCGGCCGGCGCGGCGGCAGTGAGGTTCGACATGGCCGCCGCTATACGCTTTGCAGTGTGGTTCAACAACCTATTCCGCCGGTGTGGCCAGCGGACGCGGCGCGGAGCGGCGGCGCAGGCGGTCGATCAGCAGGTAGATCACGGGCGTGGTGTAGAGCGTCAGGATCTGCGAGACGAACAGGCCGCCGATGATGGTGATGCCGAGCGGACGGCGGAGCTCGGTGCCGGGCCCGGTCGCGACGACCAGCGGAAGGCCGGCGAACAGCGCCGCCATCGTCGTCATCAGGATGGGGCGGAACCGCGCCTGGCAGGCCTCGAAGATCGCCTCCGCCGAGGACAGGCCGCGCTGGCGCTCGGCGTCGAGCGCGAAGTCGACCATCATGATGCCGTTCTTCTTGACGATGCCGATCAAGAGGATGATGCCGACGAAGGCGATCACCGTCAGCGGCGTATTGGTGATCTGCAAGGCCAGCAGCGCGCCGAGGCCGGCCGAGGGCAGCGTCGAGATGATCGTGAGCGGATGGGCGAGGCTCTCATAGAGCACGCCGAGCACGATATACATCGCCACCAGCGCGCCGAGGATCAGCAGCGGCTGGCGGCCGCTGGTCCTGGCGAAATCGCCGGCATTGCCGTCAAAACTGCCGCGGATGCCTTCCGGCATGTGCAGCTCCTCCACCGCGCGCTGGATGTTCTGCGTCGCGGCCTGGAGCGGCACGTCGGGCAAGAGGTTGAACGACACCGTGGTCGAAGGGAACGACTGCGAATGATAGACCGCGAGCGCGGCAAGGCCGCGCGTCGCGCGTACCACGGCCGACAGCGGTACCTGCACGTCGCCGGAGCCAGCGACATAGATGCGCTCGAGGTTGGAGGGATCGACCTGGAATTTCGGGTCGATCTCCAGCACGGTCATGTACTGGTTGCGCTGGGTGTAGATGATCGAGATCTGCCGCTGCGAGAACGCGTTGTTCAGCGCGTTGTCGATGTCCTGCACCCTGACGCCGAGCGCGGAGGCCTTCTGGCGGTCGATGCTGAGCGTAAGCTGAAGCCCGCCGGGATCGCGATCGCTGGAAATGTCCGTGATGCCTTCGACGCTCTCCATTCGCTTGGCGACGATCGGCGCCCATTTCTGCAACAGGTCGAGATCGGTCGAGGAGAGCGTGTACTGGTAGTCGGAATCGCTCTGCCGTCCGCCGGCGCGCACGTCCTGGGCGGCGAACATGAAGAGGCGGATGCCGGGCACCGGGAACAGCGCGCGCCTGAGACGGTCGATCACGACCTGTGTCGAGACGTGGTCGCGTTCCTCCGGCGGCTTCAGGCTGATGAACATGGTGCCGCGGTTCGAGGTCGCCGCCCCCGGGCCCCCGCCTCCGCTGCCGACGGTCGAGCCGATGCCGGCCACGGCCGGATCCTGCATCACGATGTCGGCGAGCCGCTGCTGGAGGCCGAGCATGGACTGGAACGAGATGTCGGCCGAGGCCCGCGTCGCTCCGATGACGAAGCCGGAATCGTCGGTCGGGAAATAGCCCTTGGGCACCTTGATGTAGAGCGTCACCGTGAGACCGATGGTGGCGAAGAACACCAGCAGCGTCAGCAGCGGATATTCCAGCACGGTGCGCAGGGTGCGGGTGTAGAAGGCGACGATGCGCGACAGCGAGCCCTCGATCAGGCGATCGAACAGGGTCGCGGTGCCGGAGGTGGTCTGCCGGATGTAATGGGCGCAGATCATCGGCGTCACGGTCAGCGAGACCAGCGTCGAGACCAGGATCGCGAAGGTGAGCGTCAGGGAGAATTCGCGCAGCAGCCGGCCGACGATGCCGTCCATGAAGATCAGCGGCGTGAAGGCGGCGATCAACGACAGGCTGATCGACACCACGGTGAAGCCGATCTGCTTGGCGCCCTCCAGCGCCGCCTGGAACGGCCGCATGCCATGTTCGAGATTGCGGAACATGTTCTCGATCATGACGATGGCGTCGTCGACCACGAAGCCGACGGAGATGGCAAGCGCCATCAGCGACAGATTGTCGATCGAGAAGCCCGCGACCCACATCCCGGCGCAGGTGCCGGCCAGCGCCAGCGGCACCGAGATGCCGGCGGCGATCGTCGGCGTCAGCCGCCGCAGGAACACGAACACGACGACCATCACGAGGATGGCGGTTGCCAGCAGCGTCCACTGCATGTCCCGGACGCTGGCGCGGATCGTGCTGGTGCGATCGACCAGGGTGGAAATGTCCACGCCGGCCGGGATCCATTGCTTCAGCTCGGGGATCAGCGCTTTCACGCGGTCGACGGTGTCGATGACGTTGGCATCGCCCTGCTTGGTGATCTGGATCAGCACCGCCGGCTGCTTGTTGAACCAGGCGATCGAGCGGGCGTTGCGGACGGAGTCCTCGATGTCGGCGACGTCGGAGAGCCGGACGAAATTGCCGTTGGAGCTCTTGATGACGATGTCGCGGAACTCTTTCGCCGTGCGCATCTGCTTGTTCAGCGACAGCGTCTCGCTCTGGCGCTCGCCGTTGAAGATGCCGACGGGACCAAGCGGATTGGCGTTGACGATTGCGGTCCGCACGTCGTCGGTGGCGATGCCGGCGTTCGACAGCGCAACGGGATTGAGCTGCACCCGCACGGCCGGCTGGTCGGCGCCGCTGACCGTCACGTCGCCGACGCCGGGCACCTGCGAGATGCGCTGCGCCAGCACCGTATCGGCGACGTCGTAGATCGCACTGGCGGACAATGTCTTCGAGGTCAGCGCCAGCACGAAGACGGGCGCGCCGGCCGTGTTCGCTTTCCGGAAGCGCGGCAGGGTCGGCAGATCGCTCGGCAGGTCTACCAGCGCGGCGTTGATCGCGGCCTGCACGTCACGTGCGGCCTTGTCGATGTTGCGGCCGATGTCGAACTGGAGCTGGATGTTGGTAACGCCGAGCGACGACGTCGAGGTGATCTGGTTGATGCCTGATATCTCACCGAGCCGCCGCTCCAGCGGCGAGGCCACGGTCGCCGCCATCACGGAAGGGTCGGCGCCGGGCCGGCTCGCCGAGACGAAGATGGCGGGAAAGTCGACGTTCGGGACCGAGGCGACGGGCAGGAACTCGTAGGCGACGACACCCAGCAGGAACAACCCGATCGACAGCAGCGTGGTCGCGACCGGGCGGCGGATGAAGGGCTCCGAGATCGATGCCATCATTGCATCCCCTCGGTCGCGCCCGCGACCGGCGGGCCGCCGGATTCGGCCGGCGGCAGCGCCTGCTCGAGGCGGCGGTTGATGCGGTCGAGCGCGAGGTAGATCACTGGCGTGGTGTAGAGCGTCAGGAGCTGGCTCAGCAGCAGGCCGCCGATGATGGAGATGCCGAGCGGAAAGCGCAGCTCGGCGCCGGTGCCGCTCTCGATCGCCAGCGGCAGCGCGCCGAACAGCGCGGCCAGCGTCGTCATCATGATCGGGCGGAAACGCAAGAGGCAGGCCTGTACGATCGCGTCGTTCGGCGACATCCCCTGCCCGCGCTCGGCCTCGAGCGCGAAGTCGATCATCATGATCGCGTTCTTCTTGACGATGCCCATCAGCAGGATGATGCCGATCAGGCCGATGACCGAGAGATCCTGTCCAAACAGGACCAGCGCCAGGATCGCGCCGACGCCGGCCGAGGGCAGCGTCGACAGGATGGTAATCGGGTGGATGTAGCTCTCGTAGAGCACGCCGAGCACGATGTAGATCGTGATGACGGCGGCGAGCAGCAGCCAGGGCTGGCCGGCGAGTGCCTTGGCGAATTCGGCGGCATCACCCGCATAGACCCCGACGATGCTGTTGGGCATTTCGATCCGGGTCTCGATCGTCTTCACCGCTTGGACGGCATCGCCGAGGGCCGCGCCCGGCGCGAGGTTGAAGCTGAGCGAGATCGCCGGGAATTGCGCCTGATGCGAGATCGCAAGCGGCGCGGTGGTGCGCTTCAGCGTCGCCACCGCCGACAGCGGCACCTGGGCGTTGGGCGCGCCGACGATGGCGCTCGCGGCGCCCGGCAGATAGAGCTTCGACAGGATTGAGGGATCGCGCTGGTACATCGGCAGCGCCTCCAGCACCACTCGGTACTGGTTGGCCTGGCCGTAGATGGTCGAGATCTGCCGCTGTGCAAAGGCATCGTTCAGCGTGTCGGTGATTCCTTGCAGGCTCACGCCGAGCTGGCCGGCGCGGGTGCGGTCGACTTCGAGCTGCGCCCGCAAGCCGCCTTCCTGCGCCTCCGAGGAGACGTCGCGGAACAAGGGATCGCGCCGCATTTCCGCAACCAGCTTGCGCGCCCATTCCGACACCAGCGCCGCATCCGTGCCGGTCAGCGTGTACTGGTATTGCGAGCGGCTCGACTGGGTCGAGATCTGCACGTCCTGCACCGGCTGGAAATAGACGGTCATGCCGGGGATGCCCGCCACCCTCGTCTTCAGCCGGGTCACGACCACGCTGACGTCGTCGCGCCGCTCGCCGCGCGGTTTCAAGGTCATGACGAGACGGCCGACATTGGTGGTCGGATTGACCGAGCCGGCGCCGATCACCGAGACGACGCCGACCACGTCAGGATCGGCCTTGATGGCGTCGGCCGCCTCGGCCTGCCGCTTCTGCATCTCCGCGAACGAGACGTCGGGTCCGGCTTCCGTCACCGCCGTGATCGAGGCGGTGTCCTGAAGCGGCAGGAAGCCTTTTGGCGCCACGACGTAGAGAACGAGGGTAGCGATCAGCGTGGCGAAGGTCACGACCAGCGTGGCGCGCTGGCGCTCCAGAACCCAGAGCAGCGTGCGATGATAGAACTCGACGGTGCGGTCGATGAAGCGGCTGATGGCGGCGAGGCCCGGCACCGCCAGTTCCTCATGGGCGTGCCTCAGCAGGCGCGAGCACATCATCGGCGTCAGCGTCAGCGAGACCACTGCCGAGGTCACGACCGCGATCGTCAGCGTCAGCGCGAATTCGCGGAACATGCGCCCGACGAGGCCCGACATGAACAAGAGCGGGATGAACACCGCAATCAGCGATACCGTCAGCGAGATCACCGTGAAGCCGATTTCGCTGGCGCCTTTCAGCGAGGCCTCCATCGGGCCGTCGCCGTTCTCCATGTGGCGGACGATGTTCTCGATCATCACGATGGCGTCGTCGACCACGAAACCGGTGCCGATCGTCAGCGCCATCAGCGACAGATTGTCGAGGCTGAAGCCGGCAAAATACATGATGCCGAAGCTCGTGATCAGCGATAGCGGCAACGCCACCCCGGCGATCAGCGTGGCCCTGAGCGAGCGCAGGAACAACAGCACCACCAGCGTCACCAGCACGACGCTGAGGATCAGCGTGAACTGCACATCGCGCACCGAGGCGCGGATGGTGACGGTGCGGTCGGAGACGATGGTGAGGTTCACGCCGGCCGGAATGGCACGCTGGACCTTCGGAATTTCGGCGCGGATCTGGCTGACGACGTCGATGACATTGGCGCCGGGCTGGCGCTGGATGTCGATGATGACGGCCGGCGTGCCCTGGTACCAGCCGCCGGTGCGGTCGTTCTCCAGACCATCGACGATCTGCGCGACGTCGGCGATCGTGACCGGCGAGCCGTTGCGGTAGGCGATGATAACAGGCTTGTAGGCATCGGCGGCGGCGATCTGGTCGTTCGCGGCGATGATGTAGGATTGCTGCGCGCCATCGAGCGAGCCCTTCGGCCCGGAGACGTTGGCATTGGCGATCGCAGTGCGCAGGTCTTCCATGGCGATGCCATAGGCCGCCAGCCGCGCGAGATCCGCCTGGATGCGCACGGCCGGCTTCAGCCCGCCGAGCACGGAGACGCGCCCGACGCCCGAGATCTGGCTCAAACGTTGCGCCAGAAGCGTATCGGCGATGTCGCTCATCGCGCGCAGCGAGATCGTGTCCGAACGCAGCGCCAGCGTCATGACAGGCGCATCCGCCGGGTTCACCTTGGCGTAGGTTGGCGGATAAGGCAGCGTCTTGGGCAGCACGCCGGCGGCCGCATTGATCGCGGCCTGCACGTCCTGGGTCGCGCCGTCGATGTCGCGGTTGAGGTCGAACTGGAGCGAGATCTGGCTGACGCCGAACGAGCTCGTCGAGTTCATCGCCGACAGCGACGGGATCTGGCCGAGCTGCCGCTCCAGCGGCGCGGTGATCAGCGAGGCGATCACATCGGGGCTGGCGCCCGGCAGTTGCGTCGTCACCTGCACAGTCGGAAAGTCGACCTGCGGCAGCGCCGAGACCGGAAGCGAGAAATAGCCCAGCAGCCCGCCGATCAGCAGCGCGATGCCGAGCAGCGAGGTCGCGATGGGACGGCGGATGAAGGGTTCGGAGACACCCATGGGATGCGCCTGCCGCTCAGGCGGCTGTTGTCGGGATCATGGCTGCTTGGCTCCACTTCCCGATGCCCCCGGCCCCGGTGCCGGCCCGGTCTGTCCCTTCTGGTCGCCCTCGCTGCTGTTCCGCTTGGCGCGAAGTTCGCCGTCCTTGCCTTGCCCGTCCTTCTGTACGTCCTTCTGTCCGTCCTTGGCGCCATCCTTTTTCTGAGCGTCCGGCCCGCGCGAGCGCTTGCGCGGCGCGAGGTCGGCCGACGGCGTCTGGTCGTCGCGTCCGACCACGACCTTGGAGCCGTCCGACAGATTGGCAAAGCCTGTCGTCACGACGCGGTCGTTCGGCGACAGGCCGCTGGCGATCACCGCGTCATGCTCGTTCTGCTGCGTCACCGTCACGGGCTTGGCCGCGACGACGTTGTCTTCGCCGATGACATAGCTGAAGGTGCCGATCGGACCGCGCTGGACCGCCGATGTCGGCACCACCAGCGCCTGCATCAAGGTCTCGACCTTGAGGCGGACGTTGACGAACTGGCCCGGCCAGAGCTGGTAACTCGCGTTGGGGAACTCGGCCTTGAGCTTGAGCGTGCCGGTGGTCTGGTCGACCTGGTTGTCGATGCCGGTCAGCTTGCCGGTGTCGATCACGGTGACGCCGTCATTGCCGAACACGTCGACCGCGAGCGCGCCCTTGGCGGCGGCCGCGTTGACCCGCATGATCTGCTGCTGCGGCAGGCTGAACCACACCGCGATCGGCTGCAACTGCGTGATCACCACGAGACCGGTGGTGTCGGACGCGTGGATGATGTTGCCCTGGTCGACCTGGCGCAGGCCGGCGCGCCCAGAGATCGGCGCAACGATCTTGGTGTAGCTCAGCGTCGCCGCCGCATTGTCGATCGCAGCCTGGTCGGCCTTGACCAGCGCCTCGGTCTGCGCGACCAGCGCGCGCTGGGTGTCGGCCTGCTGCTTGGAGCCGGCGTTGGAAGCGGCGAGCTGCTCATAACGGGTGAGGTCAATGCGCTGGTTGGCGAGCTGCGCCTGGTCCTGCGCCTTCTTGGCGACCGCCTGATCGTACGTCGCCTGATAGAGCGCGGGATCGATCTCACCGACCACGTCGCCCTTCTTGACGTCCTGGCCTTCGGTGAAATTGACCGCGATCAGTTTGCCGTCGACCTGCGAGCGCACGGTCACGGTGTTGAGCGCGCGGATCGCGCCGACGCCGTCGAGATAGACCGGGACGTCCTGAATGCGAGGCGTTGCCGCCAGCACCGGCACCGGCAGGTCGGGCCGCTGGTTGCGGCCGTTCGCCTGCTGCGGCTGCTGATGCCACACGGTCCAGCCGACATAGCCGAGGCCGCCGAGGATCGCGAGCGTGACCAGAGTCAAGATGAAGCCGCCGCGCGACGATTTCCTCACCGTCCCCGCCTTCGCGTCATCCTTCTTATCCGGCTTAAAGAGCATTGACCGGTTTCTCCATGCGCGGCTCCCAGCCGCCGCCGAGCGCCTGGTACAGGCTGACGATGGCGAGAAGCCTTGCGAGTTGGGCCTGCGACAGCGCGTCTTCCGCCTGGAACAGGGTCAGCTGGGTGTTGAGCACGGTCACGATGTCGGCGGTGCCGGCGCGCAATTGCTGCTCCGACAGATCGAACGCGCGCCGCGAGGCGGTGACGACATCGCGCTGCAATTGCAGCTTGATGGTGGTCTGCTTGATCGAGAACAGCGCATTGTCGACGTCGGTAAAGGCCTGCACGATGGTCTTGCGATAGGTCTGGAGCAGTTCGTCCTGCCGCGCCTTGGCAAATTCGAAATTGCCGAGGATCTTGCCGCCGTCGAAGATCGGCTGCGTGGCACTGCCGACGAGCTGGAAGAAGGCCGCATGCGGCTGGAACAGCGAGACCAGCGCCGAGCTTTGATAGCCGCCATTGCCGGTGAGCTGGATGGTCGGA
The DNA here is from genome assembly GCF_900113725.1 of Bradyrhizobium sp. cf659. Classification (NCBI taxonomy): domain Bacteria; kingdom Pseudomonadati; phylum Pseudomonadota; class Alphaproteobacteria; order Hyphomicrobiales; family Nitrobacteraceae; genus Bradyrhizobium; species Bradyrhizobium sp. cf659. The sequence goes on from NZ_FOQJ01000001.1 coordinate 648,201, forward strand.
AAGAACTGCGCGCGGGCATTGCCGATGTTCGCGGTCGCAGACGCAAGCTGCGCCTCCTGCCGGCGAATATCCGGCCGCTGGGTCAGCAGCTCTGACGGCAGGCCGGGCGTCACGCGCGGGATCGCGATCCGGTCCAGGGAGCCGCCGAGCACGCGCACGCTTTCGGGCGGGCGCGACACCAGCACGGCGAGCGCGTTGACGTTCTGATCGAGTGTCTGGCGCAGCGGCGGCACCAGGGCCTTCTGGTTGGCGAGCACGCTCTCCTGCTGGGCGACGTCGAGATCGGTGCCGGTGCCGGCCTTGCGGCGCTCCTTGACGGCATCGAGGATGCGCTGCGCGCTCGCGATGTTGCGCTGTGAGGTCCTGATGCGATCCTGCGAGGCCAGCACCTGGAAGTAGGCATTGGCGACGCCCGCCAGCGTCGTCAGCGCGACGACGTCGCGATCGAAACGATTGGCGTTCGCCGTCTCTTCCGCCGTCTGGAGCGCGTCGCGGTTCTGGCCCCAGAAATCGAGCTGGTAGCTCGCGCTGAGCGAGGCCTGGTAATTGACGACCTCGCGGCCGCCATTGGTGAGCCCCGAGGCTGATGAACCGGAGGTGCGCGAATAGGTCTCCTGACCAGTGCCCGACAGGCTCGGCAGCAGCGCCGCGCCTGCCTGCCGCGCCTGGGCGTCCGCCTGGACGATGCGTGAGACGGCGGCGGCGATGTCGAGGTTGACGGTCTGCGCCTCCTCCATCAGTTGCGTCAGCTCGGTGGAACGGAAGCCGCGCCACCAATCCAGCGACGGCGGCGCATCCCCCTTCCCGGCGTATTTGTACTGTGTGGGAACATCGAGCGCAGGATCCGGAAGATCCTGCGTCAGCACGCAAGCGCCTGAACTGGCGGCGAGGCACAGCACCGCAAGCCAGCGCGCCGCGTGATGCGTCCGGGACGCAGAACCTAGAGACCGCCGCCTGACGATCGCCGGAACATGCCGTGTCACATCCACCCCCCGCCGGGCAGATCGAGCCGCCACCGCACAGCCGGATTAACCGATTCGCGGCAGGACAGTCGGGGGGCGTTCTGCAACTCGTTCACAGGCGATGCTTTCAGCGGAACCTTGAGATTCATACTAGCCGGGCGCGGAACAGCGGGACAGTCCCGCAGGTGCGAGATGGCGGCCCGGACGCGTCGATATCCGCGCCACGAAAGTGCAAGATGTGACTGTCTTGCAGAGACTTCTCGTATTTTCATGCGGTCGCGAAGCGGATTCAAGCTTACCAAGATTTCATGTGATATTGCCGCCACACCCGCACGGATCCGTTTGATCCGGCTGCGCATTGGCCGGCAACAAGCTCTATGCGGCTTTAGCTCCGCCTCAAAGCGCGGCGAGCCGTTGTCACCAAGCCGTCAACGATCGAGAAGGAATACGCAGCGGTTGTGCAGATGCGTCATCCCCCATCCCGCGCCCGGCGGAGATCAGGCGCGAAGGTTGGCCGCGACGACCATTATCTTCCATACCCTGACAGTTGTCCGACAAATCATTCCCCCGAAATATGCCTGCCTGAGCGATCACTTCCACCGGTTTCGCCGCAGCGCAAAAGCCTTTCCCTTTGGCTTCCCAGGCACTAGGTTCTGCTCAACCTGATCAACCCCTTGCCAGTGATTTCCCCCTGAGATGACCATTCGAAACGACGTTGTCGAAGCCATCGGCAACACCCCGCTGATCAAGCTCAAGCGCGCCTCGGAGGCGACCGGCTGCACCATTCTGGGCAAGGCCGAGTTCATGAATCCCGGCCAGTCGGTGAAGGACCGCGCCGGCAAGTGGATGATCCTGGAAGCCGAGAAGCGCGGCGAGCTCAAGCCCGGCGGTCTCGTGGTGGAAGCAACCGCCGGCAATACCGGCATCGGGCTTGCGGTCGTGGCGAGTGCCCGCGGCTACCGCACGCTGATCGTGATCCCGGAGACGCAGAGCCAGGAGAAGAAGGACTTTCTCAAGCTGTGCGGCGCCGAGCTGATCGAGGTGCCGGCCCTTCCTTACGCCAATCCCAACAGCTATCAGCATGTCGGCCGCCGGCTCGCCGACGAGCTGCGCAAGACCGAGCCCAATGGCGTGCTGTTCGCCGACCAGTGGAACAATCTCGACAACGCGAAAGCGCATTACGAGTCCACGGGGCCGGAGATCTGGGAGCAGACCGGCGGCAAGGTCGACGGGTTCGTCTGCTCGGTCGGCAGCGGCGGCACGCTCGCCGGCGTCAGCCGCTTTCTGAAGGAAAAGAACAAGAACATCCGGATCGCCTGCGCCGACCCGCATGGTGCGGGCATGTTCGAGTATTTCAGGACCGGCGAAGCCAAGGCGACGCCGGGCGGTTCGATCACCGAGGGTATCGGCCTCAACCGGGCGACCGCGATCGTCGAGAGCGCGAAGGTCGATGACGCCTATCTCATTCCCGACACCGACGCCGTCACGGAGATCTACGACCTGCTCCAGCACGAGGGCCTGTGCCTCGGCGGCTCAACCGGCATCAACATCGCCGGCGCGATACGCCTCGCCAAGCAGCTCGGCCCCGGCAAGACCATCGTCACCGTGCTCTGCGATTCCGGCAGCCGCTATCAGTCGAAACTGTTCAACGCGGACTTCATGCGCGCCAAGAACCTTCCGGTGCCGGAATGGCTGGAGAAGCGCAGCAACATCAAGCCGCCGTTCGTCTAGCTTCAGGCCGTCAACGCCGGATCGGACGGCGGCCCCTTGCGACACGCGGCTTCCGCCCCCGTCGGCGGGATCAAGCGCCCTCACCGTCTTTCGGCGCCGAAGCACAATAGTCGCGCCAGAACTGGCGGTAACCCGCCTCGACCCTGCGCGTGTAGAGTTCGACGTTACCGGCCGGCGAGGCCGCGATCCGGGCCGGCAACTCCGCGCGCAACTTCGCCAGATGAGCGGGCTGCGTCGCGAATTTGCGAGCGATCTCGAGATAGCCCTCGTCATCCTCGGCGACCCAGTCGCCAAGGCCGACGGCAGTCACGATGGAGGCACCGGCGCGCGAGGAGGCTCCGTTGCCGAGCTTGGCGACGACCGGAACGCCCGCATAGAGGGATTCCCAGGTGCTGACGCCGCCATTTTGCGGGAACGTATCGAGGGATATGTCGACGTCGGCAAAGGCCGACAGATGCTCGTGGCGCGGTGTCGAGCCCATGCAGATGACGCTCTCTACGGCAATGCCCTGCGCCACGAACCGCGCGACCAGGCGGTGACGCAGCAATGGATCGTCAAGCAGGGTATGCTTGATGATGATCTTCGATCCGGTCACCTCTCGCATCACTTTCGACCACACCCGGATGGCCTCGTCCGAGATCTTCGAGATGCGGTTGAAGACGCCGAAGGTCACATAGCCGTTGCGGAGCATCGGAAGCTCCGAGGGCGGCACATCCAGGATGGGATCGGTCGTGATCAGGCACGGCAGGTCATGGACCTCTTCGGCAAGCAAATGGCGCGCCGATTCCGGAATGAAGATCGGATCCGCGAGCACGTAGTCCATGGTCTGAAGGCCGGTACCGGTGGCGTGGCCAAAACCCGTGACCTGGATCGGAGCCGGCTTCCGGGCGAAGACAGGGAGCCGGTTGCCGGTCGAATGCCCGGACACATCGATCAGGATATCGACCTTGTCGGCCTGAATACGATCGGCCAGTTCGTCGTCCGAAAGCTGCCAGGCGTCGACCCAGACGTCCGCCATCGACTTGAATTGGGCGGTCATCTCATCCCGCAACGGCGAACACGAATAGCAGACGATCTCGAACTTGGCGTGATCGTGATGGCGGAGCACCGGCAACAGGCCGAACGCCGCCGAGTGGTACCAGAACTCGGCAGCGACATAGCCGATCACGATCCGCCTGTCGGGATCGAGCTGCCGGGGTGGGAGCTTCCTTTGCGGCACTCTGACGCCGATCGTTTCACCCCAATATTTTCGCGCGGCCTGCTGAACCGCGAAATCGGCATCCGAGAGAAAGTCCAGAAAGTGGATCTTCCGCGCGATCAAGTCCAAATCCGGCGAGATTGCCAACGCCGCGTCGAGATGTTCGATCGCGGCTTCGATCTCTCCCTGGTTTGCAAAGCAGGCGCTCAGCAGCGCCAATGCGATCGCGGAGCGTGGATTTTCCTCGAGCAACGTCTTGCAGGCCAGGATCGCCTGCGCCGTATTCCCCATGCTGAGCGAAACTTCCGCCTTTCCCCGCAAGGCCACCTCGAGCTTGGGCGAAAGCGCAAGCGCGGCATCGAAATCCGCTGCCGCCTGCTCCGGCCGCGATAGCGCAAGGTTGAGCCGTCCGCGATGCGCCAGGATCTTCGCCGCACCGGGCCTGATCGCGAGCGCCGCTGCGAGCGCGGCTTCCGCCTCGTCGTAGTGCTTGAGCTCAATACTGGCCACGCCTTTGCCGACGAACGCTTCGGCGTGACGCGGTTGAAACAACAGCGCGCGATCGAAACTTTGCCTGGCGCGGTCAAACCGGCCCAGCGCCAGCTCGGCCATGCCACGATTGCAGAGCGCATCGGCATGGTCGGGCTTCAGCCTGATCGCGCGATCGTACAGCTCGATGGCCTGTTCGGGCAGGTTCATGTGGAGCAAGGTATTGCCGAGGCCGGTCAGAGCCGGCGGAAAATTCGGCTTCAGCGCGATCGCCTTCTCCTGACAGGCGCGGGCGGCCTCAGATTTCTGAAGGACGAAGTGCACAGCCGCGAGATTGTTGTAGGCCTCGTGCGAACGCGGATCGATCGCGACCGCGCGCTCGAGCAGCTGTTGCGCCTCCTCCAGGCGCCCGCCCTGTTGCACAGACAGGCCGAGCAGGTGCGTGGCGTCGAAATGATCCGGAACAGCTTGCAGGATCTGGCGGCAGAGCGCCTCGGTCTCCCCGTATCTGCCCTGGCCATAGGCGCTCGCCGCGGCGGAGATGACGGCGTCAGCCTGCTTCTTCAATTTCTTCTGCAATCGCGCATTCTGGAATGCGCGCGCACCGGCGCTGCTCTGCAAGGTGTCTCTCCGGAGATGGCCCGGCAAGAGTCTAGCTGATTCGTGTGCCTGCCCGGCCGGTCAGCGGGACCGGCAACAGCTCAGGCATATCCCGCGGCTCAACGCAGGAGCTGACTCAGGAACCGCCTGGTGCGCCCGACCTGCCTACGCAGCGTTGTCGCTTTCCGAGGCGGTCGCACAATAGTCGCGCCAGAACTGGCGATAACCCGCTTCGAGCTCACGCGTGTAGATCTCAACATTGCCGGCGGGCGAGGCCGCGATCTGAGCCGGCAACTCGGCGCGCAACTTCGCCAGATGAGCGGGCTGCGTCGCAAATTTCCGGGCGATCTCGATATAACCCTCGTCATCCTCGGCGACCCAATCGCCGAGACCGACAGCGGCCACGATGGAGGCGCCGGCGCGCGAGGAGGCACCGTTGCCGAGCTTGGCCACCACGGGAACACCCGTGTAGAGCGACTCCCAGGTGCTGATGCCGCCATTTTGCGGGAACGTATCCAGGGAAATATCGACCTTGCCAAAGGCCAGCAGGTGATCGTTGCGCGAGGTGGTGCCCAGGCAGGTGATGTTCTCCTCGGCAATGCCCTGCGCCACGAAGCGTGCGACCAGGCTATCGCGCAGCAACTGGTCATCGAGCAAACCATGCTTGAGGATGATCCGCGATCTCGGCAGTTCCCGCATCAAGCGCGACCACGTACGGATCGCATCGTCCGATATCTTGTAGATGCGGTTGAACACGCCGAAGGTGACGTAGCCGTTGCGGAGCATCGGCAGCTCGGAAGCCGGCAGGTCCGAAACGGGCTCCATCGTGATCAGGCACGGCAGATCGTGGATTTTTTCGGCAAACAAGTGCCGGACCGATGGTGGAATGAAAATGGGATCCGCGAGCACATAGTCCATGGTCTGCATGCCCGTGCCGGTCGCGTGTCCGAAGCCCGTGGCCTGGATCGGGGCCGGCTTCCGCGCGAAGACCTGCAGCCTGTTGCCGGTTGTGTGGCCCGATACGTCGATCAGGATGTCGACGTTGTCGGCCTGAATGCGATCGGCGAGTTCGTCGTCCGAAAGCTGCCAGGCGTTGACCCAGACGTCCGCCAGTTCCTTGAACCGCGCGGTGTACTCGTCCTCTCCCGGCCAAGAGTAATAGCAGATGATCTCGAATCTGGCGTGATCATGATGGCGCAACACCGGCAGAAGAGTGAGCGCCGCCGAGTGTTGCCGGAATTCGGCAGCGACATAGCCGACGACAATCCGCTTTTCCGGATCGAGCGGCCGCTGCGGCAGCTTCCGTCGCGGCAGCTTGGAGCCGATCAAGTCCCACCAATCTCGCCGCACCGCCTGCTGGAGCGCGAAATCGGCCTCGGCGCGGTAGTCCTGCAAGAAGATCTTTCCCCTGATCGCGTCCCCATAGTCCGGCCGGATCGCCAGCGCGCGATCGAGATATTCGATCGCGGCGTCCATCTCTCCCTGGTTCGAATACGCGAAGCCCATCAGCGCCAGCCCCATCTCTGAGCGCGGATTTTGCTCGATCAAGGCCGTTGCGGCGGCCATCGCCTGCGCGGTCCTTCCCATCACGAGACAGGCCTGAGCCTTGCCCCGGAGAGCCAGTTCGAGCTTGGGCGAGATCGCAAGCGCCGCCTCGAAATCCGCAAGCGCCGGCTCCAGGCGCTGCAACTCGTAACTGAGCCGCCCACGCTGGGCCAGGATCCTCGGCGAGCCGGGCTTGATCGCGAGCGCCATAGCGAGCTTGGCTGCCGCCTCGTCGTGGTGCCGCAGCTCCACGCTGACCATGCCCTTGCCGACGATGGCCTCCGCGTGACGCGGCTGAAACAGCAGGGCGCGATCGAAGCTTTCATTGGCGCGCTCGACCTGTCCGAGCAAGATCTCGACCATGCCGCGATTGCAGAACGCATCGGCATAATCCGGCTTCAACTTGATGGCGCGCTCGTGCAGCTCGAGCGCCTGTCCGTACTGCCCCAGATGCATCAGCGTATTGCCGAGATTGGTCAGCGCCACCGCGAAATTCGGCTTTAGCGCAATGGCCCTCTCCTGGCACCGCCGCGCCTCCTCGAAATTGCCGAGGTCGAAATGCACGGTCGCGAGGTTGTTATGGGCATCGTGCAGGCGCGGATCGAGCGCAATCACGCGCTCGAGCAGCTGTTGCGCCTCCTCCAGGCGGCGGCCGTCATGCGCGCACATGCCGAGCAGGTGCATGGCGTCGACATGATCCGGAAGCGCTTTGAGGATCTCACGGCATAGCGCCTCCGTCTCGGCATATCTGCCCTGGCCGTAGGCGGCGGCCGCAGCGGAGATGACGGCATCCGCCTGCTTCATCAATTTCTTCTGCAATCGCGCGTTCTGGAATGCGCGCGCGCCGCCGCTGCTCTGCAAGGTTGCTCTCCGGAGGATGGCCTTGGTGAGAGTCTAACTGATTCGCGGCCGAAGCCGGCCGGTCAGCCGGAGCGGCAACGCATCCGGGATTTCCCGGGGCTCAGGGCAGGATCTGGCGCGGGAACAGCTTCGGGCACGCACCATGAAAAGCTGACGTCGATCATCTCAGGCCTTGGACGTCCAGGTTCGGCGCGGCTGACCTGCCTACGCCACGTCGCGGGTTTCCGAGGCCGCGGCGCAGTAGTCGCGCCAGAACTGGCGATAACCCGCTTCGACCTCGCGCGTGTAGATCTCGACATTGCCGGCGGGTGAATTGGCGATCTGAGCCGGCAAATCCGCGCGCAGCTTCGTCAGATGGGCGGGCTGGGCGGCAAATTTGCACGCGATCGCGGCATAGCCCTCGTCATCCTCCGCGACCCAGTCGCCGAGGCCGACGGCTGCCACGATGGAGCCGCCAGCGCGCGCCGAGGAGCCGTTGCCGAGCTTGGCGACGACCGGAACGCCCGCATAGAGGGATTCCCAGGTGCTGATGCCGCCGTTTTGCGGGAACGTATCGAGCGAAATGTCGACATTCGCAAAGGCCCGCAGATGGTCGGCGCGCGAGGTCGAGCCCATGCAGATGACGCTCTCCTCGGCAATGCCCTGTGCCACGAACCGTGCGATCAGGCGGTCGCGCAGCAATGGATCGTCGAGCAGCCCGTTCTTGATGATGATCTTCGATCCCGTCACCTCGCACATCACTTTCGACCACACCCGGATGGCCTCGTCCGAGATCTTGAAGATGCGGTTGAACACGCCGAAGGTCACATAGCCGTTGCGGAGCATGGGAAGCTCCGACGGCGGTATATCCAGGATGGGATCGATCGTGATCAGGCTCGGCAGGTCATAGACCTTTTCGGCCAGCAGATGGCGCGCCGATTGCGGAATGAAGATCGGATCCGCGAGCACGTAGTCCATGGTCTGAAGGCCCGTACCTGTGGCGTGCCCGAAGCCCGTGACCTGGATTGGGGCCGGCTTGCGGGCGAAGACATGGAGCCTGCTGCCGGTCGTATGTCCGGACACGTCGATCAGGACATCGATCCCGTCGGCCTGGATACGATCGGCCAGTTCGTCGTCCGAAAACTGCGCGGCCTCGACCCAGACGTCTGCGCAAGCCTTGAACTTCTCGGTCATCCCATCCTGCAACGGCCAGCAGGAATAGCAGACGATCTTGAACTTGGCGTGATCATGATGGCGCATCACCGGCAACAGGGAGTACGCCGCCGAATGCTGCCTGAATTCGGAAGCGACATATCCGACCACGATCTGTCTGTCCGGATCGAGCTTGCGCGGCGACAGCGTCCTTTGCGGAAGTTTGGCGCCGATCTGATCCCACCAATATTTCCGTGCCGCCTGCTGGACCACGAAATCGGCCTCCGGCAGATAATCCAGCACGAAGATCTTGTACCCGATGGCCTCCGGAAAGTCCGGCGCGATCGCCAGCGCCGCGTCGAGATGCTCGAGCGCCGTCGCGATGTCTCCCTGGTTGACATAGCAGGCGGCCAGAAGCGCCATCCCCGCCTCGGATTGCGGATTGATCTCGAGCAGGGTCTTGACGCCCGCAATGGCCCGTACCGTGTTCCTCACGAGGATGTCGACTTGCGCCCTCCAGCACAGCGCGAGCTCGTTCCGCGGCGATAGCTCCAGCGCGGCGTCGAAATCCTCTGCCGCCTGCTGCAGCCGGGACAGAGTGAGATTGAGCCGTCCGCGCTGCACCAGAATCCGCGGTGAACCTGGCTTGAGCGCGAGCGCTGTGTCGAGGGCGGCCTCCGCTGCCTCGAAGTGCCGGAATTCGAGGCTCACCATTCCCTTGCCGGCGATCGCTTCCGCATGACCCGGCTGAAACGCCAGGGTGCGATCGAAACTCTCCCTGGCGCGCTCGAACTTGCCGATCATCAGTTCTGCCATGCCACGATTGCAAAATGCATCGGCATAGTCCGGCTTCAGCCTGATCGCGCGCTCGTGCAGTCCGATCGCCTCTTCGCCGAGGCCCATGTGCAGCAGCGTATTGCCGAGATTGGTGAGGGTGACCGGACAATTCGGCTTCAGCGCAATGGCCTTCTCCTGGCATGCGCGGGCGTCCTTGAATTTCTGGAGATCGAAATACACGGCGCCGAGATTGCCATGGGCATCGGGCGAACGCGGATCGAGCGCAACTGCGCGCTCGAGCAGGAATTGCGCGTCATCGAGCCGCCGCCCCTCGAACGCGCGCAGGCCGAGCAGGTGCGTGGCGTGGAAATGATCCGGAACCTCTTTCAAGATCTCGCGGCAGAGCATCTCGACCTCGTCAAATCTGCCCTGCCCGAGCGCCTCAATCGCGAAGGACATGACGGCGTCCGCCTGCTTCCTCAGCTTCTTTTCCAATCGCGCATTCTGGTATGCGCGCGCGCCGACACTGCTCTGCAAGGTCTCTCTCCGGAGGATGGTCCGAAAAGAGGCAAGCTGATTCGCATGGTGCGAAGCTGGTGGGTCGGTTAGGCCGGCAAGGCCTCCGGATTGCAGGTCCTCACCGCAGAATCTGGCTCAGGAACAGTTTTGTGCGGGCGTGCTGGGGGGCGGCAAAGAACTCGTTCGGGGTGTTGGCCTCGATGATCTGGCCGGCGTCCATGAACACCACGCGGTTGGCGACCTCGCGGGCAAAACCCATCTCGTGGGTGACGACGAGCATGGTCATGCCCTCCTCGGCGAGGTCCACCATGGTGTCGAGCACCTCCTTGACCATTTCAGGGTCGAGCGCCGAGGTCGGCTCGTCGAACAGCATCACTTTCGGGTTCATGGTCAGCGCGCGCGCGATCGCGACGCGCTGCTGCTGGCCGCCGGACATCTGGCCCGGAAACTTGTTGGCCTGGTGCGGGATCTTGACCCGCTCCAGGAATTTCATCGCGGTCGCCTCGGCATCCCTCTTGGGGATGTTGCGGACCCAGATCGGCGCCAGCGTGCAATTGTCCAGAACCGTCAGATGCGGGAACAGGTTGAAGCTCTGGAACACCATGCCGACCTCGCGGCGCACGGCGTCGATGTGCTTGAGGTTCGGCCCGAGCTCGATGCCGTCGACGACGATCTCGCCCTCCTGGAATTCCTCCAGCGCATTGATGCAGCGGATCAGCGTGGATTTGCCGGAGCCCGAGGGCCCGCAGATCACGATGCGCTCGCCCTTCCTCACCTCGAGGTCGATGTCGCGCAGCACGTGAAATTCGCCGTACCATTTGTTCAGGCCGGAAATCTTGACGATGGGACTATCGGACATGGTGGGCCTCGATCAATTGCGGCGGTGGGCGTTGAGGCGATGCTCGACGAACAGCGAGTAGCGTGACATTCCGAAGCAGAACAGAAAATAGATGATCCCCGCGAAGGCAAAGCCCGTGAACGCGGTCGACGGCGTCGACCATTTCGGATCCGAGAACGAGGCCCTGAGCGAGCCCAGGAGGTCGAACAGCGCCACGATCGAGACCAGCGAGGTGTCCTTGAACAGCGAGATGAAGCTGTTGACGAGGTTCGGAATGACGTGGCGCAGCGCCTGCGGCAGCACGATCAGCGAGGTCGTCTTCCACCAGGACAGCCCCAGGGCGGCCGCGGCCTCGCCCTGCCCGCGCGGGATCGCAGCGAGCCCGCCGCGGACGTTCTCGGCCTGATAGGCCCCCGTGAACAGCGCGATGCCGATCAGCGCGCGCACCAGGCCGTCGACCGTGAAATTGCCGGGCAGGAACAAGGGCAGCATATAGGTCGCGAAGAACAGCACGGTGATCAGCGGCACGCCGCGCCAGAACTCGATGAAGGCGATCGAGAAGATCCGGATCAGCGGAATGGTGGAGCGGCGGCCGAGCGCCAGCGCGATGCCGATCGGCAGCGAGGTGACGATGCCGGTGACGGAGACCACCAGCGTCACCAGCAGGCCGCCCCACAGGCTTGTCTCCACGATCGGCAGCCCGCCATGATCGAGCCCCATCAGCTTGATCACGATCGCGATGGCGACGAAGGTGACAGTGCTCGATGCGAGCGCGCGCCAGCCGGTACGTACGCCGCCGCCGAGGACAAAGGCGATCAGCGAGACGATCACGGCGGTGATGGCGAAATCGACCCAGACCGACTGGCCCGTGCCCTGGAGCTGATCGCGCAGCCAGGTCAGCGGAAAGATCAGCCAGTAGATCGCCGTGCCGACCAGCACGACGAAGTTGCCAATGACCCATAGCAGAGGGGCGATGGCCGACGTCTTGCTGAGATTGAGCAGGGCCTGCCCTGCCCCGATGATGCTGTCGTCGAACAATTGCAGGAGGCCGGCCGTCCAGCTCAGGCCGAAGCCGGCGATGCCGCCGCCGCGCAGCAGGAAGAATGCGACCACCGGAAAGGCGAAGAAGAACAGGCCGGCGTTCAGCCCTTTCGACGGCAGGCGCGGAACGAGCAGCGGCACCAGCAGAGCCGCCGCCAGGAAGAGCGTGAGGTTGACCCGCCAGCGCTCGGCCTCGGGGTAGAAGCCGTAGATCAGTTGCGGCAGCTTGGCCTGGATGTAAGGCCAGCAGGCGCCGACCGCAAATCCGGCATTCTCGGTCAGGCAGGCCGTGCGATCCTTGCCGGCCCAGACCGCATCGACCAGCAGGAACCTGACCGAGGGAATGATGGTGAACCAGAGCAGCAAGGCGCCCACGATCGTGAGCAGAATGTTGGTCGGCGAGTTGAACAGGCGCGTGCGCATCAGGCCGACGAAGCCCGTGGTCTTCACCGGCGCGGGACGCTCGGTGAGCAGGTTCTGGCGGACGAAGGTGGACGAGGTGATGTCGGTCATGCGCCCAGACTCCGGCTGACGCGCCAACCGTAGACGCTCATGACGGCGCTGGTGACGAGCGAGATCAAGAGATAGACGCCCATCGTCATGGCGATGATCTCGATCGCCTGCCCGGTCTGGCTCAGCGACGTGCCGGCGAACACCGACACCAGGTCAGGATAGCCGATGGCAACGGCAAGCGAGGAGTTCTTGGTGAGATTGAGATACTGGTTGGTCAGCGGCGGCACGATGACGCGCATCGCCTGCGGCACGACGATCAGCCGGAGCGTGGTGCCGCGGCTCAAGCCCAGCGAGGCCCCCGCCTCCATCTGTCCCTTGTGCACGGACAGGATGCCGGCGCGCACGATCTCGGCGATGAAGGCTGCGGTATAGGTCGACAAGGCGACCGTCAGCGCCACGAACTCAGGGATGATGCGCGAGCCGCCGGCGAAATTGAAACCCTTGAGCTGCGGCAGCTCGAAGGTGAAGGGCAGCCCGAACACCAGCATCGTGACCAGCGGCAGTCCGAACAGCAGGGCCAGCACATAAGGCCAGATGCGGATCACCTGCCCGCGCTGGAACAGTGCGCGCCGCGCATGGAAGCGCAAGGCCAGCGATGCGACGATGCCGAGGACCAGCATCGCCAGGAACGGCTCGAACCCGCTCTCGCCGATCGGACGGGGAATGACGAGACCGCGATTGCTGACGAAGGCGATGCCGAGCAGCGAAATGCTCTGCCGCGGATTTGGCAGCGCCGCGAGCACCGCCAGGTACCAGAACAGGATCTGGAACAGCAGCGGCAGGTTGCGGATGATCTCGACATAGAGCTCGCCGATGCGCGACAGCAGCCAGTTGGGCGACAGCCGGCACAGCGCGACGACGAAGCCGATCACGGTGGCGAAGACGATGCCGACCACCGAGACCACGAGCGTGTTCAAGAGCCCGACCACGAACACGCGCAGGAACGTGTCCGAGCCGGTGTAGGGGATCAGGGTCTGGTTGACGTCGAAGCCGGCATTGTTCCTGAGGAAGCCGAAGCCGGCGGCAATGTGCTGGTTTTCGAGGTTGGCGCGGGCGTTGGAGACGATCTCATAACCGATCCAGCCCAGGATCGCCGCAAAGGCAAACTGGACGGCGACGCCGTTCCAGCCTGCCTTGCCGCCCAGGATGCGCCTGATCTTCAGCGCGATCTGGGCCGGCGGTTTTCGAGCCTCGGTGCTCATCGCCGCGTGCCGCCGATCAAGCGGGATCAGCGGATCGGCGGCGCGTACTGGAGACCGCCCTTGTTCCAGAGATTGTTGAAACCGCGGTTGATGGCGAGCGGCGAGCCCGCGCCGACGTTGCGATCAAACACCTCGCCGTAATTGCCGACCGCCTTCACGATCCGGACCACCCAGTCCTTGGTCAGGCCGAGCTGTTCGCCGAAATTGCCGTCGCTGCCGAGCACGCGCTTCAGCTCCGGGCTTTCCAGTTTCGCCTTCTCGTCGACGTTCTTCGAGGTCACGCCGAGCTCTTCGGTGGTGACGAGGGCGAACAGCGTCCATTTCACGATGTCGAACCACTGGTCGTCGCCGTGGCGCACCATCGGGCCGAGCGGCTCCTTCGAGATGATCTCCGGGAGCACCATGTGGTCATTGGGATTGGCGAGCTTGAGGCGGTTGGCGTAGAGGCCCGACTGGTCGGTGGTGAAGACGTCGCAGCGGCCGGCCTCATAGGCCTTGACCGTCTCGTCGTTGGTGCCGAACGCGATCACCTCGTACTTCATGTTGTTGGCCTTGAAGTAGTCGGCCAGATTCTGCTCGGTGGTGGTGCCGGTCTGCACGCAGACCGAGGCGCTGTTGAGTTCGAGCGCGGAATTCACCTTGAGCGACTTCTTCACCATGAAGCCCTGCCCGTCGTAGTAGGTCACGCCGGTGAAGTTGGCGCCCAGCGAGGTGTCGCGCGAGATGGTCCAGGTGGTGTTGCGCGAGAGCACGTCGATTTCGCCGGATTGCAGCGCCGTGAAACGGTCCTTGGCCGAGGTCGGCACGAACTTGACCTTGGTCGGGTCATTGAAGATGGCCGCCGCGATCGCACGGCAGACGTCGACGTCGAGCCCGGTCCAGTTGCCCTTGTCGTCGGGTGCGGAGAAGCCCGGCAGGCCCTGGCTGACGCCGCAGGACAGCGTGCCCCGGTCCTTGACGGTCTTGAGTGTTTGCGCATCGGCGGCTTGGGCAGTCAGGCCGGCGGCGAGAGCAAGAGTGAGAGCCAGGGTTACGCGTTTCATGGGGTGAAGGCCTTTCAAGGTCGTCTCAAGGTCAGGAATGTTGTCTCAGGATCGTCTCTGCCAGGGTGAGCCCTGCAAGAGTCATGCTGGAAAACCTTGCCGAACACTCGCCGATCTCGGGAGGCCATACCTTAATCCCCGCCGCAGGCGCCCGCCATTATGGCTGTGGCGCAAGGTCCGGTCAGACGATGGATCGAAGGTCGCGGCAGGCCCCTCAACATGCGGCGACTGAATAGCACCTGCGCATCACAGAACGACTGGCGAGCCGGGTCAAGGGGTTGACGGGACTCTTCTGTGTTCTGTTATTAACGACAGCGGCCTTTCGGCCGGCCCGCGGGGCGCATCGCGCCTGGCGGAAACGCAGTTTTGAAAGCAGACGCATGGATTCCTCGCACCCCTCCCAGCAGCAGGCCGAGACCCGGCTGGTGACCTCCGGCCGCGACACCAAGGCGCAGAAGGGGTTCGTCAATCCGCCGGTGTTCCACGGCTCGACCGTGCTCTATCCGACCGCCGAGGACCTGCATGCCCATCGCGGCGAGTTCACTTACGGCCGCCACGGCACCCCGACGACCAGGGCTTTCCAGGACACGCTGACGGCGTTGGAGGGGCCGCAATGCGCCGGGGTCGGCATCGTGCCATCAGGGCTGTCGGCGATCTCCACCACCCTGCTCTCGGTGCTGAAGACCGGCGACCACATTCTGGTTTGCGACAATGTCTATCGACCCACACGCAATTTCTGCAACGGCATGCTCGCCCGCTACGGCGTCGAGACCACCTATTTCGATCCGCTGATCGGCGCCGGCATCGACAAGCTGTTCAAGCCCAACACCCGCGCGGTTCTGGTCGAGGCGCCGGGCTCGCAATCGTTCGAGATGCCCGACATCCGCGCCATCGCCGAGGTCGCGCATGCCCGCGACGCGCTCGTCATCGACGACAACACCTGGGCAACCCCGCTCTATCACCGCTCGCTTGAGCAGGGCGTCGACATCAGCATGCAGGCGGCGACCAAATATATCGGCGGCCATTCCGACATCATGTTCGGCACCATCTCGGCCAATGCCAAGGCTTGGCCGCAGATTGCCGAGGGCATCCGCCTGCTCGGCGTGTGCGCCGGGCCCGACGACGTCTTCCTGGCGCTGCGCGGCTTGCGCACGCTGTCGGTGCGGCTCGCGCAGCATCATCGTTCCGGCCTCGACATGGCGCGCTGGCTCGCCGCCCGTCCCGAGGTCGCGCGCGTGCTGCATCCGGCGCTCGAGACCGATCCCGGCCACGCCATCTGGAAGCGCGACTTCACCGGCGCCTCCGGCCTGTTCAGCATCGTGCTGAAGCCGGCGCCGCAGCAGGCCGTCGACACCATGCTCAACACGCTCAAGCTGTTCGGCATGGGCTTCTCCTGGGGCGGCTTCGAGAGCCTTGCGATTCCCTTCGATTGCGACGGCTATCGCACCGCGACCAAGTGGGCGCCGGGCGGCCCTACCTTGCGTCTCCACATCGGCCTCGAAAGCACCGACGACCTCAAGGCCGATCTCGATCGCGGCTTCGCTGCCCTCAAAGCGGCAATGTGAGCCTGCTCACAAGGCATCGCGCCTGAGGACGCGGCATCCGCGCCTCGGGAACGCGCAGCCGCCGCAAGCGTTAACGCCGACGCGCCAACAAATGGTTTGATCCTCAACCATTTGGCGCTAGCTTCACCAATCGACTCTAGTCCGGACACGGAGCATGGGAACGTTGGTTCTGCTCGATCTGATGGGCGGCGTGGCGCTGTTGTTGTGGGGCCTGCACATGGTCCACAGCGGGATCCTGCGCGCCTTCGGCCCGGATCTCCGCCGCCTGCTCGGCAAGGCGCTCGGCAACCGTATCAGCGCCTTCGCCGCCGGCCTCGGGCTCACCGCGCTGCTCCAGAGCAGCACGGCGACCGCCCTGATCACCAGCTCGTTCACCGCCGAGGGCCTCGTCGGCCTCGCCGCCGCGCTTGCCATCATGCTGGGGGCCAATGTCGGCACGACGCTGATCGTGCAGGTGCTCTCGTTCAACATCGCCGCCGTCGCGCCCGTGCTGTTCGTGCTCGGCCTGTTCGCCTTCCGCTCCGGACCGCGCTCGCGGATCAAGGACATCGGCCGCGTCTGCATCGGCCTCGGATTGATGCTGCTGTCGCTGCACATCCTGCTCGACACGCTGGCGCCGGCCGAGAACGCGCCCGGCGTGCGCGTCGCGATGGCGGCGATCACGGGCGATCCCATCCTGTGCATCGTCGTCGCCGCGCTCGTCACCTGGGCGGTGCATTCGAGCGTCGCCAGCGTGCTGCTGATCATGTCGCTGGCCTATTCGCAATTCATCACGCCTTATGCAGCGCTGGCCTTGGTGCTGGGGGCCAATCTCGGCAGCGCCATCAACCCCGTGTTCGAAGGGGCCAGGCGCGACGATCCCGCGAGCTACCGCCTGCCGGTCGGCAATCTCGTCAACCGCGTGGTCGGGATTGCACTGGTGCTGCCATTTCTGAGCGTGATCGCCGAGCACATGCACGCCTGGCAGCCGGATCTTGCCAGGATGACGGCGGCCTTTCACATCGCCTTCAATGTGGGCACCGCCATCATCTTCATCGGCCTGCTCGACACCATGTCGCGCCTGTTGACCCGCCTCTTGCCCGATCGCGTGCAGGAGACCGACCCGACCCGCCCGCGCTATCTTGACGAGACCGCGCTCGAGACGCCCTCGCTGGCGCTCGCCGACGCCGCCCGCGAGACGCTGCGGATGGGCGACTTCGTCGAGGTGATGCTGCGCAAGGTCATGGCCGCGATGATGACGGGCGACCGTGCCCTGGTCGACCAGGTCTCGAAGATGGACAATGTCGTCGACGGCCTGGATGAAGCCATCAAGCTTTACGTGACGAAACTGATGCGGGGCAGCCTCGACGAGAGCGAGGGGCGGCGCGCGATGGAGATCATCTCCTTCGCCATCAACCTCGAACACATCGGCGACATCATCGACAAGAGTCTGAGCGAGCTTGCGACCAAGAAGATCAAGCGCCGCTTCCAGTTCTCGGCCGAGGGCTCCGAGGAGCTCGCCGCCTTCCACAAGCGCACGATGGAATCGCTGCGGATCGCCTTCGGCGTGTTCATGTCGGGCGATGCGAATGAAGCGCGCAAGCTGCTGGTGGAGAAGACCACGCTGAAGAACACCGAGCTTGCCGCCGTCGAGCGCCATCTCGACCGCCTGCGCGAGGGCCGCCCCGAGACCATCGAGACCACCTCGCTGCACCTCGACGTGCTGCGCGATCTGCGCCGCATCCACTCGCATATCTGCTCGGTCGCGTATCCCGTGCTGGATGCCGCGGGCGAGCCGTATCGCAGGACCGAGGCCGAGACGGCCACCCTGCCCGCGTCAGGCGCGGCCTCGGCGCTGCCGCGCTAGCCCGGCACGTAGAATGACCGCGCCGCCTGCCAGGAGCAGGCCCGCGCCGCAAAGCAGGACCGGAGCGATCCACAGCGTCAGGAACGACAGCAGCCGCGCATCCTCGGGCCGGCGGGGATCGTAGGCGATCCTGACCCGTTCACCGTCCGAATAGGGCTGCGCGGTCGATCCTGACGACGACGTGAATGTCATCGAGCGGCCGTCGCCCGTCACGAATTGAAACGTCGAATAGAGAAACGTCCCACCATGATTGCCGCCGCTTCGCGCGACAGCGCCGGAGAAACGCGCGTCCGTCTGCTCGGCTCTTGCGAGGAATGCGACGGTGCTGCCAAGCTCGAAAAGGCCGAGCCCAAGCAAGACCAGGCCGACCAGGACAACCGACACGAACAGGACTATCGATAATTTGCGCATGCCGATCGTGAAATCCGGATGCCCTGCCGCACGCAGTCTTTGATCAACGCTCCAGCGTCTTCGACGCGCGGCCGCGGTTCTTGATGATCAGCATGATGTTGCGGATGTAGATCACCGTGGCCAGCGCCTGTCCGAGGATGATCACGGGCTCGCGCTTCACGACGCCGTAGACCAGTGTCATCAGGCCGCCGCCCATCGAGCAGAACCAGAACGCCATCGGCACCACGCTGTTGCCGGCGCGCTCGCTCGCGATCCACTGCACCAGGAAGCGCGCGGTGAAGAACAGCTGCGCGACCAGGCCGAACGCGAGCCAGAAGTCGAACTTGGCGACGAAGACGTCGTAGAGATAGTTGCTCAGCGCCTGGCCGTACTGGATGATCATGCCGTCACCTCGGTCACGTCTGGTGTGGGCTTCTTGCGGCGGATCAGCCACCACACGCCGGCGAGATCCATGATCCCGATCCAGAGCCGGTCGAAGAAGCCGTAGTTGGACACGCCGGAGCGGCGCGGCCGGTCGATCACGTCGACATAGGCGATGTCGTAGCCTTCACGCCGCACCAGCGCCGGCAGGAAGCGGTGCAGCCCGTCGAAATAGGGCATCGCGAGGAAGACCTCGCGCCGGAACGCCTTCAACCCGCAGCCGGTGTCGCGCGTGCCGTCCTTCAGGATGGCGTTGCGGACCTTGTTCGCCACGCGCGACTGGAATTTCTTGAACCCCGTGTCCTTGCGTCCGACGCGCTGGCCCGCCGCGAGCCCGACACGGGCGCCCTTCTCGACCGCCGCGATCAGGTCCGGCAGGAAGGCCGGATTGTTCTGGCCGTCGCCGTCCAGCGTGGCCACGATCGCGCCGCGCGCGGCGCGCACGCCGCTGCGCACGGCGGCGGACTGGCCGCCGGATTTCGCGTGACGGAGCTGACGCAGATTGCCCCGCTGCGCCATGATGGCATTGAGCCGCTCGCCGGTCGTATCGGTCGAACCGTCATTGACGTAGATGATCTCGTAATCCCAGCGGCCGTCGAGCGCCGCTGTGATCTCCTCGATCAGGGGCGCGATGTTGTCGGCTTCGTTGCGCACGGGAACGACGATGGAGACCGAAGGCTGGGACGTCGACAAATGAGGCTCGTGGTTGGAATTGGCCTGCGCCTCGGGGAACCGGTGGCCCCGGCAGGCAGCCGCTTTTATGGGGCGGAGGCCCCGCGGGCAACCCTTTTGAGGCGGCCCGAGACCGGCCCTGCGATGGGCACAATGGTGCCGTCGGCACGGATGGCGAAGCCGAGCCGCCGGGCCGCGAACCAGTAGCGGACCGCCATGGTGCCGACCATGCCGACCAGGGCGCCGGCCACGACGTCGCTCGGATGATGCGCGAGCAGCACCAGGCGCGTCAGCAGGATCACGATTGCGTAAGTGAACATGAAGACGCGCAGCCGCGGCCACAGCGCCGAGACTGCAAACGCCAGGGCGAACGCCGTCACCGCATGGCCTGATGGCAGGCTGGCATAGGCCCCCGTTCCCTCGAACGGTATGAAATTGAACGGATCGGCCTTGCCGCCGACGAACGGACGCCCGCGGCCGATGAGATATTTCAGGATCTCGGTGACGAACACCGACAGGGCAACGGACAGAAACAAGAATTGCAGCCGCGTGCCGAGGCCGAGCAGCAGCGCGCGGCGGGTTCCGTGAAACCCTGCCGCAGCGACTGCCAGCGCCACCAGCGCGACCCCCAGCACCGAGAGCACATACTCGTCCTTGCCGAAATCGGTCAGGATGCGGATCGGCCACAGGCCGGGCGTGCCGCGCGCCGGCATCAGCTGGATCTCGGTCTGGTCGAACGCGAGCATCAGCGCAATGACCAGGGCTGCGCCTGCCACGCTGAGCCACAGCGAATGCCGCGCCAGCTTTCGGGCGGCCTCGGCACGGCGCGAGTGCGAGGGCGTGCGGACAAGCTGCGCCAGCGCATGCCAGGACACGGCGAGCAATTGCGCGGGATAGCCCGCGCGCGGCGCGATGTTGGTCGAAGCCGGCATCCTATTCGGTGCCTTCCGAGCGGAAGATCGAGATCGAGATCGCGCGCCCTTGCGAGAAATTGTAGCCGTCGATGCGCGCGCCGACCTTGTAGCGCAGCCCGATCGCCTCGGCGCGCTGCACGAAGCTGCGCTCCGAGCGCTGCTCGATCAGCGCGAAGCGGCAGCTGCCCTGCCGCAGGAAGTCCGCCGCCCCCGAACCGTCGGTGAGCAGCGTCTGGCTGCCCGTCAAAAACACGAGGCTCGGCTCGTGATAGCCGGCAGCGGCCGCCTTCGGCCCGACGCAGGTAACGTTGCGCAGCGCGCGCGCGACCTCGATGCTCGGAAACACCGGCGTCAGCGACGGCAGCACGATGCCGTAGACCACGACCGCCAGCATCAGGGCAGCGACCAGCGCGTTCAGCACCGAGCGCTCGGCGTGGTTGGTGTCGAACAGCCACCAGGCGAACAGGCCGAAGATCAGCGACGCCGCGATGAACGGCCAGGCCACGAAAGCCGGCTGCCGCGTCAGCATCACCGCGCCGACCACCGCGATGATCGAGGCCGCCGCGGGGATCGCGAACCACCAGGCCGAGCCGCGCATCAGCCAGGAGCGCGACAGCACGCGCCGCTCCAGCGCGCCGACGGTCAGGATCGCGATCGCCGGGTACAGCGGCAGCACGTAATGCGGCAGCTTGGTCAGCACCGCCTCGAACACGATCCAGGACGGGATCAGCCAGGCCAGCAAAAACTGCGCGCCGGGC
Organism: Bradyrhizobium sp. cf659; assembly: GCF_900113725.1. Lineage (NCBI taxonomy): Bacteria > Pseudomonadati > Pseudomonadota > Alphaproteobacteria > Hyphomicrobiales > Nitrobacteraceae > Bradyrhizobium > Bradyrhizobium sp. cf659. The sequence goes on from NZ_FOQJ01000001.1 coordinate 669,237, forward strand.
TCACGCCGCGCCCGCCACACCGCAGGTGCCGCCATCGCCGCGAGCGGCGCGCCCGGCCAGAAGGTGATCCAGAACAGCGCGAGGTACAGTCCGGGCGGCGCGCCGTGGGATTCCTGCGCGCCGATCTTGCTCAGCATGTCGCCGCCGACGGAATCGGCGAAGAAGGCATCGCCCGCGCGCCAGAAGATCGCGACGAACCAGGGCAACACCAGCACCAGCATCCACATCAGGCCCCAGAGCGGGCGCAGCTTCCACAGCCAGGAAGCGTCGCGGTCCTGGATCGCGAGCGCGACAATGGTCAGGCCTGCGAACATCAGGATCAGCGGGCCCTTGATCAGGATGCCGACGGCGAGCGCGGTCCAGAAGATCGCGGGCCAGCTCCAGGGCGGATGCGTCTCGTCCTCGGCGCGCTGCCACGACAGATAGGCCCGCGCCATCGCGCCCATCGCGGCGGTCACGCAAAACAGCAGCATCGCGTCGGTCTTCGCGAGCCGCGCCTCGACGCCGAGCAGCACGGAGGCGCACATCAGGAGTGCCGCGAGCACGGCGCCGCGCCGCGTGACGAAGCCGAGCGCCGCCCAATAGGTCATGAGCACGGCGCCGATCGCCCCTAACAGCGAGGGCAGCCGATAGACCCAGATCCGCAACTCGGCCTTCGGCAGCTTGAGTGCCGCGGCGGTTTCGACCGCCGCGGATTGCAGCCAGTAGATGCCGACCGGCTTCTTGTAGCGGACGTCCTCCTGGAAGCGGATGTCGACATAGTCGCCGCTCTCCACCATCTGCTTGGTGGCCTGGGCAAAGCGCGCCTCGTCGCGGTCGACAGGCGGGATCGTGAAGAAGCCCGGCAGGAACAGCAGCAGCGCGCACAGCACCAGAAAGGCCACCGCGCGGGCGTGGCTGGCCGTAGCGACATCGAGCATCGACACCAGCCGGCTGCCCGGATTTACGGGCGATTTCGGCTCGCGGGGGGCTCCAAAACGGGGGCTGGGGAAGGTCTCGGCCATTGGTTCCGCTTACGCTGAAACCGTCATTCCGACAACCGGTTAAGGCCGGGTCACTGAATTCGAATGACAACTGTGTCCGCGGCGCCAGTGGCATCGATCACGGTGAGCCGCGCAAAGCCCGGACCGGGCGGATCAATCAGCCGCTGGCGGCGCCCGTCGATCTCGCCGCGCGCCGTACCGTTAACCATGACGGTCATGGGCAGGACGCCGCCGGCGACCTTGACCGGCATGGCTGCGGCCTCAGAGCCAGCCGACCGATCGACGTCGATCCGCGAGCCGTTCAGCGGGAACTGGATGTGTAGCGCCTGCTCGCCGCCGCTCCGCACCAGTTCCCCGACCGGGCGGAACCGCCTCAGGGGCAACGGCAGTTTTGCGTTGCTGGCGACCAGGGTTCCCTTGGGCGGCTTCGGCAACGGCGTCAGCGTCTTGCCGGTCCGGGCGAAGGCGTCGAACAGGATCGGCGCGGCGGCGACGCGTCCGATCAGGCCGGGAACCGGCGCGCCGTCGGGCCGGCCGACCCAGACGCCGATGGTCATGCGGCCGTCGAAGCCGACCGACCAGGCGTCGCGATAGCCGTAGGAGGTGCCGGTCTTGAAGGCGATCCGGTTGTGGGCGGCATTTTCCGGCGGCGGCGTGCCCAGCAGCACGTTGCCGACCTGCCAGGCCGCGACCTGATCCAGCAGCCGCAGCGGGTCGCGGTCGTCCTTGGCAGCCACGACCTCGCGCAGCGGCTTGGTGGTGCCGAGCCGGGCGAAGCCCGCATAGAGCTGGGCGAGGTCCTGAAGCGTCACCCCGACGCCACCCAGGCCCATGGCGAGCCCGGGCGCTTCGTCCTTCGGCAGAACCAGATTGCCGCCAGCCTGCCGCAGCCGCGACGCCAGCCGGCTCGCGCCGACGCGGTCGAGCAGCACGATCGCCGGCACGTTCAGCGACAATTGCAGCGCCTTCTTCACCGGCACCGTACCCTGGAACGTCATGTCGAAATTTTCCGGCGCGTAGGAGCCGAAGCGGACGGGGCGGTCGTCGATCAGGCTGTCGGGATGGACGAAGCCGTCCTCGAAGGCGAGGCCGTAGATGAAGGGCTTGAGCGTCGATCCCGGCGAGCGAATGGCGCGCGTCATGTCGACCTGCCCTGCCCGGCTCTCGTCGAAATAATCCGCCGAGCCGACGCGCGCGAGCACGTCGCCGCTCTCGTTGTCGACCACGATGATGCCGACCGAGATGTTCGGCCCAAGCGCAACGGCGCGGTCGCGCGCCAGCGGCTCCAGCACCTTCTGGAGATTGGCGTCCAACGTCAGCTTGATGACAGGCGTATCCTTGACCGTTGCAAACGCGGTGTCGGAAGCATGCGGCGCCAGGATCGGCATTGGCTTGCGCAGTTTCGGCACGGGCACGGCCTTGGCCTGCTTTGCGTCCTCGGGGCTGACCACATGCTCCTCGACCATGCGGTCGAGCACGCGATCGCGGGCTTTGAGCGCCGCATCGGGATAGCGGTCGAGCCGGCGCGTCTCCGGCGATTGCGGCAGCGCGACCAGCAACGCAGCCTCGGCCAGCGACAGCCGCTTCGGCTCCTTGCCGAGATAGGCGATCGAGGCGGCGCGGATGCCTTCGAGATTGCCGCCATACGGCGCCAGCGCGAGATAGAGGTCGAGGATTTCGCTCTTGCCGAGGGTCCGCTCGATCTCGATCGCGCGCACCATCTGCCGCAGCTTTGCATAGAGCGAGCGCTGCCGCCGCGGCTCCATCAGCCGCGCCAGCTGCATGGTGATGGTCGAGCCGCCGGACACGATTTGGCCGCGCGTTCCGAGCTGCAACGCGGCACGGCCCAGTGCCAGCGGATCGATACCGTCATGGGCGTAGAAGCGCTGGTCCTCGTAGGCGAGCAGCAGTTTGAGATAGATCGGATCGACGTTCGTGTTGGCGTCGACCGGAAGCCGCCAGCGCCCGTCCGCCATCGCATAGGCCCGCAGCAGTTTGCCGTTGCGGTCGACGATGGTGGTGGAGACCTGGCGGGACTCGTCGAGTGGCAACGGGCCGAGCGCGTAGACCCAGCCGACGAAGGTGATGATGGCGAGGATGAGTGTGAGTGCTGCTGCCGAGAGGAGGCGATGGCCCCTGCCCTGCACTCCGCTGTTGTCATTCCGGGATGGTCCGAAGGACCAGACCCGGAATCTCGAGATTCTCAGGCGCGCAATTGCGCACCGTAGTTCGGTGCTGCGCACCGCCCCGGAATGACGAGTTGAGATCGGAGCGTCAGTCATTCCAAACACTCACTTCGCCGCCCGCACCTCGACATTGCCCGTGCCCGTCCGCCCGTAGCGCGAGGGGTTGTACATGTCCTCGACATAAGCCTGCGGCAATACGTATTTACCCGGCGAAACGGCGCGGACAACATAGGCGACGGTAAAGACCGACTTGGAGTCCGAGGCGCGGTCGACGGCTGCCGTGAAGCGGTCGTCGCGGAACTCGGTATCCTCGGGCTCCTCGCCGTCCTCGATCCAGTCCAGCGTACCGCTGTCGCCCGACGAGACCAGCTTCGGATTGTCGATCTCCAGCCCCGCCGGCAGATAGTCGGACACCATGATGTGGCCGTACTCGGGCTTCGCCTCGGTGATCTTCAGCACCACCGCGAAGCGCTGGTTCTGCTTGACCTTGCTGATGTCGGCGGGCTTGCCGTCGAGCGTGTAGTAGCTGCGCTCGATCTTGAAGCCGTTCGATGCCGCGGGCTCAGGCGTCACCGGCGAGCCCGACACCGAGACCACCGCCTGCACCGGCGCATCGCCGGTGTTGGTGATCTTCAGCGGCTTGCCCTCCAGCGTCGCGGCCTTGTAGCTGCGGTAGAGCGCGGTCTTGACCGGCTGACCGTCGACCTCGATCGAGAGGTTTTCCTTGGCGAGCGCCCGCGCCGCCAGCACCAGCCACGCATTCTCCTGCGTGGAGGTGTAGGGCGTCAGCCCGCGTGCGGTCTCGACCCGCGACACCGCCTGCGTCAGCGTCGCCCTCGGTGCGTTGCCTTCGCTGGCTAGCGAGACCAGCGCTGCCGCATCGCGAAGCTGCGAGCCATAGTCAGTGCGGCCGAACTCCAGCACGGGCTTTGGCGCAAGCGAGTCGAGCGCGGCACCATAGACCCGCTCCGCACGGTTGCGGTCGCCGACCAGGGCCAGCGCCGCCGCAAGCTGCGACTTCGCGATCGGCGTCGCGAGGTTGGAGAGCTTGGTGTCGGCGAGATAGCGGAGGTCGCCGATCGGAGCTGCGCCATTGCGCGCGAGCACGTAGAGGCCATAGGCAAGATCGCGCCCGCCGTCCTTCTCCGGCTCGTTGCCGTTGACGACCGAGTTGCGGACGCGGTCGAGCGCGTTCTTGAACAGCACGTCCGGCACCGCAAACCCCTTTTCGCGGGCGCGGGTGAGGAAGTCCGTCACGTACGCATCGAGCCAGGCGTCGTCGCCGCCGGCCGACCACAGGCCGAACGAGCCGTTCGAACCCTGGCGCGCCAAGAGCCGTTCGATCGCGTCGCGGATGCGCTGGTCGACCTCGGTGTCCATGGCCAGATGCGCGCCGGCCGCTAGCTCGTTGACATAGAGCAGCGGCATGGCACGGCTCGTGATCTGCTCCGAGCAGCCATAGGGATAGCGGTCGAGCGCTTTCAGGATCGTCGCCGCATCGAGCGCGGTGGACAGGCTCGCCGAGACCGAGACGCTGCCGGTGCCCGGCACGAGGTCGGAGAACATGTCCGAGGTCAGCGTCAGGCTCTCGCCCTTCGCCAGCGTCCGTATCGAACGCCGCGCCAGCACCTGCGTCGCCGCCTTGACGTCGAGCGCATAGTGCCGTGCGAGTGCAAGCCCGTTCGGCCCCTTGATGTCGACGTCGAGCGTCGCCTGCCCGGCCGCCGTCGCGTCGATTGCCAGCGAGAAGGAGTTGCGCTGCTTGGCGGCGAGCTTGACCGTGGTTGCGGGATTACCGGTCATCTTCACCGGGCCGCCCGTCTTCACGTTGATGACGTAGTCGCCGGCCTGGCCCTCGACATTGTCGATCTCGAGGTTGACCGTGCCGTGGTCGCCATTGAGCAGGAAGCGCGGCAGGGTCGTGGTCAGCACCACGGGGTCGCGGATCACGACGTCGGTGTTGGCGCGGCCGAGCTTGGTCGCGGTCCATGCCACCGCCATCACGCGCGCGGTGCCGGCGAACTCCGGAATGTCGAAGCTCACCTCCGCCGTGCCGTCGGCCGCGACGGTGACGATGCCCGAGTAGAGCGCCAGCGGCTTTTGCGCCGGCGGCGAGCCCTGGAGGTCGGCCGCCCCTGCGTCACCGCCGGACTTGATCTGGCCGCGCGTGCCCGACATGCCGTCGATCAGCTGCCCATAGAGATCGCGGATCTCCGCGCTCAGACGGCGCTGACCGAGATAGTAATCGTCCGGCGCCGGCGGCTTGTAATTGGTGAGGTTGAGGATGCCGACATCGACCGCGGCGATGACGACCTTGGCGTCCTCGCCGGGATTGAGCCCGTCGAGCTTGACCGGGATCTTCAGCATCGCGTTCGGCCGGATCAGCGCCGGGGGCGTCAGCTTCACCTGGAGCGTGCGGGTCTGCTTGTCGATGCCGAACCATTTCAGGCCGATGGCGCGGCCCGGCATGCGCTGGGCGGCGGCATCGAGCGGACGGCGCAGCGTCGCCACCACATAGGCACCCGTGCCCCAGTCCTTGCCGACCGAGAGCTTCACCTGCGCGGTGCCTTCCTTGACGTCGATGGTCTGCGTCGTCAGCAGACGGTCGCCGAGCACGTTGACGGTGAGCTTGCCGGCGGTGCGCACGTTCACCGACACCGTCATGGTGTCGCCGGAGGCGTATTGCGGCTTGTCGATCGAGGTCTCCAGCAGGTCCGGCGTGTCGGCGCTGCCGTCGGAATACCAGCCGACGTCGAATTGCACCGAGGTCACCGGGCCGTCAGCGTCGTTCGACTTGACGTCGAGCCGGTAGCGGCCGGGCTGCGGGCTGAGCGAGACCCGCGACGGCTTGTCGGCGGCGATGGTGAGATCGCCGTCGGCGACGCGCGAGGTCGACTTGACCGGCTCGTACTCCCAGTAATTGTTCTGGCGATACCACTGATAGCGCGACTCCATCTTCAGGAGCTCGTAGCGCAGGCCGTCACGGGCGAGCTGCTTGCCCTCGGGCGAGACGAACACGACGTCGAACTCGGCCTTGTCGCCTTCGGCCACGTTCTTGTCGCCGAACAGCGGCTTGACGCCGATCAGGGCGGTCGCGGGCGCGACCGGCAGCACCAGCTTGCGTTCGACGGCGCGGCCGCCGGTCTCCACCATGCGGACGAAGATCTGGGCTTCCTGCGGGCGGGTCGAAGCCGGCTGCTTGTCCAGCGTCACCGGGAAGGTGGCAACGCCATTGGCGTCGGCCTCGGGCAGGTTCTCCAGCGGCGTGCGCTCGTTCGAGGTGGTCTCCTCGTCGGCGACGCCGAATTGATATCCGGCAAAACCCGGGCGTTCGGAAGCGGGCGCGATCAGCATGTCGCCTTCGAGCTGGAGGCCTGAGGCGGGCGCGCCGTAGAGGAAGTGACCGTCGGCCTTAAGCTCCACTGGAGCGTTAGCTTTGATCAGCTTGTCCTTGGCGGACAAGTCGAATTCGATCCGGTCGGGGACGTAGTCTTCGACCATGAAAGTGGTCTCGCCGACCGAAGAGCCCTTCGGGTCGGTGAAGGCGCGCACCCGCCAGGTCCCGGTCGGGACGGCCGAGTTGAGCGGCACGGACAGCGTGCGGCCGCCGGCGCCCTGGTCGGACAGCACGGCGCGGCGGTATTCGACGCCGTCAGGGCGCTCGACCACCAGGGTCATCGGCCCGCCGGTAACGGCATTGCCCTGCCCGTCGCGGAGCAGCGCGGTGAGATAAACGGTCTCGCTGGAGCGGTAGACGCCGCGCTCGGCATAGACGAAGGCGTCGGCGCCAACAGGCACGGCGCGGCCCGCCACGCCACGGTCGGACAGATCGAAGGCGCTCGTCTTGAGGCTGAGGAAGGCGTAGTCGGCCTTCTCGCCCGTGACCGTCAGCATCGCCGGCGACAGGCCGCCCTCGCCGCGCGCAAGGCCGGCCTCGAACAGCACGTGACCGGAATCGTCGGTCTTGCGAGTGGCCAGGATCTCGTTGTTGCGCGCGACCAGCCGCACCTCGGCTTTGCCGACCGGTTCGGTCGAGGCCAGCGAGTTGATGAACACGTGGATGCCGTCATTGCCGGAATAGGCCGACACCCCGAGATCGGAGACGATGAACCATTGCGTGGCGAGCTGGTACTCGTCGTCCGAGCCCGGGCCCTTGGCTGCGGCGGTCATCACATAGACGCCCGGCTGAAGCTCGCCGAGCGCCTGGTCGACCGGGAACGCCGTGGTGACGTCCTGGTTCAGCGTCATCGCGGTCGCGAGCTCGCCGGACCAGACCTTGACGCCGCGCTCGCCGCCGAGATCGCTGAGCTGGTACTTGGACAGCGTCTTCTGGAAGTCGCTGTCGACCACCGTGTTGATCAGGTTGCGGTCGCCGATCCGGAACACGTTGATGTTGACCGCGGGCGTGTTGACGCTGACGACGGGAATGCCGCGCTGGCCGGTCTTCGGCAGCACATAGGCGCGGCTGGTGAAGCGCACGAAGGGCTTTCGGTCGCGCACATAGACGTTGAACTCGGCCGATTTCGGCAGCCCCTCCTTCACCGTGGACGGCAGGCCGGCGCGTAAGTTGATGTTGTAGCGCTCGCCGTGCTTCAGGCCGTCGACGCAGAGTTGCTTGCCATCGGCCGACAGCGCCGGCTTGTCCTGGCCCACCAGCGCGAGGAACGGCGCGAAATCGGTGCGCTTGGCGAGCTCTTCCGAGAACTGGAAGCAGGCGCGCGGACTGGCCGAATCCGAATCCACGGTATAGTCGAGCAGGCGGAAGCCGTGCTCGTCGCGCATCTTCTCGTATTGGCCGCGGACGTCGGCGACCTCGCGCATGTCGAGCGACAGCCGCAGCGCGTCCAGCGCCGGCCGCCACAGCTTGCGCTCGGCCAGCGACTTGCCGAGCACCGCGAGCGCGTCGGCCTCCTCGCCCGGATTGCCGGCGCGCATATAGGCGATGTAGGCGGCGGTCGAGGCGCGCTCCAGCAGGAACGTCTGCTCGCTCGAGTTCTTGGGCAATATCTGGAAGATCTCCTTGGCAAGCCGCAGCCAGTTGCCGGCATCCTCCGGCGTCGTGGCGGCGATCTGGCCGAGCACGGACAGGCCGGCACGGAAATCACTGCGCTTGAAAGCGGCGTCGGCGTCCGTGCGCAGCGTCGCGCCGGTCTTGGCGACCGGCCCCGCCTCGCTCTTGATCTGGGCCTCCAGCTTGATCGCGGAATCGGCGAGATCGTCGCGCTTGAAGGCCTTGTCAGCGGCTAGCGCGGCGCTAAGGCCGAACGCCAGCGCGGCGCAGAATGTGACGGCGCGAACCAGACCGATCATGATGGACTCCCGGAAATCGCGGACGAACGCCGCGGCGGCAAATGAAGTGCGCGGAAAGGTGACCGACTCAAGGCGATGGAACCAGAGGTGCAGATCGTCGCATTCGCCATGACAAGGCAAGCCCAGAGGAGACCGATCAAGATACTGCCGCGCACGCCGTCCTGATGGCGCGGCCATACCTGACCAATCGACCGGCGGCCGTGTCCCGGAAGCTAGCCGGCGTTCCCGGCGATGCGATCCATCGTCCAGTCCGCTGCCGCTCAACCCGGCACCCTGACACCCCACCGTTCCGCTTTGTCGCGGCTTTGAGGAAAACGGTTCGGTTCAGGCTTGGCGAACGCGCGGATTTTTCATATTTGGCGTGATAGAAGACCGGCAGGCGGTAGCCGATGCCGGTCCAGGACTGGCCTCAAGACCCGGCCTCAAGACGGTCCCATAGCTCAACTGGATAGAGTAGCGGATTTCTACTCCGCGGGTTGCAGGTTCGAGTCCTGCTGGGATCGCCACTCACGATTTCACCCTCTTATTTTTCAATGCCTTACGGGTCTTTTTGGCAAACTGGCTCAGCGGTTTGCCAATTGCTGTTCCCGCTCTGACCTTGTCGCCAGCGCTCTCGGCGAGGCGGATACGATTCGCCTCCTCGATGTAGCGTTGCGCCTCGGTGATAGTTTTCCAGCCGAACCACGCCATCAACTCTGGCGCGGTCGCACCTCTGAGTGCGTGATGGACCGCGGATGCTTTACGGAGACCGTGCGCCCGCCCTGGTACTTCTGCCTCCTTGCACCGGTCGGCAAACCAGTTTCCGAATCCCGCCGCCGTGAACTGCTCGCCGAGCTCAGTCGTGAGAAACGCGAGGTTGCCGGAGGAAGGGTGAAGCTTCAGTTCTGCGTTAAGATCGGGCAGCAATGGGATATCGAACTGCACGCCTGTTTTTTGGCGACGCATCGAGAGCTTGCCGCCCTTCACATGCTGCCGGCCCATCCGGACCACGTCCGATCTAGCGTGCCCGGTCTGCAACAACAGCTCGAGAGCGAGCCGCGCCTTCGTGCCAGAAGGATGCCGCTTCCGGTATTGGATGATTTCTTCTTCCGTCCAGGTGTGGAAGCCGCCAGCTTTTTTCAGCTTGGCGCGCTTCACACCGAGCAGAGGATCCACCTTGATCATCCCGAGTTGCACGCAATGATCAATGAACCCGCGCATCGTTTTGACGAAGTTGCGCTGCGCCGCCGGCCTCCTGGAATTCACGATGTTCTGGAGTGCTTGCGCATGCATCATGGCAATTCGCTTATCGCCATGGTCGTTCCGGAAGCGCTCTAGGATAGCGCGACGGTTGCCCTGCGTGCTCTTCGCCAGCGACGTGAAGGGGCCTGATTGGTAATAGCTGATCAGCGCGGCGTTGACGGTGCCCGCAACGGTGCGGCTTGCTCCGATCGGCGGCGCCTCCCAATCGGCATTAAGCGCCTTCTCTCGCGCCTCCATGAATTCAGGCGACCACGGCAGCCCCGGCAGCGGAACCCGCTTCCGACCGGGAACACGGAGATAGAATCGCGGCGTCCCGTCCTGGTCTACGAAAGCATGCGTGTACTTCGGATATCGCTTCTTCACCGGACCTTGTCCCACTCGTTCGGCTCGTCGCCGACGTCCGGCTCGCCGGTGACGATGACGATGCGGCCAGACTTGTCGACCTCGACCCGCCGGACCGGCTCACCGGCGGCGCGCACCGCGCGAACTGCTCGCGTTACGTCCTGTTGCCGGAATGAGGAAGGCAATCGGCTCATGCCGCAGCCTCCGCCGAAGGCGCGCGCCAACCCTCTGGATCGGCCTCCCATGCATCGATTTCGGACTTGCGCCACACGATCTTACGCTGGGTGATCGTGATCCGCTTGGGAAAGCGCCCTGCTTGCTCCAGCCGCCACTGCGAGACTTCCGAGAACGGAGTCTTCGCATACACCTCGGCAGAAGTGTAGAACTGGCATGCACTAAGCTTGGTCATAGGGGCAATCTCCAAGAACGCCGACACAATTCAAGAAATCCGAAAAAGGAGCGTCTGCTCGGTTGGTCCGAACTAAACCGACTCTCTTTCCCCCAACGGATTCGAGCGCTAGGTGATTTGCTGAGGTGGGAGAAGAGCGATTTCAGTTCTCCACACTCACCCCACAGGCATCTGTTTGACGGCATTTAGCCAAACTAGAAGCCCGCCGGCGTGAACCGGCGGGCCTGATTGTCAGGGCTCAAATCGCTTGGCGAGCACGATAACCGGTGCCGGCTTCGGTGCCTCAGAGCCGGCCAGGAAGCCAGTCACGAGCTGCATAGCCAGCCGCAGAACCGCGAGCGCGTCCTCGGGGTCCTCCGGCAGGGCGGACACGATTTGGACGGCGTGGCGGCGATGCCAGAGCTCCTCTTTCATGCCATCACCGTGTGCGTCCAGTCCTGCGAGCCGACCTGCTCTAGGAGGCCCGCCTGGTCGCCTATGCCGGCTTCGGCCGGGTCTAGTTCGCGATCGTGGGAGCCATGGCCCTGCCAAGTGGCGTCCCAGGCAACGCCATCCTGATCGGCATGCCCCTCCAGTGCCCCTAGGCTGGGCTCGTCGTCACTGTGATCCCGGTCGAGCTCGTTGTCGTCGCAGGGGCCGTCGTCCACCTGATCTTCCAGCTCGGTGCTGGCATAGGGGTCGGAAGCGTCCAGGAACGCGATCAGCCTGGTGATCTCGGCCTCTGCCTCTTTCCTGAGTCTGGCGAGGCGCCTGAGGGCCCTTTGCCGCTCCCGTTCTTGACGACGAAGCCCGGGCGGGATGGGCGCATGGGCGAGGCCCGCTGCGGGCGGGAACATGGGTCTAGCTAGTGTCATGGGATGGTGCTCGCGGTATAAACCGGCTTCTGAAGGCCGGGCACCAGCGGCGGGCTGGCACCGGGAGTTTCAGAACACGTCCGCGAGAACGTGCGCCACGGCCTTTCCCCGAGGGGTATTGCATAGCCGTGGCACTCCCGGCATAGTGAGCCGGTCGCGGCCCACGGCAAATGGGCACGGTACAATTTTCAGCGGACAAGGAAGCCCGGCAAGGCTCTTGGCCCGCCTATCGCGGATGATGCGCAAATCCCCGGCAAGGGACCGCATCGGGAGTTCTGAAGCTCCGCGAGCATCCCACCACTGATTTGGTTAAAAATCCACCCCTTTCGGGGTGCGCTTCGGCGCGTTCTTAGGCAATGATGCGCCGCGCTAGGGCATTAAAGCTCTCGATTTGGAGACAGGAAGTCTGTCCACAAAAGGTACCCTCCGAAAAGGGCTAGAAAGCCAGCGGCTCTAAACAGGATGCCCCTGCCGCCGTAAACCAACCATTCGACAGTGCACCAGGAGCCAAGTGCAATCAGGGCCAAATAGAAGCACAGCACGATTGTCTTGCGGATCGGTCCGATACGGCCTTCTGACATTCCAAAACCCGTCCTCAGGACTGCCGCAGGCAGCGCGCGGGAGTTCTCCGGCTCCGCAACCCATCGTACCATTCATTTGGTAGAAATCGATGCTCTTTGGGCGCCTCAATCCCAGAGCCCGCGGCTGACGTTGTCGCCCCTGGTCCCTGAGCCATCAACGAACAGGGCGGTACTGTCCGTATTTGACCCCTAGTGTCTTAAGTTGATTTGGCGACTGTCCTAATTTCAAAGATTGCGAAGCAGAGCTGACGCCAGCAACACGGTCCACACAATACCGCCCCCGATCAGAACCAAGGTTGGAATTGCCGGAAATATCCACCACAGACCCCCGCGATTCTCAGGGGGAGAACCATCAGTCAGCATCGCGAAAACACCCATAGAAATGGCGTTCGCGATGAACCAAGCCGCAAAAACGGGAAAGTAGGCAGCGAACAATATTGCGAACACAACGAAGCCAACGGTCTCACCTAACATCTTGGTCAGGAACGACATTGGCTCTTGCAGGCTCACAATTGCCTCCTCGCGTGGGCCGCCTCAGTTTGGCGGCCTCTTTCGCATCCCGCTCTAGGCGCCTTTTCTGGCGCTTCACATAGTCCTCAAGCGCCTCAAAGTACCATGGACTTCTGCGCGGGAAATGGCGAGCCGATTCGCGTGCTAGACAGTCAGGCCGCCGCCTTGCGGCTCTTTCGAGCACCCTTGGCGGACTTTGCGCCGTCTCGGAGCAGGGTAAGAACTGCCTGCGGGTTTCGTTCGATTATCATCAGATAGGCGCGCAAGCCGTCCAGTGGACGAGACCTGCCTTGTTCCCAATCGCGGATTTGATTGATCGTAAATCCAAACTCTTGCGCGAAGTCGTCCTGAGAGAGTCCGAGTTTTTTCCGAATGCCGCGAACGTTGATCTCGGCGGGGACATAGAGCTTAGTGGGTTTGGAATTGCCGCGCGCGATCTCCAGCGCTTCGGTCAGGCCCGCTGCGATCTTGTCAAAAGCTTTTTTACTCATCCCGCTAATCCTCTCCGCTCTGCCAAGCTGGATATTTTCTTTTTGTATTCTTCTACGATCAGTTTAGTGAGGGCCTTCAGCCCCGCCGCTTCTTTGCCTGTCAATGTTGCCTTTTCCCCTTTAGCGAATACCGTGATGAGAAAGACCGGCATTGTCTCACCAGAGTAGAACGTGATCGTCCGATACCCGCCGCTCTTCCCTTTGCCGCGTCCTGCGAATCGAACCTTCCGGCACCCTCCGGTACCCACCATTTCCTCTCCGGCCTCGGGATTCTCCGCCAGATAGGTTATGATGTCGAAGACTTCATCTTCGCTCAGGCCCGCTTGCTTCGCGGCTGCGTCAAATGGTTTAGTACGGGCGACCGTATGCATGGTTCGGTTACTACGTAATTAACGTACCATGCATTTGTACGTAATTCACGTAGTACAGTCAAGTTCCTGCTGCAATAGGGTCGACCGGTCACTTTTTCGCAACACTGCTAAGATTTGCCGCCCTGAATAACATGGAACTTCGGGGGGCGCTTCGGCGCGCGCCTAGTCCCAGAGCCCACGGGACACGTTTTCGCCCCTAGTACCCGAACCGTCTTCGAACAGGGCCTCATCTAGGGACACCAAGGGGCTATCGCCAAACTTTGCGAAGTTGGTGGGAAACATCCGATTGTGGCCAGCTATGAATTGCTTCACCCGCGCCCTGACGTCCTCCCGCCTTAGCGATTTATCGAACAATGCAACGAAGACGTCTTGCGCAGCGTCTTCTCGACCAGGGAAGCTGATCGGGAATAGTGCGAGGATCTTTTCGTAGTCATTTGCTTCTTCGCGACGCTCCGCCGATTGGACGCGGGCTCGAGCCCGCGCATATCTGATCCGTTGGCCGCGGCTGCTGTTATTTGCGATGCGCTCGACGATGTAACGATCGAACTCCGGATCAATTCGTCGCTGATGGTAGAAGACCGCAGGGTCGACAATTTTCAAGGAGGGGTTTACCGCGCCTCCACCAGTCGGGCGACCGAAGGTCATCTGGCTCAAGGAGATGCCCCGATCGAGCTCGCGCTTTACAAGCGCAATCATAGCCGGCTTCATAGGCGGCGGGTTCTTCGCCGCGATTTTCCGGCAGGCGAGGCAGGCGCGTCTTCCGGTTGATGGATCAATCCGCAAGTTGTCGCCGACCATTGGGTGCAGTCCCTTCAAACACAGCTCTTGTGTCCTCTTCCTCCAGAAGCTGTTGACGGATTTCAATCGGTCGGCCGCTTTGGCGTTGGCTTTCGCTAAGCGCATTGCCTCAACAGCCCATTCCGGATGAAGTTCGCAATGCTTTTTGAAGCGTTGCGGCGTCACCAGCGCCGGCGCACAGCCTTTGCTCCCGGATGTGAGCTTTCGCAGCGTGCTTCCTTCCGTGAGACGCTTCATAAACTCATCAGCCAGGTCTGCCGGCATGCCGGGCGGAACGTCGTGCCACTTCAGATAAGCGGCACGGTGAGACTCTGACCTGGTCTGCTGAGCACTTGCCATTTCCGCCTCCACCGAAGCGCAGAATTGCGCTGCTGAAAGCGGCACCTGAGTCGCGGCGGGTCAAAGGATCATTGGTGGCAATCCACCGACCATAGATGTGCACTATCGCGGTGCATGCCTACAGCCGCACCGACCCCGTGCCACCCGTAATATTCCCAGGTCGCCGGCCTTTTACGTGCCCGGCCTATTGCACTCGCGCAGCGGTTGAGCTTGGATGTCTTTTTCCGGGTCGGGGGATCCTTCATGCGTAATTTGGTTATTTTGGCGCTTTGCGCCGTGCTGGGCGGCTGCATGTCCGCCGGCGAGACGGTTTCTTTCCGCGCGTCAAATCCGCAGCAGCAAGCACTCATGCGAGACGGGCAGCCGGCCCTTGTCTCTCGGCAGAAGAGCTCGCTTGTCCTGGTGCGGCCTGCGGCCAGGCAATTGCAGGCGAACGGAAGGCCCGTCTTCGTTATCGGCATCAACAATCTAAGCAAGCAGCCGGTGGACTTCCGCGTTGGGCAAGTCGAAGCCGTCCAGCATGCCGCGGGCTCCGACTTCGAAATGAAGGTCGTGACCTACGAGATGCTGGTCCAAGAGGAGCGAAGCCGGCAAGTAGCCGCAGCCCTCCTCACCGGCTTGGCCGCGGGCGCCAACGCTTACAGTGCCGCGAACGCTGGGCACGGGAGCTACACAACTCCCAGCGGACGTACCGGAACGTTCTACAGCCCCACTGCGGCCGTGATCGCGCAGAACAACGCGGCCGTTCAAAACGAAGCAATGATCGCGGCCACTGTCGAGACAGGCCAGCGCAACATGGCGGCGCTAGAGCAAGCCGTAATCAAGGACAACACCTTGATGCCAGCCGAATGGTACGGAGGACAACTCCACCTTGCGCCACCAACTGACCAAGGCGGCGGTCCTAAGACCTACACTATCGTTATCACCGTAGGCACAGACCGACATGTAATCGATGTGGCCCAAGGTCCCGCGGGAGCCTAAGACGTCATTGACTTACTCAGGGTCTGCCGTCGGCTCTGCTATTCATAACGTCGCTCGTCCAAGCGTTTGCACCTCAATCTACCAAACCACGCTGAAACTAATTATTCGACGGAACGCCTGATGCCCCTCACCTTTCAACGAACCCGCGGCCACAACTCCCGAACCGGCACCTACCTTTTCGATATGCTCGATGGCGGTTCGGTGGTCCAGTGTGGCGTCAGTGACGCAGCGATGGACGATGCAGAAAGACGTTCCGACATTAGAGCCCACGAGCGAGATGACCAATTCGAACGGTTAAGAGACCGTGTTTTAGATTGCGCCAGTCGAAAGTATTACGCCGATCAGTTTGAACAAAGCGAACCCAGGATCCTTGTCAAAACCGCAGATCTCAATCCCTAATCACGACGATTGGCAGGGGTGCATCGTGACCGCAACAGTTGTTTCCTGGGATGACTTCAAATCGCAGACCACACGGCTGATTGATCAGGCGCGCGCAGATCATGCATCGATTCTTTTCAGGGGCCACTCGTCTAGCGATTGGGACCTTCAGACAACTCTCGAACGAAGCACGCATAGCGATTCTGTGGAAGATCACTACGGCATGGTACTGCGGATCAAATCGGAAATCGAAGCTTTCACCGGCCTAAAGTGGAGCGACGATGCCGATGTCGATTATCCGAAAATTCAAAGGATATGCTCCACCTACGAAGACTTCTCGATGCGTTTCTCCAGGCAAGCGCCGCCTCACTATGCCTACATGTCGTACCTTCGCCACCACGGCTTCCCCTCTCCTTTATTGGATTGGAGCACGTCGCGGTTCGTGGCGGCGTTCTTTGCTTTCAGAGCACACCCCATCGCGGACAACGTGGCTATTTTCGCATATCGTGAGCGCGACAAAAGCGGGATGAAGGTTGGCGGCAATGACGTGCCGTCAATCCGCGTGTGTGGGCCCTATGTTTCAGGTCCAAGGCGACATTTCGCGCAACGCTCGCAATATACTGTTTGCACGATGTGGAGCGACGGCGGACCATATTTCCTCAGCCACAACGACGTTTGCAAGCCGTTCGACCCTAAGAAGGACTTCCAGCAGGACATCATCTTCAAATTCGAGCTACCGAGTTCGGAGCGCGAAAAGGTCATGACTGAATTGGAGGATTACGGATTGAACGCCTACGGGCTCTTTGG
This sequence comes from Bradyrhizobium sp. cf659, assembly GCF_900113725.1. NCBI lineage: Bacteria > Pseudomonadati > Pseudomonadota > Alphaproteobacteria > Hyphomicrobiales > Nitrobacteraceae > Bradyrhizobium > Bradyrhizobium sp. cf659. The sequence goes on from NZ_FOQJ01000001.1 coordinate 685,819, forward strand.
CTCAGAAGAAGGTTTGATGGAAAGCCTGTCGTTGCGAGAAGAGTTCAGCGACATCTGATGCTATGCCGCTTCCAGAATCACCTCTGAACGTATCGATCGGCACCGCCCGGTTCCTGACGATTGAGCAAGCGATGTGCCGTCAGGTCGACGCGGCAATTGATGCCCTGGAAGCCGGTGATTTCGATGTAGCCCTTACCTTGGCCGGTGCAGCCGAAGGCATGATCGAACGAAAAGGCTTGCACATGTTCGGCGAGCTAAAGTCATCGCCAAAAGCGTTAGAACGGTTCACCAAGGCCCAGTGGATATCTATCCTTAATATAGAGCGCGATTGGCTCAAGCATGGGGGGCAACCATCAATGGAGATCGCCTGCTCCTCCGCGGCTTTCATGATTGCGAGAGCGGCGTCAAAGATAGAAAATTGGTCGCCTCGCATGGTCGAGTTCAAGATTTGGCTTTTGGCCAACCTCGATCGTCTCTAATCTCTTGCCCGCGTTGCATGTAGCATGGACCTTACATCTGTCACCAGTAAGCTCTCCGGTTTGGGCAGCGCGTTTCGCCAAAGGTGGAATAGCGCGATCTTCCGGACGTTGGAAAATCACCCAATTGCTAAAGTCCCTTGGTCGGCAATTCGTCGCATTGGCCAGTCGCGGCTGCTGGCCTTTACCGTGATCGTACCATTTCTGGGGTCGACCATTCTTTTCAACCAAACCGTGGTCGAGGCCCTTTCGCTCTCTCCAGAGCTGGTCAGGCGGTGGCTACACCTGAACCAAGACGGTGGCGAACAGCTTAACGATGCGGCTCACGTACTGACGCTATCTCGCTTGTATTACACCTACTTCGGTCTCAGCTTCCTCGGCTTTGGATCAGCTTTATTCGGTCTATTCTGTCCTACAACGATTAAGGATCACTCGTCGGCATCCGCCTTTCAGTCGATTGAATCACAGTTCGCCAGCAAGCCAAAATTCAGGATTATGCTGCGCCAGATTGCATACGAGTCTTGCTTTTGGGATTGGTTTAGCGAGGATGAGCAGCTATTCATCACATCGCCGGTCTGGTTTCGCCGAGCGGGGGCGCCAGGCGATTTTCAGATACTCTTCCACAATGTTGTTCTAGAGGTCTTTGGGGCATGGGCCCGCGAAAATCCAGAAAGCGAACTGGATCACGAAGTCTACGAGGATCGACACGCGCCCCCAGATACGTCGAAATTGGCTTATGCGATGGCCTTTCCCAATAGGATACGATCGATATTTGTCGACGAACTGGCAGACGTGGCCTTTAATGAGAATACTCGCAACGACGTGCTAGCCCTTTCCTACATGGCCCAAGATCACAGCAAACCGATCCTACGGCTGTGCACTGCAGGCTGCTATGCTATCGGATTTGCACTCTTGTTAATTCCCACTGTACAGACGTTCTATCGGGTCATCCTAAGCCTCGTTACTAACGGCTAGTAACGAGGACTTCGGCGCGCGCCTACGCCCGCCCGATCGGCGTCCGGCCGGCGCTCGATGTCCCTTGCCGGCGATCGTACTCCGCCTGGATGGCCTCCAGCATGGCAACGACGTGCCCCCACGACCCTTAAAGCCCCCACCACGCTTGATCCGGCCATGTGAAGCCTCCCGATTAGTTGACCTGAGAATTGATGGGTCTGGCACGAAATTAGCTGGCGTATTCACAATCGAAGGGTGCGCAGGACGTTAGCTCGTCACGCCCTTGATGATTGCGAACTGGATGACGATCGCCTCCGAGAGAGAGCCGGCAGTGTTGTTCCTGACGTCGAAGGTCACCGAACCCGTCGTTGACCTCGCGTTGATGGTGTAGGCACCAGGCGTTCCGCCAGACACGTGGTTCGCAACCACGAGATCGCCGGCAGCGGCCGTGACGTTAACCATCGGAAACGAAACGATCGTGCCGGCAGCGAGCGCAGCTGCATTCATGGTGACGGCGCCGCAGAGGGCATCCAACGTGACGCCAGTCGACTTGCTCGTCGCCTGAGTGACGGTTCCGCCGGACCCGATTGCATATCCCACTAGGCCAGGCGTACCAGGCACGCGAGCGAAGACTGACGGGAAGCTGCCCTCCTCGCTCTGGATCAGCGCCAACTTGAAATTGTTACTGGTCGAAGACATGCCATTGGCGCGCGTGGCGTTGCCAACGCGAACGTCCGCGGCGTTCCAGACATTCGGCGTGAACAGATACGTATCGCCCGACGCGATGGTCCAGAGCACTCGCAAGCCGATTGCTGACGTGTATAGCCACGTTCCGGAGGTGTCCCCCGGAATGACGACGTACTTTTTCTCCCACGTGTCTGCGGCGTTGATGGTGTACTGGACATTATAGGAGCGATTCTGCGCGCTGTTCTCGACCGCGACGAAATAATTTCCTGTGACCGACGATTTCACCCAAAACGGAATGACGATCGAGAGCGCGCCAGTCTGACCGAAGCCAAGGAAGCTGCAATCAAGACCGCTGATTGTCGCCTGGATGCCGTAGTAATCAGTGCTCCCGATCGAGGCATCAGCCGTTGTAACATCGACATGCAGGCAGTGCTGAGTGAAGATTCCGGCCTGCGCGATGGTCGGCGCGTCAGTCGTTTTCAAGATATCGACAACGCCGGCGCCAGACTGGACCCACGTAAAACCATCAAGGATCTTCGCGCCGTTCGCCGCACTGGTAAACGACGTGCCGTACCGCCAAGGATTGACGGTTAAGTCACCACCTTTGATGAGGTTGCGAGCCGCCGGACGGCCCAGAGAGCCATTGCTTTGGATGTGCGTCACCGGATCGAACAGCGGCTGGTGGGTCTCGCCCTTGTGGCGAGCCTCCGCGCCCATCCTACCCATGTCGAACATTCCGACGCCGCTAGGGTGCAGAGTATCCGCCCAAGCGGCGGCGCCAAGTTGGCCCGTGTAGACAAACCGCCGAAGATCAGGCTCGTCCCGCACGACCTGTTGAAGCATCAGATTCTGTTGGTCAGTGTAGGCATTGCCGCTGATGGATGTCGGCGCAATGCTGAAAATGGTGATCGGCGTCGATCGCGGGAACCACGTTTCTCCGCGGAAGCGGTTCATGACGGTCGTGAAGTCCGCCGCATAGGTCTCCGGCGTGGAGGTCGCGTTCTCGCCCTGCCACCAATAAACCTCGTCGATCTTGGAGAGGCCAAGTACGGCAAGTGCAGCCTCCACGTTCACCTTGGTGTTGGCGTACATGTCCGGCGAGCTGGCGCCGGTCATCCAGTGCGAGATCGGCTGGCTGCCGATTGCAATACCTATGACGTACACGGGTCGATCAGCATATATCTCAGCGATAACTGAGCCGATGCGCTCCGGCATGTTGATGGTCGAGCCAGGCACGGCCACGAACGCCGTGCCGACGGTGCCGTCGTTGTCGTCCCAATTCCATGACGATACGTTTGACGCCGGAGTCCAGGTATAGGCCGGACGCTGCACGAAGTCAGATTGCCCCATACAGAGGATGACGATCGGTTTTGGCGTCGGCGCCACATCGCTGCCCTGGGCCAGACCAATGCCGACATAGCGATCAAAATGCTCCGTGGTCGGAGCCCCGCTAGTGCCGGTGTAAACTCGGATTTGATAGTAGCCTCCGGCCACGTGGAAATAGACATACCCTTCCGAGTCCGCGTCGATGGGATTTCCGGCGCTGATCGTTCCAGCCCGATCCGTGTAGAGCGGTGCAAGAGGCTGGCCCAGCTCCTCCTTGCGCACTTCCACATGCGCACCCGGGACGATATTTCCGTCGCGGTCCTGCACAAAGAACGATTTTCGGGCGAGGGTCATCGGTGGCAATGCTCCCAGGCGTCGTCAAAGGAGTAGCCGCCCCCGGTATTGACCGGGTGAACTTCGGGAAGCGCCGGCGCGGTCGTGACCGTCCACTCTCTTGGTCCCTGGCAATTGATCGCGAGGCGGAACGGATCGCCGCTGCGCAACTTCGCGAGTAATTCGAGCTCTGCTTTGCTCAGTTTCTGCATCTTATCCGCTTCCATCTGCATGGGGCCTTTCAATTTTTTAGAGACGATGAATAGGACTGGGCTCCGAGCAGACCTGCGAACTTGCTCTTCCGCTTGGTCGCGTCTGGCATTTTGAGCGCTGCGCGGCTCTTCGGATCGAGGCCGAGCCGGTCACCAAGCGAAGCCATTAGGGCCGCCTGTTGTCGCTGCATTTTGATCCAAGCGCTCTCGATACCGGCACCGCGCTTGCTGGCCTCGATCCACTGAAACTTCGGATCGCTGATAACGAGCGTGGCTTTCTTATGGATCGCCCAAGCCGTCGCAAACGCCGAAAGTATGAAGCTGTCGAGGGCGGAGTAGATGTTCGGCGGCATCGCCTGTTTGATCACATCGATGCATCCGCGAGCGTCATCGGAAAGGTGCTCAGGGATGAAGGGCTCCCCCAGCGCTTCGATGCCGCTTTCCTCAATCAAACGCCGGCTCGGATTGCCGTCCAAACGATCGATTTCTGCCAGTTTCTTCCTACGTCCCATGTCCCGCTTTCTAGAATTCTGCGAAATCTATGTTTTGGGGGCCCCACCGGTCCGGAAAGGAAACGGTCGAAGAGATTCGATCCACCCCCCTGGGGGCCGGGGGCCTTCAATCTCTCGATTCCAAGTAGGGCTTCAGCGATGCATCTTCAGTCGCGGATATGCTACGAGACACCTCCTCGCGCGGGTCATGGTCCGCCTTCTGGAACCCGCACTGGAAGCCCTTCCGATAGGCAGCTTCGCCGGCATCAGTCAGACCGGTGGTAGCGCGCCAGTGTGAAACAAAATCGTTCACCATCGCTGTGTAATGGTCCTGCACGGCGAGCGATGATGTATCCGGCTGAGCGGGATCTTTGTCGTACCCCCTCATAATACGCTGCTCGCATTGAACTCCGAGCCGCACACCTAGGGCCTCGAGATCGGCCAAGGAAGCATCCCGAATTGTTGACAGGCTCCGACCATTAACCTCGACGCGAAAGCTGTTTGTCATGACCTGAAACCTCTTCTCATTCCGCTGTTGTTGCTGCGGCGCTCTAGTGCGCTCGCGCCAGTCTGGCCCCACGCAATGCCGCCAAGCGGCGCTTCATTTCGGGGATCTTCGCCGCGCAAACTGCGCGCTTTTCCGCCCTCTTCTTGTAGAAGAGGGCAATCTCTTTCGCCGAGGGCACGTCACCATCCCTGAATTCAAGCTTGCGGCCATCGGAAAATCTAAGGATGCAGATTCGGGTGGTGTCAGACTTGGCTTTGCGCGCAGCTCCCTGCGCCGCGGATTGAAAACTTACTTCCTTCATCGGACAGCCTCCGGCACTTCGTTCTGATCAAGAAAGCCGCTCTTGACGGCCGCACGCAGATACAGCGCCGCTTCTGACTGCCGATCACGCGGATTGCCGAGAGCAAGTAGCTGCGACGGTAACAGTCGGCTCCAAGCAATATCCTCATCGTTGAACGTGTCGACGAGTTGCGAGTAAGCCAGCATGGCTTCGCGCAACTCGATAAGCTTGAAGCAGATATCCCGCACGCGCCGTCGGTGCTCGTCCTGAACCTGATCACAAACCACAGCGGATGCCTTGATGCGCTCTTGCGCGATCCGGGTTTCGATCAACGAAACAGCTTCATCGATAGCGCTGAGATGCTGCCGAAGCTCATTCAGTTGCTCTCGCGATGGCGCGGGTTCGGCACCGTGCGGCACCTGATCTCCCAAAAGCTCCGCTATTTTGGTCCGATGCAGCTCCCGCGGTGTACTCTGCAGCGCCGTAACCAGCCGGCGGATCTCCGCGTCGGTCGTTGCCCGTTGGGCCTGCAACTCATTCCTACGCGTGAGCAACTTAGCGTACTGGGGCGACGCCTCCGAAAGTGAGGGAACGACAAATTCTCGCTTCGCCGATTTCAATGCAGCAACCGCCATATGACATTTCCTCGAAACTTCGACCACCGACACGCTATCTACACTTCTGCATCTGGAGAACTGTTTTCGCTCCACTCGTGGGAAGGTTTCCGTGCACGTCTCTTCTTTAGCCGACGTCGGAGTCGCTCGACGTCGGCGTGCAATTCACGGGCGCTGTGCGCGCCGGCAGCGCGAGCGACCATCTCCAGCGCATTGTTGATGGAATGCGCTGTGCCCGAGGCAAGCAGGTTTTCGGCATCATCGATTAGCTTGTCGTCGTCGACGAACTTTTGCAGCAGAAGTCGGGATGCGCGGAGGTATACGCTACGGACAGCGGGGTTCGTCGATCGGTCCGCGCGGCGCGCCAACTCAGCTGCGTCCTCTTCCAGAGAGGCGCATTCGAGCAAAGACAGCTTAGTCATCGAAGAACTCATCTCGGCCCTGGTCAGCTTTGACCGGCCGCCGACGTTCGTCGGTCAGGCCCAAATCGGACATGAAGCCGCGAAGCTGCGTGTGCTTAGCCGCGGGAAACTGTGCGGGTGCCTTCCGCAACTCGCTCCAGAGCTCGCAGAACGCGATTGCTGCCGGCTCCCGCGAAGCGTCCAGCCAGCTCGCCGGCGCGACGTAGCGCTCCCAGGCTTCCTTGGCGAACGCCTTCAGGTACGCTGGCCTCTGGAGCGGGCCGAAGGCGGCAGCCGCCTGAGACACGCCGTCTTGGACTTGCTTTGCATCACCGTGACGATCGGGCCTGTGGGTCCCGTCGACCAAGCGGAGATGCGGAGGCTTAGGCTTTCGTCCTCTGGTCATGTCAAACTCGATTTCCGCGATGCAATTTTGCCAAGGTGCGAATTTTGGGATGCCACCGGTCCGGAAAGGAAACGGCTCGAGAGATTTGACCTGCCCCTCCGCCCCCTGGAGCCCATGCATCCACTGGCCGAGTCATGCTGCACTCATCGCCCTGAAGGCGAGCCGGAGGCGCTCTATGGCGCTGTCTGATAGCCGCCCCCGCTCTTGGAGCTTAGTCAGTCGGTCTAGATCACGCTCCCCGATTGCTTGGAGGATCACCCATCCGTCCGCACCTAGCCGCTGTGCTATGCGGTTTTGAACGGTCTCGACATTGCCTCGCTTCCTCTGGAAACCCGCCTGCCTCTCCGCGACTGACGGCCTTCCTTTGGGGCTCTCGCGCGCAGCACCTCTGAGATGCTGATGTTGGGCTGGCGGTTCTTTTGACGGTTCTATTGTCTGTTCATGCCGCATAGCTGTGCGGCACGGAGACACCGCATAGCTATGCGGTACGGTGGACGGGTCTGGTGCGGCATGGTGAGGCCCGAAACCCTCGGGCGGGATCGACGGGTTTTCCTGTTCTGACCATGCCGCAGATTGCGGCTTGGACTTTTCTGCAACAGGCATGTTCAGCCTGTAGGTCCGGCCCGGCCACCGACCACGGCCCTGAGGCCTCACGGCCTTCTCGATGAGCTTTGCGGCTTCCAGCTTGCGTAGCTGGCGTTGGACCGTGTCGACCGATTGCTCCGTGTCGGTCGCCAACGTCTCCTGGGACGGCCAAGAATGCCCCGTGTCGTCGGCGTAGTTGGCGAGCGCCAACAGCAACAGCTTAGCGCCCGGCGAGCCCGCCCGCTGTTTGGCGGCCCACGCGGTGGCTTGCCAGCTCATTGCCCCGCCCCCACGCGCACCCCCAGGAAGGCTGCCAGCACGGCAGCGGCGGCATCGGCGTGCGCCTGGTCGGTAAAGCGCTGCGGAGAGATCCAGTCCGCGGCGGTGCTGCTCCCGACGGCCATATAGGCGACCCCGGAGGCCTCGCTACCGTCGGCAGGGTTGCGGAACAGGACGACAGAGACCCGGCCGCCAGCGGCTTTGGCGGCAATCTGGTGCGCCATCATGCCCGTACCCCGTAGGCGAGCATGGAGACCGTCGCCGCCGTGGCGATCGGGAGTGAGTAGAGCCGAGCCACCCTCCTCGCCCGGATCTCCGCGAGATTTGCCAACGTCGGAAAAAGCGCTTGCGGGTCAATCTGGTCCGGATGGCCAGTTTGCCAGTCTAAGTTGCTGGAATGGCTTGATGTGCTTGTTCTGCTGGGATCGCCAGTCTTAGCTCTTCGAGCGGATTGGCTTCATTCTGGCTTGGCCGAGCCGACGGCAGGGCCAGAAATCATCCCGGCCCGCGATCTCCGTGGCAACGTGATTTGCAAATCTGTCGCACTTCAAGAATGCGTGCGCAGGCCTGTCCTGGCGACGAGAGGGTCCTATCTATCGGGCACGCGAAAAAGGTGTCGAAGATTTTTGTGATGCCGTCATCTGAATGGACAGGAATGGCCGTCGGGTCCGGAATTGCCGTCGCCGCAATGTCGTTTTTGGCGATCGATGCGGGCGTGGACCTGAACTCCGGCGGGATGGCAAGACACCTCGAGGTGGCACAAGCTTCCATCATGAGCGTCGCGGCGAGCCAGCACCAGCTGGCCTTCGCCGTTCGTTCGCTGGCGGGCGGGAGCGACCAGAACCGCCGTTCGGCGGATCGACCATGCATCCAGGGTCACGAGCCCAGGCCGAAACCGGCGAGCATTGATCCCGGCGTTTGACAGCAGCAGCCTGGAACGAGATCAGCACGTTGGCTGCGGCTCATGCTTCAACAGGAACGAGACGTCGCTTGTGCTGGATCGAAGGCTAAAGGATTCGGCCGGCAGTCGTCGCCTCAATCCGACTATTCCGTCGGTTCATCGTCGCGCCGGTCGCGGGCCAGCTGATGCCAGGCAATGGCGAGCTCGATGAGTCTTTGCCGGTCGGGGCCTTCGGATGCCGCAGCGCGCTTCATCGCCGCCTCGGCTTCGTGCTGTGGATCGTACTTGTGACACATGAGGCGGATTCTAGCCGTCCGATCTGGACAAGTGCATGGCAATTTCGTCCGTATGATTGCGGATAACCAGCGTTGTCGCGAGCGATTTCCACACGCTTACATTGTGCAGGATATGAAACTGCACCCGCGGTTTTAAAACGCGCCACGGCGACCGTGCGACGCCCATACCGCACGAAACCGTGAGACCCGGCGTCATCCAGACGGATGTGAATTGCGTCACAGCCAGCGCCCGGCGCCTCGGCTAGAACATCTCAGTGCTCCCAAAGGCGGGAGAAAGCACGGGTGGTCTTGCGGTCATGACACGAGAAGCAGCAGCCGAGGCTCACGTCCCCACGCAGCGAAAAAGGCCCGACGTGTTCGGCGTCACCTTTCTTGCGACTATCGGCATCGTGATGCTGGCGTGGATCGCAGGCCTGGTCTGGGGCCTCATGGCGTTCATGACCTGGCTGGTGTCTTGAGGCGCGAGGCGATCGGTCATTCTGCCGCGGCGCCAGGATGACAAACCGGGACAAAAAAGAAGCGGGCCTTTCGCCCGCCTCTTCGTTTCAGAGCTGCCTGGAATCTCAGTAGCACGCGCGGGGATCGGCCTGCACATACTGGCCGCTCGGATAGCGGTAGTAGCAATTGCCCTCGGCCAGATAGTAGCCGGGACGCGAGGCAGCGGTCGCACCGGCGATCGCGCCGGTGGCGCCGCCGATCACGGCGCCTGCGGCGGCGCCCGACGCGTTACCCGAGATCAGGCCGCCGAGCACACCACCGACAATGGCACCGCCAAGCGCGCTCGCACCGGGATCAGCCGGCGGCGGCGGAGGCGGCGGTTCGTAGGCAACGGGCGGCGGGGCGTAGGCGACCGGCACGTCGTCGTAATACTCCTCCGAGATATAACCGGGCGGACCGGCCATCCGCTGCGGATAATAGTACCAGACGCCGCCGACATCCCACCACCAGCCGGAGCGGCCGTTGTGGACCTCGTGGCGCCAGCGCCCGCCATCCCAGGCGACATTGCCGCGATAGGCGTGCCCGCCCCAGTCGCGCGCCGGTGCGGGACCCCTGGCGTAATTACGGCCGGGCGGCGGACCGCCCGCATTGCGCGGGCCAGGAGCTGGACCGGCAGCTGGGCCGGCACCAGGACCTGGATGACCGGGCCCCGCATGGGGCTGGCCGCCGGGCTGCGGCGCAGGCCGGGCCGCCTGCTGCGGCGGCGGGCCCTTGCGCATGTTCTGATTGTTCTGGGGCGGTGCGCCCGCGGCTCGCCCTGCCGGCGGTTGGCCCGCGTCCTTCGGCGGCCGGGCTTCCTGCGCCTGCGCCGAGAGCGCGAGCAGCGACATGGCCGAAACCAAGGGAATGATGATCTTCATACGGCTGGACGCACTCATGCGTGCTTGACCCCCTACTCTTTCGATTGCCGTGGTCCCAGCGCGATAGGCGATTCGCCGCGCGCTGGGCTGATGCCGGCTGACATAACTGGCCTGCCTGATCGGCGAAGTCCCGTTACAAATGATTAAGATCACGGCATTTTTTGGCTCTATTGGGCGTGCTTGAGCACTGCTAGCGGGCCGGCTCGATCACGTTGCAATTGCTCCGCCCCGACATCAGGCAGTCCTGCATCTTGCTGGCGGCGGTGAGATCGCGGGCAAGCCACCAGCCGACGCCGAGGATCACGATCGCGATGATCAGGCCGGCGACCGCGCCGCGGCGGTTGTCACCGGATTGAGGTGACGCGGATCTGGGCCTGTCACCCGGTTCGGGCTTTGGCTTTGGCTTTGGCTTTGGCTTGGACTCGGGCTTGGTCATGACGGACTGATCGCGGGGGGCGAGCCGGCTTTAACACCTCTGCGGCGTCGCGTCACATCGCAATCAGCTCCGGTTCAGCCGCGGGTCGCCCGGATCGCATCCTTGCGTGAGGTTTCGACCGCGGGGATCGACTCACGGACGCGTGGTGCGCAGGTCGTGAGCACGAATGCGGTCTGGCTGCACTCCCAGCCGGCGCCGAGGACGGCACTTTCGATCGGCTGCGGACGGGCGAGCAGCAGCGCGGCGGCCGCCGCAGCGACCACCACGACAGTGATTGCAAGCGCCTTCAGGCTCAATCGGAAGATAGTCATGCCCGTGCTCCGTCTTGCTGGCGCGGACGCTAGGCGCCGCACCGCATGCTCCCTTATGAGGGACATCACAATTCGGCAGTTTTTCCGGGCTACGAGAGATCGTCGGGGGGCGATTTTCGTCTACCTGATCGGCTGCGAATTGGGTGGCGTTGCGACGCGCGGCGATGTACACGCATGTGCGTCGCGTGGCGCCCGCTATGCCCAGCCGACGTACCAACACGCAGTGATGTAGGGTCGAAAGCGAGGAAGACAAGGCTCGTCGATGAGTGGATTCAGGGAACCCGGTTTTGCAGACCGGCAAAAGGCGGCGCAAGACGCCCGCAAAAATCTTTTGAACAAATTCAAATCCCAGCCCGGGCCAGATGATCCGTCGGTTGCGGCGAAGCGTGCCGAGCGCGAGGCGCTCGCGGCCAAGCGCGCCGAGGCAAAGGCTGCGCGCGAGGCCGAAAGGGCCGAGCAGAAGCGACTTGAGGAAGAAGCCAAGTCCGCCGAAGCTGCGCGACTTGCGCGTGAGGCCGAGGAAGCGGCCTCCAAGGCGGCTGCGCTCGAGGCTGAACAGAAGGCCAAGCGCGACGCCCGCTACGCCGCCCGCAAGGCCAAGCGCAAGTAACGTTCACAAATCACGTTCAATTGAACTAGACATCGCTCCGGGGGCGGTCCACCTGACCGCCCCCGGACTTTCGAGAGCGCGCGTCTGCCTTGCGCAAACGCCTCCCGCGACGACGGAAGATCAGTTCTTCTTCATCATCCCGTCATCTTTCTTCATCCCGTCCTTCGACATGTGATCCTTCTTCATGCCGTCGTCCTTGGTCATGGCATCCTTCTTCATGCCGTCCTTGGACATCGTGTCCTTCTTCATCATACCGTCCTCCTTGCCCATCTTGTCGCCCATCTTGTCTTGGGCAAAGGCGGCCGGCGACAGCGCGAGGCCAAGCGAGAGAGCGGCAGCCGAGACGCCGAGCGCGATGCGGGTGCGGATGGTCATGACTAGTCTTCCCTTCGAGATGGTGTTTGTCAGCGACGGACGCCGCTATTCAATCTCGACGGATTGCCACGCGGCGTTGTTACGCGGTCGCAGATAAATTTCTGCGCGCCGCCGCCGTCCATCGTTCGGCGTAGCCTGCGGGGAACGGAAGTGTGCAGCGCAGCACGGCCGACACTTGCCGCGGCATTCGGTCTCGAACTATCAGATGAGAGAACATCGGGCGAAAGACCGGCTAGGATGGGCCTCTGCGCCGGTCTCACAAGGCCCGACCCAAATCACACCAAACAAGAACCGTTCAAAAAAACGTTCAAGGGAATCACACCATGCTCACGCGCCGCCACCTGATCGCGACCGCCGTCGCCGCACCCGCCATTCTCCGCTTCGGCACCGGCACCGCGCATGCCGCCACCACGCTGAAGATCTCGCATCAATTCCCGGGCGGCACCATCGACAAGGGCGATTTCCGCGACCGGCTGTGCCGCATGTTCGCCGCCGAAGTCGCCAAGCGCAGCAATGGCGACATTGCCGCTGAGATCTATCCGAACTCCTCGCTGATCAAGACCAACGCGCAGTTCTCCGCGATGCGCAAGGGCGCGCTCGACATCTCGCTCTATCCGATGCCTTACGCCGGCGGCGAACTGCCCGAGACCAATATCGGCCTGATGCCGGGCCTCGTCACCACCTACGACCAGGGCATGCGCTGGAAGAAGGAGCCGGTCGGCAAGGCGCTCTCGGACTTCCTCGCCGACAAGGGCATCATCCTGCTCACCTGGGTGTGGCAGGCCGGCGGCCTCGCCAGCCGCTCCAAGCCGATCGTCGTGCCGGAAGACGCCAAGGGCATGAAGGTGCGCGGCGGCTCGCGCGAGATGGACATGGTGCTCCAGACCGCCGGCGCCTCGGTGCTGTCGGTGCCTTCGAACGAAATCTACGCGGCGATGCAGACCGGCGCCTGCGACGCCGCTCTCACCTCCTCCACCAGCCTGATCTCGTTCCGCCTCGAAGAGGTCGCGAAGTCGCTGACATCAGGCGCGGGCGCCTCCTACTGGTTCATGCTCGAGCCCTTGATGATGTCGAAGGCGATCTTCGACAAGCTGCCGAAGAACCAGCAGGACGTGCTGCTCGCGGTCGGCACCGAGCTCGAAGCCTTTGGTCGCAAGGGCGCGCAGGACGACGACGTCGAGGTCGCCAAGGTCTACGAGAAGGCCGGCGCCAAGGTCTCGGTGCTCGATGCCGCGACCGTCGGCAAGTGGCGCGACATCGCCCGCGACACCGCGTGGAAGGATTACGGCGCCAAGACCGCCACCTCCGCGAACCTGCTCAAGCTCGCCTCCGACGTCTCGGCATGAGCCACGGTCCGCTTCCGGATCGTGACGACCAGGCAAACGCTGCCGCAAGGACCGGCCTTGCGGCGGCGATCGATCGCGGTCTCGCCATCCTCAACAGCATCATCATCGTGTTCGCAGCGATCGCGCTGGTCGCGGCCTGCGCCATCCTGAGCTACAGCGTGCTCAGCCGCGCCTTGTTCAAGGCCGCGAACTACTGGCAGGACGAGGCCGCCGTGTTCCTGCTGGTCGGGGCGACCTTCATGACGGCCGCCTATGTGCAGCAGAACCGCGGTCATATCGGCATCGAGGCCTTCGTCGGCCTGCTCTCGCCGCTGGCGAACCGGATCAGGCTCTGGCTGGTCGATGCCGCGACATTCCTGTTCTGCGCCTTCTTCACCTGGAAGTCCTGGACGCTGGCCCATGAGGCCTATGTCGATGGTCAGGTCTCGAACTCGATGTGGTCGCCGCCACTCGCCATTCCCTATTCGCTGATGGCGTTCGGCATGAGCCTGCTCTGCGTCCAGATTCTCGTGCAGCTTGCGCTGCCTTTCGCAGGAGCCAAGCGTCCATGAGCGTTTTCGGTATCGGCCTCGCCTACGCGATTGCGACGCTGCTGGTGATGTTCTCGGGCATGCCGATCGCCTTCGCGCTCGGCGCGGTCGCGGTCGTGTTCATGGGCATCTACATGCCATCGGCCTCGCTCGATACGGTGACCCAGAACGTCTACGAGGAAATGGCCTCGATCACGCTTCTGTCGATCCCGCTCTTCATCCTGAAGGGCGCGGCGATCGGCAAGTCGCGTGCCGGCCAGGATCTCTATTTGGCCCTGCATGCCTGGCTGCACCGCGTCCCCGGTGGGCTCGGCGTCGCCAACGTGTTCGCCTGCGCGCTGTTCGCGGCAATGGCTGGCTCCTCGCCCGCGACCTGCTCCGCGATCGGCTCGGCTGGCATCCCCGAGATGCGCAAGCGCGGCTATTCCGGCGGCTTTGCCGCCGGGATCATCGCCGCCGGCGGCACGCTCGGCATCCTGCTGCCGCCCTCGATCACCATGATCCTGTTCGCGGTCGCGGCGGAAAAGTCCCTCGGGCGCTTGTTCCTTGCCGGCATCGGTCCGGGCCTGCTGCTGGTGTCCCTGTTCGGAGCCTATGCCGTGATCCGCTTCCGCCGGGAATATGCAGCGGCTGAAGCCATCTACAAGAATGGCGGACCGGAAGCCGCAATCCTCGCCCGCGACGACTACACGCTGGCCGAACGCTTCAGCGTGCTGCCGCGCGTGATCCCGTTCGTGCTGCTGCTCACCGGCGTCATGATCGCGCTCTATGGCGGCTACGCCACGCCGTCGGAGACCGCAGGCCTCGGGGGCCTCCTGGCGCTGGCGCTGATCGCGGCGATCTACAGCGTGTGGCGGCCGAGCGACCTTGCGCCCATCATGAAGTCGACGATCCGGGAATCGACCATGCTGATGATGATCATCGGCATGTCGCTGCTCTACTCCTACGTGATGAGCTATCTGCACATCTCGCAGTCGGCCGCCGAATCCGTCGTCGCGATGCACCTGCCGCGCTGGGGCCTGTTGTTCGCGATCCTCGTCATGGTCGTCGTGCTCGGCTTCTTCCTGCCGCCGGTCTCGATCATCCTGATGACGGCGCCGATCATCCTGCCGCCGCTGCGCGCGGCGAACTTCGACATCATCTGGTTCGGCGTGGTCATGACCATCGTGATGGAGATGGGGCTGATCCATCCACCTGTCGGCCTCAACATCTTCGTCATCCGCAACGTCGCGCCCGACATCCCGCTGAGCGAGGTGATCTGGGGCACCCTGCCCTTCGTGCTCCTGATGATGCTCGCGGTGCTGCTGCTCTGCTTCGTGCCTGAAATCTCGACCTGGCTGCCGGACCTGGTGATGGGGCCCGACGGCAGCAGGTAGCGGCAATCGCAACTGCCGGTAAGGTGGGCAAAGATCGTAGGGTGGGTTAGCCTTGCGGATGCGCGCAGCGCAGTCCGCGAGGCGTAAGCCACCTCTTCTGCTTCCGCGGAGACACACGGTGGTGGGTTACGCCTTCGGCTAACCCACCCTACGATTGCGGCTTGCGCCGCGCACGCGGCGCGAGCGCGCTGCCGGCCACCACCTGCAACAGATCCTTGCGCACGGCCTCGATGTGCCGTTCCAGGAAGCGGCAGGCTTCATCGACCTTCTCCGCACGGCACAGTGCGATCAGATGGGCGTGCTCTTTCTCGGCCGTCCCCATCGCCTTGGTGTTGGAGAGCTGGAGGCGCGTGTAGCGGTCGCTGGTCTGAAGCAGCGACAGCACGATAGCGCGCGTGCGCGGCTGCGGCGCGTGTACGTAGAGCGCCATGTGGAAGTCGGCGTTGAGCTGGCCCCATTCGCTGACATTGCGCGCCTTGATCGCCTTCTCGAAGTGCTTGTGGATGTCGTCGAGCCCCTCGAAATCATCCGCGGTGAAACGCGGCGCCGACTGTGCCAGCAGGCGCGGCTCAAGGATGCGGCGCAGATCGAACACGTCGTTGATCTCGTCCAGCGACAGCTCCGAGACGATGGCGCCCTTTTGCGGAACGATCCGCACCAGCCCTTCGGCCTCGAGCTGGAATAGCGCCTCGCGCACCGGAATGCGGCTGACGCCATAGGCATCGCCAAGCGCATCCTGGCGCAGCTGCGATCCGGCCGGATAGGTGCCGTCGAGGATCGCCTGCCGGAGCTGGTCCACGATCGCCGCCGACAGGGTGCGATGCTTCAGAGGCTGTTTCATCTGACCTTCTGTTGTCCTTCCCGACTCGTCGGCGCGAAGCGGTCCCTCTCTTGCATGTTGGCGTGCTCAGCAAAAGTGAGGTGCCCAGCAAAAGCGCGTCCTGCCGCCGAAATGACCGCAATCTCCGTTTGACACCCAAAATGTATAAATTATACATTTGGCCTTGGCACGAGAAATCTTGCGGGGGTTGGGGCCTTTGATGATCGAAGGGACGATGCCGGAAACGCGCGCATTCAGCGCGCGGCGGATTGTGATCAGGGCGTCGAGCGCGCTGCTGGCCTTCGAGCGTCTCGCGCTGATGGGCCTGATGTACCTGCTCACCGGCCTGATCCTGGTGAACGTCGTCACCCGCTATTCGCACTTCCCGATCTACTGGATCGATGAATCCGCTGTTTATTGCGTGGTCTGGCTGACCTTCATCGGCGCCTCCGCGATGACGCGGCTGCGGCTCGACTTCGCGGTCACGATGCTGACGGAGCGGCTTTCGCCGCGGCACCAGAAGCTCGCCAAGGTCATCTCGACCGGCCTCGTCGTGGTGTTCGGCGTCGCCCTGATCATGACCTGCGTGCTCTGGATGGATCCGATCGGCCTGGCACGCGCCGGCTTCGACGGGCGCAAGCTCGCGGCCGAGACCTTCAATTTCCTCTACACCGAGCACACCCAGACGCTGAACTGGCCGACCTGGGTGCTCTATTTGACGCTGCCGATCTTCGCGGTGTCGATGACCATTCACGGCCTCGCCAATCTGCTCGAAGATCTCGAGCTGGTCCCGCGCACGCCACTGATGGGCTTTCAGCTCTCCGAGCTCGACGGGGTCAACTGATGATCACGTCTGCCGCCTTCGTCGCGATCATGCTGGTCGGCGTGCCGATCGGGCTCTGCCTGTGCCTCGCCGGCCTCGTCTATATCGCCGCATCGGGCAATCCGGTGCTGTTCCAGTCCTATCCGCTCCAGCTGTTCGGCGGCGTCGACAGCTACGGCCTGATCGCCATTCCGCTCTTCATCCTGATCGGCGAGATCATGAATGGCGGCGGCATCACCCGCCGCATCGTCGACATGGCGATGGCGTTTGTCGGTTCGCTGAAGGGCGGGCTCGCCTACGTCAACATCCTCGCCAACATGTTCATCTCCTCGATCCTGGGATCTGCGACCGCGCAGGTCGCGATCATGGCCCAGATCATGGTGCCGGAGATGGAGAAGAAGGGATACGACAAGACTTTTGCGGCGGGACTGACCGCCTATGGCGGCATGCTCGGGCCGATCATCCCGCCCTCGGTGATGTTCGTGGTCTACAGCGTGCTCGCGCAGGTCTCGGTCAGCGACATGCTGATCGCCGGCATCGTGCCGGGCGTCATCCTCACCGTGATGTTCTGCCTCGTCATCGCGCTGATGGGATACATCTACAATTATCCCCGCGCCGACTATCAGACGCCGCGCCAGCGCGTGATGACGATCGTGCGGACCTCGCCGACCCTGCTGATCCCGATCGTCATCGTCGGCACCATCCTTAGCGGCCTCGCCAACGCAACAGAGTCCGCTGCCGTCGGCGCGGTCGCCGCAGCCCTGGTCGGAAAATACTGGACCAAGGAGTTCGAATTCTCGCAGCTGCCCCAGATGATGCTGCGCAGTGGCATCTATTCCGCGATCGTGCTGTTCCTGGTGGCCGCCGCCGCGGTGTTCTCGTGGGTCCTGATCTTCGGCAAGGTGCCGCAGGAGACCGCGGCGTGGATCCAGACGGCCGCCAAGGACCCGATCAGCTTCATGCTGATCTGCAACGTCATCCTGCTGGTGATCGGCACTGTCATCGACGGCATTCCCGGCCTGATCATGACGGTGCCGATCCTGCTGCCTGTTGCAACCGACGTCTACCACATCGACCCCAGGCATTTCGGCGTCGTCGTGGTGATCAACCTGGTGCTCGGCCTGTTGTCGCCGCCGGTCGGGCTCTGCTTCTTCGTCGCGGCCGCCGTCACCGGCGCCAAGCCCGGCAAGATGTTCATGGTGACGCTGCCCTTCTTCGTCATCTCCTGCGTCCTCCTGGTGCTGCTCTCGCTCTACCCGTCGCTCTCGCTGATCCTCGTCAAATAGGCCCGTCCAAAAGGAGCCCGACCATGTTGCTTTCACGTCGCCGCTTTCTCGCCGCCAGCGCAGCCGCATCGGTGTTCGCGCCGTCGCTGGCGCTCGCCCAGGCCAAGGAATTCCGCCTCGGCCTGATCACGCCGAACGGCCATTCCTGGAACAAGGCCGCGATCAAATTCGGCGATGACCTCAAGGCAGCCACCAACGGTCGCCTGACGCTGACCGTGTTCCATTCCGGCCAGCTCGGCAACGAGCCCGCGATGATGCAGCAATTGCAGTCCGGTGCGCTCGACATGGGCTTCATCCAGGCCGCCGAGCTCGGCTCGCGCGTGCCGCACATCGCCGCGATCAATGCGCCCTACATCGTCCGCTCGACGCCGGCGGTGGCGAAATTCGTGCGGCATCCGGCGGCGGTGAAGCTGTTCGACGTGCTGCCGCAGGAGACCGGCACGATCGGGCTCGGCTGGGGCATCACCGGCATGCGCGCGGTGTTCTCGTCCAAGGACCTGACCTCGCTCGCCGACATCAAGGGCATGAAGCTGCGCATCAACCCGACGCCGGTCTATCGCGATTTCTATTCCTCGCTCGGTGCCGCGCCGACGCCGATCCCGACGCCCCAGGTGTTCGACGCCATGGCCAACGGCCAGGTCGACGGCCTCGAGGCCGATCTCGAATTCTCCTGGAACCAGCGCTTCGACAAGGTCTCGAAGGTCATCCTCCAGATGAACGCCGTCTTCATGCCGATGGCTGCGGTGGTCTCGGGACGGGTCTGGCAGACGCTGCCGGCCGCCGACCGCGAGCTGATCACCAAGACGATCAAAACCACACTCGACGCGCAGATCGACGAGCTCGCCGGCAACGAGCCGGCCCTGATCGAGAACTTCAAGAACGCGCCGATCCCGATCCGTCAGGTCCCGGCCGGCGACACCGAGGCGGTCATTGCCGAGTTCGACAAGATCTGGCTGCCCAAGGCTCCGGTCCTCGCCGAATTGCGCAAGGTCGGCGCCACGCTCTGATCCCCCATCCTCTTCACCACGGCCGGCGGATCCAGCCCCCCGCCGGCCAAATCACACGCCAAATTCACACGTCAGATTCGCTTGGAGTTAGACCATGAGCCGCCGCGTTACCTGGGAAGGCGTCTTCCCGGCCGTCACCACGCAATTCCACGACGATCTCTCGCTCGACATCGATGCGACCGCGAAGGTGATGGACGGGCTGATCCGTGACGGCGTCTCCGGCCTGATCGTCTGCGGCTCCGTCGGTGAGAACACCTCGCTGGAGCGCAAGGAGAAGGTCGCGATCATGGAGACGGCGAAATCCGTCGCTGCCGGCCGCGTGCCCGTGCTGTGCGGCATCGCCGAATTCACCACGGCCTTCGCGGTCGAGACGGCGAAGGAAGCCGCGCGCGTCGGAATCGACGGCGTCATGGTGATGCCGGCGCTGGTCTATTCGTCGAAGCCGCACGAGACCGCCGCGCATTTCCGCGCCGTCGCTACCGCGACGGACCTGCCCGTAATGCTCTACAACAATCCGCCGATCTACAAGAACGACGTCACCCCCGACATCCTGGCTTCGCTCGCCGACGTCGAGACGGTCGTCTGCTTCAAGGATTCCTCCGGCGACACAAGGCGCTTCATCGACACAAGGAACATGGTCGGCGACCGCTTCGTGCTGTTCGCAGGCCTCGACGACGTCATCGTCGAGAGCGTCGCCATGGGCGCGGTGGGGTGGGTCTCCGGCATGTCGAACGCCTTCCCGCGCGAGGGCGAGACGCTGTTTCGCTTGGCCAAGGCCGGTCGCTATGCCGAGGCGATGCCGCTCTACGAATGGTTCATGCCGCTCTTGCATCTCGACGCGCGCCCGGACCTCGTCCAGTGCATCAAGCTGTGCGAGCACATCATGGGCCGCGGCACCGCGCTGACCCGTCCGCCGCGCCTCGCACTGCTGCCGCAGGAGAAGGCCGAGGTCGAGGCCATGATGGTCAAGGCACTCAAGAACCGTCCGCGTTTGCCTGATGTTGGCCTGAAGGCCGCCTGACGAAAGCTCTCTCAGTCGTCATTGCGAGGAGCCCGCGACAAAATTGCAAGGCAATTTTGCGCTGGTGCGACGAAGCAATCCAGACTATTTCCGCGGCGGGATTCTGGATTGCTTCGCGGAGCCTGTCATCGGGCCGCGCTTTGCGCGGACCCGTTGGCTCGCAATGACAGCGACTTTACGAAGCTACCCGCTTCTTCTTGGCGTTCAGTGCAGACGCCACGCGGCTCACGGGCGGCTTGCCCAGCACGGCACTCATCTCGTTCGTGGCGGCCAGCAGCCGGTCCATATCGACGCCGGTGCTGATACCCATACCTTCGAGCATGTAGACGACGTCCTCGGTCGCGACATTGCCGGTCGCGCCGGGGGCATAGGGGCAGCCGCCGAGGCCGCCCGCAGCCGCATCGATGACACGGACACCCTCCTCCAGCCCGGCATAGAGATTGGCGAGCGCCTGGCCGTAGGTGTCATGGAAATGCATCGCGAGTTTGGCGGCGGGAATGTTGCCACTGACCGCGCGCAGCATCTCCTTCGCCTTATCAGGCGTGCCGACGCCGATGGTGTCGCCGAGCGAGATCTCGTAGCAGCCGAGGTCCCATAATGTCTTCGCAAGATCGGCAACGGCCTTCGGCTTGATCTCGCCGTCGAACGGACAGCCCAGCACGCAGGAGATATAGCCGCGCACTTTGACGCCGTCGGCCTTGGCGCGTGCCAGCACCGGCTTGAACCGCTCGATGGATTCCGCGACCGTGCAGTTGATGTTGGCCCGGGAAAAGCCCTCGGAGGCCGCCGCGAACACGGAGACCACTTTCGCGCCCGCGGCGCGCGCGGCGTCATAGCCCTTCTCGTTCGGCACCAGCACGTGGAATTCGGCGCCAGTCATGTGGGCAACGCCGCGCAGCACGGCATCGGAGCTTGCCATCTGCGGGATCGCCTTGGGCGAGACGAAGGCGCCGACCTCCACCGTATTGAGGCCGGCTCCGACCAGCGCCTCGACGAAGGCGATGCGGGCCTCGACGCTGACGGGCATCTTCTCGTTCTGGAGGCCGTCGCGCGGCCCCATTTCGATGATGCGGACCGGATCGCTCATCTCATTCTCCCGACGGCTCGACCACGGCGAGCTCGACGCCTTCCTGCACGATGTCGCCGACCTTGCACTTGATCGACGTCAGCACGCCGGCATAGGGCGCGCGCAGCGTCTGCTCCATCTTCATCACTTCGAGGGTGAGGATCGGCGCGCCCTTCTCCAGCGTTGCGCCCTCCTCGGCCAGCACGGCGACGACCGTACCGGGCAAGGGTGCCGCGATCTTGTCCGCGCCGGCCTGCTCCTCGGTCTCGCCGCCGAACGGATCGACCCAATGCAGGTCGAAGCGGCCGTTGCGCGTACGCAGGTACAGCTCATGGCCGTCGATCACGGCCGCGACGGCCGATTTGACGCCGTCGAGCGTCAGATCGAAGCCGCCATCCTTCGGTGCAATCGCGAATGCCAGCTCGCGGTCGCCGATCACCAGCGTCGACGGGCCGCTGCCATAGTTCAGCGTGATCTTCTGC
Organism: Bradyrhizobium sp. cf659; assembly: GCF_900113725.1. Taxonomy (NCBI): domain Bacteria; kingdom Pseudomonadati; phylum Pseudomonadota; class Alphaproteobacteria; order Hyphomicrobiales; family Nitrobacteraceae; genus Bradyrhizobium; species Bradyrhizobium sp. cf659. The sequence goes on from NZ_FOQJ01000001.1 coordinate 707,415, forward strand.
TCGGGCCCATGACCAACGCCATGACCAACACCATGTCCGGCGCGGAAGGCAAAATGACGCTGACGGCGGCCGACCGGCATCCAACCAAAGGTCTGCCACGGCGAATGCGCGCCCACTTGCGCTGCCTGCCGCTCGTCGTTGACAACAGCGGCGACCGCAGCACACAGCTCGAGCTCGCCGGGCGCCGGCGTGGCCTGCGTCAGCACCGCCAGCTCGCGCTCGATGAAGCCGGTGTCGATCGCATTCGCCCGCACTTTTTGATGCGTGATCAGCGCCGACAGGAACGGGATATTGGTGACGATGCCGCGGACGTCGGAGTCCTCCAGTCCGCGGTTCAGCCGCTCGATCGCGACATCCCTCGTCGGTGCCCACGCGATCATCTTGGCCAGCATCGCATCGTAATAGGGCGAGACGCTGTCGCCTTCGCGATAGCCGGCATCGATGCGGAGGCCCCCGGTTTCCGCCGGCAGCCGCCAGGTCGAGATCCTGCCGACCGAGGGCATGAAGTTCTTGGTCGGATTCTCGGCGTAGACGCGCGCCTCGACCGCGTGGCCGTTGAGGCGGATCTCATCCTGCCTGAGCGGCAGCGCCTCGCCGAAGGCGACACGCAGCTGCCATTCGACGAGATCGATCCCCGTGATCAGCTCGGTCACGGGATGCTCGACCTGAAGGCGCGTGTTCATCTCGATGAAGAACACGTCCTTGCCGTCGGAGACGAACTCGATCGTGCCGGCGCCGACATAGTTCACCGCGCCCGCCGCCTTGCGCGCCGCGGCGCAGACCGTCTCGCGCTGTGACGCATTGAGGGTTGGCGACGGCGCCTCCTCGATCACCTTCTGGTGCCGGCGCTGGAGCGTGCATTCGCGCTCGAACAGCGAGAGCAGGTTGCCGTGGCTGTCGCCGATGATCTGCACCTCGATATGCCGGGGATTGTCGACATATTTCTCGATCAGCATGCGGTCGTCGCCGAACGCGGCCTTGGCCTCGCGCTTGGCGCTGACGATCGCAGGCCCAAGCTCGGCGGCCGAGCGCACGATGCGCATGCCGCGGCCGCCGCCGCCGGCGGACGCCTTCACCAGAATGGGGAAGCCGATCTTGTCCGCCGCCTTCGCCAGCGTCGCCTCGTCCTGGGCTTCGCCGTGATAGCCGGGCACCAGCGGCACGCCGGCCTTCTCCATCAGCGCTTTCGAGCCGGACTTCGAGCCCATCGCCGTCATCATTCCGGCGGTCGGCCCCACGAAGACCAGCCCCGCATCGAGGCAGGCATGCGCAAACTCGGCATTCTCCGACAGGAAGCCGTAGCCGGGATGCACGGCCTCCGCGCCGGTCTTTCGCGCGGCCTCGATCAGCCGCTCGACGTTCAGATAGCTGTCGCGGGCCCGTGCAGGCCCCAGCAGCACGGCCTCGTCGGCGAGCGCGACATGCATCGCGTCGCGGTCGGCCTCGGAATAGACCGCAACCGTGCGCAGGCCCATGGCGCGCGCGGTGCGGATGACGCGGCAGGCGATCTCGCCGCGGTTGGCGATCAGAAGGGTGCGAAAACGCCGGTAGAGCTTTGAGCGGTCCATCGCATCACATCCTGAACAGGCCGAATTTCGTGGGCTCGATCGGCGCATTCGACGCCGCCGAGAGGCCGAGGCCGAGCACGAGCCTGGTGTCGGCCGGGTCGATCACGCCGTCGTCCCACAGCCGCGCGGTCGCGTAATAGGGATGGCCCTGGCTCTCATATTGCGCGCGGATCGGCTCGCGGAATTTATCTTCCTCGTCCTTGGACCAGCTATCGCCCCTGGCCTCGATATTGTCGCGCCGGACCTGGCTCAGCACCATCGAGGCCTGCTCGCCGCCCATCACCGAGATGCGCGCGTTCGGCCACATCCACAGGAAGCGCGGCGAGTAGGCGCGGCCGCACATGCCGTAATTGCCGGCGCCGTAGGAGCCGCCGATCACCACGGTGAATTTCGGCACCGAGGCGGTCGCGACCGCCGTCACCAGCTTGGCGCCGTCGCGCGCGATGCCGCCGGCCTCGTATTTCTTGCCGACCATGAAGCCGGTGATGTTCTGCAGGAACACCAGCGGAATGCCGCGCTGGCAGCACAGCTCGATGAAATGCGCCCCCTTCAGCGAGCTCTCGCTGAACAGGATGCCGTTATTGGCGATGATGCCGACCGGATAGCCCCAGATATGGGCGAAGCCGCACACCAGCGTCGTGCCGTAGAGCTTCTTGAACTCGTCGAACTCCGACCCGTCCACGACGCGGGCGATGATGTCGCGCACGTCGAACGGCTTCCTGCCGTCGACGGGCACCACGCCGTAGATTTCCTCCGCAGCGAACAGCGGATCGCGCGGCGGATGCATGTTGAGGTTCGGCCGGCTCGACGGCTTCAAGGTGCCGACGATGCGCCGGGCGATGCCGATCGCATGGGCGTCGTTCTGGGCGTAGTGATCGGTCACGCCTGATTGCCGCGAATGCACGTCGGCGCCGCCGAGCTCCTCCGCGGTCACGACCTCGCCGGTCGCCGCCTTCACCAGCGGCGGGCCGCCGAGGAAGATGGTGCCCTGGTTGCGCACGATGATGCTCTCGTCCGACATCGCAGGCACATAGGCGCCGCCGGCGGTACAGGAGCCCATCACGATCGCGATCTGCGGGATGCCTAGCGACGACATCTGCGCCTGGTTGTAGAAGATGCGGCCGAAATGGCGCTCGTCCGGAAAGATCTCGTCCTGGAGCGGCAGGAAGGCGCCGCCGGAATCCACCATGTAGACGCAGGGGAGATTGTTCTGCCGCGCGATGTCCTGCGCGCGTAGATGCTTCTTCACGGTCATGGGGTAATAGGTGCCGCCCTTGATGGTGGCGTCGTTGGCGACGATCACGCATTCGCGGCCCGAGATGCACCCCACCCCCGTGACGACGCTCGCCGAATGCACGTCACCGCCATAGAGGCCGTAGGCCGCCAGCGGCGACAGCTCCAGAAACGAGGTCCCGGGATCGACCAGCAGGTCAACGCGCTCGCGCGCCAGCATCTTGCCGCGCGAGGTGTGGCGGTTGCGCGAGACCTCGCCGCCGCCGCCGGCAACCTGACTGAGCTTTTCGCGCAAGTCTGCGACAAGGGAGCGCATGGCCTCGGAATTGCGCGCAAAGTCTGATGAAGACGGATCGATGCTGGAATGGAGCGGCATGTTGTCCCGCGTTTCTGGTGATCTGGTGAGAGACGGCGGCCAGGTTGGACCGCGGCAATTTCAATTGCGCCGGACTTACGCCGTCTCGGCCATCAGCTCGCGGCCGATCAGCATGCGGCGGACCTCGGATGTACCCGCGCCGATCTCGTAGAGCTTGGCGTCGCGCCACAGACGTCCAACCGGAAATTCGGATGTGTAGCCGACGCCGCCGAGCGCCTGGATCGCCTCGCCCGCCATCCACGTCGCCTTCTCGGCGGAATAGAGGATCGCCGCCGCGGCATCCTTGCGCAGGGTCCGCGCGTGGTCGGCGCGGTCGCAGGCGCGCCCCACCGCATAGACATAGGCGCGCGTGGCCTGCCAGGTCGCATACATGTCGGCGAGCTTGCCCTGCATCAGCTGGAAGTCGCCGATCGGCTGGCCGAATTGCTTGCGCTCGTGCATGTAGGGCACCACCGCGTCCATGCAGGCCGCCATGATCCCGAGCGGGCCGCCCGACAGCACCGTGCGCTCATAGTCGAGGCCGGACATCAGCACCTTGACGCCCTCGCCCGCCTTGCCGAGCACGTTCTCTTCCGGCACCTCGCATTCATCGAAGAACAGCGGATAGGTGTTGGAGCCGCGCATGCCGAGCTTGTCGAGATGCTGGCCGTGGGTGAACCCCTTGAAGCCTTTCTCGACCAGGAAGGCGGTCATGCCGCGCGGGCCGGCCTCCGGATCGGTCTTGGCGTAGACGACCAGTACATCGGCGTCGCCGCCATTGGTGATCCACATCTTGGAGCCGTTGAGCACGTAGCGGTCGCCGCGCTTGTCGGCGCGCAGTTTCATCGAGACGACGTCGGAGCCGGCACCGGGCTCGGACATCGCGAGCGCGCCGACATGCTCGCCGGAGATCAGCTTGGGCAGATAACGCTGCCGCTGCGCGTCATTGCCGTTGCGGCGGATCTGGTTGACGCAGAGGTTGGAGTGGGCGCCGTAGGAAAGACCCACGGCTGCGGAGCCGCGCGAAATCTCCTCCATGGCGACGATATGGGCGAGATAGCCCATGTTGGAGCCGCCATATTGCTCCGGCGCGGTCATGCCGAGCAGGCCGAGGTCGCCAAGGCGCTTCCAGAGGTCCGCCGGGAACAGGTTGGCCTTCTCGATCTCGGCGGCGCGCGGGGCGATCTCCGCCTCCACGAAGGCGCGCAGCGTGTCGCGCAGCATGCTGATGTCTTCGCCCAGATCGAAATCGATGCTCGGGATGTTCAAGGCGATTCCTCCGTATTCTTGTCGGGTCCGAACCTACCCCCGCCCAGGCGTCCTGGCGGTCGAAAAGGTTGCATTTTCCGCCAAGTTTGGCGAGGATTTTTCATGCCGTCCCAAGCCGCAACCGCGACGCCGCGCCGCGCCATGACCCCAGCCGCCTTCGTCCGCGGCGTGGTTGCCGCTTATGCCCTTTACGGGCGGGATCCGGCCGAAGCATTGGGCAAGGGGCAGGTCACCGAGGACCTCGTTCGATCCCAGGACGGACGGGTGACGGCGGCCCAGTTCGAGGCGCTGGCCGGCCACGCCATGCGCGAGCTCGACGACGAGGCGCTCGGCTGGTTCTCGCGCCGGCTGCCTTGGGGAACCTATGGCATGCTGTGCCGCGCCTCGATCACGGCCCCCAATCTCGAAGTCGCGCTCAAACGCTGGTGCCGGCATCATCGCCTGCTGACCGAGGACGTGCTGTTCGAGCTCTCGCTTGGTGATGAGACTGCGACCATCTCCCTTCGCGAGCAGCGCGATCTCGGCCATTTGCGCGAATTCTGCCTCGTCACCCTGCTCCGCTATGTCCTCGGCTTCTCCTGCTGGGCGGTCGATTCCGCGATCGCGCTGCGCGCGGCCGAGTTTCCCTTTTCCGAGCCGGGCCACGTCTCGGTCTATCCGACGATCTTCTGCAGGCATTTGAGCTTTGATGCGGATGGCGCCCGCATCGTGTTCGACAAGCACTATCTTTCGCTGCCGCTCACGCGCAGCCCGGCCGATCTCGACAACATGCTCAAGGGCGCGCTGAGGCTGACCGTGCTGCCCTATCGGCGCGACCGGCTGCTGGTCGAGCGCGTGCGTCGCGTGCTGCGCAACGCGCGCGGACGCAGTCTCGGCGCCGAGGATGTCGCAAGCGAGCTGGCGCTCTCCACCCGCACCATGCACCGGCGCCTGCGCGAGGAGGCGACCTCGCTGCGCGATCTCAAGGAAGAAGCGAAGTTCGAGCTCGCCAAGCAGGAGCTGATGCGTGGCCGCACCCCGATCAAGCGGATCGCGGAGATCGCCGGCTTCCGCAACGAGAAGAGCTTCTCGCGCGCCTTCCGCAGCTGGACCGGCGCCTCGCCGCGCGAGTTTCGCGGACGGTACCGCTAAGGCCTGCGCGAGGCCGCGGCCCCGGCAGGACTTCCCAAATCACATGTCACAGTTAGGTGAGATACTAATGTGTCAGTATTCGGCTTTTGTGAAATTCCCGATCGATCCACGCAAGGGCGTCCCCCTATCCTGCCGGCGCCGCGACCGCCTGCAACGGCAGCGGCACGTCCTTCGCGACGCCCAACACGGGGAAGCTGCGGACGTTCTTGACATCAGGCATCGCGGCGAAGTGCAGCAGCTGCTGGCGCATGCTCTCGACGCTCGGCGCGACGCATTTCAGGAGATAATCGGTGTCGCCCGAAATGCGCCAGCACTGCTGGATGCGCGGGATCGCGGCGATCGAGCCCTCGAACGCCTCCAGCACCGGCTGGGCCTGGCTGCCGAGCTGGATCGAGACGAACGACACCACCTCATAGCCGAGCAGCCGCTCGTCGATGACGGCGCGCACCGCCCGGATCACGCCGCGGCTGAACAGCGACTTCAACCGCCGCAGGCAGTTCGGCGCGGACACGCCGACGCGTAGCGCCAGCTCGTTGTTGCGCACCCGCCCGTCCTGCTGGAGCTCGGATAAGATCTTCAGATCGACGCCGTCGAGCTGGTCACGCCCGGCCATACCCCACCTCGCCCTGAGCCTGTCATGCGCGGCAGCGAAGCATGGGGTGGAATTGCTGCCAAGGGCCTCGACGGCCGGCTGCCTCTCGCCATGGCCGGCCGCAGCCGTCCGAAGGACGGCGTCGCTTCCGCTCGCCCATGTCCCGGCCAGCCACGTTCTTCACCCTCCCGCCAAAACGTGGATGCCCGGGACAAGCCCGGGCATGACGACGTCTTGGACGAGAATGGTCTTTAATGCGTCCAGGGCTCGCCGCGCCGGAACGAGAAATTGTCGGCATAGGCAACCGGCCGGCGGATCGAATCCTGGGGCTCGATCACCTGGTAGGCGATGCCCTTGCGCTCGCAATAGGCGACCGCCTCTTCCTTGCTTTGGAAGCGCAGCGTGATCTGCTGCTTCATGTCGCCGGACGAGGTCCAGCCCATCAGCGGCTCGACCGCGCGCGGCTGCTCCGGCTCGTAGTCGAGCTGCCATTCCCGGGTCTTGGACCGGCCGGATTGCATCGCGTTCTTGGCGGGCTTGAAAATGCGTGCGGTCATGGGTCGTCCGGGCCTTTTTGTCTTTTCGTTCGATTTCGATGCGTCAGGGTGGCAGTTGGTGGAAACCTCAGGGATAGTATAGAGACACCGATCGGGAACTGATCGGTGATTCCGGCCCCCCGGTCACCCTCACCGACGGTATAGTCATTATGCTGCACCGTGACAATTCCGTACCCGCCTTCCGCGCCGGGATTCCGCCCGGCCGCACTGCCTCGCCGACATCAGCGCATTTGTCCCCTCCGAGAGCTCCCGTCGCATGGCCTTCCTGAACATCAACGCCACGCTCCCCGAAAAGGGCCGTGATCTCAGGCTCGACCTGTTTCGCGGCGTCGCGAACTGGGCGATTTTCCTCGACCACATCCCCGAAAACGTCGTGAACTGGATCACGACCCGCAACTACGGCTTCTCCGACGCGGCCGACCTGTTCGTCTTCATCTCCGGCTACACCGCCTCCTTCGTCTATGCGCGGATGATGCTGGACCGCGGCTTCATCGTCGGCGCCACGCGCCTGACCAAGCGGGTATGGCAGCTCTACGTCGCCCACATCATCCTGTTCGTGATCTACATCGCCTCGATCAGCTATCTGGCGCTGCGCTTCGGCGATTCAGAGATGATCAACGAGTTCAACGTCGCCGGCCTCGTCGACAACGCTACCGAGACGCTGCGCCAGGGCCTGTTCCTGCGCTTCAAGCCGCTCAATCTCGACGTGCTGCCGCTGTACATCGTGCTGATGGGCCTGTTTCCGCCGGTGCTGTGGTTCATGCTGCGCAAGCCCGACCTGACGATGGCGCTGTCGATCGTGCTGTGGCTCGCCGCGCGCCAGTTCGGCTGGAATCTGACCGCCTATCCGGCCGGCCAGTGGTACTTCAACCCGTATTGCTGGCAGGTGCTGTTCGTGTTCGGCGCCTGGTGCGCGATGGGCGGCGCTCGGCGCTCGATGACGCTGATCAATTCGCCGATCACGCTGTGGCTTTGTCTCGGTTATATGCTGTTCGCGCTGATCATGACCATGGCTGGCCGCTTCCCCGCCTTCGGCGGCATGTTCCCGGAATGGCTGTTCTCGGCCTTCAACCCGAACGACAAGACCAACCTCGCGCCTTACCGCTTCCTCCATTTCGTCGTGATCGTGATCCTGGTGATCCGCTTCGTGCCGAAGGACTGGCCGGGCCTGGAGTGGAAGGTGTTCGACCCTCTGATCGTGTGCGGCCAGCAGTCACTCGCGGTGTTCTGCGTCGGCGTGTTCCTGTCCTTCGTCGGCCATTTCGAGCTGTCGATGAGCTCGGGCTCGCTATTCGCGCAGCTCTTCGTCAGCATCGCCGGCATCGCGATCATGACGACCGTGGCCTATTACATCTCGTGGTCGAAGAAGCAGGACAAGCCGCTGAAGCCGCCGCCGGCCAAGCCGGCAGCAGAGGCGAAGGCCGCCTAAGCCGGAACGTCCGCTCGTCCAGGTGGGCCGTTCCGCGGCCGGTTCGGCCGGGATCGGATTGACCTGCGTCAACCAGGGCCGGTGCCGGCCGACCTAGTGTCGCCGCGACTCGCGCCGCCGCACCGACGTCGGCGCCTCCTCCCGGACAAGGCCAAAGCACATGCCCTCTCATTTTCACGCCGTGGTATGGATCGACCACTCGCAGGCCCGGATCTTCCATCTCGGCCTGAGCGGCTCCGACGAAATCACGCTGCATCCGCATCTGGCGACGCGCCACCTCCATCACAAGGCCAATGAGATCGGCAGCGGCCATGCCGCGCCCGACAAGACGTTCTACGCTGAGGTGACCAAAGCCCTCGCCGATGCCGGCGAAGTCCTGATCCTCGGCCCGGCCAACGCGAAGACCGAACTCGCCAGCCACATCCGCGCCCACGCGCCAGATGTCGCCAAGCGGATTGCCGCAGTGGAGGCGGCCGATCATCCCTCCGACAGCGAGATCATCGCTTACGCAAAACGTCACTTCAAATTGCCGCTGCCGCGCGTGCAGGCACCAACCTGAATGAGGGATGACGATTTACGATCGCATCGCTTCAGGCCGCCTCTTCGCCGTCGAACTCGGTGAATTTCCTGTAGATCCAGTCGCGGCCGTCGTGCCGGCGCCAGACCTTGCCATAAACGAGCTGCCCATTGATCGAGCGGCGCGGCACGATCACGGTCCAGAGGTGCCAGATTTCGGTCCAGCTCGACTGCGGACTGACGGTTTTGAAGTTGCGATCGAAAGACATGACGCAGAACTCACAGGATACGCGCGCCGCGACGAACTGTGATCTCGTGTGAGCACGGATTCCAGGCAGCCCATCGCGCGCCGGCGCCAATCTGATAACAGTCGCCAAAGTGGCCGCAACAACCGCTCGCCCTTAACCTAACCCATCAACCTTACCTGTCGTGAATCGGTCGCCGGACTGGTTGAAAGCCGGCGCCGGTTTTTCTACAATGCAAGCGTGATTTGAGAACAGGCGCGCCATTTTCGGGACGCGTCATGAATTTGAAATGACGTCGCGTTTTTAGAGAACCTGGAATTTTTGAAAATGAATTTGCAGTGTGCATGTCTGCGCTTGGCGGTGCGATCGACCCCGCCCGTCCCGGCCGTCGGGACGTCAGCTCATGAGCCGCCAAAGGCCGCCAACGACAACCAGACGGTCTGGCCGTTCGTGCCGTTTCCGTCCGGCTGGCACGCGTCGGGCTGATTGGCCAATTCTGAAGAACGTGACGCCTGAAAAGCGCAACGCCGCACAAGCGGAATATTATCGCTTGGCGGCGTCCGTTAGGTATTGGGCGCTGAAATCCCCAACATCCATATGTCTGTGGCGACAGCCAAAGGTTCGATGAATCTTTGGTAATTTTGCGCTGGCCCGCCCGCGCCAATGCCTTGAAAAATCGTGCGGAAGTCGTGCTGCGCAAGGAACGAACGAAACGTCTTCAGGCCGGGGTCAGGCGCGAGCCGCGCAAGCTTTTCAGCACGCATACGCCGCGCGGCCCGCTGCGGCGATCGAGCCCGGCTAGACGGCGGCGGCGCTGGCGCTGGCGCTGGACGTGCTGTCGGATGCGCTCGTGGCGTTGGTGCCGAGCGATCCTTGCGCATTGTAGGTCTGTCCGGCCTGATTGCCTTGACTGCCTTGCGCGCTCACGGACGTCTCGACCTCGGTCGTACCGTCGGAATAGGTGGTCGTGGTGGTGGTGACGCCGTCGATGGTGATGGAGACCTCGCTGACGACGGTCTTCGCCGAATTGCCACTGCCTCCCGATCCCGAACTTCCCCCCGCCGATTGCGACGATGACGTCTCCGACGTCGAGGACGTCGCCGATGCCGCCGACGTCGACGATGCCGCCGTGGTCGATGAGGCCGACGACGTCGCGGTGGACGGGGACGTCGTTACCGCCGCACTGGCTGATGCAATCGCGCTGATCGACATGAAAACCCTCGCTGAAGGAGATCCCGGGTGCAGCGCCGGTTGCGCGCCCTATCCGCTCCTTCAACGCGCCGGGCCTGCAAAGCAGGCGCCGGCAGCGTGAAAAATTCGATCCGGTACGCATTTTCCGAGCCGGACGGCAGCAACCAATCGCCGCACGGCGCGTTGCAGCGTTTTCCCATCCGTCCAGGGCACCGGCGCGCGCCAACGATCGGCGCGCGTGTCATGGATGGACGGTCATCTCGTCTCACGTCCGTGTGAGCTGGAGCGCGGTCGGTGAATTTCGTCGAGCGAGAAGAGACCAATGAACAACGGGCCGCAAGGCAGGGGGACACTGTGAGCCAGATCGATACGACCGAGAAACTCCCGGAGGCGCCGGAGCCCGAAAACTCGCTGTTCGCACTGTGCGGACTTGGCGTCGCGGGGATCGTCATGCTGGGCTGGATCTGCGCCCTCGCCTGGATCGCCTGGCGCCTCGCCGATTGGCTGTTATTCTGATCCGCGGCTGTGGCGCCATAGAAGCTGCCGTGTCATGTTTCTGCCGCCGGCCAAATCCGCCAGTTCCCGCAGGGGGCGTGGCGGAAACCTTCATAAGGAACGCCATGTGGAATGCCGCTTGCGTCCCGCGGGAGTTCGTCTATCGATTGCCGCCGATTCTTGATAAATTCCTTCTATGACTCGTTGGGAAATTTAATGGGGCGGCACTACGACCGAGCTCGGTGGCCTTGGGTTCTTGCTGCCCTCCCGCCCGCGCTTTTCGTGCTCTTCTTCCTCGTGTTGACGGTCCTTGCGGACCCGCAGCACGACGACTTCTGCTTTTCACACCGTTATCTCGAGCAGGGGCTGACCTCGATCCGGGGCTTTTACGGGGAGCTCGGAGGTCGGATCGTAGCCTATGGTCTCATCGACGTTCCTGCTGCCATCTCGCAAGCGACAGGCCTAAGTCTGCTGTCGGCCTATTCTCTGACCATGGCAACAGGCGCAGTTGCTTTCCTCGCCGGCTGCATGGCCGCGGTCGCGCGTGCATGGCCGCGCATTCGCGGGCTGCCATCGATTTTCCTCGGTCTCGTTTTCGCTGCTGCGGTGCTGGGTGCTTCGACGAGCGTACGTGATCTGCTCTACTGGCTGCCCGGCGTGGCCTGCTACGTGCCCCCCGCGATCGTTTGCATCCTGATTTTGGCTGAATGCCTTCGGGCCCTCGACAGCAAGATGGAGTTTTCGTCCGCTGCGATCCTTTGGATGGCGGCCGGCGGCTTCGTTGCAGCTCTGTGCAACGAGTATACGGGCATATGGCTCGTCGCGATTCTCGTGGGCTCAACCGTCGCGCGTCGCATGCTCGAGCAGAAGATGCAGATCGGTGCTCACGCGCTGATCGCAATTGCCGTCACGGCCGGCTGGGTGATCGTTGTTGCAGCCCAAGGTAACAGCGCACGTATGGCGCAGTTCGCCGACCGGGGTCATATCGGCCATTCGCTCCTCGAGGGGCTGCGTTTCGGGATGGTGCAATTCGGACAATTCCTGCGCGAACCCGCGGTGATCGCTTGGCTGGTCGCCGTCGCCGCCTTGACGTACGCAATCCCTGATCGGTCCGAGGCCGCTCATCCCCGTGCGCGCTTCCTGGCGCCCGGCATCATCGTTCTCTGTCTGGCCTGTTGCTACCTCGAATACTTCGCGCACTATTATTCGACGGGGATTCGGTTGGTTGAACGGGCGCAAAACCAGGCGCTGATCCTGCTTCTTTTCGGCTCCGGCCTGTCTGCTTCCTTACTGGTCCGAACCTATCGCAGTCCGCTGGAGCGGATGATTGCGCAGAGCACGACCATCTCGTCCCTCAGCTCGGGACCCCTTCCCGTCACCCTGGCTTTTCTTGTCGCTGCATTGCTCCTGCTTAGCAAAACGGCGTTCCTGGTCTACGCGGAAGGATCGAGCCTGTACCCGTACTGGCGGGAAACAGTCGCGCGGCACCGGCTTCTTGCAACCACCGGCGCTTCGGTCGTGACAGTGCCGAAGCATCGATGGACGCCGTCTCTGCTGCTGAGTGCCGACGTGATGGTGAATACGGATTGCATCGCCAAATATTTTGGCAAAGCCAAGCTGATCGTCGTTGAGCCTCCAGCAGATTGATCGCGATGGCGGCGAACGATCAGGGCTGCGGCAGACGGCCTCGTCCCCGGCATCTTCCCAATTCGAATTTGCCGGGAAGGCCGGACGTTCCTGTCTTGCCGTAAGTGTTTGAAATCACTGGTCGGGGCAGCTGGATTGGTTCTGCCCCTACCAAAAACCCAACAAAATCAATAAACGATTGAATCACAAAGGCTTATTGGCTACTGATAGCCCCATCAACTGTTACGACTTCGTATTACGAGGGGCTAATGGGACTGGCTTCAAACATCCAACGGCGGGGCGGCTCCGCCGTTTATTACGTTCGGCTCGCAGTCCCCAAAAAGCTTCAGTCCATCGTCGGCAAGAAAGAGATTTGGAAGAGCACCGGGGTTCGGGAACCGAAGGCGGCACGCATCGCCGCACTGCCCATTCTGGCGAAGTACAGAGCGCAGTTTGAAGAGCTGGCCCAGCGGCAAGAGCCGACGCCCGGGGACCTACAGGCGGCCGTCTGGCGCCACTATGAAGCCGCCCTGGAATACGACCGCCGCGAGCGTGCGGCCATGCCGACATCGGCCCAGGTTGAGACAGCCAAGAATCAGTTGATGGCCGACATTACCGCTGGGGCGGTGCCTTGGTCCGACGATCCGGCGGTTCAGCTCGGCGCGGCCGTGGACCTGATGGTGATGAAGGATGCACCCGCCTATGCGCAGAAGCGGCGGGCGATCAAGCTGGCCCAGGTCCGCAAGCATCTCGCCACGGGCGAGACCGGCGCGATCGAATGGGCGGCGGACGCGGTGATTGAGCAGGAACGGCTGCTCATTGAAAAGGGCTCCCCGGCTTACCGCGATCTCTGCCAGAAGCTACAGCGGGCGGAAATTCAGGCGCTGGAACGTTCAGCGGAGCGCGACCAGGGCAACTGGTCCGGCACCCCTACTGATTCGGCGGTGGCACCAGCAGACCCCACGGCGGGCCGTAAGAAGGCGGCGCCCGGCGAAAGCCTTTGGGAACTCTATGACCGGTTCGAAAGCGAAAAGAAGGCCTCCGTCAGCCTCGACACCTGGACGCAAAACCGCGTGATCGTCGGGCTGTTCTTTGAGTTCATCGGCGAGACCTCGCACGTCACAGCCATCACCCGGAAGGCCGTCCGCGACTGGAAACACGCCCTCTCCTCATGGCCTGTGAAGGCCCTCAAGATCAAAGAATTCGAGGGCATGACTTTCCGGAAGATCATTGAGGCAAACAAGACGATCGGCAAACCGACGATCAGCGAGAACACCACCAACCGCTATCTGTCCGCCATCGCGGGCTTTTGCGAGTGGCTGCTCAACAATGAGTTCATAGAGCAGGACGTGATCCGGGGCATGTTCCTCGCGATCGACAAGAAAAAGCAGAAGGTGTTCCCCTATTCGGACGAACAGTTGCGGACCATCTTCACTTCGCCGCTGCTCACGCGCTGCGCTGGCGACGATCAGGAGCACAAGCCCGGCGACGTTGAGATCAGAGATTGGCGTTATTGGTTGCCGCTGATCGCGATCTATACTGGCGCCCGGTTGGGCGAGCTGGCGCAGTTGATGACGGCGGACGTTCGCCAGCTCCATGGCGTCTGGATTTTCCACGTCACCCGCGAAGGCTCGCGGCTTAAGTCGACCAAGACAGACGGCAGTCAGCGCGTGGTGCCGGTCCATAGCGAGCTGATCAAGCTGGGCTTCCTCGACTATCATGCGGCCATGGCCGCGCGCGGCGAGGCCCAACTATTCCCTGAGTTGAAGCCGGACACCCGGGGATTCTTCTCGCGGACGCCCTCACGGTTCTTTGCGGGCTACTTCAAGCGGATTGGCGTCAAGACGGACAAGCGGCACAATTTCCACAGCTTCCGGCATGGCGTCGCGGACGCTTTCCGGGCCGCTGGATACCTAGACGAACAGCATGGCGTGTTGCTCGGTCATGCCAAGGCGACGACGACCGGTCGCTACGGCATCATGCCGGAGGGGCCGCTTCAGGATCGGGTAAAGATGATTGAGGCGATCAGTTACGGGGTCTAGATCGCTCAGATTCGGTGCCTTGTACCTTGTCAAGCTCCTCCTGGATAACCGTCCGCCAGACCAGCTGCGTCTGAACCAGCAAACGACCGATGATGTACTGCGCGGCTTTAGCTGCATCATCGGCATTCGTTACCCACCGCTTCCGGGCTTCAGCAAACGCTAAACGCTGCAACACCCTCCATGGCGCCTCCTCAGTTTCCTCCCCCTTCCCCATCAAGAGGAGTTCGAGCATTCCGATGCGCTTGATCTCTCTGGGAACGTTCGACTGCTGATGTACGTGAATGCCTCTCGCTGCCACCATCTTCCCGAAAAATCCCTGATGCAGCTTGGTGATCATTCTACCGATAGGCGATAAGTCCACATGAAGCGAACGCACCTTTGCACAATCGATCAGCGCGTTCAGGAAGACCTTGAGACGCTCCTCTAAAATGTACGTTTCGTGCACGATCAGGTAGTAGCAATTTTCCAAATGCTGCGAACGAGAAATCTTCCCTCCCCACGGGTAGAGCTTCACCATCGTTGCCATAGCATTGAAACGGTTTGGCACCTGCATTAGTTCTAGAAGGCCATGAAGCAACCTGACGACAGATTGGTCAACCGGTGACAAGGGTACCGGGAGCGGATCATCACCAAGGAGATCGGCCATCAAACTGTCATTTGCCGCCTTCATGCGCCCGGGCTCGCCATCGATGCGGGCGGAAACAAGCTTAACAACTAGATTAAGTGCCTCCATGTATTCGGGCGGCAGAGGCCCATCGATCGCTCTACGTTCTGATTTCTTGTGAACCAAGAGTGTCCTCGCACAATTCAGGTGCAAGATTTTGACTCAAACACGGTGCGCACGTCGTCTTTACTTCTGAACTCCGTTTGATGCAGCGTGAAGTTATAGAGCAGGAAGCCAGAAGAGTTGGTCCGAAGGATTATCCGGTCAATACATGTGCCACTTGCCAGCATCAGAGATTGCTGATTACGCGGCTCCGAGATTTCGCTAGCGGCCCAAAAGCTTCCCGACGAGTAGGAAAAGTTCGCGGCCGCTATCACGGTCCAAATAGCAAAAGCCTTAAAAGTGGTTGTGCCTTCCTGAAATCCCGTCCAAAGGCTGAGCAAAAAGACACCCTGAATAATAGCTGTCGGCAACAATGCCAGCGTGAAGCTATAATTCTCGATCATGGATCCCAGCACGTAAGGGATGAATAGGAGAGCGATCACCGCCAGAATGTTGTAGGGCACCTCTAAAGTGTTAAGAGCGTTCCAATTCTTGAGAGCCCAACGCTCAAGATTGCCAGCAGCGTCCCCGGGCAGGATGGAGAGATAGAACGACAGGATTACGTAGAAACCAATAGCGACGGTCAGATACTGGAGAATTGCAATATTTGATCCGATCAGATCGGCAAACGAAAAAAGTTGTAAAAACTGCCCTTTCAGGCGGGCGAAGTAGCCGGCATTGAAAGAAGCAATGCACAAGACATACAACGCTGACAATGCGGCGATGACCTCACCAAATGCAAATTTGGGCGCGTCTTGACTGTAGATAATCTCGTCGTCGTCATATGCTTTGGGCATTGAAATTGTCTGCGGATTCAATTGCTGGCTTCTGCCGAATCGTATTCAACCTCACCGAGCGCAAGCTTTCAATAAGGAGGCGCGATTTCCTGCGCCTTCTTCACAAATTGGTTCGTGCTCAGCAAACCGCTGAGCCCTCGACCGCCGCCAACAGTGCCGCACCATAGATTTCCTTCGGCCAATAGTCGCCATGCTCACCGAGGCAGTGCTTGACCTGATCACCGGTCATCCGCCCGGTGCACGGGCACGGCTCTAGGCGGGCAAGCCGTTCCGCCAGTCCGGGACGGTCATTGAGCAGCGGCCCCATAGCGATTTTGATCAGCTCAACGTCATCCTGCCCGGCAACCTTGGTCACGCGCTCGACAATGATCGCGTAAAGGGAATTCGGCAGATAGTCCTCAGTCATGTCAGCCCCATGTTGATGATGCAACGGAACCGAGATGAATCGATTTGCGGACCGCTGACAAGCGCCCGACTTCGTTAAAGACGAAGATGTAAGCTGGTGCTGATATCGACCGCGCGTCATATCGGGAGGTTAGGTGCCGAAAATATTTCTGATGTAAGTCAGCCCTTATACCCACCTGTAAATTTCCCGGCTGACCGGGGCCTGATTAACACTCCTCCGGAGCCTTGGCGTTGCGTCTACAATAATACAAATGCGACAAATCCGAATTTTCGCTTGCGCAATTCGAAAGCGTGTGAGATCATAATTGCGTCGGTGATCGCACGCGAGCAACGTGATCCCGACTTCAGAGCACACAAAGGGGAACTACACCACGCATCCGCAATCCAGCGGACGCGCAACCCCTTTTGGTTATGTCTCTTACGTCGCGCCTCAAACAACTAATCGGCCTTGAAACCAAGTCGGGCATTTCCTCGCCTGAGCCTTGGCTTGTCGAGATGTTCGGCGCGAGCCCCACCCTTTCGGGCGTGTCCGTCACGCCCTATTCGGCCATGTCGTGCGCCCCCGTCGCATGTGCCGTGCGGTCGATCAGCGAAGCAGCCGGTTCGCTGCCCCTCCACATTTACGAGCGGCTTCCGGACGGCGGCAAAGAGAAAGCGCCTGAGCACCCGCTCTACAGCCTCTTGCATGACGCGCCGAACAGCTTTAGCGCCGCTGCGCTATTCCGTACCCAGTTAATGGCCGACGCGCTGTTGCAGCCCCATGGCGGCTTTGCGCTGATCAACCGCGTCGACGGCGGCAAACCCGCTGAGCTGATCCGCCTTGATCCCCGAACCAATCCGGTTGCTGTAGACGATTCCGACATTGAGCCGACTTACAAGCTTGATGGCCGCGAGATCGACGGCGCGGACCTGATCCATCTCCCGACCCCGGCTTACGATCCACGCAAGGGCTTGGTTGGCGAAGGCCGCGAGGCCATCGCTCTCGCCCTGGTCCTGGAACGTCACGCCGCGCGGCTGTTCGGCAAGGGCGCCCGCCCCAGCGGTGTTCTCACATCAAAGGGCAATGCCACGGCGGAAGCAATCGCGAAGGTTGCCACGGCTTGGAATGCTGCCCACGGCGGCAATAAGTCCGGCGGGACCGCAATTCTGCCCGCCGATTTCAATTGGCAGTCCCTGACACTCAACAGCGTCGATGCGCAGTTTCTGGAGATGCGCACATATGCAGTTGCGGAGATCGCGCGGCTCTGGCGCGTCCCGTTGCACATGCTGATGCAAGTCGATCGTGCTCAGCCCCGGTCGATTGAAGCCATCGGCCAAGAGTTCCTATCGCAAGCTCTGCTGCCCCGGCTCAAGTCTTTCGAGCAAGAGCTTGAGTTGAAGCTTCTGACCCCGGAAGAGCGGAAGCAATATTGCATCGAATTCAAC
Source organism: Bradyrhizobium sp. cf659 (assembly GCF_900113725.1). Classification (NCBI taxonomy): domain Bacteria; kingdom Pseudomonadati; phylum Pseudomonadota; class Alphaproteobacteria; order Hyphomicrobiales; family Nitrobacteraceae; genus Bradyrhizobium; species Bradyrhizobium sp. cf659. The sequence goes on from NZ_FOQJ01000001.1 coordinate 725,057, forward strand.
GTTGATGGCTTCGCCCGCGCCGATCTTCTCGCGCGTGCCCAAGCGCTCAGCGCCACCGTCTCCGCTCGCATTCTGAACCCGAACGAAGCGCGGCAACTCGGCTTTGGCTACCCGGCCTATGAGGGCGGCGACGTCTTTGAAAATCCCAATACCAGCTCGGCGCATCAGGGCGGCAAGCTCAACGGCAACGTTCAGGCGGAGGCCGCATGAGAACTGTATTTTTGCACGGCGCCCTTGGTGACGAATTCGGTGAGAGCTTCCGTTTCGAGATCGACACGGCGGCTGAAGCCGTCCGCGCCTTCAATTGTGCATTCCCGGGCAAATTTCTGAAAGCGCTTGAAGGCGGCTCCTACCGGGTTGTGCGCGGCGATCTTGACCGAGGCATGGAGCTAGACCTTGAGCTACTGACCAGCCTCCGGCTCGGCGCTGCAAATCTGCACTTCATCCCTGTTGCCTCCGGCGCCCAGACCCAGACTGCCAAGGGTACCACAAAGCTCATTCTCGGCACCGCGCTCGTCGGCGTCGCGGTATTTGCATCGGGTGGCACACTCGCAACACCTCTTGCCTCGACTGGCCTCCTCAGCGGCATGACGTGGGGCAACATCGCCCTGGTTGGCGTGGGCCTCGCCCTCTCCGGCGCCTCCACGCTGCTTACCAAGACCTCCGAACAAACCGGCGGCTCCAATGACGTTTCGGTTTCCGGTGCTGCCCAGGGCGAGGCGGGCCAGCAAGGCAGCGCCATTCCGCTGATCTATGGGGAAGTGCTGACACCTGGGATCACCATCTCCGTTGCCTCTCAGATCGAAGACATCAGCGTTTACGCCAATTCGGCCGGATCGATCGAAGAGGCTTTCGGCGAAAACCCTGCATATTGGGGCAACGAAGCATGACGTACATCGCATTTTTTGCCGATGGCGAACACACATTCCGCCTCACCAAGCGCGAGATCGAAGAGCTTCAAGTCAAGTGCGGCTCCGGTATCGGCGCCATCGCCAATCGTCTGTTCGCGCGCAACTTCGCCCAGGCCGACATCAACGAAACCATCCGCCTCGCTCTCGTCGGCGGCGGCATGAGCGCTAAGCGCGCCCATGAATTGGTCGTGGCCTACGTCGAAGGCCGGCCCCTCATCGAATCATACGAACTCGCCGCGAAGGTCCTTGAGCGGACGCTGTGCGGCAATCCCCACGAGAAAGGAAACGACTAAGTGAGCTTCGCTACCGGCACACCCATCAGCGACACCAACCCGCTGCCCATCAAAGGCTTCGGCAATTTGCTCGATAGCACGGGCGCGGTGATCAATCCGAGCAACTATCCGCAAAACCTGACCTACAACGCTGACGGCACGCTCGCGACCGTCTGGTTTACGGACGGCATCAACACCTGGACCCAGACCAACACCTGGACCGATGCCAACCTGACCAAAGTCAGCAATTGGGTCCGCTCCTAAATGGATCGCCTTGAGATCAAAGCAAGGCTGAGCGTGAGCGATGAAGGAGAGATCACCGGCATCGCTTGGCCGTTCAATGCGGGGCCGGACAGCTACGGCGACCTTATTCAAAAAGGCGCCTTCAACATCGCTGTCAGCGACATGCCGATCCTTTTCAACCACGACCCCAGCGACCTCATTGGCACCTGGACGGAAGTGAAAGAAACCGATGAAGGCTTGATCGTGAAGGGCAAGCTCCACATGGACCGCCCGCGCGCCCGCTCTGTGCTCGCTATGATCAAAGGCGAGATCGCCAAGGGTCTCAGCATTGGCTTCCGCACTAAGGCCGCAGTCAAACAAGGCTCACGGCGCCTCATCACGGCGCTTGACGTGTTCGAAACGTCGATTGTGCGCAACCCCGCCCATCCGCGTGCCCGGGTCACCGGCACGAAATCCGACGACGCGGCGCGTGCCGTGGCCGACCTCATCCGGCATTTCCGGCAATGCCTATAGTCCAAGGAGCTTTGACTACCCAATGAAGACTGCGAACGCACTGGAATTCAAGGACACCGGCGATGCCGACGATCCGATTGCTGAAGTCGCAAAGGAACTGGCGGCTTTGAAGTCAGACCTCAACACGAAGATGGCCGCCAACGACAACACCAAGCTCACCGAGCGCCTGGATCGTATCGAGGCCAAGATGAATCGGCCCAACGGTCGGGCCGCTAACGACAATGAGCCGGGTATCGAAACCAAGGCGCTGAACAAGTATCTGCGCGGTGGTGTCGGCGCCCTCGACGACCTTGAGCGCAAGACGCTCAATCTTGGCACCACCACGGCGGGCGGTTACGTCGTCAGTCCGGAATACGGCAAGAGCGTGCTGGAAAAAGTGCGCCAGTATTCGCCGCTTCGCGGTCTCGCCAGCGCCATGACCATCGGCACCACCGAGGTCTATATCCCGACGCTGGAAACCGACGCGGACGGCGAAGGCTGGGTTACGGAAACCGGCAACCGCACCGCGACTGAGCCGGTATTCGGCCAGCTCAACATCAAGACGTTCGAAAATGCCCGCTATATCCCGATCAGCCAGCAATTGCTGGAAGACGCGGATATCGACCTGCTTTCGTTCGTCGCGGGCCATATTGCCAAGATCACCGGCAAGGTGGAAGCCAAGGCCTTCATGATCGGTGACGGCAACGGCAAGCCGACCGGCCTGCTCAATACGCCCGCGAACTATGCATTCGTCAACGCTGCGGCCGATGGCTCCGACATCGTCACGGCGCTGATTGACGCATTCTACAAGTTGCCCGGCGCCTATGCGGCCAACGGCTCTTGGATGATGCGCCGGGAGACCATGGGCCTCATTCGTAAGATGGCGGATATCGTCATTGGCACCAAAGGGCCGATCTGGTCCGACGGCCTCGCCAACGGCACGCCCCCGACCCTCTTGGGGCGCCCGGTCTATGAGTCGATCGACATGAGCCTTTTGCCAGCGACCACCGGCACGACTTATCCAGTGGTTTTTGGCGACATGGCCTCCGCTTACCAGATTGTTGACCGCGTGGGCCTCGCTGTTCGCACCGATGACCTGACCGGCGCCGATAACGGTATCGTCAAGGTTCGCTGGCGTCGTCGCGTCGGCGGCAAGCCGTTGCTGAGCGAGGCCGCAATCGTCATCAGGTCGACCAAGCCCTAATGGTTATGCCGCTCGCATATGACGAATTGGTCCTCACGTTGTCTCCAAGCGTGACACTGGCCTTGCGCCCGTCTTTGCGGGCGGCATTCCGTCTTAATGAGAAATATGACGGCTTTCAGCCTCTCTATCTGGCAATCCGCGAAGGCAATCTAACCGCTATCAATGACCTGATCGACGCAGCGCAAGCCGGTCACCGATACCGCGAGCCGTCGATTGCGGAATTGCTGGCGCCGGAAGTGATCGACCATTTGCTTGCATTCATCCCCGTGCTGTGCGGCGCCAACGACAAGGGCGACGACGAACCGCAAACCAGCGAGCCTATCTCGTTTGAAGAATCTTTCACCCAGCTCTACCAGATCGGCACCGGCTGGCTCGGATGGACCCCCGAAGCGACCTGGAACGCGACACCGGCAGAGATCATCAACGCCAAGGAAGGCCGCGTTCAGATGCTTGCCGCCATCTTCGGCAAGCGCGACGACACCGAGACAATCGACGCAACCAAAGGCATGCCCGCTGATCTCCGGAAAGAGATCAACGCAATCGGTAGGGGCCAACGCTAATGCCCTTCAAACCCCGTCGCGTCTGTAGCTGCGGCAAGCTCGTTTGGGCAGGCGAGCTGTGCCCCTGTCAGGTCAAACGCAAGGCTGAAGCCGATCGCCTCCGGCCCACCGCACACCAGCGCGGCTACGACTCCAAGTGGCGCCGCGAGAGCAAGGAATTCCTTGCGCTACCTCAGAACCGCTTCTGTGCATGCGGCTGCGGTCGCATCGCGGATTGCGTCGACCACAAGGTTCCCTATCGCGGCGACATGAAGCTGTTCTGGGACCGCTCCAACTGGCAGCCGCTCGCCAGCTCCCCTTGCCACGCGAGCCGCAAGCAATCGAGGGAGCGCCAGCAATGAGCGAAAAGCAATTGTGGTGTGCCGTGATCCAGCAAGCGGTCATTGACGCAACAGAGCCGCTCTCGACCAAGTTCAAGTGGCGCCGGATTGAACAACTGAACGCCCGCGATTGGCTGACCAAGCCCAACAAGGATTTCACCGTCGTCTGCAATCTCGCAGGCCTAGAGCCCATGCGTTTGCGGTCCTACGCGGCCGATCTTGTCGCTAAGGCCGCTCAGCACGATCAACCCCTTACCACCGACGCACCTCGCCGCCGCAGAACTAGCAGGAACACCGAATGTCAGTCCGCCGCCTAACACATGATGGTCATACCCTCACCATCCGTGAGTGGTCCAACCGCACCGGCATTCCGGTGCAGGCAATCTATCGCCGCCTCAACATCGGTTGGTCTGTCGAGCAGACCCTGACCATGCCTGCACGCAAGCGCACCAAGCCAACGCGCGGCGCTATACTAGAGAGTGAGTTCTACAAGCTCGTCTGTTCGATCGATGGCGCATTGCGTGTCTTCCGCAAGCGAATCGGCAGCTACGTGTTCGAAGAGACAGACACCCCGGGGGTGGTCGAAATGTTCGCAGAAAGTCGCCGCGACCGGTGCCCCCGGGTCGCACAAGAGAGCGTCTAATTGGAGTTTTTCTGACCATGCCCGGTATCACCTTGGAGCAAGCCAAGGCCCACCTGAACGTCACGATCGACGCCGACGACGCCTTGCTTACTGACAAGCTGGCGGCAGCAAAGGCGTGGGTTGGCGCCTATACAGCCTCGAATGTGGACACGGACGGCACCCCGGCCCCGGTGAACGAAGCGGTGCTGCAATTGGCGGCGCATCTCTACCAGAACCGGGAAGCCTCGCTTGTGGGTGTCACCGCCCAGGAATTGCCGTTCGGTTTCATCGATCTTTTGGCCCCTTACCGCGCGTTTTGCTTCGGATAATGACCGCTTCTGATCCCTCATATGACCTGCAAAAGGCCATCCGGGCGCGCCTGATCGCGTCCGAAGAGCTTGCGGCCCTTGTTGATCCCGACGCGATCATTGACGCCAATGGACGCCCTGAACGCAGGCCGTGCGTCCAGATCGGCGAGGGTCAAACCATCTTCCGGCGTTGGGACTCGACTACCCACGCGACGTTGCACGTTTGGTTTCAGGAACCGGGTCTGGTCCGGTGCAAGCAAGCCGTTGGCGCGATCGTTGAGGCCTTGCGCGTTGACGCCCAGGTTAGCGGCGTCTTGGCCCTGGATAACTTCACCTGTCACGACCTGATGGTGACGCAGACCCGGTTCATGCGCGACCCGCACGGCTCCTATAGCCATGGCGTGGTCACCGTCGCAGGCATCATGAAAGCAAACTGATGCGCGCCGGTAACCTCGATCGCCTCATCGTCATTGAGCGCGCAGTCACCGCGATCAGCCGCATAGACGGCACGCCAATCCGGGACTGGAGGACGGTCGCGACCATGCGCGCCCAGCTCTTGAAGAATGCCAGCGACACGCAGGAAGGCCAACGCGGCGAGACCACCAACGCAGCGTTGACCTTCCGGACGCGCTTTCTGGACGGCGTCACACTGGAGAACCGCGTTACCTATCAGGGCCAGCAATTCGAGATCATCGGTATGAGTGAGATCGGGCGTCGCCGCGGCCTCGACCTCATCTGTCGGAGGGTTGGACCGTGAGTTTAAAACAGCCTCTGTTCAACTTCGGCAATGGCCCTGCCGATTTTTTGCGATTCGAGTTGTCCCAACTGGAACAACTGATTACCGAACTCGTGAATCTCTTTATTCAGCGTTTTCCAGTGCTCGATTTCTTTCTTCAAGAGAATGTGCGCCATTCTTTGATTCCCCTCCGCCGTCGTCAACATCTCCAATCCATGCGCGGCAGCTATCAAAGCCACATCGATGAACCTCCTGCGCAATCCCTGGGTGTTTGTATTGCCCCACACCTCGCCCCTCTGTTTTTGAATTTCCACCACCGAGTCTTGCAATCTTTCAACTGCGACTCGGAGTGCAGCAACGGGTGCGCTGACAGCGGACGTGACATAAGTAATTTGCTGAGTTCCTTGAAACGGCTCCAGAGCATTACTCAAAACTTGGCAATTAGCAGCAACCCTCTGAATAAGAATTTCTTCGTTGTTCAGGCTTGTTGCCCTGCCGCTGAGGCGTTCGAACAAATTGTAGTCGTTTTGTTTGACGAGTTGATCAAGCTGCGCCTTGACGGGCGCGAGCGTCCGGTAAGCGGCAAAGAGGGCCATTCCGGCAGCCACCAGCGTTGCAATGGCTCCTATCATCGCTCCTACAAATCCCAACCAGTCGGAACGATTTCCATCGCGTGTGAAACTGATAAGCCCGACCACCCAGAGGGGAAGAGTAAAGAACGAAAGGGATATGCCTGCGCATACTCCAAGAAGAATGGCATGCCAGTGAGAAAATTTGTTCATGCTGACAAAATGCCGAGCGTTTGGCGCGGTGTCGAGAGGGTTGCGGCGTGACCCACCAAAAACCACAGCTTGCCGCAGATCGGCTTCGCGAAATCCTGACCTACGACCCCGCAAGCGGCGTCTTTATCCGGGACGGTAAAGCTGTCGGCTGGGCGCGGCCGTCCGATCGCTTGGTTTATATCACGGTAGATTACCGCTCCTACCTCGCGAGCCGCTTGGCCTGGCTGTACATGACCGACGAGTGGCCGCCCCGCAGCGTGAGCTATCGGGACAAGGACCCGGCGAATCTTCGCTGGGGAAACCTCCGATTGGCCTCGCCTAAGCAGACAGCATACGGCCGCACGGCCCGAAACAAGCTGGGCATCAAAGGCATTCGCGAAACCCCGAACGGTAATTTCCGCGCATCCATTCATGTGAATGATCGCACCCTAAACCTGGGAACGTTCACGACCAAAGAGGCGGCGGCGGAAGCCTATGCCACGGCGGCGCGCGAGCACTTTGGCGAGTTTGCGAGGCCCTGATGCGCGGACGGAAGCCCGAACTCAGCGCCGATGCCGCTGCACTGGACGCCACGACCAAACCGCCGTCCTGGCTGGGTAAGGCAGCAAAGGCCGAATGGCGCCGCGTCATGCCGGAGCTTGCCAAACGGCGCATCCTGACAACGGCCGATCTCGGCAGCCTCGAAAGCTATTGCATCGCGATCGGCCGCATCCGCGAGCTTGAGAAGCTGTTGCGCGCCGGTATCGATCCAAAGCTCTTCCGCATGCAGGACAAGGCCATGGTGACGGCGCGCCAGCTCGCGGCCGAGCTCGGCTTGACCCCCGTTTCCCGATCGCGACCGGCAGTCCGCGACAATGACGAACAGGACGATGATGAAAACCCTTTCAACATCGTCTGATACCTATCCGCATTGGATTTACGACAACTCGCCCATTCCGGACCCGTTGGGGTATGGCGAGCGCGCGGTCCGCTGGCTCAGGTCTTTGAAGCACCCGAAATCCACCCTGCCCCGCAAGCAATTCCAGCTTGATCCGTGGCAAGAGCGCATTGTTCGCGCTATCTATGGGCCACGCGACGGCAGCGGTAACCGGATCGTATCGACGGTTGTGATCCTGGTCCCGCGTGGCAACCGCAAAACGAGCCTATCCGCTGCCCTGGCCCTGCTTCACACCATCGGCCCTGAACGGGTTTCCGGTGGCGAAGTGATCTTTGCTGCCAGCGACCGCAGCCAAGCCGGTATCGCGTTCAAAGAGGCTCGCGGCATCGTTCAGGCGGACGCCAAGCACCTTGTCCCGGTGACGAAGGTCTATGACGCCTTTAACAGCGCCAAAAAGATCGCCTATCCGCGTGACGGGACTGAGGTTGAAGTCATTTCAGCCGATGCACCCAGCAAGGAAGGCCGCACCCCCGCATTCGTCTTGGCCGACGAAATCCATGTGTGGCGCGGCGATGGCCTTTGGAAGGTGCTGACCAACGGCCTCGACAAGACCGACAATAGCTTGCTTGTCGTCGCCACGACCGCCGGGCGCGGGCAGGATAGCATCGCCTGGGAAGTAATCGAGCGCGCCCGCAAGATCGCGCGTGGAGAGATCGACGACCCGACTTGCCTCCCGGTCCTATTCGAAGCGCCAACGGATTGTGACTACACCGACGAAGAGCTTTGGAAGCGGATCAACCCCGGCAGTGCCCACGGTTATCCGTCCATCAAAGGCTATCGGCAGCACGTCATGCGGGCGAAAGACAGTCCAATCGAACGCGACAGCTTGCGCCAATACAAGCTCAACGTCTGGCTAGATCATTCGACCTCGCCCTTCGTGGACATGGCGACATATGACCGGGGCGCGGAGCCGATCGACTATGAGGCCTTGCGCGGCGCACCGTGCTGGATTGGCGTTGATATGTCCAAGACCACGGATCTTTCGTCGGTCGTCGCTTGTTTCCGTGACGGTGACACCTACACGGTGTTGCCGCACTTCTTTTGCCCGGAAGAGGACATTCGCAGGCGCGGTGACCTCGACGGGGTGAATTATGTGTCCTGGGCCAAGGAAGGCTTTATCACGCCCACCCCCGGCAACGTGATCGATAACTCTGCCGTGGCGGACTACATCCGTTCGCTCGCGGAGCGATTTCAGGTCCAAGAGATCGGGTTTGACGTGGCCTATGCCCAAGCGGTCATGGCGCCGCTGGTAGAGGAAGGCTTTCCGGTCGTTACCATCCGGCAAGGCTGGGTCACTCAATCGCCCGCGCTGAACACCCTTGAGGCGGCGATCATCGGCGGCAACTTCCGCCACGGCGGGCATCCGGTGTTGCGCTGGAACTTCGCTAATGTCGCCATCCATAAGGACGCGAACGACAACCGGATTATCCAAAAATCCAAATCAACCGATCGGATCGACGGTGCGGCAGCAACATGGATGGCCGTGTCGCGTGCCGCTGCGGGCGAGAGTGGCCGTTCCTTCCTCGATAACCCGGCGATCACCGCCGACATGTTGGTGCTGGAATGAGCGACGATCTTGAAGCTTTTCTGGAAGCCCTACCGGACAAGCTCACTGAGCAGCTATCGGCCGTTGTCCGCGAACAGGCAGAACGGCTTTCCCAGGCCCAGCGCGAGGCGTTGCAATCCCTTGAGCAATCACCCGACGAAACGGGCCACCTTGAGGAGTCGTGCGTTGTGGCGCCCGGCTCCAATGACCTTGAGTTCATCGTTCAGGCAGGAGGCCCGCTCACGACCAAGGAAGTCCGCGAAGGCAGCGGCGAACCCTATGACTACGCGGAAGGGTTCGAATTCGGCACAAGCCGACAGCCCGCACGGCCGTTCTTTTTCAACACCTACAACGCTATGCGCGACGACATGCAAAAGGCGATCGAAGACGCCGTTAATGAGGTTCTGAATGACTACTGAATCCTGGGCTAGTGCCCATACGTTTGACCTGAACGACGCGTGGGTTCGGCGCGTGATCTCGTGGCGCGGCATCAACGGATATTCGCCAGCCGTCGTGCTCACGCGCTTTCTAGATAACAGCTACAGCCCGGACGATGTTGAGCGCGTGATTGAATTGGGGCTGATCGGCGGCGGCATGGCGGAGCGCGACGTTGAAGCGCTGCTCAGCGAGCATGTTCGCGGAAAGCCGCTCAATCCAAACCTCATCATTGCGACCAGAATCCTAGCCGCGCTCTTTGCGGGAGCCGCCTAATGCATATTCCTGTCTCGCTCGACCTCGAACAGCTAAGGGAACAGCTACGGCAAACGTCGTCGCTGACCAGCACCGCGACGCGCAACATCGCAAAGCAGTTTCTAGACATGAACAGCGCGATCACCGACACGGTTGTCGGCGGCGCCGCGCGCATGGCCCTAGGTGTTGCTGGCAAGGCCGCGCTTGTCGTCGGATCCTTCAAGCTCATGTCAGCGGCGATCGAAGGCGCGCGCGGCCAGCTTAAAACCATGGTCGATCTCGCGGACAAGTCTCAGAATGTTGGCGTCGCGCCCGCCTTCTTTCAGGGCTTCACCTCGGAGGCCAATAAGCTCAAGGTTTCGGCCAGCGATCTGGAAACGGCCCTTGAGCACGCCTTCAACGCCACTAATGAAAAGTCGCCGATCGACATCGGGGAATGGGACTTCGCTGGTCAGAAGATCACCGACGTTGAAAAGGAGCTTCAGGTTCTGAATGCGACGATGGAGAAGGGCCAACGCCTAGAAGGGTTGGTCCTGTTCCGGGACGCAAAGACCCAGGAAGATCGAATTCAGGCTGTTCTTAAGGCCATGATCCAGTTGCAGAGCATCGGCCAGCAAGCCGCCGCCTATGACCTGGGCGAGAAGATGTTCGGCAGCCAGCTCATTGACCGCATGCGGCAAGGCAAAACCTCCGCCGACAGCATGCTCGCGACGATCAAAGAGGCCGCTGCGAATTCGGACGGCATTTTCAGCAACGTCTTAGTTCAGCGCGCGGAAGAGATGGATCAGCAACTCCAGTTGGCCCATCAGCGCCTTTCGACCGCGTTGAAGCCGTCGTGGGACGATCTCGCGTCGGTGCTCCTCACGATCAAGGGCTATTGGGCCGAAACGGTCGATCTCATCGCCAAGGCCGTCGAATGGTCGAATAAGCTTGGTCTCACGTCCGAGACGGCGCGCAAGCGGAATGAACTTGCTGCGATCAATGACGCCATCAAGAACGGCACCGCGCTTGGCGGCCTGCCCCAGGTTACGAACATCCCGGGCATGGCGTCGATCTATGACGCGCTTGGAGCTGAGAAGCCCCAGGACGCCTTGCGGCGGCGCCGCGACCAGCTACAGGCAGAGATCGACGCTTCGGAGCGGGGCGTTCCGGAAGGACCAGAGGCTCCGACATCGCGCGGCACCGGCCCGGCGCCGACCAAGATCAGCGCCGGCAGCAACGTGGACAAGCTCGGCACAGCCGCCGACAACATAGAGAAGCGCACCGCCGCGCTGAATGCTGAGGCCCGGAGCCTCGACCTGAGCACCGCCGCCCGCGAGAAAAACAAGATTGCGGCTCAGCTACAGGAAGTCGCGATGCAGGCCAATGCGGCGGCGGGCAAGGGCGAAGGCGTCGTTACTGACGAACAGCGCAGGCGCATTGGGGAAGTGACTGAGGCCTATGGCAAGGCAACTCAGGCCATGGAAAAGGCGAGCGTGGCCTTGTCAGTCAGGCGGGGCAGTCAAACCGCCCTACTCGCCCCCCAAGACGTTCAGATTGCTGAACAGCTTAGGGGCCTCTATCCGGACGTTGCCACCGCCCTCAACAGCGTTGAAGCGCAAGCGATGCGCACCAATGAGGCCATGCGGTCGATCGGCAACACCATGTCGAGCAGCCTCACCAGCGGCCTTGCCGACATTCTGGACGGCACCAAGAGCGTAAGCGACGGCTTCGCCAGCATGGCGAAAAGCATCGTCCGGGCGATCGAAGAGGCCGCAATCAAGATGCTCATCGTGCAGCCGCTGATGCGGGGCCTGTCCGGTGGCCTGGGCTTCGCTGATGGCGGCATCATTCCGAAGTTCGCCGACGGCGGCGAGATTACCGGACCGGGCGGGCCGCGTGACGATGGCGTTTTGGCGCGGGTGTCACCGGGCGAGTTCATCGTCAACGCGGCCTCGACGGCCAAGCACCGGGCACTTTTGGAGCAGATCAACCGGGCGCCCCGGTTCGCGGATGGCGGCATGGTAGGCGGCGGCACGGCGCCCATGTTCGGCGGGCAAGGCGGCAACTTCATCATGGGTGACATTCACGTCAACGGCGGGGTCTCCAACGGATCACCGGCCGATAATCGCGCCCTCGCCCAGCAAATCGCCCAGCAAGTTCAGATCGCCGCAAAACAGATGATTGGCGGGGAACTCCGAACACAGATGCGCCCGGGCGGCATGCTGAAGCGCTAATTGGCGTGCACTCAAAGAGACGGCCCGGTCGGATGATCAGTCCGCCGGGCCAGTGCTCACCACTACGGGTATGCGCTTAGTTAGCTAGCATCAGCGCTGCCGTTAGGATCGCGATCATGTCGACTTCCACGTCGATCTTGAATTTGATCATTTTGCACGTCCTCGTTGCTTTCCCAGGGGCGACCGACCGACGACGAACGGTAAGAGCCAGTTCCTGTAGCAATTCGGCCACGCGTGGCCGTTGCGAACGTAACCGTATAGGCCAGTTTTCTTTAAGTTGCGCCGCGAAAAATGTTCACGTTCGAGGGAGGCGGCTCTCCCTTGTAGGGCGCGAAAAGTCAGACCCCTTCACCGGACGCTATACTCTCAATTGAACACAAAATAAGAGCCCCAGGGACCCGCATCCCTGAGGCTCAACAGAAGGAGTTTCCGACGTGTCGGCGTCAGAAGCACAAGACGAGTATAGCAAGAATTTGGACGCTTGGCTGGCGGATCAGCCAGCTTTCGATCCAGAACGTGAGATCGCAGAGATCATCGAACTACTGCCCGGCGAGGAATGCGCCGTTGCAGCGGTGTCCGATAAGGTCACGGCTGGCGAGTCGGATAAGGTGGTCACCGCCGTAGCCCTAAGTGGTCCGATAAGGTCACGCGAGGCCGGGAAATGCGCGTCGCATAAGGTCACGGGCCGGAAACGCCGCTCGGACAAAAAAGACAAAGAACTGCTTGATCGGATTCGCAGATTCAAGCTGCCTTCGGCGGATGCCGCAGAGGCTTCCTTTAGTAGCGAACACTCCCCACCCGCTCTATGCGTCTGGGACCACGCCTCAGACCGCCTCAAGCTAGCTTGCTCAACCATTGCTCTACAGGTCTGGTCTCAACCCACGTCGTGGACCTTCAACCTCACTCCGGAAGCGGAAGCCAAAGCCCTCGCCCATCCCAAGGGCTTCACCAAGTCTCTCGCTCTTGCCTTCAATCGCAAGCTCAAGGATCGCCTGGGTCGCGTCCCGTTCTATTGGTTCTCCGTGCACGTCACCAAGGACGGACGGGCGCATCTGCATGGTGCAATTGAAGGTTTGGATGACCTCCCCGGGTTGGCGGAGATTATGCGCGCCGCCTGGGGCCGCTGGGAAGGCCGTGGCGCCGCCTATCAAGTCGACCTCAATCCCCAGCGTTGTGACGATGGCTGGGCCGATTACGCCTATGAGGGCCGCTCCCGGGCGCGGACCAAGATCGGCGACGACCACACCTTTTACATCCCGGACGAAGTGCGGCGCCGGGCTGAATTTATCTATGGCGAGCTACGGGCGATGATGATGCCTACGACGACGCCAAGCGCCTGAAGTCCCGCTGCGGCGGCAGCCGCATAGGCCGCGTAAGCACTCCACCGGGACTGTGCTTGGGCCGTGCCGGTTACGTCAAACAGGCGACCATTTTTGCTGATGACCATGTTCGTTGCTTTGGGCTGCGTCTGACCGTCTGCCCAGACCTCCACCCAGGCAGACTTGATCCACAGAACAGCGGCCGCGAGCGCGGCCAGCGCCGTCAGAATATCGATCCCGGTTTTCAATTCTTGCCACGCGTGGGGGCTCACGAACTACCCCTAAAAGATGTCTCAATCGACTGTTACGACTCGCAGCATTTTTGCTTCCGTGGCGCGCGGTAACATATTGATTTAGATTGATAATCGTTGAAATGGTCGGGGCAGCTGGATTCGAACCAACGACCTGCAGTACCCAAAACTGCCGCGCTACCAGGCTGCGCTATACCCCGAATGTCCGGCGAGCCCTGTCGATACACGCTTCCCAAAGCGCCAGCAAGCTTCCTAAAGTTGCCAGCAAGGCTGGCAAGCCCCCCGACGGATGGCTCTATTTGCTGCCGAATAGCGGGTGGCCGACGCGGTCGCCGGGGCGGATGCCGTATTTCTGCGCCGTTCCCGCCACCACCTCCAGAACGGCCCGCGCGGGGCCCTGGGACGAGATGATCTTGGTCGACAGCGGCTCGGTATTCTCGGCAATGCGCAGGATGCGGCCGTCGGCGCGGATGAAGATCATGTCGAGCGAGACATAGGTGTGCTTCATCCACATCGACACTTCCTGCTCGGGATTGAAGTCGAACAGCATGCCTTTGCCGTCGGCGAGCTCCTTGCGGTACATCAGGCCGGTCTGCTTCTCCTGCTCGGTCGTTGCCACTTCGACCGAGAACACCTGCACGCCGCTTTTGGTGACGATCTCGAGCGGCTGGAAGCTCGCGGCGCGGACGGGTCCGCCCGCCACGACAACGCCGGCGACGACCAGGATGGCGGCAAGCCAGCCGCTCGCGACGGACCAGACAGCCTTACGATCAAACTTCATGGGATGGCACTCAGGGCGTGGGAACGGAACAGTCCTACGCGGCGACCGCCCGAAAAGCCAGAGGCGCGCCGGTCAGCCGGCGCGCCTCTGCTCACGATTGCGGGAATTGAATTGATGACCCGGCCGCCGCTAGTGCGATTGCAGTCCAGGCGATCCGGTCTCGGGATGGATCTCGGCCGCCATCATGCCTTTGGAGCCGGGCCCGAAGCGAACCAGGACATATTGGCCGGGGCGCAATTCGGTCATGCCGAAGCGGCGCAGCGTCTCCATGTGCACGAAGATGTCGGGCGTGCCCTCGCCGCAGGTCAGGAAGCCGAAGCCGCGCAGCCGGTTGAACCATTTGACCTGGGCCCGCTCCAGCCCGCTCGTCGGGGTCACCGTGACGTGGGTGCGCGGCGGCAGCATCTGCGCCGGATGGATCGCGGTCGACTCGTCCATCGAGACCACGCGGAACGCCTGGTAGCCCTTGGCGCGCTGGATGCACTCGACGACGATGCGGGCGCCCTCATAGGCGGTCTGGAAGCCGTCGCGCCTGAGCACGGTCACGTGCAGGAGCACGTCGGGCCAGCCATTGTCGGGAACGATGAAGCCGTAACCCTTGGAGGCGTCGAACCATTTGATGACGCCGTGGACTTCGACGAGGTTGGCGCTGGCTTCGCCGAGGCCGGTGAACGGGCTGAGCCCGCTCTCGCGGCCGCTGCCGTGCTCGCCCGGCGTCATGCGCCCCGGCGAAGTGCCCTGTCCGGGAACTCCAAGCTTTTTGGACTCAAATCCGTCCGACGACCCCATAACCCCGGACCCCACACATGCCATGCAACCCGCCACAGTGGCGGAGCTCGAATCACGCGTCTTAAGAGAATGTTCTCAATTCGACGCGACGCGAATCTTTCGACTCAAAAGATAACACTCCCGGTTGCGACGCATAGACAAAAAAGAGATTCGCCGGAACCTATGAACAGCTTGCACAGCCGCGAATCAAACTAACGCCTCAATTGCCGACAAAGGGTCCGAACGTTTCGCCGATGTCGTGGCGAATGACGAGGTCGGCGATGTCGTCCTGCTCGGTCGGCTCGCGATTGATGATCACCAAACGTGCACCTGCGTTCTTCGCCATCATCGGAAAGCCCGCCGCCGGCCACACCACGAGCGAGGAACCGATCGCGATGAAGAGGTCGCAGGCGCGCGACAGCGCGGTTGCGCGCTGCATCTCCTCGTCCGGCATCATCTGGCCGAACGAGATCGTGGCGGTCTTCACCGGTTCGCCGCACACGGTGCAGTCGGGGGCGCCGTCCTCAATGAAACGGCGCTTCACCCAGTCGAGCTGATAGGCCAGCCCGCATCCGATGCATCGCGCATAAGTAGTATTTCCGTGAAGTTCAATCACGTGTTCGCTGGCGAAGCCCGAGGCCTGGTGCAGATTGTCGATGTTCTGGGTGATGACCGCCGGGACCTTGCCGGCGCGGTAGAGCGACGCGAGCGCGCGATGGCCGCGGCCGGGCCTTGCCGCCGCAAAGGTCTCCTCCATCGCGAAGCGGCGGCGCCAGGATTCGTCGCGGGCTTCCCGGCTCGCGACGAATTCGCCGAACTCTATCGGACGATAGCGCGTCCAAATTCCGCCCGGCGAGCGGAAGTCGGGGATGCCGGATTCGGTCGAGATACCGGCACCGGTGAACGGCACGATGGTCTTTGCCTCGGCGATCATGTCGCCGAGACGTTCAACGCCGCTGCGAAGATCCGATGCAATCAATCGCACGCCTCCCGCTTTGCTCTTGCGCTAGCTGCAGGATTCGCAAGCGGCAAGATCGTTGACGCTGTTATCAACTGCGAACGCAACGCACTCGGCAATTTTTTCCGCCCTTCGCATATCACAATCCTGCAATGCCTCCTCCCCATTGACGCCCCAATCAGAAGCGCCAATGCATGTATTGATGCGACTCAAGGCCCGGTGCGGCGGCAGCGCTTGAGCACACTCGTAAACACTGCCCAATAAACGCAGCCCAAGTAACATCGTCCAAGTGTGAACAGAGGGGATGGACATGACCGAAGACGAACAACGCAAGATCCGTGAACGCGAAGAGATCGCCGCCCGTGTCGCCGCCTTCCGTGCCACCCAGGAAAAATTCAAGCGCGAGCGGGAAGAGTATTTCGTCTCGACGCTCGAGAACGCCCGCAAGGTCGAGCGGCCCTCGCTCTGGCCGTAGCACGCGCCTGACCGCCACGCATGAAAAAAGCCCGGAGCATCGCTCCGGGCTTTTCACTTGGCCCGCCGTTACCAGTGGCGGTAATAGTGGCGGCGATAATACGGTCCGTCGCCATAATAGGCGTACGGGCCAGGACCGTAATAGTAGGCCGGGCCGTCATAATAGCCGTAGCCCGGACCGTAATAGCCGTAGGGGCGGGACGCGGCGACCGCGCCCGCGGTGATCGCGCCGGCGGCGAGACCGAATGCGAGGCCCGGACCGATGCCGCGACCGCGCGCCTCGGCAGGCGCAGGCGCCGCCACCGCGGTCACGCCGACGGCTGCGACGGTGGCCAGAACTGCCAGTGTTTTCTTCATGAGCTCCTCCTTCGCGTCCAGGGGAGACAACGCTGGGGACGTTTGATGGTTGCGCGCGGCGCGGAACCGAAGCCTGTCAAAAAAATGTCGATGCGAGGCGGAACGAAATCGCCGCATGTCAGTTGAGACTGCAAGTGCGAAGCCTCCGCTATCCGGTGAAGGCCCAGCACGAAAGCCCCGTCAGTATCCTCCGCGATGCTGGCGGGGTTTTCAGTTCCACGGGAGCAAATGGCAGCAGGGAACAACAACTGCCGACGGGGCGGAGCGCCGAGGAGGAGAGATTGCCGATATCCGCTTTGCTGGCTCGGATCCGCCGGCTCGTTCCCATATCCGGCGATCAGCATTACGACGAGATCGTCCGCAATTTCGGTGTCGGCACGCTGCGCCCGCCGCCGACGCCGATGAGCGACGGCGAGCTGGCGCGGGCCATCGCCGAGTTCCTCAGGGAACAGCCCTCCTCCAAGTCCGTCGCGACCCTCGGCCGGCGGCTCGACCCCTCCTCCCGGCTTTAGGGCTGACTTCCTTTAGCTTTTAGGCGGATCTCTTTTTTGCGAGCCGGGAACAAAGCGCCGCGTACGCAAGTTGAGGTTGTCTTCACGCAAGTGAGGTCCGACATGCCCGTGTGGCTTGAAGTCTTGCTCAACCTGTCCGGCTATGCCGGCTTCGTCGCGCTCGCGAGCCGCGGCACTGCGTGCCCGCGCGCGACGGCCGACGACCGCATCGGCGGTGACGAGCGCTAGTTGGCGTGCGGCGCCTGGCCTGCCGTACGCACCAGCCGGTCGGCCTTGACCGCGACGCGCGTGTCCTCGAGCTGCGGCCGCAGCGAAAAACTGATCACCACGAAAGCGAGGCAGAACAGCGTGCCGACGATGGCGACGCGCCTGTAGGTGTGCCGGTCGCCTTGATAAAAGGACGGCTCTGAAAAAGGTGTCATGGCAAAATGGCTTCTTGGCAAAGTCGCTTCTTGTCTTTGCCAAACACCTACTCCAACCCGCGGCAAGCGCAACGCGATTGGGCTTTTAACCTAACCGAATAGGGTTATCGCTTCCCGCGCAAGCTTTCGTTAGGCGTTGGTGCAGCGCACCGAGACTGCCGGCGAGCCGCTTCAGGCGTCGCGCCAACGCCAACGCCGGCCCGCCGTCCGCCGACCGGCTTTGTTCCAGCTTCGCCTGCCTTTCGTTCTCGAAGAACGAATCGGAATCGAAGAAATCGGCGCGGAGCAACTCTTAACAAGCGGTGTGGAATAGTCCCGTCATGTCGTCTCGGCCGACATCGATCGCCGCGGCGACAGCTGCGGCACCGATGAATTGCCGCTGCGCAGCCTTGCACATGACCTTGCGTGCCTGTCGGACCAGAACACTGTTGCGATCCCGGCGAACATCTCGATCCACCAGCACGCACCCATGTCGCTCTCTCCTCGCGAATGTCCTGCGAGGGAGACGAGAGTGGCACTGTGCGACACCTCACGCTGTCTCGTTCTGACACGTGCGTTCGCATCGACGCCGAGGAGCGCAACTTGTTCTGCATCCGACTCCATTTCGTTCTCGAAGAACGAATCGGAGTCGAGAAAATCAGCGCGGAGCGATTCCTAACGATCGATGAAGTCGCGTGCCGCCACGTCTTCGCCGGCAGAAATCTTCGCCAGCAGAAATCTTGGGCGCCGAAGTTTCGAGACCACCGCAAACACGATGACGATCTCGTGCGCCATCGCGGCCGACGTCCGGCCGAAGGCTCATCAAGCCGCGCGCTTCTCTTTGCTCTTCTCGGAGAAGCATTCGAGGATCTGGATGCGGAGCTCTTCTGCCGCCGGGCCCTCGACCTTCCTGAGCTGATTCCAGAGCCTGATCACTTCGCGCTGTTTTTCGATGGTCATGAGTCACCTCCAAGGTGGCTCATAGGAACAAAATGAGAACAAAAAGTCCAGCCCCTCGCGCGCGATTTCCACGCACATCGTCTTGAACCTTTTGGGCGCTGCGCGGACCCATGAAGGCTGGGGATTTCAGCGCCCAGTCATACGGCAGCGCCGCCTGACGAACATATTCCGTCACCGCGGCGCTGTTGCTTTTTGGATTTTCAACTTTAAGTTTGAGGTACGGCTGACGGCTAGGCGCTGAAAATCCCATCGCCGTCAGTTTGGAAAACCCCGTGCGCAACCGCGGGGTTTTCCTTTTGAGCTTTACGTCACAGGTGGAATGCTCAGCGAGGGCGCGGAACGAACACCCCGTCCCCGCATTGTCAAACCCGAATTCGATGATCGCGCTGTTCGCGGTCGCGGTCGCCCAGCACTATCTCTTCTTCAGGGGCTGAACCTTTTGCGAGGCTCGCGCGTCTCATTCCTGAAGCTTCCCCCAGGCTTCACCCCCATCAGAAAACCCCGCTTCCCCCAGGCGGGGTTTTCGCTTTTTCGCGTCAAGAGAGCGCGTCAGAACAAAAAACAAGAGCCCCGTTCCGAGGCCATCGGAACGGGGCTCCAGGCACGCAGGCGGCGCGCGATGGCCGGATCAGACAGCGTCCTTGGCGACCTTCAGCGGCGAGGCCTTCACCGACTTGCTCGCGGGCTTCGCCGCAAACTGCATCGGCTCCTTGGTGAAGGGATTGACACCCATGCGGGCTTCGGTCGCCGGCTTGTTCACGACCGACATCTTCACGAAACCGGGAATGACGAACTCGCCGGACTCGTTGAGCTCCTTGTAGCCGACCGTCGCCATGTACTCGATGACCGACTTCACGTCGTTCTTCGCAAGCTGCGTGCCCTCGGCAATCGCATCGATCAATTGAGTCTTGGTCATCTTCGCCATGTCGAACGTCCTTCTGAATTGGGTGCGCGCGCGCTTTGAGGGTACCGTGCCGGGCACGCGACAAAGCCGCGCAGCGCGCTTTGTGTTCATGCCAGCGGTCAGGAAGTCACCGGGCTTAGAACCCATCGGGGCCGAAAACGCAAGCCGCAGTTTGACGTGAGTTCCGGCTCTTTCGGCGGGATAACGGCGACTGAATCGACACGCGCCGAATCGAATTCGGCAATGACCGTAGAGGGTTCTGCCGGTTCGCCGCGAGGCAGCATCGATGCCCCGTATTACCCGAAGTTGCGAAAACCCCACGCCAGGATTCCAAACATCAGGACAACAATGCCGGCCGAGCCGGCGACGACAATGAGCGCGCCCTGGTACCGGAGAGGCCCGCCCGTCTTGCCCTGACTGCGGCATAGAACAGCAAGACGAACAGCCGCGGGCCGATGAACAGCAGCATGGCCTGCTCCCTGAGACGCGGAACGGTGGGCGAACCTAAGGCGGGTTCTCTTTCGCGAGCATTTGCTGCATAGTGCCGCCATGGCCAAAACAAAAGTGACGTTTAGAGCGGTCCGGATCGCCGATGGCGACTGGAAGATCCTGGCGGACTATCCCGGCAGCGAGCAGCGAGAAATCACGGGATTCACCAGCAAGGCAGACGCCGATGACTGGATGAATGGAGATCGCAAGATCGCATGGCTCCGCTCCCAGGGCTACGCCAAGTGACGTAGCTGTCGCGCGACAACGGCGTTCACGGGCGGTCGCAAGATACCTCATCGTGAAACCTGTGGCTCGGACCGCGTTGTTGACACTTCAGTAACCCAACGCATCCAAGCTCCTCTTGGTATCGTTGCGTTGGAGTATCCCACAGTGCTGGATTTTCACGAGCTGCGTGAACTCGCGGCCGATGTTCGCGTGTTTGTCGACGTCGCCGAAGACAAGGCCGAGGCGCTCAAAGCCGTCATCGCGGCCTATGACGTCGTGTTGGCGATCTTCCCGTCCGAAGAGGGCATGGGCCTCCATGTCATCAAGGGCAAGGAGATCCTGGACACGATCGCAAGATCGCGGACCCATGCGATCTACAGCCACACGGCGATTGCGGTCCCTGACCTGCAGCATGCGCAAGCGCTCAAGGTCTTGACCGCGCCTGTCGAACAACGGATTGCAGCCTAGGCGCAGACGGCGAGAAATTTAGCGGCAAGCCGCATCAGGTTCGTTCGCCGTTGCTCGGCGCCGAACAGGTCGAAGCCTCGGTTCTCGGGAGCCGAGGACCTGCTCAACTCTCGCTGGGCAAGCCATCGCGAACCATCTCGCCGACAGCACCGCCCAAAATGAGGGACACTGTGACGGGCCATACGGCCGCCATCACGATGACAGCGCCAAAGGGGACGTCCCTGTTGGGGCGATCGTAGGATTGCATGGCCGTGAAAACGAACATGGCTACCAGGCAACTGATCGCGTATTTCTTCTTCCAGCTCATGTCATGAAGACCTTCTGAAGCCGTGCATTGGTCGCGCCGGCATTTCGGTCGGTTCATCTGCGCTATCGCCAGCTGCCAGGCTTGAAGCCGCGTGCGCCGCCACCGCAATTGAATTGGTAACTGGTCCCCGCTGCATTCATCGGCGTCCTTCTACGGACTACGGCACCGCAAAAGTCACACTTGGGCAAACAACATCAATTGAGTGCACTGTCACCGTAATTCCCCGTAATTCCAGTCGACGGCCTTGCGTGAGAATGCGTCAAGGATGAAGTGGGGATCAGGAGAGGTGTGGATAGCCTTGCCGAGCAATCAGCGGTAGTATCGGCAGATTTTGACTGCGGTGGGGGTGAATTTTGGTTCAGCTTGCCCAGACGTACATTCATTTGAAGCCATACAAGGTCGGCCGGAAACGTTTAAACAGTCTCGGTCGGCGTGCAGAGAAGATAGCGGTCAAGACGGCGCTGGATATTTACGGCGGCGGCGTCACCGTCGATGTCCGGCTCGAAGAAGGGTCGCTGAAGACGTGGGTGTCCGTGGCCGGAGTGCTGGCGGTCTACGGCGCGATCGCGGACTACAAGGGCTTCAAGGAAAGCATTCAGGAGATGTGCAAGGACGCCCGCGAATATAGCGCGGACGTGTGCGGCGCATTCGCAGAGGCGGCGAAGGTCAATAAGGGCCAAGTCTACCGGGTCGAGCGCCGCCTGAAGACGCCAGGGAAAATCAACCGGGTGCTTAAGAGGATCGAACAGCTCGATAAGGCAGCCGAGAGCATGGGTACCGAAAAGCTGCGGGTCCAGCTCAAGGACGTACAGGACGAGCTGCAGCAGATATCAACGGAGCTCTCGGAGGAGGACCGGAAGAAGATGCGGCAGGCCCTCATATTCGAGAATCTGCCTATGCTGCGCGAGAGACCCCCGAACTCACGGCGAACGGAGCCGGCCAAGATCGCCAAGAAGCCCGACGAGGAGGAAGAGCCGCTTTTGCTCGATGTCGAGCCGAGCGTGGACCCGGGCAAAATCCAGCACGAGGAAAAGCGGATGGTCTACCACCGGAAGATTCATGTGCCGCCGCGACCAAAAGGCCGGCGGCGGCTGACTGAAGTTGTGAGGTCGATGGAAGCCATCAAACACGACAAATCGTGAAGTCAAAATTGCAGAAAACACTACAAAATAAGGGTTTCGTGCTATCGTTGGCTTCGTATCGGAGACGGCATGGGGCCAAGTCTACCTCTTAGCAATTGGAGTTTGTAATGGCCTGCTTGTCTAAAGAGGCCGCCGATATTCTCACGAACCGCAACGAGGCCGAACTTCAGACGGCTATCGAAACGCATCATGAGACCCTGCTAAAACAGCGGGCGGACTGTGTCGATTACGGCAAGCCAGAAGAGCTGACACCGAAGAAGAACGCTCGACTAAACTGCGAGCTTCTCAAGCAGGTTCTCATCCATCGCGCCGATCAGTTAGTGACTGCCTCAAGCACGATGCTGGCGGAGAAGAATTTGTACGGTCTGTCCTTGGTTGTTCGGGGCCATATCGAATCGATGGCTATTCTTGGGTACTTCACGCGCCGTCTGCAGTCATTGAAGGCCGGAAACATCACGTTCGAGACCTTTGAACAGGACATTAGAAACGGCTTGATGGGAGCCAAGCACAACTTATTCGAACTGGGCAATTGTCCCGTAAATATCCTCACCTGCGTTCAGCATACCGACAAGTACCTGGACGCCGAGTTTTTCCATGAGAAAAAGGAGATGGTCGAGGACATCTATGGCTGGCTGTCCGAGTTCGCCCACCCAAATTTCTGCTCCAACAAGACCGCCTTCACGGTGGACAAGGAAAACAATCGGATGGTCTTGCGCAAGGAACAAGAGCTGACGGAGGACCACATTCAAGCGATGCGCAACCTGCGAATTAGCTCAGAGTTGTTCAACTGGCTTCTCACCGCCTTCGACGAGCGGGTGAAGGAAGATCTCTCCGAGTAACGCTTAACATCCAGCTCGGGATCACTCATGGCGCAGCTCTTCATATTTTTCAGAGCTGATCTCTCGGGGGCGAGTTATTTGTGCGAAACGATTGGCACTGCCGACAAGCAAAAAGCACCGACCAATCTGTCGGTCGTTTTTGCTTGACTGCAAGAAATGACTGACGAGCCCGTTATCGATCAATGGGATCGCAGTGTTTCGCCAAGAGTGAACATCACGGGTATTGAGGCCACGGCGCAGCTCTCCATTTGAAGTCTTAGAGCTGATTTACGAGCAGGAACTTTTCCACAGCCGCTAAGCGGTCCAGCACCCCCTCCCCAGCCACTCCGCCGGCCTCGAGCCCATCCCCTCGAACATCCAATCGCCTGGCTCGAGAGGAAGAGTAATTAGGTCTTCTTCGGCTTAAGACCGAGGTCAAGGCACATCACTTCGTCGCGACCCGCCAATGCTGTGCGGCTTGTTGAGGAAATACTCGCGATTACCGGTCGCCGCTTCCGCGCACTGGTCGATCGAGACCATGATGGCTTCGACATGAGCCCTGCACCAACCTTCCCTGGTGGCAAGGCGGCGAGCCTCATTCAGGGCTTTGAGGAATGGCGACATGTCAGGCTCGTCGCTGTAGTATCTCAGCACTTCAGCCCGCTCAGCACCCGGCATCTTAGCGCCCCTCGATTCGAATGACGGTCTAGAACAAAAAGAGAACCATGAGTCCAGCCGTTAGGTATTGATATTTGGACGGAGTGCACCCCATTTGCTCTACCGATTTGGTTACCGAGGCCACGATGCAGCTTCGATATTTCCACATTTGCGCTTTCGAATGGCTCGAAGAGCATTCGCGGTGGCGACATCTCAAGGAGCTTGGCAGCTCGAACATCGTTCGGGCTTCTATACTGATGCCCGCCTTTGGCTACATGTTGCTGTTGAACGAGAACATCCATCAGTACCTGACGATCAAATATGATGGCTGGCTGCTGAACTATTTGCCCAACGTCTGGCGTATCTGGTTCCTGTTTTACGGCAGCTTCTTTGTAGCGACAGCAACCATTCTCTACAGCATCTACTGCCCGCCAGAGGTGAAGCACTACGCAAATGAATTCGAAATGGCCGAGACGGAGGCGAAGCATCAAATCAACCTGAAGCAGGCCGAAGTCGTTCAGCACAGGCTCAAGTGGCTTTGGGATACTATGCCCGTTTGGATGTACGCGTATTTTGATATCAACAACGTTGATTTCAAAGACAAGGTCTACGACCGCATCGACCCGGTGGGATATCTGGCGCAATTCTGCCTGATGCAGTGGATGATTCTCGATATGTGGCACCGAAGCTTACGGTGCTTCATCTTTGTGGTCTACGCCATCGGGCTGACGCTCATAGCAATTCCCGCTGGCTTCACGTTCCTCCAAGTCACATGGATTCCTTTAAGGCACGCCTTCTCGTGATCCCTTTAGGCTGAACGAAGAGGCCTGATCTAGACCATTGGAACAAAGTGAAATGTGCCCGCACGTAACCCACATGTATGGCAGTGCCTCCACTGCATTTTCCTGCTATTCAGTGCGCCACTGTGCCGTACCGCACGTAAGAACAACAAACTTCCTCAAGGAGTTCTACAAAATGCGATATCTCCACACCATGCTGCGCGTGCGCAATCTCGATGTCGCGCTGAAGTTTTACCAGGATGCGCTGGGCTTGACGGAGGTGCGGCGGATCGAGAACGACAAGGGGCGCTTCACGCTCGTCTTCCTGTGCTCGTCGGACGATCTCGAGGCGCTGAAGAAGCAGCCCTCGAGCCGCGGCGCGCCGCTGGTCGAGCTCACCTACAATTGGGACGAGGAGAAGTACGGCGAGGACCGCTTCTTCGGCCATCTCGCCTATGAGGTCGACGACATCTATGCCACTTGCGAGAAGCTGATGAAGGCCGGCGTCACCATCAACCGTCCGCCGCGCGACGGCAACATGGCCTTCGTCCGCTCGCCCGACCTGCACTCGATCGAGCTGCTCCAGAAGGGCGAGCCGAAGCCGCCGCAGGAGCCGTGGTCGTCGATGCCGAACACCGGCCACTGGTAGGGCCTCGCGCGCTAGGAACAAGCCCTCGCCGCCCGCGTTCACTCTTCAACGATGCGATTGGAGGAGAACGCGATGGGACGCGGAATTTTGTTGTGGCTATTGGGCGTGCCGATCCCGGTGATCATTCTGCTGTGGCTGTTCTTCGGCCACTGATCGTCAGGTTCATCCTGCAATGAAAGCTCTGCCCATGGTGGAGCTTTTTGCATGAGGGGCGCGCCGCAATCGCCGTCGTCCGGCACAGGAAATTCCGCTATCACCCGCACAACCGAAAACGCCGCGGGAGGAGCTTCATGCCTGACACCAAGCTGACGATCTGGGGCCGCGCCAATTCGGTCAACGTGCAGAAGGTGCTGTGGTGCCTGACCGAGCTCGGCCTGCCTTACGAGCGCATCGACGCCGGCATGCAATACGGCAAGACCCGCGAGGCCGAGTATCTCGCGATGAACCCGAATGCGCGGATCCCGACGCTGGTCGAGGGCGACTTCGTGCTGTGGGAATCGAATTCCATCATGCGCTATCTCTGCCTCGCGCATGGACGCGGCACGCCGATCTATCCGGAAGCGCCGAAGCTGCGCACCTCCGTCGACCGCTGGCTCGACTGGACGCTGTCGGCGGTGCAGCCGGTCGACCGCCCGGTGTTCTGGGGCATCGTGCGCACGGCGCCCGCCGAGCGTGACATGATCCAGGTGCAGCGCGATGCCGATGCCGCCGCCGAGATCTGGGCGATCGCCGATCGCCTGCTCTCCACGCGCCGCTTCATGGAGGGCGAGCAGTTCACGCTCGCCGATATCGCGATCGGCTCCTATGCGCGGCGCTGGCTCGGCGTCGAGGGCATCACCCGGCCGGCGCAGCCGAACCTGACGCGCTGGCTCGCCGAGCTCGGCAAACGCCCCGGATTTGCACAGTTTGTCGCCCCGCCGATGTCGTGAGCCGCTGGCGCGGCTTAAGCTGCGATGAGCGCGTGATGAATCGCCGTATTGGCGCACGCGGCCGACATCGCGCTCGCACGTGACGGCTACTGTGCATGGGGTTGTTTTCGCGGTTTTTGTTTTGAGGGCGCCCTAGCCCCAGCCGCGCTCGACCAGCAGCACGCAGATGATCAGCAGCAGCGTCACGGCGGCGGTGGCGAGCCGCGCGGTCCAGCTCAGGCCGCGGCCGACCCACCACAGCAGCGCGCAATACATCAGCACGGGGACGACGATATCGAGGCGCAACAGATCCGGCGCCATGCGGCTCAACGCCGGACCGCGGCGTCGCCGCGGATCGAGCCGCCGACCTTCACGCAAGTCCCGGTCGCCTCGATCATGGTGAAGCCAAGTCCATACGAGGCGCAGGAATTCGCCTTCGCCGTCCCGCCCGTGCCCTTCAGCGGCAAGGTCTTGCCCGCCTGCGGCCGCTCGGCGGCCGGAAGGCGCAGGCGATCGGCTGCGGCCGCGGACGTGGCCAGCAACGAGATCAGGATGAGGAGCGGCGTACGCATCCCGGCCTTCTAGCCCGGCGAGGTGCCGCGCGCCATGCGGGTAGCGCCAGGGCGATGTCAGATGAATTTGATCCCGGCCGACTTACCGCGGCGCCAGACCACCTGGCAGTTCCGCCCAGTGCGGGCATCGCGCGCGAAGGCCAGCCGGATCACCCCCGGAAGCTGGCTCGCATCCTCGTCCAGGGTGATCTTGGCGCCCGAGCTCGAGATGTCCTGGACCAGGCAATGCCGCGCCGCGAATCCGCCGTCGAGCGTGATCCAGGCGTGCTGCGACAGCAGCTTGCGGGCTGCGCGCTTCTTGGGCGGAGGCATTGGCGTGAAATCTCCCGCTCCAGCGCTACCTCAGAGGCCCCTAAGAAACCGTTGAAATCGGCCCAGAATCATCCCCTTGAGGGCGCTGTCCACGGTTCCAAAAGACCGTTCCCGAACGGCTTGCCCACGGGCCGAAAGGCCACTATACGTTCGCCCGCTGCAAGCCGCCGGGCACGACTCGAGCGGCGGCGGCGGCCGTGCCGTCAAAAGCGGCGGGGCTTAGCGTTTGCTCCCTTCGTCTATCGGTTAGGACGCCACCCTTTCACGGTGGAGAGAGCGGTTCGATTCCGCTAGGGAGCGCCATCCGCGCGACGGCGCGCGGCCGATGCGGCGACATCCACCGCCATACCCGTGAACCTCCCCGGCCCTCACCTCCGACCAACATCCGATCGGAACCGGTGCAGGCCCATGGAACAGCCCAGATCCCCCTCGGACGGCCAAGCCGGCGTTGCCTCGCCAGCGCCGCCGCCCTGGATGCACCGCACGACGTTCTACGCACCGGACCGGCGCGCCAGGATGCTGGAGCACATGGCGCGGGCCAGGTCGCTTCCGCAGCGCCAGGCCGCGACCGCGCCGGAACCCTCGCGCGTGAGCGGCAAGGACATTCTCGGCGACGCCTACGGCTACGCGGTTCTGTTCGGACTGATGGCCCTCCTCTTCATGTCGCGCGTGCCGCTCTACCTCGGCGCCTTTCTCTTCTTCGCCGACGGTGAGCGCATCGAACGCGCGCTCGGAGCGATCGGCATACGGCTCGAGCCCGGTGCGGTCGGACCCGACATCATCAAGAACTTCGCATACCTGTTCGGATGGCTTGCGCCGCTCGTATCCGTCAAAGGCAACGTGCCTGCCTGGCCGGTGCCGTGGATACCGCCGGCCGAGTCATGGTCGTTCCTTGCCGGCATCGCCTTCGCGCTCCGTCATCGTCGAAGCATTCGCAACGCGCGCGCTGCGGCGCGCATTGCCATGGCTCGGATTGGAGATCGGTGCGGAGAGTCTGGCCTGGACGACGATCAGGCTCCTCGTTGCCGTGGCCTTGCTGGCTTGTCTCGTTCTGCTCGGCTCTCTCTGAACGCCACGGCCGAGCCGCCGCTCTCAATGACGATGTTGTGAATTCGCGCGCCCCATAATCGGGACCTTATGCCGCTTGCCCCGGTGCAGGACCGAGCCGCGCGTTTACCGGAAATTTACCCCTGCTCATGAGCGACGGTATCATTTGCTTAGACTTTGACCGCTACCGATGAATTACGGAAATACTCCGCAACCCGATTGGCGCTGATGTCCGTCGCAGAATTCCTCAGGCAGCGTGCAGTGGAAGTCACCGTGAGCGGCAGCTACTCGCTGCCGCGCTGGTACGATTGTGAGGGCAAGCTCCGCACCTTCGCCTGCCGGACCAAGCGCGTCTCGCCGTTCCGCATGATCGTGGACGTGCCGGTCGTCGGCAAGATCGGCGAGCGCGTGACCTCCTATTTCCAGGATTTCGGCGAATTCCAGTGCACGATCAGCGCGACGCTGAAGTCGGGCTTCCTGATGGAACTCGACATGACGCGGGCGCGGCGCGCCTGGATGTCGGAGAAGCTGACCTGGCTGGAGAAAAAGCAGAAGGACGCCAGCGTCCAGGAGCTGCGCAATGACGCCCGCTTCGTTCCGCAGGTCTCGCACACGTTCCTGACGCTCGCCGACGGCAGCATCCATCCCTGCTTCATCATCGACGTCTCCACAGCCGGCGTCGCCATATCCTGCGAGTATGATCCACCGGTCGGAACCCCGCTTGCGGTCGGCGCCTGCGTCGGGCGCGTCATCCGCAAATTCGACAACGGCTTCGCGGTCAAATTCGCCGAGAAGCAGCAGCGGGACGACCTCGTCCGCCTGATCGTGCGCTCGCCCCTGCAACAGTCGGCCTGAGCCTGCCCGGCTCCATTTTAACTCTTTTTTAACTAAATACTGGAGGTGGCGACCCCTGCGCGATAGGGTGTGACCCAGTCCGTCCGCAATCATTGCGGGCCTAGCGCATTGGAAGTCCCGAATGACTATCGCTGACGCTGAGTTCGTCCAGGCAGAGACCACTCAGAGCGCGCCCACCGCGGCCAAGCCGCAGCTTCCCCCTGGTGTCGTGACCGAGGGACCGCTCGTCAAAGCCAAGCTGCGCGAAAGCTATCTCCTCCTCGGCATCCTCTATGTCGGCGCGGTCGCGGGCATCATCTGGGCCGTCACGCAGGGCATCGGCAAGGTGGAGCTGTTTACGTTTGCCTGGATGTTCGCACTGACGACGTTCGGCATCGGCGCCGGCATGCACCGTCTGTTCGTTCATCGCAGCTTCCGCACCGGCCCGATCATGCGCGTCTTCTTCTGCGCCATTGCCCAGATGGCGGTGCAGGGCTCGATCGCCAAATGGGTCGCCAACCACCGTCGCCATCACCTCTACGCCGACGACGTCGGCGATCCCCACAGCCCGCAGTTCGACGGCTTCGGCAATCGCTATGTCAGCGCGTTCAAGGGCTTCCTGCACGCTCAGGGCAGCTGGGTGTTCGACCAGGCGACCACCGACAACGAATACTATGCCAAGGACATCCTGGCCGATCCGATCGCGATGTTCTTCGTGCGAACGCGCTGGGTCTGGTACGGGATGTCGGCCGTGTTCATCCCCGGCGTCGTCGGCTACGTTTTCGGCGGCCTGCACGCCATGATCGGCTGCGTGCTGTTCTCCGGCCTGCTCCGCGCCTATCTCCTGATCCTCGTCAGCCAGCTCACCGGCTCGGTCTGTCACGCCTACGGCTATCGCCGCTTCGAGGTCGACGACGCCTCGACCAACGAGTTCGTGACCACGATCCTCACCTTCGGCGAGGGTCTGCACAACAACCATCACCGCTTCCCGCGGGACGCCTATCTCTCGCACGCCTGGTGGGAGATCGATCTCAACGGCCTGATCATCTTGGGCATGGAGAAGATCGGCCTCGTCCACGACGTCTTCCACGCCTCGCACCGCCAGCTGGAGCTGGCGTCCGAAGCGGAAGCGCAGGCAGCCACGACGACGCGCTGACCCGGCAGGCGGCGGCCGTCCTCCGGCCGTCTTGCCTCCGCATCGCTGCCCTATCGCGGCCCCATTGCGGGATCAGCTTTTGATGGTCTGTGCCTCGCGCCGGACCTCATTTGCAGACTTGCGATCGGGGGACCGAATGGCAGTCGACAAGATCACAGTCGATAAGGTCAGAGTCGATAAGATCACCTGGGACAGGGTCGGCCGGGTTACCGAGCCCGGACGCTACATCTACACGTTCGGCTGGCTCACCATCACCGCCGGCGATCTCGAGATCTGGAAGCGATACCCGCAGGCCGCGTTCACGCTGCTCGCGCAGCACGCCGAGCCGGACGAGCCCATCGGCGAGGAATTCCACCTCGGCGCCTTCGACATCGCCCCCGAGCCGCCGCCGTTCACGACGCACTGAAGGCTGGAAGCGGCGGCCCCGACAGCCCTGCCGCAACGCGCGGATTCGAGCCTCCGCAAGCAGCGGCGGGTGGAAGGCGCGGTTGCACCGGGCGCAGGCCGCTGCGGAAACGCTGGCATGCACGTTGCTTGGCAATCGCCATGATCCATGTCGCCGCCGTCGATCAAGCCTTCCTGCTGCTGCTGATCGTGTTCTGCCTGGGCTCGTGCTTCGTGCGCGTCTTCTGGGAGCTGGAGCAGGTGCGGGCGCGCCGTACCGCCACATCGCCCCGCCGGCGCACAAGGAAGCGTGACTAGGCCGATCTACCGGCCGTGCGTTGTCCCGGCGGACGCCACGCCTCTTGCCAGACCCGCCGTCGGGAGACGTCCATCGTGAATCGAAGAAACCTGTGCATTTCCTTGATTTGGCTTACCAATCGCAACCCGATCCCGAACGTGCGGTGGTGCGGATGAACGGGAGCTGTCACGCGCGTTAAGCGAGGCGACAGCAAGCGCATGACACATGGTCGCAGCGGTGAATGTAGATAAGCGGATCAAGGGAACCTATTTTCGGCGCCGATGTATCTGATTGAAGCATTGCCCACCGTCATCGGAACTGCCGCCATCGCCCCGGCGCTGCTGATGCTGTGGCTTGTCATTGCCGCCGAAGAGCGCCCGGGACCACCGGCCCAGGTCTGGACCGCGTTCCTGCTCGGCGCGGCCAGCATCTCGCTGCTGGGCCTCGCCCGCGCCCCTTTCGCCAAGATGGTCGCAGCCCCCGACAATCCCTGGGCGGCGCTGGCCATGCATTCGATCTTCGGCGTCGCGTTGCCCGAGGAAGCCGTCAAGGTGGTCGCCATCGTGCTGGTCTCCTCGACCAAGCGGCGGACTTTTGCCAATCCGATGGACACCGTGGTCTATGGCGCCGCGGTCGGCCTCGGCTTCGCCGCCTACGAGAACCTCGCCTATCTCGTCCAGCATGCCGAGATGTGGCGCTCGCTGGCCGCCTTGCGCAGCGTGCTGACCGTGCCGTTCCACGGTGCGCTCGGCATCATCGCCGGCGCTTACCTGACGATCGCGCGTGCCGGCACGGCGCTGGGCGCGAACCGGCACCATCGCGACTGGGCCCGCCTCTCCAGCCGCCTGCTGATCTTCGCCGGCCCGCTCGCGCTGCATTCGGCCTTCGACTTCCCGCTGCTGACCCTCCAGCGCATGCCGGATCTGGACCCGACGCTCCGGATGTGGCTGGGCGCCGCGAGCCTCCTGATCGGCTTCAGCTCGATCGCCTTCGCCATCCGCCTGGTGCGGCGCGTCGCGCGCCACCACGCGCCCCGCACGGACGTTGCGCGGGAGCGGCTCAGCCAGTTGCGCCGGATGTGGGCGCTGCTGCTCGCCGGCGGCGGCGTCGGCTTTCTCGGCCTCGCCTTCGTGCTGACCTCGATCCATCACTGGCTGATCAATCCCGAGCGCGATCTGACGCTGGCCCTGATCCCGATCGGCTTCGTCTCGATCCTGCTCGGCCTCGCGCTTCTGGTTGTCACAACGGCGATCTACATTCTCGGCCGCAACCGCATTCGCACCAGCGGCGAAGGTTTTTCGTCAGCGCACGGCGGCGGCTGAACCGCGGGATGGCAAGCGCGGTGTGCGCATACTAGAGTGAGCACGCATCTTTCGAGCTGGAGCCTGCCGATGCCATCGCCTGAGGATCTTTCACGGCTGCAATCCGCGATGAGCCGGACGGTGAAGGCGCATTGGAAGGCCTTCCTGTTCGAAGGTATCCTGCTCGCCGTCCTCGGCGTCGCCGCACTGATCCTGCCGCCGCTCGCAAGCCTTGCCATCGCGATCTTCCTCGGCTGGATGTTCCTGATCAGCGGCATTGGCGGGCTGATCGTGACCTACTGGGCGCGCAGCACGCCGGGCTTCTGGTGGTCGCTGATCTCGGCCGCGCTGGCCGTGCTTGCCGGCATGCTGCTGCTGGCGCGGCCGATGCAGGCCGTGCTGACGTTGACCATCGTGCTCGGCGCCTATTTCCTCGCCGAGGGCGTCGCCACCATCATGTACGCACTCGAGCACCGCCGCGAGCTGAGCGGCCGCTGGTCGTGGCTCCTGATCTCGGGCCTCGTCGACATCGCGATCTCGTTCATGGTGATCACGGGGCTGCCGAGCTCTGCGGAATGGGCGATCGGCGTGCTCGTCGGTATCAATCTGCTGTTCGGCGGCGCCACCCTGATCGGCATGGCGCTGGCGGCACGCAACAGCAACACCTGAGACGCCTCGTCGCGCCTGTGCCGTTTTGGGGGGTGACAACCCGCCAATGGCACGCTATATGGCCTCCCATGATCACCCTCGTCACCAGCTATTTTTGGTACTTTAGCTACGACAGCTCGCTGGCGGCGGGAGGATCGCGCTCAATCTGACACATTGCAGCAAACGTCCGAACAGCCGCCAGACCTGGCGGCTTTTTTATTGGCCGGCAGGTTCAAACAATCAGGAGCCCGCCGTGCTGAGCACGACCGACGATCTTCGTATCCGCGAACTGAAAGAGCTGAGCACGCCGGATGAGGTGATGCGGGAGGTGCCGCGCACGCTCACCGCAACGCGTGTGGTGATGGCGGCGCGCAACGCCATCCACGCCATCCTCACCGGCCAGGACGACCGTCTGCTGGTCGTGGTCGGCCCCTGCTCGGTGCATGATCCCAAGGCCGCGCTCGACTATGCCGAGCGCCTCGCCGCCCTGCGCGAAGACCTCGCCGACCAGCTCGAGATCGTGATGCGGGTCTATTTCGAGAAGCCGCGCACCACGGTCGGCTGGAAGGGCCTGATCAACGACCCCGATCTCGACGGCAGCTTCGACATCAACAAGGGCCTGCGGCTGGCGCGCAACGTGCTGTCGGCGGTGAACAATCTCGGCCTCCCGGCCGGCGCCGAATTCCTGGACATGACGACGCCGCAATACATCGCCGACCTCGTGTCCTGGGCCGCGATCGGCGCGCGCACGACCGAGAGCCAGATCCATCGCGAGCTGGCCTCCGGGTTGTCCTGTCCGGTCGGCTTCAAGAACGGCACCGACGGCAACGTGCGGATCGCGGCGGACGCGGTGAAGTCGGCCTCGCATCCGCATCATTTCATGGCGGTGACCAAGCTCGGCCGCTCGGCCATCGCCTCGACCGCGGGCAACGAGGACTGCCACATCATCCTGCGCGGCGGCAGCACGCCGAACTACGACGCGGCAAGCGTCGCGGCGGCCTGCAACGAGCTGGCGAAATCCGGCGTCGCGCCGCTGGTGATGGTGGATGCGAGCCACGCCAATTCAAGCAAGAAGCCGGAAAACCAGCCGCTGGTCATGGCCGACATTGCCGGCCAGATCTCCGGCGGCGAGAACCGCATCATGGGCGTGATGATCGAGAGCAATCTCGTCGCCGGCCGCCAGGACGTGGTTCCGGGCAAGCCGCTCACTTACGGCCAGAGCATCACCGACGGCTGTATCGACTGGGCGACCACGGCAACCGTGCTCGAACAGCTTGCGGATGCGGTCGAAATCCGGCGCAACGCCGCGCGCGCGGGGCTGCACGAGCGGTCGGCGTAAGGTCAGGCAAACGCAGGCGGGGCGAGCTGTCGCGCCCTGCCCGCATCGGCGCGGCCTAGCAGCCGCGGCAGATGCTCTTGATCTTCTTGTCGAGCGCCTGATTTTCCTTGCTGAGGGGATCGTTCGGGTCGCTTAAATTCTTCTCGTTCGGCACGTCGCTGGCGCGCGGCTGCCGATGACCGACGGGTGCAGGCGGCAAAGAGCCCGCCGACTGTCCCGACGTGGTGGTCGATCCCTTGCTGCCGGTCTGCGCGACTGCCGCGCCGCCGAGCAAGACCAGGAGCGATGCGGCCACGATGATCTGCTTCATTTCCGTTCCTCCATCCTCAAACCGGCGTCCGCTCCATCACCGCTCACGTCTCGGGCGGATAGAGATGAACATCACCGCAATAGTCCACGATACGATAGCGCGTTTCCGGCGCCGCTTCACGTGCATCGGGTGCGGTATTTTGCGCCGCCAACACATAGTTCGGCCCCACCGGCGACTTGCCGGCGCCGCCGGGAATATCGATGACATAGTCAGGCTGACACAGTCCGGACACGCGTCCACGCAGCTGCCGCATCAGCTCCTGCCCCTCCGCCAGCGTGGTGCGCAGATGCGCCGTGCCCGGCGCGAGATCGCCGTGATGCAGATAGTACGGCTTGATCCGGCATTCGACGAAAGCTCGCATCAAATCCGACAAAGCCGTGACGTTGTCATTGACGCCGCGCAAAAGCACCGACTGGCTGACCATGGGGATGCCGGCATCGACGAGCCGCGCGCAGGCGGCGCGCGCGGCCTCCGTCAGCTCGCGTGCGTGGTTGGCGTGCAGCGCAACCCAAGTGGTCGCGCCCGCAACCTTCAGCGCTGCGACCATCTCGTCGCTGACGCGCACGGGGTCGGCGACGGGCACGCGGGTGTGAAGGCGGATGATCTTGACGTGATCGATGCCGGCGAGATCCGCCATGATCTCGCTCATGCGACGCGGCGACAGCATCAGGGGATCGCCGCCGGTCAGGATCACCTCCCAGATCTCGTCGTGCGCGCGGATGTAGTCGATCGCCGCGCGATAGGCGCTGTCCGAGAGCGCGTTGTCCTTGCCGGGTCCGACCATCTCGCGGCGGAAGCAGAAGCGGCAATAGACCGCGCAGACGTGAACGAGCTTGAACAGCACGCGATCGGGATAGCGATGCACGATGCCGGGCACCGGCGAATGCGGGTGATCCCCGATCGGATCGGCGCTCTCGCCCGGCTGCATCTCGAGCTCCGCAGCCGTCGGCACGAACTGGCGGGCGATGGGATCGTCGGGATCGGATGTGTCGATCAGCTCGACCAGCGCCGGCGTGATCGCGACCGCATAGCGCGCGGCAACGCGCTCCAGTGCAGGCAGCGCCGCGGCAGGCGCGAGGTGCTCGGCCACGAGCTCGGCCGGCTCACGCAAGGTGCGTGCAAGATTGGTCTTCGTCATGTCTCACTTGGCGTTTCATTTGCAGGGGGTGTCCACACCACCTGATCAATCCGCGTTGCGCCGCTGGCCAGCATCACCAGCCGGTCGAAGCCGAGCGCGACGCCGCTCGCCTCCGGCATTGCGGCGACGGCGGCCAGAAAGTCCTCGTCCAGCGGATAGGCCTCGCCGTAGCGACGCTGCTTCTCCGCCATCGATTCCGTGAAGCGCCGGCGTTGCTCTTCGGCGTCGGTCAGTTCGCCAAAACCGTTGGCGAGTTCGACGCCGCAGGCATAGACCTCGAACCGTTCGGCGACCCTGGGATCGCCGGCCTTCACGCGTGCCAGTGCCGCCTCTGGAGATGGGTATTCGAACAGAATGGTCAAACGCCCCTGCCCCAGATGCGGCTCGACATGCTCCACCAGAACCTTGCTGAAGATGTCGGACCAGGTATCGTCCCCGGCCACCCGGACCTTGCTGGAGGCCATTTGGGCGAGCGCGGCACGGTTACCCTCGTCGCCCGCGATTGTCGACAGCAGGTCGATGCCGGCGAACCGTTCGAAGGCGCCTGCGACCGTCAGGAGCTCCGGCTCGGCGAAGGGATCGGCGGTCCGGCCGCGGAAGGAGAAGGTCCCGATCCCGGTGGCCTGCGCCGCGCGGGCGATGACCACGACGGTGTCGGCCATGATGGCGTCATAGGGCGCACCGGCCCGGTACCATTCCAGCATGGTGAATTCGGGCAGATGCAGGTCGCCGCGCTCGCGGTCACGGAACACCCGGGCGAACTCGAAGATTCGGGGCTCGCCGGCTGCCAGCAGCTTCTTGCAGGCAAATTCCGGGGAGGTCCGCAGGTAGCGGCTGGCCCGGCTGCCATCCGGCCGCACGATCTCGGTACGGGGGGCGTGCAGATGGGTCTCATTGCCCGGGGAGACCTGAAGAACGGAGGTTTCGACCTCCATGAAGCCCTGCTCGGCGAAAAAGCCCCGTAAAGCCCCGGTCACGGCGCCCCTCGCCAGGAGGAACGGCCGCCGGTCGAGGTGCCGTTCAGGCGACCAGAACGGCGAAATCGGTTTGTCCCCAGCCATTAACCGACCACCCCAACCATCAGCAAAGTGCTGGCATCCAACGGCAAAATCAGTATGTTGCGGCCCGAAACGGGCGCCGAGGTCTGATTTGAG
This sequence comes from Bradyrhizobium sp. cf659, assembly GCF_900113725.1. NCBI lineage: Bacteria > Pseudomonadati > Pseudomonadota > Alphaproteobacteria > Hyphomicrobiales > Nitrobacteraceae > Bradyrhizobium > Bradyrhizobium sp. cf659. The sequence continues at coordinate 761,516 of NZ_FOQJ01000001.1, forward strand.
GCCCCAAGTCCCCCATCAATTTGACCACGTCCTGGCCGGAGCCGGGCCAAGCAAGCAGGAAATACAGCTTTGAGAGTCATCGCCAGTTCTATTCGCAAGGGCAACGTGATCGAGCAAGACGGCAAGCTCTATGTCGTCGTGAGCGCCGAGAACATCCATCCCGGCAAGGGCACCCCGGTCAGCCAGATCGAAATGCGCCGAATCTCGGACGGGGTAAAGATCTCCGAGCGCTACAAGACAACCGACCAGGTCGAAAAGGCCACGATCGAAGAGCGCAACTACACCTTCCTGTATGAAGATGGCGATGGCTACCACTTCATGAACCCGGAATCCTACGACCAGGTCCAGGTCTCCAAGGACGTCGTCGGCGACGCGGCCGCGTATCTCCAGGAGAGCATGACGGTCAAGCTGTCCCTGCACGGTACCAACCCGGTGTCGATCGCCCTGCCCCAGCGCGTGACGCTGGAAGTGGTGGATACCGAGCCCGTGACCAAGGGCCAGACCGCCTCGTCCTCCTACAAGCCCGCGGTGCTCTCCAACGGCGTGCGCACCACGGTGCCGCCGCACATCTCGGTCGGCACCCGTATCGTCGTGATGACCGAAGACGGCTCCTACTCCGAGCGCGCCAAGGACTAAGTCAGGGATCGAGGATCGGAACAGGTACCGCCGGGGGCGAGACAGTGGGTAGGAAGAGGTTCCGCTTCGTCTCGCTTGTTCTGGCGTCGCTTTCGCTCCTCGTTGCCGCTCCGCTGGCCGCGGATGAATTCCGCAGCCCCTCACTCACGGCTCTGCGCGTCGATTGGCGCGCAGCGCTCGACCAGCTCCGCACCGAGATCAACAGCCACCCCCGGGTTGCCAACGATTTCATTTTCGTGCCTCGCCGTTCCGTGCCGCGCTACGATCCGCGCGCGATGCCGGCGCTGGTGCAGCTCAATGCGGTCTCCTCCCAGTTCTTCACCGGCATTGCCCGCAGCTCCGTGCCCGTGCTGCTGCCGTTCGACGCCGCCGCCTATCTCGAGGCCCAGCGCAACGGCGCCCCGTCAAGCCTGTCGCTGTCGCGCTACCAGGCTGATTTCAATCCCGTCGACGTGTTCGACGCCGGCCCCGCCGGATACAGCGCGAGCTTCTCGCTCGAGCCCGGCGCCGGTGACGGCATGCCGACGCGTGTCTTCGCAAGACCGGTCGAGGTGCAGATCACGGGCTCTGCGCTGCTCTATGACATCGCCGACCCCGCCGGCGGCAAGGGCGAGGCGGTCAAGCCGCTTGCAGCCCTCTATCCGGACCTGCGCAGGTTCATCCGCGAAGGCTATGTGCGCTACGCCTTCACCCGGTTCGGTGTCGCCTATGTCGTCTCCGTCCAGTGCCTGGACAGCGTCGCAAAACCGCGGCGGCTCGCCTGCAAGGAAGCCTATCCGGTTGCCGAACGCTTCCTGAAGGCGCTGCGCGTCGCTGGCGGCCAGCGTATGCGGCCGCTGATGGATGTTGCCTCCGACATCATCGATCGTCCCTCAGGGCGTTCGGCCGATTTCAGCTACCGGCCGAGCGGCGACATCATCCCGAACAGCGGCTACCGCAACAAGAGCGGCCATCCGGACGTGATGGCCTATGCGCAGATCCGCTTCCCGCTGGAGAAGGCGCCCGCCTTCGTGCGCTCGCAATCCTACGGCAAGCGCGACAAGAACGACGGTCCGACTGCCTATCCCTGGCGCGACAATTTCTGCGAGTCCCGCAGCTTCGAAGTCGGGCAATGCGGCGGCGGCTACGGCCACCAGGGCGAGGACATCCGCGCCGCCGAGTGCCCGCCGCCCGGCGAGGGCCGCGCCCCCTGCGATCCCAAGCAGCGCGCCGTCGTCGCCGTGCGCGACGCCATCGTGATCCGCGCTTCCAAGGACCAGGCCGCGACGCTCGAGATCAACAGCCGCACCGAGCACATGCGCTTCCGCTACATGCACATGAACCCGCAGGCGATGAACGCCGACGGTTTGCTCAACGGCCGCATCGTGACCGAAGGCGAGAAGATCGGCCTGGTCTCGAACTATCTCGATCATCCCGCCGGCACCTCGATGCACCTGCATTTCGACGTCCAGGTGTTCACCCGCGACGGCTGGATCTGGGTCAGCCCCTACGTCACGCTGGTCTCCGCCTATGAACGCCTGATCCACGCCCGCGGCCGCGAGGTCGGCCCGGAGATCGCGGGCACTCCGCAGCCCGTGGCACATGCGCTGCCCGAGGATGTGATCAAGCCGGACCCGCGCGAGGGCTCGAGCAGCGAGGATAATTGAGGCAGCTCGCGCCTCACCGCGCGGCGCGCCTCGACGACGATCGCATGACGCCCCCTTGCGGCGCACGAGGCTTGGGCAGATCGGCGTCCGGACCTCCCCGAACGGCCTGGCCATCTCTGGCCCCAGAATTGCTTGGCTTCCGGCAAGCAAACTGGAGAAAGAGAAGCACATGCGTTGTCTCACCACGGCGGTCATTGTGGCCGTCGCATTCGCCGTGCCGGCTCGTGCACAGGAATTGACCGGTACGCTGAAGAAGATCAAGGACACCGGCGCGATCACGCTCGGGGTGCGCGACAGTGCAGTGCCCTTCAGCTATATCGACGAGAAGCAGAAGACCGTCGGCTACGCCATCGACATCTGCATGAAGATCGTCGAGGAGATCAAGGCCGAGCTGAAGCTGGACAAGCTCGCGGTCAACGAGAACCTGGTGACGTCGTCCAGCCGCATTCCGCTGATGGCGAACGGCACCATCGACCTCGAATGCGGCTCGACCACCAACAACGCCGACCGCCAGAAGCAGGTGTGGTTCACCAACACGCATTTCCTCACGGCGAGCCGCTTCGTGTCGAAGAAGGCTTCGAAGCTCGATCAGATCGACGACCTCAAGGGCAAGGCCGTCGTCTCGGTCTCGGGCTCGACCAACATCAACCAGCTGAACAAGGCCAACGCCGCACGCTCGCTCGGGATCAACGTCATGAATGCAAAGGACGTCCCCGAGGCCTTCCTGATGGTCGAGACCGACCGCGCCCAGGCCTTCGTCATGGACGACATCCAGCTTGCGGCCATGATCGCCTCCGCGAAGGATCCGTCGCTCTATGCGATCAGCACCGGCGCGTTTTCCGATCCGGAGCCCTACGGCATCATGCTGCGCAAGGACGACGCACAGTTCAAGGCCGTGGTCGATCGTGCCACAGCAAAACTCTACAAGAGCCCGGAGATCGAGAAGATCTACGACAAATGGTTCATGGAGCCGGTGCCGCCGCGCGGCCTGAACTTCCACGTGCCGATGCCGGTGTCGATGAAGAAGTCGTTCGAGCACCCGTCCGACAATCCCGATCCGGCCTCGTACGGAGGCTGACGAGAACCTCCGCCGAGTAGCCCGGATGAATGAAGCGACATCCGGGATTCTCACGACGACTGTCCCCGGGTGTCGCTTCGCTCACCCGGGCTACGGTCACTCCAGAAACGTCGTCAGCTGCGCGCCCTCGTCTGCCACGAACACAGCGATCAATTCCGCCGGCTCCGTGGCGCTGGCATTCGCCGACACCAGATGCGTCGCGCCGGGCGGTTCGAAGAAGGACTGGCCGACACCAAACGTCTCGACCGGGCCGCCGCCGAGCTGGGAGCGGATCTCGCCCTTGGTGATGTAGGCCGTCACCGAGCCCACGTGGCGACGCGGCCGCGTAAATCCGCCGGGGCCATAGAAGACGCGCACGATGGTCACGCGCTTGCCCGGCACGTTCGGCAACGCGTAGGAGCCGATCGGCTCGACCTCGTCGAGCGGCGAACTCTCGGCAGCGTTGGCGCAGAGCGGCGCCAGCGCGCCTGACACGGTCTCCATCGTCAGCGGCAGCGCCTTGCCGATCGCGAGTGCACAGGCGAGCCCGCCGACAACGGCCAGCGCTATTGACCGCGACGGCACCGGGCGTTGCGTGATGGCCAAACTCATCGCTGTCATGACAACCTCCCCTTATTCCCTTCTGGCAATCAGGATGCCGCGGCATTCGTTGCGACCGGCCGCTTCGCCGGCGTCCAGCGATAGGCCGCGCCAAACCGGTTCCAGACGTTGATCGAGGCGACAGCCGAGGTCAGGTACATCAGCTCGGTCTCGGAGAATTCGCGGGTCGCCTCCGCGTAGACCTCGTCGCTGACGCCGTCGGGCAGGAAGGTCAGGGCTTCGGCCCAGGCCAGCGCGGCACGCTCGCGCGCCGAAAAGACCGGCGCTTCGCGCCAGACCGCGACCAGATTGAGCTTGTCCACGGGCACGCCGATGCGTTCCGAGAGCAGGATGTGATGCTGCAGGCAGAAGGCGCAGCCGTTGATCTGCGAGGCGCGCAGCTTGACCAACTCGAGCAACTGCTTGTCCAGGCCCGCCTTGGCCGCAAGCTGCCCGAGCGCCAGCACCAGATCATACGCATCGGGTGCGATCCGCTTGAAATCCTCGTATTCACTGCGGGCGTGTGACATTGCCGTGCACCTCGTGTTATTATAAGAGTGCTTATACTGTATAAGAGCTCTTATATTATGCGCAAGGCCGCTGACTTCACAAGATCGAAAGGCCCGCGGAAGGCCCCCGCCGCTTCCGACGGCGCTGCTGTTCGCGTGCCTGCCCCAGGGGAAGGCAAACGCGGCGAGGAAGGCTATCTTGGCTACCTGCTGCGACAGGCCCATGCCGCGGTCCGCCTGACGATGGAACGGGCGCTCGCCGATCTCGGCGTGACCTCACCGCAATTTGCGGTACTGACCATGCTCAACGCCTATCCGGGCCTGTCGGGCGCCGACGTCGCCCGCCTCACCTTCCTCACGCCGCAGACGGTGGGCGTGATCATCCGCAACCTCGAACGCGACGGCGCGATTGCGATGACGCCCCATCCCGTCCATGGCCGCATCCAGCAATGGACGCTGACGCCGCGCGGCGCGACGCTGTTGAAGGCGTGCAGGGAGCGGGTGATTGCGCTGGAGAAGCGCCTCGCCCGGAATCTGGATAGCAAGGCGGAGACCTCGGTCCGGCGCTGGCTCGCCGGAATCGCGGCCGATTTGCAGGACGACTAGACCGCGCCGGGGCTAACCCTAGTCGCCGCAGCCTCCGTCGCCGCCATCGGCATCCGAGAAGTCACTGACAGCGCCGTCGCCCTGAATGCCGCGTCCAGAGTTTTCCGCGATGATCATCAGGTGCGATCCGTCATCGAGTTCGACGACGTGGCTTTCCGCATGCGCGCGTATCTTCATTCAACCCCGAATTCTCGATGAAGTGAGCCCCGGCGCTCCAGCCGGGGCCCCGCTCCGTCAGTCGTTGTCGTGATGAATCACGGTCTTGCTGCGATTGCCGAATTCATCTTCCTTCGTCCTCCTCGATCGTGTGCAGGGGGAATGCGGGGTACCAGGCTTTGTTCCGGGGAACGTGGGTCGATAGACTGTTCCTCCTGTTCCAGGAACCGACTCACAGGAGGCTTGTTTCCCGCTACAATGTGTCCATGAAACAAGCTGATTCCTCGGCCACGCCCACCCGCCGCGTCCTGCTGAAATCTGCGCTCGGCGCGGTAGCCCTCGTCGCGTCACCCACATGCGTCCTCGCCGCGCCGCCAGGCTTCGACGAATGGCGCGAGAGCTTTCGCGCACGCGCGATGGCGAAGGGCATCTCGGCCGCGACCTGGCAGCGCGCGATGGCGCGGGTCGAGCCCGACATGAGCGTGTTCAAGCAGATGCGCAACCAGCCCGAATTCCACGAGCAGGTCTGGCAATACATCAACCGCCGCGTCTCCGACTGGCGCATCATCAACGGCAAGATCGCGCTGAAGAACAACGAGGCCCTGCTCGCGCGCATCGAGCGCGACTTCGGCGTCGAGCGCGGCACGCTGCTGGCGCTGTGGGGCGTCGAGTCCGCCTATGGCGATCCGCTGGTGCAGCAGAACCACATGACGCCGGTGTTTCCCTCGCTCGCCGCGCTCGCCTGGAACGAGCCGCGCCGCAAGGCCTATTGGGAGACCGAGCTGATCAACGCGCTGCGTATCGTCGACAAGGGCTGGAGCACGCCGGAGGAGATGAAGGGCTCCTGGGCCGGCGCGATGGGGCATTCGCAATGGATGCCGGAAGTCTGGCTCAATGTCGGCATCGACTATGACGGCGACGGCAAGGTCTCGCCATTCGGCAAGCCCGACGACGCGCTGGGCTCGACGGCAAAGTACCTCGTCAATCGCGGCAAGTGGCACCGCGGCGAGCATTGGGGCTACGAGGTGCGCGCATCAGGCGAGATGAGCGGCAGCCGCACCTATGCGGCATGGCAGGCGGCCGGCGTCGACCGCGCCGACGGCCAGCCGTTTCCGCAAGCCTCCGCGACCGCACAGATGTGGACGCCGGTCGCGGGGGGACCGACCTTCTTGCTCGCGCCGAATTTCTACTCGGTGAAAAGCTACAACCCCTCGATGAACTATGCGCTGGCGATCTGCCATCTCGGCGACCGCTGCCTGGGCGCACCGCCCTTCATCCAGCCCTTCCCCGGCTCCGAACGCGCGCTGACGCTCGCCGAGGTGCAGGAGATGCAGACGCGGCTGACCAAGGCCGGGTTCGACACCGGCGGTACCGACGGCCGCGTCGGCAACGATACGATGAGGGCGATCAAGGATTTCCAGCAGCGCGCGGGGATCACGCCGGCGGACGGCTATGGCGGCCTGAAGGTGCTGGCGAGGCTGCGGCAGGGTTCGTAGCGCCCGCTCTCTCACTTTGTCATTCCGGGGCGCGCCACTTGGCGCGAGCCCGGAATCCATTTGTCCGCCTGGCTTGCTGCGCGATGGATTCCGGGCTCGCGCTTCGCGCGCCCCGGAATGACGGCGGTTGGGGTCAGTGCCTGTACTGCGGCTCCTCGGCATCAAGCTGCCTACGGATCGCGGCCAGATGCAATCGCGCGGATTCGGAATCGCCCTCGCGCATCTGCTTGTAGGTCTCGGCCGCAATCGCAGGATCGACGGCCAGCACCTTGCGCCCCGTCGACATCGCCAGCACCTGCACCTCGGCGGCGCGTTCGAGATAGTAGAGATCGTCCCAGGCTTCCGCGATGGTCGGCGCAAGCACCATCACGCCGTGATGCTTCATGAAGACGATGTCGGCATCGCCGACGGCGGACGCGATCCGCGCGCCCTCGCGGTTGTCGAGCGCAAGGCCGTTGTAGTCGCGGTCGACCGCAGTGCGGCCGTAGAATTTCAGCGCGGTCTGCCCGGCCCAGATCAGGGGATCGCCCTCGGTCATCGACAGCGCGGTGGCGTAGGGCATGTGGGTGTGGAACGCGACCTTGGCACGCGGCAGGCGCTTGTGCATCTCGGCGTGGATGTAGAACGCCGTCGCCTCGGGCACGCCCTCGCCGTCGAGCACGTTGCCGTGGAAGTCGCAGATCAGCAGCTTTGACGCGGTCAGCTCGCGGAAGGCGTAGCCGTAGGGGTTGACCAGGAACAGATCATCATGGCCCGGCACGACGGCCGAGAAATGGTTGCAGATGCCCTCCTCGAAGCCGTTGCGCGCGGCCATGCGGAAGCAGGCGGCAAGGTCCTCGCGCGCGGTGCGGATCGCGTCGGTGGCGAGGTCCGGCCGGTTCGAGCGGAATGGCGCTGGCGTGGATGACGAAGAGTGAAGGCTGTGCGCCATGGCGAAGGAAACCCCTGTCGGTCGGAAGCTCCTCGCCTTCTACAGGGCCGGCGCCTGCGCGTCAGCCCCTGCGGGCGCCACCCTGCCCTTCGCAGCCCGCGCGGCGGCCTATTGCCGCCGCGGCACGCCGCCGGCGTTCATGCCGCCGTCGATCACGAGTTCGCTGCCGGTGACGTAGCGCGAGGCATCTGACGCCAGATACAGCACGCCAGAGGCAATCTCCGCAGCCTGCCCGGCGCGGCCGAGCGGCGTGACGACCCGGGCCCGCTCCTCCGGATCGATCGGCGCATTGCCCTGGTTGCCGGTCGCCCCCGTCGGGATCTTGCCCCAGATCGGCGTGTCGATGATGCCGGGATGAACGGAGTTGACGCGAATGCCGTCGCCCACAGCCGCGCACTCCATCGCGATCGATTTCGCAAACAGCCGCACGCCGCCCTTGGTGGCCGAATAGGCCGACAGCCCCGGCGAGCCGCGCAGGCCCGCCAGCGAGGACATCATGACGATCGAGCCGCCGCCGGTCTTGCGCATCAAGGGCAGGCAATGCTTGACCGAGAGAAACACGCCGTCGAGATTGATCGCGTTCTGCTTGCGCCAGTCACCGAGCGTCATGTCGACGATCGAGGGCACGGCAATGCCGATGCCGGCGTTGGCGACGAGCGCGTCGAGCCGGCCGTAGCGCTTCGCGATCTCGGCGACGATCTCGATCCAACGCTCCTCGCGGGTGACGTCCTGCTCCAGGAAGATCGCCTTGCCGCCGGCCTTGGTGATGCGCTTGGCGAGCTCGGGCCCGCGCAACTCGTCGATGTCGGTGATGATCACGGTCGCGCCTTCGCGCGCGAACAGCTCGACGATCGCCTCGCCAATACCGGAAGCGCCGCCCGTCACCAGCGCGACCTTGCCCTCAACCTGCCCTGCCATTGTTCACTCCCTTTTTTGTTCTTTGCGGCCGCAATCTTGTACGCCTGATCTCGTCGGATCTTGCGTTATCTAATCACGGATGGCCCCTGGTCCGGTAGGGCGACATCGACGACACGGAACTGCACCCGCTCGGCGCCCTGGTAACGGTCGACCGACAACGATCCCGCGACATGCAATTGCTGACCGCGATTGGCGACCAGCGCATTGCCGAGCTTCTGGCCAACCGAACGGAACGCGATGCCGTTGACGATGGCGCCGTCGCCCGACTTGAAGCGCAAACGCAGATGCGCCTGGCCGACCTCATCGGCATAGACGAGCTGGTGCGCCGGCAGCGCCAGCACGGCTTCCGGATTGCCGCTGCCAAAGGGCCCTGCGCGGTTGAGCGTGGTCGCAAGCTCCGTCGTCACCGCGCGCGCGGAGACCGCGCCGTCGATATAGAGCTCGTTGACATGGCGTGCCTCGGCGACGTCGCGCGCCAGCGCATTTTCAAGATAGGCGCGGAATTCGGCGAGCTTCTCTTTGCGCAGCGTCACGCCCGCGGCCATCGCGTGGCCGCCGCCTTTCAGCAAGATGCCGTCGGTGACCGCCTGCCGCACCGCCTTGCCGATGTCGACGCCGGCGATCGAGCGGCCCGAGCCGGTGCCGATGCCGCCGGGCTCGAGCGCAATGGCAAAGGCGGGTCGCGAAAACTTCTCTTTCAAGCGGGAGGCGACGAGGCCGACCACGCCGGGGTGCCAGCCTTCAGACGCCGTGACGATGACGCCGAGCTTGTCCTCCAGCCCGATCGAGGCCAGTGCCTCGGCCTCGGCCTGTGCTTCGGCGGCCTGCTCGATGACGCGGCGCTCGGTGTTGAGGCGATCGAGCTCGGCGGCGATCCGCGCGGCTTCGACGCTGTCGCCTTCGAGCAAGAGCCGCACGCCGAGATCGGCGCGGCCGATGCGGCCGCCGGCGTTGACGCGCGGCCCCAGCATGAAGCCGAGATGCCAGGCCTCCGGCGGGCCGTTGAGCCGCGCCACATCCATCAGCGCGGTGTGGCCGACATGGTCGCGCCGCCGCATTGCGATCAGCCCCTTGGCGACGAAGGCGCGGTTAAGTCCGATCAGCGGCGCCACATCGGCGACCGTGCCGAGCGCGACGTGATGCAGCATGCCCAAGAGATCAGGCTCGGGCATCTCGGATGTCCAGAAGCCGCGCTGGCGCAGCTCGCGGTTGACCGCGACCAGCGTCACCAGCACCAGCCCAACGGCGGCGAGATGGCCAAGGCCAGAGAGATCGTCGAGCCGGTTCGGATTGACCAGTGCGTCGACCTCAGGGAGCTCCGTGCCGGCCTGGTGGTGATCGATCACGACGACGGACATGCCGAGGCGCTTGGCCTCGGCCAGCGGCTCGATGCTCGTGGTGCCGCAATCGACGGTGACGAGCAGCGTGGCGCCCTTCGCGGCCAGCGCACGTACGGCTTCGGTATTAGGCCCGTAGCCCTCGAAAATCCGATCGGGAATGTGGATGAGCGGGTCGAGCCCGCAATGGCGCAGGTGCCAGGCCAGCAGTGCCGCCGAGGTCGCGCCGTCGACGTCGTAGTCGCCGAAGATCGCGACCTTCTCGCCCTTCTGTGCCGCATCCGCGATCCGCCTGGAGGCGGCCTCCATCTCCGTCACCGTGAAGGGGTCCGGCAGCAGCTTTCGGATGGTCGGGTCGAGGAAGTCGGGCACAGTGTCGATATCGACCCCGCGCCCCGCCAGCACCCGCGCCAGCAATTCCGGCAATTGGTGACGCTGCACGATGGCCAGCGCCCTGGCCGCTCCGCGGGCGTCCAGCCGGTCGCGCCAGAGCTTGTCGGTGAGCGAGCGCGTCACCCCCAGGAACGCCTGGGGCGCTTCGACGGGCAATGCGGTGGCGGGCGGCGTCATGACGAGCGGCTGTCTGTTGGGAACTCGAGGTTCGGGCGATCACGCTAAGCGCCCGGTTACTGGCTTAGGGGGATTGGCCGGGAAACGTCGGCAATTTGCAACGGCTGGGGGGCACAAAGCGGTGGATGGCCGGCCGGCAGGCCGGATTGACTACCATTTAGGCATTCCGCCGAACAGCAAATTAAGCAGGCGTTAGGCGGAATCCTCGAAAAAGAATCGTATTCGATCTGTAAGCGATTGTTCCGGGTTCATTGCAGATCAGGCCTCATTGCCAAGGGAAGTCCCCGATGTCTGCTGCGCTGGGTCTCAAAGCCAAGCCGAATGCCGCCGAACCCGCTGAAGATGATTCCGACATTTCCGCGCTGATCAACCGCCTCACCGCGGAGGTCAACCAGATCGCGGTCGACAAGACCAAGGCGATCCAGCAGATCACCAACCAGATGAAGATGCTGGCGCTGAACGCGCTGATCGAGAGCTCGCGCGCCGGCGCGCAAGGTGCGGGCTTCGCGGTGGTGGCGCAAGAGGTGCGCGGCGTCGGCCAGCAGGTCGAGACCATCGCGCGCGAGCTCGAAAGCCAATTGACGAAACGCACCGGCGATCTCGTCGCCTCGATCGACCGCATGAGCCAGCGCTCGCGCGGCGAGCGCATGGTCGATTTGTCGCTCAATGCGGTCGAACTGATCGACCGCAACCTCTATGAACGCACCTGCGACGTGCGCTGGTGGGCGACCGATTCCGCCGTGGTGGATTGCGCCGCCTCGCCTGCTCCGGCGGCTGTCACCTATGCCTCGCAGCGCCTCGGCGTCATCCTCGGCGCCTACACCGTTTATCTCGACCTCTGGCTCTGCGACCTCGACGGCAACGTCATCGCCAACGGCCGCGCCGACCGCTTTCGCGTCGTCGGCCAGAATGTCGCCCACACCAAATGGTTTCGCGAGGCCAGGACCTTGCGCTCCGGCGACGACTATGTCGCCGGCGACGTCGAGAACCAGCCGCTGCTCGGCAACGCGCAGGTCGCGACCTATTGCGCCAGCGTCCGCGCCGGCGGCCAGGCCAACGGCGCGCCGATCGGCGTGCTCGCCATCCATTTCGACTGGGAGCCGCAGGCCCGCGCCATCGTCCAGGGCGTGCGCGTCGGCGACAGCGACAAGGCGCGCGTGCTGCTGGTCGACTCCAATTTCCGCGTCATCGCGGCCTCCGACGGCCAGGGCATTCTGAGCGAGCGCATCTCGCTGTCGCTGAACGGCCAGCGCTCCGGCTTCTATCAGGACCGCTCGGGCGCGATGATCGCGTTCCATGCGACACCCGGCTACGAGACCTATCGGGGCCTCGGCTGGTACGGCGTGATCGTCTGCGGAGCCTGAGGCCAAAGTCCGCCTGTCCGATCAAAAACCGCGAAAACAACCCCATGCACAGTAGCCGGAGGGTTGTTTTCGTTGGTGTTTTGCGCGCGTCAAGGCGCTTTGACACGTCGGGCAAGACACTGGCATTCTGCCATCATCGCGAAGACTGAAAACGCGCCATTGCGCAATCACGCAGCACGGCGCCCGGCCATCTCCGCCGCGAGCAGCAGCGCGGCGCGGCTGGCGCCGATCGATGCGATGCCCTCGCCTGCGAGGTCGTAGGCGGTGCCGTGCGCGGGCGTGCAGATCGGGAATGGAAAGCCGCCGAGCAAGGTCACGCCGCGATCGAAGCCCATCAGCTTCATCGCGATCTGGCCCTGGTCATGATACATCGTCAGCACCGCATCGAAGGCGCCGCCCTTGGCGCGCAGGAACACGGTGTCGGCCGGGAACGGTCCTTCCGCGGCAATGCCCTCGCGCTGGCCGGCCGCAACCACCGGCGCAATCATATCGATCTCCTCGCGGCCGAAATTGCCGCCGTCGCCGGCGTGAGGATTGAGGCCCGCAACCGCAATCCGCGGCCTGGCGAAGCCCGCGTTGCGCATGCAGGAATCGGTCAGCTTGAGCGCACGATGGATGCGCTCACTGGACAGCCGCGCGGCGACGTCTTTCAGCGGGATGTGGGACGTGACCCGTGCGTTCCAGAGCCGGTCCAGCACGTTGAACTCGCTTGCCGGCGTCTCGAGGCCGACCACCTCCGCGGAAAACGCGATCTCGTCGTCATATTCGGCGCGGGCAAGCCGCATCGCCTGCTTGTTGAAGGGGGTGAAGCAGACGGCATCGACGCGCCTGTCGCGGCCGAGTTCGAGCGCGTGCCGGTAGTTGGCCAGCGCGAATTTTCCGCCGGCGAGGGTCGCGGTCTTCGGCTCGACGTCCTTGGGATCGAGGTGGCGAAGATCGACAAACAGCGCGTCGCCCTGCGCCGATCGAAGGTCGGCCCCCTGCTCCACCATGATCAGGTCGGGCTTGACGCCCGCAACGCGCGCCCCCTCGTCGAAGACGCGGCGGTCGCCGATCACCACGAGCCGGCTGCGGGCACGGATGTCGTTCTCCGCCACGAGTTTCGCGGTCAGCTCCGGGCTGACGCCGGCGGGATCTCCCATCGCCAATGCAATGAGCGGCTTTGCGGTCATATGATCACCTTCTCCTGAGCTGTCGTCTCATTCCTGCCGGATGGCGTGGGCTTGCGCAGCAAACGCGCGAGCTGCAATGCGAGCGGAAGCAGCAGCAGCGCGATGCCGGCCACGATCAGGCACGTCACCAGCTTGTTCGCAAAGAAGATCCCGAGCGATCCCTTCGACATCAGCATCGACTGCCGGAACGCATCCTCGGCCTTGTCGCCGATGACGATCGCGAGCACCAGCGGCGCCAGCGGATAGAACAGCTTCTTGAAGAGATAGCCGACGATTCCGAAGCCGAGCATCATCACCACGTCGAGATAGGAGTTCGACACCGAATAGGCGCCGACGACGCAGATGATCACGATCAGGGGCGCGATGACCACGAACGGGATTCGCATCAGGGCGGCAAAAACAGGCACGGTCAGCAGCACCAGCGCGACCGCGACGATATTGCCGACATACATCGAGGCGATCAGGCCCCAGACGAAATCCTTCTGGTCGACGAACAGCATCGGCCCGGGATTGAGGCCCCAGATCATGAGCCCGCCCATCATGACGGCCGCGGTCGCCGAGCCGGGAATGCCGAGCGAGAGCATCGGCAGCAGCGCGCTGGTGCCCGCGGCATGATCGGCCGTCTCCGGCGAGATGATGCCTTCGACCTCGCCGGTGCCGAAGTATCGCCCGCGGCGCGAGAAGCGGCGGGCGATGCCGTAGCTCATGAAGGATGCGGCGGTCGGGCCGCCCGGCGTGATCCCCATCCAGCAGCCGATCGCGGCACTCCGCAGCAACGCAACGCTGTGCCGCGGCAGGCGGCCGATCGCGCGAAACACCTCGATCCAATCGATCTTCGAGGAGACGGCGCGGGCATGAAATTCCTCCTCGACAGCGACCAGGAGCTCGCCGATGCCGAACAGGCCCATCACCGCGACGACGAAGTTCACCCCCTTGACCAGCTCGTCGATGCCCATGGTCAGGCGGACGCTGCCCGAGACGGTGTCGATGCCGATGGCGGCGATCGCAAAACCGACCGCGAGCGCCACGACGGTCTTGATCGGCGCCGCCCCGCCCATGCCGACGAAGCTCGCAAAGGCGAGGAAATAGACCGCAAAATATTCCGGCGGCCCGAAGGCGAGCGCGACCTGCGCCACCCAGGATGCGAGGAAGGTGATCAGGATGACGCCGACCAGCGCGCCGAACGCAGCCGAGCCGAAGGCGGTCGCCAGCGCCGTCGTCGGCCGGCCGTCGCGCGCCATCGGATAGCCGTCGAAGGTAGTTGCGACAGAGGACGGCTCGCCGGGGATGTTGAACAGGATCGACGTCACCGAGCCGCCGAACAGCGCGCCCCAATACATGCTGGAGAGCAGGATGATCGCCGACACCGGCTGCATGCCGAAGGTCAGCGGCAAGAGCAGCGACACCCCGTTCGGCGCGCCCAGCCCCGGCAACACGCCGACGAGAATGCCGAGCAGCACGCCGACTGCCATCAGGAGCAGATGCGGCACGGTGATCGCGATGGTGAAGCCGTGCAGGAGTTCCTGGAGGTTATCCATCGGCCTCTCCGTCAGATGCCGAACGCGGCGGCGAGCGCGCCATGCGGCAGGCTGACCTGGAACATGCGCTCGAACACGACGTAGAGCGCGAGCGCCGTCGCCGCCGCCATCGCCAGCGCGCGTGGCACGGATTGGTGCCTCGGGACCGCCAGCACCGCGAAGACGTACAGGCTTGAGGCGACGTACATCCCGGCCAGCGGGATCGCGGCCACGAAGATCGCGGCCGGCACGAACAGGCCGGCAAGCCGGCGCAGCTCGATCGGTGTGATCGCGATGGGAACGCTTGCGAGCGTCGTAGCCGGCAGAAGACCTCTCACCAGATTGTAGAGGCTTCCGAGCACGATGATGATGCCGGTCAGGAACGGGAACGTGCCGGCGTCCACGCCCGCGGTCGACCAGCCGATGCCGTTGTCGAGGCTGGAGACGACGACGGCCACACCAAAGCTGCCGGTGAGAACGGCGGTCGCAAGTTCAAGAGCGCGGCGCGATATCATCGGGGGCTCCGTTCGGGCGGCGTGCAGCGACCGGTGAACGACGCACGCGTTTTCCAAGCCATCAAGTGTCGTCCCGGCGAAAGCCGGGACCCATAACCCCAGGGAGAAGTTTGACGAGGACTGGACGCCAAGTCGGTACCACCACCAACACTCATCGAGAGATCACGCGGTATGGGTCCCGGCCTTCGCCGGGACGACGGTGGAGTTTGTGGCACGATGCAACAGCACCGCCTCACTTGACCAGCCAGCCCTGCTCGCCCGCAACCTGCTTGACGTGCTCGAGGTCCTCCTTGATGAACTTGTCCAACTCGGCACCGGTCAGGAACGTGTCGACCTGCGAGGTCTTCTCGATGTAGTCCTTCCATTCCGGCGTCGCCTGCACCTTCTTCATGAGGTCGACATAGAACGCGGCCTGGTCCGGCGTGACCTTGCCGGGCAGCCACACCGTCCGCGGCTGCTCATATTGCTTGATATCGAGCCCCTGCTCGGCGCAGGTCGGAACGTCGCTCCAGCCTTCGCTCGCGGTGACCTTTGGGCCCTGCGGCAGCCGCTTCGGGCTGAAAACGCAAAGCGGTCGCTGCGTGCCGCCGCGCCATTGCCCGAGGCTCTCGCTGGGATTGTTGACGTGGGAGTCGAGATGTCCGCCGGCGAGCTGCACGGCGGTCTCGGCGCCGCTCTTGAAGGGGATGTAGGTTAGCTTGACCTTGCCGGCCTTCTCGATCATGCGGGTCAGCACCTCGTCGGTGTCCTTCGACTGCGCACCGCCCATCTTGAATTCGCCCGATGCGGCCGCCTTCAGATAGTCTCCCGCATTCTTGTAGGGCGCGTCCTGCTTGACCCAGAGCAGGAACTCGTCCTGCGCCATCGCCGCGATCGGGGTGAGATCGGTGTAGTTGAAGGCGACCTTGGAGACGAGCGGCTGCTGCCAGGCGTTCGACGTTCCGAAGATCACCTTGTAGGGATCGCCTGCGGACGCCTTGCCGTAGACATAGCCTTCGGCGCCGCTGCCGCCGCCCTTGTTGACGACGACAATGGGCTGTTCCGTCAGCTTGTACTTGGTGACGATGTTCTGCACCGCGCGGGCGAGATTGTCGGTGCCGCCGCCGGGCCCGGCGGTGGCCACGAACTCGATCGGCTTCTGCGGTTGCCAGGCCGCAAACGCCGGGACTGTGCCGGCGAGCACGGTCGCGGCTGCGGAAAGCAGAAGTGTTGACGTCCGACCCATGATTTCCTCCAGCTGATTTTGTCTTTTGTTCTTGTCGTATCGACTTTTTCTCAGGCGACGCGTTCCTCGCGTCTTCCTGATGCCAGCACGATTGCGCCTTCTTGTTCGAGCGCTTCGATCTGCTTCTGGTCGAACCCGTGCTCGGCCAGCACCTCGCTTGTGTGCTCACCGTAGACCGGCGCGCCGATGCGCACTTTGCCTGGGGTCTCCGAAAACTTGACCGGAAGCCCGATCGTCTTCACGGGGCCGAGCGTGGAATGCTCGACCTCGACGACCATCTCGCGCGCCAGCGTCTGCGGATCGCTCAACGCCTCCAGCATGTCGTGCACGGGGCCGCACGGCACGCCCTTCTCGTCGAGCACCGCGAGCCAATGCGCCCGCGACCGGGTGCGGAAGCGCTCGCTCAGGACGGCCTCGAGCTCCTTCAGATGCGCCATGCGGTCGGCCCCGGTGACGAAGCGCGGATCGGCGGCAAGCTCGCTCGCACCGAGCGCTTCGAGCATCAAGAGCCAATGCTTCTTGTTGGCGCCGCCGACCACCAGCCAGCCGTCCGAGGCCTCGAAGGCCTGATACGGGGCGTTGAGCGGATGCGCCGAGCCCATCGCGCGCGGCGCGGTGCCTGCGGCCAGCGCGATCGTGGACTGCCAGTAGGTCTGCACCAGCGCGGCCTCGTAAAGCGAGGTCTCGACCCACTGCCCTTCGCCGGTCTTCAGGCGATGCGTATAGGCGGCGAGGATGCCCATGCTCGCGAGCAGGCCGGCAGTGATGTCGGACAACGGCGGTCCGCACTTCACCGGCGGACCGTCGGGACGCTCACCGGTGAAGCTCATGATGCCGCTCATCGCCTGCGCGACCAGATCGAAGCCGCGGCGGTGCTTGTAGGGGCCGGTGCGGCCGAACCCCGACAGCGAGCAGTAGATCAGCGTCGGAAACTGCTCGTGCAGCTCCTCGTAGCCGAAGCCGAGGCGCTCCATGGCGCCCGGCGCGAAATTCTCGACCAGCACGTCGGCGTCCGCGATCAGCCGCCGCAGCACCTTCTTGCCGCCATCGGTCTTGAGGTCCAGCACGATGCCGCGCTTGTTGCGGTTCATCATCAGGAAGGAGGCCGCCTCCTCGCCGATCTTCGGCGGCACCGAATGGCGGGTGTCGTCGCCGTTCGGCCATTTCTCGATCTTGATGACGTCAGCGCCCATGTCGGCGAGCATCAACGTGCAGGTCGGCCCCGCCATGACATGGGTGAGATCGATGACCTTCAGGCCGGCAAGCGGTCCCGAACGGCGAGAGGTGGATTGCGATCGATCGCTTTGCATCGGCCCGTCCTATTGGCCGCGCCATTGCGGCGCGCGCTTGTTGAGGAAAGCATCGAGCCCTTCGCGAAAATCCTGGCTCGTGTAGCACATCAGGATGAGGTCTTCGCCCTCGTCCTGCGTCAGCCGCCTTTGCAGGCGGGCGACCGCCTGCTTGGTCGCGGTCAGCGTCAGCGGCGCGTGGCCGGCCAGCAGCCGGGCGACTTCGTCGGCGCGCCTGTCGAGGGCGGCAAGATCCTCGACGACCTCGCCGAGCAGCCCGACGGCGGCGGCTTCCGTGGCGTCAATGAGGCGCGCGGTGAAGATCAGATCCTTGACGCGCGCGGCGCCGATGAGCGCGGTGAGACGGCTGACATTGGACATCGACAGGCAGTTGCCGAGCGTCCTGGCGATCGGAAATCCGATTTTCGCGGTTTTCGTGCCGATGCGCAGGTCGCAGGCCGCGGCAATGCCCGCTCCGCCGCCGGTGCAGAAGCCGTTGATCGCGGCGATGGTCGGGACCCGGCACTGTTCGAGCGTGGTCAGCACCCGATCGATGCGGTTCTCGTAGTCGATCGCGTCCTGCGGCGTCTCGAATGCGCGGAACTGGTTGATGTCGGTGCCGGAGGCGAAGGCCTTGTCGCCGGCCCCGCGCAGCACCAGCACCTTGATTGATTGATCGCCGTTGGCTTCTTCGCAGATCGCCGCGAGGCGCTCGTACATGGCGAAGGTGAAGGCGTTGCGCGCCTGCGGGCGGTTGAAGGTGATCCGCCCGATGCCGTCGTTGCATTCAAAAACGAGGTCGTCCGCCTCCGCAGCCAGGTCCATTTCCTCATGTCCTCTTGTTTTTTACACTTTTGAATGCAAAATTTGGGATTAGCAAGCTGGAATTTCCAGATTTCGACTGATTACTTCATTTTTGCATTCAAACTGGAGTCGCGTGCCATGCTTCATGAGGAGGTCGTCGGCCGCATCCGCGCCATCCTGCTCGACGGCGAAATCCCGCCGGGCGCACGGATTCCCGAGCGCGAGCTGTGCGACCGGCTCCAGATCTCGCGCACGCCGCTGCGCGAAGCGCTCAAGGTGCTCGCGGCCGAAGGCCTCGTGCAGCTCCTGCCCCATCGCGGCTCGCGCGCGGCAAAGCTGACCGACAAGGACATGCGCGACCTGTTCGAGGTCTGCCAGGGCCTCGAAGCCCTCGCCGGCGAGCTCGCCTGCGAGCGCATCACCGACGCCGAGATCGGCGAGATCGCCGCTGCGCACACGGACATGGTGCAGCGTTATCGCGAGGGCGACCTGATCCAGTACTATCGCGGCAACCGCGCCATTCACGAAGCCATCGTCGCCGCGGCGGGAAATCCCGCACTGAGCGGGCTCTACGCCTCCGTGACCGCGCGCATTCGCCGCGCGCGCTACGTCACGCCGATGACGCCGCAACGCTGGGCGTTCGCCGTGAAGGAGCACGAGGCGATCCTGAACGCGCTGCAGCGGCGCGACGGTGCCGGCCTCTCGCACATCCTGCGTGCGCATCTCCGTCACAAGCGTGAAGAGGTCTTGCAGGCGGGCTTTGCCGAGACGGAAGCAAGCGACCTCGCGCTGCGGATCGCGTGAGATCGCGTCAGGCCTATCGCCAGCGCTCGGCACCGACGCGAAAAGATTCTTGCAGTCCCGCCGCGTCGCGCGGCCAGGAGACACAATCGCGACACAATCGTTGATTGCATTGCGGCACCACCCGGCTGGATCGTGCTGACGAGAGCAACGTCGGCAAGCGACGGTTTTTGTCTCGCTCCGGAATTGCGCCGCTCACTTTGGCAAGCCGCGCCTCCTTGCAAACCAATTCCACTTGCTAGCTTGCCTGAACCGGCGCAGCATTCCACTGCTGGCCTCAGGCCGAACACAACGCGCGATCAATCGCGCAGCTCAAAAGAAGAATGGAGGAAACGAATGACACTTGATGTCTCACGTCGATCCCTGCTCGCACTCGGTGCCGGCCTTGGCGCCAGCGCAATACTCGGCAGCAGTGCGCTGGCACGCGCTCCCAAGCTCGGCACCCAGACTCCCTACTGGCACCGCTTCGTTCTCGGCGACGCCGAAGTGACCGTCGTCTCCGACGGACCGCTGCCGCTCGGCGATCCCTCCGGCACCTTCACCGGCGTCCCGAAGGAAGAGGTGAAGAAGATGCTCGCCGACAATTTCCTGTCGCCGGACAACGTCGTGCTCGAGCAGAACTCGCCGATCGTGAACACCGGCGACAAGCTCATCCTGTTCGACACCGGCATGGGCAGCTCCAAGATGTTCGGCGCCACCACCGGCCGCCAACAGAAAAGCATGGCGGAAGCCGGCATCAAGCCGGAGGACATCGATGCCGTGGTCTGCTCGCACGCGCATATCGACCACATCGGCGGCATCGTGGATGCCAACAACAAGCCGCTGTTTCCGAACGCGCAGATCTACATCTCCCAGACCGATTTCGACTTCTGGACCGACGAAGGCAAGCTGGGGAGCCCGGCCAAGGACTTCGTCGTGCACGCCCGCAAGAACCTGCTGCCGGTCCGCGACCGCATCGTGTTCTTCAGGGACGGCCAGGAATTCCTGCCCGGCGTGCAGGCGATCGCGGCGCCCGGTCACACCGTCGGCCACACCATCTTCGTGGTCAGCTCGGCCGGCAAGTCCTTCGCCTTCCTCGGTGACCTCTCGCACCATTCCGTGCTGCTGCTGGAGCGGCCGCGGATGGAATTCTCCTACGACACCGACCCGAAACAGGCGGCCGAGTCGCGCGTCAAGCTGCTCACCATGCTGGCGGCCAACAAGACGCCCGTGATGTCCTATCACTTCGCCTGGCCCGGCTACGGCCACGTCGCCAAGGCCGGCGACGGTTTCCACTACTATCCCGAACCGATGCAGATGACGTTGTAGTCGGTAGTCGGCGACATCAAGCCCGGGTCGCGCATGTGCGGCCCGGGCCGTTCGTCTGATCCGCCCCCGTTCACGACAGAGGGGAATGATCCCTGACCGGTTCTTGTCGCGTTGCAGCGACACTTCTGGAGCATTTTCCGGCAAGGCAGGCCCGTTCCAGGCAAGAGCTCGCCTCACTGCTCGGATAGAGTCCCTTCGCATCACTTTCATCGACGTGAGCGCGTGACGCCCCTTTGGTCTCACGCCGCTCACGCTCGCAAAATGCTCGGGAGACATGCCATGAAGATCGTCGTGATCGGCGGCAGCGGACTGATCGGATCCAAGCTCGTGGCGAAGCTCAGGCAGCAAGGCCAATTGGTCATCGCGGCCTCCCCGAAAACAGGCGTGAACGCCGTGACCGGGGAAGGCCTCGCTGCCGCGCTGGCGGGTGCGGATGTCGTGGTCGACGTCGCCAACGCGCCGTCCTGGGAGCCCGCCGCCGTGCTCGAGTTCTTCCAGCGTTCGAGCCAAAACCTCGCGGCGACCGAGGCCGCAGCTTCCGTCAAGCATCATGTCGCGCTATCGATCGTGGGAACCGATCGCTCGCCCGACATCGCCTATTTTCGTGCCAAGCTCGCGCAGGAGACCATCGTCAAGGCATCTCCGGTCCCCTACTCGATCGTTCGCGGCACGCAGTTTTTCGAATTCCTCGGCGCCATTGCGGAGACAGGCGCGGCCGACGGCCGGATCGTCGTGCCATCGGCGTTGTTTCAGCCGATCGCATCCGACGACGTGGTCGCTTCCCTCGCGGAGGTCGCGACGGGACGGCCGCTCAATGGCACGATCGATATCGCGGGACCGGAAAAAGCTCCCTTCAACGAGTTCGTTGCGCGCCGCCTGAAAGCCTCCGGCGATACCCGTCCGGTGGTGGGAGACGCCAAGGCGCCGTATTACGGTTCTCCCATCGCCGATACCTCGCTGGTCCCGCTCGGCGAGGCGCGGCTCGGGAAAACGCCGCTCGCAACATGGCTCGCGACGGCCTGACGTCCCGAGGTCGCTGCAACCACGGCAATGAAGGAAATCCTATGCGCAGATTGCTGATCGCAACGGCGGCGTACGCCGCATTCCTCCTCGCGGCCCATGCAGCCGAGACGCAGCCGGCCGCGAAGTCGGCCAAAGTGACCGTCGTGTTCGACCAGGTCCTGCCGAATGCTCCCGGCAAGAGCATGAAGGGCGTGCTGGTCGAGTATGGTCCCGGAGGCTCCTCACCGGCTCACTCCCACGCGCGCTCCGCGTTCATCTACGCCACGGTGCTCGAGGGAGCGATACGAAGCCAGGTCAATGACGAGCCCGCCAAGGTCTTTCACAAGGGAGAGAACTTCTTCGAGAAGCCCGGCGATCGCCATGCCGTCAGCACCAACGCCAGCGATACCGAGCCGGCGAAGCTGCTGGCCGTCTTCGTGGTGGACACGACCGATACCGAGCTGACAACGCCGATCGCGAAGTAGAGCGCGGGCCGCCGTCCCGCTTCGGCGCAAGATCTCAGCAGCCGAGCCTGTCGGCGATGCCGCCAAAATCCCTGGCGACGATGCCCCAGTTGCCGGTGGCTTCGAAGTCCACCTTCTGCAACGGCCCGTACTCGGTCGGCCGTGCCACGAACGCGGTCTTCAGCCCGTTCTTCTGTGCGGCGGCGAGATCGCCGTTGTGGGCGGCGACCATCATCACCTCGCCCGGCTTGAGGCCGAGCAGGCGCGCGGCGCCGAGATAGGTCTCGGGATCGGGCTTGTAGTGCTCGAACAGCTCCGCGGACATCACGAGGTCCCACGGCAGGCCAGCGAACTTCGCCATGTTGGTGAGCAGCGCGACGTTGCCGTTCGACAGCGGCGAGATGACGAATTTCGACTTCAGCCGCGTTAGCCCCGCGACGCTGTCGGGCCAGGGATGCAGGCGATGCCAGCCCTTGGTGAGGTAATCGAGATCGGCTTCGGTGAGGCCCTTGATCGAGAATTGCGCGACCAGCTTTTCCAGCGAGCGGCGGTGCAGATCGTCGAGCATGACGTAGCCGCGCTCGGGATGTTTGCGCACGTCGTCCATCGAAGCCATGTACATGCCGCGCCAGCCATCGACCAGCGCGGTCCAGTCGGCACTGATGCCGCGCTGCTTGCTCCACCACATGAAGTCGGTGATCAGGCTGGTGCGCCAGTCGACCACGGTGCCGAACACGTCGAAGACAAGGGCTTTGACGGCGGTGAGATCGGACGTTGTGGTCATGCTTTGCTCCGCTGACTATCCTGCAGCTCGGTTGGCTCCGGCTGAGATCGAGGGCTTTAAAGCATGATCCTTTCCATGCAACAATAGCGGTAGTCCGCCTCATCAAGCACGTCCAGGACGAGCGAGTTGACCGGCCTCAACCAGTCCGGGGTGCAAACGCATCTGCCATGACCACTATCCCTGTTGCATATATATTGCTTGAGAATGCCCGCCTCCCGGATGAGGGAGCTGTGATAGAGACGTTGCGCGTTCGTCATCCCGACTTGCAGTGGGGCCGCAGCACCGTCGCACCAAGTAACGGCACCGACGGTCCGATGTTTATCCGCGCCGGTGATCATCTCATGACCATCCTCATGATGCGTGCGCCGATGCCCTACGATCAGCGGCTATGGCAGCGGGCCTCGTGGCTATGGCCGGACGCTTTACACGCCGCCGGCCGCCATCGCGCGCACCTCATCGTCTCAACGATGGGCTCCTCCGAAAACAATGCAGATGCGAAAGCGCTTGGGTTCGCTGAAAGCACGCAGCTCACGACGGCCGTTGTCGGCGCCGTGCTCGAAGCGCTGCCTGATAGTGTCGCCGTCGTCTGGCGGGGAAACGTTGGCCGCTCCCCCGAGATGTGGCTGGAGCAGTCACGCTGTGCGTTCGACCCGTTTCCAGATCAACCGTTCGGACTGTGGATGGAGATCGTCCCCTTCCGTTCCGGCAAGACCGTAGGGGCTCATACGGTTGGATTGTCCGCATTCATGGGACGAGAGATCGAGTTTGAGGTGGATGGTCTCGATCAACGCGCCGTCACCGCGCGCGTTGCCCAGCTTTCGTCATACCTCATCGCAACCGGCCTCGACGCGAGCATCAAGAACGGTGCCGTGTTCGAGGCCGACGCCGAGATCGATCATCGCGTTGCTGTGCTCCACCGCAACTCGCGCTTCAACATCGGGCCAGTCATTTCATTCTCGTCCGTTCCGGACCGGTTCGGGAGAGTCAGGACCTATCCGATCATTCCCGCCTCCATTGCCCGGAATCATCCGCTGCTGGTCATGTTGGGCAAGGTCGGGCTTTTCGATCCGGCACGGACTGAGAACCAAATCAGGCTAAAGCCGGATCACTACCATTCGGAAGTCCGCCTGGAGAGCTTCGATGAAGGCCTCTCGCAGGCGCTATCCGGTATGATCGCAACTGACACGTATGCCGAGGCCGACACGAACGCGCGCCGTGCGCTCGCGAGCGGAGACATTGCGTCCGCGAGGTCCATTCTCCAGCCTTGGGCCGAGGAAGTTGGCTTGCTTCAAGCCGCGGCCAAGCTCGCTCTGACTTTGTGCGACGCGTTTATGTTCATGCCGGCTCCGCCTCGCAGCCCGTAGCAGACAAGCGATGGATCAATCCGCGGCGATCGTCCGACTGGACCAGCCGGACGATCACGCGCGGGACAGTCGCGGTATCAATCCAGGTGGAACTTCGCCAGCTCGCGGTGCTCGGCCTTGATGTAGCGCACGGTGCCGGTGACGGAGCGCATCACCACCGTCTCGGTCTCGATCACGCCGTCCTTGCGGAACTTGACGCCCGAGAGCAGCGAGCCCGTGGTGACGCCGGTGGCGGCGAACAGGCAGTCGCCGCGCGCCATGTCCTCGATGCCGTAGATCATCTTGGGATCGTTGACGCCCATCTTGGCGGCGCGCTCGCGCTTCTCGTCGGAATCGAGGATGAGGCGGCACTGCATCTGGCCGCCGATGCAGCGCAGCGCCACGGCCGCGAGCACGCCTTCCGGCGCACCGCCGGTGCCGAGATACATGTCGACGCCGGTGTTGTCGGGGTCGGCGCAATGGATCACGCCGGCGACGTCGCCGTCGGTGATGAGGCGCACGGCGGCACCCGTCGAGCGCACGCTCTCGATGATGCTGGCATGGCGCGGACGGTCGAGCACGAGAACGGTGATGCCGTCAGGCTTGACGCCCTTGGCCTTGGCGAGGCGGAGGACGTTGTCGGCGGGGCTCGCATCGAGTTCGACGACGCCCTTGTCGTAACCCGGACCGATCGCGAGCTTCTGCATGTAGACGTCGGGGGCGTGCAGCAGCGTGCCGCCGTCGGCCATCGCCATGGTGGCGATCGAGCCCGGCATGTTCTTGGCGCACAGCGTGGTGCCTTCGAGCGGGTCGACGGCGATATCGACTTCCGGGCCGGCCTTGAGGCCGACCTGCTCGCCGATATAGAGCATCGGCGCCTCGTCGCGCTCGCCCTCGCCGATCACGATGGTGCCCTGAATCGGCAGCTTGTTCAGCTCGCGCCGCATCGCGTCCACGGCGGCCTGGTCGGCCGCCTTCTCATTGCCGTGTCCGCGCAGCCGCGCCGAAGACACCGCGGCCCGCTCGGTCACCCGCACGATCTCCAGCGTGAGGATGCGCTCGAGCAACGCTTGCGGCGGGACTGAAATATGGGTCGACATCGGCTAACTCCTTCGAAACAGTTTTGGACAGGACTCCCTGCCCGCATCAACTCGTAACGCCCACGGTTCGTTCGTCAGAACCGCCTCATTGTTTGAGCTTGACCTGACCGGAAAACCGCTTCGCACTTTGCGCCAGCGCGGTCCTTCGGATCCAGGTCATGCTCTAGTTCTTCTCGATCCGGATCACCTGCGGCCGTCCGCTGATCACCTTGTCGCGCTGCACGGCGGCGAGCGCGCGGCGCACGGCGTCTTCGTGCGTCGCATAGGTGATCAGGATGACGGGCACGGGGACCGCCTTGCCGTTCGCCGGCGCAGCGCCGCCATTGGGATGGCGCTGCACGATCGACTCGATCGAAATCTTCTGTTCTGCCAGCCGGGTTGCGATCGCGGCCGCAGTGCCGGGGAAATCGCGCGCCAGAAGGCGGATGTAGTAGCCGCCTTCATGGCGCTCCATCGGCGCCTTCCTGGTGTCGCGCAAATGCGAGATCGGCCGGCCGAACGGATTGGCGCGGATACCGCGCGCGACATCGGCGATGTCGGCGACGACGGCCGATGCGGTCGCAGCACCGCCTGCACCGGGGCCGACCAGCGTGATCGGCGGAATGCCCTCGCCATCGATCGTGACCGCATTGGTGACACCCATCACCTGCGCGATCGAGGAGGATTTTGGAACCATGGTCGGATGCACGCGCTGCTCGATGCCCTTGGCGGTGCGGACCGCAACGCCGAGCAGCTTGACGCGGTAGCCGAGATCGGCAGCCGCGCGAAGATCTTCCGGCGCAATGGAGGAGATACCTTCGACATACACCGCGCTTTGAGCAACTTTCGTGCCGAAAGCGAGGCTGGCGAGAATGGCGAGTTTTTGCGCGGTGTCGTGGCCGTCGACGTCGAAGGCCGGATTGGCCTCGGCATAGCCGAGCCGCTGCGCGTCCTTGAGGCATTCGGCAAACGACAGGCCCTCCTGCTCCATCCGCGTCAGGATGTAGTTGCAGGTGCCGTTGAGGATGCCGTAGACGCGGTTGATTCCGGTTCCCGCAAGGCCCTCGCGTAACGTTTTGATGACGGGGATCGCGGCGCCGACGGCTGCCTCGAAATTCAGCGCGCCGCCGTGCTTTTCGGCGGCCTTGCCGAGCTTCAGGCCGTGCTTGGCCAGCAGCGCCTTGTTGGCGGTGACGACGGACTTGCCGGCATTAAGCGCGGCCTCGACCGCGGAGAGCGCGGGATCGCCGGCGCCGCCCATCAACTCGACGAAGCAGTCGACCTCGGGATGCGTGGCCAGCGCCATCGGATCCTTCGCCCATTCGACGCCGCGCAGGTCGACACCGCGCTTCTTGGCCTTCGAGCGCGCGGTGACGGCGACGACGCGAATGCCGCGGCCGCTGCGGCCCGCGAGCACGCGTCCCTGCGTTTCAATCAAACGGACGACTTCGGCACCCACGGTGCCGAGCCCCGCTATGCCCACTTTCAGGGGTGCGACCATGATGCCTTCAGAAAACCTGTCGAAGAGAATTAGCGCCGGTTGGCGAGCGGAACGACGTTGTGCAACGTTTCGATGCCGCTTTCAAGGAAGCGGCGCACGCCGCGCGCGGCCTGCCTGATCCGTTGCTCGTTTTCCACCATGGCGATGCGGACATATCCTTCACCATGCTCGCCGAAGCCGACGCCGGGCGACACCGCGACGCCGGATTTCTCCACCATCAGGGTCGCGAACTGCATGCTGCCGACGCTGCGGAACGCTTCCGGCAGCGGCACCCAGGCGAACATCGAGGCTTCCGGCGGCGGAATCTCCCAGCCGGCGCGGCCGAACGATTCCACCAGCGCATCGCGGCGCTTGCGGTAGGTGTCGCGCATCTCCTTGATGCAATCGTCGGGGCCGTTCAGCGCGGCGGTCGCGGCGACCTGCACCGGCGTGAAGGCGCCGTAGTCGAGATAGGATTTGACGCGGGCGAGCGCCGCGATCACGCGCTCATTGCCGACCGCAAAGCCCATGCGCCAGCCGGCCATCGAATAGGTCTTCGACATCGAGGTGAACTCGACGGTGACGTCCATCGCGCCGGGCACCTGGAGCACCGAGGGCGGCGGGTTGTTCTCGTCGAAATAGACCTCGGCATAGGCGAGGTCGGACAGGATCAGGATCTCGTGCTTCTTCGCGAAGGCGACGAGGTCCTTGTAGAAGTCGAGGCTCGCAACATAGGCGGTCGGGTTCGAGGGATAGCAGACCACGAGCGCCAGCGGCTTCGGGATCGAATGCACGATCGCCCGTTCCACCGCCTCGAAGAACTGCGGCGTCGGCTCGGAGGGCACCGAGCGGATCACGCCGCCCGCCATCAAAAAGCCGAAGGCGTGAATCGGGTAGCTCGGGTTGGGGCACAGGATGACGTCGCCCGGCGCGGTGATCGCCTGCGCCACGTTGGCAAAGCCCTCCTTCGAGCCCAGCGTCGCCACCACCTGGGTGTCGGGGTTGAGCTTCACGCCGAAGCGGCGGTCGTAGTAGCCGGCCTGGGCCCGGCGCAAGCCAGGGATGCCGCGGGAGGCCGAGTAGCGGTCGGTGCGCGGCTTGCCGAGCGTCTCCTTGAGCTTCTCCAGCACGTGCGGCGGTGCCGGCAGGTCCGGATTGCCCATGCCGAGGTCGATGATGTCGGCACCGGCATTCCGCGCGGCCGCCTTGGCCCGGTTGACCTGCTCGAACACGTAAGGCGGAAGGCGGCGGATGCGGTAAAACTCTTCCATGGCTCTCTGGGCTCCGGGCACCCGGTCAGGACAGAATCGACAGGCTGGGACGGCCGTTCGAAGACGAACTGCAACTTTCGCGAAAATCACTCAAAATCAAATACTTAGAGAGATTTTCAACGATGGAAGCTGAAGTCGTTCGCCCTGACTCTCGGCTGAACTGAGCTCTTTTTAGCACGCCAAGGCGGTCGCGCCAGCGATTACCTTGCACCGCCTCATTTGGCGTCCTTTGCGGCGACCGCCTGGCGGTCGCGCGCGGCGGCAAGCTCGGCCTCGATCTTGGCGCGCTGGTCCGGCGGAATGACCGCCTGATCGCGCTCCGGCGGCAGATCATGTACCGGCAAATAGCTGCCGGGCTCCCGGGCATGCGCCTGTGCATCCGCAGGCGTCATATCCGCGAGCTGACTCGAACAGCCGCCCAGCGCGAACGCCACGCTCAGCAGCGCGCCACCTATCAGCAGCGACTTTTGCAGGTCCCTCAACGCCAACACTTGGGAAAATCCCCTACTCGTCCCAAAGCACGGCCCCGGGCAACCTTACCCAAGACCACGCCCAAGCTCAAACCATTGCTGCCCAAATGGTCCGAGCGAGAAAACAGCCCGGCACTACCAAACCGAGCGGTGCGGCTCGATTGTGACGGAACCAAGAAAATTTGTCGCAGTGCAACACATCTTCGAGAGTGTTTAACGTCAAACATGCGAGCTTCGCGGTGACGAATACGGAATGAATCGTTACTGTTCTGCCCATGAGTATGGCCACGACCGACACGCCCAAACCCGAGACGAAATTCGATGCGGAAGCCTTCGCGATGAATGTCGCGCGGGCGATGGAGAGCGGCGGCAAGGCGCTGGCCGCCTTCCTCAAGCCGCGCGAGAGCGGCGAGGTGCAGGACCGCCCGCCGGCCGAGCTTGCCGAAGTCGTCAAGACCTTCACCTCGGTCGCCGAATATTGGCTGTCGGATACGTCCCGCTCCTCCGATCTCCAGACCAAGCTCGCCAAGGACTATCTCGACCTCTGGGGGTCGGCGGCGCGCCGCATGGCCGGTCAGGACGCCCCGCCCGCGATCGCGCCATCGCCGCGCGACAAGCGCTTTGCCGACCCGGAATGGAAATCGAACCAGTTCTTCGATTTCGTGATGCAGCTCTATCTGCTCACGACCAAATGGGCGCAGGAGCTGGTGCGTGACGCCGAGGGGCTTGATCCGCAGACCCGCCGCAAGGCGGAGTTCTACGTCCAGCAGGTCACCAACGCGCTGTCGCCCTCGAACTTCGTGCTGACCAATCCGGAAGTGCTGCGCGAGACGGTGGCGAGCAGCGGCGAAAATCTCGCGCGCGGCCTGAAGATGCTGGCCGAGGACATCGCCGCCGGCAAGGGCATGCTGAAGATCCGCCAGTCCAACCCGGACAATCTCGTCGTCGGCGTCAACATGGCGACGACGCCTGGCAAGGTGATCTACCAGAACGAGATGATGCAGCTCATCCAGTATTCTCCGACCACGGAGAACGTGCTGCGCACCCCGCTCCTGATCGTGCCGCCCTGGATCAACAAGTTCTACATCCTCGATCTCAAGCCGGAGAAATCCTACATCAAGTGGTGCGTCGACCAGGGCATCACCGTGTTCGTGATCTCATGGGTCAATCCCGACAAGCGGCTCGGCAACAAGAGCTGGGAAGACTACATGAAGGAAGGCCCGCTCACGGCAATGGACGTGATCGAGAAGGTCACCGGCGAGATGAAGGTGCACACCGCCGGCTATTGCGTCGGCGGCACGATGCTCGCGACCACGCTGGCCTGGCTCGCCGAGAAGCGCCGCCAGCGCGTGTCGTCCGCGACGTTCTTCGCGGCGCAGGTCGACTTCACCCATGCCGGCGATCTCCTCGTGTTCGTCGACGAGGAGCAGATCGCATCGCTCGAGCAGGACATGAAGGCCGCCGGCGTGCTCGAAGGCTCGAAGATGGCGATGGCCTTCAACATGCTGCGCTCCAACGATTTGATCTGGTCCTATGTCGTCAGCAATTACCTGAGGGGCCAGCAGCCGAGCGCATTCGACCTGTTGCACTGGAATTCGGATGCGACGCGCATGACCGCGTCGAACCATTCCTATTATCTGCGCAATTGTTATCTGGAGAACCGGCTGTCGACCGGCACGATGGTGCTCGACAACACGCTGCTAGATCTCTCCAAGGTCAAGGTGCCCGTCTACAACCTCGCCACCCGCGAGGACCACATCGCGCCGGCCGAGTCGGTGCTGTACGGCTCGCAGTTCTTCGGCGGCCCGGTGAAATACGTGCTGTCCGGCTCGGGCCACATCGCCGGCGTGGTCAACCCGCCCGCCTCGAACAAGTACCAGTACTGGACCAACGACAACATCAAGGACGTCAACGTCGCCGAGTGGATGAAGGGCGCGGTCGAGCACAAGGGCTCGTGGTGGCCGGACTGGCGGCAATGGCTGGGCGAGCTCGATCCCGAGGAAGTCCCGGCGCGCGCAGTCGGCAGCGAGGCGCTCCCCCCGCTCGAGGATGCGCCCGGCAGCTATGTCAGGGTTCGCGCATAGCGGAATCTCCTGCGCTTGTATAAGCTCGCCTTCAGCACTGCGACGAGAGAGGGGACCGCACCATGACGCGCGAATTGTTCTGGCTGACACTGACGGTGATCCTGACCGGGATCCTCTGGATTCCCTACACCATCAACCGCTGCCAGGTTCGAGGCCTCAGTGGCGCGCTGGCCAATCCCTCGCGCGGCGACAAGCCGCAGTCGGAATGGGCCAACCGGCTGATGTTCGCGCATGACAACGCCGTCGAGAACCTCGTGCTCTTCGCACCGCTGGTGCTGATCCTGAACGCGATCGACTATTCCACGAAATGGACCGTGCTCGCCTGCGCCGTCTATTTCTGGTCGCGCGTCGCACATCTGATCGTCTACGCCATGGGAATCCCGGTGTTCCGCACCCTCGCCTTCACCGTCGGCTTCCTCGCGCAGGCCGTGCTGGCGCTGGCGATCTTCAAGGTGGTTTGAAGGCGCCCAGGGCGGGCGGCAATGCGGCGCGATGCCTAGCGAATCCAGCCGGGATTTCCTCCAATTCCACGACCTCGGCGCGGACACGATCCTGTCGATCATCGACCGGACGCAGGTTCTGGCGAAGGCCTGGCACGACCGTGCCCTGCCTCAGAGCCTCGCCGGCAAGCACGTGGCCGTCATCGCTGACGACGGTGGATGGCGGAATACGACCGCCTTCGATCTTGGCGTGAAGGCCATGGGAGGCATCTGCGTCCAGCCTCCGGTCAGGTTCAACGTCCGTGAGGCAACGGCTGATCTCGCCAAATACCTCGACAACTGGTTCGACATCCTGGTCGTGCGCACCCCCGAATTGTCGACCTTGCACGAGCTTGCATCGAACGCGACCGCGCCGGTCGTCAATGCGAGAACGCGATCGAACCACCCCTGCGAGACGCTGGGCGATCTCGCTTATGTCAAGAGCAGGCGCGGAACGCTCGAAGGCCTGAAGGTCGTTGGCGTGGCACCCGATGCCAACATCCTCCGCTCCTGGGTTGAAGCGTCCATCGCCTTGCCGGTCGAGGTCACCCAGGCCTATCCGGCGGATTGGCATATCCGAGACATCGCGAGTCCGGGATTCTCCGTCAGTACCGATCTGGACGCATTGTACGATGCGGACGTGATCATCACGGACTGCTGGCCCGGCGGAGCGCGTGACGAGCAACTCGGAAGCTACCGGATATCCGCCTCGCTCCTCGACAATTGCCGCCCGGATGCGATCTTCCTCCCCTGCCCGCCGGTCACCAGGGGCGAGGAAGTCACGGCCGACGCGATGAGCCACTGCGCTTGCCAGAGCACGGCGGCGAAGGCGTACCTTCTGCACGCGCAAAACGCCCTGCTGGAATGGACCGTGGCATAGTTGCCGCCGGCGATTTTCAACACCTCCGAACGATCAGGCTGCAACCTTGCGAACGACGAGATTCAGCATGTTGGCCGGCGTCTCGTCGAAACTCTGGATCACGTTGGTGTCGGATGACAGCGTGATCCAGGGGCCTGCGCTGGCGTAAGTCGCCTCGAGCCAATCTCGCGGCGGATAGTTGTAGTAGCGCCCAAGGCTGTCCCTGCCGTCGCCCTCACCCATCTTGTAGCTGGCGTAGAACACACCCGATGGCCTGAGCGCGCGATGAATCCGCGCAAGAATGCCGGCGAGCTCGTCGCGCGGCACATGCAGAAGGCAGGCGCTCGCCCAGACGCCGTCATAGGCATCGTGCGCATCCAGTTCGTCGAACCGCATCGCCTCGACGGGATGACCGAGCCGCTGCGAGGCGATCTCGGCCATTTCGGGCGAGCCGTCGGTCGCACGCACCGAAAAACCTTCGGCCAGCATCACCGCCGAATGGTTGCCGGCGCCGCAGCCGAGCTCGAGGATCGCGCCTGCGGGCGGCAGCAGAGCGAGAAAGCCGCTCAGCCGCGTCGAAGGCGCCTTCGCCCAGCCGGCATAGGCCGCGGCGTTGTGCCGGTAGAATTGCAGCGTGGTCTCGTCCATGGCGACACTCGCGTCGGCAAGCGCTGGCTCGGGTCCCGGCTCTGCAGCGCACCGCCAAGGAGGCGCTGCGCTGCGTCCGGGGCACGAGACTGCCCTACTGGTCCGCCAATCCCAGCATCAGCCGCATGTTCTGCACGGCCGCGCCCGAGGCGCCCTTGCCGAGATTGTCGAGCCGCGCGACCAGCACGGCCTGGTGATATTTGTCGCTGGCGAAGACGTAGAGTTCGAGCATGTTGGTCTCGTTCAGCGCCTCCGGCTCGAGCCGGCCGCCCTTGGTCGCCTCGTTCTGGAGCGGCATCACCGAGACGTATGTCGAGCCGGCGTAGCGTTTTGCCAGCGCAGCCTGGAGGTCGGCACCGCTGGGCTTGCCCGGCAGCGTGTCGAGCTGGAGCGGCACCGAGACCAGCATGCCCTGCCGGTAGTTGCCGACCGAGGGGATGAAGATCGGCCGCCGCGTCAGGTTCGAATAAAGCTGCATCTCCGGAAGATGCTTGTGCTCGAAGCCGAGGCCATAGAGCTCGAAGGACGGCGCGCTGCCGTCTTCAAAACTCGCGATCATCGACTTGCCGCCGCCGGAATAGCCGCTCACCGCGTTCACCGTGACGGGATAGTCTGATGGCAGCAGCCCGGCATCGACGATCGGCCGCAACAGCGCGATCGCACCGGTCGGATAGCAGCCGGGATTGGAGACCTTCTTCGCGGCCTTGATCCTGGCGGGCTGATCCGGCGTCAGCTCCGGAAAGCCGTAGGCCCAGTCGGGCGCAACCCGGTAGGCGGTCGAGGCGTCCAGCACCTTCGGGCCCGACGGCCCCATGCTGTCGATGAGCGCAACCGTCTCCTTGGCGGCGTCGTCGGGCAGGCAGAGGATGACGAGATCGACCTCCTCCATCAGCGCCTTCTTCGCCGCGGGATCCTTGCGCTTGTCGTCGGCGATCGTCTTCACGACAACGTCGCTCTGGAGCTTCAGCCGCTCGTTGATGCCGAGCCCGGTGGTGCCGGAGCCGCCGTCGACGAAGACGGTGGCGGGCTTGGTCGCAGCGCCCGCCTTCGGGGCCTGTTTGGTCTCAGTAAGGCTCATGGCACGCTCCTTTCGAGCTTGTTGGTTTCGGCCGCGAAGGCTTCCGGCCTCACGTCCTGCATCAGTTGCGCGATCTGTCTGGCATCGGCGGCGGGTTGCGCACCGAGCGCATTGGCGATCGCCGTATAGTCGGCGTCCGATTTGTGCTGGTTGAGCTTGAAGCTGCCTTCGATCTCTTCAACCGTCATCACCAGGCCCACGATCGCCTTCTTCATTGCTTCGAGCCGGCCCGCCGTCATCTTGCCCGACGTCCACGGCTTCTTCGGCAGCAGCCAGCTCTCGAACTTGTCGCTGAGCGTATCGATCTGCACCGACAGCTCGTCATCCGACAGGAACCGCACCGGCCCGGCCAGATGCACCGACTGGTAGAGCCAGGTCGGCACCTGGTCCGGCGAGACGTACCAGTCCGGCGATACATAGGCATCGGGGCCGTTGACCACGAGCAGCCACGAGGTCGCGCCGTCCGCAAGCTTTAGCAGTGGATTGTGACGGGCAACATGAAAGGCGGCCTGCGGCGTGCCGTCGGCGGCATAGGTCAGGTAAAACGGCAGCGGCGAGGCGAGCGGCTTGTGGCCGTCGAAGGCGCACATGGTGCCGAAGCCGCGCTCGCCTGCGAATTTCAGGCTCGCTGAGCGGTCCTGCTTGAAAAAGGGTGGGATGTACATCGTGGTCTCCTGCTGGGCCTCCTTGGGGGAGCCGCCGGATCAGATCGCGCTGACAGGAGAGAGGATGCCGCGGATCGGGTCCAGCGGCAAAGACGATGATCTCAAACGCGATCGACCGCCCAAACCGCTAAAGAGCGGCGGCGGCGACGGGCGAACAGAATGGTCGCGGCGTTGATCATGGCGCGCGGCTATAAGGCCAGATCTGGTTCCCGTCAAGGTTCAGGCGTCAGATCACGCGCCAGATCCATTCCATCAGCTTGGCGATCACGTCGCCGAACAGCAGCAGCGCCGCCGACCAGACCAGCGCCGAGACGAAATTGGCGATCTGGAAGCTCCAATAGGGCATCTCGAAAATGCCGGCGGCGAGCGGCACGGAGGCGCGCAAGGGGCCGAAGAACCGGCCGATGAAGATGCTGGGCACGCCCCAGCTCCGCACGAAGGCCTCACCCCTGGGGAGAAGTTCCGGATAGCGTGAGAGCGGCCACATCTGCGCGACATGCTCCTTGTAGCGATAGCCGAACCAGTAGGACACCCAGTCGCCGAGCGCCGCGCCGAGGCCGCCGGCAAGCCACACCGGGTAGAAGCTGATGCCGCTCACCCCGACCAGTGCGCCGATCGCCACCAGTGCGCCCCAGGCCGGGATCAGCAGCGAGATGAAGGCGAGCGACTCCCCGAACGCCAGCCCGAAGACGATCGGAGCCGCCCAAACCTCGTGCGCGCGCACGAAGTCGGCCAGTGCGTGCGCAAACTGCTCCATGCCAGAATAGCCTTCCCGCCCCGTCTCAAGGTCCCGTTCAGTGAAAAAGACTGGTAAGCCAGGGACTTGTGTGACATCAAGTCACAAAGCCCGGCTGAGCGTGGACCTCGCTGTCAAATTGCCGGGAACTGAGCGACCTGCGGCGTAAATTCGCCGGGATTAGCTCGCAACCCCGGCGCCGGCCGGCCCTGCGGTGACCTTTCCAGGCCAGCCGTGTCATAGTCGCCCGAACCGATTCGCCGCCAGAGCGGCCCTCAAAACGCATCAAGATTCATGTCCAAGCAGTTGAAACCAAAAGCAAAAGACGACTTTTTCGGTGGCGACGAGCCAAAGCCCCGCGCCGCCAAGGCGGCGCCACGCGCGGGCGGCGCGGAAGCCGACTACACCGCGGCGGACATCGAGGTGCTCGAAGGCCTGGAACCGGTGCGGCGCCGGCCCGGCATGTATATCGGCGGAACCGACGAGAAGGCGCTGCATCACCTGTTCGCCGAAGTCATCGACAACTCGATGGACGAGGCGCTGGCCGGACACGCCACCTTCATCGGCGTCGAACTCAGCGCGGACGGCTTTCTCACCGTCACCGACAACGGTCGCGGCATCCCGATCGATCCGCATCCGAAGTTCCCGAAGAAGTCGGCGCTCGAAGTCATCATGTGCACGCTGCATTCGGGCGGCAAGTTCGACAGCAAGGTCTACGAGACCTCGGGCGGCCTGCACGGCGTCGGCATCTCCGTGGTGAACGCCCTCTCCTCCCTTCTCGAGGTCGAGGTCGCGCGCAGCCAGAAACTCTACCGCATGACGTTCGAGCGCGGGCACCCCAAGGGCAAGCTCGAGGATCTCGGCAAGATCAACAACCGCCGCGGCACGCGCGTGCGCTTCAAGCCCGATACCGACATCTTCGGCGCCAAGGCCGCGTTCAAGCCGCAGCGCCTGTTCAAGATGACGCGTTCCAAGGCCTATCTGTTCGGCGGCGTCGAGATCCGCTGGAACTGCGCCCCCGAGCTGCTCAAGGGCATCGAGGACGTGCCGGCGGAAGCGACGTTCCACTTCCCCGGCGGGTTGAAGGATTATCTCGCCGCCGCGATCCACGCCGACACGCTGGTGCATCCCGACATCTTCTCCGGCAAGTCGGGGCGCAACGGCGCGCATGGCGCCTGCGAATGGGCTGTCGCCTGGACCGCGGATGCCGACGGTTTCCTCTCCTCCTACACCAACACGGTGCCGACGCCCGATGGCGGTACGCATGAATCGGGCCTGCGCAGCGCGCTGCTGCGCGGCCTGAAGGATCACGCCGAGCGCGTCGGCCAGGGCAAGCGCGCGTCGTCCATTACGTCGGAAGACGTGATGGTGGGTGCGGCCGTGATGCTCTCGGTGTTCGTGCGCGAGCCTGAATTCCAGGGCCAGACCAAGGATCGCCTCGCCACGGCGGAAGCGCAGCGCATCGTCGAGCAGGCGATGAAGGATCCGTTCGACCACTGGCTCTCCGGCAATCCGAACCAGGCCAACAAGCTGCTCGACTTCGTGATCGACCGCGCCGAGGAACGGCTGCGCCGCCGCCAGGAGAAGGAGACGGCGCGCAAGACCGCCGGCAAGAAGCTGCGCCTGCCCGGCAAGCTCGCCGACTGCAGCGACGCCGGCACCGCAGGCTCCGAGCTCTTCATCGTCGAGGGCGACTCGGCCGGCGGCAGCGCCAAGCAGGCGCGCGACCGCAAGACCCAGGCCGTGCTGCCCCTGCGCGGCAAGATCCTCAACGTGGCCTCCGCCGGCAAGGACAAGCTGACGGCGAACGCCCAGCTCTCCGACCTCGTGCAGGCGATCGGCTCCGGCACGCTGGCGCAGTATCGCGAAGAGGATTTGCGCTACCAGCGCATTATCATCATGACCGACGCCGACGTCGACGGCGCCCATATCGCTTCGCTGCTGATCACCTTCTTCTACCGGCAGATGCCGCGGCTGATCGACGAGGGCCATCTCTTCCTCGCGGTGCCGCCGCTCTACAAGCTCACCCACGGCTCGAAGTCGGTCTACGCACGCGACGACGCGCACAAGGAGGCGTTGCTCAAGAGCGAGTTCAACGCCAACGCCAAGGTCGAGGTGAACCGCTTCAAAGGCCTCGGCGAGATGATGCCGGCGCAGCTCAAGGAGACCACCATGGATCCGGCCAAGCGGACCATGCTGAAGGTGGTCCTGCTGGCCGACGACCGCGACACCACGGCGGATTCGGTGGAGCGCCTGATGGGAACCAAGGCCGAGGCGCGCTTCGCGTTCATCTCGGACAAGGCCGAGTTTGCCAATGAGGATCTGCTGGACGTCTGACCTCGCGCGCTCCCGTGAAAAAGCCCCGGCCCAAGCCCGGGGCTTTTTCATTTTTGGAGACGATACCGCCCTGTTCCGGCGCTTCATGCGCCACGCCGCACGCCAGCCCGCGACTCGGCCAGCGACTCACAGGGGCCAAGGCTGAGGCAGGACTGCCTCCGTTTCGGACAAAGCTGAGTTCACTAACGAAACCTTACCCGAGCCGGAGATTTTGGAAATCCATGTAACGAATTGAAATAACAGCACTTTTCCAGATTCATGTGTGACCGCTTCCAAACCCAATCGGCTGGCGTTTTCCGGCGAGTGTGCCTGCCCGGCAACAGCATTTCGGCGAGAACCGTCTATAGTCCGGGCATCAGACGACACGAACCTCAGTGCGCTCGCGCCTGCTACAGACCAAGGTTGGGGATTTTATCATGAAGAAGATTTTGCTGGCTCTGACCGCAGCTGCGGCGATGACCGGTTCGGCCTCGGCGGCTGACCTTGCGGCCCGTCCCTACGTGAAGGCCCCGGTGGCGGCGCCCGTCGCCAACTGGACCGGCTTCTACATCTTCGGCGGTGGCGGCGGTGGCCTGTCGAACGCTGACCAGAGCGTCGTTGATACGGTAACCGGCACGCCGTTGACGATCACGCAGCGCCAGGGTGGCTCGGGCTGGTTCGGCACCGTCGGTCTCGGCTACGACTGGCAGTTCAGCGGCACCTGGGTCGCCGGTGTGTTCGCTGACGGTCAGTTCGGCAGCATCCGCGCCACCATTCAGGATCCGATCTTCGGCATCACCGGCAACCAGAAGCTGGAAGACTCCTGGGCCGCGGGCGTTCGCCTCGGCTGGCTGGTCGCCCCGAACGTTCTCTCCTACGTCAACGGCGGTTACTCCGGCGCTCACTTCGGCCAGACCAACTTCACGACGCTGGCTGGCGTTCCCGCGGGCGTTCATCTCGCCAGCTACAACCGCAACGGCTGGTTCATCGGTGGCGGCGTCGAGAACAGCCTGAATATCTTCGGCATCACCTCGCCCGGCTGGTTCATGAAGACCGAGTATCGCTCGGCCTTCTACAATGCCAAGACCCAGACCGAGCTGCTCGACGCCGGCAACGTTCCGCTGGTCAACAGCATCCGCGCCAACAGCTGGAACCAGACCATCTCGACCTCGCTGGTCTACCGCTTCAACTGGACCGGTCCGGTCGTCGCGAAGTACTGATCCGAACGCAAGTTCAGACGTCAAAGCCCCGGCATCCTCCGGGGCTTTTTCGTTGTGCGATGCTCTCGAGATCTAGCGGCCGATGCTTGCCTTGAGCGTCCGGTACGCCTCCCCGAGCTGATTCTCGATCCTCGTCCAGTCGGCGTCAGTGATCGCCTCCCCCCGCGCATCGCGAAACGCCATGGCTTCCGCCCGGGCGATGCCGAACCGTCTGATGCCGGAATCATCGGCGCCCTTGCCGTAGGTCAGCGCGGCCACGCGTGCGATGGTGAGGCCATAGTCGCGCGGAGCCACCGCTTCGCGGCGCGCCTGCCACCAGTCAAGTTCGAGACGGGCGGCCTCCTCGACGTCGAACGCCATAGGCGCGGCCGGCGCAAAGTTGCGGTAGTACGCCACGAGGGCCGGTAGCGCCGCATCGGCCTCCCGGCGCGACCGCGTCGGCTGAAACGTCCTGGCGGCCTCGGCCGCGCTGAACGCGACATGCAGGCTTTGAAGCGGAGAAAAGCCGAACTGCGTCCGCGTCGATTTGTAGAGTTGGTAGAACAACGCGCCATAGCGCTTGTCGTAATAGTCGCGCCACATCGCGGTCTCCAGCCGCGCCATTTCGGCCGGATCGAACGCCCGCAGATCCGCATGACGCGGAATGACGGCATAGGCCGCAACCAGCGCGGCCGCAGCCGCTGTCCCCACGATCATCTTGCGCACGAGCATGCGTCCTCTCCCGGCAGTCTTGCATCCACGGCCATTGTATCCGGACCGAAGCTACGGCTAGTCTGGCCGGAAGTTTTCGTGGCCGCGGCAAACGTTCATGCCCGTGGGCCGCGACGAAGCAGATCAACGGGGAGGAACGCATGCGCAGATTTCTGCTGATCGCAGGCCTGTTTGTCCTCGCCGTCGGGCTGCTCTGGATCGGACAGGGCACGGGCACGGTGCCCTGGCCGCGATCGAGCTTCATGGTCAACCAGCTGCAATGGGCCGGCTATGGCGCAGCCATGGCCGGCTTCGGGCTGGTCCTGATCTGGCAAAGCAACCAATAGAAGAAACCAGGAAGTGAAAGCATGACATCCAGCCGGTTCGATCTGCGCGGCAAGGTCGCGATCGTCACAGGAGGCAATGGCGGCATCGGGCTCGGCCTGGCGCACGGGCTCGCCGATGCCGGCGCCAATATCGCCGTGGTCGGACGCAACGAAACCAAGTCGGCCGCTGCAATTGCCGATCTCGGGCAGCGCGGCGTCAAGGCGATCGCCGTCACCACCGACGTGACCGACAAGGCGGCGGTCGCAGCCATGATCGACCGCGTCGTCAAGGAGTTCGGCCGCATCGACATCCTCATCAACAATGCCGGCATGAGCATCCGCAAGCCGCCGCACGAGCTCGAGCTCGACGAGTGGAACAAGGTGATCGACACCAACCTCACCAGCGCCTTCGTGTGCTCGAAGCTGGCCTATCCGGCGCTGAAGGCGTCCGGCAACGGCAAGGTGATCAACATCGGCTCGATGATGTCGATCTTCGGCGCCAGCTTCGCGACGGCCTACGCGGCGAGCAAGGGCGGCATCGTGCAGTACACGCGCGCCTGCGCCAATGCCTGGGCGCCCGACAACATCCAGGTCAACGCCATCCTGCCCGGCTGGATCGACACCGACCTCACCCGCGGCGCGCGGCAGCAGGTGTCGGGACTGCACGAGCGCGTGCTGGCGCGCACGCCTGCGGGGCGCTGGGGCGACATCGACGACTTCGCCGGCATCGCGGTGTTCCTGGCCTCGCCCGCCTCGAACTTCGTCACGGGCACCGCGATCCCCGTCGACGGCGGGTTCTCGGTGATGGCCTGAGACGCACGCGCGCTGCACGCAAAAAAGAAGCCCCGGCAATGCCGGGGCTTTGAATTTGTCAGTGATCGTCTTTTTTTGCTGCTTGGTCGTTCGTTGCTCAGTAGCGCGCGATGACCGGCGCGTCGAACTTGTAGCTCGCGCGCACGACGGCCCACTGGATGTCGCGCGGCTTGGCATCGAAGGTGTAGTTGCCCGAGGTGCCGCCGAGCTGATAGGTCTGGCTGCTGAAGGCCGCGTAGTTGTATTCGAGGCCGACGATCCAGTTGCGGGTGACGCCGTATTCCCAGCCGGCGCCGACGGTCCAGCCGTTGTGCCAATGGGTCTGACCGCCGGAGCCCGTGGACGGGTTCGCAACATTGTCGATGACCGAGAGACGATTGTTCACGCCGGCATAGCCGCCCTTGAAGTAGAACAGGTTGTTCTGCACGGCAAAGCCCGCACGACCGACGACCGTCGCGAGCACGTTGGCGCGCCAGCTGAATTGATCGTCGAGGCCGACACCAAACACGGTGTTCGTGAACGAGCCCTTGTTGTCGAGGCCGGAGATGGTGCCTTCCATGCCGAACACGTAGTTGTTGGCCTGCCAATTGTAGCCGATCTGGGCGCCGCCCATGACGCCCGAGTTGCGCTGACGGAAGCCTTGGCCCGGCGATAGATCCGCGAACGGCGCACCGCTCCCGTTGTTGATGAACTGCTCGTTGGTCCATGCGCCACCGATGTGGCCGCCGACATAGAAACCGGTCCAGTTGAACAGCGGCTCGGCATAGGCCGGCGCCTTCGTGTAGCGCGCACCGAGATCGGCGGCGGACGCAGCGCCGGTCGAAACCAGAGCGGTCGTGCAGGCGAAGGCGGCAATCAATTTATTACGCATGGTACACCCCGTGTCCTTTGATGGGCGCACGCTCACACGCAGTTCTTACTCAAATTTGAATCAACAGAGTTAAGACGCCGGATTGGCAGGTTGCGGTCCGTGAATCCGTCTGCGCTGTTGCGCGCCCGCAACGCGCTGCGCGCGATTTAACACGACGTTATCCCTACCGAATTGCAGCGCTACGATGCCGGCGCGGCCTTCGACTGCACGTGCTCGGGCCGCACGCCGAGCGCGAGCAGGCGCGCTGGAATGCCCTGGAGCCATGGCAGCGCGGTGATGAGGCGCACGATCAGCGGCACCTTCAGCGGCCGGTCGCCGCCCCGCAGGGCGCCGCTGATGATGTTGTTCTGCACGGTCACCTGCATCGCTTGCGTCACCTTCACCGGGAACTCGCGCCGGCGGCGCACGGCGTCGAGCTCATCCTCGGACGGGCAGCCGTGCTGAAGCTTGTCCGCGAGCAGGTTGGCGGTCGCGACCGCATCCTGCACGGCGAGATTGACGCCGACGCCGCCGACCGGCGACATCGCATGCGCGGCGTCGCCGATGAGGAGCAGGCCCGGCCGCGTCCAGCGCGCAAGGCGGTTGATCGCGACGGTGAGCAGCTTGACGTCGTCGAAGCTCTTCACGTCGGCAATGCCGCTTCTGAGGATCGGCGCCATCCGCACGACGTCGTCGAGCAGCGCCTGCAATCCCCTCGCCTTCACCGCATCGTGCTGCCCCTTGGCGATGACATAGGCGCATTGCCAGTAGTCGCCGCGGTCGAAGGTGACCATCATCTTGCCGGGCTCGACGCGCGCGAACACGTTTTCCGTCTCGTCCGCCTTGCGGCCGGCACGGAACCACAGCACGTCCATCGGTGCGCCGATTTCCTCGACCTCGAGACCGGCGCGCTCGCGCACCGTCGAGTGCCGGCCGTCGCAGGCAATGGTGAGATCCGCCTCGATGTCGATCGGTCCCTCCGGCGTCTTCGCCCGCACGCCGGCGATCGTCTCGCCGCGGCGGATCAGGTCGACGGCTTCCGTGTTCATCATCACCTTGAGCGAGGCGAAGCGCTTGCCGGCCTCGCGCAGGAAGTTCAGGAAATCCCATTGCGGCATGAAGGCGATGAACGGGTACTTCGTGTGCAGCCGGCTCAGATCGGCGATCCGCACCGGCTTACCGCCGAACAGGCCGTCCATCTTCTGCAAGCGCTGATGCGGCAGCTTCAGGAAGCCATCGATCAGGCCAAGTTCGTCCATCACCTGGAGCGTCGAGGGATGCACGGTGTCGCCGCGAAAGTCGCGAAAGAAATCTGCATGCTTCTCCAGCACCACGACGTCGA
Source organism: Bradyrhizobium sp. cf659 (assembly GCF_900113725.1). NCBI lineage: Bacteria > Pseudomonadati > Pseudomonadota > Alphaproteobacteria > Hyphomicrobiales > Nitrobacteraceae > Bradyrhizobium > Bradyrhizobium sp. cf659. The sequence continues at coordinate 803,972 of NZ_FOQJ01000001.1, forward strand.
TGCCCGCGCGCCCCAGGAGATAGCCGAGCATCATGCCGGCGGGTCCGCCGCCGACGATACAACACCGGACTTTTACGGAGGAACTCGGCAAAGGTTGCGACGCATCTGGGTTCACGGCCGCCCCTCATTTACGACTTAAGTTTTCTGTGCGGTGCAACAAGCAAGATTAATTTGCCGCAGCTGTGAATGCCCGTTAGCGTCTCAACAAAATCCGGTTTCTTTCAGGAAATTGCAGTGCGGACGATCCTCATACTGCTCAGCGTCTGGATCCTGATCAACGTGCTTTTCGTCGTGATCATGATCCCGCCGCGAAAGTCGCATCCACGGCAGACCGGCACGCTTGCGCCGGTGCCCATCGACCAGAACGGCTATCCGTTCGAGGAGCAGGAGAAGCTCCTGCTGCGCCACGTCATCATCTCGATCGCGATGGGCACGTTCTTCTCGCTGGCTCCCCCCTTGATCGAAGCCGTCGAGTCCATCAAGCGCTTCGTCAGGAAGCGCCGCGCGTAGCGGCGGACGCCACCTGCTCGACACCTCAGTTGTTGCTGCGGTTCGCCGCGCGAAAACTCTTGATCTCCGACACGCTGCCGTCGCGATAGGTCAGCTCCACCGAGACGAACTGCGTCGCCGGCGCGAGCTTCATGTAGAGCGGCATGCCGGCGGTGATCGCGCTGGGGTCGCGCATGTCACACCCCGGCATCTTCAGCACCTGGTTGGGTACCGCGGTGTCGATGCCGATGCGCACCTCGCGGATGGCGCAGCGGTAGGACACGAGGTGCGTGTAGTAGACGAGCAGCCCGTTGAACTCACGGAATGACAGCCAGCTCGTCGCGGTCATGTCCAGGATCTTGCGCTGGTCGCGGATCAGCGCGGCCTCGGGATCGAACCTGATCGGGAACGGGCCCTGCATGTCGCCGGACTGATCGACATAGCGGACCTCGATGGTGCCGGCCTGCGCATCCGGCGGCAATTCGATCGACGGGTTCGGCATCCGCTTGCGCGTGCGCGGATCGAGCGTGTCGATGAATCCGGTCTCGCGAAAATCGCCGTTGCCGGCCATGCGCCAGGAAATGCCGAGCGTCGGATCGGCGAAGGAGAACACCACGCTCCAGCCGCCATTGTGGCGCGAGAAGCTCGCGATCGGCGCGTTGGTGGTTTCCTCCTTCGGCACGCGCGGCACCGAGACCGGCGGCAGGGCCGCAAGCTTCTGCGGCGGCGGATCGGCCGGGCGCGCAGCCGCGTCTTTCGCGGCGCCGCTCAAGAAGACGTCGTCGACCATCTGGTCGAAATAGACCGGCACCTGCCTGTGCTTGACGGTGTCGGCCATTTCGCTGACGAGACGGCGGGTGCGCTGCGCCACCTGCACGAGGTTCTCGCCGGGTTGCAGCAGCTCCCTGGCGAAGGTGCGCGTGAACACCGAATTCGGGTTGGCGTCGTCGTTGGAGAGGCGGTCGAGCGCGGTCTGGCGGGGACCGGCCGAGAACACGGAGAATACGCCTTCGGGCAGCTGCGTCATCGGCGCGAGCCCGCCGGCGCCGGCGACCGCGCGGGTCCCTTTGCGTTCGAACGGATTGTTGCGGCAGGCGTCGAACACCAGGATCGAGGTCCGCGCCTTCTTGTTCTGAAGGCGCTCGACGATGCGGTCCGCCAGGATGGAGGCGTCGCGCACCAGCTCTTCCTGCCCTTCCGTCGCCGCCGGCACGTCGGTCGGCAGCAGGTAGTTCTGGCCCGCGATCTCGAAACCGTGGCCGGCATAGAAGAAGAACGCGGTGTCGCCGGGCTCGATCGCCCGGTCGAAAGCGAGCAGCGTCTCGGAGAATTGCTGGCGGCTCTGGTTCTCCGCGACCATCACCGAGAAGCCGAGCTGCTTCAGCGTGTCGCCCATGGTGCGGGCGTCGTTGACCGCCTTGAGCAGTTTCGGGACGTTCCTGTAGTCGTTGTTGCCGACGACGAGCGCGACGCGCTTCTCGGCATGGGCGGGAAGCGCGAAGCCGCCGAGGCTCACTGCGAGGCCAAGGGTCGCCAGAATTCTGAAAAGCCGACGCGTCATCGAAAAATTCCCGTTGCAGGACGGCTTACCGCCGGCGCCCGTCGGACAGTCCATTGGCGACCTTCAGCCGTTGTTGTCATAGTCGGTCCAGCCATAGCGGCGGTTCAACCGGCATAGGCCACCGGTTCCATCGTCCGGGCCTATGGCAAGAACAGCTGGAATCTGCTTTTTCTTAGGCGCAATTCCGTTCGGGGACGAGGGCTATCGTGTATCGCTGGTGCACCGACGAAGTCGAGCCGCATGACCGCTTCGACTATTGGCGCGAGGTGCGTGCCAAAGGCCTGTTCGGCGTCACCGCCGAACTCGAGCGCGAGCGGCGCGCGGACTTCTTCGGCGAATTCTCGCTGCGCCAGCTCGGCGGTGGCGGTCTCGTCGAGCTGAAGGCCTCGCACTACACGGTCGAGCGCAGCACCTCCGACATCGCCTACGCGCCCGGCGACAGCATCTGCGTCTACCAGCAGCTCGGCAGCGGCGGCTGGTTCGGCGGCATGCGCGGAAACGACTTCGCGATCGCCAATGGCAGCTTCGCCACCAGCCATACCGACCTGCCCTACCGCACCGCGCCGCTCGGCGCCGGGGGCTTCCACCTGCGCATCCTGAAGATCCCCGTCAGCCAAATCCCGGCGCGGGACAGACGCATCCGCGAACTCGCGCCGAAGACCTTCAATGACCCCGCTCTGGCGCCCCTGCTCGCGGCCTGCTTTGCCGATCTCGGCGAGGCCGCCGCTGGCGAGGACGGCGCTGCCGATGCGAGCTCCTTGGTTCAAGCCTCCTTAGTTCAAGCCTCCTTAGTTCAAGCCCTGGCCCATCTGGCGCTGATCGAGCGCGGCATCGTGCGCCCCGGCAGCCGGCCCGGACAGGCTGCGCTGCGGACCGCCCGTCTCTCGCAGGCGCGGCGCCTGATCGCGCGCCACCTGCAAGACCCGGATCTGGCGCCGGCGATGGTGGCCGATCTGCTCGGCGTTTCCGTGCGTCACCTGCACATGCTGTTCGAGGCCGCGGAGAAGAGCTTCTCGCAGACCGTGACCGACGAGCGCCTGAAGCGAAGCCGCCGCCTGCTGCGCGAGGCGCCGGAGCGGCTGATCGCCGACATCGCGACCTCCTGCGGCTTCGAGAGCCTGGCGACCTATTACCGGGTCTTCAACGCCGCCTATGGCAAGGCCCCCGGCGACTTCCGGGGCCGGGGGTCCGAAGGGCATTAGGCGCTCCCGCCGCCCGGCCAAGGCTTGAGGCGGAAAACCCCAGCCACGCCCGCTATTTGGGTAAAACCTTAGGGTTTTTAGGGTCTTCCCGCGCCTGCTCCATTGACTTTGGCCAATTCCCGCCTATGTTCCGGAACGACGCGGCTCAGATCGAAGAGCGATTCTTGAGCCTTGCGCTTTGTTCGCGTGAGTCAGCACCCCCAGCTTTCTTGAGAGCGCGCCGTTTCGGGGTGGAACGCGACCAGCCTTATTACCCTCGATTCCGAACGGCGGTTTCGACCAGAGGCTCAATGTCCTTTTCAAATCTCGGACTATCCGAAAAAGTCCTCGCCGCAGTGGCGGCCACCGGTTACACCACCCCCACCCCCATTCAGGAACAGGCGATCCCCCACGTCCTCGCACGCAAGGACGTCCTCGGCATCGCCCAGACCGGCACCGGCAAGACCGCGGCCTTCGTGCTGCCGATGCTCACCATCCTTGAGAAGGGCAGAGCCCGGGCGCGCATGCCGCGTACCCTGATCCTGGAGCCGACCCGCGAGCTCGCGGCACAGGTCAAAGAGAATTTTGACCGCTACGGCGCCGGCCAGAAGCTCAACGTCGCGCTGCTGATCGGCGGCGTCTCGTTCGGCGACCAGGACGCCAAGCTGACGCGCGGCGTCGACGTGCTGATCGCAACCCCGGGCCGCCTGCTCGACCACACCGAGCGCGGCGGCCTCCTGCTCACCGGCGTCGAGCTGCTCGTCATCGACGAAGCCGACCGCATGCTGGACATGGGCTTCATTCCCGACATCGAGCGCATCTGCAAGCTCGTCCCGTTCACGCGGCAGACCCTGTTCTTCACCGCGACCATGCCGCCGGAAATCCGGCGCATCACCGAGACCTTCCTGCACAACCCGCAAAAGGTCGAAGTCTCCAAGCCCGCCACCACCGCCGTCACCGTCACGCAGTCCCAGGTTCCGGCCGGGCGCGAGGCGCATGAAAAGCGCGAATTGCTCCGCCGCCTGCTGCGCGAGGCCAAGGATCTCAAGAACGCGATCATCTTCTGCAATCGCAAGCGCGAAGTCGCGATCGTTCACAAATCGCTCCAGAAGCACGGCTTCAGCGTCGGCGCCCTGCACGGCGACATGGACCAGCCGGCCCGCATGGCTGCACTCGAGCAGTTCCGCAAGGGTGAGCTGCCGTTGCTGGTCGCCTCCGACGTCGCGGCCCGCGGCCTCGACATTCCCGAGGTCAGCCACGTCTTCAATTTCGACGTCCCTCACCATCCCGACGACTACGTCCATCGCGTCGGCCGCACCGGCCGTGCCGGCCGCAGTGGTACGGCGATCTCGATCGTCACGCCGCTCGACCAGAAGTCGATGGTCGCGATCGAAAAGCTGATCGGCCAGAGCATTCCGCGCGCCGAGGGCGACTACGAAATCCACGCAGAAGCCGGCGATGCGACCGACCGTCCGCGCGAGCAGCGCGGCCGCGAACGTTCACGCGGCGGACGCGGCAAGCCGCAACGCGGCCGCGACCGTGAGCGCAGCCACGAGCCGCGCGAGGCGCGGCCTACGGCCGAAGCGCGGCCCGCCCCCGAGGCGAGGCCCGCACGCGAGGCAAGGCCTCCGCGCGAAGCCAGGCAATCATCCGAGCCGCGTAACGGCGCGCGCCCGCAGGCCAATGCGTCGCATGTGCCGTCGATCGGCCGCCCCGAACCGCGCCGCCAGCGCGAGGTCGACACCGAGCCGGGCGATCATTCGCATCTTCCGGCGTTTCTGTTGCGGCCGGTCCGCTCCCCCGCCGGCGCCTGAAGCGCGACGCGCTTCAGGTCGGTTGAGACAGACTCCCGCACACTTTTTCAGACGCATTCGTGAACGTATATTTACGGGGCGTTCACGATCGTCCGTTAGCCTACGAACATAATTTAAGCATTGCTGCGGTCGATGGCGCACCGACCGCTGTGGGGTATGTTCCGTGGTCAAGGTGCTCGACGAACACGAACGCACGATGGCGTTCGCCGAGGTGGCGCTCGGTCAGATCCGCTCGCTCCGCCAAACCGCAATTCCCCGCAATTACGAGATCTGGTACGTCTACGCCACCGGCTACAACGCGCCGCTCAACAAGATCATCAACGAGACGCTGGCCCGCCACGGCAAGCTGACCGAAGCCGATCTCGAGCAGATCTACGAGACCTATCTCTCCCACATCAAGACCACCGACCGCATCGACAAGGTCGGCGCGCGCGTCATCGGCGAGATCGACGACGTGATGAAGGTGCTGAGCGACGCGCTCGGCATGACCGGCTCCTATGACGCCAGCCTGTCGGGCGCGACCGAACGGCTGTCGTCGGCCAAGAGCCGCGAGCAGATCAAGGCGATCGTCGAGACGCTGGTGCGCTCGACCAGCGAGATGCGGGAGACCAACAAGGCGCTGGAAGACCGGCTGACACTGTCCAAGAACGAGATCAGCAATCTCCAGCAGAGCCTGGAGGCGATCCGCGCCGAGAGCCTGACCGACCCGCTCACGGGCCTCGGCAACCGCAAATATTTCGACCGCATGATCGGCATGGCCGTACAGAGCGCGCTAGCCAGCGGCGAGCCGCTGTCGCTGCTGCTGTTCGACATCGACCATTTCAAGTCGTTCAACGATTCCTACGGCCATCTCACCGGCGACCAGGTGCTGCGCCTGGTCGGCCTGTCCATGAAGCAGACCATCAAGGGCCAGGACATCACCGCGCGCTATGGCGGCGAGGAGTTCGCCGTGCTGCTGCCCAACACCGCGCTGCGCCAGGCCCTCACCGTCGCCGATCACATCCGCCGCGCCGTCATGGCGAAGGAATTGAAGAAGAAGTCCACCGGCGAGATTCTCGGCCGCGTCACCATCTCCGTCGGCGTCTCCATGCTCAAGCCAGGCGACGACACCGACGCGCTGATCGAACGCGCCGATGCCTGCCTCTATGCCGCCAAGCGCAACGGCCGTAACCGCGTGATCTGCGAAGCCGATCCGGAATTTGCCGTCGAGAGCCACAGTCGCGTGGCGTGACGCGGACACTGCGCGCGGAAGACCATGCGCGCTTGACATTCTCTCCCGACGAGCAACATCTTCCTCGCCGCCTTTCGGTGCGAGCGTCCAGAGGACTTGTCGCCTTGGCCAATCCCCATGATTTTCACAGCCCGCAGCCGTCCTACACCAGAGACGAGCTGCTGCGATCGAGCGAAGGCGGCTATTTCGGCCCCGGCAATGCGCAATTGCCGGCACCGCCGATGCTGATGATGGAGCGCATCTCCGAGATCAGCCTGGACGGCGGCGCGTTCGGCAAGGGCCATATCGTCGGCGAGCTCGATATTGTACCGGGCCATTGGTTCTTCGATAGTCACTTTCGCGGCGATCCGATGATGCCGTCCTCTCTCGGGCTCGACGCCATGTGGCAGATGATCGGCTATTGGCTCGGCTGGTCGGGCTCACCGGGCAAAGGCCGCGCCATCGGCGTCGGCGAGGTCGAGTGCACGGGCTCCATCACACCGGACGCGCAGCGCGTGCGCTACGAGGTTGCCATGCGCCAGGTCCGGCGCGGCAAGCTGGTGCTCGGCATTGCCGACGGTCGGGTGCTAGCCGACGGCACCTGCGTCTTCATGGCCAAGGACATGAGGGTTGGCCTCACCAAGGCCGCGGACTGAGCTCAGCCGCTTCGCCTGGCGCGCTTGCGAACCAGGCTCTTCTTGCTCGCCTTCTTCGGCGCTTTCGCAGGCTTGACGGCTTTCTTCGCCAGTTTGGTCGCCGCCTTCTTCGACGCCTTCTTGCCCCTGGGCCGCTGCTTCACCTTGGCGCGCTGGGCGGCGGCGAGCGCCGCCCTCGCCCATTGCGCAAGCTCCTGGGAATCGTCGAACAGCCGCGCGGGCAGCTCCCAGTAGGAGTTGACCGTCACGGTCTTGGCGCGGGTCGAATACTGGAACGGCTTGGAGCCTTCTGTCTCGAAGTCCGGGATGGTCAATTCGTCGGCGCGGAGGAACAGGCCGGCGCGCAAGGCGAGCGCGAAATTGGTGCCGTCGGCGGAGATGCCGTAGCCGGAGAACATCTTGCGGATGGTGACCGGGCCGAAATCGGCAAACAGGTCGATCAGGAATTCGCGGTCCATGGCCGGGCTCTCTCCGCATGGTCGTCCTGGCGAAAGCCAGGACCCATTATCCCAGGGAGTAGTTTAGCGAAGACTGGAAGTCACGCCACGCGGTATGAACATCTCCCCCTATCGAGAGATCACGCGGTATGGGTCCTGGCTTTCGCCAGGACGACAGCTGTGTGATTGGCGCGAGCCGGGCTTACCCGTCGATCTTCGCCGGCCGCAGCTCGACCGATTCGCCGCAGCCGCAGGCGGAGACCTGGTTGGGGTTGTTGAAGACGAACTGGGCCTGCATCTTGTCGGCCTTGTAGTCCATCTCGGTGCCGAGCAGGAACAGCACGGCCTTGGGATCGACCAGGATCTTGACGCCCTTGTCCTCGACGACCTCGTCGGTCGGGCGGACATCATGGGCATACTCGACGGTGTAGGACTGGCCGGCACAGCCGCCGTTCTTCACACCGACGCGCAGGCCGACGATCTCGGAATCGGCGCGCTGGGTCAGCTCGCTGATGCGCTGGGCGGCGGCATCCGTCAGCCGCATCACCTGCGGGCGCGGCCGCCGCGGCTTCGGAGTGGAGGATGCTGGTGTTGCCTGTGTCATATCAATGATGTGGTCCGTTGCGGAGCAAATTCAATGCCAGGAATGAAAAGCAGAACGTACGCGTCACCACATGTTGAGCACGAGGCGGGCCTCGTCGCTCATGCGTTCGGGCGACCACGGCGGTTCCCAGACGACCTTGACGTCGACCACGCCGACGCCGGGGACGCTGGCGACCGCGTTCTCGACCATGGTCGGCAGCTCGCCGGCGGCCGGGCAGTTCGGCGTCGTCAGCGTCATCTGCACGTCGACGGAACGGTCGTCCTTGATCTCGACCTTGTAGATCAGGCCGAGCTCGTAGATGTCGGCCGGAATCTCCGGATCGAACACGGTCTTGAGGCCGGCGATGATCTCGGTGGTGAGCCGCTCGGTCTCCTCCGGCGGCAGCGCCGACCGGGTTTCCATGGGACTAACTTTGACGTCGGCCGTGTCACTCATGCGAACAAATCCCGCGCCTTCAACAGCGCCTGTGCCAGATGATCGACTTCTTCCCGCGTATTATACATGCCGAACGAGGCCCGGCATGTAGCCGTCACGTTGAACCGCTCTAAAAGCGGCATCACGCAATGGGTGCCGGCGCGCACCGCGATGCCCTGGCGGTCGATCACGGTGGCAACGTCGTGGGCGTGCGCGCCCTTGAGCTCGAAGGAGATCACCGGGCCCTTGCCGCGCGCCGTGCCGATCAGCCGCAGCGAGTTGATCTCGCGCAGCTTCTCCTGGGCGTAGGTGACGAGGTCGTGCTCGTGGGCGGCGATGCGCTCCTTGCCGATCGAGTTGACGTAGTCGATGGCGGCGCCAAGGCCGACGGCCTCGACGATCGCGGGTGTGCCGGCCTCGAACTTGTGCGGGGGATCGCCATAGGTGACGACATCGCGCGAGACCTCGCGGATCATCTCGCCGCCGCCGTTATAGGGGCGCATCGCGACGAGGTGGTCGTACTTGGCCCAGAGCACACCGATGCCGGTCGGGCCGTAGACCTTGTGGCCGGTGAAGACGTAGAAGTCGCAGCCGAGATCCTGGACGTCAACCGGCAGATGCACCGCGCCCTGGCTGCCGTCGACCAGCACGGGAATGCCGCGGGCGTGCGCGATCTTCACCACGTCCTTGATCGGGACGATGGTGCCGAGCGCGTTCGACATCTGCGTGATAGCGACCAGCTTGGTCTTGGACGTCAGCAGCTTCTCGAACTCGTCGATGAGGAAATTGCCCTCGTCGTCGACCGGCGCCCATTTGATCACGGCCCCCTGGCGCTCCCTGAGGAAATGCCAGGGCACGATGTTGGAGTGGTGCTCCATAATCGAGATGACGATCTCGTCGCCCTCTTTGATGTTCGGCCCGCCCCAGGAGGAGGCGACGAGGTTGATGGCCTCCGTCGCGTTGCGGGTGAAGATCACTTCCTCGGTGCGGGGCGCGTTGATAAACTGCGCGACCCTCGTGCGGCCGCCTTCATAGGCTTCGGTCGCGGCGTTGGCGAGGTAATGCAGGCCGCGATGCACGTTGGCGTATTCGCTCGTATAGGCCTGCGTCATGCGGTCGAGCACGACTTGCGGCTTCTGCGCCGAGGCGGCGTTGTCGAGATAGACCAGCGGCTTGCCGTAGACCTGCATGGCCAGCGCCGGGAAATCCTGGCGGACGCGTGCGACGTCGTAGGCACCGTTCTTGACTGCCGGATGCGTGCTCATGACCGTCGCTCCAGCCAGCGCTCGGCGATGCCGATCACATGCTCGCGCAGGTCGTCATCGGCGATCTGCTCGATCGCCTCGCCCACGAAAGCCTGGATCAGCAACGCCTGGGCCTGCTTCTCGGGCAGGCCGCGCGCCTTCAGATAGAACAACAGGCTGTCGTCCAGCGCGCCGGCAGTGGCGCCGTGGCCGCAGGAGACGTCGTCGGCGAAGATCTCCAGCTCGGGCTTGTTGTCGGCCTCGGCTTCGTCCGAGAGCAACAGCGCGCGGGTCATCATCTTGCCGTCGGTCTTCTGCGCGTCGGGACGGACGATGATGCGGCCCTGGAACACCGAATGGGCGCGATCGTCGATCACGGCGCGGAAGATCTCGCGGCTAAAGCAGTTCGGAACGGCATGGTCGACCACCAGCGTGGTGTCGCCATGCTCGGTCTTCTTCAGCAGGTTCACGCCGTTGATCGCGAGCTCGCTGCCCTCGCCCGCCAGCGTGATGAAGCCCTGAAGGCGGCTGACGGCGGCGCCGCTGGTCATGTTGAAGAAGTTGACCTTGGTGTTGGCGCCGACGGTGACGAATTGCGAGGTGACGTTCACCGCGTCAGGCGCATCGTCCATCAGGCGGATATGCGCGACATCGGCGTTGTCGCCGATCGTCACGATCACGGCGTCGCTGACCTGGTAGGCCTTGGCGCCGGCCGCCACGAAGCTTTCGATGATGGTGGCGCGAACGCCGTTCCCGACTGCGAGCTGCGAGCGGGTGAAGGCCGAAGCCGACGCAGCAATCGCGACGTGGATGATCTGGATCGGCGCAGACAGTTGCGCGCCATCGGCAATCGACAGCATGACGCCGTCGGTCGCCATCGCCGCGTTCAGCGCGATCACGGCGTCGGTGGACGCCGTCTTCAGGACAGCGGCATCCTTCTCCAGCGTCTCCCCGAGCGTCTTGAGGCCGACCTCGGAGACGAGCGCCTTGACGTCGGAAAGATCCGCCGCGAACACGCCATCGACCAGCACCAGCTTGCGGGCGCCAGCGATCGCATGCGCCTTCACGGCGTCCGCGGCGCGTTTCAGCGCGGCCGCATCGGGCGCGGCGGCCAAAGGCAGCACCTCGCCGACCAGCGCGCGCAGATCGGTGTATTTCCATTCCTCGATCCGGCGATGCGGCAGGCCGAGACGCTCATAGGTCTCGAACGCCTCGCGGCGCGCCGCAATGACCGCCGGCGAACCCGGCAAGCGGCCTTCAGCGCTGGCGAAGAGATCGCTCACCGCGCGGCCGCTTCCGGTCTTTGCCACAGCAACGTTCATCGCAAAAATCCTTACGCGTCCTCGAACTGGGTGTAGCCGGACGCCTCCAGCTCCAGCGCCAGATCCTTAGCGCCGCTCTTTACGACCCGACCGCGCGACATCACGTGCACGAAATCAGGCACGATGTAATTCAGGAGCCGCTGATAGTGGGTGATCACGACCATCGCGCGCTTCGGCGAGCGCAGTGCGTTGACGCCGTCGGCCGCAATCCGCAGCGCGTCGATGTCGAGGCCGGAATCCATCTCGTCGAGAATGCACAGGCTCGGCTCGAACAGCGCCATCTGGAGCACCTCGTTGCGCTTCTTCTCGCCGCCGGAGAAGCCGACATTGACGCCGCGCTTGAGCATGTCCTGCGGGATGTTCAGCGACTTCGAGACCTCGCGGACCTTCTTCAGGAAGTCGGGGGTCGAATACTCATCCTCGCCGCGCGCCTTGCGCTGCGCGTTCAGCGCGGTGCGCAGGAAATTCATGGTGGCGACGCCGGGGATTTCCACCGGATACTGGAACGCCAGGAACACGCCCTTGGCGGCGCGCTCTTCGGGAGCCATCTCCAGGAGGTCCTCGCCCTTGAACAGGATCTGGCCGTCGGTGACCTCATAGCCGGGCTTGCCGGCGATGACGTGGGAGAGCGTCGACTTGCCGGAGCCGTTCGGCCCCATGATCGCGTGCACCTCGCCTTCGTTCACGGTCAGCGTCAGCCCGTGGAGGATCTCACGCTCCTCGACACGAACCTTCAGGTCTTTCACTTCAAGCAAAGCCATTTTGGTGTCCAGTCTATTCAAATGATGCATGGAGCGCCGAGGCGCGCCGCGAGGGTCGGTGTTAACCGACCGACCCTTCGAGCGAGATCGAGATCAGCTTCTGCGCTTCCACCGCGAACTCCATCGGGAGCTGCTGGAGCACGTCCTTGACGAAGCCGTTGACGACGAGGCCGACAGCCTCTTCCTGCGAAAGACCGCGCTGGATGCAGTAGAACAGCACGTCCTCGGAGATCTTCGAGGTCGTCGCCTCGTGCTCGAACGTCGCCGAGGAGTTCTTGGCCTCGATGTACGGCACGGTGTGCGCGCCGCATTTGTCGCCGATCAGCAACGAGTCGCAGGCGGTGAAGTTGCGCGCGCCGGTCGCCTTGCGATGCGCCGTCACGAGCCCGCGATAGGTGTTCTGCGACTTGCCCGCCGCGATGCCCTTCGAGATGATCCGGCTCGACGTGTTCTTGCCGAGATGGATCATCTTGGTGCCCGAATCGACCTGCTGGAAGCCGTTCGAGATCGCGATCGAATAGAATTCGCCGCTCGAGTTATCGCCGCGCAGGATGCAGCTCGGATACTTCCAGGTGATGGCGGAGCCGGTCTCGACCTGGGTCCAGGAGATCTTGGAACGGTCGCCGCGGCAGTCGCCACGCTTGGTGACGAAATTGTAGATGCCGCCCTTGCCTTCCGAATTGCCCGGATACCAGTTCTGCACCGTCGAATATTTGATCTCGGCGTCGTCATGCGCGACGAGCTCGACCACGGCCGCGTGCAGCTGGTTCTCGTCGCGCTGCGGCGCGGTGCAGCCTTCGAGATAGGAGACGTAGGAGCCCTTGTCCGCGATGATCAGCGTGCGCTCGAACTGGCCGGTGTTGCGCTCGTTGATGCGGAAATAGGTCGACAGCTCCATCGGGCAGCGCACGCCCGGCGGCACGTAGACGAACGAGCCGTCGGAGAACACCGCCGAGTTCAGCGTCGCGTAGAAATTGTCCGAAGTCGGAACCACCGAGCCGAGATACTTCTGCACCAGCTCGGGATGCTCGCGGATCGCCTCCGAGATCGGCATGAAGATGACGCCGGCCTTCTTCAGCTCCGCCTTGAAGGTAGTGGCGACCGAGACCGAGTCGAACACCGCGTCGACCGCGATCTTGCGGCGGGCAGGGTCTTCCTCGCCCACCTTGGGCTCAACACCTTCGAGCATGGCGACTTCCCGCAAGGGAATGCCGAGCTTCTCGTAGGTCTTCAGAATCTCCGGATCGATCTCGTCGAGCGAGCAGACCGTCTTCTTCGGCTTCGGCGCCGAATAGTAATAGAGGTCCTGGAAGTCGATCTTGGGATAGTCGACGCGGGCCCAGGTCGGCTCGGTCATGGTCAGCCAGCGCCGATAGGCCTCGAGCCGCCACTGGAGCATCCAGGCGGGTTCGTTCTTCTTCTCGGAGATGAACTTGACGGTCTCTTCCGACAGCCCCTTGGGGGCCTTGTCGGACTCGATCAGGGTCTCAAACCCATAACGATACTGATCGACGTCGATGCGCTTCACGCGCTCGACCGTCTCTTGCACGGCTGGCATTCTATCCTCCGCTCGCGGTTTCAAGGACCGCGGTGGATCAAACTCGGACGAGTATTACGATGTTTTCTGGCCGAAAGCACGCGCTTAGAACCTTTCAAGCCGTGTTTCGTCACTTACGCTCTAAGTAGGGTATTACCGAGCTTTCGCCAAGCCTCTAACGCCCTATTGATGTCGTCCGGTTCCGTAGACCAGCCCAGACTGAGGCGCACCGCTCCCTGGGCGACCGCCGGGTCGAATCCCATGGCGGACAGCACGTGGGACGGTTGGACCTTGCCCGAAGAACACGCCGAGCCGGAGGAAACCGCGATGCCTTCGAGGTCGAAGCCGATCACCGCGGTCTCGGCCTTCAGGCCGGGTGCGGTGAACAGGATGGTATTTGGTAACCGCTCGGCATTGTCCGAGAAGATCGCAGCTCCGGCGACCGCCCGGATGCCATTTTCCAAGCGATCTCTGAGGGTTGCCATCCATTTCGCATCCTCCGGCAAAGCCTGAAGCGCGGTCTTCACCGCCGCGCCGAAGCCGGCAATGCCCGCGACATTCTCGGTTCCGGCCCGGCGGTTGAGCTCCTGCCCGCCCCCTCTGAGCAACGGTTCCACGCCGGAAACCCCCTCCGCCACGACCAACGCGCCGATGCCCTTGGGACCACCGATCTTGTGTGCAGAAAAGGTCGCAAGGTCCGCGCCTACCGCGTTAATATTGAACGCAATTTTGCCCAGTGCCTGGATCGCGTCGACATGCAGGAGGCCCCCCGTGTCGTGAACGATCCGGGCAGCTTCCGCGACCGGCTGGAGCGCGCCGGTCTCGTTGTTGGCCGCCATGATGGAGACCAGCGCCGGCGGGCCGTCCTTCAGCAGCGCCTTGAGGTGGTCGAGATCGACCACGCCGGCGCGCGTCACCCCGACATGGCCGACCTTGTCCGCCGGGAACCTGCCGCCTGCCAGCACCGAGGCATGCTCGACGGCGGAGACGAGAAGCCGCTCGACCGGGCCGCCGGATGGCCCCCGCAGACCGGGCGACAGCGCCAGCGCATTGGCCTCGGTTCCGGCGGAGGTGAAGACGACATTCCGCGGCAAGGCGCCGACAGCGCTCGCCAAAGTGGAGCGCGCTTCCTCGACGAGGCGTCGTGCCTCCCGCCCCTCAGCATGGACCGAAGACGGATTGCCGACGAGGTCATAGGCCGCGACCATCGCCGCCCGCGCCTCGGAGCGCAGCGGCGTGGTCGCATTCCAGTCGAGATAGACGCGGGTCGGCATGCGGCCCTCTTAGCACCTTTTGCCATCGCGCCAATCGGAACCGGGCGCAGATCAGGCCGGCTGCTGTCGCGCGATCCCGGCCGAGGATTGGGTCTCCATCCGCAGTCCCAACAGAGGCCGCAGCCAGGCGATCCGCCGCGCAATCTCGTAGCTGACGAGACAAGTGAGCGCGGTGCCGGCAATGACGATTGCGGCCTCGCTTCCGGCTGACAGCCCACTGTCCCGCAGCGCGTGCGCAATCACGATGATCGCGGTCTGATGCACGATGTAATAGGGAAAGATCGCATCGGTCAGATAGCGGCGCACGGGGCTGTCGGCCGTCAAATGGCGTCGCGCAAAGCCGAGCACCGCCGCCATCGCCAGCCATTGGTAGCAGCCATAGACCGAGCCGGCGAACCATCTCAGCATCGACGACCGCGGGAACAAGCCGGCATAAACGAGGACGAAGGCGGCGAAGCAGGCGGCTGCAAGCGTCAGCGCTACCCACCGCTGCCGCTCGATGTCGCGCCAGATGCTGTCCTGGCGTGCGAGCAGGAAGCCGATCAGGAACGCGGTCGCAAAGTCCGCGTGATTGTACCAGTCGCCGAACAGCGCATGCGTCGACGGGAAGACCGGCGACAGAAACAGCCGCCAGGCCGCAAACAGCAGGCACGGCGGCACCAGCAGCCATGGTCCGGCGAGCGCGGCCGCCACCCTCTCGCCGATCCAATCCGCGGCCGCCGGCCACAGGGACAGCACACCGACCAGGGCCATGGTGTAGACCCAGAGATAGACCACGAACCAGAGATGGTTCCAGGTCGGGAGCACGATGCAGGGGTTCGGACAGAATTGCGAGCCGAACGCCAGATAGTGGCGGAGGTAGAAATCGGCGAAGCCTTCAGGGTAGCCGAGGCTCTCGACGATCTGGAGGTAGGATTGCGGCGGCACGATCGCGAGCATGCCGAAGATCAGCGGGATCAGGAGCCGCGCCGACCGCGCGCGGGCGAAGGCGGCGAGCCGGTACTTCCCCAGCATGAAGCGGCTGGCCACCCCGGAGACAAGGAACAGCAGCGACAGCCGCCACGGATTGAGCACCAGCATCACCGGCTCGAGCCAGGTCAGCCGGTGCACGCTCTTGATGTGAAACCCCCAGGACACGTAGAGCATGCCGACGTGGTAGAAGATCAGAAGGCCGAAGGCTAAAATCCGCACCCAGTCCAGATCGACGCGTCGTTCCGGGGGTGGGAGTTGTTGCGGTGTTGACATGGTTTTCTGCTCCTTGACGGGACGACAAACGCGGTTTTCGGACCATGGCTGACATCGAAAATGCCCGACAAACGGAGCGCGTCGAGCCGGTTCGGGATCAGGATCGGACGCGAGGGGACGAGACGCCGCCGGCTGGGACGAGTGGCAGGCCTTGCGGGATCAGCGGCGGCGACTGGACGATGTTCATCGCGATTGCCGCCGTCTCTCTCGCGATCGGAATCGTCAACGCGCTCTCAGGGGCCCAGGACGCCGCCTGGCGCGGCGACGGCTATGACGTCGGCCGGCGGCTGTTCTGGGAGATGTCGAGCGTCGCCGTCATCCTGTTGCTGCTGCCGATTCTGGTACTGGCGGTCCGCCGCATGCGCCGGACACCGGGCCTTGCCGCGCAGGTCGGAATCGGAGCGATCGCCCTGCTCGGCTTCTCCACCCTCCACGTCACCGGCATGGTCTGGGTCCGGAAGCTCGCGCTCTGGCTCGCCGGGAGCACCTACGACTTCCACTTCTCGCTTGCGACGGTCCTGTACGAATTCCGCAAGGACGCCGTGGCCGTTGCCCTGATCGGCGGCACGCTCTGGCTGTTCGAAAGCCGACGTGAACTCAAGAATGCTGCATTCGCCGCTCCGTCCGGGCCGACCGCCTCGCAACAGCCGCTGTCCTCCGATCTGATCTGGCTGCGGGACGGCACCAGCCGCATTCGCGTTGCTCCGCGCGACATTCTCTGGGTCGCCTCTGCCGGCAACTACATCGAATACAACCTCGCCGACGGCACCCAGCACCTGATCCGGGGCACGCTCGCGGGGGCGGAAGGCGAGCTGGCGCGCTTCGCCATCGTTCGCGTCCATCGGACCAGGCTCGCCAATCTCGAACGGGTGACCGGCGTGGACCTCAAGGCGTCAGGGGATTTCGAGCTCACCTTCGACAGCGGACAGACGCTCGGAGGCAGCCGGCGCTACCGCCCGGCTGTGGCTTCGCTCGGAGGCCGCATTGCGCCGGCGTAAATCGTCGCCGGGGATTGCCGCTCGATCCATAAATAATCATGATTCCAATCGGTTGAGCGGCACGCGGGGCGGCGCTTGTCGGCTTCGCTGGGGGCTGGTTGCGGCCTGTCACCTGCGGCACGCTGCACATGGCGCTGCGATGACCGGCTAAGCTCTTGAGTGCATTGGGAGATGTCGAAGATGCTTGCTTTTTGACCCTTGCCTCGTGTTAGAAGGCGCGCGTCAGTTCACGCACTCGCGCATCATCCGAGGGCGCCTCTTCACCCATCATTCGTGCTTTCGTCGGCGAAAACGGCTGATGGAGCCACAATCGGTTGATTGTGCAGGGATCACCTCTAAGGGACTCAATCAGAGACCGTCATGCCTGAAGTCATTTTCGCCGGCCCCGCTGGCCGCCTCGAAGGCCGCTATCACCCGGCCAAGCAGAAGAACGCGCCGATCGCGATGATCCTGCATCCGCATCCGCAGTTTCACGGCACGATGAACCATCAGATCGTGTACCAGTGCTACTACGCCTTCGCGCATCGCGGCTTCTCGGTGCTGCGCTTCAATTTCCGCGGCGTCGGCCGCAGCCAGGGCTCGTTCGACCACGGCACCGGCGAATTGTCGGATGCGGCGGCAGCGCTCGACTGGGCGCAGACCATCAATCCCGAAGCGCGTGCCTGCTGGGTCGCCGGCTTCTCCTTCGGCGCCTGGATCGGCATGCAGCTCCTGATGCGCCGTCCCGAGGTCGAAGGCTTTATCTCGATCGCGCCGCCGGCCAACCTCTATGACTTCTCGTTCCTTGCGCCCTGCCCGTCCTCGGGCCTGATCGTGCATGGCGAGAAGGACGCGGTGGTGCCGCCGAAGGACGTCAACACGCTGGTCGAGAAGCTGAAGACGCAGAAGGGCATCGTGATCGACCAGCAGATCATCCCCGGCGCCAACCACTTCTTCGACGCCAAGCTCGAGCCGCTGATGGAAACCATCACCGCGTATCTCGACATGCGCCTCGCCAACGTGCGCTAAAGGCGCGCGGCTCAAGCCAGCTTGAGCGCGACGATTCCCATCAGCACGAGCGCGATGCCCGCAAGCTTCATCGCGCTCAAGGTCTCGCCGAACAGTACGACGCCCATCAGGAAGGTGCCGGCAGCTCCAATGCCGGTCCACACCGAATAGGCGACGCCGACTTCCAGCACTTTCAGGGCGCGTCCGAGCAGGAACACGAAGGCGGCGAGCAGCACCAGCGAAGCGATGCTCCAGCCCACGCGCGTGTAGCCTTCCGCATATTTCATCGAGATCGCCCAGCCGACATCGAGCAGGCCGGCGATCACCAGCATGAGCCAGGCCAATGACGATGACATCGGCGCGCGCTCAGGCCGCGAGCTTGAGCAGATGCGCGTCGTGGCGCACGAGGAAGGCGCGGAGCAATTGCGGATAGTCCGTGCCGACGGCGCTCCGCACGCTCGGACGCTTCGCAAGCTCAGCCCGCCACGCCCGCACCTTCGGCACATCCGTGAAGATGCCGTGCTCGGTCAATTCGTCGAACAGGTCGAAATAGCGGAAGACGGGTGCGAACACCGCGTCGACCAGGCTGAACCGCTCGCCCGCGAAGAACGGACCTGCGCTTAGCGCGACTTCCACACGTGCGAACTTCGCGACAAGTGCCTGACGCTTGCTCTCGAACGTCGCCGGATCGGTCGTCGTCTCCAGGCCCCAGAGATCGCCGAGGATCGCCGAACCGAACTCCATCCAGGCGCGGTGCTCGGCACGCTCAAGCGCATCCGCCGGATGCAGCCTGGCGCCGGCTTGCGTCTCCTCGATGTACTCGCAGATCACGTTGCTCTCGAACAGCGCGACCTCACCCTTGTCGGTCGTCACCACCAGCACCGGCACCTTGCCGAGCGGCGACAGCTTCAAGAACCAATCCGGCTTGTTGGCGAGATCGATGTCGACCCGCTCGAACGGCACGCCCTTCTCTTTGAGCGCGATCACGGCGCGCTGCACATAAGGGCAAAGCTTGTGGCTGATCAGTTTGAGCGAAGCGGTCATGGCCAATCCCGGCGGTTGGATGCAACTGCACCCAGAATAGATGCACTTGCATCTACCCGTCAAGATCCATGCACCTGCATCAACCGGACGTGAACCTCAGGGCCGCGCGATCACCCCGCCCGTCATCGGCATCGGCACGCCCGTGGTCGCCGGATAGGACAGCGGCAGGCCCTTCAGGCCACGCGCAGCGAGGAAGCCGAAGGCTTGCGCCTCGATGGCGTCGGAGGCCCAGCCGAGGGCCTCGGCAGCCTCGACGGTGGCCGAGCCCACCCGCTCCCGCAACATCCGCAGCATGGTGAGGTTGCGGGCGCCGCCGCCGCAGACGATCCAGCTCCGCGGCCGCCGCGGCAGCAGCGGGATGATGCGGGCGATTGCCGCCGCGGTGAAGGCGGTGAGGGTCGCGGCGCCGTCGGCCGGCGGCACATCGCCGAGCTTCAACGCGGCAAAGTCGTTGCGGTCGAGCGATTTCGGCGGCGGCGCTGCGAAGAACGGCAGCTCCAGCGCCCGCGCGATCCAGGCCTCGTCGGCCGTTCCGAGCGCGGCGAACTTGCCCTCCGCATCGAACGCCTGGTTCATGGTGCGGTACATGAAATCGTCGAGCAGCGCATTGCCGGGCCCGGTGTCGCAGGCGATCAGCGTGTCGTTGCCGTCGATATAGGTGATGTTGGAGACGCCGCCGATATTGACCACGACGATCGGCCCTTCACGCGCCAGCGAATGGGCCAGCGCCCGGTGGTAGACCGGCACGAAGGGGGCGCCCTGCCCGCCGGCCTCGACGTCGGCGGCGCGGAAGTCGTGCATCACGGGGATATGGATCGCCTTCGCCAGCGCCGGCGCATCGCCGATCTGCACCGTCAGCCGCTTCTCGGGCCGATGCAGCACGGTCTGGCCGTGGAAGCCGACGATGTCGATGTCCTCCGCCTTCATCCGATTCTGGGCGATGAAGGCGGCCACCGCCTCCGCGTGCGCCAGCGTCACCGCGCGCTCGGCCACGGCCAAAATCCCCGGCCGGGCATCGCGCCGCGGCAGGTGCACGGCTTCGCTCAGCGCCTGACGCAGCAGGCTGCGCTCTGCCGGGCTGTAAGGCCGGTAGCCGGACGGTCCGAACCCCTTCACCTGCTTTCCGTCGGTTTCGATCAGCGCGACATCGACCCCGTCCAGCGAGGTGCCGCTCATCAAACCGAGTGCCGTCAACATCATGGATCAGCGTCCTCAATAGTCCCCCTCTGGCATGCCGATCTTGTGCCAGAGGGACACATCTTATAATGCCTCAGCGCCAGGTGGCGGGCGGCAATCGAGTTCCCACGGAAGACCCTTAAATTGCCCCCAAAACAGTAAACCAAGAATTGTCAGGCACGCCGACAAATGACTGCATTCAAATCGGATTTCCTCAATACCCTAAAGGAACGCGGATTCGTCCACCAGTGCTCCGATTTCGAGGGGCTGGATGCGCTCGCCGCCAAGGGCGAGGCGACCGCCTATGTCGGCTACGATTGCACCGCCCGGTCGCTGCATATCGGCAACTATCTGACCATGATGATGCTGCACTGGCTCCAGGAGTCCGGCAACAAGCCGATCACCCTGATGGGCGGCGGCACCACCATGGTCGGCGATCCCTCCGGCAAGGACGAGACGCGCGCGATGCGCACCGTCGCCGAGATCGAGGCCAACAAGGCGTCGATCCGCGGCGTGTTCGCAAAGGTGCTACGTTACGGCGACGGCACGAGCGACGCCGTCATGCTCGACAACGCGGAGTGGCTGACCAAGCTGAACTGGATCGAGATGCTGCGCGACGTCGGCCGGCACTTCTCGGTCAACCGCATGCTGACCATGGACTCCGTGCGGCTGCGCCTCGAGCGCGAGCACGAGATGAGCTTCATCGAGTTCAATTACATGGTCTGCCAGGCCTACGACTTTGTCGAACTCGCCAAGCGCACCGGCTGCAAATTGCAGATGGGCGGCTCGGACCAGTGGGGCAACATCATCATGGGCGTCGATCTCGGCCGCCGCATGGGTACGCACCAGCTTTTCGCACTGACGACGCCGCTGCTGACCACGGCCTCCGGCGCCAAGATGGGCAAGACCGCGCAAGGCGCGGTGTGGCTCAACGCCGACCAGTTCTCGCCGTACGACTTTTGGCAGTACTGGCGCAACACCGAGGATGCCGACGTCGGCAAATTCCTGAAGCTGTTCACGACGCTGCCGATGAGCGAGATCAGGAAGCTCGAGGCGCTCGGAGGCTCGGAGATCAACGAAGCCAAGAAGGTGCTTGCGACTGAGGCGACCGCGCTCTTGCACGGCCGCGACGCAGCGAACGAGGCGGCTGAAACCGCGCGCCGCACCTTCGAGGAAGGCGCGCTCTCCGAAAGTCTGCCGACCGTGGAAATCCCGCGCGGCGAACTCGACACCGGCCTCGGCGTGCTCAACGCCTTCGTCAAGGCGGGCCTCGTCACCTCCAACGGTGAGGCGCGGCGCCAGATCAAGGGCGGCGGCCTTCGCGTCAACGACGAGCCCGTCACCGACGAGAAGATGGCGCTCTCGGCGGCCCATCTGACGCCTGAGGGCGTGATCAAGCTGTCGTTCGGCAAGAAGAAGCACATCCTCATCAAGCCTGCATAGGCGTATGAGCTTTTCGCTGCTTGTCAGGGCGCGCCGAAGCGCGCTCCCTGACCGGCAATGGACCAGAACACGCCCAAGGAAACGAGCAAGGAAACGATCAAGGATGGAGCCGCGGCGACGCCGCAAGGCGCCGTGCGCATCGCCCTCACCGTGCTCGCTCTCTGCTTCACACTGGCCGTTCTGGGCCGTGGGCTCGGCGACAGTTTTACGGTTTTCCTGAAGCCGATCTCGGAAAGTTTTGGCTGGGACCGCGCACAGATCGTCTCGGTCTATTCGCTCACCTGGCTCGCGAGCGGTCTCACCGCCCCCTTCGTCGGACGGCTGTTCGATCATTCCGGACCGCGCATCGTCTATGCGCTCGGGCTGCTGCTGCTCGGCGCGGCGTTCCTGATTGCGGCGCACGCACAGCATCTGTGGCAGTTCCAGCTCTCGATCGGCCTCTGCGTCGGCATCGGCGTCGCCTTCATCGGCATCGTGCCGAACTCGATCCTGCTCGGTCGCTGGTTCGGGCCGCGCCTGCCGACCGCGATGTCGGTGGTGTATTCGGCAATGGGCGGCGGCGTGCTGGCGCTGCTGCCGGCCTCGCAGCTCCTGATCGACCATCTCGGCTGGCGCGGCACTTATCAACTATTCGGCTTTGCAGCATTGGGGCTGCTGGTGCCGCTGCTGCTGCTGCCGTGGCGGCTGTTCGCCTCGGGCTCGCCGCATGTGGTGAAGAGGACCGATCCGGATTTCGTCGACAACGGCTGGACGCTTCTCGCCGCGATGCGCCATCACGCCTTCTGGGCGCTGTTCTCGACCTTCTTCTTCACCGCCGTCGGCATGTATGCGATCGCCGCGCAGATCGTGGCCTATCTGATCGACGCAGGGTTCCCGCCGCTCCAGGCCGCGACGGCCTGGGGCTTCTCCGGCGTCGTGCTGGTGTTCGGCATGTTGGGGGTCTCTGCGCTCGACGGCTTGATCGGACGCCGGCCGTCCGTGCTGTTGAGCTACGCGATCTCGATTCTCGGCATCGCCCTGCTCTGGCTGCTGCAATACGTCCCCAACATCCTGGTGCTCACCGGCTTCGTCGTCTGCTTCGGCAGCATGATGGGCTCGCGCGGCCCGCTGATCAGCGCGACCGCGATGCGGATCTTTCAAGGCAAGCGGGTCGGCACCATCTACGGCACCATCTCGATCGGCAGTGGCCTCGGCTCGGCGTTCGGCTCCTGGAGCGGCGGCCTGATCCACGACGCGACCCACGGCTACAACGCGTTGCTCGCCTTCGCACTTGCGAGCGTCGTGCTCGGGATGATTCCGTTCCTGATCGTGCCCGCCCTGCGGCGCTAGGTGTCCCGGAGGTAACCTAAGTGCATTCGCGTCACCGGGAAATTACGGATGGGCGTGCCGCGAACAGGCGCAAAAAATACGGATCACACGCGGCCGAAAGTGCAGCCCGCGGCGTTTTGTCCGACATGACGAAAAAGTCAGCGCGGATTACGCGCCTACAGCTTGCAGGGTGGAACCGAATGCGATTCAAGTCGCTTGGGAATTATGGATGGAAGGGCGCAAACCATGAACTTCAACTATCTCTCTCGCTATCAACCGGCTCTGTTGAGCCTGTTTCGCTTCATCACCGGACTGCTACTGTTCCAGTATGGCGTCGCAAAGCTTTTCAAGTTTCCGGCGGTTCCCTACTTCGCCGACATTCCGCCGCTGATCTACGCGGCCGGCACGCTTGAGCTGGTGCTCGGCGCAGCCCTGATGCTCGGCCTGTTCACGCGGCTCACGGCGTTCGTCCTGTCGGGCGAAATGGCCTTCGCCTACTTCATGGGCCACATGCTCAAGACCGGCTCGCCGGTGTTCCTGCCGCTGCTCAATGGCGGTACCGCCGCGATCCTGTTCTGCTTCGCCTGCCTCTATCTCTCGGCAGCCGGGGGCGGCTCGATCAGCGTCGATGCCGTCATGGGCAAGGAGAGCGACGCATCGGACGGCGCCTACGCCCGGCGCTGACGCGCCCGCGGATCAACCCCCAAGCAGGACGGCACCCACAAGATCTGCCGGTGCCGTCCTAGCGCGCCCCCAGCACGTTCCAGATGAGAACGAGGGCCGCGACGAGCAGCACGGACATGATGATGCGATGAACGAATCGATTCATTGCAGGTCCAGCCAGGCTCTGTAACCACCAACGTCCAAGATCGATTTTCTCCGGCATATGAACCGGCGCCTGCTGGCGCATGGCGGTTTGCCTGCACGGTTGCGCATAGGCCTGCGAACGCTGTCCTGCGCGGCAGGCCGCCGCATGCCTCCATTCATGATTGGTAAGAACTTCATGCTACCGATGCGAGCAATAATAACCATTCCGTAGAGGCTGCGATGAAGCTGCTGAGTCATCTGAAGATCCGCACCAAGCTGGCCAGCATGGTCTGCCTCGCGGCGCTCACGGTCACGGCCATCATCGGGGTATCGACCGTCCTCAGCAAGAGCCGCATGATGGAGGATCGCGTCCAGCAGATGCGGACCGCGGTGGAGCTCCTCTACAACTACGCGCAATCGCTGCAGGACGAGGTCGCCGCCGGCAAGCTGACGCAGGCCGAGGCCAAGGCCCAGTTCCACCAGCGCGGCCGCCGCATGAGCTTCAACGGCGGCCAGGGCTACCCCGTCGTCTACAATCCCGACACCTCGCTGTTCGTGAACGGCGCCAACCAGCAGCTCGAAGGCAAGATCACGGGCGCCAAGGACTCCAATGGCGTGCTGATCGCCGACGCCATTCTCAAGGCTGCCGACCAGGCTGCGCCGGGCGGCGTGACCTCTTATCTCTATCCCCGCCCCGGCCAGACCGAGCCGGTCCGCAAGACGGTGTTCACGCGCAAATTCGCGCCCTGGAACGTGACCATCAGCTACGGGCTCTATGTCGATGACATCGACGCCGACGTCCGTGCGCTGACACTGGAGCTTGCCGCGATCGGTGTCGGCCTGATGCTGCTGATGGCGACGCTGTCCTGGCTGATCGCCCGCGACGTGCTCGGCGCGCTCGACCGCCAGAAGAACCGCATGCAGGAGATTTCCGAAGGCGCCATCGACAAGCCGGTCGAGGAGACCGATCGCGGCGACGAGATCGGCCGCATGGCCGAGACGCTGGAAGTGCTCAGGCAGACCGCTCTGACGGCCCGCGCGCTCGAAGCCGAGCAGGTTGCGGCCAAGGCGCGCAACGAGCAGGAGAAGCGCGACGCGCTGAACTCGCTCGCCGACCGCTTCGATGCCTCGGTCGGCCAGCTCGTCGGCCTGATGGCCTCGGGCTCCGGCGAGCTCGAGACCACCGCCAAGTCGATGTCGTCCACCGCGGAAGGCACCAACCGCCGCGCCGCCGTGGTCGGCTCGGCCGCCACCGAAGCCAGCCAGCGCGTCCAGACCGTGGCCTCCGCCGCCGAGGAACTCTCCTCCTCGATCACCGAGATCAGCCGCCAGGTGGCGCAATCCGCTGAGGTCACCGGCCGCGCGGTGGAAAGCGCCCGCCGCACCGACACCATCGTGCGCGCGCTGTCCGACGGTGCGCAGCAGATCGAGCATGTCGCCGAGCTGATCTCCAGCATCGCGGCGCAGACCAATCTGCTGGCGCTCAACGCCACCATCGAGGCCGCGCGTGCCGGCGAAGCCGGCCGCGGCTTTGCCGTCGTCGCCTCCGAGGTGAAGTCGCTCGCAAGCCAGACCGCGGAGGCCACCCGCGAGATCGGCGACAAGATCGCCCAGATCCAGGGCGCGACCAAGGAGGCCGTCGACGCCATCGGCGGCATCACCGCCACCATCGAGGAGGTCAGCCGCATCGCCACCTCGATCGGTGCCGCCATCGAGGAGCAAGGCGCCGCCACCGCCGAGATCGCGCGCAGCGTCTCGCAGACCGCGGAGGCGACCAAAGAGGTCACCACCAATATCGGCGGCGTCAGCACCGCGGCCAACGAGACCGGCAACGCCGCCGGCATGGTGCTCGCGGCGGCCAGCAGCCTCTCCAAGCAGGCCGAGCAGCTCTCCGGCGAGGTCGGCACGTTCCTGAAGGGCGTGCGTGCGGCGTAAGTTTCCTAGCGCCTAAACCTCCGCATTCGTCATGGCCGGGCTTGTCCCGGCCATCCACGTTTAGCCACGCCGCACAAAGAACGTGGATGCCCGGGACATAGGCGAGCGAAAGCGACGCCGTCCTTCGGACGGCTATGCCCGGGGCATGACGACTACTCAGGCTTCGCTGCTAGCGCCGCGCGAGGCTGCAACCGCTCGACAGCGGTCTTGCTGATCCCGTCGGGCTGTCGCCGGATTGTGCCGACGGCAACTGCTCGTCGAACGGCGTGTTCTGCTTGCCGGTGTTGAATTCGAAGATCTTGCGGAACAGGCCGGGCGCCATCGCCGAGATCGGATTGACGCGCATCACGGGCGCGGCCGGTGTGCCGACGACCTCGTAGGTCACGCCGATCAATCCTTCGTTGTTGCCGCCGCCGAGGAAGATGCCGAACAACGGGATCTGGCCGAAGATGTTGTTGACGCCGTACATCGGCACGAAGGTGCCGCTCATGCACACCTGGTTGCCGGGATAGTCGATCGAGCCTTCGATGGTGGCGCCGATCATCGGGCCCTTGACCACGCCGTCGCGGATCGTGAGCGCGCCGTTCTGGCGCGTGAACTCGGCGCGCAAGGCGCTGAAGGAGACGCCGTTCCCGGTGCCGTTGGGCGCACCTGCTGCGACGCGTTCGAGCTGCGCCTCGCCCTTCACCGTGAAGTCGCGCACGTTGATGAGACCCTCTCGCGAGGTGTTCGGCTCGGACGCCGGCGGCTCCATCGCCACCACCATCTGGCCGCCGATCGCCTTGGTGTAGGTGTCGGTGAAGCGCAGCAGCGCGCCGGCGTCGTTGGTCTGGAGGTAGATCACCTCGCGGCTGCCCTGGGCGCGGCCGCCGCGCAAGTCGGCCGCCACAGGCGTGTCGCGCCCGATCTTGCCGCTCAGCGTGAAGGCTTTGACGGCGCCGCTCCGCCGCGACATCTTGGCATCGACGCTGCGCATGGCCTCGCCGTTGAAACCGGCGACGGCGCCGAGCTTCACGTCGATGTCGAAATCGACGTTCTTCATCTTGCTCTTGGCGTCGTCCTTGGAATTGCCTGAGATCGCCGACTTCAGGAAACCGCGGCCGTCGAACACGTCGCCGCGCACGGTGCCGCGCACCACGCCGTCCTGGCTGCGCTCGACCTTCAGCGACGCCTTGTCGCCGTCGGACGGCGCGTAGGTCGGGAAGTTCGCGTTCATGAGGTCGCCGTTCGGGTCGATCTCGAGCGAGCCCTTGATCGACGCGCCGCCGCCTTCGATGACGATGTCCTCGAAGCGGGTCGATTGCGCCGTCGGCACCACCTTGAAGCTGGCCTTGCCCGATTTGCCCGGCAGCTTGACCCAGCCCGGAAGGATGTTGTCGAGCTTGACCGAGGTCAGGTCGGCCTCGACGCCGAGCTTCGTGGTCTGGTCCGCGCCGCCGGCGATCTTGCCCGAGATCTTGATCGGCAACGAGCCGCTGACGGCGGGACTGAGATCGAAGCCGAGACGCGCGCGGCTCGCATCGTCCAGCGTCGCCTGCATGCGGACGTCCGCATCGCCCTCGGCCGGCTTGCGATAGTCGAGCGAGGCCGCCTGCCCGTTGATCTTGACGTCGCCCTTGACCTGGTAGCCCTGGTTGCTTGCGACGATCTTCAGGCTGTTGGCCTCCAGCTTCTGGTTCATCACCAGCTTGTCGGCGGCAAAGCCGTTGAGATCGGCGGTGACGGCGTAGGTGGTGTCGGCCTTGGTCAGCTCGCCCTTGACCGGCAAGCCGAGCTGGATGTTCGCCGAGAACGTTCCCTTGCTGGTGTTGGGATCGACGACGGTCGCCGACAGATCGCTCAGCCGGTCATTGGCGAGCATTTCGGCCGCCGCAGGCACCGGCCCGTCGACGCGAAACCGGGTGCGCGACGGCGACGGTTTGGGTGCCATGTCCGGCACCTCGAAGACGAAGTCGGAGATCGTGACCTTGCGGCCGGCGGGCGTATCGGCAATGCCCTGCCCGATGTTCACGGTGGCGGTGCGCCCGGTCACGCGCGCCTTCAAATCGGCATCGCGCACCACCGGCATGCCGTCCACCGGGCGGACCGCGACGCCGCTCGCCACGATGTTGACCGAGAGACCGTCGTCAGGAATGGGCGGGCCCTTGCGCGGAAGGTTCCGCGTCGGCGAATTGATGCCGATCTCGATGCGCTGGAGCGTGCCGCGCTCGATCCGATCGATCACCCATTCGCGCAACTCCGGAATGACGAGCGTCGGCCACATCCGCTTGAGCGCGGAGGCCGACATCGGCGTTCCCGCAAAGCCCAGCGTGAGCCGGGGCTCGCCCGAATAGTCGATGGCGCCGGTGCCGGCGACGCCAATCTCGCCGTTGCTGATATCGGCCTGCGTCAGCAGGAGGCGCTTGTGGTCGGTATCGAAGCGGAAACCGATCGCAATACGGTTGAAGACGAGCGGCGGCTCGTTGTCGATGCCGCCGAGCAGGATCGATCCGCCGCTGAAGCCGAGCTGCCAGTCGTTGACGCTGCCGTTCGGCGGCTCCAGATGCGCCAGCAGCGTCAGGCGGTTCGCGCCCGAGAGAATCTTGAACGGTGCGACCAGCACGCGCCGGTTGGCGTCCCATTCGACGTTAATCTCGGCCGAGTCGATCGCCATCGGATAATCGGGCGTGTCGGTGTCGATGATGTTGCCCGCGCCGACCATGACCTTGCCGCGGAAGAAGGTCGGCACGCCGTCGCGGCCGAGCTCGCCCTTGAGCTCGCCGGTCAGCGGCAGGTCGGCGGTATAGGTGAGGTCCTTGACCCGCAGCGCCAGCAGGATGTTGGCGGTGGAAACCTTGTCGGCGCGGATGTCGACCGAGCGCACACCGTTCTCGGCGGGGCCGATCGTGGCACGCAGCGACCACGGGCGCGCGCCCTCCTCGCCGAGGCTGAGCGCGACGCCGCCACGGCTCGGCCGGCGCAGGCTGAGCGTGATGTTCTCGAACGACCATTTGCTGCCGCGCTGCTGATCGTCGACGATCAGATTGCCGTTCTTCAGACCGATCTCGTTGAGGTTCTGGCCGTCGAGGCCGGTCATGCTCAGACTGTCGAGCCAGTCGAGGCCCTGGAGAATGCCGCTCTGCGCAGCCGCCTGAGGCGCCGCCTGGGATGGGTCCGGGCTTGCCGGCGCGGTGGCGAACGGCGGCGGCGGGGCACCGTTGCGCGGGAATGTCGGCGGCAGGCCCGCGTCCTTCTTGGAGGCAACGCCGGTGGCCAGCGGCTTTGCGGTGTCGCCGGCCGAAACCGTGACGGTGCCGTCCGGCGCGATGCGGATCGCCAGCTCGGCATCGACGAGATTGAGGCTTTCCGCGCGCAGGTGCCCCATCAGCAGGCCCGCACCCGACAGCTTCACTTCGGCCTTCGGCGCGGTGGCGACGATGGCATGGTCCTGGTCGCGCACGATGATGTCGCGGATGCGCACGGCGATACGGACTCGCCCGGCCCGCTCGATCTGGGTGCCGCCGACCTCGACGGTGTTGCCGTGACCGATATTGTCCTCGATCGCAGCCGCAAGCCAGGGCGTTGCGATGTCGAGATTGATCGGGCCGGCGCCGAGCCGCCACCACAGCGCGCCGAAACAGCCGACGAAGATCACGACGAGGGCGCCGACGACGATGGCCATGCGCTTCAGCCAGCGACCGCCGCCCAGCCAGCGGCGCAACGACCCAAACCCGTCACCGAAGCGATGAAAGCCCGAATTGGAACGCGACAGCAGCCGGCGTGCACGATAGCCCGCCGCTGCTTCCTGATCCGGGTCCCAGTCGGCGTCGTCCCATTCCTGCGGCTCCGAATGACCGCCGCGCCGATCGAAATCCCGATTGTAATCCTGGGGCGACTTATTCCTTGCCATTGCCTCTCGATACAGGCGCCCATCGTGGGATTGAGCGCCGCCGGGACCGCAGCCGTCGACGGGGAGCGAGGGCCCCTGCGCCGGCATTGCCGCCATACCTCGAATATTCCTGCTGTTCGTCATTTCGCCCCGGGAGCGCGTTCAACGAGCAGTGGGGTGGTGCGTGGAATTCCTTGTAACCATACTCCGGCGCCATCAGACTTGCCCAGCCGAGGGCGCGATTCCGGCACACCGGACGAGAGCTGCAATACCGCTTTGATTGACCCGCCGAAAGCGTCGAAAGGAAGGCGTATGTCCAAGAAATCCCAAAAGAAATCGTCCAAGACGCCCTCCGGCATTGCAGCGGCTAAAAAGAAGGCCCCGAAAACCCGGGCAACGACTCAAACAAAGTCCGCGAAAACACAGCGGACACCGGCAAGCAAATCAACCGGGAGCATAGCAAAAGCAGCATCGCATGGCGCCGCATCGAAACAGTTAAATTCCTCCAAATCGGCGTCCGCGGCGAAGCCGGTCCTGACCGAGGGGCAGAAGGCTCCCGCCTTCCGCCTGCCCCGCGACGGCGGCGGCGCGGTCACGCTGTCGGATTATGCCGGCCGGAAGCTCGTCCTGTTCTTCTACCCCCGTGCCGATACGCCCGGCTGCACCAGGGAGGCCATCGACTTCACGCGCCTGGCCGACGCCTTCACCGCGGCCGGCACGGCCGTGATCGGTATTTCCGCGGATTCGTTAAAGGCCCAGGAGAAGTTTCGCGACAAGCACAGCCTCGGCATTCCGCTGATCTCGGACGAGAAACACGAGATGCTGGAAGCGTATGGCGCCTGGGGCGAAAAATCCATGTATGGCAAGAGCTTCCTCGGGATTCTTCGCACCACGGTGCTGGTCGGAAGCGACGGCAAGGTGGTCAGGATCTGGCGTAACGTCCGGGTCGACGGCCATGCCGATCAGGTGCTGGAAGCGGCAAGAGGTCTTTAACCAGTCCTTTAAATACGACTGTTCCCATTTCCGGAAAATTAACCATGACCGGCCCAGATTGCTGCGGCAATTAGGCCGTACGGACTCATCCGACCGGCGCGGGAGTGCCGATGTCGAAAAGTTCTGCCCAATACTCGCAGTACCCCCAACATCATCCTCACGACCACGGACGGCCTCTCCATCGCCGTCCAGCCGCCGCAGCAGCGGCAATCGCCATTCCCCTGCCCGCGACCGACGATGCCTACACCATCGTCCATGCCGGCAAGCAGGTGCGCTTCGGGCCCGTGGTGTTCTGGATCGTGGTTGGCACCGTCGTGCTGCTCGGGCTCTGGTCGGCCGCGACCGCCACGTACTTTGCCTTTCGCGACGACGTCCTGACCCGGCTGATCGCCCGCCAGGCCGAGATGCAGTACGCGTATGAAGACCGCATCGCCGAGCTGCGCGCCAAGGTCGATCGCACCACCAGCCGCCAGCTGCTCGACCAGGAGCAGTTCGACCAGAAGCTCGACCAGATCATGAAGCGTCAGACGGCGCTGGAGTCCCGGGCCACGGCGCTCGGGGCCATGCCCGACGTGACAGGCTCGATTCCCCGCTCGACCCCGCAGCGTGGCGACGCCGGCCAGAGCACAACGCCGAAGCCGTCGCCGATCAGCGACACCGTGATCTTCGTGGCGCCGCCGGATCGCGAAGCGCGGCTCGAGTCGCGCGCGCCGGCCGTCATGGCCCCGCCGACCAATCAGTTCGCCAAGAACCAGGGCTTCGACAATGTCCTGATCCGCCTCACCACCGCTCTCGATCAGGTCGAGCGTCGCCAGATGGCGGCGCTCAGCGCCGTCGAGGAAGGCATGGATTCGCGCATGCGCCGGATGCGCGGCGTCGTCAGCGATCTCGGTCTGAACCTCGCCAATCTCGAAGCCGCCGTGCCGCGGACCGCGATGGGCGGGCCGTTCGTGCCCGTCAAACTGACAGCCAATGCCGGGCCGTTCGAGAAGCAGCTCAATCGCATCAACGTCACCCGCGCCGAGATGGATCGCCTCAATCGCACGCTGGCGCTGGTGCCCTATCGCAAGCCTGTCATCGGCGAGGTCGAGTTCACCTCCGGTTTCGGCGTGCGCAGCGATCCCTTCCTGGGCCGGCCTGCGATGCATACCGGCCTCGACTTCCGCGCCGCCACGGGCGATCCCGTCCGCGTCACCGCCAACGGCAAGGTGGTCTCGGCCGGCTGGTCCGGCGGCTATGGCCGCATGATCGAGGTCGATCACGGCAACGGGCTTTCGACCCGCTACGGCCATCTCTCCGAGATCAATGTCAGGGTCGGCGAGGTCGTGAAGATCGGCCAGGTCGTCGGTCTCGTCGGCTCGACCGGCCGTTCCACCGGCCCGCATCTGCACTACGAAACCCGCATC
Source organism: Bradyrhizobium sp. cf659 (assembly GCF_900113725.1). Taxonomy (NCBI): domain Bacteria; kingdom Pseudomonadati; phylum Pseudomonadota; class Alphaproteobacteria; order Hyphomicrobiales; family Nitrobacteraceae; genus Bradyrhizobium; species Bradyrhizobium sp. cf659. The sequence goes on from NZ_FOQJ01000001.1 coordinate 835,686, forward strand.
GACGGCGACGCGGTCGATCCGCAGAAGTTCCTGCGCGCGGGCGTGCGCCTCAGCGCGGGCTAGGCCTGACGGACGCGCCGCGCCGACAAGCCTCGAAGCGAGAAATCACAGCATTCGCGCGCGATCCGCGCGATCTGCCCTGCCAGCGGATCGACGCCGTCTGCACGCGTCACGGCAAAATACCTGATCTGCGGGATGGCCGGCGACGTCCTGATCGTGCGCAGCAGACCGATCTCGATCTCATGCCGGAAGTACTGCTCGGTCAGAAAGGTTATACCGAGTCCGGCCACCGCCAGCGCCGACAGAACGCTCAGGCTGTTGCACTTGACGACGCGATTGAGCTTGATGCCGCTCGCGCCCAGCCAGTCCAGAACGAGTTTCTGCAAGCCCGACCCTTCCCCCTGGGTGAGGATCGGATAGCGGGCGATCTCGTCCAGCGCGGCCTCGTTGGCCTTAGGGCCAACGCCAGGCGCCGACATCCATTGCAGCGTGACACTGTCGAGCGCCAGCGCGTTGAAGTCGGCACTGGCCGGCGGATCCAGGCCAATGACAAGATCCAGGCGACGATCGGCGAGCTTGTCGAGCAGCACGACGCTTGATTCCACTTCGGGCTCTGGAATGACCGCCGGATAGGCCTCCTTCAAGGCCACAACCAGTTTTGGAAGCCAGGTCAGCGCCACGAGTTCGGTGACGCCGAACCGGAAGGCTCCACTGAAAGCCAGCGGCCCTGCCGCGACCTGGCGCATTCGCGCCTCAAGCTCCAATAGCTCAGCCGCGAGTTCGATCAGATTTTCGCCGCTGCGCGTCAGGCTGATCGTTCGACTGTTGCGATCGAACAGCGTGCTCCCCACCGTCGCTTCCAACTCGGCGATGCGCTTGGAGATGGTCGATTGCGCCAGATTCAGCCGCTCCGCGGCGTCTACCACACCGCCCAATTCGGCGATCCAGTAGAAGGCTTCGACCTGCTTCAGCGTCAGGCTCACCATGGTCTCAACATCCATCAATCGAAAAAAGCGATACTATACCTAGAAAAATATTCACTTTTCTTCAAGTAGGCCACAAGGCAGGCTTCGCACGAAATCTGCGCTCCCGCGCACAGCCCATCGGTTTGCCTATGCCTCTGCCCGGTCATCGACTGCTTCCCTCACCACCTTCGGTCCCGCCTGCGATCATCGCCGATTTTGCCGCCGCGCAGGTCGCGATCGTGTCTGACAACATGAACCGGCTGCACGGCACGCGTGCACTCCGGCCGCTCCATGGCCGCGCCCGCCTGACCGGCACCGCGATCACCGTCAAGACCCGCGCCGGCGACAATTTCATGCTGCACAAGGCCTATGAGCTGCTCCGGCCTGGCGACGTGCTCGTGGTCGATGGCGGCGGTGACCTCAACCAGGCCCTGGTCGGCGAGATCATGATGACGCGGGCGAAGGCGATGGGAGTCGCCGGCTTCGTCATCGACGGCGCGGTTCGCGACGTCGGAGCGTTCGCCGAGGCTGGCTTCCCCTGCTTCGCGCGTGGCATCACGCATCGCGGTCCCTACAAATCAGGTCCCGGCGAGATCAACGTGCCCGTCGCGATCGACGGCATGGTGGTGATGCCGGGCGACGTCATTCTCGGCGACGAGGATGGTGTCATAGCCTTCGACCGATCCGTTGCCGCGGAGCTGCTCGAGCGGGTCAGGCAGCAGGAGGCGCGCGAAGCCGGCGCTCTGGCAGCCATCCGCGAAGGCCGCGTCGACAATTCCTATATCGGCACCGGAACTGCTCCTGCCCAAGGGGCAGCGTCATGAGCCGCGCTGGTGCCATCGCCCTCGCCCCGAGGGTTCAACGGATCAAGCCGTCGCCCAGCATGGTCGCGCGGGAACGGGTCCGCCAGCTCCAGGCCGAAGGACGTGACGTCATCGATCTCACGGCCGGCGAGCCTGATCTGGATACGCCGAAGCATATCCGCGCAGCGGCTGCGGCCGCGCTCGAAGCCGGAGAGACGCGCTACACACCGGTCAACGGAACGCCGGCGCTGCGCAAGGCAATCATCAAAAAGCTCGCCCGCGAGAATGGTGTCCGCTACGCCATGAACGAGATCTCCGTCGGCGGCGGCGCCAAGCAGGTGATCTACAACGCGTTCGCCGCAACGCTCGGAGCCGGCGATGAGGTGATCATTCCCGCGCCCTATTGGGTCTCGTACCCCGACATGGTCGAGGCCTGCGACGGCACGCCGGTGATCGTGAGCTGCGGCGAGAACTCGGGATTCAAGCTGTCGGCCGAGGCCCTGGAGCAGGCGATCACGTCAAGGACGCGCTGGCTCATCCTGAACTCCCCGTGCAATCCCACCGGCGCGTTCTATTCCGCCGCCGAGATAGCTGCGCTCGCCGACGTGCTGGTGCGGCACCCCAACGTCGCGGTCATGACCGATGACATTTACGAGCACATCCGCTTCGATGGCGGGGCAACTCCGTGCATCGTCGCCGTCGAGCCTCGGCTGAAGGAACGGACCCTGCTGGTCAACGGCGTCTCCAAGACCTATGCCATGACCGGCTTCCGGCTCGGCTACGGAGCCGGGCCCGCAGAGCTCATCGCAGCCATGAACACGATCCAGTCGCAGTCGACGTCCTGCACGTCCGCGATCAGCCAGGCGGCGGCAGCCGCAGCGCTCGATGGCGATCAGGGTTTCGTCACCGAGGCCCGCGAGATGTATCGTCGCCGCCGCGATCGTGCGGTCGCCATGCTGAACGACATTCCCGGCCTCTCCTGCCTTCCGCCCGACGGCGCCTTCTATGTGTTTCCGTCTTGCGCCGGCCTGATCGGGAAGACCACGCCGGAGGGCAAGATCCTGAAGACGGATCTGGACGTCGTCATGCACTTCCTCGACGCCGCCGGCGTCGCAGTGATCGATGGAACGGCCTACGGCATGCCGTCCTATCTGCGCATGTCCATTGCGACGTCATTGTCGAAGATCGAGGAAGCCTGCACACGGCTCGCGCGAGCCTGTGCAGCCTTGCGCTAACCGCAGAGGGATGAAGGGAAGAGCCATGAGATTGTTCCAGGTCGCCGCCGCCGGACTCCTGTTTCTCACCGGGGCCGTCGGCGTGGCAAGAGCGGACGAGCTCGACGATGTGAAGGCCCGCGGCAAGCTGGTCTGCGGGACGCTCGGCACGGCCGAACCGTTTAGTTTCCAGGATCCGAAGACACGTGAAATCGTCGGATACGACATCGACATCTGCCGCAAGGTCGCGGAGGCGCTCGGTGTTGCGCTCGAGCTCAAGCCGATGGCCGTCGAGGCCCGCATCCCCGAGCTGCTCCAGGGCCGGGTCGACATTCTCGCGGCCAATCTCGGCTGGTCGAAGGAACGCGCGCAACAGATCGACTACAGCTATTCGTATTTTGTCAGCGAGCAGAAGATACTGGTGTCGGCCGATTCCGGCGTCGCAACCCTGGAACAGCTATCGGGCAAGAGGGTCAGCGCGCTCAAGGGATCGTCTTCGGAACAGGGCGTCAGGCGTGTCATACCGACGGCAGATACTGTGACTTTTCAGGATTCATCCTCGGCCTTCCTTGCGGTCGTGCAGGGAAAGGTCGACGGATTTTGCGCCTCGGAACTGATCCTGGTGAAGCTTCGCAAGCAGGCGCAGGCGTCCTCGCCGATGTCGATCGTCGAAAAATCGGTCTTCGTCGAGCCTTGGGGGCTCGGCGTCCGCAAGGGCGAAACGGCTTTCAAGGACCGGGTCAACAAAGTGCTCGCCGACCTCGATGCATCTGGAGATGCCGGCAAGATTTTTGCTAAGTGGTTCGGGCCGGGAACGGTCTATGACATGAAGCGCGATTTCAAGATCGAGGAGATCAAGGGCTGATCCCCTCGAGGCGAAACTGAACATCGGGAACGCATGATTTAACGATGGGCTATGTCTTCGACCCGGCCGCAGTCCTGACCGGCCAATATCTGGACTGGTTCATCTGGGGACTGGCGACGACGATCGCGCTGACCGTAGCGGCCTGGCTGCTTGGAATGACGATCGGGATCATCCTGACGCTGGTTCGCATGCTTCCGTTCAGGCCGCTCGAATGGCTTGTCGCGGGTTACGTCGAATATCATCGCAACGTTCCGCTGCTCGTTCAGATCCTGGTCTGGTATTTCGGCGTCCCCCAGCTGTTGCCTCGCGCCATCCGCGTGTGGGTCAACGGCCACCACAGCGAGTTTCTCCTCGCGATGGTGGCCCTCGGCCTCGCCAGCGCGGCCTATATCACCGAGGATCTGCGCAGCGGAATTCGCTCAATCCCGAAGACGCAATATGAGGCCGCGCGCTCGATCGGGTTCAACTACCTCCAGGCGATGAGCTACGTGATCCTGCCCCAGGCGCTGCGCATCGTCATTCCGCCGCTGATCAACCAGACCCTGCTCCTGTTCAAGAACACCAGCCTCGCCATGGCGATCGGCGTCGGCGAGCTGACCTACCGCACGCGCGAGGTCGACAGCTACACGTTCAAGACGTTCGAAGCATTTGCGGTCGCGACCATCATCTATCTTGCGATCTCCTTCGGGATCATGGCGCTCGGCGGCTTCGCCGACCGGCGGCTGAAGCTCGAGATCCGCTGATGCTGGAGATCCTCGAGGACAACTGGCTGCTGTTCCTGATCGGGCAATACCCGCACGGCCCCGTGGGCGGCCTCGCCATGACACTGTTCCTCGCCATGGCTGGTTTGTCTCTCAGCTTTCCGGTCGCCGTTGCGCTCGCGCTGGCGCGTCTCAGCGCGCATCGCTGGCTTCGCGGACCGGCGACCGCCGTGGTTTACGTCGTGCGCGGCCTGCCGCTGATCATGTTCATCTTCTGGACCTATTTCGCGCTGCCGGCGTTGATTGGACATACGGTCGGAGGCGTCGAGACGCTGCTCTTCGCACTTGTCATCTACGAAGCGAGTTATCTCTCGGAGATCATCCGGGCAGGAATTGAAGGCCTGCCGAAAGGCCAGACCGAGGCGGCAAAGGCCCTTGGCCTCGGCTACTTTCCGACCACCTTCAGGGTCATCCTGCCGCAAGTCCTGCACAACATGATGCCAAGCCTGGTCAGCCAGTTCGTCTCCACGATCAAGGAGACCTCGCTCGGCTATGTCATCAGCGCCAACGAGGTGACCTTTGCAGCGAGCCAGGTGAACAACCAGCTCATGACGCAACCGTTCGAGGTCTACGGATTGCTGGCGCTGACCTATTTCACGCTTTGCTTCACCCTGACATCGGCAGCGCGCTGGCTGGAACGACGGCTGGCCGCCGAACGCGGTGGGCTCGGCGTTCAGCCAGCGTGAGGGCAGCCATGATCCGCTTCGAGGCCGTCGAAAAATGGTTTGGCCAGCACCAGGTCCTGGCCGGCGTGACGGGCGAAGTGAAACGCGGCGAGGTCGTCACGCTGCTCGGCTCATCGGGCTCCGGCAAATCCACGCTCATTCGTACGGTGACGCGCCTGGAAGACGTTCAGGGCGGGAAAGTGCTGTTCGAGGGTGTGGACGTCGCGGGGCGGAGCGTCGACATCAACCGCCTGCGCCAGCGCGTCGGCTTCGTGTTCCAGGCATACAACCTGTTTCCGCATCTCACCGTCCTCGGCAACATCATGCTGGGGCTGGAGCGTCTCCAAAAGATGCGCAAGGCTGCGGCCCGAGAGCGCGCCATGGCCGAACTCGATCGCGTCGGGCTGGCAGACAAGGCCGACGGCTTGCCGTCGCGCCTTTCCGGAGGGCAGCGCCAACGCGTCGCGATCGCACGTGCGCTGGCGATGGATCCGGACGTCATGCTGTTCGACGAGCCGACCAGCGCGCTTGATCCGGAAATGGTCGGCGAGGTGCTGCGGGTGATGAGGGCGCTGGCGCAGAATGGCATGACGATGGTCGTGGTCACGCACGAGATCGGTTTTGCGCGCGAAGTCGCCGACACCGTCTGGTTTCTGGACCAGGGCCAGATCGTCGAACGCGGTCCGCCGGCCGAGGTCCTCGATGATCCCCGTCACGACCGGTTGCGCTCCTTTCTCTCGAGAGCGCGTTAGTCAGGACGCCCTTCCCTAGCGCCGGCCGCCGCCCATCCCGCCTCCGGGACCACCAAAACCACCGCCGGGCCCCATCGGCCCGCCGGGCGAGCCCATGCCGCCGGGTCCTGACGGACCGCCAGTTCCCGTCGGCGCGGAGCCGGGCGTCGGACCAGGGCTCGATCCGGGCGCGGGCGCACCGGCCGGGCCGGGCTGGCCGCCGCCCGGAGTGGCGACGCCGCGATCTGGATGCATGATCGAGCCGCCGGGCGACCGGTTGGGATTGCCGGCACCACCCGGCGCCTGTGTCGGCGATCCCGGAAATTGGCCGACGGCCTGCGCGGAGTCGACCTGAAGGCCGCGCGCGCGATCGAACGCGCCGTTGACCACCATGCGGGCTTCGCCGGCCGCGGGCCCGAAGCGCGAGCCGTCACGGGCGACGAGCCCGGAACCGAGCTGGAGGTTCGCGCCCATCCTCTGCACATAGGCCTCGATGGACAGGCGGCGCGCGCCGACGAGATCCGAAAAATCATCGATACGGGTGCGCGCGGCCTGCATCGCGCCCTGGTTCGCGCTGCCTTCGATCTGGACGCGCTGACCGACGAGCAAGGGGTCGACGCCGTTCAGCTTCAGCCCGCCGATATGCAGACCATCAGGTCCGCGCTCGACGAGGCCCGTGACGCGCGCAGCCGCATCGCGCCGCGGCTCGACCAGGCTTGCGACGATGACACCGTCGGTACGGCGCAAGCCGTAGACCGCGACCTGCGCGCCCGCACGGAGCTTGCTCTCCTTGCCGCCGGTGACGATCTTCTGACCGAGCACCGTCAGCTCGTTGCCCTTCACCTGTTCAATCGGACCCGAGACCTCGCTCGCGATCGCGATGTTGCGCGTGACCAGCGTGCCGTCGGCCTGGCGGGTCGCAACCACGCGCGCGAGCTGGCCGATGCGCAGCGAATTGGCGCTGGCCGCCTCGCCGTCGATTCGGACCGGAACGTCGCTCGCATAGGTGATGCGCTCGCCGTTGACGTAGATGCTGCCGAAGCGCTGGATCACGCCGACGATGCCGGTGCCGCCGATGCCGTGATCGTCGCCCCGCGTGATTCCGGTGCCGCCGATGCCCTGATCGGTGCCGCGCTTGACCTGCGCGCGGGCAATGGCCGTGCCGGCGAGCCAGAATCCCGTCAGCAGCAGACGGCGGGAGATGAGCGGCGGCCGGCTCATGAAGAACCGCCCTCCTTGCCGCTTTCCTTGGTGCTTTCCTTGCCGGTTTCCTTGCCGGTTTCCCTGGCCTCGCCCTCTTCGTCAGCATCCTCGCAATAGATGTAGATGCCAAAATTCCAGCGGGCGTCGCCGCCCTTGTCCTTGGCGAGCGCGCGGTTGGCTTCGCGGTTGGCGGTCTTCAGCGCGTCCATGGCGACCTCGCGCGAGCGTGCCTCGAGGCGCCGCGCCAGCTTCGGCGAGATGTTGTTGTAGTGCACCGCGCGTTCGAGGAAGCGCGGCGCTGCACCTGAGACGTTTTGCGCGGCCGCCGCGATATGGTCGTGCAGATTGCGGCCGAGATAGTGCCACTTGCTGTCGTCCTCGCCGGTTGGGACGAAGGCCGCCTCGACCAGCTCGATCTCGTCAGCGTCGTTGATCGTGACGAGCTTGCGGTCGATCCATTCGTCGAGCACCGCACGCGGGCGCACGTCCTTGGTGACGGAGGCGACGAGCTGCTCGAACGACGGCGCATCGCCCTCGGCCGTACGCGGCAGCGCGCGCGGCTCGCCTTTCGCGTCGGTGAACTCCGGCGCGGCGAGCCAGCGCGCGATCACGGCACTCGTCAGCGAGACTGCCGCCGGCGCCTCGTGCACGGGCGTGCCGGCGCCGCGCAGCCGAGCCACCTCCTTGCGGTGAATGCCGGTGAGCAGGCTGACGCGGCTGTCGGTCTGCTCTTTTCCTTCCAGTGCGAAATCGTGCTCGGCGACGTTGACGAAAAGCTCGCGAAGCAGTTGCGCCAGCGCCGGAAAGGTCATGCCGCTGCGGATGCACAGCCGCACGAGCGGGCGCAGCAGCCGCGCCAGCGGCGCGTGCAGCTTCCCCGCAGCATTCGGCTGTGGCGCGCTCGACTTGTCGGCGACCTTGGACCCGGACTTGGCATTCATGTCCGAATTGTACCGATCCGTGACGTGGGACACAATCCCACTTTTTTCCACTTGGCGATTGACGTGGTAAATTTTCCCACATATACGAGACGCCACTGAGGGCGCGACGTAGAGGGACTCACACCCATGGCCGACCGCTTGGTCCGCAATTCCATTTCGCTGCGTGCTATGCCGGCCCCCGATTGGGGGCGCGGCGCGATCGAACCGATGCTGCCGGCGCTTCTGCGCGGCGTCGTCTTCATCTCGGTGCTGGCCGCACCGTTCGTTGCAGCGCTGCTCGCAGGCTGACCGCCGCCATGCATCACATCAGCGAGTCCCCGCGCCGTCCGTCGGTGCTGCACATCTTCAAGATCTACTATCCCGACCTGTTCGGCGGCACGCTCACGGTGATCCGCGACATCTGCGCGAGCCTGAAGGACGCTTTCGCCTCCGCCGTGCTGGTGTGCTCGCAATCGGCGGAGCGGCGCGAGATCGTCGTCAACGACGTGCCGGTCGAGCGCGTGCGCTCGTTCGGCAACGTGCTGTCGCTCCCCGCCGCTCCCGCCTATCCCTGGCGGCTGTGGCGCAAGATCGCCGAGCACGACCTGCTCGCGCTTCACGCCCCCTTCCCGCTCGCCGACCTCGTCTTCGCCTTCGGCTTCGGCGCCAAGCGGCCGCTGGTGGTGCATTGGCACGCCGACATCGTCACCCATGCCGGCCTGCGCTGGTTCATCGAACCCCTGATGCGGCGAACGCTGCGTCGCGCCAAGGCGATCATCGTCTCGGACCACGTGCTGGTCGACAACACGCCGTTGCTGCGCGAATTCGAGGACAAATGCCACGTCGTGCCGTTCGGCATCGACACCACGGGTTACGACTGGCCGAAGATCGAGCCGCACCATGTCAATGATCGCGGCAGGCTGGTGCTCGCCTGCGGCCGGCTGGTGCCCTACAAGGGCTTCGACGTGCTGATCCGCGCGGCGGCTGCGCACAATTTCGAGACCTGGATCATCGGCGAGGGCGCCGAGCGGCCGCGGCTCGAGCAACTGATCCAGGAGCTCGGCCTCGCTGACCGCGTCCGCCTGATCGGCTCGGTGAACGATTGCGAACGCATCAAGCTGATGTGCCTCGCCGACGTCTTCGTGATGCCGTCGGTGACCAATGCCGAGACCTTCGGCCTCGTCCAGCTCGAGGCCATGGCCGCCGGCCGCCCGGTCGTGAACACGGCGCTCGACACCGCGGTGCCGCGCGTCGCTCGCCACGGCATGGAGGCGATCACCGTACCGCCCGGCGATGCCGAGAAGCTGGGTGAGGCCATCGACACCCTGATCCGCGATCCCGAGCGCCGCCGCCGCATGGGACTTGCGGCGCGCACGCGCGCCCTCACCCGCTATTCGGCCGCCGCCTTCAAGCAGGGCATGGAGACCGTCTACCGCGACGCTGTCGCCGCTCCGAGCGAGGAGCGATCGGCAACCTCCGAGCCGCCGCAGGCGACCGGCCGGCTCGACAGCGTCCGGATCGCGGCGGCGCTGGCCTGGTCCGACATGCGGCACCGCTATGTCCGCTCGCTGCTCGGCCCGTTCTGGATGTCACTCCAGATGGCGATCGTGGTCGCGGTGCTCGGCTCGGTGATCGGGCAGATGTCGAACGCCAACATGCTGGCGCGCCTGCCGATGCTGGCGCTGTCGATGACGGCCTGGACCTTCCTCAACAGCGTGGTGCTCGATGCGACCACGGCGCTCCAGAACTCCGCGAGCCTGATCCGCGACCGGGCGCTGCCGCCCGTCATCTTCCTGCTGCAATGCACGTTCCGCCAGGCGCTGTTCGCGCTCCATAACGCCTGCGTGCCGCTGGTGCTGTGGCTTCTCCTCTCGCCACATGACCTTTCTCACGCGCTGGCGGCGCTGCCCGGCCTCCTCCTCTTCGTGGCCTGCACCTTCGCCCTCAGCCTCGTCCTCGGCGCCTTGGCAACGCGCTATCGCGACCTCAAGCCGATCATCGAATCCACCCTGATGCTCGCCTTTCTCGCCTCGCCCGTGATCTGGTCGTCGGACATGATCAACCACCGCTCGACGGTGATGCGGCTCAATCCGCTGACGCATCTGTTCGCGGTGTGGCGCGAGCCGCTGGTGGGCGGCCATGTCGATCCCGTCAGCATCGTCTACGTCCTCGTCGCGCTGGCGCTGCTGATCGTCGCGAGCGGCCTGACGCTGGTCCACCTGCGCAAAGCGGCATTCTGGATCTGACGCATGGTCTCGATCAGCCTTCGCAACATCTGTCTCGACTATCCGCTCTACGGCGCCTACGACTTCTCGCTGAAACGGCGGCTGCTCGGGCACATCATCCGCGAGCCGGGCGAGATGCGGATCATCCGCGCCGTCGACAACGTCACGATCGAGGCCGAAGCCGGCGCCCGCATCGGGCTTGCCGGTCCCAACGGCTCCGGCAAGTCGACGCTGCTGCGGCTGATCGCCGGCGTCTATCCGCCGAGCAGCGGCAGCATCGCGGTCCAGGGCAACATCGTGCCCCTGCTCGGCCTGAACGCCGGCGTCAACCTGGATTTCGTGGCCGAGGACAACATCGCGCTGCTGCTGCGGATCAGCGGCCGCAAGCCGACCCGCGAGGTGATCGACGAGATCTGGGCCTTCACCGAGCTCGAGGCCCGCATGCAGCGGCTGCCGCTGCGGATGTTCTCCTCGGGAATGCTGATGCGGGTGCTGTTTGCGACCGCCACCGCCTTCCCGGCCGACATCCTCCTGCTCGACGAATGGCTCAGCGTTGTCGACGAGCACTTTGCGGAGAAGGCACAGGAACGGCTGTTGAACCTCGTGTCGCAGGCGGCGATCGTGATCATCGCCTCGCACGACCAGCCGCTGCTGCGCCGCACCTGCACCAGCATCATCAATCTCGATCACGGCCGCATCGCCTCGACCGTCACGGTCGAGCCGCCGGCCAGACACGCCCTTGAGCTCCGCGAGAAACGCGCATGAAACAGAACATCCTTGTCGTCTCCGAAGCGCTGGGCGAGCCCAACCACAAGCGCGGCATCTTCCACTTCACGCGCGAATTGATGCGCTCGCTCGCGGCCGAGGGTCACGAGCTGACGCTGCTGGTGGAGACCACGCGGCGCTATCGCAAGCTGCGGCGGCGCGAGCGGCGCACCAGGCTGTTCCCGGCGCAATCGCGCAACATCGAGCTGCTCGCGCTGTACCGTTTCCTCGACGAGGTCAATATGGGCGAGCCGGTCGTGCGTGGCGGCCTGCGCCGCACGCTCGACTGGATCCGCCACAAGGCCACCATGTCGGTGTCGTGGGACTACATCGTCTGCCTGCTGCGCGCCGTCGGGCTGCGTGGCCTCAACGCCCGGCTGATCGAGAACCGGACGGCCGCGCTCGAATACGTCCCGCCGGACCTGCGCCATCTCGAGCTGTTCCGCGACTTCCAGCTCGAGCCCGGCTTCTACAGCTATCAGGACTCCTCGGCCTTCTTCCTGCTGCCGCCGCCGCGGGTCGATGCGCGCGACTACGACGTCATCGTCGTGGACACCCCGACGCGGGTCGCGATCCGGCGCAGGCCGGACGCCAAGGTGATCTGCGTCGTCCACGACCTCTTGCCGCTCACCGACCTCAAGCTCAGCGACGTCGCCACGCGGCTGTTCCTGTCGCGGCTCCTCACCAGCCTGCGCCAGGCCGACGAGCTCGCCTTCGTTTCAAACTACAGCATGATGCGGTTCAGGGAACTGTTGCCGCAATTTGCGCACCTACCGGCGCGGGTCGTGTATCCCCGCACCCGGTTCGACGCCCCGGATGTCCTGCACCTCCCAGCCCCGTCGGGGCGTCCGGGGCGGCCGAGCTTTGTCGTCATCGTCTCGAACGAACCGCGCAAGAATGTCGCCACTGTCATCCGTGCCTTCCGTGGCGTGCCCCAGGCCGACCTCGTCGTGATCGGCTATGCCGGCGAGACCGGCCGGATGCGCAATCTCCCGCCGAACGTCCGCTTCGCCGGCTATGTCGACGAGCACGAGAAGGCCGCCCTGATCGCGGAGGCGCATGGCCTGATCATGCCGAGCTTTGCCGAAGGCTTTGGCGTGCCGATCATCGAGGCGCTGGCCGCGACCACGCCGGTGCTGTGCTCGGATATCGTGGTGTTCCACGAGGTCGCGGGCGATCTCGCCGATTATTTCGACCCGTTCTCGACCGACTCGATCGCCGCCTCCGTCACCCGCGCGCTGACGCGGCAGGAGGAGTGGCGCGGCAAGATCCGCGCGAGGCGCCACGAGCTTGCCGAACGCTTCGGTTACGAGACCCAGGCCCGCGATTTCCTCGGGCACGAGATGCCCACGGAAAGCCTCGTCGCCGCACAACTCGCATCGTGACCGCGGAATCCGCGACATGGTCCGGTCCCGCCGATCCGCAAGGCGGGCGCGGCCGATGGCAGACCCTGGGTCACTCGGCCGCACTGGCCCGGGCGGCAGATGTGTTCGCCATCCTGATCGCGGCGTCGCTGCCATGGTCGACCACGGCACCTTCGATCTTCGTCGGACTCTGGCTGCTGGCGGTCACGCCGACCATCGACTGGCGCGACTATGCGCGCGCGCTGACGCGGCCGGCGTTTGGCCTGCCGTTCGCACTGCTGCTGCTCGCACTCCTCGGTGTGCTGTGGTCGGACGGCGCCTGGCCCGACCGGCTGCATGCGATCAAGCCGGTCGCAAAGCTCGTGCTGATTCCGCCGCTGCTCTACCATTTCAGCCGGTCGGAACGCGGTTCTTGGGTTTGCCTTGCTTTTCTCGCCTCCAGCGCGCTGCTTGCGGTGTTCTCCTGGATCGTGCTGCTCAATCCCGCCTGGAAGATCGCCGCGACGGCGTCAGCAGGCGTTCCCGTCAAGAACTACATCGACCAGAGCCAGGAGTTCACGCTCTGCGCCTTTGCGCTGGCGCTGCCGGCGCTCACCTTCTGGCGCGGCGGACGCGCGATCACGGCGACCGCCTGCCTGGCATTGATCCTGCTGTTCGCCGCCAACATGGTGTTCGTGGCCTCGGCGCGCACGGCCCTGCTCTGCATCGCGGTGCTGCTGGCCCTGTTCGCCTGGAAGCATCTGAGCCGGCGGGCAGCGCTGGTCCTGCTCGCGGGCACGGTCGCCGCGAGCGCGCTCGCCTGGACGACATCGTCCTATCTGCGCCAGCGCATCACGGACATCGCCGTCGAATACAGCCATGGCCATGAAGACATCAGCCGCGCCTCGACCGCGCAGCGGCTGACCTATTGGCGCAAGTCACTGCATGCCTTTGCCGAGGCCCCTCTGATCGGCCATGGCACCGGCTCGATCAAGCGCCAGTTCGAACGCGCCGCCACGGACGAGAGCAGCCTCGATGCGGAGATCGTCAGCAATCCGCACAACCAGACCCTCAATGTCGCCGTGCAATGGGGCCTCCTGGGCGTCATCCTGCTTTACGCGATGTGGATCGCGCAGCTTCGCCTGTTCCTGGGCGAAGGCCTTGCCGCCTGGATCGGCCTGGTGGTCGTCGGGCAGAACATCGCGAGCTCGCTGCTGAACTCGCATCTGTTCGATTTCCACGAGGGCTGGATGTATGTGCTCGGCGTCGGCGTCGCCGGCGGCATGACCCTGAAAGCCAAAGCTGGAGCTTCCGTTCCGATGGCATCGGAACGCAAGCTCTAGATTCTCGCTTTAACGCGTTTTCTTTACGCGAACCGGTGTCCACTTCGCTTGAAAACGCTCGAGCAGCCGGCGGTGACTACTGGCTGCGTTCGTGGCCGACTTCACCGGTGATGACGTCGCCGAACAGCTCCCAGGCCTGCCCGTTGAAGCGCATCAACTGCATCTGCTCGATCGGGAAGTAATCATCGGGTGAGGTGTTGACCATGATGCCTGGCAGCATCAAATCGGTGTGGAAATCCTTCAGGGTCGCGGCCTGCTTCATGACGTTCTCGCGGGTGAGATTGTCGCCGCACTGTTTCAGGACCTGCGCCATCGCCTCGGCCTGCACGTAGCCGTACAGGTTGTTGGCATTCGCCTTGTCGCCTTCGGGGTAATATTTGTCCATGAATGCGCGCCATGCCAGCACTGCCGGGTCCTTGTCCCAGGTCGGATCGGTCGGGTCCTTCAGATACGCGGTCGAGATGATGTCCCTGGAATAGTCGAGCCCGGCGGGCTTCAGCACCGAAGCGATCGACGTGGCCGTGTTGGCCAGGAAGAACTTTGGCTTCCAGCCGAGCTCGCCGACTTTGCGGATCGCCTGCGCCGAACCTTTCGGCGCGGCCCACGAGAAGAAAATATCCGCGCCGGAGTCATGCAGTGCGACGATCTGCGAGTCGATCGAGGGATCGCTGACCTCGTAGGACTTGTCGGCGATGATCATGCCGGCCTTGTCGCCGAGCCCGTCCTTCAGACCTTTGAACTGGTCCTTGCCGGCGTCGTCGTTCTGCCAGAACACCGCGATCTTGCTGTCGGGGAAATGATCGCGGATGTACTTTGCGTAGATCCGCCCCTCACTCTGGTAGTTGGGCTGGAAGCCCATGGTCCAGGGAAAGTTCCTGGGGTCACCGAACTTGGTGCCGCCGGAGGCGACGAAGAGCTGCGGCACTTTCTTGGCGTTCATGTATTTCATGATCGCGGAGTTCGAGGGCGTGCCGAGCGGCTGGAAGATCAGCAAGACCTCGTCGCTCTCGACCAGCTTGCGCGCCTGCTCGATCGCCTTCGGCGGCGAATAGGCATCGTCATAGCTGATGAAGTTGATCTTGCGGCCGTTGATGCCGCCCTGGTCGTTGATCATCCTGAAGAACGCGGCTTCGGTCTTGCCGATCACGCCATAGGAGGACGCCGGCCCGCTATAGGGCATGATGTTGCCGATCTTGATGTCGGTGTCGGTGGCGCCGGGGTCGTATTTCTTCTGCGCCGAGGCCGGTGCTGTGACCAGCACTCCGGCAACAAGCATGGCGAGGGCAGCAAGGCTTTCGCGACGACCCGGCATCGTTCTCTCCCCTATGTTTTGTAGTCTTGTTTTGCGGAGAGTGTCGCAAGGTGGCTTGCCGCTGGCAAGCAATACGATTTTCCGTAAGATGAAACGCGGGGAACTTACGCGTCGCGCTGCAACATCCTGAGAGCGCGCCCGTCGATCACGAGCAACGCACTGCCGATGACGATGGCGCCCGCGATCTCGCGCATGGAGATCGGCTCGCCCAGCACCAGCCATCCCAGCAGAATGGCGGTAGTGGGAATGAGCAGCGTCACCAGCATGACATTGGTCGCGCCCGAACGCCGCAGGATCTGAAAGAAGACGATGTAGGCGAGCGCCGTCGACAGGCCGGCAAGGCCAAGCACCGCGAGCCAGGTTGTGAGGCCCGGCATCGGCAGATGCCATGGCTGCTCCATCACGCCAGCGACAACCGCCATCATCACCGTTGAGGCCATCAGTTGAAAAGTCGCCGTTCCAAGCGGAGCCGAGTCCTTCAACAACCGCCGCGCCGCCAGCGCCGCGAAGCCATAGCTGAACGCACCGCCCAGGCAGAGCAGAATGCCGAACCCCTGCTCCGGCCTCGTCTCGATGCCCCATCCGCGCAGGATGACCACGCCGACGACGCCCAGAGCCACACCGGCAACCCGCCGCATCTGCAAGGCTTCCTCGCCCGCCATCGCCATGACGATCACCGTGAACAGCGGTGTGGTGGCATTCAGGATCGAGGCCAGCCCGCTTGGAATGAAGGTCTGGCCGATCACGATCAGCGAGAACGGGATGACGTTGTTGAGCAGCCCGATCACGAAGAACGGTTTCCAGCCTGTGACACCCGTCGGCAAGCTGATCCCTTGCGCGCGCAGGAGCGGTAGCAGAATGGCCGCACCCAGCGCAACGCGCAGCAACACCAGCGTCAGCGGCGGCATTTCCCGCAGTGCCGCGCCGTTGAAGAAGAACGAGCCGCCCCAGAGGACCGAGAGCACGGCGAGCAGCGACCAGTCTCGCGCGTCGATCCGGTTGTCGTTCGGGGGCATGGCGTCTCACATCGGCAGTTGACCTCCGCCTAGTACGGCGCGACGCGCTTTGCCACCCGATTTCCGATGAGGTTTGGAATTCCCGTGTTCAGAAGCGATAGGGCGACCGAGGCTGCCCCATGTTGATGCGACCGGCTAGGACGGCTTCTTCGGCCGCGACACCAGCTCGATCATCTTGCCTTCGTCGTCATCAGGCATCGCAGCCTTCGCCCGCGCGTAGGATTCGACCGCGGCGCGTGCCACCAGCGGCTTGTCGGCGAGCAGTGTCTCGGCGAGCTTCACGGCGTAGGCGGCATCCTTGTGCCGTAGCGCCGCCGTGAACGTCGCGCCGCCGAAGTCGCGGGCAACCATGCGCTTGGAATGACGCTGCACCTGCGGGCTTGCGGCAACGCCGGCCTGGATCGACTCCAGCACCAGGTTCATGTCGAGCCCGGCCTGCTCGGCGATCGCGAGCCCTTCGGCAAGGCCGGCAATCTGGATCGCGCCCATCAAATTGTTGATGAGCTTGTAGACCGTGCCGGCGCCGACCGCGCCGAAATGGCGGATGGTCGAGCCGATCGGTTCGAGATAGGGCCGCACGCGATCGAGGTCGGCTGCATCTGCGCCGACCAGCAAGGTCAGCTTTCCGGCGGCCGCGGCGTCCGGCAATCCCGTCACCGGGCAGTCGATGTAGATCAGCCCGCGCGTGTTGAGCTCGCGACCCATCTCGCGCGCGTGGTCATAGGAGACGGTGGAGCATTCGATCGCGATGGTGCCGGCCTTGGCCGTCTTGGCCGCGCCCTTCGGCCCCAGCCAGACCGCGCGCGAGGCCTCGTCGTCGGCGACCATGGTCACGACCGCATCGGCATCGATCGCGGCATCCTCGGGCGAGGTCGCCCATTGCGCGCCGCGCGCGATCAGATCCTCAGCCTTGGACTTGCTGCGATTCCACAGCGTCACCGTGAAGCCGGCATCGAGATAACGGCCGGCCATGCCATGGCCCATCCGTCCAAGCCCGATGAAGGCGACGCGGGGCATGGCTAATCAACGTCCTCGATGTCGGCGCCAGGGGTGCCGAAGGCGCGCTGCGCCAGCGTCGCGGCCATGAACTCGTCGAGTTCGCCGTTGAGCACGCCCGAGGTGTCGGAGGTCTGCACGCCCGTGCGCAGATCCTTCACCATCTGATAGGGCTGCAGCACGTAGGAGCGGATCTGATGGCCCCAGCCGATATCGGTCTTGGCGGCCTGGTCGGCGGCGGCCTTCTCCTCACGCTTCTTCAGCTCGATTTCATAGAGACGGGCCCGCAGCATGTCCCAGGCCTGAGCCCGGTTCTTGTGCTGGGAGCGGCCGGCCTGGCAGACCACCGCGACACCGGTCGGGATATGCGTCAGCCGCACCGCGGATTCGGTCTTGTTGACGTGCTGGCCGCCGGCACCGCCCGAGCGCATGGTGTCGGTGCGGACGTCGGATTCCTTGATGTCGATCTTGATGCTGTCGTCGATGACCGGGAACACCTGCACGCTCGAAAACGAGGTGTGCCGCCGCGCGTTGGAATCGAACGGCGAGATGCGCACCAGCCGGTGCACGCCGGCTTCGGTCTTGAGCCAGCCATAGGCGTTGTGGCCGGAGACCTGGATGGTCGCGGACTTGATGCCGGCTTCTTCGCCCTCGGATTCTTCGAGGTACTCGACCTTGAAGCCGTGCGTCTCCGCCCAGCGCGTGTACATGCGCAGCAGCATCTGCGCCCAGTCCTGGCTCTCGGTGCCGCCGGCACCGGCATGGACCTCGAGATAGGAATCGAAGCGGTCGGCTTCGCCCGACAGTAGCGCCTCGAGTTCGCGCCGCGCGACTTCCTTCTTCAGGGCCTTCAGCGCAGCTTCGGCTTCGGCGACGACGCCGTCATCGCCCTCTGCCTCGCCGAGCTCGATCATGCCGATGTCGTCTTCGAGCTCCTGCTCGACCTTGCCGATGCCCGAGAGCGAATCCTCCAGCGAGGTCCGCTCCTGCATCAGCTTCTGGGCCTTCTGGGGATCGTTCCAGAGGTTGGGATCTTCTGCGAGCTTGTTCAGCTCAGCGAGGCGCGCCGTCGATTTCTCGACGTCAAAGATGCCTCCTCAGCAGCCCGACTGACTGCTTGATCTCTTCTACCAACCGTTCGATTTCGGCGCGCATGTTGTTCTCTGGTCTCGCGGAATTGGTTCCGCGTGCAATTTAAGATCGGGATGTAGCGGCGGCGGCTGCAAAGCGCAACCGCCGCCGCAAAGAACGTCTGTCTTGTCCTAAGCCCTAGTAGAGCCCGCCGGTGCCGGGCCGCATGAAGAAGCCGGAATCCGGCTGCTGCTGCTGCGACGCCGGCATGCGCCCGTCGGCGTCGGCAACGCCGATGACCGAATAATTGTCCGGCGGCGCGGTGCCCGGCTTGAAGGCTTCGAGGATGGTTCCGCCGGTCTCGCCCGGACCGGCGCGCATGCCGCTCTTGGCGACGACGCGCACGAGCTTGATGCCGGCCGGCACCTTGAACGGGACCGCCGGCTTGTCGGCGAGTGCGAGCTTGAGGAAATCGCGCGCGATGGGAGCAGCCAGATGGCCGCCGGTCGCAGCGTTGCCTTTGCCGAGCGCACGCGGCTTGTCGTAACCCATATAGATGGCGACGGCGACGTCGGGCGAGAAGCCGACGAACCAGGCATCCTTGGCCTCGTTGGTCGTACCGGTCTTGCCGGCGATCGGCTTGCCGACCTCCTTGACCACGGTCGCGGTACCGGCCTGGACCACGCCTTCCATCAGCTCGGTGATCTGATAGGCGGTCATGGAGTCGAGCACCTGCTCGCGGCGGTCGATCAGCTGCGGCTCGGCCTGGTTCTTCCAGCCGCCCGGCGCGTCGCAGCCGCGGCATTCGCGCTGGTCGTGCTTGAAGATGGTGCGGCCGTAGCGATCCTGGATACGGTCGATCAGGGTCGGCTTCACCCGGCGACCGCCATTGGCCAGCATCGAATAGGCCGTGACCATGCGCATCGCCGTGGTCTCGCCGGCGCCGAGCGCGTAGGAGAGATAGTTCGGCAGCTCGTCATAGACGCCGAAGCGGCGGGCATATTCGCCGATCAGGGGCATGCCGATGTCCTGCGCGAGGCGCACCGTCACGGTGTTGAGCGACTGCCGCAGCGCGTTGCGCAGCGTCACCGGCCCCTGGAACTTGCCCGAGGAGAAGTTTTCCGGCCGCCACACGCCGGCGCCCTGGCCCTGGTCGATTTCGATCGGCGCGTCGAGCACCACGGTCGAGGGCGTATAGCCGTTGTCGAGCGCGGCCGAATAGACGATCGGCTTGAACGACGAACCGGGCTGCCGGTAGGCCTGGGTGGCGCGGTTGAACTGGCTCTGGTCGAACGAGAAGCCGCCGACCATCGCGAGCACGCGGCCGGTCCAGGGGTCCATCACCACCATCGCGCCCGACACTTCGGGGATCTGGCGCAGCCGGTACTGTCCCTCGACCGGGTTGCCGTCCTTGTAGAGCGGATCGGCATAGATCACGTCGCCGGGCTGGAGCACCTGCGACACCGCCGTTGCCGCCCTGCCCTTCGCAGGGCCGGTGGCCGCCCTTGCCCATTTGATGCCGTCGAGCGTGATCAGGCCGGTCTCACGCTGCTTGCTGATGGCGCCGCCGAGCTCGCGGCTCGGCTGGAAGCCGATGCGCGCCGACTGGTCGCTGGTCTCCAGCACCACCGCCATGCGCCACGGCGAGATGTCGGAGAGCGACTTGATCTCGGCGAGCTTGACGCCCCAATCGCCCGACGTATCGAGCTTGCTCATGGCGCCGCGATAGCCCTGCTGCTCGTCATAGTTCACGAGGCCCGCGACCATGGTCTTGCGCGCCATGACCTGGATCTTCGGATCGAGCGTGGTGCGGACAGACAGACCGCCCTCGTAAAGCTTCTTCTCGCCGTAGCGCTCGAAGATGTCGCGGCGGACCTCCTCGGCGAAATATTCGCCGGCGAAGGTGTGGGCGCCGTTGGACCTGTTGGTGACGGCCAGCGGCTCCTTGCGCGCCTTCTCGGCGTCGGCCTGCTTGATCCAGCCGTTCTCCTGGAGACGGTCGACCACGTAGTTGCGGCGCTCGATGGCGCGGTCGCGGTTACGCACCGGATGCAGCGTCGCCGGCATCTTCGGCAACGCCGCGAGATAGGCGGCTTCCGCCACCGTCAGCTCGTTCACCGACTTGTCGAAATAGACCAGCGAGGCGGCCGCGATGCCGTAGGCACCCAGGCCCAGATAGATTTCGTTCAGATACAGCTCGAGGATCTTGTCCTTCGAATAGGTCTTCTCGATCCGCATCGCCAGCAAGGCTTCCTTGATCTTGCGCGCGAAGGAGACCTCGTTGGTCAGAAGGAAGTTCTTGGCGACCTGCTGGGTGATGGTGGAGGCGCCCTGCGGACGCCGGTTGGAGCCGTAGTTCTGGATGTAGACCAGACCTGCGCGCGCCATGCCGGTGTAGTCGATGCCGCCATGCTCGTAGAAATTCTTGTCCTCGGCCGCGAGGAAGGCGTTGATCACGAGCTTCGGCACCGCCTGGATCGGCAGATACAGCCGCCGCTCCTTGGCGTATTCGCCGAGCAGCGAACCGTCGACCGCGTGCACACGCGTCATCACCGGCGGCTCGTAATCCTGAAGCTGAGAGTAGTCCGGCAAGTCCTTGGAGAAATGCCAGATCAGGCCCGCCACGGCCCCGACACCGACAAGGAACACCACCGTTCCCGCGGCGAACAGGAAGCCCATGAACCGCACCAGCAAGCGCATTATCTGTTTATCCGTTCAAACTCTGGATCAGCCCGAAGATCAGCCCAAGGCGCCCACCAAAACAGGCGCCAAACTCACGTCGCGAATTCACCGGCCTACTCAATTACGTCAGTGCCGGACCTAAGACGCTCGCCGAACGGGATTCTCGCCGATTCCGGAACCCCCTGCGGCGTTTTTATAAATCGCCCGCTGTGGCCAAACTAGGGCTTTTGCGGCGGGACGGAAAAACCCTTTCTCAATTCGACGATCCCCCGGTCGTCAATTCGACGATCCGGCGGTCGCCAGCCGTTTGGCCAGGAACCCGTCGATGGCTTGCGCCATCGAGCCCACGGCGCGGGACCGCCAGCCCTCGGAGACAAGATGCCCGAGATCGCCCTTATTTGAGACATAACCGATCTCGACCAGCACCGACGGCACGTCCGGCGCCTTCAGCACCCGGAAGCCGGCCGATTTCAGCGGATGCTTGTGCATCCGCACGGTCGACTTCATTTCGCCCATCAGCACATGCGCAAAACGGTTTGAAAATGTGCGGGTTTCCCGCTGCGTCAAATCGATCAGGATGTCGGCGACATCGGTCGGCTCCTCCGCGAGGTTGAAGCCGGCGATCGCGTCCGCGCGGTTTTCCGCATCAGCCAGACGTTGGGCCTCGGCGTCCGAGGCCTTGTCGGACAGCGTATAGATGGTGGCGCCCTGGGCATCCCCCTCGGCGCGCGGCAGCGCGTCGGCATGAATCGAGACGAACAGCGCGGCCTTGAGGTTGCGGGCGACTTTGACCCGGTCGTTGAGCGGGATGAACGTGTCGTCGTTCCGCGTCATCACAACACGGTATTTGCCGGCCTTTTCCAGCCGGTCGCGCAGCGCCAGACCGAAGGCCAGCACCAGGTTCTTCTCGCTCTCGCCGCTCGACTGCGTGCCGTTGTCGATGCCGCCATGGCCGGGGTCGATCACGATGACCGGCCGGCCATCGGCCTTCTGCTGCGCCGTTTCCGGGGCCGCCGTCGCGGGCACCGTGGCGGGCGGCGCATCGGCGATCGCGGGCCGCAGCTCGGGGCGGTTCTCAGGGGCGAGCGATTGCACGAAGGCGGCGCGGTCGACCTCCTCCAGCTCGAGCACGAGCCTGGCCGGCTGGCCGTTGGCTGCCTCCAGCACGTAGGAATTGGCGATCTTGGCCGGCCCCGTCAGGTCGAACACGATTCGCGAGCCGCCGGGCATGACGAGCCCATAGCGGAAGGCCTTGACCAGCCCCCGCCCCCCGGACCCGGTCCCCGCAGGCAGCTGAAAATTGACTTGGGGCACGTCGACCACCACCCGGTACGGGTCGGCGAGCGTGACGGCGCGGAAGCTGACGGTCTGGTCGATGTCGAGGATGAAGCGGGTCTGCTTGCCATCGCCAGCCAGCCGGGCGGCCGAGGCGATTGGATAATTCGCTGCCGCAACAGTGGGTTGCGGCTGGCTTTCCGCAGCGCTCAGGCGCGAGGAATCAGCACATGGCAATGCTGCGGCGCACAGGAGCACGCATCCCAGCAAGACCCTTTGATTTGCGCGGCTCGCCACCGATTCCGTGCCTCCGAGCAGCTTTTTAACGCAATAGAACCACAGGGTTAATCGATCCTTAATGACAGGCACGCGAAACTCGCTGACTGTGACCGCCGTGCGACGCTCCCTTGCACGGATGTCCCATTCCTCGTATGTACGGAATGCTGACGGCCGATATTTCCGGTTGTGTCGCATTCAGCCTCCCGGTGCAGCGCCGGAACTCTCAAGGTTTGGGAATTCCAGCGTTTTCCGTTCTCCTCTAAGACCAGCGCGGTGCGCGGCAGCGAGGTTGGGCGGGCCAAGCCCCGGCGGCGGACGGTTCCCGGGTACCACGTTTCCGGGACGGTTCGGACAGCGACATAACCCATTACCCGGTCCCTTGATCCCAAGGGAGCGGTTCGTGATCCCCAAGGCGAGCGCGCTCGCGCCATGCCTGGCCAGCAGCAACTGATTGAGGGGCGGCCCCGCCGCCCAATGTTTCATACGGGCCGACGCTTGATGCGCCAGACTGTGCCGACGAATTCTGAAGGATCATTCGCGACGCTGCGGAGTGATAATCCCGCGCGCCGCCGTGGTCCTGAAGCTTCCGGTCCGGCAAGGCGCGAGAGACGGCGTTTCGGCCTTCCCCTCACCCCCGAATCAGGTGGACCGTCGCGTCACCCGGCGGCGCGATACGCGCCCACGGTGTATCGCGCCCGCCGCCGCCAAGAGTTAAGACATGCCCAACAAGATGTTGATCGATGCCACCCACCCGGAGGAGACCCGGGTTGTCGTGGTCCGCGGCAATCGCGTCGAAGAGTTTGATTTCGAGACTGCGCAACGCAAGCAACTGCGCGGGAATATCTACCTCGCCAAGGTCACAAGGGTCGAACCCTCGCTCCAGGCCGCCTTCGTCGAATATGGCGGCAATCGCCACGGCTTCCTCGCCTTCAGCGAAATCCATCCCGACTACTACCAGATCCCGGTTGCCGACCGGCAGGCGCTGATCGAGGCCGAGGAACAGGCCCATCGCGAGGCCGAGGAAGAGAGCGAGAACCGCTCGCACGGCCGCCGTCGCTCGCGTCACCGCAATGCCCGCCGCCGCGGTCATGGCGAACGCGTCCGCAGCGACATCGTCGAAGGTCTCGACGCCGGCGCCGACCCCGCGGCCCAGCCGGTCGATGGCGAGCCGAGCGCCGCCAACGCCGAAGGCGCTCCGCATGAGGGCGAGCATCTGCACGCCGACGCGGAGCATCACGGCGAGCACGATGCCCATGATCACAACGAACATGATCACCACGATCATGATCACCATGAACACGGGCACGACGACCATCATCACGATCACGCTCACGATCATGACGACCATGGTCATGACGGCGGGCACGATCATCACGACCATGATCATGGCGACGAGACGCCCGCGCCTGTCGCGGCCGTTGGCGCCGAACCGGTGGTCGCGGCCGAGGCCGCTGCCGAACCGCAGGAAGCGACCTCCGAAGCGCACGCAGAAGCTCTGGCCGAAGCCGTCACCGCCGCCGCCGAACCGGCTGATGCCGTGTACGCTGCCGGCGAGAGCACGGAAGCTCAGCATCACGAAGGCGACGCGACGGGCGAGGACGACGACGAGGAGGATGACGACGGCGAGGAAGCCGAAGAGGAAGTCGTCGAATCCGTTGGCGGCGACGACGTGATGGAGGAAGTGCCGGAGCGCACCTTCCGTCCGCGCCGCCAGTACAAGATCCAGGAAGTCATCAAGCGCCGCCAGGTCATGCTGGTGCAGGTCGTCAAGGAAGAGCGCGGCAACAAGGGCGCAGCGCTGACGACCTATCTCTCGCTCGCCGGCCGCTACGCCGTCTTGATGCCGAACACCGCGCGCGGCGGCGGCATCAGCCGCAAGATCACCAGCGCCCAGGACCGCTCGCGTCTGAAGGAAGTGGTGCAGGATCTCGACGTGCCCGAGGGCATGGGCATCATCCTGCGCACCGCCGGCGCCGCCCGCACCAAGCCCGAGATCAAGCGCGACTTCGAATATTTGATCCGGATGTGGGAGACGGTGCGCGACCTGACGCTGAAGTCGCAGGCCCCGACCCTCGTCTATGAGGAAGGCTCGCTGATCAAGCGCTCGCTGCGCGACCTCTACAACAAGGAGATCGACGAGATCTCGGTTGCCGGCGAATCCGGCTACCGCGAAGCACGCGACTTCATGAAGATGCTGATGCCCGCCAATGTCAGTGCGGTGAAGCAGTATCGCGACGGCCAGCCGCTGTTCTCGCGGATGGGCGTCGAAAGCCAGCTGGATGCGATGTTCTCGCCGACCGTGCAGCTGCGCTCCGGCGGCTACATCGTGATCAACCAGACCGAGGCGCTGGTCTCGATCGACGTCAACTCCGGCCGCTCGACGCGCGAGCACCATATCGAGGACACCGCGCTCAAGACCAATCTGGAAGCGGCCGAAGAGGTCGCCCGCCAGCTCCGCCTGCGCGACCTCGCCGGCCTGATCGTCATCGACTTCATCGACATGGACGAGAAGCGCAACAACCGTGCGGTCGAGCGCAAGCTGTCCGACTGCCTGAGGCAGGACCGCGCGCGCATCCAGGTCGGACGCATCTCGCATTTCGGCCTGCTCGAGATGTCGCGCCAGCGCATCCGTGCCAGCGTGCTGGAATCCTCGACCGATCCCTGCCCGCATTGCGGCGGCACCGGCCATGTCCGCTCGGTGTCCTCGGTTGCGCTCCAGCTTCTGCGCGGCCTCGAAGAGATCCTGATGAAGGGCGCGACCCACAATCTCGTGGTCCGCACCCGCACCGACGTCGCGCTCTACGTGCTGAACCACAAGCGCGGCCATCTGCGCGACCTCGAAAACGGCTTCAAGGTCACCCTGGCGGTCATCGCCGACCCGAGCGTCAGCGGACCGCAGGCCTACCTCATCGATCGCGGCGAGCAGGTGCATACGCTCGAAGCCGCCAAGGCACTGCTCGCGGCGCAAGCCGCGGCAAGCCCGCCCCCGGCGGTTGAAGAGGCCTATGACGACGAGGAGTTCGATCCGGAGCTGGAATCCGAGATCGAGTCCGAGGAGACCGAAGGTCTCACTGAAGAGCAGGCTGCCGGCGAGGCGGCCCCCGAGCAGGACGGTCAGCGCCGCAAGCGCCGCCGTCGCCGGCGCGGCCGCGGTGGCCAGCGCGACGGCGAGCTCCGCGAGGATAGCGCCCCCACTCTTCCCGACGCGGCCGTGGCTGCCGGCGAAGGCGATGAGGACGCCGAGTCCGAGCAGGACGGCGAGGAAGGCGAGGAACAGGCAGCCCGTGGCGAGCAGCAGGGCGGCGGTGAGCGCCGGCGCCGGCGTGGTCGCCGCGGCGGACGCCGTCGGCGTGGCGGTGGCGAGGAAGGTCTTGCCGGCTCCATCGGCGACGAACTCGGCACCCAGTCACCATCGGAAGCCGTCGAAGCGGTAGCCGATTTCGACGGCTTTGGCGGCGAGGCTGCGCCCTCGATCGCGCAGGCCGAGCACACCGCCGAGCCGCAAGTCACCCAGCCTGAGCCGCGTACCGACGTGCAGGCTGAGGCGCCAGCCCAGCCTGAGCCAGCTCCTGCCGTCGTAACGGCAGAAGAAGAGCCCGCTGACGACAAGGCCGCGCGGCGTCGCTCCACGGTCCGGGAAAAGGTGAGCTTCCTGTCGAGCAGCCCGAGCGAGCCCGCAGCACCGGTTGCGCAGGCAACCGAACCGGTCGCGCCGCCCGCGCCGGCACCTGCGCCCGCACCGGAACCGGCAAGCGAGACGCCGGCCGCCCCGCGCCGCGCCGGCTGGTGGTCCCGCCGTTTCGGCGGCGGCGAGTAAAGTCGGACACGGAATAGAAAACGCCCGGCCAAGCCGGGCGTTTTTCGTTTCACCGCTCGCCGAACCGCTACGGCAGCAGATCGTCATCACCGAGCGGCGCCACATCGCGCGAGGCGATCTGGCGGAGCTGGTCGTAGAGATCGGGCGCCTCGCTGGTGCACAGGCAGACCCCTTTTGCGGAAGCTGCCTCGCCGGCGTTGAGGTAGGCGTGGCCCATGGTGCTGTCGAGATAGATGCCGTCGCCCTCACCGAGGATTTCAGGCGCGTAGAACTCGGTGTGGACGGCGACGCGTCCGCTCGTCACCAGAAAATATTCCTCGCCGCCATGGCGCAGCAGCGGGCCGAACTCCTCCAGCGAGCGCGCACGAACCTCGGCCACGATCGGCACCATGCGTTTGCCGATCAGATCGGTGCACTGATAGGTGTAGGTGTAGAACTTGGTGGTGATCACCTGACCCTGCCCGGCCCGGCTGATGCTCCGTCGCGCGGTGACCGGCCGGCCCTGCACAGGCGCCGCGACCGCCGGATGGAACAGCTCGGCGATCTCCATTTTCAGGCCCGAAGTGAGCTGGAGCAGCTTGTCGTAGGTCAGCGACATCAGGCCGTTCTCGACCTTCGACAGGGTCGAGAGCGCCATGCCGGTCCGCTCCGCCACCTGCTTGAGCGTCAGGCCGCGGGCCTGGCGGGCCGCCTTGAGGCATTGGCCGAGCTGGGAATTGGCACCTTCGGGCATCGTTATCTCGCTCATGCAGCAACCCTATCACGGCGATGAAAAAATTGTTGGCCCATCCGTCTAATCTTTTCGGCCAAGACGCACCTTGGGAAACCCATTTGGCGGCCGGCTGGGCAAAAGAACCAGCATTTGTGCATGAAATGCCCCGGTTTGACGATTATTGGTGCGCCTCCCCTACTTTCCGATATGCTAAATCGTTTTCATAATCTGAAAGGGGTTAGCATTGTCCGGACTTTGCGATTCCAGCGCCGTTGAGCTGCGCCGCCTGCTGGCCGCGCGGGCGATCTCGCCCGTCGAGCTGCTGGACGCCTGCCTGTCGCGCATCGCCACCATCAATCCCGCCGTGAATGCCGTCGTCACATTGGACGTGTCAGGCGCACGCCAGGCGGCAAAGGCAGCCGAAGCCGCCATCCTGCGCGGCGAGGATCGCGGCGCGCTGCACGGCCTTCCGGTCCTGATCAAGGACACCCAGGACACCGCCGGCCTGCGCTCCACCTATGGCAGCCCCCTGTTGCGCGACAATGTTCCGGTTGCCGACCAGGGCTCGGTCGCGCGGCTGCGCGCAGCCGGCGCGATCATCTTCGGCAAGACCAACACGCCGGAATGGGCGGCCGGCGGCAACACCCGCAATCCCGTGTTCGGCGCGACCGGCAATCCCTTCGATCCCACGCGCTCGGCGGCCGGCTCCTCCGGTGGCTCGGCGGTGGCGCTCGCCTGTGGCATGGCCCCGCTCGCCTCGGGCTCGGACACCGGCGGCTCCTTGCGCAATCCGGCCGGCTTCTCCGGCATCGTCGGCATGCGTCCGTCCTACGGTCTCGTGGCCAGCGAGAAGCGCGCCTTCGGCTGGTCGAACCTGTCGACCGACGGACCGATGGCGCGCAATGTCGCCGACACCGCGCTGATGCTGTCGGTGATGGCGAGCGACGATGTCCGCGATCCCTTGGCCTATACGCTGCCCGGCGAGCCTGTGCGCGGTCGTGCCGAACGCTGGGCCGCACCGCGTCCCGCCGACCTCGGCAAGCTGCGCCTCGCCTTCACGGAGGACTTTGGCTTCGCCCCGACCGAGCAGGCCATCCGCCGCGTGTTCCGCGATCGCGTGAACAAGCTCGCGCCGCTGTTCGCCGACTGCCGCGAGGCCACACCCGACTGCTCCGGCGCCGACGACGCATTCGCGGTTCTGCGCGCCGGCCTGTTCCTGGCGATGCACGGCAAGAATTACAAAGAGCGCCCCGAAATGCTCGGCCCGAATGTCCGCGCCAATGTCGAGGAAGGCCTGCGCTACACGCTCGAGGACCATGGGCGCGCCGCAACGACGCAGACGCGGATCTATCGCGCCTATCAGACCTTCTTTGAAACTTGCGACGTGCTGATCAGCCCGACCATTACGCTGAGCCCGCGCCCCTGGTCAGAACTCTATCCCGCCGAAATCGACGGCGTGCCGACCAAATCCTATTTCCACTGGCTCGCGCTCGCCTATGCCGTCACGCTTCCCGGCCACCCCGCGATCAGCATTCCGCTCGGCCTTGACGAAGCCGGCCTGCCGTTCGGCCTTCAGATCGTCGGCCCGCGCGGCGGCGACGCGATCGTGCTCTCGGTCGCCGCGAGCATCGAGACCGCGTTCGCAAGCGATGCGCAATTGCGCCGGCCGGTACCCGACCTGGCACGGCTCGCCGCAGCACCGCCACTGTCGGCCGCGCCCGGTTTCCTCACCTGGGAATGAGCCGACACCAACCCTGGCTGCACCGCCCGCGCAACGGAGATCAGCATGATGGAACTGCCGAGGAAAACCAGCGTCATTGCCTTCGTCCTGCTCTACATCGCCTACTGCATCTCCTACATCGACCGCGCGGCGATCTCGCTGGCGCTGGCGCAGATCGGCAAGGACTTCAATCTCCAGGCCGCCGATCTCGGCATCGTCATCAGCGCATTCTTCCTCGGCTACGCCGCGATGCAGGTGCCGGGCGGATGGCTCTCCGACCGCTTCGGCTCGAAATATGTGGTGATCGTCACCATCGTGATGTGGTCGCTGTTCACGGCGTTCACGAGCATCGCCTGGTCGCTGACCTCGCTGATCGCGATCCGCTTCATCTTCGGCATCGCCGAGGGCGGCTTTCCGCCGGCGAGCATCCGCGCCATCTCCGAAGTGTTCAAGAAGGATAGCCGGCCGAAGATGTCGGCGCTGCTGCTGTCCTCGAACTATGCCGGCAGCATGGTCGCGCCGCTGATCATGGCGCCGCTGATCCTCTGGCTCGGCTGGCGCCATGCCTTCAACGCCATCGGCATCGCGGGCATCGTCTTTGCGGTGGCCTATTTCGTCTTCGTCCCCTATCTGGGACGCCCGGGCAAGGCCGATGCAGGCGCGCCAGCAAAGCCCGAAAGCCGCGCGCCGATGCGCGAGCTGATGAAGAATCCGCTGCTGTGGCAGTTGATGGTGGTGTGGTTTGGCCTCAGCTGCGTCAACAAGGGCCTGGATTCCTGGATGCCGCTCTATCTGCTCCAGCACCGCGGCCTCGACCTCAAGACCGTCGGCGTGGTGGCGCCGATCCCGTTCGTGATGGCGACGATCGCGACCGCGATCGGCGGCTGGGTGATGACGACGTTCTTCTCCGAGCGCGAAAAATATCTGCTGATCGGCAGCTCCGCATTGACCGGCATCTTCCTCTACGCCATGTACAAGGCGGAGACGATCACGATGCTGATCGTGTTCCAGTCGCTGGTCTACTTCTTCAAATCCTTCGTGCTGGCCTCGGTGATTGCGCTTCCGACCAAACTGCTCCGCGACGACCAGATCGGATCCGGCGTCGGCATGGTCAATCTCGGCGGTCAGAGCGCGGGCTTCGTCGCCCCCGTCGCCATCGGCTTCATCGTGACCGGAACCGGATCGTTCGATGCCGCCTTCGGTTTCCTGGTGGCGATGACGGCGTTGTCCGTCGTGGTCGCGGCAACCATCAGCACGGCGCAGCCGAGGCTCGCACCACAACCGGCCTGACAGGAGCATTCTGCCAATGCAAAGCGCAATCGTTCTCGGCGGCGGCATGATCGGCGTGAGCGCGGCGCTGCACCTCCAGCAGCGCGGCTGGTCCGTCACGCTCGTCGACCGCAGGGAGCCGGGCCGCGAGACCAGCTACGGCAATGCCGGGATGATCCAGGCGGAAGCCGTCCGCCCCTATCCGATGCCGCGCGACCTCGCCTCGCTCCTGAAGATCGCGACCGGCCGCACCAACGACGTGCGCTACAGCCTGTCGTCGCTGCATCTCCATATCGAGCCCCTGCTCCGCTACTGGTGGCATTCGGCGCCGAAGCGGCATCGTGAGGCGATCGACGCCTGGGCCCGGCTGATCGCCTATGCGACGGCGGAGCACGACATCCTCATTCGCGAGGCCCATGCCGACAATCTCATCCGCCGCGCCGGCTACCGGGCGCTGTATCGCGACGCCGCTTCACTGGATCTCTCGATCAAGGCCGCCGAGGAAGACCAGCACGAGTTCGGCGTGAACTTTCGTGTGCTCTCGGGCAGCGAGCTGGCCAAGGCCGAGCCGGTCCTGCGCGACGATCTCCCGGGCGCGATCCATTGGCTCGACACCTGGACCGTGTCCGATCCCGGCGCACTGGTGACGGCCTATGCCGAGCTGTTCGAGCGCCTCGGCGGCAGGATCGTGCTGGGTGATGCGCAGTCGCTGAGGCAGACCGCGAGCGGCTGGTCGGTCGACACTGATCAGGGGCGCATCGATGCCGCCCATGCCGTCGTGACACTCGGGCCATGGTCGCCCGATCTGTTGTACAAATTCGGCTATCGCATTCCCCTGGTCCGCAAGCGCGGCTATCACATGCATTACAGCGGCGGCGCTTCGCTCGACCTGCCGCTGATCGACAAGGCCGGCGGCTACGCCATGGGGCCGATGGCGAAGGGCATCCGCATCACCACGGGTGCGGAGCTGACGAGCCCGGACGCGCTTGCGACGCCGGTGCAGCTCGCCAGTGCCGAAGCATCCGCCCGGGAGCTGATCGATCTCGGCAAACGCGTCGAGCCCGACCCGTGGTTCGGCACCCGTCCTTGCACGCCCGACATGCTGCCGGTGCTCGGTCCCGCCCCGCGCCACCCGGGCCTCTGGATGAATTTCGGCCACGGCCACCAGGGCTTTACGCTGGGCCCCGCGACCGGGCGCCTGCTCGCCGAGATGATGAGCGGCGAGACGCCGGCGATCGATCCGACGCCGTACCGGCCGGAGCGGTTCTAGCCTTCACCGCTTGCCGCAAGGATCGCGAGCGCGGCCGACAGGCGCAGCAGCGGGTCATCCCATTCGCGCGGGACACGTTGCCGGAACAGCCGCATGGTCGGATACCACGGACTGTCCTCGCGATCGCGCAGCCAGCGCCAGTCCAGCGCGTAAGGCGTCAGCATCCACACCGGGCGGCCGAGCGCGCCGGCAAGATGCGCAACCGACGTGTCGACGGCGATGACGAGATCGAGGGCTGCGACCGCCGCTGCGGTGTCGGCGAAATCGCCGAGCGCCGGCGCAAGATCGACGATGCTGCTGCCGAGTGCCGCCAGCACCTCGCCATCCCCGGGCCGCGGCTCCTTTTGCAGGCTGTAGAGCTGCACGCCCGGCATCACGAGGCGCGGCAGCACGGCTTCGGCCGACAGCGAGCGCTGTCGGTCGCCCTTGTGCCTGGTGTTTCCGGCCCAGACCACGCCGACCTTCAGGGCCGTCACATCCGCGAGCGCCGCACGCCAGCGTAACAGTTTTGCGGGATCTGGATGCAGATAGGGGATGTCGGCCGGAATGGTGTCGAGCGTGGTGCCGAAGATCCGCGGCAGGCTCATCAACGGCAGTTGCAGATCGAACGGCGGCAGCACTTCGCCGCGCGGGATCACGGTCACGTCGGGCAATTGCCGCAGCAGCGAGGCGAGCGCGGGCTGAACCTGGAGAATGATCCTTGCGCCTCGCGCAACCACCATCGGCAGATAGCGCACGAAATGCAGGGCATCGCCGAGCCCGTATTCGGCGAACAGCAGCAATGTGCGGCCATCAAGCGGCTCGCCCTGCCATTCCGGCTCGGTGAACGAGGGATCGCCGTCCGACAGCGTCTTGCATCTGCGCCGCCAGCGATAGGCCTCGAAGCCATCAGCGAAGTCGCCGTTCATCAGCAGGAAATGCGCATGATTGTACTGCGCGAGCGGCTGCTCCGGATCGAGCGCGATCGCGCGATGCGAGACCGCGAGCGCCTCGTCGATCGCGCCGGCATTGCGCAACGCGACCGCGAGATTGGCGTGGCCCTTGGCATAGGCGGGATCGGCCACGACGGCGCAGCGATGCGCCGCGACCGCGTCGGCAGCCCGCTCCTGCTTCTCGAAGATGATGCCGAGATTGGTCCAGGCCGGGGCGTGATCCGGCTTGAGCAGCAGCGCGTGCTCGCAGGCAGAAATCGCCTCGTCCAGCGTGCCGAGCTCGGAGAGGCAGGCACCGAGATTGCTTGCGATCACGTGATCGGACGCATCGCGCGCAAAGGACCGCCGGTAGATCTCGGCAGCGTCGCGCAAATGGCCGGCCTCGTGCAGCACGAGACCGAGCAGGCGCAGCGCCGGACCATTGCCCGGCGCGCGCGCGATCGCCCGGTGGTAGGCGACGATGGCGTCCTCGAGCAACCCCTGCCGATAGAGCGCGGCGCCGAGATTGCAGAGCAGCCCGGGATCGTCAGGGTCTTCGTCGAGCGCGCGGCGATAGGCGGCTTCCGCCTCGTCGAGCCTTGCCTGGTCCACGAGGAGATTGCCGAGATTGATCCAGACACCCCGATAGGTTGGCTCCCTTGCAATGACGGCGCGATAAGCCTCTTCGGCCTCGGCGAGCCGCCCCTGCTCCGCGAGCGCGATGGCAAGGTTGAAGCAGGCCCGTGTCAGATGCGCATCGAGCGCCAGTGCGCGGCGATAGGCGGCCTCGGCCTCGTCGAACCGGGCGAGCTCGCCGAGCGCGACGCCGAGCTTGTTGTGCAGCCCCGCATCGTCCGGCCGCCGCACCAGGGCGCGCCGGAACGCCGCCACCGCCCCCTCCTGCTCGCCCTTCACCGCCAGCGCGTCGCCGAGCGTGACGAGCGCCGGCGCGTGCTCGGGATCGACGCTGAAGATGCGGCCGAGCAGCGCGGCGCCCTCGCTCGCGCGGTCGGTGACGAACGCAGCGACGGCGGCCAGATGCAGCGCCGGCACATGATCCGGGTCGGCCTTCAGAACCTCAGCGCACAGAGCATCCGCCTGCTCCGGCCGTCCCGCCGCAAAGTGCTCCGCCGCCTGCAACACAATCGGATTCACAGCCGCATTGCCCACGATACCACCCACCCCTTCGAGGTCCGAGATGCGGGTTAAACGCGCGAGGTCGCAAATTCCGTCAGTCGGCGCGCTCGGCGAGCAGCGTCCTGATGCGGTCGGCGGCCTCCGGCGGCAGGTTCACGCAATTTGCGGGCGCCGACGTTCCGACATCGAGCGCGAAGGCGTGCGCCTTGCCCGGCTGGGCGCCGAAAGAAAAAGGGCTGATCGAGGATCTCGACCAGCCCTGTTACTTCAAGACCCGGCGGCGCATCGCGCCGCCGCAGGCAATTGGCAGATCAGTCCGTCGTGATCGCGGTTTCCATGTCCGTCGGGTCGATCCGCTTGGCGAGGTTGGCGTTGAGCTTGTCACGGTCGAGCTCACCCTCCCACCAGGCGACGATCACGCAGGCCACGCCGTTGCCGCACAGATTGGTCAGCGCGCGGCATTCGCTCATGAACTTGTCGATGCCGAGCACGATCGCCATGCCCGGCACGAGGCGCGGGTCGACCACGGCGAGCGTCGCCGCGAGCGTGATGAAGCCCGCGCCGGTGATGCCGGAGGCGCCCTTCGAGGTCAGCATGGCCACGATCAGGATCGTGGCCTGCTGGCTGAAGGAGAGATCGTAGCCGAGCGCTTGTGCGATGAAGAGCGTCGCCAGCGTCATGTAGATGTTGGTGCCGTCGAGGTTGAACGAGTACCCGGTAGGCACCACGAGGCCGACAACCGACTTCGAGCAGCCGAGCCGCTCCAGCTTCTCCATCAGGGACGGCAGCGCGCTTTCCGAGGACGAGGTGCCGAGCACGATCAGGAGCTCGTCCTTGATGTAGGCCAGGAACTTGAAGATCGAGAACCCGGCCATGCGCGCGATGATGCCGAGCACGACGAACACGAACAGCGCGGCCGTGACGTAGAACGTGGCGATCAGCCCGATCAAATTGAGGATCGCCCCGGTGCCGAACTTGCCGATGGTGTAGGCCATCGCACCGAACGCGCCGATCGGTGCCGCGCGCATCACGATGGAGATGACGCCGAACACCGCATGCGCGGCATCGTCGATGAACGAGCGGATCGTGTGGCCGCGCTCACCGAGGCTCATGATCGCGAAGCCGAACAGCACCGAGAACAGCAGCACCTGGAGGATCTCGCCCTGGGCGAAGGCGCCGACCACGGTGTCCGGAATGATGTGCAGCACGAAGTCGACGGACCTCTGACCAGCGGCCTGCTTGGCGTAATTCGCAACGGCCGCCTCGTTTGCCGCCGCATTGCCGAAGCCTGCGCCCGGCTTCACCAAATTGCCGATGATGAGTCCGATCACCAGGGCGAAGGTCGAGACGACCTCGAAATAGACCAGCGCCTTGACGCCGATGCGACCGACCTTCTTGGCGTCCTGGATGTGGGCGATGCCCGAGACGACGGTACAGAAGATGATCGGGGCGATCACCATCTTGATCAGCTTGATGAAGCCGTCGCCGAGCGCCTTGATCCAGTCGTTGGTGGCAACCGTCGGCCAGAGCCAGCCGACGATGGCGCCGAGCACGATGGCGATCAGCACCTGGACGTAGAGAACCTTGTACCACGGCTTGGCTGCGGCCGGCGCGACCGGCGCCCCCGCCATCGTTGTCGTTGTCATTGTTTCACTCCCCCTCAAAACGCCGGGCCAGCCAAGATCAACTTGGCCGGCCCTGTCAATTGGAACTGCTCGGAATGGTGCGCTTTACCCGCGGCGATCGACGATCCGGCGTGCCGCCGGCATCAGCGTCGCGCCCAGCGCATTCTTGACCAGCGAGGCCGCGATGAACGGCGCAAGGCCGACCTGCCAGGCCTTGGACGCGCCAAGGCCGAGGCCGAAGGCCAGCCAGCCGAACCCGGCGGCCAGAATGACGACGTGCCCGACGGCCATCGCGGCAAACAGCAGCACCACGCTGCGATCCCAGCCGCGCTCGGCGAGCCAGCCGGTCACGAAGGCCGCAGCGATGAAACCGAACAGATAGCCCGCGGTCGGGCCGACCAGCGGTGCAATTCCACCCACGGGACCTGCGAATACCGGCAGGCCGAGCGCGCCCTCGGCGAGGTAGGCGATCATGGTTGCGCTGCCAAGGCGCCAGCCATAGGCGGCGCCGATCATCAGCACCACCAGCGTCTGCAACGTCATGGGCACGTAAGGCAGCGGCAGGTTCACCTTGGCCGACAGCGCCAGCAGCGCTGTGCCGAGCGCGATCAGCGCGAAGGCGCGGAAGCCGCCCACGGTTTCACCCGGCCGGGTCGGCCACATCAATGCGGCGAGAGGAGAATGCGGTGCAGCAGCGGACGGGACGGATCGGTCAGACAAGATGAACTCCGGAGGTGGGGGCGAAAACTTGCGGCTATTTAAGCCAGTGAGCGATCCGGTCAACTGCCTCCCGCATCTCCTCCGCCGAACGCGCATAAGAGAACCGGATGAACGAGCGGCCATGGATCGGATCGAAATCGAGGCCGGGCGTTGCCGCAACATGGGCCTGTTCCAGCATCTGCTTGGCGAACTCGAAACTGTCGGACGTGAAGTCCGAGACATCGGCATAGAGGTAGAAGGCGCCGTCGGCCGGCAGGAACCTGGTGAGGCCGGCCTTGGGCAATCCCTCGATCAGGATGCGCCGGTTTTCCTGATAGCCGTGCTTGATCTCCTCCATCTCGGCCGCGCCGTCGAAGGCGGCCTCGGCCGCGATCTGCGACAGCGACGGCACCGAGATCGACAGGTTCTGCTGCAGCCGCTCGATCGGGCGCACCAGAATCTCCGGCACGACCATCCAGCCGACGCGCCAGCCCGTCATGCAAAAATACTTCGAGAACGAGTTGATCACGAGGGCGTGGTCCGACAATGCCGCCGCCGTCACCGCCGGAAACGCATAGTCGAGCCCGTGATAGATCTCGTCCGAGATGAAGCGGATTTTGGCATCCTCCGCCGCCGCGATCAGGCCGGAGAGCGCCTCGCGGGACATCATCGTTCCCGTCGGATTGGCGGGGCTGCCGACCAGCACACCCTTCAGCGGCGCCTTGCGATGGGCGGCAAGCAGCGCCTCGCCGGTGAGCGCGTGGCGAGTCTCGTTGGTGGTCTCGATCAGCACCGGCTCGCAGCCGAGCGCGGTGAGGATATGACGGTACGGCGGATAGCCCGGCACCGTCACGGCGACGCGATCGCCAGGCTCGAACATCGACAGGAAGGCGAGGATGAAGCCGCCCGAGGAGCCCGTCGTCACCACGATCCGCTCGGCGCTGACGTCACAGCCATAGCCGTCGCGATAGTGCCGCGCGATCCGCTCGCGCAAGGAGGGGATGCCGAGCGCGGAGGTATAATCGATCCGTCCTGCCTCGAGCGCCGCGTGCGCGGCCGCAATCGCGGTCTTCGGCGCGCCAGCGGCGGGCTGGCCGACCTCCATATGGATGACATGGCCCCCGGCGGCCTCGATTCGGGCCGCCGCGGCCATCACGTCCATGACCATGAACGGGGGAACGTCGCTACGGCGGGAGGGCTCGAGCCACTGTCCCAACCGGTTCCTCAATGTCGCATCGTGCATCGATTTCTGCTATTCGCTGGCGGACCGGTCCGTCCGGTCCGGGGAACGGGGCGCTTGCGCCCCAGACTGGCCGCATTGTACGGCTCATAAGGGGCAAGGCTCATAGGCCATATCGCGTATCCGGTCCGCCGCCAATCGCCAAAACCAATCACGAAACTGCTTGCCAAGATCACTTGCCAAGGCCACTTGCCGAGACCACTTGCCAAGCCCGTTTGACCAAGACCGCTTGATGTTGCTCCAGATCGCATTGCGCAAAAAGACCTCCGCCCTCACCGCCATCGTCACGGCCGCGGCGATCGCCTTGCTGCCGTTCCCGGCGGCGCAGGCGCAGCAGAAGGGCCCGCCGGTCTTGCGCGACACCGAGACCGAGCAGCTTCTGCGCGAATATACGCGCCCGATCCTGCGCGTCGCCGGTCTGGAAAAGCAGAACATCCAGATGGTGATCATCAACGACGGCTCGTTCAACGCGTTCGTCGCGGACGGCCGCCGCATCTTCGTCAATTACGGCGCGATCCTCCAGTCGGAGACGCCGAACCAGATCATCGGCGTGCTCGCGCACGAGACCGGGCATCTGGCGGGCGGCCATCTGTCCAAGCTGCGCGAGCAGCTCGCCACCGCCCAGACCCAGATGATCATCGCGATGCTGCTCGGCGCCGGCGCGATCGCCGCTGGCAGCACCCAGCGCAGCAGCACCGGCAACAACGGCCTCGCCAATGCGGGGGCGGCCGCCCTCGCCGGTCCGCAGGAGATGATCCGCCGCACGCTGCTGTCCTACCAGCGCCAGCAGGAGGAAAATGCCGACCGTGCCGGCGTGAAATTCCTGACCGCGACGGGGCAGTCGCCGAAGGGCATGTACGAGACCTTCAAGCGCTTCACCAGCGAGAGCCTGTTCGCCGCGCGCGGCGCCGACCCCTATCTGCAGTCGCACCCGATGCCGGCCGAGCGCGTCGCCGCGCTGCAGGAGTTCGCAAGCTCCAGCCCCTATTGGGACAAGAAGGACGATCCCGCGCTCCAGCTCCGCCACGACATGGTGCGCGCCAAGATCTCCGCCTTCATGGAGCGGCCGGAGACGGTGTACCGCCGCTATCCCCAGACCAACGACAGCCTGCCGGCGCGCTACGCCCGCGCCATCAGCACCTATCTGCACGGCGATCTGCGCAGCGCGCTCGCCCAGATCGACGCGCTGATCCAGGTCCAGCCGAACAACCCGTACTTCTACGAGGTGCGCGGCCAGGCCTTGCTGGAGAGCGGCAAGCCCGCCGAAGCGATCGCTCCCCTGCGCAAGGCTGTCGCGCTTTCGAACAACGCGCCCCTCATCGAGATGTTACTTGGGCAGGCTCTGGTTGGAACCGATAATAAGGCCTACACCGACGACGCCGTTCGGATTCTCCGCGCCGCGGTGGCACGGGAGCCCGAAGCACCAATCGGCTTTACCCAGCTCGCGATGGCCTATGGCCGGAAGGGAGATTATGCCGAGGCGGATCTCGCGTCGGCGCAGGCCGCTTACTTGCGCGGCGACAACAAGACCGCCCGCGAGCTCGCCACGCGCGCGAAAACCCGTTTCGCCATCGGCACGCCCGGATGGGTCAAGGCCGACGACATCGTGGCGGCCAAGCCGCCGCGCAACTAGCTAGAACGACGCCAGACACCACGACGTCACGACACCGAGCTTTAAGTCCGCCGGGACGTTTTCCGAAACCTGCTTTGGATAAGAGGATTTGCCTATGCCTTCGCTGCGTCTGCTTGCTCCCGCGCTGTTTGCGCTCGCCATGTTCGGCGCAACCGCGCCCGCGTCGGCCGACAGCTTCTCCGATGCCCAGCGCACCGACATCGAGGCGATCATCAAGAACTACCTCGTCACCCATCCCGAGGTGCTCGAGGAGGCGATGACCGAGCTCAGCAAGCGCCAGGCCGCGGCCGAAACGCAGAAGCACGAGGCCAGCATCGCGCAGAACGCGGACGCGATCTTCAACTCGTCGCGCCAGGTCGTGCTCGGCAACAAGGAGGGCGACGTCACCTTCGTCGAGTTCTTCGACTACAATTGCGGCTATTGCAAACGCGCGATGACCGACATGCTCGACCTCATGAAGAGCGATCCGAAGCTGAAGGTCGTGCTGAAGGAGTTTCCGGTGCTGAGCCAGGGCTCCGTCGAGGCCGCCCAGGTCGCCGTCGCCGTGCGCATGCAGGATCCCACCGGCAAGAAATATCTCGACTTCCACCAGAAGCTGCTCGGCGGCCGCGGCGCGGCCGACAAGGCGCGCGCGCTGCAAGCGGCCAAGGAGGCCGGTCTCGACACCGCGAAAATCGAGAAGGATCTCGCCAGCCCCGAGGTGCGCGCCACCATCGAGGAAAACTTCAAGCTCGCCGAGGCGATGGGCATGAACGGCACGCCGAGCTACGTGATCGGCAAGCAGATCGTGATCGGCGCCATCGGCCTCGAAGGCCTCAAGGAGAAGATCGGCGTTGCCCGCTGCGGCAAGGCGACCTGCTGATCACGCGCTTCACAACTCGCGCATGCAACGAGGCCGGCTGAAAAGCCGGCCTTTTTTGCTGGGTCAAACCTTGGCGCGATCCGGCACGATCATTCATCTGGCGTTCAACAAACAAATGCCGCGGAACCGCTGATGTTCCGGAACAACCGATATCTCCTTTCGTTGTTGGCGCGGGCAATGACGCAAATAAACACGTGAGGAGAAATTCGATGTTG
The DNA here is from genome assembly GCF_900113725.1 of Bradyrhizobium sp. cf659. Lineage (NCBI taxonomy): Bacteria > Pseudomonadati > Pseudomonadota > Alphaproteobacteria > Hyphomicrobiales > Nitrobacteraceae > Bradyrhizobium > Bradyrhizobium sp. cf659. The sequence continues at coordinate 875,230 of NZ_FOQJ01000001.1, forward strand.
AACCGCTTCATGATCTCGGTTGCCGCGCTAGCACTCGTCGCCGGCACCGGACTGGCGAACGCACAAGGCACCATGAACCGCGAGAGCGGCGGCGCCGGCGCGCAGCCCGCACAGCAAACACAGCCGTCGGGCGGTGCGGCCGAGCGCGGCGCCACGGGCAAGGACTCCATGACGAAGGAAAAGGGCACCGTCGGTCAGGCTGGCGGCGCCAGCACCGCGAAGCCGGGTGCGGCCGCCGAGGAGAAATCTCCAGGCGCGATGAAGGACGAGCGCTCGGGCGGCGCGATGCACAAGAACGCCGCCGAGGACAAGGCCGGCGCGACCAAGGGCCAGCGCACCGACGAACGCGCGCAGGGTCAGATGGACAAGTCGCAGCAGGACAAGTCCAAGAGCATGAGCCAGGATACGACCAAGTCCGGCGCCAAGGACCACAAGGACATGAAGGCTGAGGACAACAAGGCCGGCACGTCCACCAAGAGCAACGCCGAGAACCGTCCGGGCTCGGGCACCTCGACCGACATGAAGGCCGAGGGCAAGAGCTCGACCTCGTCCTCAACGACGACGGTCGGCCAGGCCGGCGCCGCCGCCAAGCTCTCCACCGAGCAGCGGACCCAGATCACGTCGGTGATCCGCGAGGAGCGCGTGGCCCCCGTGACCAACGTGAACTTCTCGATCTCCGTCGGCAGCCGCGTGCCGCGCGAGGGCATCGAGCTGCACGCCCTGCCGTCCCGCGTCGTGACGATCTATCCGGAGTGGCGCAGCTACCGCTACGTGCTGGTCCGCGAGCAGATCGTGATCATCGATCCGAACACCTATGAGATCGTCGCGGTCCTCGACGTCTAAGGCCGGATGACGGCAACCTCAGGGGGCGGGCAGCGATGCCCGCCCCTTTGCGTTCCGCCGGCAGCCATGCTTTGGACTGGTTAACAAGCAATTTCCGTAGCTTCCGCACAGGTTTTTGCACCCCGGATGAGGTGCCTGAAGGCCCCTGGGAGGTCCTTCAAGGCTTCCCCTAGGGCGCTTTGTTACCTATAACCCCCGCCACGCCGAAACACCGATTACGGGATTGGAATGGCCGAACCTGCAACCGACACGATCCTCGTTCTCAACGGGCCGAACCTCAACATGCTGGGGACGCGCGAGCCCGAAAAGTACGGCCATGCCACACTGGCCGACGTCGAGGCGCTGTGCCGGGAGACGGCGGCGGCGTTCGGTCTCAAGGCCGACTGCCGGCAGTCCAACCGCGAGGGCGAGTTGATCGACTTCATCCACGAAGCGCATGCGCGCAAGATGAAGGGCATCATCATCAATGCCGGCGGCTATTCGCACACCTCGATCGCGCTGCACGATGCGCTGCTCGCGGTGCAGATCCCGACGGTCGAAGTGCACGTGACCAATATCCACGCCCGCGAGAGCTTCCGTCACCACTCCTACACCGCGCGCGCGGCCTTCGCCTCGCTCTGCGGTTTCGGCATCGAGGGCTACCGCCTCGCCATCCAGGGCCTTGCCGTCAAGCTCGGCCTCAAGCCCAAAGCCTGACGCTCCCTCATCACACAGAACATTCGGATCAAAGAACATGGCGCGCCAGCCAGACGACAAAGCAGCCGCAAAGTTTTCCAGCGAGGATTCCGCGCTCGTCCGCGAGCTCGCCCTGCTGCTCGATGAGACCAGCCTCACCGAGATCGAGATCGAACGTGCGGGCCTGCGCCTGCGCGTCGCCCGCAACATCAGCGTCGCCGCGACCATGCCGATGCCGGTCGCTGCCGCTCCCGTCGGCCTGCCGGTGGCCACCGCTGCGACCGTTGCCGCCGCGGCCGATTTGTCGAAGCATCCCGGCGCCGTCACCTCGCCGATGGTCGGCACCGCCTACTGGGCGCCGGAGCCCGGCGCCAAGCCGTTCATCGAGGTCGGCAGCAAGGTCTCGGTCGGCCAGACGCTGCTGATCATCGAAGCCATGAAGACCATGAACCAGATCCCCTCGTTGCGCGCCGGCACGGTGACGCAGATCCTGGTCGAGGACGGCCAGCCGGTCGAGTTCGGTGAGCCGCTGGTGATCATTGAGTAACGGCATGGGGCGGCCAGCCGCCCTCGCCGCTTTCCGCGCGCCACTCGTCCCTTAAGGACACCATGTTCGACAAGATCCTCATAGCCAATCGCGGCGAGATCGCCCTTCGCATCCTCAGGGCCTGCAAGGAGCTCGGGATCGCGACCGTCGCCGTGCACTCCACCGCCGACGCAGACGCCATGCATGTGCGCCTGTCGGATGAGAGCGTGTGCATCGGACCGCCGCCGTCCAAGGACAGCTATCTCAACGTGCCCGCGCTGCTCGCGGCCTGCGAGATCACCGGGGCGGACGCCGTGCATCCCGGCTACGGCTTCCTGTCCGAGAACGCGCGCTTCGCGGAAATCCTCTCCGAGCACAATCTGCATTTCATCGGCCCCAAGGCCGAGCACATCCGCCTGATGGGCGACAAGATCGAGGCCAAGAAGACCGCCAGGAAGCTCGGCATCCCCGTGGTGCCCGGCTCCGACGGCGCGGTCGGCCCCGACGACGATGCGCTGGCGATCGCCAGGAAGATCGGCTTTCCGGTGCTGGTGAAGGCGGCGGCGGGCGGCGGTGGCCGCGGCATGAAGGTCGCGCACAGCGAGGCCGACCTCCTGATGGCGCTGTCGACGGCGGCGAACGAAGCCAAATCCGCCTTTGGCGATGCGTCCGTCTATCTCGAAAAATATCTCCAGAAGCCGCGCCATATCGAGATCCAGATTCTCGGCGACGGCCGCGGCGGCGCGATCCATCTCGGAGAACGCGACTGCTCGCTGCAACGCCGCCACCAGAAGGTCTGGGAGGAAGGCCCCTCGCCCGTCCTCTCCGCCGCCGCGCGCGCCAAGATCGGCGAGACCTGTGCGAAAGCGATGCGCGAGATGAAATATCTCGGCGTCGGCACCATCGAGTTCCTGTTCGAGGACGGCGAGTTCTACTTCATCGAGATGAACACCCGCATCCAGGTCGAGCATCCCGTCACCGAGAGCATCACCGACATCGACCTCGTGCTGGAGCAGATCCGCATCGCCGCCGGCGGCGAGCTGCCGGCGAAGCAGGAGGAAGTCCAGGTCATCGGCCACGCGATCGAATGCCGGATCAACGCCGAAAATCCGGAGACCTTCCGCCCCTCGCCCGGCCGGATCCTGCAATACCATCCGCCCGGGGGCCTCGGCGTCCGGATCGATTCCGCCGTCTATCAGGGCTACACGATCCCGCCCTATTACGACTCCCTCGTCGGCAAGCTGATCGTGCACGGCAAGACGCGCGCCGAATGCCTGATGCGGCTGCGCCGGGCGCTGGACGAGATGGTGGTCGAAGGCATCGAGACCACGCTGCCGCTGTTCCGCGCGCTGGTGCGCGAGGACGACATCATCAACGGCGACTACCACATCCACTGGCTGGAACAGTACTTGGCCGGCAAGGCGGAACCCGCCGCGAAATAGCCTCCAGCCCCGTGGAACCCTTTCGCCCCAATTGCGTTTTGGACGGTTGGGCAGTTCCAAGGGGGCGTCTTGAACTCCACCGGCGTAACAGGGCGAGACCGTCGTGACGGCTGAGGCGCAGCGGCGGCGCGCATTTTGGCAGATCCTGCTGATCGCGGCGGGGCTCCTGGTGCTGACCGTGATCAGCGCCGGCTCGGTCTATCTCGTCAACAAGGCGCGGGAAGACAGCAAATGGGTCGTCCACACCATCGAGGTGGAGAACCAGATCAACGCCCTGCTGCTCGAAGTCCGACGCGCCGAGAGCAGCGCCCGCGGCTTTCTCCTGACGCAGGGCCCGGATTTCCAGTCGGATCACGAGAAGGCCGTCGCAGCGATTATTCCGGCGCTCGCCAAGCTCACCCGCCAGATCGGCGACGATCCGGCGCAACGCGACAGCATCGAGAAGCTGCGCGCGGCGATCGAGACCCGGCTCGACCAGTTCGCGCGCGAGATGGATTTCGTGAAGCAGGGTCAACCCGACAGGGCCGCGGCGCTCATCCGCGAGGCCGCCGCCGGCAACACCACGACCACGATCAGCAACCTGGCCAACGCGATGATCCGCGAAGAGGAGCGGCTGTTCCGGATCCGCACCGCCAACTCCGACCGGAGCCAGACGCTGGCCGCCTCGATGACCGGCATCGGCTCCGGCCTCGTCGTGCTGCTGGCACTGGTCTCGACCTGGCTGGTGCGGCGCTCGGCCCGCGCCCGTGACGAGGCCGAGGCGCGCCTGCGCGACGCCAACGTCAACCTGGAGACCGTGGTCGACGAGCGCACGGCGGACCTGCGCGAGGCCAATGACGAGATTCAGCGCTTTGCCTATATCGTCAGCCACGATCTGCGTTCCCCGCTCGTCAACATCATGGGCTTCACCAGCGAGCTTGAAGAACTCGGCGGCGACATCTTCCGCCGCGTCAGCAGCCTCGCCCACGTCCCCGCCGACGGACCACCGCTGGCATCTGGCTCTTCCGGCGAGATCGCGCTCGAAGGCCCCGACAAGCAGCTCTCAGCGGACTTTTCCGAGGCGCTCGGCTTCATCAAATCGTCGATCGCCAAGATGGACCGGCTGATCTCGGCGATCCTCAACCTCACCCGCGAGGGCCGGCGCGAATTTCGGCCGGAGAAGATCGACATCCGCGAGTTCGTCGAGGCCATCGTGTCGACGCTGGCGCATCAGGCCGTGGAAGCGCAGGCCGAGATCCACGTCGGGTCCCTGCCCAATATCGTCAGCGACCGCCTCGCCCTGGAGCAGATCTTCTCCAATCTGATCGACAACGCGATCAAATATCTCAAGAGCGGGGTGCCCGGAGAGATCAGAATTCGCGGGCGCACCAAGCTCGGCTACGCTATCTTCGAGATCAGCGACAACGGTCGCGGCATCGATCCGAAGGATCACCAGCGGATATTCGACCTGTTCCGGCGCGCGGGAACCCAGGACAAGCCGGGACAGGGCATAGGTCTTGCACATGTGCGTGCACTTGTGCGCCGTCTTGGCGGCACCATGTCGGTATCGTCGGAACTGAACGCGGGGAGCACGTTCACGATCACGCTGCCCGTCGCCTGGAACGCCAGCAACCGGAACGCAGACCAATGACGCAGCCTGTCACCATCATCATGATCGAGGACGACGAGGGGCACGCCCGGCTGATCGAGCGCAACATCCGCCGTTCCGGCGTCAACAACGAGATCATCTCGTTCGACAACGGCACCGATGCGATGAGACACCTGTTCGGCGCCGACGGCAGCGGGCTTTCCCAGAAGGGAAATGCCCTCCTGATCCTGCTCGACCTCAACCTGCCTGATATGAGCGGGATCGACATCCTGAAGCAGATCAAGGAAAACAATCATCTCAAGGCCTCGCCGGTGGTCGTGCTGACGACCACCGACGACTCCCAGGAGATCAAGCGCTGCTACGAGCTCGGCTGCAACGTCTACATCACCAAACCCGTCAACTACGAGAATTTCGCCAACGCCATCCGGCAGCTCGGGCTGTTCTTCTCGGTCATCCAGGTCCCGCCCGCCACATGAACCAGAGAACACCGACACTGCTGTATATCGACGACGACGACGCGCTCGCGCGCCTGGTCGACCGCGGCCTGACGCGGCGCGGCTACAGGGTCGTTCATGCCGCCAGCGGCGAGGAAGGCCTCGAGCACATCCGCCGCGCCCAGGACAGCATCGACGGCGGCATCGACGTCGTTGCGCTCGACCAGTACATGCCGGGTCTCGACGGCCTCGATACGCTCGAGCAGATCATGGCGATCCCGGGCGCCCCTCCCGTGGTGTTCGTCACCGCGTCGCAGGATTCCAGCATCGCGGTCACCGCACTGAAGGCGGGCGCGGCCGATTATCTCGTCAAGGACGTCAAGGGCGACTTCATCCCCCTGCTTCATGTCGCGGCCGAGGGCGCGCTGCGGCAGGCCGAATTGCAGAAGGCGCGCGAGGAAGCCGAAGCCGAGATCCATGCCTCGCGCGACCGCTATGCGGCGCTCGCCGCCGAGCGCGAGCTGCTGCTGCGCGAGGTCAATCACCGCGTCGGCAATTCGCTCCAGATCATCGCCTCGCTGCTGCATCTTCAGGCGAGCTCCGCCGGACAGGAAGAGGTCAAGGCCGCGCTGACCAACGCGATGGGCCGCGTCGCCGCGGTCGCGCAGGTGCACCGCCGCCTCTACACCTCGCAGGACCTCAAGAGCGTCGTCCTGAGCCAGTACCTGGACTCGCTGCTCGAGGACCTGCGCCGCTCGGCCGAAGGCAACCGGATGTCGCGCCTGACGCTGAAGGCGGAGCCGATCGAGATCGATCCGGACCGTGCGGTCGCCGTTGGCATCATCGTCAACGAGCTGGTGATGAACGCGGTGAAATACGCCTATCCCGACGGAGCCGGCCCGATCCATGTCGAGCTGACCCTGCAGGGCGAGAATGTCCTGCTGGCGATCGCCGATGACGGCGTCGGCGACAACGTCAAGGCCGATCCACGCTCCACCGGCATGGGCCAGCGCATCGTCGCGGCGATGGCCACCAAGCTCGACGCCTCGGTCGAGCGCGACCCCGCCCATTCCGGAACCCGCATCCTGCTCAGGTTCCGCCGCGTACCCGCGGCGCCCGGCAAGACCAATACCGCCGCCGCGAGCTGACCGGCGCCCCCATCGCAACCGCATTGCGATCCTGCTATTGTCGCGCCATGACTTCGCGCGACTCCGCTTCGTCTGAAATTACGCCGGCCGTGCTGCTGCGCGCCTATGCCTGCGGCATCTTTCCGATGGCCGAGAGCGCCGAAGATCCGACCCTGTTCTGGGTCGAGCCGGAATTGCGCGGCGTCATCCCGCTCGACGGATTCCGCGTGGCCTCGCGGCTCGCGCGCACCGTGCGTTCGGATGTGTTTCGCGTGACCGTCAACACCGCGTTCAAGGCCACGATTGCCGGCTGCGCCGCGCCGCAGGCCGGGCGCGAGGACACCTGGATCAACAAGCGCATCCGCGACCTCTATGGCGGCCTGTTCGAGCTCGGCCATTGCCACAGCGTCGAGGCCTGGCAGGGCGACGACCTCGTCGGCGGGCTCTACGGCGTGAGCTTAGGACGCGCCTTCTTCGGCGAGAGCATGTTTCACACCGCGCGCGATGCCTCGAAGGTCGCGCTGGTGCACCTGGTCGCGCGGCTGATCCATGGCGGTTTCGAGCTGCTCGACACGCAATATGTCACCGAGCATCTGAAGAGCTTCGGCGCGGTCGAGATTCCGCGGCGGCGCTACACCGCGCTGCTCGACAGGGCGCTGGCGGGCGAGCCCGGCGATTTCCTCGAGCTCTCGGCCGGCGAGGCGATCCCGGGCGCTCGCGCGCTCGAGATCATCGCCTCGCGGCAATAATCAGAGATCTTAGCGACCGAACCCGGGGATACCGAACAGGCCTGGCCGCTGCTCCGGCGGCGAAGGTGGCGGCGCCGGTTGCTGTTGCTGCGGAGGCGGCAATGGCTGCGGCGGCCGCTGCTGCACGGCCTGCTTGGGCGCGGCCTTCTTCTGCGCGGGCGGCGGCGGCGCAGCCGGCTTGGTCGCGGGATCCGGCGCAGCGGTCGCAATGGTCTGCTGCGGCTCTTTGCAGTCGGTCAGCCAGATGTCGTAGATCGGATGCTCGACGCCGTGCAGGCCGGGGCTTGCCGCGTACATCCAGCCCGAGAAGATCCGCTTCACTTCGCCCTGCAAGGTGATCTCGTCGACCTCGACGAAGGCGTCGGTGTTGGCGGCTTCCGTCGCCGGCCTTGTGTAGCAGGCGTCGGTCTTGACGCGCAGCGCGCCGAACTGGACGGTCTCGCCGATATCCTCGTCGAAATTGATGATGCGGCCGGTGATCTTGTCGAGGCCGGAGAAGGTCGCCTTCTTGTTCACGATCTTCTGGGCCGGCGGCTCGGTCACGACCTCGTCGCCGGGCTGGAGGCTCGCCGGCGTCTGCGGCACGGCACCGCCCGGCCCGCCCTTCTGCTGGGGCTGGCGCTGACCGGGTGCGCCCGGCTGAGGGGCGCCCGGCGGCGCGACCGCCACGGGCGGCGGCTGGTTCGGTGGCGCGGCGCTGGAGCCCGGGGGCGGCGCCAGAGGCTGGGTCTCCACTGGCCCCGGCATGGCATTGCCCTGACGCCCGGGAGGCGGTGCCATCGGACGCGACGGCAGCACACGGCCCTGCGGCGGCAGCTCGGGGACCTCCTCGTCGTCGTCAGGCACCTGCGGCTGCGGCTGTCCGCGCGGAATGCTGCCGGGCGGCCGCAGCGGCGGCGGATCGGAGAAGATCGTGCCGATCTGCGCCTGCGCGGGGGTCGCAGCCGTAAGCGCAGTGGCGGCCAGAAGCGCCGCAAGACCTGTCAGGGTAAGGGTTCGAACCATCTTCTCGCGCGGCTTCAACAGCGAATCGGGCTTGCTGGACATTCTACAGGGGATACCGCCGCTCGCAGGCCATCCGGTTAACACGCCGAATACGGCGGGGAAAGGGCGGCATCCCTGCCCTGCCCGCCGCCAGCTGGCCAGACCACCGGCCGAATGGGATAGTCGGACGCCCCTTCCCTGGGGGCCGAGGCGGTCCCGTCCCCTGAACACGCCGTCCAACGATAACCAGAAGCCCCAAGGTCGCTCCCATGCCCGTTGCGCTCGATCCCGATGCCGCCGCCGTCTACAAGGCGTTCCAGGAGGCCGGCCGCCCCGCCTACGAGACGCTGACCGCGCCGGAGGCGCGCGCCTATTACGCCCAGGCGCGCTTTGCCACCAACCCCGAGCCGCCGGAACTTGCGCGTGTCGCGCCGCTGGCGATCCCGGCACCGCACGGGGTGACTCCGGCGCGGATCTATGTGCCGACGGACCCGCGCCGGCAGAACGGCCTGTCGCCGGCGCTGGTGTTCTTCCACGGCGGCGGCTGGGTGATCGGCGATCTCGACTCCCATGACGTCGTCTGCCGCCAGCTCGCGGTCGAAGCCGCGCTGATCGTGATCTCGGTGGACTACCGCCTCGCACCCGAGCACAAATTTCCCGCCGCCACCGAGGACGCCATCGCCGCGACCAAATGGATCGCCGCGAACGCGCGCGAGCTCGGCATCGACGCCTCCCGTCTGTCGATCGGCGGCGACAGCGCCGGCGGCAATCTCACCGCGGTCGTCGCGCTCGCCGCGCGCGACGGCAATGGCCCTGCGATCGCGGGCCAGGTGTTGATCTATCCGGCGACCGATTTCGCCATGACGCACAGCTCCCACAGCGAACCCGAGACCAGCGTGCTGCTGACGCATTCGGTGATCCGCTGGTTTCGCGACCACTATCTGGGCGGCACCGCCGACATCCACGACTGGCGCGCCTCGCCGGCGCGCGCGACAAGTCTTGCCGGCCTGCCGCCGGCCTATGTGCTCACCGCCGGCGCCGATCCCCTGCGCGACGAAGGCGATGAATATGCCGCGCGCCTCAAGCAGGCCGGCGTGCCCGTCACGTACAAGCACTTTCCCGGCCAATTCCACGGCTTCTTCACCATGGGCAAGCTGTTGCCACAGGCCAATGTCGCCGTCAGCGAGATCGGCGCGTGGTTGAAGGGATTGGGGTAGTCCGTAGCCCGCATGAGCGAAGCGACATGCGGGATCGCTCTCACCTCGCAAGAACACCTGTCCCGGATGTCGCTCCGCTCATCCGGGCTACGCACCGCCTCAGACCGAGATGCCTTCCATCCTCAAGACGATCTTCGCCATTCCCCTGCGCGGGCTCACCTGGCTCGGTGACCAGGGCACGCGCGCGGTGGCAGCGATCGCCTTCATCGCGGTTGCGGTGCCGCCGCTCGGTGCGCTGCTGCGCCCCTACGTCACCGAAGCGATCTTCCTTCTGCTCTGCATCTCCTTCATGCGCGTCGACCTGGCCGCGCTGCATGGACATCTGCGCCGGCCGGCGCTGGTTGCGGCCGCCACCGCCTGGACCACGATCGGCGTGCCGCTGATCGTCGGGCTGACGGCTCACGCAACCGGGCTCAGCGATAGCTCGCCCGGCCTTGCTCTCGCGCTGATGCTCCAGGGCATGGCCTCGCCGATGATGGCCGCGCCGGCGCTCGCCGCGCTGATGGGCCTCGATGCCACGCTGGTGCTGGTCACGCTGGTGACCTCGACCGCGCTCGTCCCCTTCACCGCCTCGTTGTTCGCGAGCCTGTTTCTCGGCGGCATGCTCGGCATCTCGCCGCTCACGCTCGGCCTGAAGCTGCTCGGAATCCTCACGGCATCGCTGCTTGCCGCGACCGTCATCCGCCGCCTGTTCGGCGCCGAGGCGATCCAGCGCCACAAGCGTCCGATCGACGGCATCAACATCGTCATCCTGCTGGTGTTCGCCTCGGCGGTGATGGGCGACGTCGCAACCGACCTCCTCGCCGCCCCCCTGTTCGCGATCGGCGTCGCGCTGCTCGCCTTTGCCGTCTATTTCACACTGCTCACCGTCACGACACTGATCTTCCGCCGCGTCGGCCATGAGCGCGCCTTCGCGATCGGCCTGATGGTGTCACAGCGCAATCTCGGGCTGATGCTGGCCGCGACCGCAGGCGCGCTGCCGGCGACGACCTGGCTCTACTTCGCGCTGACGCAGTTTCCGATTCACCTGGCGCCGTACATGCTGATGCCAATCGCGCAGCGATTGACAGCGCGTGCGGATACGTCAAGCGCTACGGCTACAAGCGGCACCAGCTAGGACCGGCTGACGAACGATATCAGCAGTGACGGAATTATGAATTGTTTCTGTCCTGCGCAAAGCGCTCGACAAGCTCAGACCAGAACGGAATGTATTTGATCTGCGCGGGCCAGGGTTTGCTGTTCCAGCCCGTGAACTCCCTTTCGAAATAGTCATTTAGATTGGCACCGTAATGAATTGCGTCGATGCCATAGATGGAAAAGACGGGGTTGCCTGCCTCGTGCGGCTGCTCTGGCAAGTATCTGTGAGCAATCAACGGGATTAGTTTCGGTGCCCGGGAAACGATGTCTCGAAGCGTCTCTTCCCGGGCTCGCGCACTGGACGGCCACTTCCCCCATTCCGGCCACCACAGTCGTCCATTCTCGACAGACTCACGAAGACCTTCAAAGGGCCAGTCCAGCGCCCGTCTTATTGCTCGATCGTCCGTCCAGTCGTGTCCGTCCATCGGCCGCCTTCGCCTCAGCAGCGCAATCAAATCGGGAGGAAAGACTAGGCCAAATCGACGTTGCGCCCTGTCGAGCTCTGTTTGCGTATACCCCTTGGTCCAACGAACCGTGTCGTTGCCTGACACCTCTATTCCCCGCTTCTCTCTCGCTATCCCGATTCTAATGTGAGCCGATATTACGTTGGCACGCGCGCACCAGACTTATGAATATCCGCCCTAGCCCGCCCGCGCCGCGCGCCGCAGCGCCTGGGGCGGCTGGCCGAAGGCGCGAATGAAGGCGCGCCGCATGCGCTCGGGATCGCGGAATCCGGTCGCCTCCGCAACGAGCTCGATCGCCTCGCGCGAGGACTGCACGCGCTCGCGCGCGACCTCGATCCGCAGCCGCTCGATCGCTTTCGACGGCGTCGTGCCGGTCTCGGCGGCAAAGGCGCGGGCGAAGTGCCGCGCGCTCATGCCGGCGCGATCGGCGAGCTCCTCCACCGTGAGCGGCGCATCGAGATTTTCGCGGGCCCAGGACAACAGCGCGCCGAACCGGCCGTTCGGCGCCTTCAACTCCAGCAGTGATGAGAATTGCGACTGGCCGCCGCTGCGGCGATGGTAGAGCACGAGCTGGCGCGCGGCCGCCTGCGCGATCTCCTCGCCATGGTCCTCTGTGACCATCGCCAGCGCGAGGTCTATGCCCGCCGTGATCCCCGCCGACGTCCACACATTGCCGTCGTGGGTAAAGATCTGGTCCGGCTCGAACTTCACCTTCGGATAGCGCGCGACGAAATCGCGCGTGCGGCCCCAATGCGTGGTGGCGCGGCGACCGTCGAGCAGACCTGCTTCGGCCAGCACATAGGCGCCCGAGCAGACGCTGGCGACCCGCACGCCCCGCCGCGCCAGCCGCTGCACGAAGGCACGCGTCACCTCGCAGCGCGCGGCATCCGCCACCCCCGCGCCGCCCGCGATGACGAGCGTCGTGATGGCGTTCGCCGACTTGAAATCGCGCGCCACCATTTCGACGCCGGACGAGCTGCGCACCGGTCCCGCATTCACCGCCAGCACCCGCAGCGCGAGCGGCTTGCCGGCGCAGCGTGCTGCGACCTCGAACACCGAGATCGGGCCCGCCGCATCGAGCAACTGGAAATCCGGGAAGATCAGGATGCCGATCATGGTCATGTCCGAAATAGAGGGAATTACGCCATTTTGGACAGAAGGGCATCATGCCAATTTGCCCGCGTCAAGCCCATGATTGGAGGATCTTCCGATGTCGTCCCCGCTCCAGATCGGACTCTTGGTGTTTCCGCGCGTCACCCAGCTCGACTTCACCGGCCCCTTGCAGGTGTTCTCCGCCGTTCCCGGCGCCAGGCTGCATCTGATCTGGAAGCGGATCGAGCCGGTGCCGAGCGATTCCGTGCTGACCTTGACGCCGACCACGACATTCGCCGACTGCCCGCAGCTCGACGTGATCTGCGTGCCCGGCGGCGGCGGCACCAACGACCTGCTCAATGACGAAGAGGTGCTGGATTTCCTGCGCAGGCAGGCCGAAGGCGCCAGGTACGTCACCTCGGTCTGCACCGGGGCGCTGGCGCTCGGTGCTGCCGGCCTGTTGAAGGGCTACCGCGCGGCCACCCATTGGAGCGCGATGGAGATGCTCGGCCAGTTCGGCGCAACGCCGACCAAGACGCGCGTCTGCATCGACCGCAACCGCATCACCGGCGGCGGCGTCACTGCCGGGATCGATTTCGCGCTGACGCTGGTGTCGATCCTGGTCGACCGCACCACGGCGGAAGCGATCCAGCTCCAAATCGAATACAACCCCGCCCCGCCGTTCACGTCCGGCTCGCCCGACACCGCGCCCGCCGAGGTGCTGGCCTTGCTGAGAGAGCGCGGGGCAGCAAATCAGGCGCGCCGCCTCGAGGCGGTCAAGCGTGCGGCCGAGCGGGTGAACTAGCCTCTGCTCTCGTGCCGCTGACGCGGTGTCGCGTGCAACGCTGCGCCGCGTCCGGGGGCGAGACCGTAGTTTGGCGAAAGCTGCATCAGCACCGTCATTGCGAGCGCAGCGAAGCAATCCAGAATCTTTCCGCGGTGGCAGTCTGGATTGCTTCGCTGCGCTCGCAATGACGGAGTGTGGAGTCGCGGCCTTCGCTCCGCTCGTGTCCCGGACGCGGTGCGGCACCTAAAGCGCGTTTACGCGCGTCTTCGACGCGCTATGGTGACGCGCCGCAGAGCACCGCTGAAGAAGCGCTACACCGCGTCCGGGGCACGAGACCTCGCACAACTCCTGAACAGAAAAAGGCCGCTCGGTTTCCCAAGCGGCCTTTCCTGTCTTACGGCGGCTGCACATTTCATCGGGCGATTTCGGAACTTCCAGACCGGGGGCCTATCTCCCGATCGAGTCCTAGTCGGCAGCCGCTGCATTTCGGGACAGTCGCGAACTGTTGCCCGAACCGAACGCGATGGTCTCCCATCTCCGTAAGATGGGATCATTGAGCCGCATTGCCGGCTCGAACACAACGCCCGCGCAGCCGCCATCCCCGCTGTTCCCGTTGTCCACAGCGGGATGAGGCGGATGCGCTAGCATCCAATCCGAAGATGAAGATTCGACGGAGGCTGGAAGCCTAGCCGGGGGTCCAGGGCTGATAGTCGCCGGTCGCCTTCGGCCGCTTGCCGCTGGCGAGCGTCGAGCCCGAGGGACGGTAGGCGTTGGCCGTGCCCGTGAGATTCGGCTGGTGCGGCTTTTCCCACTCGCGGGGCTGGTAATTGATCTCGGTCGGCGGCGTATCGACGACGTGATGAATCCAGCCATGCCAAGCCGGCGGGATGCGGCTCGCTTCGGCGTAGCCGTTATAGATCACCCAGCGCCGTTCGAATCCGAGCGTCGGATCGATCGCCCCGCCGCGGGTGCGATAGTAGAGATTGCCCTGCTCGTCCTGGCCGACCAGCTCGCCGTACCGCTTGGTCCAGAGCTGGGTGCCAAACGTCTGGCCACTCCACCAGGTGAAGAACTTGAGGAAGAATTGTTTCATGCGGCAAGGGCCCTGCTTCGTCCGGTCCTGATGCCATCCGGACGGCGAAATGTCCAGTTCGGCAGGTGCGGCCTTGCCCCACGCAAATGCGCGCCCCGCCGTAAATCGGACGCGATCCGTTCATGCCGGGTACAGAGGCCCGGTGAGACGCTCCCGTCACGCGCACACCCGCGTGATCCAGGAACCTCCCCCCTTTCGAGGGGTTTGCTCCCTGGAAAAGGAGTTTGAACATGAGCAGTCTGAGACTTTTGAGCGCGGCGGCAGCATTGGCGCTGGTCCTTCCGATGGCGACACCGAGCTTCGCGCAGTTCCATGGCGGCCGTGGCGGCGGCGGTGGCCCCCATATCGGCGGCGGTGGCGGTGCTCACATTGGCGGTGGCGGCGGCGCCCGAATGGGCGGTGGCAGCTTCAGCGCCGGTCCGCGGATCAGCGGTGGCGGCGGCAATTTTGCGGCTGCCGCAGCGGTGCGTCCTAGCGGCGGTTCGCCTACCTTCAGCGGCGGTACCCGGAACTTTAGCGGGGGTACCGGCAGCGTCGCGGCCGCCGGCAGCAACTGGCAGGGCGGTAGCGGCAATTGGAACGGCGGCTGGCGTCGTCATCATCGCGGCGGGTTCTGGCCCGGCTTTGCGGCAGGTGCTGCGATCGGCGGCCTCGGCTCATACGCCTATTATGGCGGCGGGTATTACAACGATCCCTACTATTACGGCGACGACAGCTACTATGACGAGCCGTCAGTGGCGGTCGTTCCCGACAGCGGCGGCGATTCCGCGGCCTACTGCGCCCAGCGTTACAGGTCCTACGACCCGGCATCGGGCACCTATCTCGGCTATGACGGCCTGCGTCATCCCTGCCCGTAACTCCATCCGCAATGCTTGAAAGAAACGGCGTCGCAGTGATGCGGCGCCGTTTTCGCGTGCGCTCTGCTTTCACCCGTTTCGCGTGCGGCCGATTCCATCCTTGCGAGGTTACGTACAAGTCGACGCAAACGGATCTTTATTCACCGCACCGTGCATATCTACCTTGATCCAATCCAAAATTGACCCGACATACGATTCGCGGATATCACCAAGATGGGGACTTCGATCTACTGGGAAAGGTCATGCCGCGTATCCTCGTGGTAGATGACGATCCGATGGTCGGTGCGACCATCGAGGTCCTCCTCCAACGTCAGGGCTTCGACGTCACGCTGGCCGACGGCGGTGAAACGGGACTGGCTGCGCTGGAAGCGCAGACCTATGATGTGATGCTGGTCGACATCTTCATGCCGCATATGCGCGGCTTCGAATCCATCCGCATCTTTCACGAGCGCGCGCCGGCGATCCCGTTGATCGCGATGTCCGGCTACGCCTTTGCATCGTCCGCCTCGCCCTCTCCCGATTTCCTCCGCATGGCGCTGGAACTCGGGGCAACGCGTTGCCTGCGCAAGCCGTTCACGCCGGAAGCGCTGCTGACGTCGATCCGGGAATGTCTCGCCGGCGCGGGCGGGAACGCACAGCCGAAGGACAAGAAAGAAGCCCCTTGATCCCAACGCAGCGCGTCATTCTCGGTGCTGGACTTGCAATCCTCCTGATCATCACCGCCGCCTCGATCGGTCTCGACGTCAAGTCGCGGTCGGACACGGCCTGGGTCAACCATACCGTCCAGGTCCAGAAGAAGATCTCCGATCTGCGCGTTCTGATGCGCCGCGCCGAGAGCGCCGCGCGCGGCTTCGAGATCTATCGCACTCCGGCCTTCAGCGAGGAATTCCAGGCGGTGCACGCCCAGATCGCGCCGGCACTCGCCGACCTCAAGCGCGGCGTGCGCGACAGCCCCGATCAGGTCGCGCTGCTGGAGGGCACCGAGCCGCTGGCGCTGCGCCGGGTCGAGATCGCCGCCGAGGCGATGCGCCTGCGCGCCGAAAGCGACCATGCCGGCATTGCCGCGCTCCAGGGCAAGGCCGAGGGCCGCGGCCTGATGGACACGGTGATGGGCAATCTCGACCGTCTGAGCGCAGAGGAAGAACGATTGCTCGCCGCGCGCTCCCAGGATTCGCGCCGCACCGGCATCGTGCTGCTCGGCATCGATGTCGCCGGCGCGCTGGTGATCCTGCTGCTGGTCGTGATGGTGATGCGCGAGAGCCGGCGCACCGAGGGCGCGCTCAAGAGCACGCTGCTGGAGACAACGGCCGCCAATGAGCAGCTCGAGGCGGCGGTGGCCGAACGCACCGAACATCTGGTCACCGCGCATGACGAGCTCCGCCTGTCCGTCAACGTGCTCCAGAGCACCTTTCGCAGCATGGCGGAGGCGGTGCTGGTCATCGACGTCGAGAGCAACGTTCTTCTGTCCAATCCGGCCGCGGAGCGCATGCTGCTGCACCGCACCGGCATGAACCTGGGCAATCTGCGATCGCTGTCGGACGTCTTTCATGGCGACGGCGTCACGCCGATGAAGGCCGGGGAGCTGCCTTCGGTGCGCGTGCTGCGCGGCGAGGAGTTCGAAGACCTGGAGATGATCGTCCGCCCGCACAGCGGCAATCAGGTCCGCCACCTCATGATCAGCGGCCGGCCGATGCGGGACGGACAAGGCGAAATCTCGGGCGCCGTGCTGGTCTATCACGATGCGACCACTTCGCGCGAGACCGAGCGGCAATTGCAACAGTCGCAGAAGCTGGATGCGATCGGCAAGCTGACCGGCGGCGTCGCGCACGACTTCAACAACATGCTGACGGTGATCTCGGGCAATACCGAGACGCTGGTGGCGAGCCTGAAGGAGCAGCCCGGACTCCAGCGCGTGGCGCGCCTGATCGACGATGCCGCCGAGCGCTGCGCCGAGCTGATCCAGCACCTGCTCGCCTTCGCACGCAGGCAGCCGCTCCAGCCGCGCAACGTCGAGATCAACGCCGCGATATCAGACATCGCAAAGCTGCTGCGCCCCACCCTCGGCGAGCAGATCCAGATCGAGACCGTGCTGGAACAGGGGCCGATGACCTCGCACATCGATCCGTCCCGGCTCACCAATGCCGTGCTCAACATGGCGATCAACGCCCGCGACGCCATGCCGAACGGCGGCAAGCTGCTGCTGGAGACCCACCGCGTCGTGCTGGACGAAGCCTATGCGCAGGCCAATGCGGACGTGGTGCCCGGGCCTTACGTGATGCTCGCGGTCAGCGACACCGGCACCGGCATGCCGCAGGACGTCCAGGAGAAGGCGTTCGAGCCCTTCTTCACCACCAAGGAGGTCGGCAAGGGATCCGGTCTCGGCCTCTCCATGGTCTACGGCTTCGTCAAGCAGTCCGGCGGCCACATCAAGATCTACAGCGAGGAAGGCCACGGCACCACGATCAAGCTCTATCTGCCGCCGGGCGAAGGCGCGATAGAAGCGGCCGCTCCCGTCGCGCCGCAGGCCGAAGGCGGCGCCGAGACCATTTTCGTGGTCGAGGACGATCCGCTGGTGCGCAACTTCGTCACTGCGCAATTGCAGAGCCTCGGCTACCAGACGATTGCAGCCCCCGACAGCCGCGCCGCGCTGCAATTGATCGAGGCCGGCCAGGCCTTCGATCTCCTCTTCACCGACGTCGTCATCCCCGGCGGCATGAGCGGGCGCGAGCTCGCCGAGGAAGTGGCGAAACGGCGGCCGGGCCTGAAGGTGCTCTACACCTCCGGCTACACCGACAACGCCATCGTCCACCACGGCAAGCTCGACGACGGCGTGCTGCTGCTGACAAAACCCTACCGCCGCAACCAGCTCGCGGAGATGATCAGGAAGGCGCTGGGCGGGGGCGGGATGGCGGGCTAAAACGTTTTCGAGCGAAGTGGATACCGGTTCGCGTAAAGAAAACGCGTCAAACAAGAATCTAGCGCGTCGCCAGC
This sequence comes from Bradyrhizobium sp. cf659, assembly GCF_900113725.1. Classification (NCBI taxonomy): domain Bacteria; kingdom Pseudomonadati; phylum Pseudomonadota; class Alphaproteobacteria; order Hyphomicrobiales; family Nitrobacteraceae; genus Bradyrhizobium; species Bradyrhizobium sp. cf659. The sequence continues at coordinate 893,236 of NZ_FOQJ01000001.1, forward strand.
ACCACGCCCGCGAGCGTGAAGATCAGCGCGGCGATCTGGCCCGGCCCGAGCGGCTCGCCCAGCGCGACCGCCGAAGCGACGACGCCGATGACAGGCACGGCCATGGTGCCGATCGCGGCGACGGAGGCCGGCAGGCGCGCAAGAGCTGCGAACCAGCTGACATAGGCGATGCAGAACTGCCCGACGACCGAATAGACCAGGAGCAGCCAGCCGACCGGTGTCACCAGCGACAGATGCGTGGTCTCGAGCAGCAGCCCGGCGATGGCGACCGGCAGGCAGCCGGCGCCGATCTGCCAGGTCGCCGCCGTGATCGGCGGCAGGCGGATCGGATATTTCTTCGAGAGCACCGTTCCGAGCGCAAAGCCCGCGGCGCCCGCCAGCGCCATGACGATGCCGGGGAGTTTGGCTTCGCTGGCGGCAAAGCCGTTGCCGCCCATGATCGAGGCAAGGCCGGCAAAGGCCATCACCAGCGCGACGGTGCGCAGGACGGTCGGCCGCTCGCCGAGCACCGGCCAGGCGATCAGCGAGGCCCAGACCGGCATGGTGTAGGCGATCAGCGCCGCCTCGCTGGCGGGCAGCCAGAGCAGCGCGAGCCCCATCAGCACCATCCAGCCGGTGACGTTGAGCAGGCCCGCGATCAGGAGCCGCGGCCAGATCTCCCGCGCCACCTTCAGGCTGTCGCCGCGGACCAGGGCAAGGGCGGCCAGGAGAATCGCCCCGAGCACGCCGGTCACGCCGCGCAAGGTCAGCGGCGGCAGCTCGGCGAGCAGGAATTTCGTCACCGGCCAGTTGAAACCCCAGCCCACCGAGGTGATGGCAAGGAACATCAGGCCGGCCGGGGCGATGCGCGGTCGCAAGCCCGGTCGCGTCGAATCAAGCATGTGGGGTACCCGGCAGAAACGGGGTCAGCTTGGCGCGGATTCGCTGATGCCACCACCACCCCGCCGGGCATGCCTGCCCTCACCTTCCGTAAGGCTACGTGAGTCCTGCTGGCGCAACCCCATTGCCCAAAAATATACCTGCCCTGTGAAGAGCGGGGTGAAGGGTCCGCATGACCACGGGATGCAAATTTTTTCAGTTGGGAATCCCTGAGGACTCACCGATACTTGCCTCCACAACAGGCGCGGGCTTGCCCCCTGTTATCCCCCGCAATCCACCATATTTAGTATTTGATTCAGGAACTCGCACTAGTTCTTGACGGGCGCAACGGAGAGTCCTAGCTTTCGGTCCGTTCGGCGCGAGTGAGTTTGCGTCCCGCCGGCACTCCCCCAAAGGGTCCGCAAAACTGCACTCCGCCAGGCCAGACGAAGGCAGCGGGAGAAGGGCTTGTCTGCCTGCGGGTAGCGGACTTTTCGGGCGCCAGAACGGGCCGGCAACAGGCTCGGATGGCATCGGTAGAAGAAGTGACGTTGTGGGGCGTTGAACGCATGTCGCGCGCATCCCGTTGGGGCGGATGCGTGTGGACATGCCGGCGGGTGATCGATGCACGCATCGAGGAATCGCGTCGGGAGAAACTGGGCCGGATCCACCGGCTGAACTGCGAAGCCTTAAGGCCAGACGGCCCGGGAGGAATCGCGAAACGAAATGTCGACCCGGGCGCCTGAACGGAGGCGGTTCGGTCAAAGATAAGGACGGGGCAAGACCATGCGGATTGAGCGGCGCCACACCACCACGGGACAGTCACCTTACGCCGGGATCGATTTCCGGCTGACCACGTCGGAGATTCGCAATCCCGACGGCTCGGTCGTCTTCAAGCTTGATAATGTCGAGGTGCCGACCGAGTGGTCGCAGGTCGCCTCGGACGTCCTCGCCCAGAAATATTTCCGCAAGGCCGGCGTCGCCGCGCGCCTGAAGAAGGTCGAGGAGGAATCCGTCCCCTCCTTCCTGTGGCGCTCCGTGCCCGACACTGAAGCTCTCGCCGCGCTCCCCGAGAAGGAGCGCTATGTCAGCGAGCTCTCCGCCAAGCAGGTGTTCGACCGCCTCGCCGGCTGCTGGACCTATTGGGGCTGGAAGGGCGGCTATTTCACGTCAGACGAAGACGCCCAGACCTTCTATGACGAGCTCCGCTACATGCTCGCCATGCAGATGGTCGCGCCGAACTCGCCGCAATGGTTCAACACCGGCCTGCACTGGGCCTATGGCATCGACGGTCCCGGCCAGGGCCATTATTACGTCGACCCCTTCACCGGCAAGCTGACCAAGTCCAAGTCGGCCTACGAGCATCCGCAGCCGCATGCCTGCTTCATCCAGGGCGTCGGTGACGACCTCGTCAACGAGGGCGGCATCATGGACCTCTGGGTCCGCGAGGCGCGCCTGTTCAAATACGGCTCCGGCACCGGCTCCAACTTCTCGCGCCTGCGCGGCGAAGGCGAAAAGCTCTCCGGCGGCGGCCGCTCGTCCGGCCTGATGAGCTTCCTCAAGATCGGCGACCGCGCCGCCGGCGCGATCAAGTCGGGTGGCACGACGCGCCGCGCGGCCAAGATGGTCGTGGTCGACGTCGATCACCCCGACATCGAGACCTATATCGACTGGAAGGTGAAGGAGGAGCAGAAGGTCGCAGCTCTCGTCACCGGCTCCAAGATCAACCAGAAGCACCTCAAGGCGGTGCTGAAGGCCTGCGTGAACTGCGAAGGTTCGGGCGACGATTGCTTCGACCCCGAGAAGAACCCGGCGCTGCGCCGCGAGATCAAGCTCGCGCGCCGCAGCCTCGTGCCTGACAATTACATCAAGCGCGTCATCCAGTTTGCCAAGCAGGGCTACAAGGACATCCAGTTCGACGTCTACGACACCGACTGGGATTCGGAAGCCTATCTCACCGTCTCGGGCCAGAACTCCAACAACTCGGTCTCGCTGAAGGACGACTTCCTGCGCGCGGTCGAGACCGACGGCGACTGGAACCTGAACGCCCGCACCTCCAAGAAGGTGACCAAGACGCTGAAGGCGCGCGACCTCTGGGAGAAGATCGGCTACGCCGCCTGGGCGTCGGCCGACCCGGGCCTGCACTTCAACACCACCATGAACGACTGGCACACCTGCAAGGCGTCCGGCGACATCCGCGCCTCCAATCCGTGCTCGGAATACATGTTCCTGGACGACACGGCGTGCAACCTCGCCTCGGCGAACCTGCTGACGTTCTACGACGTCGCCACCAAGCATTTCGACGTCGAGGGCTACGAGCATCTCTGCCGGCTCTGGACCATCGTGCTCGAAATCTCGGTGATGATGGCGCAGTTCCCGTCGAAGGCGATCGCCGAGCTCTCCTACGAGTTCCGCACGCTTGGCCTCGGCTACGCCAATATCGGCGGCCTGCTGATGACCATGGGCCTGCCCTATGACTCTAAGGAAGGCCGTGCGCTCTGCGGCGCGCTGACCGCCGTGATGACCGGCATCACCTACAAGACCTCGGCGGAGATCGCCGCCGAGCTCGGCACCTTCCCCGGCTACAAGAAGAACGCCGCGCACATGCTGCGCGTGATCCGCAACCACCGCCGCGCCGCCCACGGCCAGTCCAACGGCTACGAGGCGCTCAGCGTCAACCCGGTGCCGCTCGACCTCGTCTCCTGCCCGCAAGCAGACCTCGTCCGCCACGCGCAGGCGGCCTGGGATGCGGCGCTCGAGCTCGGCGAGAAGCACGGCTATCGCAACGCCCAGACCACTGTCATCGCGCCCACGGGCACGATCGGCCTCGTCATGGATTGCGACACCACCGGCATCGAACCGGACTTCGCGCTGGTGAAGTTCAAGAAGCTCGCCGGCGGCGGCTACTTCAAGATCATCAACCGCGCGGTCCCCGCGGCGCTGCGCGCGCTCGGCTATCGCGAGAGCGAGATCGCGGAGATCGAGGCCTACGCCGTCGGCCACGGCTCGCTGTCCAACGCGCCGGGCATCAACGCCTCGACGCTGAAGGCCAAGGGCTTCACGGACGAAGCCATCGCCAAGGTCGAGAAGGCCCTGCCGACCGCCTTCGACATCAAGTTCGCCTTCAACAAGTGGACCTTTGGCGAAGACTTCATCCGCGACCAGCTCGGTATCGGCGCCGAGGCGATCGCAGCCCCCGGCTTCGACCTGCTCCAGGCCGTCGGCTTCACCAAGCGCGAGATCGAGGCGGCCAACGTCCACATCTGCGGTGCGATGACGGTGGAAGGTGCTCCGCACCTCAAGGCCGAGCACTATCCGGTGTTCGACTGCGCCAATCCCTGCGGCAAGATCGGCAAGCGCTATTTGTCGGTCGAGAGCCACATCCGCATGATGGCGGCGGCGCAGCCCTTCATCTCGGGCGCGATCTCCAAGACCATCAACATGCCGAACGACGCCACGGTGGAGGACTGCAAGTCCGCCTACATGCTGTCGTGGAAGCTCGCGCTGAAGGCCAACGCGCTCTATCGCGACGGCTCCAAGCTCAGCCAGCCGCTCAACTCGCAGCTCATCGCCGACGATGAGGACGAGGACGATGCGGTCGAGACGCTCTACGAGAAGCCGATGGCGGCGCGCACCGCCCAGGTCTCGGAAAAGATCGTCGAGAAGCTGGTCGAGCGCATCATCGTGATGCGCGAGCGCGAGAAGATGCCTGACCGACGCAAGGGCTACACCCAGAAGGCGGTCGTCGGCGGTCACAAGGTGTACCTGCGCACCGGCGAGTATGACGACGGCCGTCTCGGCGAGATCTTCATCGACATGCACAAGGAAGGCGCGGCGCTCCGCTCCTTCATCAACAACTTCGCCATCGCCGTGTCGCTGGGCCTGCAGTACGGCGTGCCGCTCGACGAATATGTCGACGCCTTCACCTTCACCCGCTTCGAGCCGGCGGGCCCCGTGCAGGGCAACGACAGCATCAAGTACGCGACCTCGATCCTCGACTACGTCTTCCGCGAGCTGGCGGTGAGCTACATGTCGCGCTTCGATCTCGCCCATGTCGATCCGACCGAGTCGAACTTCGACGCGCTCGGCAAGGGCGTCGAGGAAGGCAAGGAGCCGGACGAGACCCACCACGCCAACAAGCTGGTGTCGCGCGGCCTCACCCGCTCCCGCACCGACAACCTCGTCGTGATGCGCGGCGGCTCCGCCGCGGTCGCGCAAGGCAACGACAGCGCCCCGACCGGCGGCAGCAAGGTCACCGCTCTCGCCTCCCACGGCGCGAGCGCACGGGTTGGCGATGTCCTGGAAGGCGCGGTCGCGCTGAAGCAGGAAGTGAGCCACGACCTCTCTCCGACGGAGAAGCTGGAGGCTCTCCAGTGGAGCAAGTCCGGCACCGCGCAGACCCTGGTGCCCTCCAAGGCCGAGCGCCGCGCGGAAGCCAAGGCCAAGGGCTACGAAGGCGAGATGTGCAGCGAGTGCGGCAACTTCACGCTGGTGCGGAATGGCACCTGCATGAAGTGCGATACTTGCGGCAGCACGACGGGGTGTTCGTAGCGCCGTTGAGATTTGACGTTTTGTAGGACAGAGGGGCGGCCTAAGGGTCGCCCCTTTTTCAAAGAACGTATGAAGCAATGAACATTGTAGTTGGCGAACAAAGATTCCTGAACTTAGCAAAGATCAATGTGCTGCTAGGAAAGAACGGCTCCGGCAAAAGCACTGCTCTGCGCAAGTTGGACCAGAGTGGGTCATCCTTGCCCAACTTCGGCACTGTTCGATACATCACACCAGAGCGAGGCGGGCAACTAACCTACGACGGCGGTATCGAGACGACCATTGCGACCAATCCAAGTTGGAGCGCCAATGTTCGGCGAACCAATCGCTATGAAAACTTTCGTCAAATGAGCATCACGGAGTTTCGGCGCCTGGAAACTCTCGTACTCAGAAAAATTGAATCGGATCGCAGCGCTCGCCAAGATCTGAGCTTCTCCTTTGACACCACGGTAGCACTAATAAACAACTTGCTTGACCGCGTGCGAGTCGTTCGCAGTGACGGATCGGGATTCGATATCAAAGCCAAAGACGGTGACGCGAAGCGAACTCCTGACTCCTTGAGCAGTGGTGAATCTGAGCTGATAAGTCTGGCTATCGAAATCCTAGCCTTTGCTTACAGCTCAGAAACGTATTCGGGCAAGACGTCCTATTTATTTCTAGACGAGCCAGACGTTCATCTGCATCCAGATTTGCAAGCGCGCCTTATGAACCTGATCGTCGAGGCCGTCAGAGGCCGAGACATTGTCATCGTTATCGCGACTCACAGCACGGCGATTCTGGGCGCACTGAACGGCCAGGAGGAAGCTCATGTGGGCTTCATTGTCGCGGGGCAATCAGAGGTCCACTTTATGCCCATAAAGGACTCTCTGCGCAAACTCTTGCCGATCTTTGGCGCTCATCCTCTGTCGAACATCTTCAATCAAAATCCCATTTTGTTAGTTGAGGGCGAAGACGACGAGCGCATCTGGCAACAAGCGGCAAGAACATCCCAAGGAAAGCTGAAAATTTGGCCCTGCGCCGCTGGCGATATCCAGAGCCTTGACGAGTATGAGAACCGAGTCGAAGCTATCGCTGGCGCGATCTACGAAAGTCCGAAGGCTTTCTCTCTACGAGACCGCGATAATGCTCCATACGAAATTGACGACAAAGCCATTGTAAAACGAATGCGGCTATTTTGCAGGGCTGCAGAGAATCTCATTCTGTCAGACGACGTATTAAGATTGCTTGGAGTCGATTGGTCCAAGATGGTCACCGCAATCCAGGAATGGCTCTCAAAGTTTCCAGACCATCCGCAGTACATCGCAATGAAAGCATTCCAAGATGCTGGTTATGATCGCCACCAAAGCAACTTGAAGGAGCTTCGGAATGTGCTCATGATGCTAGCCGGATCGCAGAAAACGTGGGAAGTCGCGGTTGGACAGGCAATCGCAGGACTTCTCTTCGGCGCCCCATCTTCCGGCGAACACAGCCTGACCTGTTACCTTGGCCCAAAGCTTGTCGAAGCGTTAAACCTAAAAACCGCAACCGACTAGTACATGGCAGCAGATGCTGCACTCAGCAAGCGTAGCCCGGATGAGCGTAGCGATATCCGGGATCCAACCGCTCGAAGTCCCGGATGTCGCTACGCTCATCCGGGCTACTTGCTGCATACAGAACGACCAAGCGTTTCCTCATCGATATCGCCAACGACGAGATCGATGACGCGGATCGGTCGAGCATGGTTTCGCGCGCAGGACGGTCAAGACCCGGCCGGATGGCCTCGCCGATGCCCGGCAAAATCTCACCACATGGCCGCCACGCAAGCGACAACCCCCAATCGCGATTTCAGCGCAAACACGACGGAGGCTTGCGGTTTCAGCAATATTCAGGAGCCATTTGCAATGTTGAGTGCGATCGAAAATAAGCCAACGGGAAAATCCGGCCGGCGCGGCGGGAAGAAGAAGGCCGGGCAACGAACCGCGGCCGGCGAGCAACACGCAACTGCGGCCCATCAATTGCCGGATGCCTCGGCGGAAATCAGCCAAGAGAACAAGCAAGAGACCGAGCAAGAGATAGGGCAAGAGACGAGCCAAGAGATCGGTGCGCAGGTACCCTCGGCTGCAGCCTTGCCGGGCGGGGCTTCCGGGATGGAGATCGCTGCAAGCGCGCCCGTCGCACCGGTGGAACCCTCCCAGGCCAGCACGCAGGCGATTGCCGATGCCTATAGCGACTACACGAGGACGTCGCTTGAGCACGCCTGGACCTTCCTGGGAAAGCTCGCGGCGGCGCGCTCACCTGTCGAGGCCTTTGAGCTTCAGATGGAGTACACGAAACAGGTGTGCGACTCGTTGATCGCCGAATCCCAGAAGATTGCCGAGTTGCATGGACAATTGACCAGACAAAGGGTCATGCATTTTGAGGGGTTCGTGGCCAGGCTCACCCAGACGACGCTCGAAATCCGCGCGACACGTCACTAACGACAGCTGCGTGTTCCGACGCCGCGGGGCCGGAAGACGCATGAGCCAGCGAGCGTAGCCCCGATGAGCGCTGCGATATCCGAGGCTGCCCGCTCGACCATTTCCCGGATATCGCGAAGCCTGTCATCGGGGATTACGGTGACAGTGCACTAAATTCACTCGCTCCGTCCCGCCGATCTGCGGCTTCGGCTCGCGCTTGGTGGGCGGCGTCAATTAAGTGTACTGTCGCCGTAATCGTAGATTGGTTCCGGCTTCGATGCTCATCAATGCTCTACCGCCGAAATAGCCTTTGCGGTCGAGCTCTTCCCTCCTAAACTCCCAACCCACCGGCATGGGTTCCGACGGGCCCGGTAGAAGCGGAGTCAAGTTATGCCCAAACCGGAGAGCTTCCCGATCGAGAAGATCTTCGTTCCCACGAAGCAGAAGAAAGCTATCAAGCCCGAGATCGTCGGGGAGATCGCGGAAAGTATTCTGGACATCGGACAACAGGCCCCCATTTCCGTTCGGCTCGACGGAGACCGCCTCGTTCTGGTCGAGGGACTGCATCGGCTCGAAGCCTGCAAGGCGCTCGGTGAGACAACCATTATTGGTGTCCTGGTCCCGGCCGAGCTTGCTCTACACAAGCCGCGGCTGTCCGAAGGACCCGAAGTCGAGGCAGAGCGCATCAAGATGGCGCGATTGAAAAAGCTGCGCCTCGAGAAGGAAGCCGCAGAGACATCGACTGCTGCCTTGAAGAGCGTCAACGAAATGGAAGCACCGCGCGCCAGTCCGGCGAAAGGCGTCCGCGGCAATCCGAAGGCATCACTGGGCCGGACTGCGAAATCGACACCGAAAACATTGTCGGATTGGATCACGCAGCAAAAGGGCAACGGCGGCCGCTATTGATTTTCGGCTCCAGAGTTCTGCGGCTACGGTGACAGTGCACTTAACCGGCCTACCAATTCAGATTGAATGCACTGTCACCGCCACCAAGCGCGGCTCAACCGGTTACTCGGTGGCCGCTGCGCCAAGACCGGCTAGTAGCAAGGGGGGTAGGGTTCGTAGCCGCAGCGGCGATAGCCTCCGTAGGCTCCGTAAGCCCCGTAAGCAGCAGCACCAACCGCGGCAGCTCCGACGCCCACGGCAACGCCACGGCGTACGGCTGCACCACGATAGACGCCACCGCGATAGACACCGCCGTGATAAACACCCGCGCGACCAACCCCAACGCCTCGTCGATACGCGAAGGCGTCAGTCGAAACAGTGACGATGCAGGCGATGCCAATGATGGCGGATGCGGTAAGTGAAGCGATGGTTCGGCGCGACATGACCACTCTCCTTCCTGGACTGGAACGGTTCGTCAGCGTAATTCGCCAATGAGCGGGTTTGTTGATTTAGAACAATGCGGGCCCTGCGATCTCGCTGCCGAGTTCATGACGGGACAGTGAAGCTGTCACGCTTACCTACATGGGCATCAGCGGGAGCCACACCGATTTCGGCTATGTACCTGACGTGCGCGACGCAAGGCTCAACCCGTACTACCCGCTCCCCACAAGACCCATGCCAAGAAAAAGCAACAGCCTCCTCCCTCGCCTTCGCGGCCTCCGGCGAAGCGCCCGTTGGGTGCGAAAGACGTTCGCGCGAGCGCCGCGCATGGTTCGGATCGCGGGCGGCGTTTTGATCCTGCTTGCGGCCATCGCGCTTCTGAACATCGGCTATCAATTGATCCGCAAACCAACCGAACTGTTCGCCGTCGTCGGCAACTCCCTCGACAAGGAGCCGGCCGAGACCTGGCGGCAATACGGGCCGCTGTTCCGCAAGCATTCCACCGCGACGATCACGCCGGAATTGCTGGCCGCGCTGGCGCAGGTCGAGAGTTCAGGCAATCCGGTGGCGCGCACCTATTGGCGCTGGCGATTGAGCCTCAATCCGGTCGCGATCTACCGGCCCGCCTCCAGCGCCGTCGGCCTCTTCCAGATGACCGATCCGGCCTACACTGAAGCCGCACGGTTCTGTGTCCGCGGCAATGCGGTCACGGAGACCGGATGCGGGCCTGCCTTCCTCTACATCCGCGCGATCCCGAGCCACGCCATCGAGCTGGCATCGGTGTATCTGGACCGCCAGGTGGCCATGGTTCTCGGCCTCGCGGGCGATGTGAAGGCCAGCCGCGAGCAGAAGCAGGATCTGGCCGCCTTCATCCATCTCTGCGGCGCGGGTCCCACCACGGCCTATGCGCGCCGCAAGTTTCAGATGATATCAGGCGAGCGCTGCGGCGATCACCTCGTCGCGGGCTATGTTGCCAGGGTCAACGCGATGAAGCGGCAGTTTCTGCGGCTATCGGCGGATGACGGTAGTTAGCCAACCAGCGTAGCTCGGATGGAGCGGCTTGTCCGCCGTAGCTCGCAGAGCGAAGGCGGAAGCGACATCCGGGGAATGCTTCGGCAACGACGTCCCGGATATCGCTTCGCTCATCCGGGCTACAGGCGCCAATCAGTCCCGCGTCCGCCCGGAGGCCTTCACCACCAGTATGGCCACCGCCAGCCCTCATAGCGAACATATGACGGCACCAGTGGCGGGCCGTAGGGATCGACCCGGTCGTCTTCAGGGCGATAACGATATCGTGGAACAACATTGTAATCCCACGGCGTTGGCCTGAGCACCGGCGCCGTGACGACAAGCCTCTCCTGTGGTGCACGGACGTGCGCCGTCCGCGGTCGGGCTTCAGCACCTGAGATCCCGAGGTTGCACAGCACCAGCGCCGTTCCGAGAGCGCACGCGAGCGTCATTTTCTTCATGCGTTGGCCTCCTTGCGAAGAGAGTGCAAAAGGACTCAAGGCAAGGCAAGCTAATTCGGCAAGCTAATTCGCTCTCGACTCGCATGAATGACGCTCCCGTCATTCGGCATGACGAGTTTCGCCCCGGGGCCCAACCTATCCACGTTCGACGTGCCGTTGGGTCCCGTCAGTGCCTGGACTTCAGTCCCCTCTAGACTTCAGTACCCTCGCGGTGTGCTCGAGCCGGTGGCCGGCCTCGTGCTCGCGCCGGTGGTTTGACCTGGAGCGACGTTCGACGCGCCGGGGCTGGTGGTCTTGCTGGTGACCTTGGAGGCCTTCGTGTGGCGCATCGCGTGATGCTTCTTATGTCCAGGAGCGTAGCTGGAAGCGCCCGGCTCGCCTTTCTTGGAACCCATTTGCTGCATCTCCTGACCTGGCGTCTTGCTCGACACACCCTGAGCAAACACGGCTGGTGCCGTCGCCATGACAACGGCAGCAGAGAGCGCAATGATCTTTGTTTTCATGTCGTTCTCCTCTCAACATGCCCTCCAATGCAACGAAATGAGCCGACGCCCGTTCCCCTGAACGATCGTTCATAGTGAGAACAGCCCTGCTCAACCCATCCCCTTTTCGCCGTCGCAACGGGATGACGGGCCTTTCGAAGCGGATCATGCCGCGAGACAAAACCGGATCACGAGGATTCTATCAGCATCGGTGAACCGAGCTCTTCGAAATGAAAGAGCTGAAAGACCCGCTGGCCGTTGAAGTCGAGCACTCTCAGATCATCGGTCTCGTGCAGATTGCTTTCGACCGCGTGAAAGTGCCCGCCGTAGCGCTCCCTGGCGAGCGACAAGGGAACCTCGAACGCGACGAACTTGCCGATCCCTTTTTGCCTGAGCACCCCAAGGAGCTTTTGGTCGTTCAGGGACTGGTGTGAGGTGAGAATGAGCAGCGGGCCACTGGCCGTGAGCAGCAGAAGCGATTTCATCGGATCCTCCTTTGCGCCCCGCCCTACCTGATCTTCGCCAGGCACTCCTTCAGGCGCTCCAGCTCCGTACGAACCTGCGCCTCCATGGCGTCTTGCAATGCGAGTATGCCCCTGCTGGACAATTCTGCGGAGGCCTTTTTGTCCAGATTCTGCTTCCAATCCCGGATGGCCTGCCTGGTCGCCCTCTGAGCCTCCGACGTCGTCCTAACGTACTCCTTCATGCAGGCGTCGGCCATCGAGCATGTCTGGCACTCCTGGGCGGCGGCCGGACTTGAAAGAAGCAGGGCGAGTATCGCGGTAGGAACCCTCATGGCGCTTCCTCCCGCGACAGCATAGCACGTCGCAGGGATGCCCGGGGGAGCAGCGCCCGGCTGTTTCAGCAGCCGTAGCCCGCCATAATTTCTCCTTCGCACGCGCGTTGTGTCGGACAAATGTGAGGCCTATCCTTCCGGCGATCGGACTGCCGCACTCCCATAAACGCCCGACTGGATGGAGCGCGCATCGGTGCCTGACGCGAACGACCCCAAACCTGATACCCAAACGCCTGATACCCAAAAGCCGGATGCCCACAAGCCTGATGCCCCCAAGCCGGGCGAGGTGCGCGCCGATGGCGGGCTGGCGCGGGCCTACGACCAGATCAAGAGCGCAGAAGAAGACCTGGCGCGGCTGGACCGGCTGGTTTCCGGAATGGAACGCGGCAGCGAAGACCCGCGCGCCTCGCAAGCAAGCGCCGGTGCGACGGCAGCCGAGCCTCCCAGGGACAAGGCGCCTTATAGCAGGGTTCGCGATCAAGGCCTGAAGGGAGATCGAACCATGCTGCGCGCTCTTGTTGGCCTCGTGCTGGCGATCGGCGTTCTCGGTGCCGCCTTCGCTTCGCAATATCGCGATGAGGCCAAGTCGATCAGCAAGTCGATCATGGCGCGATGGGCTCCGCCGGCCAGTCAGCCCTCGCAAGCGTCCGCGGTCGAAAGTCCGGCGCAGCCGCCGGCACTGCAGCTGGCTGCCGCGGATGGGCCAAGTCCGGTGCCCGCACCGCCGCCCGGCAAGGAAGCGCAAAGCGCGCCAACACCTGCCGCTTCAAGTCCTGCCGCTTCAACACCTGGCGCCCCACCGCCTGACCAGTCATCGCCTGATCTTGCGCAATCGCTCAAGACCATCACGAACGAGCTTGCGAGCATCAACGGAAAGCTCGAGCAACTGAAAAGCCGCAACGAGCAGACGCTGCGCGAGCAGGCCGACACCATTCAACAGCTCAAGGCGGCGCAGGAGAAGGATGCGGCGGACAATGCGCGCCTCGCCGCGCAGGTCCAGGCGCTGCAAACGCAACTGACGGCTTCATCCGCGCCTGCATCCGCGAAACCCATCGTGCGGAGCGTGACGAGCAACGAGACGGCTGCGCCTGCACGGCCGCACGTGCAAGCGGCCGCACCTCGGCGGCCAAGGCCCCCGCGAGGCCCCTGGATGCCGCCGCCCTATATGGGCGACCCCTACGGCGATCCGGATTGGTAAGCGTTTAGCGAGCTTGGATTTGAAGCCCGGCTCGCAGGATGGGGGAGCGCAAGCGCTCAACCCATCCTGCGAACGACGCTCTACGCCCCCCTCACTGGACCTCGCACACCGAGACCTTGGCTGCGATCCCGGTCAGCTCGTGCTCTTGCGTCGCAAGCTCCTGATGGGAGGTCTCGCCGACCGAGACGTCCTTCATTCTGCGCTGGACCTCTTCGCAGGTCTTGCGGACGTCTTCCGTGAAGAGCGCGCATTCTTCGATGCGCCTGAAGATCTTCCGTCCCTCTTCACGATACCCCGCCGCCGTTTCGCGCATGAAGGCGATGGCATCATGGACCTGGGCCGTCAGCGCCTCGCATTTTTGCGCGGCGTCGATCAACTCGGCGCCCATGGCCTCGATCTCTTTTGCAGCGGACTCATAGTCGCGAACGACCGCCTCCGCACTGAGCGCGCCGACGCGCGTGACCCCCTCGGTGTGCTCGACGTAATCAGGAAGAGCAATTGAAGCGATCGAGCTTCCCGTGCGAACCGATGCAATGTCCGCCTCGAGTTGGACCAGGTTCACACCTTCCCGTCTGCGCAATTGTTCAACACTTGCCATGATCGTCCCTCCCAATACATGACCCCGAACCCCAAACGGCGCCTAGTGTATTCCGTGGGTAAGCGGCATCCTAACCCGATATGCCATTGACAGCCTCAGCTCTGCCATTTTTTCCCAATTGCCGGCGCGGCACGCAGCGATGACGGATGTCGTCAGCGCTCAACCTCCCCTGGAGGTGGTTCGCGCGGAGATCGGCAAGACCAAAGGCAGCGCGATCCGGGTCTCGGGGACGGCGCGCTTCATGGATGCGTGAATGGTTCGAGGCGGGCGACGAGCCCTCAGCCGTCGCACTGGCCCATCATGCCATCATACCCCTGTTTTGCCCGACGGGTCAAATTGGATTCGGTATTTCAGAACCCTTGAAATCCCTGGCGATTTCTACTGTGCATGGGGTTGTTTTCGCCATTTTTTTTCCGGGCGTGCGCTCAATCGCCTCTCAGGCTCAGGATGTAGCTCGACAGCGCTTCCGCCTGATCGGGCGAGATCACCAGATTGGGCATGTTCTGGTGGCTGGTCCGCCAGAACACCTTGAGCGACAGCGCGGTGGTTCCTTTGCGGTCCGCGATGGCCTGGAAGCTCGGGGCCAGGTCGAAGAATCCGGCCATGTGCGGCTCGATGGCGTGGCACGTCTGGCACCACGCCTGCGCCAGGCGATGTCCTTCCGCCACCGTGCGTGAGGCAGGCCTCGATGCCCCCGCGGCCGTGTGGACGACACTGATGAGAAACAGCACCGACAACGCGATCAGGAGGCCGAGGCCGATATAGATTCGAACGCTGCGCGACATGGTTTCACCTCGCCATTGCTGCGTGGCTTGAAAGCGTAGGTCGGTGCGAGCAGACCAGGTTGACCTGCATCAAGAGATCGGAACGCTGCGCGCAGGAATAGAAATGCCGTTCGCTGCAACGACAATTTTGGGATAGGCTCGACGCGATCTGCGCGTCACCCTCTGGAAGGATCACCATGAACGGCAACCGCTATTACGGCGTCCGCGTCGAGGGCGCGAAATACGGCGTCGGCTTCGGCTCGGCGCTCGCCATCGCGATCTCCTACACCAACAACCATTCGATCCTGTGGGCGATCATCCACGGCATCCTGGGCTGGCTCTACGTCATCTTCGTCGCGCTGTTTCGGTGACATCGCACCGGCAGGCAACCGCCTGCCCGCGCAAGCCCCAGCTTTCCCTTGCATTCCCCTGCTCTGCCCCTAGGGTGCGCCGCGCAACGCCACCCGAGACGAGACCTCCCATGCCCGACGCCATGAAATGCCCGAACTGCCAGTCGGAGCACGCCTATCAGGACCGCGATCTCTGGGTCTGCCCGGAATGCGCCCATGAATGGAGCGCTGCGGCCGGAGCGGCGGCGGATGCGCCGCAGGAGACGGGCGTGCGCGATGCCCATGGCAATGTGCTGACTGACGGCGACAGCGTCATCGTGATGAAGGACCTCAAGGTCAAGGGCTCCTCCTCGGTCGTCAAGGGCGGCACCAAGGTCCGCAACATCCGCCTCCAGGACGCCACCGACGGCCACAACATCGCCTGCAAGATCGACGGCATCGGCGCGATGAATTTGAAGTCGGAGTTCGTGAAGAAGGCGTAGCGCTACGCGCCCATCAACGCGTCATACCCCTGCGCGCTGAACGCCAGCAGACAAAACCCGTGCCCGAACGGATCGGCCAGCATCGCGATCCGCCCATACGGCGCATCGCGCGCGGGCGCTTCGAGCACGGCACCGGCGCGCAGCGCGCGCTCGACGGCGGCATCGACATCGTCAACGACGACGTCGACATGCAGCGGCGTCCAGTGCCGGTCGTAGCGGCGGCGGTCCTCGCCGGCACCTCGCGTGCCCGCCCGCTTGGTCAGCAGATAAATCGGCGCCGGCCAGCCCAGGAGCTCGACGAAGTCGCTGCCGAAGCGGCGGCCGACCGTCAGCCCGAACGCGGCGGTGTAGAATGTCGTGGCGGCCTCGACGTCGGGGACGTCGATGTTGAGCAGGAAGGTCATCGCGGGCTCGTCAAGTTGCAGAGTGCCCGGAAGCGTAGCCCGGATAGAGCGCAAGCGTAATCCGGGTTAGTGCCGCACATCCAGCCCCGGATTTCGCCAGCACTCCACCGGGCTAGGCAGATTCGTTCACCGCTGCCGCTGCGCCAGGTAAAACCCGCACAGCACCGTCACCAATCCCGCCGTCTGCAACATCGTCGGCGGCTCGCCGAGCAGCAGCCAGCCGGTGAGCAGCGTCAGCGCCGGCACGCAAGCGGGGAAGACTGCGGCGCGCGCGACGCCGAGGCGCTGGACGGAAACGGCAAAGAGATAGAGTGCGGCGGGACCTGCGAGCACGCCCTGCGCCAGCGCCTGGATCGCATTCTCGCTCACGCCGATCGCAGCGACGCGGGCGGGCCCGCCGGTCAGGAGATAGACCGGCAGCAACAGCAGCGACAGTACGTTGATGACGAGCGCGGCCGAGACGGCGGAGACGCGCCAGTGACGCAGCAGCGCGCCAAAACCTGCGAACATCAATCCGGTCAGCACGAAGATCAGATCGCCCTGCACGCCGTCGGCGCCGATATGGCCGATCGATTCGGCGCCGATCACGCCGAGGCCGCCGACGATGACGATGGCACCGGCAAGGCGCGAGGCGGAGATGTTCTCCTTGAGGAACATCGCGGCGAGCAGCAGGCCGCCGAGCGTCGCGGAGGACGGCTGGATCACGCTGCCATGGCCGAGCGGCACGAACAGGAAGCCGGTGTAGGAGATCAGCGACATCACGGGGCCGCCAAGCACCATCAGCGCAAGTCCCCTGCCCCAGCCGATACCGCAGAGATCGGAGATACCGGCGCGGGCTACCAGCGGCAGGAACACGATGCCCGACCAGACGTAGCGATGCACCAGCAGATCGACCGGCGTGAAGCCGACCTTCAGCCCGTGCCGCGTGCCGGCAAAGCCGAGCGCCCAGAACAGCGCCGCCGACAGGCCGCAGACGACGCCGAGAAGCGCCGGCGCCGCGTCGTTCTTCTGAATGAGAGCGTCAGCGCCGCTCGTCCGCTGATCCATCTGCAAGCCTTATGTCAGCGCGCTCATCCGCTCAACCCACGCCGTCGCAGGTCTGGCACGCGGCGGAGCGCCGAAGATTCCTGTAGCAACGCATCATGCTTCCTCGCCGAACACCATCCGCCATCCCTTGCGCGTGTCCATGTATTCCCGAACCTCGCGGATCCGATCCCCCGCCACCGCGAACACCAGGCAATAGTCGTTCTCGTACGGCTTGCCACCTGGGAGCGTGGCCCGCATCCGCTCCTCCACGATGACGACGTCGCCGTCGGCGTAGATGCCGCGGAAGGCGATGTCGATGTTCGAAAACATCCTGTGCAAGTCCTGCGCAATGAAGCGCGCGATTTGCCGCGCCCCGACCATGTGATCCGTGTGATCGAGCGCGACGGCGGTGGCGTTTCCCTTCGGCGCGATCCATTCCGCATCGTCGGTGAACAGCGCGGCGATACGCTCGGCGTCACGCGATGAAAAGGTCTTCCAGGCGTTCAGGACGACGTCTTTCGGGCTGGTCACGGCGGGCTCTCCGGCTGCATTGAGATGAGGGCCGCCTTCTAGGCCGCCATGCGCAATGCGGCTCGCCACAATCGGACTCGGTCATCCCGCGGCCCTTCCGCCTGCACGGGCTTGCGCTATCATCCGGCCATGCTGAGCTTTGCGACCTGCAACGCCGCGCGCCTGCGCCGCGATCCCCGTTATGACGGCCGCTTCTTCACGGCGGTGAAGACCACGGGCATCTACTGCCGCCCGGTCTGCCCGGCCAAGCAGCCGCTGACGCGCAACGTCGCCTATTATCCGACGGCGGCCGCGGCCGAGGCCGCGGGTTTCCGGCCATGCCTGCGCTGTCGTCCCGAAACCGCACCATTCTGCCCGGCCTGGAACGGCACGCGCTCGACGGTCGCGCGGGCGTTGAAGCTGATCGACGAGGGCGCGCTGGACGAATGCTCGGTGGTGACGCTCGCGATGCGGCTCGGCATCTCATCGCGTCATCTGGCCCGGCTGTTCGAGCGCCACGTCGGCGCCACGCCGCAGCAGCTTGCCAAGACGCTGCGCGTCCAGCGCGCAAAACGCCTGCTCGATGCCGGTGGTCACACCATGACTGACATCGCGTTCCAGGCCGGTTTCGGCAGCCTGCGCCGCTTCAACGCCGCGTTCGCCGAGCTCTACGGCCGCTCGCCGTCAAGTTTACGCGCGGTGCGCGAGCGGAGACTCTCGTAGTCCGGCTATCAGAAAAATCCGGGGCTGAGATCGAGGCCGTAGGTCAGGCTCAGCACGAACACGAACAACGCGGCGGCCGCGAACAGCGCCAGATGCCTGAGAATGAACGCGCGCGGCGAGGTGCTGGCGACAACGACTTTTTGCGCAACGGGCACGAAACGGCCTCCAGTATGATTGCAGAACTGGCCGCTCAATATGCGGCGCGCGCATCAGGCGCCGCGATCTCCGAAACAAGTATTAAGGAGATCACACCCGTCTTGAACGGCCGTACACAACGAAGCCATCGCGCGATTCTTTTTCGTCCCCCGCTTCTCGATCCGCGCAAGCACGACGAAATCGCGCGGTTCCCGCGAGCAAAGAAAAACCGCGCTCCGGTCAGGAACGCGGTTCCAGTGTTTATGCAGGCGAAGCGGCACGACGCATGCGCGCCGTGCCTGTCGCATGAAGCTTAGCGGGCGCTGCCGGTGGTCACGGTCGCGGTCTTCACCTTGCGCGGCGACAGAACGCTGACCTGAAGCGCCGTCACGCTGGCGGCGGGCGCCGAGGCCCGCTGCTCGACCTGCGCGGCACCGAGCACGCGAACCTGCAACGGGGAGACCGGGAAACCGTTGGCCTCATAGGCCGGCAGCTCGGCGGCGAAGGTGGCAGTCGAGCCCGCAAGAGTGAGGGCGGCGATCGCGATCGACAGAGTCTTCTTGTTCATTGGTGATGCTCCAGAAGGAAGTTTCGGAGCACATCTAAGCCTGATTTGCTGCATTGCGACATGCGCTGCTGCATTGCAACAACGCGCCCGGCGCATGGCGATATGTTTAATGCGCACAAGGCCTTGGCCGAATCGCCGCCGGCCGCGACATGACGCTTTTATAGGCGGCACTCAGCCGCCGAGCACGTTGCCCCAGCCATCAAAGACATAGGTTTTCCAGGCCACGGTCCCATCGTCGCGCGCCCGGCTGGCCCGCCGATAATCATCGGCCTGATCGGCGGTCCAGGTGATGATCCTGTCGGAGAGGAGATCGTGGAGGATGGCGGGCTCGGTGGGATCGAAGGCGTCCATGGGACGAAGCGAGGAATGCGTCATGGCCGATCAACGCGCAAGCCGCGACAAGGTTGCAGCGAGGCGTCGGGACGGAGGCGCAAGAATATTCTTCGTTGCCGAATTTCGGATTTATCGCGCAACCGAGACAAGAGGCGACGAGACGCCGGTCAAAACTAGGGCGAAACGCGCCGCGAGGACGCGGAGGTGAGTCCCCCTCTCGTGCCCCGGACGCAGCGCAGCGCTCCTTCGGCGATGCGCTGCAGAGCCGGGGCCCATGTTGCCCGCGAGTCCGACCCCTTCGCGGCATGGGTCCCGGCTCAGCGCAGCAACGCTAAATGGCGTTGCAGCGCGTCCGGGACACAGGAGGCTTTCCCTCCACTCAAGCCCCCGGGAATCGCGATGGAACCCGCGTTGCATCTTCGCAACACCTGCCTGAAAAGCCTGTTTTTGCCGAATT
Organism: Bradyrhizobium sp. cf659; assembly: GCF_900113725.1. Taxonomy (NCBI): domain Bacteria; kingdom Pseudomonadati; phylum Pseudomonadota; class Alphaproteobacteria; order Hyphomicrobiales; family Nitrobacteraceae; genus Bradyrhizobium; species Bradyrhizobium sp. cf659. The sequence continues at coordinate 912,698 of NZ_FOQJ01000001.1, forward strand.
GCGCCATTGCGCCGCCACACCGTCCTCCGAACAATCGGGGTGCTGCGTGCCTTTCTGTGCAAGACTGTTCGACGAGACGTGTTCGAACAGAACCGTTTGGAGGCAGGGATCATGAACGATCGGCGGTCTCTTCTGGTGGCAGTCGCGTGCCCCTCGGCCGTCATGGCCGGCTGGCTGGTGCTCTCCTTGTCCGCCTATGCCCCTGCCCTCATCGAGAACAGCGGCGCCAATGCAGCCACCCTCTCGCGCGCGAAAGATCTCGGCCGCCTCGACCTCGCCGACGTCCCGCGCGCTGCGACCATCGAGGATGGCATCGCCCTGACCGCCGACATCGCGGCCGCGGTGGCTCAGTCCCCCGAGCCGGCAAGCGCTGAAGCAGCAGCGCCCGAAGTGCCCGCCCCCGCCCTCAAGCTCGCCTCGGCCGATCCCGCGCTGATCTTGCCGAGCGAACCGCCTGCGCCGCAGATCCTGCCCGAGCCGGCGCCCGTCGTCAGCGAGGCCGCACCGGTGCAGGAGCCCGTCAAGCTCGCATCCGCCGATCCCACCGAGATCGTGACGACAGACGCGCTGTCGCCCGCGGCGATCGCGACCGGGCCGGCCGCAACCGAGAGCAAGGCGTCACCATCTGCCGACACCGTCGCGGTGCTCGACGAATGCTTCGTGATGGATACCTGCATCGACCGCTATCTCTGGGCGCTCTACCAGCGCACGCCCAAGGAGGACTCGATCAAGGTCGAGGAGCGCCGCGCCGTCACCGTCAAGCGCAAGGGCAAGACGGTCACGGTAATGCGCAGCTTCACGAAGCTGGTCGACGAGGACTTTGGCTGGAAGGATCCGAAGGCGGCCGAGCACGCCCGCATGTCGATGATGGATTACGTCATCGGCGGCATGGACAAGAGCTTCAAGCGGAAGCTGTTCCGCACGCTGCTCGCGGCGGAAGCCGCCGGCCTCTCGCCGGGCATCACCAGCGCGTTCCGCGACGACTATCGCCAGTCGATCGCGAGCGGCCTGAAGGCCGCCTCCGACCGCTCCTATCACGGCGGCAGCACGCGCGGCGGCTACGGTCACGGCATGGCCGCCGACATCGTCTCGACCGCCGGCAACAACCGCGCACAGCGCTGGGTCTCGACCGAAGTGCTGTGGAAATGGGTCGATGCCAACGGCAAGGCGCTCGGCATCGGCAGGCCCTATCTCGGCCGCGATCCGCCGCATGTCGGCCCGATCGATGGCGCGGAATATGTCTCGAAGCGTGGCACGGCGGACCGCAGGGAAGCCGCCAACGCCAGATCGAAGAAGACGCGGGCCGTGGCCAGCGCCAGGTCGCCGAAGGCACAGGCCGCGCGCGAGCAGAAGGGCAAGCCGCAGAAGTCGGCGCAATCGGCCGGCAAGCGCGCGACCTGAACCGTTACGGCTTCCGCGTCGGCAGCGGCACGAGGCGCATCTCGGCGGATCCCGCCTCCTGCGTACGCATCAGCACGGCAAAGATGGTCTCGACCGCGAGCCGCACCGCCGCCTCCATCGCCTTGCCCTTGGCCAGATGCGCCGCGATCAGGCCGGTGAGGAGATCGCCGGTGCCATAGGGGCGTATCGGCAGGCGCGGCGTCGCAAAGCGCGACAATTGCCCGTCGGCGCAGAGGATCGTCTCCACCTGCCCGTCAGGCGTATCCGTGAGCGTGCAGCCGGTGGCGACGACGTCGATGCGGCCGGTCCCCGCCAGCGCCGCGCACGCCGCGCGCAGGTCCTGCGCGTCCGCGATCGTGATGCCAGAGAGCAGCTCGAGCTCGAACTGGTTCGGCGTGGTCAGGTTCGCGGCCGGCAGCAGCCGGTGCTGCAGCACGTCCAGAATGCCGTCGGCGACATAGACACGGCCGTCGTCCCCGATCACGGGATCGCAGAGATAGACGAGCCTGGAATTGCGATTCAAGGCGCGCTCGACGAAATCGGCGACGACGCCGGCATTGCCGGGCGAGCCGAGATAGCCGGTGACGAGCACCGCGGCCTCGTCGACGAGATCGCGCTCCTCCACACCCCTCAGAAGATCGGCGACGAGCTCGGTCTCCAGCACCCGCCCGCGCAGGCTCGGATAGCGCGGATGGTTCGACAGCAGCGTCGTCGGCACCGCCGCGACGTTCACGCCCTCCGCCTGCATGGCATAGGCCGCCGCGCTGTTGCCGACATGGCCGTGGACCACCTGGCTTTGAATGGAGATGACGAGCATGCAGAGGTCCGTAAGGTCAATTGTTGCGCGACGCAAGCGTAGCCCGGATGGCGCGCGGCGTAATCCGGGCTACAAGTCTAGGGCGTCTCATACCGAAGCCCCGGCCGCAGCGCCTGCATCTTCCGCGCCAGCCGGCGGTGGCCGCTCTCCTCCGATTGCGCCAGGTAGCCGGCGACCGCGACATGGTCTGCATCGCTCTTGTGCTGGTTGAGCTTGGCCTGCCCCTCGATCTGGTCGACCACGAGATCGATGACCCGGATCGCAGCCAACATGCTCTCGCGCTTGTCCGGCTCCATCCGCGCGAGGCCCCAGGGCTGCTTCGGCAGCCGCGCCTCGGCGACCGCGAGCAGCGCATCGCCGTGCCCGCGGTTCTCGTCGAGCCCGCGCAGATGCGCCACACCCGACAGGTGCACCGCCTCGTAGAGCCAGGTCGAGACGTTGTCCTGCGAGGCGTACCAATCGTTGGAGATGTAGGCATCGTCGCCGGCAACGATCAGCAGGAAGCGCCTGGTGCCGTCCGCAAGCGGCACGAGTGGATTCCTGGCCGTGAGATGGATCTGCACGATGGCTTGCCCGTCGCGCTGATCGAGCACGAACGGCACGTGCGAGGCGCGCGGGCCGCGCTCATCCGCCGCCACGATCACGCCGAAGCCGCGCTCACTTGCGAATTCCAGCGCGCGCTGCTCCTCGATGCGGAATTGGGGACGGAGGACATGCATGGCGCGGCGCTCGATGGCTGGATGAGGACGGCGCGAGGCTATCCCATGATCCGGCGAAATCCGAAACGATATTGGGCCGCAAACGCAGATGTCAGGAATGATCTCGGCGTCGTGAGAGTTCACCGAGATAGGCGCAGAACATGTCGGCGAGCCCGTCGGCATGGCGCGCGATCTCCGCCTCGCTGTGTGGCGCCTCCGAGAAGCGCTTGCCGACCTCGCTCAGCGTCGTCGTGATCAGCTCGCCGGCGAGAGCGCGCGCCGCATCCGATGCCTTTGGCAGCGCCTCCCGCATGAAGGCCGCGACGATGCCCTTGCCGGCGGCCCGCGCGTCGTGTGCCTCGGGCGCATCGCGATAGAGCGGCGCGGCGTCGCTGAGCGCCGTGCGGATCGCGGCCTCCTCGCACTCGGAACGGATGAAGGCGTGCACCAGCGCGCGCAACCGCGCTGGTGGCGGCTTCGTCCGGTCCGCGAGGATGTCGCGCAGCAGTTCGCTCGTGCGCCGCCACTCGTCGCTCTGGAGGCGGAACAGGATCGCCGTCTTGTTCGGAAAATATTGATAGAGCGATCCGACGCTCACCCCGGCCCGCTCGGCCACCCGCGCCGTCGTGAAACGCTGCGCGCCCTCCTTCGCCAGGACCTGAACAGCCGCATCCAGAATGGCCGCCACCAGCCCCGTGGAGCGGGCCTGTTGTGGCTGTTTTCGTGAGGAAATTGAACGGCTTCGACGATCGGCCATGGCGCTTTGGGGGAATGCGAATAGGAAATGCGACGAATTAGTCGTATTTCAGATTCCGCGCAAGCACGCGCTTTCTCGCGAACCCTGGAGACAACGAATGACCACCCCAACCATCACATCGCTTGCGCCGCTGCTGGATCGCCTGTTCCTCGAGGCCGAGGCAACACGGGGCGCAACGCTCGCAGCCGTCGCCGATCTGTCCGACGCCGACCGCGCGCGGATGATGCGGAGCAAGACCGATTACGCCGACCTCTACGGACGCCTGAAGGACGTCCCGCTCGCGGTCTCCCGCGAGACCGGCGCGCTGCTCTACATGCTGGCGCGCAGTTCCCGCGCCAGAACGATCGTCGAGTTCGGCACCTCGTTCGGCATCTCGACCCTGCACCTTGCCGCGGGCCTGCGCGACAATGGCGGCGGGCGCCTCATCACCAGCGAGTTCGAGCCGTCCAAGGCGGCGCGGGCACGCGACAACCTCTCGGCCGGCGGGCTGCTCGATCTCGTCGAAATCCGCGAAGGGGATGCGCTGAAGACGCTCAGCGCCGATCTGCCCGATACGATCGACCTCGTGCTGCTCGACGGTGCCAAGGCGCTCTACCTTGAGATCCTGGAGCTGGTCGAAGGCCATCTCAAGCCGGGCGCGATCATCGTCGCCGACAACGCCGACGACAGCCCCGACTATCTGGCGCGCGTGCGCATGCCCGGCAGCGGCTACATGTCCACGGCCTTTGCCGAGGACGTCGAACTGTCCGTGCGGATCAACTGACGCCACATCGAACTGCCGCGATACCACGGAGCCGTCGCACGATTCTTCGCGCGGCGGCTTTGCTTTGCCGGCGACAGACCGCGAAACATCAGGTCCGCGCCCGTGTCGCAACCTCGTCACTCACACGTGATAGCTCCTCCCGGCAAAAGCCAGGTTTCCCGTGCTAAACATACCTACCGCGCGGTATCTTTCGTGCGCACCACGCCCGAGCCCGTCATGACCTCCGCCTTCAATGCCTACACCGCGCTTGCCCTCGCCATCGTCTTCGAGGTCATCGCATCCGCCTTCCTGCAGCAGTCCGCGCAGTTCACGCGGCCGTGGCCGACGCTGGCCATGGTGCTGTTCTATGTCGCCTCGTTCTACGCGCTGTCGGTCGCGATCCGGGTGATCCCCCTGAGCATCGCCTATGCGATCTGGGGCGGGGTCGGCATCATCCTGACCGCCACGGTCTCCTTCGTTCTGTTCCGCCAGATGCTGGACGCCGCGGCCTTCGTCGGCATCGCGCTGATCGTGTCCGGGGTCGTCATCATCAACCTGTTCTCGGAGACGACGGTGCATTGATGCCGGCCAGCGCCTATAGCCGCGCCAAGCAGCCCGAGCAGGTGCGGCGCGCCCTGCTCGACCACGCTGCGGCGATTGCCATGGACCATGGCGTCTCCGGCATCACGGTGCAGGCGGTGGCGGCGGCGGCCGGCGTCACCAAGGGCGGCCTGTTTCATCACTTCGGCAGCAAGCAGGCGCTGATCGAGGGCCTGTTCGCGGATCTGCTCGCCCGCGTCGATGCCGAGATCGACGCCGCAATCGAAGCCGATCCCAAGCCGCGCGGCAGCTTTACGCGCGCCTATGTCAATGCGGTGTTCACCGGCAAGGCGTTCGGCTTTACCACGCCCTGGGCGGCACTGTGCATGGTCGTCGTCACCGATCCGTCGCTGCGCCGGCTCTGGAACGACTGGATGAAGGGACGGCTGAAGCGCCACCGCGCGACCGACGGCACGTCCGAGCTTCATGTCGTGCGCCTCGCCGCCGACGGCGCCTGGCTGTCCTATGTCACGACGGGACAGACGCGCATGAATGCCGAGTTCCGCGCCGTGCATGGCCGGCTGATCGCGCAGACCTACCGGCGCGGATAGCGACCTTGTTCGCGCTGACTACTGGCTTGTCGCCGGCTTTGGCGGACGCGGCGCGGACCGGGATGATTTTGCGCCGGGCTTGCCTGCGGCCCGCGGCGGCGGCTCATCGACCGACACCAGATACGCGGCGAGCGCCTTGGCGGAGTCGGAACTGGTCGCGTAATGGTCCTTCAGGAACCAGGACAGCGTCAGGCTGAAGCGCCCCTTGGCAAGACCGCGCGGGCTCCGATGGCAGGTCGCGCAACCATCGGCAAACAGCTTTTCGGGCGGTTTGCCGGCATCGAGATTTTGCGCGAACGCGACCGTCGCCGTCAGTGCCACGGCGGCTGCGAGAGTCATCAGGGGCGCGATCAGGTCGCGCCCCGGCCGAAAGTGCGTAGTCAAATATCGTCCCCTAGCCCCGTCTTGCGGTCACGCCGCCAGCAATTGATCGAATTCGGCCGGCGCATAGGCCTTGCCGTCCTGGTCGGTGATGACGACCCGCCACCCCTCGCTCGCCCACACCCTTGCCTTCGCCACGATGAGCAGACGGCTCTCGCGGGCGAAACTGTACTTCTCATTGTCGCGTTCTGCGACCATTTTGTAGGCCAATGCGGCATCCCCTCGCGTTGCCCCTGCACCCGCTCCCCTCGTGGCAGCGGGCTTTGGCGGCAATTCGCCGGGAGCGTGGCAATTTGGTGCCATCCGCAGGCAGCATCGCGCCCGCGCACCCGCAGCCGGGCGACCAGGATCGAGCGCGCCGCATTCGGCAGCTGGGGGCCGGCCCGTCACATCAGCAACGGAACCGATCGCGCCCTGTCCGAGCTCCGCTAATGGACGCGGATGATGTGCGGACGGCCGAGATCAATCAGCCCCTGCACCGCCGACAGGCGATCGTCCAGGGCCGCGATCGTGAGCAGCAGATTGTTGCGCCGTTCGTCGAGAGCACCCATCTCGGCGCCGGACAGTTTGGCGTTCGCCCGCTCCTTGCGGATGCCATCGAGCGATTCACGCAGTGTGGCGATCAAGCCGGTCAACTGCTTGACCTCTTTTGTCATCGACCGCTTCGCGACATTTTGGCGGCGCGTCTCCGCCTGACTCTGTCTCATCGTCATCCTCCCGTGCCCCGCTGCCCCGAGTGGATGCTTACAGCTTTGGATAGACATATTACGATCAATGAAATCTGCCGGCGAAGAACTTTCTTAAATTGTACGCGCACGGAACCCGGGCCGCTCCGAAAAGAAAGCCCGGCACGAGGGCCGGGCTTTCGCAACGACGTTAGCGCTTCTCGTGACCTCCGCCGGGACCACCGGCCGGCGCGCCGCCACGCGGAGGGGCGTTGATGTGCGCAGCACCGCCACCCGGATGCGGCGTCGCAGGTGCTGCCGCGCGCGGCGCCGGCATCTGCGCACGCGCATTCATCGGCGAGCCGTGGCTGACGTTCGGCTGCGCCACATGCGGCGTCGCGGGCCGGGCCGCAGGCGCGGCCGACACGCGCGGAGCTTCATGAGCACGCGCCATCGGCGGCTGAGCACGCGCCATCGGCTGCGCATGCGTTGCGGCGCGGCTCGCCGCATGCTCGTGCACCATGCGCGCCTGCGCATCGCGCGGGTTGCGGTTCTGCTGCACGCTCGTCCGCGTGTTCACCAGGCGATCGCTTCGCCCGGCGCGCGTCCGATCCGCCGCAACAGCAGCGTCGCGCTTTGCGATCGCAACGTCGCGCTTTGCGATGGCCGCGTCGCGCCGTGCCGTCGTCGCATCACGGCCGGAGATCGCCGGAGCGGCCTTTGCGTTCGCGCCGCCGCGTCCCAGTGCAATCGCCGAATCGCGCGTCGCCGCACGGCCGATACGGGCCGCGCGCGGATCGATCATCATCCGCGTCGCGAAGCGCTCGTGCGAGGTCCAGTAATTATTCCAGTAGGCATGGCGGCGATACCAGGGCCGCCCCTGATAATAGCTCGACCAGTACGAGCTCAGCACGAAGGGCGCGACGGGTACGTCGATCTCGTCGACATAGTCGGGCAGATAGACGTAGTGATTGCGGTAGAGATATTCGAGATATTGCGACGACACCCAGCCGCGATCGTCGGAGAAGCTCACGTCGCACCAGGCATTGCCGCGCAGGCAGCCATGGATGTTGACGCGAGCGCCCCCGGGGATGCGATCGACCACGGGGAATCCCGAATCCGGCCCGGCGCGCAAGCCGGTCGAGACGGTGACGATACCAGGCGCGGCCAGCGCGGCCGTCGGGGCGAGCAGCAATGCTGCAACCAAAATGCTTCTGAGTCTCATGGCGTGTTCCTCCTCTGCGAGTCCGAACGCGCGGGAGGAACGAGCGTTCCGCCTGGAGCCGCCGCATCAGCCGAAAGATTGAATGCGCGCGGAGTTCAGTATTCATCCGCCGTTCATCTGCACGACGAGCACAACACCGCGAACGTCAGTTCGCCGGCAGCATGAACCCGTCGAAGTACGACGCGAGCCCAGTAAAATCGTCGAGCGGCAGCACGTTCGCGACATACTGGTCCGGCCGCACCACGACCATGCAGCCGGCCTTCCGATCGATGCCGCGCATCGCAAACACGTCGTGGCCGCTCTTGAGATCCGGACAGAACATCTTTTCGTAGTCGAGCAGACCGTAGCGGCCTTTGCGCGGGAGCAGCAGCGACGGCATCGCCTCGACGGCGAGCTCGCGATGATCCTGCTGGAACACCGCCCGCAGGTCGATCACGGCGTCGATGTCGGCGCCTCCAGGGGTATATCGCCTCACCGGCGATTCCCTGGCCTCGGTGAGAAAGTTGCACAGCGCGCGAATGGCAGAGCCGGCCGCCGCCGGATTCTCCGCACCGGAAAATGCATAGATGCGGAAGCGTCCGTCGGCCTGCGCCGCGTGGCCGAGATGAACCGGCTTGGCGTCCGCCAGGCGGATCATCGGCGCGGAATGGAAGCGCTTGCCGATCACGAGGCCTTCCGCGAGGTGCTGATGGGACGCAGCCCCCGTGAGGATCGACGGCTTGTAATGCGTCGCGGTGCCGGCCGTATAGCGGCCGTGGCGGACAAAATAGTCCTGCGTCCTGGCGGCATCGGCGCCACCCGCCTTGGCGGCAGAGGCCAGAATCCCCGCCCATTCGCGGTCGAAGTCGATCAGCTCTTTCGCAACGGCCTGACGCTCCGCCGAATAGGAATGCAGCAGGCTTGGCGCACTCTGCTTGCGGAGCACGGCGGCGAGCTTCCAGCCGAGATTGAAGGCATCCTGCATCGAGACGTTCATGCCCTGCCCCGCCTTCGGGCTGTGGGTATGGCAGGCATCGCCGGCGATGAAGATGCGCGGCAGGCGGGTCGCGATCTCGGCCTCCGGCACGTCGTCGAACTTGTCGGTCAGGCGCTGGCCGATCTCGTAGACCGACCACCAGGCGATCTCCTTCACCTCCAGCGTATGCGGCTTCAGGATCCGCTGCGCCTTGGCGATCACGTGATCGGCGGTGATGTTGCGGCTCGCGACGCGCTCGCCGACGTCGAGCTTGGCGAGCTCGACATAGATGCGCACCATGTAGCCGCCTTCGCGCGGAATGATCAGCAGGCTGCCGTCCTTCGCCGACTGGATCAGGGTCTTGAAGCGGATGTCCGGAAAATCGGTCACCGCCAGCACGTCCATCACGCCCCAGGCGTGGTTGGCGGAATCGCCATGCAGCTCGCGGCCGATCGACTTGCGCACCGTGCTGCGCGCGCCGTCGCAGCCGACGACATAGCGCGCCCTGATCGTCTCGACCTTGCCCTCGCTTCCGGCATCGACGCGGTCGAGGCGCACGGTCACGGCAGGGTCGGCAGGCCCCGCGGCCGGATCGACCTGGAGGTCGAGCAGGCGGCGGCTGTAATAGGGCTCGAGCTTGGCCGGCGATTTGCGCATGAGGTCGAGAAAGCCGTCATGGATGCGCGCCTGGTTGAGGATGACGTGCGGGAATTCCGACAGCCCGTCCTCGACGTCCTGCACCCGGCCGCTGCGGACGATGGTCTCGGGCCGCCGTTCGTCCGGCTTCCAGAACGTCGTCTCGTTGACCCAATAGGCTTCCTTCAGCACGCGCTCGCTGAAGCCATAGGCGTGAAACATCTCCATGGTGCGGCAGGCGACGCCGTCGGCCTGGCCGACCGACAGCCGGCCCGGCTTCTGCTCGATGATGCAGGTCTTGATGTCGGGAAATTGCGCAAGCTGGGCCGCGAGCGTCAGGCCCGCGGGCCCGCAGCCGACGATGAGGACGTCGACCTCCTCGGGCACGGCGCCCGCCGCGCCGGGAGCCTGAACGCGTTCGGCGGGATCGGCGATTTCAGGGTCGCCCGGCTGAAATCCATTGAGATGGAATTGCATGAGCACCTCTCCCGTCAACGTCTTCTTCGATATTGCTCAGTATGCTGACTATCAGTATACTTGTCAACGTTCCCGCACCGTCGCTGCGACCGAGGAGAATTCGGTGAAAGACAACAACGACATGCCCGGTCATCTGGCGCGCCGGTTCCAGCAGATCGCGGTCGCGGTCTTCCTGGCCGAGGTCGGGGATGCCGGCTTCGACCTCACGCCGGTGCAATACGCCGCGCTCGCGACCATCAAGGCCAATCCGGGGCTCGACCAGGTGACGCTCGCAGGATTGATCGCCTACGACCGTACCACCATCACCGGCGTGATCGATCGCCTCGTGCAGAAGGGGCTGGCGGAGCGCCGCGCCTCGAGCCGCGACCGCCGCGCCCGCGAACTCGAGATCACCGACGAGGGCCGGCGCACGCTGCGCAAGATCACGCCGGCGGTCGAGTCCGCACAGCGCATCATGCTGCGCGGCCTCAGCGCCAAGGAAGGCGAGGAGCTGATGCGTCTGCTGCGCAAGGCTATCACTGCCGGCAACGAGCTCAGCCGCGCCCCGCTCCGCGATGTGCAGGCTTAAGCCGCATCCATGTCCGTAATTGTCGCAGTGCCGCGAAACCAGGAACTAACCTTCGGCTGCTACCGTCGGCCCCATTCGGCGCTTAACGCGCGATTAACTTTGCGGCCCGGGAGTTTCGGATGTTCAGGTTCCTCGTTGCGGCCGTGGCCATCGCGCTCTCGACCGGTCATGCGCTCGCAAACGGCCATGGCGGCGGCGATGCCGCTCCTCCGCCCAAGCCCGAGGCGACGACCGCGCCGGCGAAGGTCGTCATCACCAAGCAGGGTCCCAAGCTCGTCGATCTCAAGGGCATGACGCTCTACTATTACGAGCGCGACACCACCGGCAAGACGTCGAACTGCAACGGCAAGTGCGTCGAAAGCTGGGTTCCGCTCGCCGCGACGGCCGACGCCCGGGCCGTCGGCGACTTCACCGTGATCAGCCGCAACGACGGCAGCAAGATGTGGGCATACCGCTATCGCCCGCTCTACACGTCACCCGCCGACAAGGTGCCGGGCGATGCCAACGGCAACGCTACGACGCTGCAATGGCGCATCGCACGGCCTGGAGACTAGGACAACGCGCGGGTTGCCGGCGCGTGAGTGTACACGACAATCGTCTCGTCGTGAGCGAGCGCCCTCCTCAGCCGCGCCAGCGCGTGCTCGTCACGGCCTGCGCGTTCTGCCCGGGCGGCAGCACCACGACCATCGAATTGAGCTTCACCCGGTCGTAGAGATCGATCACGTCCTCGTTGCGCATCCGGATGCAGCCCGACGAGATCGCCTGCCCGATATATTCGGGCTGGTTGGTGCCGTGGATGCGGTAGAGCGTGTCCTTGTTGCCGGCATACAGATAGATGCCGCGCGCGCCCAGCGGATTGGCGGGACCGCCGGCGACGCGCGCCGGATACGGTCCAAGCCGCGCCTGGATGTCCGCAGTCGGAACCCAATCGGGCCATTCCGCCAAGCGGCCGACGCGTGCGACGCCCGAGAAGGCCATGGCTTCCTCGCCGACCGCGACGCCGTAGCGGATCGCTTTGCCCTCGGGCAGCACGAAATAAAGGTAGCGCGCATCGGTATCGACCAGGATCGTGCCCGGCTGCTCCTTGCGCGGGTAATCGACGATATGACGGAGATATTGCTCGGGCACGTTCGCCTGCGCGTATGGCGTATGCGCGAGCAACTGACGGTCGCGCGGCGTCATGCTCGCATCCGTCGATGGCGAAAGCGTCGTCTGCATGCAGCCGCCGAGCGGCAGCAGGGCAACAACGAAAAGAGCGAGAACAGATCTTGGCACCGCCGGCCCCCCCGATAGCGATCGCAGCACCCCCAGCAGCGTCAGATATTGCCAAAATCGTGCTGAAAACAAGGCAATGCGGAACACGTCCGCGTGTTTTTCCGGCCGAGTTCCATCACCACAAACGGCAGAAGACCGTCGCATCATCTCCATCCCCTCGCCTTGCTTTGGTCAAACCCGGCTGGACTCGTGCGTCATCAGACTTGGGATGGGGCTCACCTCAACAGATCGGCTCGCGCCAATGCGAACGACGAAGGCTTCAAAGGAGCTGCGATGCTCGCGATGCTGAACAGCAAGCAAATCGTCGATGAGATCGTGAAGGACACGGTCAAGGACAATGATCCGCACGACGCGGTTCAGATCTCACCGGATATCGTCCTGGCCTCGCGCCCCATCAGCGTTGCACCAGCGCTGGCGCCTGACGTCACGCCCCGTCCGGAGCCGAAATTCGCGCCGGGGCCCAGGATCAATCCGGAGCCGAAGTTCATTCCTGTCGTGGAGCCGCAGCCGGCGGCGCCCTCGGTCGACACCGCGGTGCGCGTAACTGCAAGCGATGGTCACGGCCGGCGGAAGCGATCCTCCGTCGGCAAGTGGCTGCGCGGCGCGTTCGTCACGTTTCTGTTCGCGGGCGGCAGCGCGGCCGCCACCATCGCCTGGGAGAAACATGGCGACGTGGCGAGGCAGATGCTCGCCGACTGGAAACCCGTATTGGCGTCGCTGATGCCTTCGTCGCTGACGCCTTCGACGTCACAACAGACGGCGCCGGTCGCAGCCGCGCAGGCCGCTCCGCCCGCGGCGGAAGCGGCAACCGATCAACCAGCCGACCCATCCCCGACGCCGGCTGCGGCTCAGCCTGCGGCCGTGCCCGCAGCAACGCCGCCCGAAGCAGCTCAGTCGGTGCAATCGATGACGCGCGATCTCGCCGCGATGGCGCAGCAGATTGAGCAGCTCAAGGCCAACATCGCCGAGTTGAAGGCCGGACAGGAGCAGATGGCGCGCGAGATGGCGAAGCCGTCCGCTCCGAAGCCGATGGCTGAGACGAGGCCGATCGATCCGCGCGCGCGCGTTTCCGCGCTACCGCCGCGGCCTCAGGCTCCACCGGTTCGCAAGCCGAAGCCGGCCGTGTCGCAGACCTACATGCCGGCATATTCGCCCGCACCGGTCGCATCACCGCCGCCGCCTTCGCAGGCTGCCGCGGTCCCGCCGCCGGCCGCGCCGGTCGCCGCGACACAAGCCGTTGCCGATGACGACGGACCTGTCGTGCGTCCGCCAATGCCGCTGCGCTAGACCAACGCCAGGCGATCGCGCGGCATCGGTCACGCAGCGTCGCTGCAAGCTGTCCGACTCGATGTGATGCGTTGAGTCCGGGCGACTACGGAGATCGATGTTTCGATCGTCTTCCGACAAACGAATCCGCCAAGAGAAAAGGCCGTCGGGATCTATGCCGACGGCCTTCTCTTGCAACTGCCGGTTCCCGGAGCCCGGTTCTGTTGCAATTCCATGCTTCATGATCACGCCGACATATTTAATAAAATCTTAACGCACCTGCGCGGTGCACATCATTTCTGCGCCATACGCACAGAGATTGCGCGCTTCGTTCATTCGATAAAGATCGACTCAGTGGTACCATCCGACATGTGTTGAGACTTCCGTTGAAGACTTGTTTTCCAGACTTGTCGTCGAGACTTGGGTCGTCACAGCGGGGAATTCGGATGCCTTACTACTACTTCGATCTCGTGGTTGGTGAAGAGTTCAAGAATCAGGGCGGAATCATCCTCGAAGACATCGAGGTCGCCTCGGATCGCGCCCACCAGCTGGCCAACGAGCTGTCGCAGGTGAAGCCGGAGCTTCAGCAAAAGGGTTGCGCGGTGCGCGTCACCGATCGCGATCACAACGAGCTCTATCGCACGCCGCTCGATCCCGTGCCGGCCTGGCAACGCTGAGCTACTCCAGCACCGGCGCTTCGAACCAGTTCGTCAGCGACAATCCGCCGTCGACGACGAAGGCTGCGCCGGTGACGTAAGCTGAAAGCCTGTTCGACAATACGGTCAGCGCCATCGGCGCAAGGTCTTTTGCCTCGCCGAGACGCCCGAGCGGGATGTGCCGCGCCAGCGAGGCATCCGCGACGAAACCACCGGCCGCGATCGCACCGGGCACCAGCGCATTGACGCGGATGTCGTGGCGCCCGAACGTCTTGGCGAGCTCCTTCACCAACATCGCCATCCCCGCCTTCGCCGTCGAGTAATGCGGCAGGTTGCGCGGCGTGTCCGCATGCAGCGAGGTGAGGAACAGGAACGAGCCGGGCCGCTTCGCCGCGATCAGCCGCTTGGCGATCTCGCGCGCCAGGTGAAAACCTGCATCGAGGTTGACGGCGTGCATCTCCTGCCAGGTCCGGCGATCGACCGCGAGCGCATGATCGGCCTCGCGCCGCGGCGGCGAGGCGCTGTGCACGAAATGCGTCACCTGCCCCAGCGCGGCATGTGAAGCGGCAAGCAACGCATCGCAGGCGTCCAGCCTGGCGAGATCGCCGACCCAGGGCACCGCGTGTTCTGGCCTCTCGCTCGCACTGATTGCGGCACTCACCCGTTCCGCACTCACATCGGCGAACACGGTCCGGACGCCTTCGCCGACCAGGGCCTGCGCGATCGCGCGGCCGATGCCGTTGCCCGCGCCGGTGACGAGCGCCGTGTCGCGCTGGGGATCGAACGGCGTGCTGAACAGGCTCATGGCGCTCTCCGGGTCCGGGAGGGGCCAATTTAACGCACCGCACGCAGACGCGACAATTGCGTCCCGGCACCATTGCGGAGCGGCGCGCCGGACGCTAGCCTCCCAAAAAAATCGAGGAGGTACCAAGGATGCGCTACGGTTTTCTGATGGCAGGCCTGTTGCTGATCGCCGCCCCGGCCCGGGCGGAGGATCATCCACGCTCGACCTATGTGACGATGGTCTTGCAGGCCTTCGCCGCCAGGGTCGAGTGCCCCAACACGGACCTCGTCTATCAGGACCTCGTGCAGAAGGCGCAGCAGATGCAGCTGCCCGACGGCACCACCGAGAAGGTGCGCAAGGCGATCGCCTGGATGCATACCGGCGGCAAGATGGGCGAGAAGCAGGACGACGACCTGATGGCCGAGGTCGCGGTCGCGACGCAGGCGACCGATATGGACCAGCGCCGCCTCGGCATGCCCGGCTGGTGCGAGGCCCAGAAGACCAACCTCGCCGGCCTGATCCGCAGCAAGGGCGGCTAACCGGCTTTTCCAGGCGTTAAGCACGCCGCGGCGGAACCGCTGCCGCGGCCAATATTCGTCACAATCCTCGCCAGCATGCGGGCCTCTTCGAATTCGAACAGGAAACCCTCATGCGGAAGATCCATGTCGCCTTCGCCGGCACGCTCGCGGCCGTCACGGTGCTGACCGCCCCCGTGCTGGCGAAGAATTCAGACGCCCAGAAAGCCGAGGGCAAATCGCCCTCCTCCACCTGCAGCGCGTATCAGCAGGCGCCGGATGGTACCTGGGAACAGCTTCCCTGCAAGGAGACCGGCGACCGCAGTCAGCCGCAAACCCAACGGTCCCAGCCGCAGGGAACGGAGCACGAGGACCACTGAGGCGTTTCCCGTCCGGCGATCAGCTGTGGTGCGGCCCACGCATGATCTTCATGGCATCCTCGATGTGACGCCACTCCTTGGCCTCATCGGCCTCGCCGCGGCCCTCGCAGGCCTGGGCTTGCTCGGCGGCCTTCGCAATCGCAGCGAAGCCGTGCCGTTCGAGCATCTGGCGTGCGACGGTGTGGACTTGGAGCTCCGACATCATGGGCGCTCTCCCGTTTCATGAAACCGCGGCGCACGCGTGGTGGATCCGCGGATTTCCTACAACGATCAAGTCGCAGGTCTCGTTCCGATCACCCGCAGCGACGACAAAAGGCGGCCCGCCATGCCCGGCGGACCGCCTTCTCACCCACCCCAAAACCTGAAATCGTCAGCCGCGTCCCCTATGCGACCGCCACGCGCTTGCGCTCGAAATCGTTGGGCACCTCGATATCGACCTCCAGGGTCGACACCTCGTCGCCGCGCTCGAGCCGCACGATGACCTTGGCCGGATCCAGCGTGACGTGCCTGGACACGACAGCGAGGATTTCCTCACGCAGCACACCGAGCAGATCGGGCTGGCCGCGCATTCCGCGTTCATGGGCAAGCAGGATCTGCAACCGTTCGCGAGCGACGGGTGCGGAGGCCTTCTTGCCGCGGAGAAGTCGAAGCAGACCCATGCTCATGCAGCCCTCCGTCGCAGCAGACGATCCATCAGACCTCTGCGCTCGGCCGGAACGTGCATCGTCACGTTCTCGCCGCAGAGGCGCTTGGCCGCGTCCATATAGGCCCTCGCCGGCGCGCCGTCCGCATTCGACAGAGTCACCGGTGTGCCGACGTTGGAGGCCTTCAACACGTCCTGGCTCTCGGGAATGATGCCGAGCAAGGGCGTTGCCAGGATCTCGAGGATGTCGTCGATGGTCAGCATCTCGCCGCGCGCGGCGCGCGAAGCATCGTAACGGGTGATGAGGATGTGCTTCTCGACCCGCTCGCCCTTCTCGGCCCGCACCGTCTTGGAATCGAGCATGCCGATGATGCGGTCGGAATCGCGCACCGAGGAGACTTCCGGATTGGTGACGATCACGGCCTCGTCGGCAAAGCGCATCGCCATGGAGGCGCCGCGCTCGATGCCGGCCGGGCTGTCGCAGATCACCCAGTCGAAACGCCCGCGCAGATCGTCGATGACCTTGCCCACGCCCTCTTCCGTCAGCGCGTCCTTGTCGCGGGTTTGCGAGGCCGGCAGCAGCCACAGATTCTCCAGCCGCTTGTCGCGGATCAGCGCCTGCGGCAGCTTTGCCACGCCCTGCACCACGTTGATGAGGTCGAACACCACGCGGCGTTCGGCACCCATCACCAGATCGAGGTTGCGCAAGCCGACGTCGAAATCGACGACGACGACCTTGTCGCCGCGCTGCGCGAGCGCAGCCCCCAGCGCGGCGGTCGTCGTGGTCTTGCCGACGCCGCCCTTTCCTGATGTCACGACCAGTACCTTACTCATCTGAAATGTCTCCTTTGCTGGTCAGTTCAGCGCTGTAATTCGCATGGTATTCCCCTGCAGCCAGGCCTGCGCCGGCTTGCCGCGCAAGGCGGCGTCGATGTCGTCCGCAGTCTGGTAAAACCCATCGATTGCAAGCAGTTCGGCCTCGATTTTCTGGCAATAGATGCGCGCGCTCGTGTGCCCGTTGACGCCCGCCATGGCGCGGCCGCGCAGCGCGCCATAGATGTGGATGGAGCCGCCGGCGACGACCTCGGCACCGGAGCCGACCGAGCCGAGGATGGTGACGTCGCCTTCGGGGAAGATCACGGTCTGGCCCGAGCGCACGGGGGCCTCTAACAGCAGCGAGGTTGGCTTGGCCTCGGCCTTCGCTTCGGCCTTCTTCGGCGCGCTCGGCTCGACCACGCAGCTGCGCCCGCCCGAGAGCAGCGGCGGCATCATGGGGGTCAGCCGGCCCTCCTCCACGCCCTCGATCCCGAGCACGCGGATGTTGCGGTCCTGAAGGCTGGTGAGCAGATGATTGATGCCGGACTGGCTGAGATCGACCGAGGACAGGTCGATCACCACGGGCCGGCCGGCGAAGAAGCCCGGCGAGCGGGCGATGGTGGTGTCGATCTCCTGGAGCCAATCCTGGATCGGAACCGTCGGCACGAACACGAAGGCCACGTAGGAGCGCCCGCGCAGGCGCACCATTTGGCGTTGGACTTTTGCTGCAGCCTCCATATCGGCCGACTCGTTCCCTGTTATTGAATGGTTAACGATGCGGCGGAGATGGTTAACGGCCGGTTAATTTCTCCGTGGGGTTACGTGAATGGGGCGGGCGGCCCTTGAGCGGCCGGGCGTTCGGCAGGCGCTCTCGCCCAGCACATAGCTG
The DNA here is from genome assembly GCF_900113725.1 of Bradyrhizobium sp. cf659. Classification (NCBI taxonomy): domain Bacteria; kingdom Pseudomonadati; phylum Pseudomonadota; class Alphaproteobacteria; order Hyphomicrobiales; family Nitrobacteraceae; genus Bradyrhizobium; species Bradyrhizobium sp. cf659. Next base: position 930,395 of record NZ_FOQJ01000001.1, read on the forward strand.
TCATCGCCCGCGCAGGCGGGCGATCCAGTACTCCGAGACGGGAGTGGGTCAGTCGATAGGCTGCGGCGTACTGGATGCCCCGCCTTCGCGGGGCATGACACCGGCATGGGACGCGAGCGCTTCCGCCTGTAGCCCGGATGGAGCGAAGCGTAGTCCGGGAAACCTGTCGCAACCGGCACACCGCCCCGGATTTCGCTTCGCTCCATCCGGGCTACAAGCCTCCCTACTTCTTCACCTTGCTCGCATCCATCTTGATGCCGGGATCCAGCATCCTGGTCGTGAACGCCGTCGTCACGTCGAACGGCTTCTCCATGCCGAGATAGGTCTGGACCAGCTCGTAATCCTTCTTCATGCGCTCGCCGTCGATCCAGCCGAGGCTCTTCGTCGTCGTGAACTCGTCCGTCATCAGGAACTTGATGCGCTCCCACTGGCGCTCCTGGTTCTCCTTGTCGAGGCCGGAGACCTGGTCGAGCAGCGCCTTCAGGCATGGGGTGACGTCGGCGACGCAGGCCGCGAAGGCCTTCTGCGTGACGCGCACGAACTCCTCGACCAGCTTCGGGTTCTTCTGGAGATAGGCGCCATTGACGATCAGCGAATTGCCGTAGGGGTTGAGGCCGATGTCCTTCCAGTTGACGTAGCCGAGATCGGGGCCGAACTCGATCACCTTGAGGTCGTGCTCGTTGTAGAAGTCGCTGATGATGTCGACGGTGTGGCTCTTCAGCGCTGCGATCTTCGCAGTCGGCCCGACATTGACGAAGCCGACCGCATCGGGCGCAAGCCCTGCGGCCTTGGCGAAGGCCGGCCACATCACGCGCGATGCGTCCCCGGGCGGATTGCCGATCTTGTGGCCGGCGAAATCCTTGACGCCGTTCACGCCGTAGCTCTTCAGCCAGTAGAAGGTCTGGCCGGTGTTGGCGTAGACGCTCATCACCGCGACGGTGTCGGCGCCCTTGCTCTTGGCCACCAGCATGGTGGCGAGATCGGCGACGCCGAACGGCGAGCCGCCGGAGCCGACCTTGGCGGCGGAGACGCCGGAGCCCTTGCCGGTCTCGATGGTGAGGTCGATGCCGGCCTTCTCGTACCAGCCTTGCGCCTTCGCGTAATAATAGGGCGAATGGTCGGCCGTCGGCGTCCAGTTCAGGATCAGGTTGACCGCCTCGCCCGCGTTCGCGGGCACGCCCGGCAAACCGAGCATCAGGGTCACAACCGCCGCCTGCAAACGCTTCATCGCATGTCTCCTCAATGCCGCGACCCGGCTTGTCGCTCTCCCCTTGTGAGGATACCAATGCAACAAGTCCGCCTTCCACTTGTCAACTGTTTGGTTGGAAATGCCCGCAAAACGATCTGGCGACACCGTGCCGCAGCGGCGCGACCCCGTCGCCACCCGCAAGAAGCTGCTCACCGCGGCGCGCCTGGAATTCGCCCGGCACGGCCTTGCGGGCGCCCGCGTCGACGAGATCGCCGAGCGCGCCGGCGTCAACAAGCAGCTCGTCTACCACTATTTCGGCGACAAGGACGCGCTCTACCTCGCCGTGCTCGAATGGGTCTATGAGGACATCCGCGAGCAGGAGCGCAGGCTCAATCTGGAGGGCCTGCCGCCCGACAAGGCGATCCGCCGGCTGATCGAAGCATCGTTCGATCACCTTGCGGCACACCCTGATTTCATTGTGCTTCTGAACGACGAGAACCGCGGCGGCGCCCGCCATGTCCGCGGTTCCACGCGGCTGGAGGCGATGCATTCCCCGCTGGTGAAGAGCGTCTCCCACATTCTCCAGGAGGGCGTGCGTAGCGGACTTTTCCGCAAAGGGATCGACCCCGTCCAGCTCTACATCTCCATTGCGGGCCTCAGCTATTTCTTCTTCTCCAACACGCCGACGCTGTCGGCGATCTTCGGCAAGGACCTGTCGAGCCGCGCCCAGCGCCGCGCCCGCCGCAGGCATGTCGTCGACCTGGTGCTCCAGTCGCTCCGCCCATAATCAACCAACTGGTTGAAACTTGCCCCGGGGACGGTTAGGCTTGCCGTCGTGGCAGAGAGTCCGCGAGCAACGGGGAGCAAGAGGGTGGCAGGTGACGGAGCAGGCCCGGCCCGCAACTTTGCGATCATCCTGATCGTGCACCTCGCCGTGCTCGTGCTGTGGCAGGTCGCGGTCGATGCCTTCCATGTGCCGAAATTCATCCTGCCCTCTCCGCTCGCGACCGTGCAGACGCTGGGAACCGCGAGTTATGCCTGGGGCGCCAATACGCTGGTGACGGCGATCGAGATCCTCGGCGGCTTCGCGCTCGGCGCATTCGTCGGCGTCACCCTCGCGGTGATCTTCAGCTGGGCGCCGCTGGTGAGCCTCGTGCTGCTGCCGCTGTTCGTGACGCTGAACATGATCCCCAAGGTCGCGCTCGGCCCGCTCCTGATCGTCTGGTTCTCCTACGGCATCGTGCCGAACATCCTGATCGCCTTCAGCATCTGCTTCTTCCCGATCCTGCTCACCACCGCCCGCGGCCTGCGCGAGGTCGAGCCGGACCTGCTCGATCTCGTCAAATCGCTGCGCGGCTCGCGCTGGACGCTGTTCCGCAAGATCCAGCTGCCGGGATCGCTGCCTTACGTGTTCTCCGGCATGAAGGTCGGCGCGATCCTGGCGGTCGCCGGCGCCATCGTCGGCGAGTTCATCGCCTCCGAGCGCGGGCTCGGCTACCTCATGATCCAGGTGCAGTCATCGCTCGACACGCCCGCGATGGTGATGGCCGTCGTGCTGCTGACGCTGCTCGGCGTCGCTCTCTACGGTCTGGTGCTCGTCCTCGAACGCATGTTCGTCGTGGGTGACGCCAGGCAGACTTAGCTAAAGGAACGATCCATGCTCCTCACCCGCCAGACGCTGCCGAAGACCATTCCGGATATCGCTGCGCTCGACGATCTCCTGTGCCGGCCGACCCAGGCGCTGATCGACGACCTCGCCAAGGTCGAGGGCGACATCATGATCCTCGGCGTCGCCGGCAAGATGGGCCCGACGCTGGCGGGGCTCGCCAAAGCGGCCGCACCCGATCGCCGCGTCATCGGCGTGGCGCGCTTCAGCGACGCGGGCGTCAAGGACTGGCTGCATGGGCGCGGCGTCGAGACGATCAATTGCGACCTGCTCGATGAGGCCGCGATCAAGGCGCTGCCGAAGGCCCCCAACATCGTCTTCATGGCCGGCCGCAAGTTCGGCGCCGAGGGCGATCTGTCGCTGACCTGGGCGATGAACGCGCATGTGCCGGCGCTGGTCGCGCAGGCCTTCCCGTCGTCGCGGATCGTCGCGTTCTCGACCGGCTGCGTCTATCCCTTCGTGCCGGTCGACGGCCAAGGCGCGACCGAGGACATGGCGCCGAACCCGCCCGGCGAATATGCCCAGTCCTGCGTCGGCCGCGAGCGCATGTTCGAGTATTTTTCACGCAAGTTTTCGACGCCCGGCCGGCTGTTCCGGCTCAACTACGCGATCGACATGCGCTACGGCGTGCTGCACGACATCGCCACCAAGGTCCTCACCGGCACGCCGATCGACGTCAGCCTTGGCCATGTCAACTTCATCTGGCAGGGCGATGCGTCCGCGCAGGCGCTGCGCTGCCTCGCCCATTGCACGGCGCCGACCTCGCCGATCAATGTCAGCGGCCACGAGATCCTGGCGGTGCGCGATCTCGCGGCGAAATTCGGCGCCCGCTTTGGCCGCGCACCGGTGCTGACCGGCAAGGAGGAGCCGACGGCGTGGCTCACCGATACCTCGCAGGCGGTCGGGCTGTTCGGCCTGCCGGTGGTCGACACCGAGCAGCTGATCGCCTGGACCGCCGACTGGGTATCCCGCGCCATGCCGAGCCTCGGCAAGCCCACCAAATACGAGGTGCGCGATGGCCGCTACTGACGCCCCGTCCATCATCAAGCTCGGCGCCGACGATGCGATCGCCGGGCTCGTGCTGTCGACCGAAGCGCACTGGAACCAGACCGACGAGGACTGGCGCATCTTCCTGCGCGACGGCGTCGTGTTCGGCATTCGCGACGGCATGCGGCTGGTCGCGACCGCGGCCCTGCTGCCCTACTCCGGCAACAACGCCTGGATCAGCATGGTGCTGGTGACGGCGACGCACCGCCGCCGCGGCCTTGCAACGCGCCTCGTCGATGCCTGCCTGGAAACGGCGCGCAAGAACGGCCTGACGAGCTGGCTTGACGCAACGCCCGACGGTGCTGCCGTTTACGGGCCGCTCGGCTTCACGCCGACACTGCAATTGCGCCGGCTGAAGCTGGCGAGATCCGCGCGGGCCGAAGCGCCGCCGACTTCTTCCGCGACCATCGAGACGCTTCGCGCGCGCGACCGGCGGGCCACCGGTTTCGACCGGACCGCCCTCCTCTCCGCCTTCGCACAACGCTCCGGCTCGCGCATCGTCGCCGCGAACGGCGCCATCGCGCTGGTTCGCGACGGCAGAACCGCCCGCCATATCGGCCCGTTGTTCGCGAATGACGCCGCGGAAGCATTGGCTCTGGTTGGCGCGATCGCCCGGTCCGAGACCGCCCCTCTGCTGATCGACGCCGTCGCGTCACACGGCGCGTTCCTGGAAGGATTGACCGCATCCGGCTGGACCATCGAACGGCCGTTCCAGCGCATGCGCCTCGGCCCCGCCACCACGACCAGCGAGGAAATGCCGTTCGCCGTCGCCGGCCCCGAATTTGGATAGGACATCATGCACCACAGCCAGATCAACAGCGACATCCGCAAGCTGATCGCCGACGGCACCGTGCTGCCGGCGCATCCGCTCGCGCTCACCGCCGGGCGCCAGCTCGACGAGAAGCATCAGCGCGCCCTGACGCGCTACTACATCGACGCCGGCGCCGGCGGCCTTGCGGTCGGCGTGCACACGACGCAGTTCGCGATCCGCGACGTCGGCCTCTACCGTCCCGTGCTGGAGCTCGCCGCCGAGACCGCCGCGAGCTGGACCAGGCGTCCGCTGGCGATGGTCGCGGGACTTGCCGGTCCAACCCGGCAGGCAACCGCCGAGGCGCGCACGGCCCGCGACATCGGCTATCACGCCGGCCTGCTCAGCCTTGCCGCGATGAAGAACGCCTCCGAGGACGAGATCATCGCGCACTGCATGGCGGTCGCCGCCGAGATCCCGCTGGTCGGCTTCTATCTCCAGCCGGCCGTCGGCGGCGTCATCCTGTCGAGCCGGTTCTGGCAGCGCTTTGCCTCGATCGACAATGTCATCGCGATCAAGATCGCACCGTTCAACCGCTACCGCACGCTCGACGTGCTGCGCGGCGTCGCGGCGGCGGGTGCGCTCGACCGCGTCGCGCTCTACACCGGCAATGACGATCACATCCTGCTGGACTTGATGCTGCCGTTTGACCTTCGCGACAACGGCGTCACCACGCGGACCTACTTCAAGGGCGGCCTGCTCGGCCACTGGTCGGTGTGGACCGCGAGCGCGATCAAGCAATTCGAGCGCTGCAAGGCGGCGCGGCACAAGGACAGCGTGCCAGCGGATCTGCTCGCGCTCGATGCCCGCGTCACCGATTGCAACAGCGCCTTCTTCGACGTCGCCAACAACTTCCACGGCTGCATCGCCGGCTGCCACGAGATCTTGCGGCGTCAGGGCCTGGTGCAGGGGCTGTGGTGCCTCGATCCGGCCGAGGGCCTGAGCCCCGGCCAGAAGGAGGAGATCGACCGCGTCTGCCGCGAGCACGCCGACCTCAGCGACGATGCCTTCGTGGCCGCCAACCTCGGCAAATGGCTGGCATGACGGAAGAGCCCTTCATCAGCCTGCGCGGGGTCCGGAAAGTCTACCGCAGCGGCGGCGCGGAATTTCTCGCCGTCTCCGACGTCACGATGGACGTGGGGGAAGGTGAGCTCGTCTCGCTGGTCGGCCCGTCCGGTTGCGGCAAGACCACGGTGATGAAGATTCTGGCCGGCCTGCACGGCGCCGACGGCGGCACCGTGAAGATCGGGAATGCCAAGAGCCCGTTCGATCCGACTCGCGACATCGGCATGGTGTTCCAGCAGGCACTGCTGCTGAAATGGCGCACCATTCTGGACAACGTGCTGCTGCCGGCCGAGATCGTCGGCCTGCCGATGAAAGCCGCGCGCGAGCGGGCGCGCGATCTGCTCAATCTGGTCGGGCTTGCCGGCTACGAGCAGAAATATCCGCAGCAGCTCTCCGGCGGCATGCAGCAGCGCACCGCGATCGCGCGGGCCTTCATCCACGATCCAAAACTGATCCTGATGGACGAGCCGTTCGGCGCGCTGGACGCCTTGACGCGCGAGCAGATGAATCTGGAGATGCTGCGGATCTGGCGCGAGAGCGGCAAGACCATCATCTTCGTCACGCATTCGATCCAGGAAGCGGTGTTCCTGTCCTCGCACTGCGCCGTGCTGACCGCGGGCCCGGCGAAGATGGCCGATTACTTCGCGATCGACCTGCCCTTCCCGCGCGACCTTCCGCTGAAGACCACGGATGCGTTCGGTGCCTATGCACGGCGCATCTATGCGAAGCTGGGCCTGGGCGCGGCGTAGACCGCTCCCTCCGCCGTCATTCCGGGGTGCGACGAAGTCGCGAGCCCGGAATCCATCGGGCGGCACTACGCGTTGTGAAACGGATTCCGGGTTCGCGCCAAGAGGCGCGCCCCGGAATGACGGTACAGTTTCCAGGGCGCGGCGTGAGCGCCGCGCCCTCTTCTTCCAATCAGGTCTTGTTGCGCATCTTGCTGAGCAGGTAGTTGTCGTAGAAGTTTTCCGCGATCTGCGTGTAGAACAGCAGCTCCTTCATGTACGCGTCGTGGCTCTCCTTGGTCCGTTTGAACAGGTCGCTCTTGGCGGCGAGCTCGTTCAGATGGTCCTGGGTCGCGTTGTAGCAGGCCTCCAGCACCGGCTGCGGGAACGCCTTCAGCTCGGCGCCGTTGGCGATCAGCCGCTTCAGCGCCGCCGGATTCACGCTGTCGTACTTCTCGAGCATCCAGGCGCCGGCCGCCGAGGCGGCCTGGTTGACGATGGCCTGATATTGTTTCGGCAAGCTTGCCCATTTCTCGTCATTGACGATCATGTGCAGCATGGCGCCGCCTTCCCACCAGCCCGGGAAGTAATAGTATTTGGCGACCTTCTGGAAGCCGAGCTTCTCGTCGTCATAAGGACCGACGAACTCGGCGGCGTCGATCGAGCCCTTCTCCAGTGCCGCATAGACGTCACCGCCGGCGAGCTGCTGCGGCACGATGCCGAGGCGCGCCAGCACATGGCCGCCCATGCCGGCAATGCGGAATTTGAGGCCCTTGAGATCGTCGACGGTCTTGATCTCCTTGCGGAACCAGCCGCCCATCTGGGTGCCGGAATTGCCGCAGAGGATGGCGTGGGTCTTGAATGGCTTCAGCGCCTCGTTGGCGAGATCGGCGCCGCCGCCGAAATGCCACCAGGACTCCTGATGGCGATGGTTCATGCCGAACGGCGCGCCGGTGGCATAGGCCAGCGCCGGCTCCTTGCCGATGTAGAAATAGAGCGGCGTCTGCGCCATCTCGACGGAGGCCGCGCTGACGGCGTCGAGCGCCTGCAAACCCGGGACGAGCTCGCCCGCCGCAAAGGTCTGGATCTGGAATTTGTTGTCGGTGGCCTCGGCGACGTATTTCGCGAAGGTCTGCGCCGTGCCGTAGATGGTGTCGAGCGACTTCGGGAAGCTCGAGGTCAGGCGCCATTTGATCTCGGGCGCGCCTTGGGCAATCGCAGGTGCGGCAACCAGCGTCGTCGCGCCCGCGACCGCGCCGCCCTTGAGGAATGTACGGCGTTTCATGATGGGGTCTCTCCCTAAAGCAAGGCTTCAAATAGATGATTTAGGCCACGGTCTTCGCGGACCGTTTGCCCGTTCCCGTCGCCGAGTTCAAGCCGTGAGAGCAAGGCCCGCAGCCCGGATGGAGCGCAAGCGTCATCCGGGATTCGTGCCACGCGGATGGTTGAACGATGTGGCTGGCCTGTCCCGGATGACGCTTGCGCACCGTCCGGGCGACAAGGCGCCCTTCTCAGAGCAGCTTTGCGCTGACGAACAGCACCCGCACGGCGTTGGTCGCCTGCACCGCGAGCATGGCGTTGCCGGCGGCGCCTTCCAGGGCCGCGATGGCTTCCTCATGCAGCGAGCGGAATTCCATCCACTCGACCGACTTGAAGTTGGTGAGGAATTGATAGGCCTGGCCGACGGTCGCGATCGCCAGCGTGTCGCCGTTCAGCTTGATCTTGAACGTCGTACGCAGCGGGGTCTCGGAATTCTGGGGATCACTCATGGGCTGCTTCTGGACGAGGACGGCTTAACGAAGGGGAAATGGCAGCCCCGCCGCGGCAGGCAAATATCAGGAATCGGTGCTGGCGCGCTGCGAGGCGGTCGCCGATCCTCTCAGGCTCGGCACCACGACCAGGCGGTTGAACTCGCCATTATCGTAGGCCTTGAGGAAGCGCTCATAGTCCTTGATCGAGACGCAGCCGTTCGAATCGCCGCGCGGCCCGAGCATGTAGTTGTGGGTGAGAAGGCCGACGCGGCCGAGCGCGCTGGTGCCCTCAGTCGGAGTCAGGCGGAGCGCCCGGACACCATGGAACAGTTTTTCGCGCGGCTTCAGATCGTAGGTCGCCGGCGGGGTCGCGCCCACCATGCGCTGGTCGACATGCTGTGGATCGTCCATCAGCGGGCCCATGCCCGAATGCGCTTCCAGCGCGACGCCGCTCGGCAGGTAAAGCGCCTTGGCCGAGATGTCGTAGACCGCCGTGCGCGAATCGTAACCGAGGGCGGCAAGATCCGGCGCCCTGCCGAGCAGGCCGCTGTCGGGCGTCAGCGAGGCCAGCTTGATCTTGTCGGTGAATTTTTCGAAGAAGTTGCGGTTGTCGACCTTGGGGGTGGTGTCGGCATAGGCCTGGCTGGACGCAATCTGGGCCGAGAAGTCCGCCTGCACCGGCCGCGAGCGCGGCATCGGGATGGCGTCGGCGCGCTGCGAGGGCTGCCGCTCGTCAACCGGCTGCCGGTCATCATCGGTCAGGATCGAGCGCCAGTCGTCGCCCTGAAGTCTCTGGGCCAGCATCGCCTTGGCATCGCGCAGCTTGGTCTGAACCGCATTCAGGGCGGAGCGCTCCAGCGTCCGCAGGCCGAGCTCGCGAGCGGCCGGGCTGCCCGATGCCGAAGCAAAACGGTCCTCGAACGAAGGGGCGTTGGCTGGCGGCAGCGCGGCGGAAACCAGCGGGGTCGAATCGCCCATGTCGGCAACCCAGGCGGCAGCACCGAGCGACAGCGCAACGGCGGCCAGAGACAGCAATAGCGTCTCGGCTCGCCCGATACGGCGGCGCGACAACAGCCTCTCGGCTCTTGCGGTGTCGGAAACCATCAGATCCCCAAATCGACCCCCGGGGGACCCACCCCCACCCGGAGACTCTATACCAGCTACCACATTGGGAGCCAAAAGTTAGGCATAATCACGACCGGCGAGGCGCCCCCCAAAAGGTATCCAATGACCTCTCCTTTCGATCTGGACCGGTTCGTTCAGGCCCAAAACCCGGTCTATCCCACCGTCACCGGGGAGCTGTCCCGGGGCCGGAAGCAGAGCCACTGGATGTGGTTCATCTTCCCGCAGGTCGCCGGCCTCGGCTTTAGCGCCATGGCGCAGCGCTACGCCATCGGCTCGCGCGCGGAGGCGGAGGCCTACCTCGCCCACCCCGTGCTTGGCCCGCGCCTGATCGAGTGCACCAGGCTCGTGCTCGCCGTTCAGGGACGGACTATCAACGCGATCCTCGGCGCGCCTGATGACGCCAAATTCCGCTCCTCGATGACGCTGTTCGGCGCGGTGTCGGATGATCCCATTTTCGGCGAGGCGCTCGCCCGGTACTTCGCAGGCGAGCGCGACGGCGCGACGCTGGAGATCCTCGCGGCGCTGGATCGAAAGGCCTAGGGACCAAGCCTGCTCGCCGGCAGCAAACAGCGTAAACCCGAGATTAACACCGGCTGCCTATCTTCCGTGCAAAATTATTCTCCCGCGCCAATTGCCGGACAGATCATGAAAATCGGTACGCTCCTGACCACCGCCATCGTCTCGCTCTCGACCGTGGGCGGCGGCCTCGCCATCTACGTCGCCGTGACCAAATACCAGACGATGGAGCGGATCACCGAAGCACAGGGGCGGCTCGCGATCGTCCGCGCCGTCGGCGACATCCCGCGCTATCTCAACCCCGAGCGCGGCTTTTCGACCAACATCCTCTACGGCCCTGCGAGCATCGACCCTGCGCTGCTCGCCGAGCAGGACAAGCTGCGCAAGCAGACCGACGGCGCCCGCGACAGGATGAATGCGCTGCGCAAGGAGTTGCCCGGCCCGTTCGACGACGGCGCCACCACCGGCAACAACATCGACGGCATCAATTCGAAATTCACCGCGCTGCGCGAAGCCATCGACAAGGCGCTTGTGGGACCGGCGGAGGCGCGCAAGGACGCCGCCAAGAAGATCGTCGCCGACAACGCCGTGCTCAACGGCGCCGTGACCTCGCTGCTCAACGAGCAGGTCCGCCGCATGGCGATCCTCAACGGCGACGCCTACCGGCAGGCCAGCTACGCCAATATCGCGATGACGCTGCGCGACGTAGGCGGCTTCAACTCCAGCCTGCACAAGAATCTCGTCGGGGGCAAGAAACCGGCGACGGACACGGAGAAGGCCGAGATCAGCCGCTCGCAGGGCCGCAACGACCAGATCGTGATGGGGCTGCTCGAATTGCGCGGCAACCCGGCAACTCCGGCGAACGTCGCCGCTGCGCTGGAGAAGTTCAACGCGATCTATATCGAGGAGTTCGGCCGCGAGCTCAAGCTGGTGAAGGACGGTGCGGTCAGCGGCAAGTACGAACACGACATGGACACCTATTACGCCGCCACGCAGCGCGGCCTCAGCACCATCATCGAGGTCCGCGACGCGTTCTACGACAATGCCGAGCAGATCCTCGCCGGCGCCTCTTCGGCCGCGCGCACCAGCTTCACAATCGCGCTCGCGGGCCTCGTTGCCGTGCTGATCGCGAGCGTCGGCCTCGTGGTGACCGTGCGCCGCCGCGTCTGCGCGCCGATCGTCGACCTCACCACGCGGATGTCGCGGCTGGCCGATGGCGACGTGGCCGAGCAGATCCCCGGCGCCGAGCGCTCCGACGAGATCGGGGCGATGGCCGCGGCCGTGCAGGTGTTCAAGGACAACATGATCCGGGCCGACCGGCTCGCGGCCGAGAAGCAGGCCGAGAACGACGGCAAGATGCGCCGCGCCCACGCGCTCGACGAGCTCACCCGCGCCTTCGAGGCCAAGATCACCGAGCTGGTCGGCGGCCTGTCCCGGGCCTCCTCCACCATGGAGAGCACGGCGCAGTCGATGACCTCGACGGCGGCCCAGACCAACAGCCAGGCCGCGGTCGTCGCCGCCGCCTCCGAGCAGACCTCGACCAACGTGCAGACCGTCGCCAGCGCCACCGAAGAGCTGACCTCCTCGATCGCGGAGATCGGCCGTCAGGTCGCACAAAGCACCGAAATCGCTGCCCGCGCCGTCGACAATGCCCGCCGCACCGGCGACACGGCACGTGCGCTCGCCGAGGGCGCGCAGAAGATCGGCGACGTCGTCACCCTGATCCAGAGCATCGCCGAGCAGACCAATCTGCTGGCGCTGAACGCGACCATCGAAGCCGCCCGCGCCGGCGACGCCGGCCGCGGCTTTGCCGTGGTCGCGTCCGAAGTGAAATCGCTGGCCGGCCAGACCGCCAAGGCCACGACCGAGATCTCCGAGCAGATCACGGCAATCCAGTCTGCGAGCGACGAGACCGTGGCCGCGATCCGCAACGTCGCCGACGTCATCGGCGAGATCGACCAGATCGGCACCGCGATTGCCGCGGCGATCGAGGAACAGGGCTCGGCGACCAAGGAGATCGCCCGCAGCGTGCAGGAAGCCGCCCGCGGCACCCAGGAAGTGAACACCAACATCTCAGGCGTGCAGCGCGCCGCCGACGACACGGGAGCTGCCGCCAGGGAGGTGCTGGGCGCGGCCGAGCAGCTCTCGACCCAGTCGCGCGATCTCGCCGGACAGTTCGACCGCTTCCTCGGCGAGGTCAGGGCCGCCTAGGCTGCCGCTCGCTCAATAAGGCGGCGCCTTGCGCGCCCGCTGCGCCTTGGCCGCCTCGATCCACCATGCGAGGTCGTCGGCAAAGCGCGGGAACGAACGCTCCAGCGCCTTGCCGCCCTCGCCGATCGGCTCGGCGTCCGCCGACAGCGTCTGCGCGATCGGGCCGACGCCGATGGTGCTCGACACCACGACCATTCCCATTTCCGACAGCGTGCCGTGCCAGGCGGTCGAGGCGCGCGCGCCGGACAGGCGGCCGGCGGAGTAGCTGACGATCGCGGCCGGACGCCAGAACCATTCTTCGAGGAAATGGTCGGTCAGGTTCTTCAATCCGGGCTGAATGCCCCAATTGTATTCCCCGGTGACGAAGACAAAACCGTCCGCGCCGCGGATCTGCCCGGCCAGCTTCTCCAGCGCCTCGGGCGCGGCGCCCTTGGGATATTCCTTGTACATGCGGTCGAGCATCGGCAGGCCGATCGCCTTGGCGTCGATGAACTCGACATCCTCGCCGCGCTCGCGCAGGCGATTGATGACGAAATTCGCAAGGCGGATGCCCATGCGGTCGGAACGGTAGGAACCGTAGAGAACGAGGATGCGATTGCTCATGATGGTCGCATCCTACCACGAAACCGCGACACCGTGCGATTTCCTTGTCGCGGCGCTTCAGTGCGTCGCGCGATACTGGGCTCGATGCGGAATGGACCGGCAGGCCAGTCCTTCCGCCAGCAGCTTCATGTCCTCGCGTCTGCCGCTGCGGATCAGCCTGCCGAACTCTTCAGGTGTGAAAGGAAGACTTGGATCATCCTCGACGGGGCGCCGCACCCGCGGGCCGAAGAACCGCCGAACCAGGCTAGCCAGCCGCCGCATGTTGATTCCCTCGCGCCAGCAACAAACCTCTCAGTCCGCATATTGTTCCTCCCGCACGAACGAGATTGCAAGAGGCCAAGCGCTCCGCACCAAAAATTTCGGTGAGAGAACCACCCTCCTCTGCATGCACTAATCGGCGAACCCGACGTAGCGTACGAACTCCTCGTTGTGCTCGCGATCCGAGCGCACCGCGTTGGCGGCAAAGCCGTCGTCGGGATAACCCATCGCGACGCAGGTCATGATCACCTCGTCCTCGGGGATTCCGGCAACCTCACGCACGATGTCGGAGCGCATGATGCCCTGTCCGTTGATCACCGAACCGAGACCGCGGTCCCAGGCTGCGAGCACGATGCCGTAGCAGAGCGCGCCGAGATCGAAATGGCAGACCGCGCCGGGATCGAGCACGCGGTCATAGGTCAGGACCAGCGAGACCGGCGCGTCGAACTGGCGGAAGCCGCGCAGCACCCAGTCCTGGCGCATCGGCTTGTCGTCGCGCGCGATCCCCATCGCGCCGAACAGTTTCTTGGCGATATCGACCTGCCGCGTGCGATGCACGCCCTGGTACTCGCCATGGCTGATGATGTCGCGCTTGACCTTGGCGCCGCCAACCATCTCTTCCATGTTGCGGCGGCGCACCTCTTCCAGCGGTCTGCCGGTCAGCACATGGACATGCCAGGGCTGCGTGTTCATCGACGACGGCGCGCGCTTGGCACTCTCGATGATCGCTTCGATCACCGCGCGTTTCACCGGCTTGTTCTTGAAGCCGCGCACGCTGCGGCGCGACTGGACCAACGCTTCGAATTCCAACTCAAGACCTCCCTGCCCGTTCATCCCGCGGCATTGCCGTTGCCGATGCGGCGCGCGAAATCTATGCTAACCCGCAAGCAAGACCAAGAACCCTGGCAAGACCCCAGTGAGGACCCGCAAATGGCCGCACCGCTCGATCCCGTCATCGCCCAGATCATTCCGCTGCTGCCGCTGCGCGATCCCGCCACGATGACGCCACAGAGCGCCCGCGATTCCTTGCGCGCACTCGCTGCATCGCGCGCGGCCGTGCCGCCGCCGCCGGTCGAGACCGTGCAGGATATCAAGGTGAAAGGCGGCGCCGGCCCGCTCGATGCACGCGTGTACAGGATCGGCACCGATCCCGCGCCGACCGTGGTGTTTTTTCACGGCGGTGGCTGGGTCGCGGGCGACATCGAGACCCATGACCGGCAAGCGCGCAACCTTGCGATCGAGACCGGTGCGGTCGTCGTCTCCGTCGATTATCGTCGCCCGCCGGAGACGCGTTTTCCCGGCGCCTTCGAGGATGCCTTCGCCGCGGCGAGTGACATCTTCAACCGCGTCGCGGAATTTGGCGGCGACGCAAGACGCCTCGGCGTTGCCGGCGACAGCGCCGGCGGCAATCTCGCAGCCGCCACCGCGATCGCCTGCCGCGACGCCGGCATCAAGCTCGCCGCGCAATTGCTGGTCTATCCCGTGACCGACGTCCTCGGCGCTTACGCCGATGCGCGCGAGAACGCGCGCTATCCCTCGCGCGCGGAGAATGCCGACGGCTATTTCCTCACGCGCGCCACGATGGAATGGTTTTGCGGCCATTATCTCGCCGAACCCGGCCATGCCAAGGACTGGCGGGTCTCACCGCTGCGCGCTGCATCCCTTGCAGGTGTCGCACCTGCGGTCGTGACCACCGCCTGGTTCGATCCGTTGCGCGACGAGGGCGCGGCCTACGCGCGGGCGCTCGAAGCCGCCGGCGTCCGGGTCAAGCATCATGAGGGTCCCGGCCTGATCCACGGCTATTTCGGCTTGGGCGACGCCTCGGACGTCGCCAGGGCCGAGGCGCAGCGCGCGCGGGCCGACTTCAAGGCGCTGCTCGTGCGGGGCGTGTGATCACGTTGCGATCAGGCCCGACCGATTTGCCAGCTCACCTCGTCCGTCTCTTCATCGGCCTCGTCGCCTCGCTGGTGCCGGTCGCGGCCGTCTCAGCCGCACCGCAGACGGTCTATTTTCGCAGCGCCGACAACCGCACCGCGCTCGTCGGCTACCTGTTCCAGCCAACGACGCCGGGCCCCTGGCCCGCCGTCGTCATGCTGCATGGCCGCGGCGGCCCGTACTCCAGCAACAACAATTCCGGCTGCACGTCCGTCGGCGCCGGTATCGCTTCGCCCTGCGACGCCACCACCTTGTCCAAGCGCCACAGGATGTGGGGCGAATATTGGTCGGCGCACGGTTACCTTGCCTTGCTCCCGGACAGTTTCGGCCCACGCGGCAAGGCGCACGGCTTCGACCGCTTCACCCACGACGATCCTGATCGTGCCGACGTCAACGAACTGACCGTGCGCCCGCTCGATGCCGAGGGGGCGCTCGCTTATCTGCGCGGACGCAGCGACGTGATCGGCAGGCAGGTCTTCCTCCAGGGCTGGTCCAATGGCAGCAGCACCGCACTGAACGTGATGATCCGGCAGGGCGACAAGACAGCCGGTTATCGCGGCGCGCTCGTGTTCTATCCGGGCTGCGGACGGAAGGCACTGGTCGCGCCGACCATCTCCAGCGCCGCTCCAATCGCGATGTTTCTCGGCGCCGACGACGAAGAGGTCTCGCCGCAGACCTGCCAGCAATTCGCCGACCGCTCGCGGCAGGCCGGAAGCCCGATCGACGTCACGGCCTATCGCGGGGCAACCCACGATTTCGACGAGCCCTCGTCCCGGCGGCAGTCGACGCCCGGGAATCAGGCGGCGATGAACGACGCGCGCGTCAAGGCCATTGCCGCCCTCGACCGCTGGAAAAATTGAACCCCGCGAAGACGCGTCGGCGCCGATCCTGCTTGATTGCGCCACGATTCGCGGCTCCAATCCGCACGCCATTTCTGGTTTAGGGAGACACCCATGATGAAGCGGATCTTTCTCGCAGCGATCGTCGCCACCTTTGCAGCGGGCTCGGCCCTCGCGGACGACACCTGCGAGAGCAAGGCGGTCGGCAAGGACGGCAAGCCGCTCGCAGGCGCAGCCAAGACGTCGTTCCTGAAGAAGTGCAAGGCGGATGCCTGCACGCCCAAGGCCGTCGGCTCCGACGGCAAGCCGCTCGCCGGCGCCGCCAAGAACAGCTTCATGAAGAAGTGCGAAGTCAGCGCGTAAGGCGCTGCCACGACTCAGAGCACTCTCGTGCCCCGGACGCAGCGCAGCGCTTCTTCAGCGATGCGCTGCAGAGCCGGGGCCCATGCTTCCGCGCATCGTCCAAGAAGTGGGTCCCGGCTCAGCGGCGCGTCACTGCGTGTCGCACCGCGTCCGGGACACGAGACTCGTTAGGCGGCTAATAGTTCGCCCCGATCACTCCCGCTTGAATCAAACGTCCCATCCAGCGGCTTGATCCATCCGGCCGTCGGCGCCGGAAAATGGGTGTCCGCGACGGCAGCGTAGCTGCGAGGCCCATGGGAGCTGCCGTGCACGGCAGTTGCCGCAAATCAACCTCAAACGCCACCGGCGATCATCGCGGAACGGGGAATATCTGGTGGGCCGCAAACTCAGATTCGCGACGGCTGCCGTGCTCGTCGTTGCTGCGGGCCTCTACATCAACAACACGAGCCTTCTGGCGCCGCATCGGGACGGCAAGCCGGTCTTGCTCGCCCATCGCGGCATGGCGCAACGCTTCGACGAGCGCGACGTCAAGAACGACACCTGCACCGCTGCGCGGATGTTGCCGCCGACGCACGACTACCTCGAAAACACCCTTCGCTCGATGCGCGCAAGCTTCGAGGCGGGCGCCGATGTCGTCGAACTCGACGTGCACCCGACGACCGACGGCGAGTTCGCCGTCTTCCACGACTGGACGCTCGACTGCCGCACCGATGGCCATGGCGTCACCCGCGAGCAGGCCATGGCGAAGCTGAAAACGCTCGACATCGGCTATGGCTACACCGCCGATGGCGGCAAGACGTTCCCGTTTCGCGGCAAGGGCATCGGGATGATGCCGACGCTCTCGGAGGTGTTTGCCGCCTTCCCGAACCGGCGCCTCCTCGTCAACGTAAAGAGCCGCGATGCCAACGAGGGCGAGAAGCTCGCGGCCGTGCTGAACGCATTGCCGGCCGAGCGGCGGCGGATGATCATGGTCTATGGTGGTGATGAGCCGATCGAGGTGATCCGTCGCCTCACTCCGGAGGTCCGCACGATATCGCGCGGGACGATCCGGCGCTGCCTGCTCGGCTATATCGGCTATGGCTGGACCGGTCTGATGCCGGCCGCCTGCCGAAATGCGATGGTGCTGGTCCCGATCAATATCGCGCCCTGGCTCTGGGGTTGGCCCGATCGCTTCCTCTCTCGGATGAACGGCGCTAACAGCGCGGTCTTCGTGCTCGGCCCTTACACCGGCGGCGAGTTCTCCTCCGGCATCGATACGCCGGAGTTGCTCGCCCGGCTCCCGCACGGCTATTCCGGCGGAATCTGGACCAACGAGATCGAGGCACTCGCAAGCAAGAGCAAAGACTAGCTCCGCAGCCCCGGCGCTTCCTGTCCCGTGCGCGCGACATACTCCGTGTAGCCGCCGCCAAACTGGTGGATGCCTTCGGGCGTCAGCTCCAGCACCCGGTTCGACAGCGTCGCCAGGAAATGCCGGTCGTGCGAGACGAACAGCATGGTGCCCTCGAAATCCGACAGTGCCGAGATCAGCATTTCCTTGGTGGCGAGGTCGAGATGGTTGGTCGGCTCGTCCAGCACCAGAAAATTCGGCGGATCGAACAGCATTTTTGCCATCACGAGGCGCGCCTTCTCGCCGCCCGAGAGCACGCGGCAGCGCTTCTCGACGTCGTCGCCGGAGAAGCCGAAGCAGCCGGCGAGCGCGCGCAACGAGCCCTGCCCCGCGGTCGGAAACGCGTCCTCCAACGACTGGAACACGGTGCGCTCGCCGTCGAGCAGGTCCATCGCGTGCTGGGCGAAATAGCCCATCTTGACACTGCCGCCGACTGCCACCGTGCCCTCGTCCGGCTCGCTGGCGCCCGCGACGAGCTTGAGCAGCGTTGACTTGCCGGCGCCGTTGACGCCCATCACGCACCAGCGCTCCCTACGGCGGATCATGAAATCGAGGCCGTCATAGATGCGCTTGCTGCCATAGCCCTTGTGGACGCTCTTGAGCGCCACGACGTCCTCGCCCGAGCGCGGTGCCGGCGGAAAGTCGAAGGCGATGCTCTGACGGCGGCGCGGCGGCTCGACCCGCTCGATCTTGTC
Source organism: Bradyrhizobium sp. cf659 (assembly GCF_900113725.1). Taxonomy (NCBI): domain Bacteria; kingdom Pseudomonadati; phylum Pseudomonadota; class Alphaproteobacteria; order Hyphomicrobiales; family Nitrobacteraceae; genus Bradyrhizobium; species Bradyrhizobium sp. cf659. The sequence continues at coordinate 948,578 of NZ_FOQJ01000001.1, forward strand.
GAGCTTCTTCACCCGGCTCTGCACCTGCGCCGCGTGAGATGCGCGCGCCTTGAAGCGCTCGATGAACTTGATCTCCTTGGCGAGCATCGCCTGCTGGCGCTCGAACTGCGCCTGCTGCTGCTTCTCGTTCAGCGCGCGCTGCTGCTCGTAGAATTCGTAATCGCCGGTATAGGTCGTCAGCGAGCCGCTATCGATCTCGATCACCTTGGAGATCACACGGTTGATGAACTCGCGGTCATGCGAGGTCATCAGCAGCGTGCCTTCGTAGTCGTGCAGGAATTTTTCCAGCCAGATCAGGCTTTCCAGATCGAGATGGTTGCTCGGCTCGTCGAGCAGCATGACATCGGGACGCATCAAAAGAATCCGCGCGAGCGCCACGCGCATCTTCCAGCCGCCCGAGAGCTTGCCGACATCGCCGTCCATCATCTCCTGGCTAAAGCCGAGGCCCGACAGCGCTTCGCGCGCCCGGCCGTCGAGCGCGTAGCCGTCGAGCTCCTCGAAGGCGTGCTGCACCTCGCCATAACGCGCGATGATCTCGTCCATCTGGTCGGCCTTGTCAGGGTCGGCCATGTCAGCCTCGAGCTGGCGCAACTCGGCTGCGACCTCGCTGACGGGACCTGCGCCATTCATGACCTCGGCCACGGCGCTGCGGCCGCTCATCTCGCCGACGTCCTGGTTGAAATAGCCGATGGTGATGCCGCGGTCGGTCGAGACCTGCCCCTCGTCGGGCAGTTCCTCACCGGCGATCATCCGGAACAGCGTGGTCTTTCCGGCGCCATTCGGGCCGACGAGCCCGATCTTCTCGCCCTTGTTGAGGGCGGCGGAGGCTTCGATGAACAGGATCTGGTGGCCGGCTTGCTTGCTGACGTTGTCGAGGCGGATCATGAGGTCATTTTGGGGGAATTTTTGCGTTGCAGCGTCATAGGCCATGCCGGTCCCAAGGGGAAGCCCGGCCGGGCCCGGATTCCGCCCTCGCCGGACACGCCAGCTTGCTGGAATTCGCCCCGAAACGGCGCTTCGTGCCCGCTAGCTGCCAATTCGCTGTCCGCTTCCGGCCCGAAGCGCGCCGTCCGAGCCGCAAACCGTGACGTCCGTTGATGCCCCATCCGCTGGCGACATCATGCGCGGCATTGCGCCCCGCGCGGCTGCCAAGGGGAATACATTTGCAGCGCGCCTACGTCAGAGCTCTACCTAACGAATACCGTCGCAGGCGGCGGTGCCGCGCGATGCGCCACATTGAATGATTTCACTTCCCACGTAGTCGCGAGAGGTCGGCCCGCTTCGGGAGCAGCAAGCCGAGTTCGCGTGCCTTCTTTCTGACTGAAGTGACATGGCGATCAAGCTCACGGGCTATGTCGCCGGCGCAGGTTTTCTGACGCGCGAGAGCCGTCAATCGCTGCGCCTCGTGCCTCGACCATTCGCGCGGTTTTGAAAACATCACGGACCCTCACTCGTCTGAAGCGATAGAAGGTGCGGTGACCTCCCCGTCCGAGATGGGCGATATGAAGTCCCTGTGCAGGCAAGTTGGTCTTCGGGCGCCATCCAACAGCACGGTGATGCCTGTGGTACGACGGCTCACGTCAATGACGATGCCACTCCGGTCGGCAAGCTCTGGGCATCGAGCGGTACCAAGCTCGCTCATCTTGAAACGCATACCGACAGCAATTCTGTCGACGTTCTGGTAAATCATTACCAATACCCGGTAAGTAAAATTAACAGGCAAAAAAAGCAAAAACTCAAAATCAGCCTAAAACTATATCAGAATCATCATCCATGCAACCAGCGGACGAAAACTGCGCTGCAAACACTCGCAAACAGGCGCGACTTGGCGGCAGCCCCCTGCTGTTGGCCCGAGGACGCCGTTGATCCAGAACACCTTCGATGTCCGCTTTTTAGGGCAGCGGACGTAGTTTCTATGGAGTATCCGCCCTACGCCCTTCGCATCAGCTTGAGCGAGGCCGCAAGGCGCAGGCTGCGCTTGCCGGCGAGCGCGATGCCTTCGAGTTCGCCGCTATCCGCCGTGCAGGTCCCGGAAAAGCCGATCCCGACCTCATAGCCGCCAAACACGGGATTTTCGCCCTTGGCCGGCGTGTGCTCCTGGTTCAGGATCTCACCCTTCCACCGGCCGTCCGCCGAAGAGTACGAGCCGAGATAGTAGAAGAACGCATCGCCGCCGAGGATGCGCCCGTCGATCAGCAGCATCACGCCGGAGAGCCCGGCCTCGACGCCGTCGAGCGCGCGCAGGCTCATCCCATAGAGCCCGTTGGCGATCCCGCCCTGACCAACCGCACCGCTCGGAGGCAGCGCCTCGTCGTCGAGCCGGGTGAGATTGGCCCAGAATCTTGCGCCTGGCATGGTGTCCGCGCCGCCCTCGAGACGGATCTGGTTGCCATGCAGCCGTCCGCGTGCGCCGATCGAGGCGACATCGGCCCCCATCAGCGGCTTGTAGTTCGGATCCAGATTATGCCGCTCGGTGATGACCTCGGCGATGATCTCGCCATCGCGCTCGACATAGGTGCCAAGATGCGCAAATCCCGAATTTCCGCCCAGCATCTTGCCGTCATGCAGGCACATGATGCTGCGGCCGAACGCGTCGTTGACGCCGTATTCAACCTTGTAGAGTCCGTCCAGCAACGCAATGAACCCGCAAAATCGGAAAGGAATCGCGAGGCTACCTAGCACTGCCGCCGCACCAAGGCCATCCGGCTTTTGCGCGCAGAGCTGCTCGCGGACCCGTTCCTGCCATGATGCCACCATACCCCTGTCTTGCCCGACGGGTCAAACGAATTTCGTAAAATCAGCAGCACGGGATTCCGCTGCGATTTCAGCGCCCGGGCTACTGTGCATGGGGTTGTTTTTCGACTTTTTTGTCTTGCGGGGTCGCGGCTCCCCGCCACGCGCTAGTGACGCTTGAAATACTGCACCTCGCGCTCGTGCTTCTCGGCTGCTGCGCGACTCTTGAAGGTGCCGAGGTTACGACGCTTGCCGGTCTTCGGATTCACCTTGCGCGAGTAAAGGCGATACTCGCCGGATGCCAGTTTGCGGATCATGATCGGGCCTCCCGCTTGTCGTGATCTCAACAGCGCTTGGCGGAGCTGGTTCCTGCCCTTTGACAGTCCTTCGAACCCGCCGGCGCAAGCACGCGACAAAGGGGCATGAACCGGACCGAACCATCCGCCGAAGAGCAGATCGAAGGCTTCATCGCCAGCGCGGCGAAGCAACCGCTGCTCGATGCCGCGTTCGAACTCTGGCGCTGGCGCTACCGACTGGATTCGATCGAAGGGCGTCCGGCCGCCGACGAGGTCCGCATCAATCGCACCCTCACGCCGGAGCAGCTCAGGGCGAAATACCGCTACGACCGCGACCATGCCCATGAAGGGCCGACGTTCGGTTACCTGAAGCGCGCCCATCCGCGTGCCGATGACGACGCGATCAGGCAGGCCATCATCGCCGCCGTCAAATTCGAGGGCGCGGCCGAAGCGCATTTCAAATGGGACGGCGATTTCTGGGACTGCGTCGTACGCGCCGTGGCGCAGGCCGCCGCAGAATATCCCGACTTTCTCGAGTCGACCTATCGCGACGCCCGCAACAATCTCGCCTACTACATGAAGTGAGCTGAGGCGACAAAGCGAAAGCCTCCACCTCTCCCCGACGGGGAGAGGTCGGATTGCGTAGCAATCCGGGTGAGGGGCTGCGGCGCACAGTGAGACTGAAACCCCTCACCCGGACCGCATCTATAGATGCGATCCGACCTCTCCCTACGGGAGAGGTGGACGAGCTTCTCGGCCAACACCGAGTTCAATCAAACTTGCTGTTTGATCAGAAGCACAGCGTGGTGACGAGCTTGCCCTGCTTGTCCTTGATCGCGTAGGGGCAGCGCAGCCGCTCCAACGCCTTCTTGGCGTCCTCGTCGCCAAGGGCTGCGGCGCGCTCGTAATAGGCTTTCGCGGCATCCTTGTCCTTCGCACCGCCGCGGCCTTCCTGCGCGAAGGCGCCCATCCGCTCCAGCGCGCCGGGATGGTTTTGCGCGGCCGCCTTCTCGAACAGCGCGCGCGCCGCGACGTCGTCCTGCGCACTGCCCGTGCCCTCGGACAGCATCAGGCCGAGCTGATACTGCGCCTCCGCGTTGGTCTCGGCGGCCTTGCCCAGCAGCGCGCGCGCCTGCGCGGGATCGGCCCGCGCGGCACCACCGGCGCTGCCGAGCGCGGCAAGATTGCTGACGCCGCGGGGATTGCCGGCCTGCGCCGCCTTCTCGAACAGTTTGCGCGCCTGCGCTTCATCCTTTGCAACGCCGGCGCCGGTGCCGTAGAGCACGCCGAGCTCGACCATGGCCGCGCTCGATCCCTTGTCGGCCGCCTTGCGCCAGGCGGCGATCGCCTCCGCCGTCTGCCGGTTGGCCGCGTAGGCGCGGCCGAGCGCGAACATCGCGCGCCGCGAGGATGGCGCGGCCTGCTTGCAGAACCTGATGGCCGTCGCGACGTCGGAGGCAGCGACCTCCGCCACGCCCTTCACGTCAGCCGGCTTGTCGGGGTCGCTGGGATCGGCCGCAACCCGGTCGCACAGGACGAGGTCGGCCGATTGCGCATGCGCCGCGAGGGGCGCGGCAAGCGCGAGGAGAATGGCAAGAAGATAGGTCCGCATGGGCACCACGTTGCGTCCCCGCCCCGGCAAATTCAAGGCTCGAGTCCCGATTGACGCAGAACGGGCACGACCTCCGGCGATGCGAGGTAGCGCAGCAGCCGGTCCGCGGCTTCGGCATGTTTCGCGTTCACCATGCGGCCGGCGGAGAACACGGCCGGTGTCTGCAAATCGTGCGGGACCGGGCCGACGACCTCGATGCCGTCGACCTGCTTCAGCTCACTGATCTGCTGCACGGCCAGATCCGCCTCGCCGCTGATGAGCCGCTCGGCGGTAAAGCCCTGTTCGACGATGGTGGCCTTGGCGTTGATGTCGGCCGCGATCCCCATCCGCACGATCAGCTGGGCGAAGTACACGCCGCTCGCGCCCAGCCGCGAATAGGCGACGGACCGCGCCGCAAGCAGCGTCTTGCGCAAGGCGGCTTCGGTCGCGATGTCGGGATGCGCCTGCCCTGCAAGCACGGCAATGCCGACGAAGGAGCGCGCGAGATCGGCCGCGCTCTCGGCGATCACACGGCCCTCGCCGATCACCTCGTCGAGGCCCTCGCGCGTGAGGATGACGAGATCGGCGGCCTCGCCGTCGCGCAGCCGCTTGAGCAGCGCCAGGGTCGGCGCGAAGTCGGCATCGACGTGGATGCCGCTGGCGGTCTCGAAGGCGGACGACAGGCTGCGCATCGCGCCCATCAGGCCGAGCGTCGAAAGCATGCGGATGGTCTTTTCCATGTGTCTTCCCGGATGAGATCAGGCGCGGTGCATCAGCTTGAGCGCGGCGGTCAGGCGCAGGCTGCGCTTGCCGGCGAGCGCCGTTGCCTCCAGCACCGCCTGCTCCGCGTCGTAACTGCCGGAGAAGCCGATGCCAACCTCATGGCCGCCGAAGATCGGATCGTCCTTGGCCGGCGTGTGCTCCTGATTGAGGATCTGGCCCTTCCAGCGGCCGTTCGCGGCGGTGTAGCTGCCGAGATAGTAGAACGAGGCATCGCCGCCGAGAATGCGGCCCTGGTTGAGCAGCATCACGCCGGTGAGACCGCCATCGACGCCATCGAGCATGCGCAGGTGGATGGAATAGAGGCCGTCGGCGATGCCGCCCTCGCCGACGCCGCCGGCGATCGGCACCTCGTCCTCCGTGATCGGCGTCATCACCGACTGAAAGGGAACGCCCGGCAGCTCCTTCAGCTCGCCCTTGAAACGATAGAGATCGCCGTCGGCCCAGCCTTTCGCCAGCAAGGTTGCATCATCGGTGCCGGCCATGGCGCGGTAGTTCGGATCGGGGTTGTGGCGGACCGTCTTGATGACGATGTCGACGCCGTCGTCGGTCTTCTCGTAGGTGCCGATATGGGCGAAGGCCGAATTGCCGCCGAGCATCTTGCCATTGCCGGCATGCATCACGCTCCGGCCAACGGCGTCGCCGAGCTGAAACCGCACCTTGTAGAAACCCTCAAACACCAGCCGTCCCCGGCCCTGCGCGCATCCAGTGACACTCTATCCCGCTTTCGACGGCGATGGACAAGTTTCACGCCGCCGGGGTCGACAGGCCACAGGAACGCCCGTCATCAAAATGCAAAAAATCCGCCGGAGCCTTTCAGCTCCGGCGGATTGAAAGCCAACCCGGGCCAGCCCCCCAGCCCGGGCCGGGAGGATCTTAGGCCACCGCCTTCTTCTCGGCCGGCACGGACGCGATCGTCTTCAGGATCTGCGAAGCGATCTGGTATGGGTCGCCCTGCGAGTTCGGACGACGGTCTTCCAGATAGCCCTTGTAGCCGTTGTTGACGAAGGAGTGCGGCACGCGGATCGAAGCGCCGCGGTCGGCAACGCCGTAGCTGAACTTGTTCCACGGCGCGGTCTCGTGCTTGCCGGTCAGACGCTTGTCGTTGTCCGGGCCGTAGACGGCGATGTGGTCCATCAGGTTCTTGTCGAAGGCGGCCATCAGGGCCTCGAAGTACTCCTTGCCGCCGACCGTGCGCATGTACTCGGTCGAGAAGTTGGCGTGCATGCCGGAGCCGTTCCAGTCGGTGTCGCCGAGCGGCTTGCAGTGGAACTCGATGTCGATGCCGTACTTCTCGGTCAGGCGCAGCATCAGGTAGCGGGCCATCCACATTTCGTCAGCGGCCTTCTTGGAGCCCTTGCCGAAGATCTGGAATTCCCACTGGCCCTTCGCGACTTCCGCGTTGATGCCTTCATGGTTGATGCCGGCCGCGAGGCAGAGGTCGAGATGCTCTTCGACGATCTTGCGGGCGACGTCGCCGACGTTCGAGAAGCCGACGCCGGTGTAGTACGGACCCTGCGGCGCCGGATAACCCGAAGCCGGGAAGCCGAGCGGACGGCCGTCCTTGTAGAAGAAGTATTCCTGCTCGAAGCCGAACCAGGCGCCGGCATCGTCGAGGATGGTGGCGCGCTTGTTGGAGGCGTGCGGGGTCTTGCCATCGGGCATCATGACTTCGCACATCACGAGCACGCCGTTGGTGCGCGCGGCGTCCGGGAAGACGGCGACCGGCTTCAGCACGCAATCGGAGCTGTGGCCCTCGGCCTGCTGGGTGGAGGAGCCATCGAAGCCCCAGAGCGGAAGCTGCTCGAGCGTCGGGAACGACGCGAATTCCTTGATCTGAGTTTTGCCGCGCAAGTTCGGAGTCGGCGTATATCCGTCGAGCCAGATGTACTCGAGCTTGTACTTGGTCATTGAGCCTCTCTGTAGATGATGCGAAAGGTTGGGGGCCCTGGGGCCCCCGCACGTTTGTACCCGGCCACCATCGGCCGACCATTTACAAGCATTTAACGTGCCAAAAGGCCGCACTACGGAAGGTTTTCCCCTGCCGCCGGCCTCTCCCCGCCGCCGGCTGGCGGTCCACCGCGGCGTGCGTCATAGCGGCGCACCTTTGCGTGAAGCTGCACCGCAAAAATCCCGCGGAAAACGCCTGATTCTGGAGCAGCCCGGCCTGTGCCGGAGGTTGCCGATGAAACGCGCATCAACGTCCGGCAATATTCGCAAAGTCTTCGCCCCGTCGCCAGCAACCTTCGCAATGGCCCAAGCGTTAGTCACCGAGCTGGTGCCTTGGAGGATGCAGAAAGCACGCTGCCTAGAAAATGGGCTGAAACTGATTTCCTTTTCAGCACTTTGCATTTCGGGGCGCGCGGCCGATATGGGGATTCCAGTAACCACAATCGAACGAGTCGGGCGCACCATGGAGGCCAAGCGCTTCGACCCGAGGAGATACCGCAATGATGAACAATGGTCTGAGTGAGGGATCTGCAAAGATCTACCAATTCCCCGCCGGGGGCCGCGCGGCTCTCGGAGGTCGCCGCTATGGTGAGGCCCGCCTTCCTGCCGACCGTCTCTCGCTTCCCGTGAACGAGACCATCTGCAGCGGAAGCTGGTACCATCAGGAGGCCGTCGACGAGGCCAAGCCGAAATGGGATCGCTGATGCCTGTGGTTGGTTTGACACCGCCGCGCCCTCGCAAGCGCCCGGCGGCAGTTTGAAAAAGGGTCGAAACAACGGTGTTTCGGCCCTTTTTGATTCCAGCGGGACAGGCGCCGTTCAGATCACCGCGCAGGCCGTCGCCGGCCGCTTCAGATGCTTGATCGTCGTTCCGGTCTTGCCGACCGTCAGCGTGATCCCCGCCCCCGAATAGCGCGCGCCAGAGACCGCCAGCCGCCTGGCGAGCGTGACGGGTTCGCCGGCGATCTGGAGGAAGGCGCGCTTGTCCTCGTCATAAAACCCGACGATGAACTGCGTACCATCGGCGCAGCGGTAGGTCTGGAACGTCTGCGCACCGGCCTGCCGCATGCCGAAGATTCCGCCCGCCAGCATGGTGATCGCCAAAACAATGGCCTTGTGCCGGTTCATGATCGCCCCCTGTAATGATCCGCCGGCAACATAACAAAAGCATATCCGATGTCAGACTCCCCTGCCCGCCACCTCGCCTTGCAAGGCGCCAGCAATTTCCGCGATCTCGGCGGCTATCCGACCACCCACGGCCGCACCACGCGCTGGCGGCACATCTTCCGCTCCAACCATCTCGGTCAGCTCACCGCTGATGACATCGAAATCGTCCGCGCGCTCGGCGTCAGAAGCGCGTTCGATTTTCGCGGGCTGGAGGAGCGCGCGGCCGGCGTCTGCGTCGTGAACGAGATTACCGTGCACTCGCTGCCGATCGAGCCGACCGTCGTTGCCGCGCTGCGCGCCGAACTCGCCCGGGGCACGTTGACCGCGCCGGTCGCGCTCGAGCTCATGCGCGAGTCCTACCGCAACTATGTCCGCCACAACACGCACAGCTTTCGTGCGCTGTTCGGCCATCTGCTGGAAGACCGCGCCCCGCTCGTGATCCACTGCACCGCCGGCAAGGACCGCACCGGCTTTGCCAGCGCGCTGATCCTGCATGCGCTCGGCGTTGCCGATGACATTATTGCCGAGGACTACCTCCTGACCAACCGGCACTACAGGCGCGACGCGTCAAACGCTTCCGATCTTCCCGCCGACGTGCTCGACGCGATCGGCTCCGTCGAGGCCTCGTATCTTGCGGCGGCTTTTGAAGCCGTCGGCCGCGACTATGGCGATCTCGAAACCTATTTGCGCGACGGGCTCAAGCTCGGCACAGCAGAGCGGACCGCACTGAAGGCGCGCTATCTGCAAGCGTGATCAGGACGTTGCTTTATCGAGCAACCATCTCCCCGGCGGAACAGCGTCGGTGATCGCCTGGCACAGGGCCTTGGAAACCTGGAGCGTGCTCCAGTCGCTCTGATGAAGCATGTCGGGACGATCCGTGGGATCGAGCAGTTGGTCGAATGACACGCCGTTCTGCACATGCCAATGCCGCATCAGCGCCCAGCGCTGAAACAGGTTCACCTTCGCAGCTTCTGCGATCGCGCGGATTGCCAACACTATCTTTTCCGAGAGCTCCGCCTTGTCGTCGCGGAGCATGGCAGTCACGTATTGCGGATCGACCAACACGATGTCCATCGGACGCTCACGCGACTGAAGCAATTGGTGCACCCCTTCGGTGATCGCGTCGACGACATCCTCGAACTTGTACTGATCCTTGTGAAAAACCGCGTTGGTTCCGATCTGCCAAAGCACCAGCGAGGGGCCGTCGGGAAAGATGTCGGACTTGAAGCGCTTTAGTTCTTCCGGCGCCTCCTGCCCACCCTTGCCGCGGTTTAATACGTCGATCCGCACGTTCGGTAATGGTTCGGCGTAATGCTGCCTTAGATACATCTCGAGACGATAAGGGTAAGGCACGACGTCCGCCCGCCCAGCCGTGGAGGACGACCCCATCGCCACGATACGAACCGGCTCCTGTCCACGCAGCGCGTCGAAGAAGTTTCGCAGCGGATGTTCGAGCTTGATGATGTCTTGGGGCATGTCCACTGCCGGCGGACTTTCGGACATACCGACACCCTCCTGCTATCCAAAGTTGCAGCACTCATTCAGCCTTGAAGCCGCCGCCATTGCAAGTCCAATTCGGCCCGCGCAATAGTCGGGGCAGGTTCAACCGACGGAGAGCATCGTGCAGGGAAAAGTCATTGTCGTCACCGGCGCGCTCGGCGCTCTCGGCAAAGTGGTTGCGGAGGTCGCGCAGTCTCGCGGCGCACGGATCGCCGGCATCGATTACGCGCCCTCGCAACTGTCAGCAACGCCCGGGCGCATCGAGATCGGCGGCGTCGATCTGTCCGACGCGGCGCAGGCGAAGACGGCGGTTGATGCGGCGGCGAAGCACTTCGGCCGGCTCGACGCGCTGATCAACATCGCCGGCGGCTTTGCATTCGAGACCGTCGGCGACGGCGACATCACGACGTGGCAGCGCATGTACGCACTCAACGTGCTGACCGCGCTCAACGCCTCGCGCGCGGCGCTGCCGCATCTCGCCGCGTCCAGCGCCGGCCGCATCGTCAACATCGGCGCCATGGGCGCGCTCCAGGCCGGCAATGGCATGGGCCCCTATGCGGCGTCGAAGGCCGGCGTGCATCGCCTCACCGAGGCGCTGGCGAGCGAGTGGAAGGGCAAGGTGACGGTGAACGCGGTGCTGCCGTCGATCATCGACACCAGGGCCAACCGCGCCGACATGCCGAAGGCGGACTTCGCCAAATGGGTGACGCCGCAGGAGCTTGCTGAAGTCATCCTGTTCCTCGCCAGCGACGCGGCGAGCGGCGTCACCGGCGCGCTGATCCCGGTCAGCGGGCGGGTGTGATCAATCCGGCACCAAGAGCCGCAGATCGCCCTTGAAGCGGATGCTCTGCTTGCCGGCGAGCGCGATGCCCTCGCCATAGGCGGTCTCGTCGGTATAGGTGCCGCTGAATCCGATGGTCACGACCTTGCGGCCCCACACCGGGCGCTCGTCGAACGAGGGCGAGTGCTCCTCGTTGGTCAGCTCGCCCTTCCACTTGCCGTCGGCGGAGGTGTAGCTGCCATAGGCGAAGAAGAATGAATCGCCGCCCCGCATGGTGCCGTCGCGCAGCACCATGACGCCCTGGTCGCCGCCCTGGACACCATCCAGCATCTGGATGCGGATGTGATAGAGCCCGTTCCTGATTGTCATCTGCGTCAAGCGCCCGACTGTCCCGCCCGCAGGATAGCCGGACCATCTGTTCCCGATCAAATGGCAGAGAGCCCCGAGTCCGATCCGGGCTAAACTGCCCGGAATTGATTCTCCGATCGGAACACCTGTGGAAACCGCGCTCTACCTGCCCGTCAAACGCTTCCTCGAAGAGCTCGGCTTCACGGTCAAGGGCGAGATTGGCGGCTGCGATCTCGTGGGCCTCAGCGCCGGCGACCCGCCGGTGGTGGTGATCGGCGAGCTCAAGCTCGCCTTCAATCTCGAGCTGATCCTCCAGGCGGTCGACCGCGCGCCGGCCGGCGACGAGGTCTGGATTGCCGCCAAGATGTCGATCCGCGGCAAGGGGCGCGAGAGCGATGCGCGCTATCGCAATCTCTGTCGCCGCCTCGGCTTCGGTATGCTGGGGGTCACCGACCGCGGCCAGGTCGAGGTGCTGGTGAAGCCGCCGACCGCGGCGCCGCGACGCGAGCCGAAGAAGCGCTCGCGCCTCGTTGCCGAGCATCAGCGCCGCCAGGGCGATCCGGTGCTGGGCGGCAGCACCCGCGCGCCGATCATGACCGCCTATCGGCAGCAGGCGCTGGCCTGCGCCTCGGCGCTCGCCGACGGCCCACGCCGCGTGCGCGAGCTGCGCGAGCGGTGTCCCGATGCCGGCAAGATCTTGCTTAACAATGTGTATGGCTGGTTTGAGCGCGCGGACCGGGGAATCTACGGGCTCACCGAGGCTGGACACGCCGCGCTGAAGCGCTGGCCGCAGCAACGGATCGAGGTGGGCGCAGGTGCTCTGTCACCGGCCTGACACAGGATCGATGCAAGCCGTGAATAGCTGAGATGCCACACCAAATTCATATTGCAATGCAACATAGGCGGCACTAGGTATCCCGGATCGAAACGAGGCCCACATGAGCGCAGACTGGAATACCAAGTACGGCACGCGGCGCGTGCGTCACGATCCGCCCACCCTGGACGAGGCGATCTTCGCCGCCGTCGGCATCACCGACGACCAGGAGCAGCAGGCCGAGATCGCCGCAGCTCTGATGGGGATGCCGCTCGATGTCGTGCAGGCCGAGGTGAAGAAGCTGGCCCGCACCAACAGCCGCGTCACCGCCACGCGCGTGATCGCCGGCGAACAGGGCGCACAGCGCTCCGTCGTGGTCGAACGCCGCGTCGTCCGCCGGTTCGGCACCGGCACGCGCACCGGCACCTGAACGCCTCATCCACGCCCCCCCAATACAAAAGCGGACCGGTTTTGCCGGTCCGCTTTTTGATTCAGGCGGCGCGATTGCCGTACATGCTGGAGATGATCTTCCAACAGGTCGAGTTGAAGCTGAGCAGCGCGCGCCCGGCCGTGAACGGCGCGGCGGCGAGATCGGCCAGCTCGGCTTCCGGCGTCTTGGCCAGATCGATCGTGCCGGTCGATTCGCCGTGGCGGAAGGCGAGATGCGCGCCGAACTTCCGGGCAAGCGCCCGCATCGCGTGATTCTCGGCGCCGGTGGTGATGCGCAGATGCTTGTAGCCCTTCCAGCGCGCTTCCGCGATCAGGCGGCGGAACAGCACGCTGCCGACGCCCTTGCGGCGCGCAGAGGCCTCCACGCTGAAGGCGACTTCAGGCAGCGAATCGTGCTCCGGCGGATGCAGCTCGGCCGCACCGCGGACCACGCCGTCGACGATATAGGCGACGATCACGGTGCCGTCCTCGGCACAGCGGGCGGCGTAACGCTCGATGAAGCTGTCGTCGAGAAAACCGTTGAAACGATCATGCCGGCTTTCGGCATCGAGCCTCAGCAGGTGATCGCGCAGGAGCGGCAATTCTTCCTGCTGGATCAGGGTCCGCACATAGCCCGAGGCGGTGCGGACGGTCTCTTCAAGTACCACGTCAAAACTCCTCTTGGTGTCCCTCGAGGAGGCGTTCGAATCCCTAGGACCCCTATGTTGTGCATCGCACCATAATTTTCAAGACGGGAACCTGCCCAAGTTTCGGGCATCGGGAACGACTATTTCGTTAACAAAATCAAGGCCCCGTAATCATACGAGGACCAGCTGCGTCTGCGTCACCACGGCCACCAGCTTGCCGTCCTCGGTTTCGAGCCGGGTGGTCCAGACCTGGGTGCGTCGGCCCCGGTGAACCGGGGTGGCGGTGGCGATGACCGTGGTTCCCTCCTTGGCGCCGCCGATGAAATTGGTCTTGCTCTCGAGCGTCGTCGTGCCCTTGGCATCCTCGGGCAGGTTGATCACGGTCGCCGCCGCGCCGACGGAATCGGCCAGCGCCATCACAGCGCCGCCGTGGATGGTGTTGTGGAGGGTGCAGAGATCTGGCCTGACGGTCATCCGTGCCACCACGCGGTCCTTCTCGGCCTCGACGAATTCGACGCCCTTGAGCTCGGCGAACGGCATCTTCATCGCTTTAAGTTTCTCGAGCGGCGTCATCGGATATCCTCCCAATTTGTTGTTGTCTCAGCGTGAATTGCTTCGCGCGGCAAAGCAATGACGTCCGAGGTCATGGCCATGCTGACATCGACGCCCGCATTTGTGCATATGCTGCTCCCATGCGTCACTTCCCTCCCCGCCGCATCGTCTGCCTGACCGAAGAGACGGTCGAAACGCTCTATCTGCTCGGCGAGCAGGACCGCATCGTCGGCGTCTCCGGCTACGCCGTGCGCCCGCCCCAGGTGCGGCGCGAGAAGCCACGGGTGTCGGCCTTCGTCTCGGCCGACATTCCAAAGATCCTGGCGCTGGAACCGGACCTGGCGCTCGCCTTCTCCGATCTCCAGGCCGGTATCGTCGCCGATCTCGTGCGTGCCGGCGTCGATGTCCACGTCTTCAATCAGCGCGACGTTGCGGGAATCCTGGCGATGATCCGGACGCTGGGCGCGCTGGTCGGCGCCGCCAAGCGCGCCGAGGAACTCGCCCAAGGGTTCGAACAGCGTCTCGCCGCGATCGCCGCAACGCCCCGCTCCTCGCCGCGGCCAAAGGTTTATTTCGAGGAGTGGGACGATCCGTTGATCTCCGGCATCGGCTGGGTGTCCGAGCTGATCGAGATCGCCGGGGCCGAGGATGTCTTTCCGGAGCTGCGGCATCGGCAGGCGGCGAAGGATCGTATCGTGTCGGCGGACGACGTGTGTAAGGCAGCCCCCGACGTGATCCTCGCATCATGGTGCGGCAAGAAAGTCGTGCCTGCCCGCATCCGCGCGCGCGACGGCTGGAGCGAGATTCCGGCCGTGCGCGACAACCGCATCGTCGAGATCAAGTCGCCGATCATCCTACAGCCGGGACCGGCCGCGCTGACGGATGGGCTGGATGCGATCGTGCAGGCGCTGTGGGGAGAACGCTCCTGATCTTTCCTCCGTCATTGCGAGCGAAGCAATCCAGAGCGTCTCCGCGGAGGGACTCTGGATTGCTTCGTCGCAAGGGCTCCTCGCCAAGGGCTCCTCGCAATGACGTCGAGCCAGGCGCCCTTTCTCACGTCACCGCATTCACGACCTGATATTCCGGCCGCCGCCACACCTCGCCTGCGATCACCTCCTCGATGATCTCCGCCGCCCTCATCACTTCGCTCTCGCCGATATACAACGGCGTGAGGCCGAACCGCATGATGTCGGGTGCACGGAAATCGCCGATGACGCCGCGGGCGATCAGGGCCTGCATGGCGGCGTAGCCGCCATCGAAGGCGAAGGAAACTTGCGAGCCGCGGCGCTCATGCGCACGCGGGGTCACCAGCTTCAAGGACGGGCAGCGGCGCTCGACCTCGGCGATCAGGAGGTCGCCGAGCGCCAGCGAGCGCGCGCGGACCTCGGCGATATCGACGCGGTCCCAGATGTCGAGCGAAGCCTCCAGCGCCGCCATCGCCAGCACCGGCGGGGTGCCGACACGCATGCGCTCGATGCCGCCGGCCGCGACATAGGCGAGTTCAAACGCAAACGGCTTTGCGTGGCCCATCCAGCCCGACAGCGCGGCGCGCGCGCTGTCGGCGTGGCGCGGCGCAACGTAGAGGAAGGCCGGCGCGCCGGGACCGGCGTTGATGTACTTGTAGGTGCATCCGGCGGCGAAATCGGCACCTGAGCCGGCGAGATCGACCGGCAGCGCGCCGGCCGAATGCGCGAGATCCCAGACGGTGACGATGCCGAGCGCATGGGCTTTCGCCGTCAGCTTCGCCATGTCGTGGCGGCGGCCGGTGCGGTAATCGACCTCGGTGATGTAGAGGACCGCAATCTCCTCCGACAACGCAGCCTCGATCTCCTCCGGTGCGACCAGACGCAATTGATGCCCGCGCCCGAGCGTCGCGATCAGGCCTTCGGCCATGTAGAGGTCGGTCGGGAAATTGCCGGTGTCCGACAGGACGATCTTGCGCGATGCGTTCATGTCGAGCGCAGCAGCGAGCGCCTGGTAGACCTTGAGCGACAGAGTGTCTCCGACCATCACCGAGCCGGCTTCCGCGCCGACCAGCCGGGCGATGCGGTCGCCGACATGGCGCGGCTGGGCATACCAGCCCGCGCTGTTCCAGGCCCGGATCAGCTCGTTGCCCCACTCGGTGGTGATGACGCGGTTGACGCGCTCGGCAACGCCCAGCGGCAGCGCGCCGAGTGAATTGCCGTCGAGATAGATCACGCCGTCAGGCAGATGGAACAGCGCCTTGGTGTCGTCATAGACGCGAAGCTTCGACTTGGTCATGGACATCTCTAGAGAATGGTGCGGACGCGCCAGAGCTCGGGGAACAGCTCGATCTCCAGCATGCGCTTGAGATAGCTGACGCCGCCGGTGCCGCCGGTGCCGCGCTTGAAGCCGATGACCCGCTCGACCGTCGTCACATGGTTGAAGCGCCAGCGCCGGAAATAATCCTCGAAATCGACCAGCTTCTCGGCGAGCTCGTACAGCATCCAGTGCGTCTCCGGCGCCTCATAGACGACACGCCAGGCCTGTAGTACGCCCTCGTTGAAGCTGTGGGTCTCGCGGACATCGCGCGATAGCACCGCGGCCGGCATCTTGAGCCCGTTGCGGTCGGCGAGCCGCAGCACCTCGTCATAGAGGCTCGGCGTCGCGAGCTCGGCTTCGAGCAGCTTCGTCGTCTCGACATCGTGCGCGTGCGGCTTCAGCATGGCGTGGTTGCGGTTGCCGAGCAGATACTCGATCAGCCGGTACTGGCGTGACTGGAAGCCCGAGGACTGGCCGAGCTGCGAGCGGAAGCGAGTATATTCGCTCGGCGTCATCGTGCGCAGCACGTCCCAGGCGCCGTTGAGCTGCTCGAAGATGCGCGACATCCGCGCCAGCATCTTCATCGCGGGCTGCACCTCGTCCCGGGCGATGGCACGGCGCGCGGCGCTGAGCTCGTGGATGGCGAGCCGCATCCACAGCTCGGTGGTCTGATGCTGGATGATGAACAGCATCTCGTCGTGCGCCTCCGACAGCGGATGCTGCGCGCCGAGGATCGCGTCCAGCGCCAGATAATCGCCATAGGACATGCGCCGGGCGAAGTCGGTCTCGGCGCCTTCGTTTGCAGGATCGTAATCGCTGGACGTCATGGCTGGCCCTCTCGATCGATCATACCCGGCCTGCTCAGTCGAGGCCGATCAGGCGCGCGGTGATCTGCGACGACGGATCCTTGAGCCCGTCGATCACGGTGAAATGGTTCAGCGCCGGCTCGACGACGAGGCGCGTCGGCACGTCGAAGCCGGTCCAGACATTGGCCATCAGGTCGGACTGGCGGATGAATTCGGGCCGCTCGCCGCCGCCGACCCAGGCGGTCACGGGCGAATGCCCACGCGGCAGATGCAGCGCCGCGCTTTCGAGCGTCGCCTCCTCCATGGTCATGCGTAGCGTCTCGTTCATCTTCGTCTTGAGCAGCGGCCGCAGGTCGTGCAGGCCGCTGATCGAGAGCGTGCCGGCAATGCGGCTGTAGACGGCGGGCTCCAGCCGGCTGTCATCGCACAGCATGCGCGTGACGAGATGACCGCCGGCCGAATGCCCGGCGAGGTGAATCGGACCTGCGACAAGCGAGGCCGCTTTCGCGAGCGCGGCGGTGATCTCAGCGGTGATGTCGGATATGCGCGCAGCCGGCGTCAACGTATAGCTCGGCAGCGCCACGGTCCAGCCATGGTGCCGCGCGCCTTCGGCAAGATCGGTCCAGGTCGACTTGTCGAAGCGCATCCAGTAGCCGCCATGGACGAAGACGACGAGGCCCTTGCTGTCGCCGTCGGGCAGGACCAGGTCGAAGCGCTGGCGTTCACCGGTGCCATAGGCGATGTCGGCGCGAAAATCCTTCAGTCCGGCGCGGTAGGCCGCCGCCCGCTCCGCCCACTGCGCCGGCATCTTGTCCGAGCCCGGGATATGGGCCGAATTGGCGTAAGCGTCATCCCAATCGCGCATCGTTATTCCCTCGGCGGACTCAAGGCCTTGCGATCCGCCTTCGCCCTTCGGGTGCGGCGGACAAATCAGGCGCCAGTCTGCCACCGGGAACGGCCGCGTCCTAGTCTTTATTTTAAGCTTAAAGTATTCGGGAGAGCCGGTGGATTGGGCAGCGGGCCGGCACGATATTTCCCCTCACCCTGAGGAGCCGCGCAACGGCGTCTCGAAGGGCGAGGCCACCGGCGGGACCTTCATCCTTCGAGGCGCGCGTTCCGCGCTCCTCGGGACGAGGGGCTGGCAACACACTCCGTCATTGCGAGCGCAGCGAAGCAATCCAGAATCTTTCCGCCGGGGCAGTCTGGATTGCTTCGTCGCAAGAGCTCCTCGCAATGACGGTCGAGAGACCTACGCCTTCTCCACCCCGCACCACTCCGCGACGAACAGAGCCATCGCCTTGGTCGTCTTCTTCAGCGAGTCCAGATCGACGTATTCGTTGAAGCCGTGCATCTCGCCGCCGCTGGCGCCGAAGCAGAGGCTCGGGATACCGTGGTTGAGGCCGTAGAAGCGGGTGTCGGTGAGCGCGGTGAAGACGAGGTCCTCGACGGTGCCGCCATAGACCTTGTTGAAGGCCTTGCCGAATGCGGCCTCGGGCGCTGCCGCGTCGGTCAGCTCATAGCCCTCCGACAGGAAGCCGGACCATTCGACCTCCGGCGGGTTGTTGGCCAGGAAGCGGTGATTGCGCGAGGCGGCAGCGACGCAGGCCAGGATCTCCTTCTGGTGATCGGCCACCGACCAGCCCGGAAGGATCGCGATGCGGCAGTCGACGTCGCACCAGGCCGGCACGCTGGAGGCCCAATCGCCGCCCTTGATGATGCCGGGGTTGAAGTTGATGGGATGGTTGAGCGCCTTGAAATGGCGATCGGCCTTCGCCCGCTCGTTCCATTCGATCTCGAGCTTTTGCAGGGCCTGGACGAGATGATAGGCCGCCATGATCGCATTGGAGCCGGAGCCGGCGAACGCGACATGGGTCGGATGGCCCTTCACGCGCAAACGAAACCAGATCACGCCGACCTGCGAGCGCACCATCTTGCCGCCGGTCGGCTCCGGGATGAAGCAGGCGTCCGCGCGGTAGCCGCGCTGGAGCGTCGAGAGCGCGCCGACGCCGGTGCTCTCCTCCTCGATGACGGACTGGAAGTGAATGCGCCCCGTCGGCTTGAGACCCGCGGCCTTGATCGCATCCAGCGCATAGAGCGCGCCGATCGTGCCCGACTTCATGTCGCAGGCGCCGCGGCCGAACATCTTGCCGTCCTTGATGACGGGCGAGAATGGCGGCGTGTCCCACAATTCCAGCGGGCCCGCCGGGACCACGTCGCAGTGGCCCTGGAGGATCAGCGATTTGCCGCCATTGGTTTGCGGACGGTAGGTGCCCACCACAGAGCGCGCCCTGGAGAAATCATGCTCGATCGGACCGAAGCCGCGCAGATCCTTCAAATCGTCGACATTGATGTGCCAATCGTCGACCTCGTAGCCGCGCGCGCGCAGGAGGTCGCCGATCATGTCCTGGCACGGCCCCTCGGCCCCGCGGGTCGAGGGGATCGCAACGAAATCGCGGGTGGTCGCAAGCTGGGCTTCGAAGCCGGCATCGACGGCGTCAAGAATCCTCTGCTGCGTTTCGGCATTCATCAGGCAACTCCAGGCATTCGAATGGTCCCAAGGAGCGCGCAAGCTAGCCGATTTCAGCCGTTCGGGTACTCCACAAAATATGCATCCCGCAATGCATCTTCGAGCAGTCGGCCTTCCGAATAGCCATTGAGCGTGGCAGGGCGCGTCACGCCGTCGAGCAGGCGCGGGCACGGCTCCGGCGCGCCGAGCACGGTGCGCACGGGAATGCGCTCGGCGTAGATCGGCAACGCATAGTCCTCGTCGTCATCGGCGACGCCCTTGGCGCGGATCTTGGCCGAGGCCTCCTCGATCTCCATGGCAATGAAGGAGGTCGCCTTGATCTCCTGCGTGCTGCTCGCCCGCAGGCTCGCGGTGCGGTCCGGGAAAAAGCGGTCGACCATGGCGATCACCGCCCGCTCCTTCTCCTCGGGGTCGGTGACGAGATAGGCCGTACCGAACGCCATCACCGCGCGATAGTCGGCGGAGTGGTTGAAGCCGCAGCGCGCCAGAACGAGGCTGTCGAGATGGGCGACCGTGAGGCAGACGCGCTCGCCCCTGGTCTGGTTGCGCAGCATGCGGCTGGCGCTCGAGCCGTGCCAGTAGAGCTTCGTCCCCTCGCGCCAGAAGAAGGTCGGCGTGCAATAGGGCTGCCCGTCGATCACGTAGGAGACGTGGCAGAGCATCGAGGAATCCAGGATGCGATGAACCGTGTCGTGATCGTAGAAGCCGCGGTCGTGACGGCGCTTCACCTGGTTGCGCGCGGACGTCGGATAGGAATTTGAAGTCTCGGTCTGGCTCACGGCCGCTCCTGTCGGATTGGAACAATTCCAGAGCAGTTGTAGCGGCCGATTTGGTCTGCGATAGTGCCAATTCCATGCAAAAAATTCCGACCAATTCCCCCTCGCCCGCCAAGACCGAACTGCCGCTCGACCTCACGGGGGCGCACATCACGGCCGGCGCGTCCGCGGCGCACCGGCTGTATCAGGCACTGTGCGAGATGATCGTCTCAGGCCTCGTCAAGCCCGGCGAGCCGCTGCCGCCCTCGCGGACGCTGGCGCGGCAAACAGGCTTCCGCCGCAACGCCGTCGTCACCGCCTATGAACGCCTGATCGCCGACGGCTTTGCGGACGCCACCGTCGGCTCCGGCACTTTCGTCGCCGCACGCATCCCATCACGCGCGGCCGAGCCGAAGAAGCCGAAGGTGACTGTCGAAGCGCCGCGGCAAGGCGCGTTCGCGCTCGGCTGCACCCATATCGACGAGCGCGCCGTGCAGCGCTTCCGCGCCTTTGTCGGCCGGCGCATGCGCGCGTTCGGGGCCGAGCATCTGCATTATGGAGATCCGCGCGGCAGCCGCGAGCTGCGTGCAGCGATCGCCGATCATCTGTTGTCGGCGCGCGGCCTGCGCTGCGACCCCGACCAGATCATGCTGACGTCAGGCACGCTGCACGCGTTGCGCATCGTGCTGAGTGCGATCCTGAAGCCGGGCGACCAGGTCTGGTGCGAGGACCCAGGTTACCCCGCCGCACGCAAGACCATCGCGCATTGCGGCTATCGCGCCGTGGCCGTCCCCGTCGACGAGCACGGGATGCGTATCGCCAGGGGCCGCATGGCGGCGCCGTCCGCGCGCGCGGCCTATGTGACGCCGTCGCACCAGTTTCCACTGGGCGTGCAGATGTCGATGCCGCGTCGGCTCGAGCTGCTCGACTGGGCCAGGCAGGCCGGCGCCTTCGTGCTGGAGGACGATTACGACAGCGAGTTCCGCTACGACGGCGCGCCGCTGATGTCGCTGGCCGGCATCGATCATCTCCAGCGCGTGATCTACATGGGCACGTTCGCCAAGACGCTGTTTCCGGGCCTGCGCATCGGTTATTGCGCGCTGCCCGAGCGCCTAATCGCCGACGTGACGGCCGCGCGCGCCGCGCTCGACCGCTTTCCCGGCACTCTGATGGAAGGCGCGGTGGCCGACATGCTCAACTCCGGCGCTTTTGCCGCAAACCTGAAGCGGGTGCGAAAGCTCTATCGCGAGGCACGCGACACGCTGGCCGGGACGCTGGAGGCCAGATCCGACGGTGTGCTGTCCGTGCCGGTGCCGTCGCAGGGCCTGCATCTTGTTGCAAGGTTCGATCCGTCGGTCGATCTGTCAGTCGCGGCAGAGGCGAAGCAGGCTGCCGGCGCGGAAGGCTGGCTGTTGGCCGACACCTATTCGCGCACACGCCCCCTGCCCGGCTTCGTGCTCGGATTTTCGGGGTATGCAGTTCCGAAGCTCGTGGCGTCCGCGGAACGGCTCGCGCGGGAATCACGTGCGGCGTTGCGCGTGAACGGCAGATCGGCCCGGCGAGCGTGACGAAGCTTCGCTATCAGAATCGCCGACCGATCCCTACATTGCGGCATCGATTCCGGGAGCCCTCATCATGTCACTCCGCCGCGCAGCCTGCCTCTCGCTCCTGATCGCCATCGCGCTCGTCTCGACGGCACGCGCAGGCACCGTCGGGCGCGAGCAGGACATCGTGGATCTCAAACTTGGCCAGCGTGTGCTGGTGGATGACGGAACCTGCCCGGCCGGACAGGTGAAGGAAGTGCGCGGCGCGAAGATGACCGACAAGGGGATCGCGCGCACGAGTTCCTGCGTGCCGCGGCACGGTCCAAAATCGAAATGATGATCTGAGAGGCTACTTCGCCGGATCGAACATGCACTGCAAGGTGGGCTTGGCGATCTTGGTGAAGGTCGGGCCGATCTCGCTCTGCTTGGACGTCGGCACCCAATCGGTCTCGATCGTCGGCACGCCGGTTTCGGTGATGCCTCGCAGCAGCGCCTCGCGCAGATCGCGGTCCTCGACGACGGCGGCGGCATGGTCATGCAGACAACCGCAAACTTCCTCCGGATGCTCCCAGCGCCCGAGCATGCGCGGCGCGCACTGACGTACGAATTCGCTGCGAGGGTCAGGGATCCTGGAGGGCGCGCGCACCTGCGCCTGCACGGACGTGATGGTCACAAGGGAGACGAGCGCTGCGGCGCAAAAACGAAGGAACATGATGGCCTTTGCCGGCTGATTTTTCTTGTTGGCGATCAGAAGCGCGCGGCGACCACGATCGGCTGCGGTGCCGGGGTGATGACCGGCGAGCCGCTGTACTGGAACGTGCCGATACCGGGCAGATTGCCGTCGGGCGCGCCCGCGAACGAGGAACCGGCGAGGACGAAACCGAAAGCAAGGATAAAGCTGAGTGTGCGCATGGTCTTGTCCCTCAATTCCGTCGCCGGCCGTGCGCCGTCGTCGTTGTGAAGCTGATAACCATGGGTGGTTTCGCGCGTGATGCGCCAAAGGCTGAAAATGGTTTCATCTCCGTGAGAATTGTTTCGTCCGGTCCGATGCGACGAAACAATTCTCGGAAAATGCCAATCATTTCAGTCAGGTTGCACTGCAGCTCAAAGTAGCCTGGCAAGTCCTTGTTCCAGCGTGGACATGCGCCGGGCACGGCCGCCGTCATGCGCACGCCTTGCGCGCTTCACACGCGTTTTACGTTTTTCTGCTGAAGAGAAGCCAAACGAAGGTTGGGCCCTGTCGAACCGGGGGCGCTTCGGCCGCGACCCAAGCCATCGAAACCGAGACGCCCGGATCACCGGGCGCGATCACGTGAGGGATGGCCATCATGATGGCGCAAGATCGCGCTACGAGGCGCGAAGCGGACCAGCGGACGGACCGCGAAGATCAACGACCTGTTCGCAGCCCTGCCACTTCGCCAGGCGAAATGGTGCTGCAATCGAGCCGCGGCTTTGAAGCCGCGCCGCAGATGTTCGTGCGGCTGACCGGCTCGCATCTCGCAAAACCGCGCGTCAGCCGCGCTGCCGTCACCGAGTGAACGCAAACGCGTCACTGAGTGAACGCAGCGGCGTCACTGAGTGAAGAACTCGCCGCACTTCTGGACGTTGGCGTCCGCCGGTCCCCACGGCATGATCGGCACGGTCGAGGTCGAGTTCTTCGGCGAACCCTCGATCAGCTTGTCCGAATAGACCATGTAGACCAGGACGTTGCGCTTGGCGTCACAGCCGCGCACGATCTGCATCTTCTTGAAGAACAGCGAGCGGCGCTGGCGGAACATGTCGTCGCCCTGCTCCATCTTGTTCTTGAACTTGATCGGACCGACCTGGCGGCAGGCGAGCGAGATGTCCGAGACCTCCTCGGCAAGGCCGAGCCAGCCCTTGAAACCACCCTTCTCCGGCACGGTGAAATGACAGGCGACGCCCTCCACCTCGGGATCGTCGAGACCGTAGGTCGCGAGCTTGTCGTTAGGGCTGACCCATTTGAAGACGGTCGAGCGGCGGAAGATCAGATCCGGCTCGTCGGCAGCCAGGGCGGAAGCCACCGGCACGACCAGAGCCAGGAGGAATAAAGCAAGGCCTTTCAAGCGGATGCCGGAAAGACCGGGGAAACGAGATGACATGAAGTTCTCCGGTAACGAGTGCCCGCAATGTAGGGACGCGACGGCCGGACAGGAAGGCGACGGACAAGCCGCCGCGGCCGCCGTTTACCGCTCCGTGAGGCTTTTTTGCTACGTCTTGGACAAATGTAGCTGATGGCAGAACCGCCTTGGTGGTGAACGCGTATCCCCTCTGCGAGACTAATGTCTGATTTGGATTATGGATTCGAGGATGAATAGCGTGAACGGGTCCGGTTCTGCTGCAAAGCCGGTGCGGCTGTGGCAGGTCGCCATTGTGGCGGCGGCGGGTGCAATCGGTACGGCAAGCCAGGCGGAAGCAGCATTTTACTACTGGACGGATTATTCCGACGGGTCCTACGTCTCCCGGCAGGATCGGCATCCCGAAGTCGCACGCCAGAAGCCGCAGAAGCGCGGTGCGGCCGGCAAGAACGTGGTTGCCGAGAAGGAGGTCGGCGCCAAGCCGCAAGGGCCGCTCGTCATCGTCGTCTCGATCGACCGGCAGAAGGTGACGGTCTACGACACCAACGGTATGTTCGCGGAATCCCCGGTGTCGACAGGCATGAAGGGCCACTCGACGCCGATGGGTGTGTTCAGCGTCATCCAGAAGCACAAATTCCACCACTCCAACATCTATAGCGGCGCGCCGATGCCGTACATGCAGCGGATCACCTGGTCCGGTGTCGCCATGCATGCCGGCGTGCTGCCGGGTTATCCCGCCTCGCATGGCTGCATCCGCATGCCGATGGCGTTCGCGGTGAAGATGTGGAATTGGACCAAGATGGGCGCGCGCGTGATCGTCACGCCCGGCCAGATGTCACCGCAAAACTTCTCGCATCCTCTGCTCGCCTCGCTGCGCGTGCCGCCGCAGCCTGCGGCCAGCGTCGAGCCTCAGACCAACACCGGCGACAAGGCCGACAAGGGCGCGGCACAAGCCAAGACCACTGAAGCCAAACCGCTCGAGACCAGGACCGCCAGCGCCGACAGCGTGCTCGAGCTGCGCTCGTCGGTCGGCCACACCGTGATGTCGGACATGACGACGGGCAATGCGCCGGCCCGTGAGGAAGCGGCCGCACCGGCCGACAAGGTTGAAGCGCCAGCCCTGCCCGAGACGAAGACCGCCGAAGCGTCTGACGCGGCCAGGCTGCAATCGGGAGAAGCCGCCAGGCCGGCGAACGCTGATGCGAAGCCGACCGATTCCGCGGAAGCGCCCAAGGCAACCACGGCGACCACGGCCACCGACGACAAGCCCGCCGCCAAAGTCGGGGCCGCCAAGACCGAACCGGCAGATTCGCCGAAGTCCGAGCCCGCAAAGACGCCCGCCAAGACTGAAGCGGCCGACACCGCCAAGAAGCCTGACGCAGCCGTGACGGCTACGGCGCCCGCGCCGGACGCCAAGAAGGACGAGAGCCGCGCTGCCGATCCCGCGCCCGCTGCGAAGCCGGAGGCGCCCAAGCGGGCCGGCCAGATCGCGGTCTTCATCAGCCGCAAGGATTCCAAGCTCTACGTGCGGCAGAATTTCGCGCCGCTGTTCGAGGTGCCGGTCACGATCGCCGCCAGCGACCGGCCGCTCGGCACGCATGTCTTCACCGCCGAAGTGGACAAGACCGACGCCAATGCATTGCATTGGTCGGTGGTGTCGCTGCCCGTCTCTGCTCGCTCCGCCGCGCGCGACGATGACAGCCGCGTGACGCGCCGCCAGCGTGGCGCCGCCGTGATTCCCGTCGCCGCAAAGCCGGTGATTACGCCGGACAGCCCGGCCGAGGCACTCGACCGCATCGCGATCCCCGCCGACACCATCGCGAAGATCAACGAGATGCTGACCTCTGGCGGCTCGATCATCGTCTCCGACCAGGGCATCAACCAGGGCGAGACCGGCGAAGGCACCGATTTCATCGTCCGCCTTTACTAGGGCGCTTTCGAGCGAAGTGGCTGCCGGTTCGCGTCAAGATAACGCGGTGTTGACGAGGCCGATCGCAGCGGCGGAGTAACATGCGCCCCGGATCATTTCGGGGGGATGCCGTCATGATGAACCGCAGGACCATGCTCATCGCCGCGCTTGCAGGCGCCGTCGCGCCGGTGACGCGCGCGTTCGCCGATGGCGGCATGAGCCGGATCTCGGCCTACGCCTTCTCCTTCCCGGCATTGTCCGGCGACGACATCCGCCTCGCCGCGTTCACCGGCAAGCCTCTGCTGGTGGTCAACACGGCCTCGCTCTGCGGCTACACTCCGCAATATGCAGGCCTGCAAGAGCTCTGGACCGAGTTTCGCGAGCGCGGACTCACCGTGATCGGCGTGCCCTCCAACGATTTCGGCGGCCAGGAGCCGGGCGGAACGAGCGAGATCACGGAAACCGCGCACCACCAATACGGCGTTACCTTCCCGATCACGGCCAAGGCCGTGGTGGTCGGCGCCAAGGCGCATCCGTTCTACAAATGGGCGGCCGAAGCGAGGCCGAAGGATGTTCCCCGCTGGAACTTCCACAAATACCTGATCGGGCGTGACGGCTATATCGCCGAGGTGTTTGCCTCCGCCGTTGAGCCGACCGATACGCGGGTCAAGACAGCGGTTGCCAAGACGCTGGCCAACAGTTGACGCAACGCGCTCCATCCGGTTGGGCACAATTGTGGCGGGATACCAAACAGCCGTTGCAATGGCGAGGGCCCACCATCTAGGCTAGGATCGTTTGGGGCAGGATGGTTTTGCCGGAGGCGAAAAGCTACGGCGGAACAACGGGATCAATCTCGAGGACAACACCATGCGTGTGGCGGCAGGACTGATTTTAGCGAGCGCGATGTCTTTGGCAATGACCGGCGCGGCATGGTCGCAGACCCCGGCCGCGAAGCCCGCAGCCGCAACGGGTGCCGCACCAGCGGCGACGCCGGCCGCTGCAGCGCCCGCCGCAGCACCGGCTCCCGCAGCGGCTGCGGCGCCGGCGGGCTTCGTCAATCCGCCGCCTCCCAAACAGGCGCCGCAGCCCGCGCGCGCGGCCTGCAACACGCCGGGCGCGCTCGGGGTCGCCCGCACCGTCGAGATCGACACGACAGGCGGTCCAGGCTTCGGCTTCGAGCACTTCAAGGAGCTCGACTTCCTGCGCGACAAAGAGGTGGTGTTGACCTTCGACGACGGCCCCTGGCCGAAGAACACGCCCGCGGTGCTGAAGGCGCTCGCCGATGAATGCACCACCGGCATCTTCTTCTCGATCGGCAAGCACGCCACCTACGAGCCGGAGATCCTCAAGCAGGTCTACGCGGCCGGCCACACCGTGGGCACCCACACCTGGTCGCATGCCAATCTCAACAACAAGAAGCTCACGGAAGCACAGCGCAAGGAAGAGATCGAGAAGGGCCTTTCCGCGGCGAAGTGGGCGCTCGGCGGCATCTCGCCCTCGCCGTTCTTCCGCTTCCCGGCGCTCCAGCATCCGCCGGAGATGGTCACCTATCTCGGCAATCGCAACACGGCGATCTTCTCCTGCGACATCGACTCGTTCGACTTCAAGGCCTCCAAGCCCGAGAAGGTGGTCGAGACCGTGATGAAGAAGCTCGACGGCAAGGGCAAGGGCATCGTCCTGATGCACGACTTCCAAAAGCACACCGCGGAAGCCCTGCCCGAGCTGCTCAAGCGCCTGAAGGCCGGCGGCTATAAGGTGGTGGCGATGCGCGCCAAGTTCCCGGCCTCGACGCTGCCCGAATACGACCAGGAGCTGCTCAAGGACGTCAAGCTGCCGACGGTGAGCCAGCGCCCGGTCAATTCCGTGGTGACGACCGTTTCCGAATAGCCGGCAATTGACCTTTCGTATCGAAGGCTACGTCATCGTCTCCGCGGACGGCATGCTCGCCGATCCGTCGCACATCATGCCTGAGACGTTGAAATTCGAGGGCGACAAGCTGTTCTTCGAGCAGGCGCTCGATCGCGCCGCGCTGATCGTGCATGGCCGCCGCTCGCACGAGCTGCAGCCGAATTCGCCAAAGCGCAGGCGGCTGATCCTGACCCGCAAGATCAAGGCGCTCACCGTCGATCCCGAGATGCCGAACGCGACGCTATGGAATCCGGATCACGCGAGTTTCGAAGAGGCCTGCGCCTTCGCCGACGTGGCTTCCGGCACCGTTGCGATCATCGGCGGCCCCGTCGTGTTCGACATGTTCATGGACCGTTACGACACGTTCTGGCTGTCGGAGGCCCCGCATGTGCGGCTGCCCGGCGGCGAAGGATGTTTTGTCGGCGTGCCCGAGCGGACGCCGCACGAGGTGCTGGCGTCACACGGGATGAAGCCGGGCACGCCGTATCTGCTCGACGCCGCGCATGACGTCACCGTCACGCCGTGGCGCAGGGTGTAATCCACCTCTTCTCGCGCCGCTGTCGGTAGGAGTGGTGGGCGCTGACGCTAACCCAGCGTGCGGGACCTACGGGGTCGGCAAGTGATAGGCCAGCACACCGCGCAACGTGTGCACTGTGCCGCCTGCGCTCAGGCTGGTCATGAAATCAGACGCCAGATCGTCCCGCGCGCCGAGATGCGTGACGCGATATTCGGCCCGAGCCGAGATCGTGTCGCTGAAGAAGCGCTCGAAGCCGCCGCCGAACGTCGCGCCGTGATATTCCCGCGTCGGTGCGGTGCCGGGAAATCCGAGGAAATTGTACGAAATCGACTGCGCGGTCGTTCCGCTGTAGCCGCCGAGCAGATAGACGAGCGTCTCCGGCGCCACGAGATAGCCGACGCGTCCGCCGACGGTCCAACCCCACTTCACCGCAGCGAGATCCGACGAGATCGCGACACCAGCTCCTCCGGCCGATGCAGTCACCTTGGCACCGCCGTTCGTCCCGGCATCGATCAGCCCGAATGCGCCGACAACCCATCTCGGCGCGATCTGGCGATCGTAGCCGATCGTGAAGGTGCCGCCGACATCGGCGCCGCCGAGACCGGACGCGTTGAAATCCAGCACGCCGGCGAACGAGCCCGCAACATGGGGCGTGATGACATCACCGCCGATGCCCGCACCGACGTAGACGCCCGTCCATGTGGGAGTCAGCGCCGGCGTCGGCGATGCAGTCACTGGTCCGCCGAACTGGCCGAAGCGATAGGCCGCGCCGATCCTGACCACATGCTCGGAGAGGTCAGTGGTCCAGACCGCGCCGAGTGGATCGACAGTCGTATTACGGCCAAGCGCGACGTAGCGGTATTCGCCGCGCAGCGAGACGTTGTTGGCGAGGCGATATTCCGCGCCGGCGCCGACCGTGTAACCGTGCGACGTCAGCGCCGATTCCTGCACCGTGAACGAGGGGCCTCCGCCGAGGATCACGTAGTTGAGGTTCCAGTTGTTGATCCGCATCTCGCTATAGCCGGCGAGGCCATAGAGCAGGATATCGGGCGTCACCAGAAATCCCGCACGGCCGCCGATCGTCCAGCCCTGGTCCAACGACGGCAGCGCAGCGCTCAGGCTCTGGCCAAAAAAAGTGCTCGTCGCACTGGCCGTCGTTCTCTGACGCGACCAGTCGTAATCGACGAAGCCGCCGACCACGAATCGCGGCGCAACCTGGACGTCAAACCCGGCGAAAGCAGACAGCCCGAGATCGGCGCCCTGCAAGCCGTCGAGATTGAACAAGTCCGGGCCGCCGCCAACCGGTGTCAGGTTTGACCGGCCGGTCGCGAAGTCGAAGCCGAGTCCAGCGCCGATGTAGAATTGGGTCCAGTTCGCCACGGGCGCAGCTAGCGGCCGCGCCTTTACGGGAAGATCGGCCGCGGAAGATTGCACAACGGCAAACGTCGGAACCAACGTTACACACAGAGCCGCAGCCGCACGCGCAGCCACCCGTCGCCTCGAATGAACCAAGTCCGCCCCCAATCGCCCCGAACCGCGCCGGCCTATTCAACCGGACGACCGGTAGTATTCGGCTCAAACACAGTCCGGCAAGTCGGGACATGCGCGCACTCCATCGCGGCCACGATTTTGTGGAAGCGCTGTGATCTCAAAGCCATGATGTGTGAACGAGGGTTCACGCGAGCGGCACGCGAAGCCGCTCTGGAAGCCCGGCAGCTACACGTCCCCGTACGCCGCTTCGGCCGGTCGCGTGGTGCGACCGTAGCCGATGATCATGCAGAGCGCCCCGATGATCGAGAGATTCTTCAGCGCGTCGACCAGCATCTTGGCGTTGTCGGGCGGCGCCAGATTCCAGAAATCGTAGAACAGCACGGTCGCGACCGCGACGTAGATGATCAGCAGCATCGCAAAGAACCGCACGCCGAAATTCAGCGCGATCATCAAGCCGGCGACGATCTCGAGCGTGCCGACCGCGATCGCCAGCAGCTGCGGCGTCGTCATGGCCGTCGCCGTCTCGATCTGCTTGGCGTAAGGCGCGACGATTTCAGGCACCACGACCTTGGTGGCAATGAAATCGGCGGTCGCCTGGATGGCGAACAGCTTTGTTGCGCCCGTGTAGATGAACAGCACGGCGAACAGAATTCGCCCGAAAGTCACGAACGCTGGCATGATCGGCCTCTTGGCTCAGGCTTTCTAAAATCGGAACCTGGACGAAAGTCCCGAGCGATTATGAAGAGTCGTTCGCCGGTTTACAAACGGGGAAATGGAGAACTGCGAGTAATTCAAAGCTGGCCGCGCGCCATTCGTTGGCGCTCCCTAGCGGAAGCCAACCGAGGGCGGCGCGATTGGCCACAACGATCTCGACGTCATGGCCGGGCTTGACCCGGCCATCCACGACTTAGCTCGCCGTACAAAGAACGTGGATGCCCGGGACAAGCCCGGGCATGACGAGTTCGCGGAACGTCGATCTTACGTAAACAATGTCGGCTGCTGCCGCGCCGCGCGCTCCTGCGCTTCGACGACGGCGACCGCGGTCATGTTGAGGATGCCGCGCGCGGTCACCGAGGGGGTGA
The DNA here is from genome assembly GCF_900113725.1 of Bradyrhizobium sp. cf659. Classification (NCBI taxonomy): domain Bacteria; kingdom Pseudomonadati; phylum Pseudomonadota; class Alphaproteobacteria; order Hyphomicrobiales; family Nitrobacteraceae; genus Bradyrhizobium; species Bradyrhizobium sp. cf659. The sequence goes on from NZ_FOQJ01000001.1 coordinate 979,083, forward strand.
GGATGTGCGCCGGCCGCGCCGGGCCGATCAGGATCGGACCGACGGGCAGCGCGTCCGCGAGCGACTTGATCATCTGATAGGCGACGTTGGCGGTGTCGAGGGTCGGCATGATCATGATGTTGGCCTCGCCCTCGAGCTTGGAGTGCGGCAGCACCATCTTGCGCGCAGCGGCCGAGAGCGCGGTATCGCCCTGCATCTCGCCGTCGGCCTCGATCTCCGGATGCTTCTCCCTCAGGAGCTGGGTCGCCCGCCGCATCTTGCGCGAGGATTCGGTGTCGTAGCTGCCGAAATCGGAATGCGAGACGAAGGCGATCTTCGGCTTGATGTTGAAGCGCTGGACGTGGACCGCCGCGAGCGAGGCGATCTCGGCGAGTTCTTCCGCGCTCGGATTGGGGCGAACCTGCGTGTCGGCGATGAAGAAGGCGCCCTTGCTGGTGATCAGCAGCGCCAGCGCCGCATAGTCGCTGATGCCCGGCGAAAAGCCAACGATCTCGCGGACATGACGCAGATGGCTCATGTAGCGGCCCTCGACGCCGCAGAGCATCGCATCCGCCTCCCCGCGCGTCACCGCGAGCGCGGCGATGACGGTATTGTTGGTGCGCACCACCGTGCGCGCCGCATCCGGCGTCACGCCGCGGCGGCCGGCGACCTCGACATAGGACTGCACGTAGGATCGGTAGCGCGGATCGTCCTCGGGATTGACGAGGTCGAAATCCTTGCCGGCCTTGATCGACAGGCCGAAGCGCTTGATGCGTGCCTCCACCACGGACGGACGACCGACCAGGATCGGCGTCGCCAGCTTCTCCTCCAGCACCACCTGCGTGGCGCGCAGCACGCGCTCGTCCTCGCCCTCGGCATAGATCACGCGCACCGGCTGGGTCTTGGCCTTGGCGAACATCGGCTTCATGACGAGGCCGGAGCGGAAGGCGAAGCGCATGAGCTGCGCGGCATATTCGTCGAAATTGGTGATGGGACGCGTCGCGACGCCCGACTCCATCGCGGCCTTCGCAACCGCCGGCGCCACGCGCAGGATCAGCCGTGGATCGAACGGGCTCGGAATAAGCGAGCCCGGACCGAAGCCGCCCATCTCGCCGGTGTCGACCCCTTGCGCCACCGCATCCGACGGCGCCTCGCGGGCAAGCTGCGCGATGGCCTCGACGGCGGCGTGCTTCATCTCCTCGTTGATGGCGCTGGCGCCGACGTCGAGCGCGCCGCGGAAGATGAAGGGAAAGCACAGGACGTTGTTGACCTGGTTCGGATAGTCCGAGCGGCCGGTGCAGATCATGGCGTCGGGGCGCACCTTCCGCGCTTCCTCCGGCATGATTTCGGGCGTCGGATTGGCGAGCGCCATGATGAGGGGCTTGTCGCCCATCGCCTTGGCCATCTCGGGCTTGAGCACGCCCGGTGCCGACAGCCCGATGAAGATGTCCGCGTCGCCGATGACGTCGGCGAGCGTGCGCTTGTCGGTCTTCTGCGCATAGACCGCCTTCCAGCGGTCCATCGAGGTGTTGCGGCCCTCATGCACGAGGCCGTCGATGTCGCATACCCAGATGTTCTTGCGCTGCGCGCCCATCGACACCAGAAGATTGAGCGTCGCGATGGCCGCGGCCCCTGCCCCCGAGGCCACGATCTTGACGTCCGAGAGCTTCTTGCCGTTCAGCCTGAGGCCGTTGGTAATGGCGGCGGCGACGATGATGGCGGTGCCGTGCTGGTCGTCATGGAAGACCGGGATCTTCATGCGCTCCTTCAGCCGCGCCTCGATCTCGAAGCACTCCGGCCCGCGGATGTCCTCCAGATTGATGCCACCGAAAGTCGGCTCGAGCGCCGCCACGGTCTCGACCACCCGGTCGATGGTGTCGGCGGCGATCTCGATGTCGAACACGTCGATGCCGGCAAACTTCTTGAACAGGACCGCCTTGCCCTCCATCACGGGCTTGGAGGCCAGCGGGCCGATATTGCCGAGGCCGAGCACCGCGGTGCCGTTCGAGACCACAGCGACCAGATTGGCGCGGGTGGTCAGCGTCGCGGCCTCGGCCGGGTTCTTGGCGATCTCGGTGCAGGCAGCCGCAACGCCCGGAGAATAGGCAAGCGCGAGGTCGCGCTGGTTGGCAAGCGGCTTGGTCGCCTGGATCTCGAGTTTGCCGGGGCGCGGCAGACGATGATAGGCGAGCGCCGCCTGGTGGAGGTCATCAGAATAGGACGACATGCGGTCTCTTGCCTCGCGTTACCGGCCTCAAACTACGTTGTCCTGACCGGTCTGTCGCGGGTTGCGGTATTCCGGGTCATGGAAACGGGATGAAGCACGGCCGGCGCCCCGGTGGCAACATCCGATTACGCTCCCATCAACAGGCCGCGCGGTCAAATATTTGAAAACCATAGCTTTCCCTGGACCGCCCTGCGCTTTGCGAATATGGCAGGTTGCGCAGTGCAAAACGAGCAACTGGAGCTGAGAATGAAGCGGATCCTGATCGGCCTGATTGCTCTCGCCGTGCTCGCCGCGGGCGGATGGTTCGGCTTCGACCTCTATGCCAGGCATCGCGCCACCGCGGAGATCGAGGCCGTCTTCGACCGGATCCGCAGCCAGGGCGGCAAGGCAAGCCACGGCAAGGTGGCGTTCGACCTGACAAGCCGGACGCTGACGATCGAGGACATTGCGGTCGATCCCGCCGGGCAGCCACAGGCGCATGTCAAGATCGCCGGCATCAAGGGTGTGGGCGTCCGCCAGGCCGATGAGACCCGCTTTGCAGCCGACAGCATCGAGATCTCCGGTTTCGAGGTCGCGCTGGACGAGGTCGGCCCCGGGAAGCTGAAGACCTCCTACAATGTCCCGCAGATGATCGTGCGGGATTACGCGGGCCCAGTTCACGCCCAGAATGCGCCGGCGTCAGGCTCCCTGATCGACTTGTACCGATTTGTGCTCGATCAGTATGCGAGCGTGACCGCATCTTCAATCGCGGCCCCGACCCTCACCGTCGCCTTCGATGCCGGCAAAGGCGCCGCCGGCAGCGGCGAGGTCGTCTATTCGGGTCTGGCGATCCAGAAGCTCGGCAAGGGCAAGGTCGACGCGATGAAGGCCGACCGCGCCACCTTCACGATCAACGTGGAGCAGGCCGGCAAGGCGGACAAGCTGACCGGTGAGATGTCCGACATCATCATCAATGAATTCGACTCGACCGCTATCGCCGCCGCCCTCGATCCGCAGAAAGCCAACGACGACAGCTACCATCGCGTTTACGGACAAATGTCGAGCGGCACTTATGTGGCGACGTCGACGCAGGGCATACGGATGCAGGTCGATGGCATCGCGATCGCCGATATCGCGGTCCGGCCGTCGAAATTCCGGCCGGCCGAGATTCTCGCACTGCTGCCGACGGACCGCTACGGTCAGCTGACCCCGGCGCAATCGCGCGAGATGATGGAGAAGCTCGCCGGCCTCTATGACGGCCTTCGCGTCGGCAAGATCGATATCGGCACCATGTCGATGACGACTCCGCAAGGGACGCCCCGGCTCAGGGCGATCAGGTACCAGGAGGGCGAGTTCGCGCTCGAAGGCCTCGATGCGCCGACGCCGCAAGGGCAAGTGAAGATGGAGCGCTTCGCGCTCAAATCGCTCAGCCTCGCGAACCTGATGCGTTGGGCCGCGAGCCTCAGCAATCCCGGGCAGGCGCCCTCGCCCGATCAGATGCTGGGCCTGTTCCGGGTGCTCGAAGGCGCCGAGATCAAGGGCGTGGTCTCGCCCTACAAGAGCACGCGGCAGCTCGTCACCATCGATACGATCAGCCTGAACTGGGGCCAGCTGGTCGGATCGATCCCGAGCAAGGCCAATCTGGTCGTGAAGATGGTCGCCCCCACCGATCCGGCCAATCCGGCGCAGCGTCCGTTGATCATGGCCGGCATCGACAAGCTCGCGATCGATCTCAATCTCGGCGCGGCCTGGACCGAGTCGTCCGGTGCCTTCGCGCTTACGCCGGCGACGATCGAGCTCGGCAACCTCGCCAAGGCGCAGGCCCGCTTAGCGCTCGCCAATGTGCCGCGCGGCCTGTTCACCACGACCGACCCGATGGAGGCCATGAGTGAGATGGCGCAGATCGAGACCGGCGCGGTCGAGCTCTCCCTGCGCGACAGCGGCGTCGTCGATCTCGTCGTGGCGCAGTTCGCACGGATGCAGAGCGTCAGCCGCGACGCCGCTCGCAGCGCCATCGTCGAGATGATCCGGGCGCAGGGCGAGAAGATCGCAGCCTCCAATCTCGATGCCAAGGCGGCGGTCGACGCCCTCGCCGGCTTCGTCGAGACGTCAGGGCAAACGCTCACCATCAAGCTGACGCCGCTCGGCAAGGTGCCGGTGCTTCAGCTCATGGATGCTCTGAACAGCGAGCCGATCGTCGCGCTCGCGCAATTCCGGATCGAGGCGTCGACGGGGCTGTAGGCCGCGCGGAGAATGGCAGTTGGAATAGCGAAAATCCCTCCCCGTCATTGCGAGCGAAGCGAAGCAATCCAGAGTCCCTCCGCGGAAAGATTCTGGATTGCTTCGCTGCGCTCGCAATGACGACGTGGAGACACCTGACGCTATATCAATCAGATCGACTCGCGGTAACTCCCCCTCACCCGCCTCGCATCTTCGATGCGAGGCGGCCACTCCCCGCGAGCGGGAGAGCGAAGAGATCACTTCTGCGGCAGGTTCACCCGCACATGCAGCTCGCGGAGCTGCTTGGTCGTGGCTTCCGACGGCGCGCCCATCAAGAGGTCCATGGCCTGCTGGTTCATCGGGAACAGCGAGATCTCGCGCAAATTCGTGGTGCCACACAGCAGCATCACGATGCGGTCGACGCCCGCAGCCATGCCGCCATGCGGCGGCGCGCCGTACTGGAAGGCGCGGTACATGCCGCCGAAGCGCTCGACCACTTCCTGCTCGCCATAGCCGGCGATCTCGAACGCCTTCACCATCGCTTCCGGCACGTGGTTGCGGATGCCGCCGGAGGCGATCTCGTAGCCGTTGCAGGTGATGTCGTACTGGAACGCCTTGATGGTCAGCGGATCCTGGCCCTTCAGCGCCTCGAGGCCGCCCTGCGGCATCGAGAACGGGTTGTGCGAGAAGTCGACCTTCTTGTCGTCCTCGTTGTACTCGTACATCGGAAAGTCGACGATCCAGGCGAGCTCGAACCGCTCCTTGTCGGTGAGGTTCAATTCCTCGCCGACCTTGTTGCGGGCAAGGCCCGAGAACTTCCAGAACTTGTCGGGATCGCCGGCGACGAAGAAGGCGGCATCGCCTTCCTTGACGCCGATCTGCGCGCGGATCGCAGCGGTGCGCTCAGGCCCGATATTGTTCGCAAGCGGACCGGCGCCCTCGCCGCCCTCACGCCACATGATGTAGCCGAGGCCCGGCTGGCCCTCGCCCTGCGCCCACGAATTCATGCGGTCGCAGAACGCGCGGCTGCCGCCGCCCGGTGCCGGGATCGCCCAGACCTGGTTCTTGGGGTCTTCGAGCATGCGCGCGAACACCTTGAAGCCCGAGCCGCGGAAATGCTCGGAGACGTCCTGCATCTCAATGGGATTGCGCAGGTCCGGCTTGTCGCTGCCGTATTTGCGCAGCGCTTCGGCGAACGGAATCCGGCGCCAGTTCTTGCTCACCGGCTTGCCCTTGGCGAACTCCTCGAACACGCCGGTGATCACAGGCTCCATCGCCGCGAAGACGTCCTCTTGCGTGACAAAGCTCATCTCGACGTCGAGCTGATAGAACTCGCCCGGCAGGCGGTCGGCGCGCGGGTCCTCGTCGCGGAAGCACGGCGCGATCTGGAAATAGCGGTCGAAGCCGCTCATCATCAGCAGCTGCTTGTACTGCTGCGGCGCCTGCGGCAGCGCGTAGAATTTTCCCGGATGGATGCGCGAGGGCACCAGGAAGTCGCGCGCGCCTTCCGGCGAGGACGCGGTCAGGATCGGGGTGTTGAACTCGAAGAAGCCCTGCCCCTCCATGCGCCTGCGCATCGACTTGATGATTTCGACACGCGTCATGATGTTCTGGTGCAGCTTCTCGCGGCGCAGGTCGAGGAAGCGGTACTTCAGGCGGATGTCTTCAGGGTATTCCTGGTCGCCGAACACCGGCAGCGGCAGGTCGCCGGCCGGCCCCAGCACCTCGATCTCGCTGACATAGATCTCGACCTTTCCGGTCGGCAGATCGTCATTGTCGGTGCCTTCAGGGCGGCGGCGGACCTTGCCGTCCATCTTGACCACGAATTCCGAGCGCAGCTTCTCGGCGAGCGAGAACGCCGGCGAATCCGGGTCGACCACGCACTGGGTCAGGCCGTAATGGTCGCGCAGGTCGATGAACAGGACGCCGCCATGGTCGCGAACGCGATGGACCCAGCCCGAGAGGCGGATCGTCTCGCCAATGTTGCTCTCGCGGAGCGCGCCGCATGTATGTGACCGGTAGCGATGCATGGTCGTCCCAAAATCAGTGTCGGAGGAAGCGAATCGAACGGCTGAGGTGGCCGGTCCGAAAGTTGCGGCAGGGTTTACCCGACGAGACCCAAGGCGGCAACCAAGGGAACGGCCTGTTTTGGGCCCGGAAGGCCCATTTTTGGCCGATCCGGCCTCAAGCCTTTGCCATCAGGCGTTCCCCGCCTATCTTTACCTCCATGACCGTTCATTTCCCCTTCCAGAACTCCTACTCGGCACTGCCGGACAGCTTCTTTGCCCGGGTCGCGCCGACCCCGGTTGCAGCCCCCCGGCTGATCAAGCTGAACCGGCCGCTGGCGGTCCAGCTCGGGCTCGACCCTGATATCCTGGACACCCCTGAGGGCGCCGAGATCCTGGCCGGGAAGACGGTTCCTGATGGAGCCGACCCTATCGCCATGGCCTATGCCGGCCACCAGTTCGGGCAATTCGTGCCCCAGCTCGGCGACGGACGAGCGATCCTGCTCGGCGAGGTCATCGACCGGGACGGCGTCCGCCGCGACATCCAGCTCAAGGGCTCGGGCCCCACCCCGTTCTCGCGCCGCGGCGACGGCCGCGCTGCGCTCGGGCCCGTCTTACGCGAATACATCGTCAGCGAAGCGATGCACGCGCTGGGCATTCCGACCACGCGCTCGCTTGCCGCCGTCGTCACCGGCGAGCACGTCATCCGCGAGACCGCGCTGCCCGGCGCCGTGCTGACCCGCGTCGCCTCGAGCCATATCCGCGTCGGCACCTTCCAGTTCTTTGCCGTCCGCCGCGATACCGACGCGATCCGCCGGCTCGCCGACCACGTCATCGCCCGCCACTACCCGGAGCTGCTCGGCACCGAGCGGCCGTATCACGCGCTGCTTGCCGGCGTCGTCGCGCGCCAGGCCGAACTCGTCGCGCGCTGGCTGCTGGTCGGCTTCATCCATGGCGTGATGAACACCGACAATTCTTCGATCTCGGGCGAGACCATCGACTACGGCCCCTGCGCCTTCATGGATTCCTACAACCCCGCGCAGGTGTTTTCCTCGATCGACGAGATGGGCCGCTACGCCTATGCCAACCAGCCGCGCATCGCGCTGTGGAATCTGACCCGGCTCGCCGAGTGCCTGCTGCCGCTGTTCGGCGAAGAGCAGGACAAGGCGGTCGAGCAGGCGCAGGAGATTCTCGGCGCGTTCCCCGAGACATTCAGCAAGGCCTATCAGGCGGGCCTGCGCAAGAAGGTCGGCCTGTTCACCGAGCGCGACGGCGACGAGGCCCTGATCCAGGACCTGCTCGATGCCATGGCGAAGAACCAGGCCGACTTCACCCTGACCTTCCGCAGGCTGGGTGACGCCGCCGGCGATCCGGCCGCGGACGACGCGCGCGCAGAGTTCATGGACCCCGCAGCCTTCGATGAGTGGGCCCGGCGCTGGCGGGAGCGCCTCGCGGCCGAGCCGCAATCCACCGCCGAGCGGCAGACCGCCATGAACGCCGTCAACCCGATCTTCATCCCGCGCAACCATCGCGTCGAGGCCGTGATCCAGGCCGCCGTCAACGATGACAACTACGCGCCGTTCGAGGAATTGGTGAAGGTACTGGCGAAGCCGTTCGAGGACCAGCCGGACTACGCGGCCTACGCCGATCCCCCGCTGCCGGATCAGCGCGTGTTGCAGACATTCTGCGGGACGTAGCGAAGGCTGCCGACTTCACAGGGGCCGACGTGATCACGCAACTCGCAGACGACTTTCGGTTCTCGGGCCCTGCGATGGACCTCTGCACCTGACGGTTCGGGTCGCGGACCTTGCCGAACGCTTCGGCTTTGCGGTGATCCCGTGGGAAGACGACGGGCTCGGAATGTTAGACGGCTTTCGTCGCCTTCCTCATCCCACCGAACGATGCCGCGTCGAATTTCTGCGGGTCGACGGGATCGTAGCGTGATCACTTCAACCATTTCGATCTTTCGCGGGATCGGCAAGCTCGCTACCGCACCGCGAGACAGACCGGTTGACCCCGTCCGCCTTTTCGACCGACAATTTGTCGCGTCGGCAACCACTGTCATCAAACTGAAACACTCTCACTCTAACCGGCTGGCGGGCCGTCTTGCCGGAGGCGACCGTCCTCCCAGAGACGTGACACGCGCGCATGCCATTCAAATTCATCCACCTCACCGACACGCATCTTGCGGGCCCGGGCCAGCAGCTCTATGGGCTCGACCCGCGCGCCCGACTGGACGCTGCGATTGCCGACATCAACAGGCACCAGTCCGACGCTGCCTTCGCGGTGGTGACTGGCGACCTCACCCATTGGGGCGAGCCTGAGTCCTACGCCAATTTCGCAAACGCCATGGCCGCGCTGAAGATGCCTTACATTGCCATGGTCGGTAACCACGACAAGCGCGTGGCCTGCCTCGACGGCCTGAAGGCCGCGCCGCGCGATCCCAATGGCTTCGTGCAGGGTACACGCACCACCGAGCACGGCCTGTTCGTGTTCCTGGACACGCTGGACGAGACCAGCCATGCCGGCGAGATGTGCGCCAAGCGCCTCGGCTGGCTCGCGAGCACGCTGGCCGCAGCGCCGGCCGATATGCCTTTCGTCGTCTTCATGCATCATCCGCCCTTCCCGGTCGGCGTCCACGCGATGGACGAGATCTCGCTGGCGCAGAGCGCGGAATTCGCCGAGGTGATCGCGCCCTATCGTTCGCGCATCCGCCACCTCTTCTTCGGCCATGTGCACCGGCCGATCTTCGGCAGCTACGGCAAGATCCCGTTCTCGACGCTCCGCGGTACCAACCACCAGGTCTGGTTCGAGCTCGACGGTGCCGCGACCGACCATCTCGCCAGCCACGAGCCGCCGGCCTATGGCGTGGTGCTGATCGACGAGGAGAACCTGGTCGTGCACAGCCACGACTTCCTCGATGAAAATCTGCGCTTCCCCTTCGCCGCACCGGCGGGGATGGACGACCGCGACTATGCGCTCAACTTCCCGGCGCGGTGAAATGAGCCTCGCTGAACCCGCGGCTCTCCCGGTCGCGGCAACTGCGCCGCCGCGTCTGCTTCTCCTGAAGCGGTTCTCCGCCCGCTTCAAAGCCTCGCTACCGGCCTATCTCCTGCTGCTGCCCTCGCTGATCTTCCTCGCGCTGTTCACCTACGGCGCGATGGGGCGCGTCATCATCGACGCGCTGTATCAGCGCGCGACGCCCAAGGCGCCGGTCCGCTTCGTCGGCTTTGAGAACATCAACGCGGTGCTCGCCGACCCCGCCTTCACCGGCGCGGTCGTCAACAATCTCATCTACGCCGTCGGCACCGCGATCCCCAGCATCGGCCTGGCGCTCTTGTTTGCGCTGGCGCTGTCGCGCACCAACGCCGTGAACAGCGTGCTGCGCGCCGCGCTGTTCCTGCCGGTGCTGATCCCGATGGTCGCAGCATCCGCGCTGTTCCTGTTCATCTTCCTGCCGAATGTCGGCCTGCTCGACTATTACATCGGCCGCCTGCTGCCGGTGCTGCCGAACTGGCTCGGCGATTCCGACATCGCGCTCTACGCGATCATGGTCATCACCATCTGGAAGAACGCCGGCTATTACATGCTGTTCTTCCTGGCCGGCCTCCAGGCCGTGCCCGAGGACGTGATGGAGGCGGCGCATCTCGACGGCGCGGGACCATGGCAGCGGCTGCGCCACATCATCCTGCCGGAGCTTAAGCCCACCTTCCTGTTCGTCACCGTCATCGCGACCCTCAACGCGGTCACGCAGGTCGACCATGTCTTCGTCATGACCAAGGGCGGGCCGTCCAACGCGACCAATCTCGTGCTGTTCTACATCTACCAGCAGGCCGTCGAGCACTACGACATCGGCAAGGCATCGGCCGCCACGTTGCTGACGCTCGCCGCGCTGATGGGCCTCACCGCGCTCTCGTTCCGGACGATGGCGAACCGGGAGGGCGGGCCATGAAACTGATCGACCGGCTGTTCAAGGACGCCCCGCTCGCCACCCGTGGCGAGATCACGCCGAAGCTCGGCTTCGCACTGACCGTGCTGCTCGCGATCATCTGGCTCATCCCCTTCCTCTGGATGTGCGTTGCGACGCTGCGCCCTGCCTCGGACGGGATCAACGCCATGGCCGAGCTGATGCCGAGCCTGAAGCCGACGCTCGACAACATCAGGGATGCCTGGGAGATCGGCGATTTTCCGCGCTACGCCCTCAACACCACCATCATCTGCACCGGCATCCTGCTGGTCCAGTTCGTGACGATCACGCTCGCCGGCTTTGCCTTTGCGCGGCTCAAATTCGCCGGCAAGACGCTGATCTTCTACCTGTTCCTGATGCAGCTGATGCTGGTGCCGGTGCTGCTGATCGTGCCGAATTTGAGCCTCGTGGCGCAGCTCGGTCTCTACGACACGCTCACCGGCGTGATGATGCCGTTCTTCGCCTCCGCCTTCGGCACCTTCCTGATGCGCCAGGCGTTCGAGGCGATTCCGACCGAGCTCGAAGACGCCGCCCTGATCGACGGCGCCAGCCTGTTCCAGCGCATCCGCCACATCTACGTGCCGCTGTCGATGCCGAGCTTTTCCGCCTTCGCCATCATCTCGGTCACCAGCCATTGGAACGACTTCCTGTGGCCACTGATGGTGATCAACTCGCCGGACAAGCGGCCGCTCACGGTCGGTCTCTCCGTCTTCACTGCAACGGCGGAAGGCACCCAGGCCTGGGGCACCATCGCCGCCGGCACGCTGATGGTGATCGCGCCGCTGCTCGTCACCTTCCTGATCTTCCAGAGGCGCTTCATCAGCTCTTTCGTCACCTCAGGCATCAAATAGGAGATTTTCCGATGCTGTTTTCCCGCAGGCTCATGCTCGGCCTCGCCATGGCAGGCACTATGGCAGGTGCGCTCGCCTTCCCGGCGCTGGCCGAAGGTCCGACCGAGATCGACCTGTTCTTCCCCGTCCCCGTCGACGGCAAGCTCGCCCGCGACATGAGCACCCTGATCAAGGAGTTCAACGAGACCCATCCCGCCATCAAGGCGACTGCGGTCTACACCGGCTCCTATGACGACACGCTGATCAAGACGCGCGCCGCGATCAAGGCGGGCAAGCCGCCCTCCGCCGTGATCATGTCGGCGAACTTCCTCCTGGACATGCAGATCGAGAACGAGCTCACCAATCTGGATTCCCTGATTGCCGCCGACGGCACCACCAAGGAACAATTTCTGGGCCAGTTCTTCCCGGCGCTCCAGGGCAACGCGGTGATCAACCGCTCGGTCTATGGCGTGCCCTTCCACAACTCGACGCCGCTGCTCTACATCAACGCCGACCAGGCCAAGGAAGCGGGCCTCGATCCCAACAAGCCGCCGCAGACCTGGGCGGAGCTGACCGACTGGGCCAAGAAGCTCACCAAGCGCGAGGGCGACAAGGTGACCCGTTGGGGCATCGCGATCCCCTGCGCCTACGACTATTGCGGCTGGATGATGGAAACGCTCACCATGAGCAATGGCGGGCGCTACTACAACGAGGAGTTCGGCGGCGAGGTCTATTACGACACGCCCTCGATGCTCGGCGCGCTGACCTGGTGGAACGACCTCGTCAGCAAGCACAAGGTGCATCCGCCCGGCGCGACGCCCGGTCCGGCCGTCAGCACCTCCTTCATATCCGGCAACGCCGCGATGATCATGCTGTCCACGGGCTCGCTGACCTATGTTCGCGACAACGCCAAGTTCGCCTACAAGGTCGCCTTCATCCCGCGCAACGTCCGCAACGCCGTGCCGATCGGCGGCGCCTCGCTGATCGTTCCGGCAGGGCTCGAGGCCGACAAGCAGAAGGCCGCCTGGACGCTGATCAAGTGGATGACCTCGCCCGAGAAGAGCGCCTGGTGGAGCCGCGCCACCGGCTATTTCGCGCCCAACATGGCCGCCTACAAAACGCCTGACATGGTCGAGTTCCTGAGCAAGAACCCGGACGCCAAGACCGCCGTCGAGCAGCTCGACGTCGCCAAACCCTGGTTTGCGACCTACAAGACCGTGCCGGTGCGCAAGACGCTCGAGGACGAGGTGATGCTGGTGCTGAACGGCAAGAAGCAGCCGAAGGAGGCCCTCATCGCCGCCCAGAAGGCCGCCGACGAGACGCTCAAGCCGTACAACGCCGAGACCTCACTGAAGCTGCCCTGAGGCGCGGTCGCACTCGCAAACAAGCTTCGGCGCTCCGTCATGCGGGGCGCCGAAATCGTTTCGGGCGGTCCGGCATTAACCCCCCGTCCACCATCCGGCCCGGCCCGCCGCCGGTAACCACGACAATTAACAGACCCTCAACGCACTCCCGACAAGTCTAACGGTCCTTGGGGGGGATTTTGCCGTGGATCTGTTGGTTTTCGAGTTCCTGGGACTGGCCTTGGTCGCCATGTGCGTGCTGGTGGTGGCGCTGCCATGCGCCCGGAAATCCTCGCAGCGGGTCCGTTACGAATAGGATTTCGCCGGAAAAGAGCGATTCCGGCCCAAATGCAAGGGTCGAATTCGCTTAGAGCCCCTTGACATCACAGCGCTTTCGGCAGAACGGCTGATATCAAGTGTCATGGGCCGCTCATGGATTTGATTACCACCACCGCTGACCTCGCGGCTGCCTGCAGCCGGCTGGCCAAGCACCCCGTCATTACTGTCGATACCGAGTTCCTGCGCGAAACCACCTACTACCCGCTGCTGTGCGTGGTGCAGATGGCCAGCGCCGAGGAAGCCGTGGTCATTGACGCCCTCGCCGTGGGCATCGACCTCAAGCCGTTCTTCGAGCTGATGGGCAACGAGGGCGTGCTGAAGGTGTTCCACGCCGCCCGCCAGGACATCGAGATCATCTGGCACCAGGCCAACATCATCCCGCACCCGGTGTTCGATACCCAGGTGGCGGCCATGGTGCTCGGTTATGGCGACAGCATCGCCTACGACCAGCTGGTCGAGAAGGTCACTGGCCACCGCCCGGACAAGACCCACCGCTTCACCGACTGGTCGCGCCGCCCGTTGACCAAGGAGCAGATGCATTACGCGGTGTCCGACGTCACCCATCTGCGCGACGTCTTCGCGGCACTCGACGCCGACCTCAAGAAGCGACGCCGCAGCGAATGGGTCTCGATCGAGATGGAGGTCCTGACCTCGCCCAAGACCTACGACTTCCACCCCGAGCGTGCCTGGGAGCGGCTGAAGACGCGGGTGCGCAAGCCGAAGGATCTCGCGGTGCTGATGGAGGTCGCGGCCTGGCGCGAGCAGGAGGCGCAGAGCCGCGACGTGCCGCGCGGCCGCGTGCTGCGCGATGAGGCCATCAGCGATATCGCAACGCATGCGCCGAACACGCTGGAGAAGCTCGCCCATCTGCGCTCGGTGCCGAAGGGCTTTGAGAAGTCCAAATGGGGTGCGGACATCGTCGCCGCGGTTGAGCGCGGCTTGGCACGGGATCACGCCACGCTGCCGAAGCTGGAGAAGCCCCGCAACAATTCCAACGGCGCAGCCATCGTCGAGCTCTTGAAGGTCCTGCTGCGGATGACCGCGGAGCGCCATGCGGTCGCAAGCAAGGTGATCGCGACCGTCGACGATCTCGAGGAGATCGCAGCCAGTGACGAGGCCGACGTGCCGGCGCTACGCGGCTGGCGCCGCGAGCTGTTCGGCGATGCCGCACTGAAGCTCAAGCGCGGCGAGCTGGCGCTCGCGATCGAGAAGGGCCGCGTGATCGGGGTCCAGCGGGCTTAGGCGCGTGGTCCCTCCCCGCGGTCGTCCTGGCGAAAGCCAGGACCCCCGCGCGAGCGCCTAGCGCTCGTCGCGATACCCCAGGGAGGCGTTTGGCGAAGACTCGCCGCCCGGTACCCATACCAACCCCATCGATGAATCACGCGGTATGGGTCCTGGCTTTCGCCAGGACGACACCGGTGGATGTGGTCTGCTCCTCCGGCCACACCGACACGCTCGATCCTACGCCGGCGTCAGCTTCGCCACTTCCGCCTTCATGTCGTTCAGCACGCCCGATATCGCCGCCACCAGCTCGTCGATCTGGGTCTTCGTGACGATCAGCGGCGGGCAGATGGCGATGGCATCGAGCATGTTGCGGGAGATCACACCGCGCTCCTGGAGCATGCGGCTGGCAATGCCGCCGACGGCGCCGGGTGTCGCCGCGGCCGTCTTGCGCTGCTTGTCGAGCACGAGCTCGAGCGCGGCGATCATGCCGACGCCGCGGACCTCGCCGACCAGCGGATGGCTGGCAAGCTCACGCAGCTTGCCCTGCATGTAGGCGCCGAGTTCGGCGGCATGCGCAACCAGGCCGCGCTCCTCGATGATCTTGAGGTTTTCCAGCGCAATGGCCGAGCCGACGGGATGACCGCCCGCGGTGAAACCGTGGCCGAGCACGCCGATCTTGTTGCTCTCGTCCGCGATCGGCTCGAACATGCGATCGTTCAGGATGATCGCCGACAGCGGGAAATAGCTCGACGTGATCTGCTTGGAGACAACGATCGCGTCCGGCTTGATGCCATAGGTCTCGCAGCCGAACATCTTGCCGGTGCGGCCGAAGCCGCAGATCACCTCGTCGGCGACCAGCAGGATGTCGTACTTCTTCAAGACCGCCTGGATCTTGTCCCAATAGGTCGCCGGCGGCACGATGACGCCGCCCGCCCCCATCACCGGCTCGCCGAAGAAGGCTGCGATCGTATCCGGCCCCTCCTTCTGGATCAGCGCGTCGAGCTCCTCGGCCCGGCGCGTGGCGAACGCCTCCTCGCTCTCGCCGGGCGCGCCGTCCTTGTAGAAGTGCGGCGAGCCCGTGTGCAGGATGTTCGGCAGCGGCAGGTCGAACGAGCGGTGATTGTTCGGCAGGCCCGTGAGGCTGGCCGACGCGATGGTGACGCCGTGATAGGCGCGCAGGCGGCTGATCACCTTCTTGCGCTGCGGCTGACCGAGCGCATTGGAGCGATAGGCGATCAGCTTCAGGACGGTGTCGTTCGCCTCAGAGCCGGAATTGGTGAAGAACACCTTGCTCATCGGCACCGGCGCGAGCGCCACCAGCTTCTCGGCGAGGTCGATCGAGGGCCCGTGCGATTTGGCGGAGAACGTGTGGTAGAACGGCAGCGCCTGCATCTGCTTGTGCGCCGCCTCGACCAGGCGCTTCTCGTTGAAGCCGAGCCCGACGCTCCACAGGCCCGCCATCGCCTCGAAATAGCGTTTGCCCGATGCGTCAAAGACGTAAGGGCCCTCGCCGCGCTCGATCACCAGGGGACCGGCCTGCTGATGGGTGCGCGCGTTGGTGTAGGGATGGAGCTGGTAGGCCACATCCCGGGCCTCTTGCGAATTCGGCAGCATGGACATTTGCGAAAGATCCTCAAGGTCGCCACATCGCCGGCACGGCCAGCGTCATCACTTGGCTATTGCGACAACGCAGAACTTGCAACGCCAATTCGTCGGCAGCAAACGCTCAGCAGCGTTGCACAAAGCCGCAGACGGAACAGCTCTCAGGCCGCGCTGTCGTCATCGCCATCGTCGGCGGCAGCAGCAGCGGCTTCCCGCACCTCCACCAGCGCCATCGACAGCAGATAGACCGTCGTGGGCAAGCCGACGCGGCGCGCCGTCTCGACGGCCCGCGACAGGTCGCTTGCCAGCTCCTTGAGCTCGTCTCCCCGTGACAATGTCCCACCCCATCTATCCGCCGATCGCGGCCCAACTACACCGCGACGGCGCCGCTGGTTCTGATCAGTTCGGCGCTGGGTTGGATTGTAGCAAAGTTACTGACGACATTCACTACCGCATGCTTGTAGGCGGCAGCATCGCCCGCGCCCGGCTGGCGGCAGGCCACGGCGTCGGCCACCACCTGATAGCGATGGCTGCGGTGAAACCCGTCGATCGCAGTGGCGAGGATGGTCTCGTCCAGGGAGAAGCCGATCAGTACACAGCGCACATTGCGGATATTGGACATGTAGTCCACAAACCGCGCCGAGCTGTAGGCCGAGGGCAGCGGGTGCTCGAACGTCATCTCGCCGGGCCGCGGCTTGGTCTCCGCGATCCAGTCCGTCAGCCTGGATGCCGGATTGAACCAGGCCGCCTGGGCGATGCGCTTCAGATGCATCACCGGCCAGAGATTGTCGCGCCACAGCGCCAGGAGTTCCAGGCAGCGCGCGGTGGCGGCCTCGCCGTCGAGGATGACGTGGCGACGCCCCGGGGTCAGATATTCGATCTGGAGATCCGCGCAGACCAGGATGGGCGGATCATCGGTGATGGAAGCCAGCATAATCTTGCGCAGAGCTGCACCAGTTTCAGCGATCGGCGAGCGCGAGGTCCCGCAGCGGCGAGGTCACCGCCCGCCCGGCGGAGGCGTCGAGCACGCCCGGCCGGTCCCAATCGCCTTCGGGACGGATGATCACGTAAGGGTCGCTGTCCAGCGTGATGGCGTCCGGCCCCGGCTCGATCTCCAGCAGCATTTCCGTGTAGGAAAAATCCGAGAAGGTGATCTTGCGATTGTGGCCGAGCGGCTTGGCGCCGAAATGGGCCCAGAAATCGACCAGCCGGTCCTGCGCCTGGCCGTAGATCTTGCGAAACCCCTTGCGCTTCACGTAGTCGACGCTCGCCTGCACCAGCTTGAACGAGACGCGCGAGCGCCGATATTGGTGTCGCACCGCGAGCCGCTCCACCTTGGCGAAATCGCCGAAGAAGCGCACCCGCAAACAGCCCGCAGGCTCGTTGCCGACATAGCCGATGAAATGCGCGGCCACCATGTCGTTGCCGTCGAACTCCTCTTCGAACGGACAATCCTGCTCGGCGAGATAGACCGCCGAGCGGATCGCGGTGACAAGCATGAGATCGTTGGGATCGCGCGCAAGGCGGATGGTGACGGCGCGGGAGTCGGGCTTCGCGAGGGGAATCCTAGTACCGTGCATCTGCAAAACTCCTTGCTTGGATGATCGCGCCCGGCATGCGCATCGGCCGCCGGTGCCATGGGCGCTCGTAGCACCACAGGTCGGGTTGGAAGCTCGGGACCGGCTCGAAGCCGGTCGCCCTCATGATGTCGCGTCCGGCCACGGTTGACGGCTGCGCATAGCAATCCGCGTCGCGAAATCTTAGCTGTCGCAGGTGGGCCGCGGCCTTGCCGAGACCAGCGATGCCGCGGCCCGTCGCCGCAATGGCCCAGATGTAGATGGCAGCAACCTCCTCCTTCGCGGAGGCAAGATAGTGCGTCTCCGGCGCGGTGAGGCAGATCTCGTCGAGCAACAACGCATCGTGTCCGCGGTCGCTCAGAAACAAAAAGGCCATGCCACCGAGCAGCTTGCCGTTCCGGCTGAAGGTCAGGATGCTCTGAGGATCGAAAGTGAAATATTTCGCCAGTTCCGCCGTCCCGATCTGCACGCCGGGCACCAGCCGGCGCGCCATCTCGGAAAGTGTCGCAATTTCGGAAAATTGCGCGCAACGGACATCGACGTCCGGACTGAGCGGCAGCGCGTCGAAATCATGCCTTGCGGCAAACGAGCCCCTTTCCATAGCCAGATCGCCCCTCTATCGTTTGCGGCTTTCGTGCCCCGCTATGTCGAGCTTAGCGGCTGGGGATCAGGAGTATGCAGCAGTTATTGCACCGGGGTGCTGCGATGATGCAGCACCGTGAAGAAGCCCTGGACGCGTCCTGGGACGATTTGAAACTATTTCTAGCGTGCGCAAAATATAAAAGTTTTCGCAACGCCGCCGAAGAACTCGGCCTCACCTCAACGACGCTGATGCGCCGGATCGACCGGCTCGAAGAGAGCATCGGCTGCAAGCTGTTCCTGCGCGACCAGAGCGGGCTCACGCTCAGCGACGAAGGCACCGCGATGATTGCCGACGTCGCGCATATGGAGCGTCACGCCTTCAACGTCTTCCGGCGCGCATCGCGCTCGTCGAACGATACGTCGGGCACCGTGCGTGTCGCAGTGACGGAAGGCCCCGGCAATTTCTGGATCCTGCCGCGGCTGATCGATTTCCAGAAAACCTATCGCAAGATCACCGTCGATCTGCGCTGCGCGATGGAGCAGGCCGACGTCGCGCGGCTCGAGTCCGATATCGCGATCCAGCTCGAGCCGCCGACCAACCCCGATCTGATCGTCGCAAAGCTCGGCCGTCTCCACATCTACCCCTTCGTCTCCAAGGAGTACGAAAGCCTCTACGGCCTGCCGACGACGCTCGCCGAATTGAAGAACCACCGCATCATCAAGCAGAGTGCTCCGCAGGTCGACGACGGGGCCTACGCCCGCGTGCTCGGGCTCAAATCGCTCGAGGGCATCGTCGGAATCAAGACCAACTCCTCGGTCGGCGTACTCTACGCGGTTGAGCGCGGCGCCGGCATCGGCTTCCTGCCGACGGTGTCGATCGCGCTCGGCGCACCGTTCATTGCCGTCGATCTCGGCGTGAGCCACCACGCCGACCTGTGGCTCACCTATCACAAGGAGTTTCGCGACTCCGAGCGCCACAAGATCGTGATCGACTGGTTGAAGAAGATCTTCGATCCCAGGACTTATCCCTGCTTCCGCGACGAGTTCATCCATCCGAACGCACTGGTGCCGATGATGACGGCCGCGCGCGAAGGCTTTGGGCTCGCCGGTTACATCGCAGCGACGCCGACGTGAGCGCGTCGCTCACCACCGATATTCGAAGCCGACCGTGCCCTGGTGCGAGGTGAGCTCGTTGCGGAACTTGCCGTCGTAATTGATGTAGAGCCGCGCGGTGTTGGTCAGGCTGAGCGAGGCGGAGGCGCCGGCATCCATGCCGTAGCGGCTCTCGCCGATGCCGGGCACGACGATGCTCTGGGTCCCCAGGCTGACCTGGACCGAGCCGAGGTTCTGATAAAAATTGTCGACGAACTTGCCGTAGGCCGAGAGATCCAGAATCTTCTGGCCGAAGATGAAGTAGCGCCCGACCTCGGCCCCGATCATGACACGCGCGCGCGAGAGCGCCGTCGAGCCGACGTTGAGCGGATCGAGGCCGCCGGCCTCCTGGAATGCCGCACTGGTGGCGCGGACATATTCGAGCGCGCCCTTGGGCACGACGCGCATCTGATCCTTGGTCCAGTAGTAGCTGATCTCCGTCAGCGCGCCGTCGACCGCGGCACGATAGCCGGCGGTGGCAAGGCCAAAGCCGGTATCCCTGCTGGAACGGACCTTGCCGAAACCGTGCACCACCGCGAACGCCCAGGTCCACGGGCCCTTGTCGATGGAGCCGTTGAAGCCGAGCTGGGTCAGGTCGAGCGTTGCCGACTGGAGCGCGAGCGGCACGTCGATATCGGTGTGGCTCTGGTCGACGGAGAAGCCGATGTTGACGCCCGGCGCAAGCCGCGCACCGAAACCGGCGACGCCGCCAACGGTCTTGCGCTTGTCGCCGACGAAATCGCCCTGCGCATCGGTGCGGACCGAGATGCCATAACCCTCGAACCAGGTGCGGTAGCGCGGATCCTCCGTGCTCTCGGACGCGCCGCCACCGCCGGGATTCGTACGCAGCGATCGGTCGATGCCGCCCGAGGCCCGGTTGCCGAGCCGTTCCAGGAAGTTCGATCCGAGATCGAGCGTGGTCGCACTCGGCACCGGAATGGGAGTCGGTGATGGTATTGGCGTGGGTGTCGGCGTGGGCGTCGGGCTCTGTGCAAAGCCTGGCGTGGCCGCCGACATCATCGCGACCAACGCAACAGCCATCGCAATCGCTGCCCGGCGGACGCGGTCCACCCCGGTCGTCTGCCGTGTCCCTGAGGGCTGCGATGGGCAGCACATGACGACAAATCCCAAAGCAAATGGCGGCGCGCAAAAATGCAACACGAGCGGCGCACGTATGCCACGATTTGCGCCGAACTGTTACAGAGGGTCAACCGGCTCGGGCCTCCAGACAAGGGTGATTGCTCCCGATTGTGGTTCCGCGGCCACAGGTCGGAAATTGCAGGCGGGCACTTCCGGTTGGATCTTGAAATTTGCGCGCGGCTTGCTAACGCGCGATTTTCGTGTTGCAATATCGGACACAATCGGAATTGGCCGCTCGACTGTGCGTTTCGCGACATTGAGATTCAAGACTCGAACAGACTTCCGGAAGCCCGTTTGTGGCGTGGCACGCGAAAAGCGGCCGCGTCTTTTTTTTATCTAGCGGAGGAGACTAGCGATGCCGCAAAAGGGCACCGTCAAATGGTTCAACCCGACCAAGGGCTATGGGTTCATCAAGCCGAACGGCAGCGACAAGGACGTGTTCGTCCACATCTCCGCCGTCGAGCGTGCGGGACTCTCCACCCTCAACGAGAACCAGGTGGTTGAATACGACCTCGTGGAGAACCGCGGAAAGTCATCCGCGGAGAACCTCAAGGTCTCCTGATCTCTCGTCTCAGACGCGAGACATCACGACGTTGCCCCCGGCTCTGCCGGGGGATTTTGCTTGTGACGACGAGACGCGACGGCGCCTCAGCTCACCACTGGTGCAATGAGGAAATTCTCCGACGGCCCGCTGCCGGCCGTCTTGCAGACATCGCCCTCGATCTGGACCTTGCCGGTCGCCAGCAGCCGCAGCGCTTCCGGATAGATGCGGTGCTCGACCTCGAGGATGCGCTCCGACAGCGTGCCCGCCGTGTCGTGGTCGCTGACCGGAACTGCGCCCTGCATCACGATCGGGCCGGCATCGGTCTCGGGGATGACAAAGTGCACCGTCGCGCCAGACAGTTTCACGCCGGCGCGCAGGGCTTGGCCGTGCGGGTCGAGGCCGGGAAACGACGGCAGCAGCGAGGGATGGATGTTGAGCATCCGCCCGTACCAGGACTTGGTGAATTCGGCCGTAAACAGGCGCATGAAGCCGCCGAGGCAGATCAGCTCGATGCCGTGCTGATCGAGCGCGGCCTGCAGCACCGCCTCGAAGCCGGCGCGGTCCTTGCCGAACGGCTTGCTCTCGATCACCAGGGTCTTTACGCCGCCCGCCCTGGCCCGTTCGAGCCCGAGCGCGTCGGCCTTGTTCGAGATCACGAGCGAAATCTCCGCCGGAAAATCCGGCGCGGCGGCAGCCCTGATCAGGGCCGACATGTTGGAGCCGCGGCCGGAGATCAGAATGGCGACGCGACGCTTCATCACAGCGCCAGGTCGAGGTGGCCGTTATAGACCACGCGGTGCTCGCCCTCGGCCGGGATCACGGTGCCGAGCTGCGCCACGGTCTCGCCCGCGTCGGTGAAGACCTCGATCACCTTGTCGACCTTGTCCGGCTCGACGATGGCGATCATGCCGATGCCGCAGTTGAAGGTGCGCAGCATTTCGAGCTCGGCGATGCCGGCCTGCGCGGCCAGCCATTTGAACACCGGCAGCACCGGCAGGCGCGCCAGATCGATGCCGACGCCAAGAGTCTTCGGCAGCACGCGGGGAATGTTGTCGGTGAAGCCGCCGCCGGTGATGTGGGCGAGCCCCTTCACCGCGCCGGTCTCGCGGATCGCGCGCAGGCAGGATTTGACGTAGAGCCGCGTCGGCGTCAGCAACGCGCCGCCGAGCGTCATGACGGGCGCGAACGGCGCCGGCGCCTCGAAGCCGAGGCCGGACTGCTCGACGATCTTGCGCACCAGCGAGAAGCCGTTGGAGTGCACGCCCGACGAGGCGAGACCGATCACGGCGTCGCCGGCGGCGATGTCCTTGCGCGGCAACAGCGTACCGCGCTCGGCGGCGCCGACGGCAAAGCCGCCAAGGTCATAGTCGCCGTCCTTGTAGAGGCCGGGCATCTCGGCGGTTTCGCCGCCGATCAGGGCGCAGCCGGATTCCCGGCAGCCTTCGGCGACACCCGCGACGATCGCAGCCGTGGCCTCGGGGTCGAGCTTGCCGCAGGCGAAATAGTCGAGAAAGAACAACGGCTCGGCGCCCTGCACCACGAGGTCGTTGACGCTCATGGCGACGAGGTCGATGCCGATCCCGCCATGCAGGCCGGTCTCGATCGCGATCTTGACCTTGGTTCCGACGCCGTCGGTGGCGGCGACCAGGACGGGATCCCGGAAACCGGCCGCCTTGAGGTCGAACAGGCCGCCAAAGCCGCCGATCTCGGCGTCGGCGCCGGGCCGCGCGGTGGCGCGCACCATCGGCTTGATCAGATCGACCAGGCGGTTGCCCGCGTCGATATCGACGCCTGAATCGGCGTAAGTGAGGCCGTTTTTGCGGTCGGTCATGCCCGATTTCCAGTGGGTTTGCGGCTGGTTACGTCGAATTCCGGGGACGCGCAATGGCTCGCATGGCGCTCGGCGCCATACTATGTAGATATCAACGGGTTCAGGCTTCAAAGAGGCCGGGATTCGAGGTCAGGCCGGGTGCCGGGAAGCGCCGCGTGAGTATTCCGAACATCATTACCCTGGGCCGCATCATGCTGGTCCCGATCATCGTCTGGGCCATCGTGTCGAGCCAAATGGAGGTGGCGTTCGCCGTCTTCCTGATTGCCGGGATCAGCGATGCCGTGGACGGCTTCCTCGCCAAGCGCTTCAACATGACAAGCGAGCTCGGCGCCTTGCTCGATCCGCTCGCGGACAAGGCGCTGCTGGTCTCGATCTATATGTCGCTCGGCATCTGGGGCGCGATTCCGCGCTGGATCGTGATCCTGGTGGTATCCCGCGACATCATGATCGTCGCCGCCGTGATCGTGTCCTGGCTGTTCGACCGGCCCGTCGAGATGAAGCCGTCGAAAGTGTCGAAGCTCAACACGGTCGCCCAGGTGGCATTCGCAGCGCTGGTGCTGGCCGCGCTTGCCTTCGGTTTCAAGCCGGCGCCCTATGATATTATCCTGATGGGTCTCGTCACGATCTTCACGCTCTCCTCCGTGTCGCTCTATCTCGTCGAGTGGGTGCGGCACATGAGCACGATCGAGGCCAAATGAGCGCGAACCGGCCCCGCAAAGGGCCAACTCACGCCCGATAGGTCGAATCTTTCAACCGAGGCCGGCCCGTCCGGCATGGAGCAAAGCAAGCGTGGCAGGCCGCGTTCACCCCCGACAATTGGCGTTCTCGCTTCCGCACGCGGAGAGCCTCAGCCGGGACAATTTCCTCGAAGGCCCGGCCAACGCCGCTGGCCTTGCCTTGATCGACGGCTGGCCGGAATGGCCGAACCGGATCATGTGGCTGGCCGGCCCCGAAGGCAGCGGCAAGAGCCATCTCGCCGCGATCTGGGCCGAGGAGGCCGGCGCCCGCTCGACCACGGCCAATGCGTTGACCGCCGCAGGCGTTCCCGGTGCGCTCGCCACCGGCGCGCTGGTGGTCGAGGATCTCAAGGCCAAGGACTTTGACGAGCGCGCCCTCTTCCACCTGATGAACCTCGCCCGTGAGGACGGCGCCTATGTTCTGTTCACCGGGCGCGAGGTGCCGGCTTCGCTGGACATCGAGCTCCGCGACCTGCGCTCGCGGCTGCGCGCCGTACCGGTGGTCACGCTGCTGCCCCCCGACGACCAGCTCTTCCGTGGCCTGATCGTCAAATTCTGCGCCGACCGCCAGCTCACCGTGGACGAGAGCGTGGTGAGCTACCTCGCCACGCGCCTGGAGCGATCCTCGGCCGCCGCCCGGCAGGCCGTAGGACTGCTCGACAGCGAGGCCCTGCGGCTCGGCCGCCCCGTGACCCGGGCGCTGGCCGCCGAGCTGCTCCGGGACGCTTGACCCCACCCCTCCCAACGCCGCTTGACGGCGCGGAACGGCGGAACATCAATGTCATCGAAACGTCATCGCCCTAACACATGCTCCCGCCGGTTTTGCGCGTAAGTCGCAAATTGGGGCAAACTGGATGGACCGACTTCTCATGGACTCCGCTCAAGCTATTGAAATAAAAGAAAAAGACGCGGAAGCCGAAAGCCTGCCGGCGATCGCCTCAAGCCCCGAGCGATTCATCAACCGCGAGCTCTCCTGGCTGCATTTCAACCGCCGCGTCCTGGAGGAATCGGTCAATCCCAGCCATCCCGTGCTGGAGCGGGTGCGATTCCTGTCGATTTCCGCCAATAACCTCGACGAATTCTTCATGGTCCGCGTCGCCGGCATCAAGGCCCAGGTGCGCGAGGGCATTGCCGAGCGCAGCCCCGACGGCCTGACGCCGTCCGAGCAGCTCGCGCTAATCAACCGCACCGTCTCCCCTCTTGCCTCGGACCAGCAGGCGATCTGGCGCGACCTGCGCGCCGCGCTGGCCGATGTCGGCATCGTGCTGGTGGACGGCAAGGAGGTCACCAAGGCGGAGCGGACCTGGATCGAGGACTACTTTCTCAACAACGTGTTCCCGCTGCTGACGCCGCTCGCGATCGACCCGGCCCACCCCTTCCCGTTCATCCCGAGCCTCGGCTTCACCATCGCGCTCCAGCTCACGCGCGCCGCCGACGGCAAGCAGATGAACGCGCTGATCCGCATGCCCGGCAAGATCGACCGCTTCATTCGCCTGCCGGCGGAGGGCACGGTGCGGCTGATCTCGCTGGAACAGGCGACCGCCCTGTTCATCAACCGCCTGTTCCCCGGCTACAATCTGCACGGCCAGGGCGCCTTCCGCATCATCCGCGACTCCGAGCTCGAAATCGAGGAAGAGGCCGAGGACCTCGTTCGCCTGTTCGAGACCGCGCTGAAGCGCCGCCGCCGCGGATCGGTGATCCGGCTCGAGATCGACGCCAAGATGCCGGAGCAGCTGCGCAGCTTCGTGCAACATGCCCTCTCCGCCGCCGATGACGAAGTATTCCTGGTCGACGGCGTGCTGGCGATGAACGAGCTCTCGCAGCTCACCCGCCTCGACCGGCCCGACCTCGAATTCACCCCCTACGTGCCACGCCATCCCGAGCGCGTGCGCGAGCATGGCGGCGACATCTTTGCCGCGATCCGGCAGAAGGACCTCGTCGTCCATCACCCCTACGAATCCTTCGACGTGGTGGTGCAGTTCCTCCAGCAGGCGACGCGCGACCCGGATGTGGTCGCGATCAAGCAGACGCTCTACCGCACCTCCAACAACTCGCCGATCGTACGCGCGCTCGCCGAAGCCGCCGAGGCCGGCAAGTCCGTCACCGCGCTGATCGAGCTGAAGGCGCGCTTCGACGAGGAGGCCAACATCCGCTGGGCGCGTGACCTCGAACGCGCCGGCGTGCAGGTCGTCTACGGCTTCCTCGAACTGAAGACGCACGCAAAACTCTCGATGGTGGTGCGCCGCGAGGGCGGCAGCCTCACGACCTACGTCCACACCGGCACCGGCAATTATCACCCGGTGACCGCGCGCATCTACACCGACCTCTCCTACTTCACCTCGGAGCCGACCATCGGCCGCGACGCCGCGCGCGTCTTCAACTTCATCACCGGCTATGCCGCGCCGAGCGACCTGGAAAAGATGGCGGTGTCGCCGCTGACCTTGCGCAAGCGCATCATCGAGCACATCCAGGGCGAGACCGCGCATGCGCGGCATGGCCGCCCCGGCGCGGTCTGGATGAAGATGAACGCGCTGGTCGACCCCGACATCATCGACGCGCTCTACGAGGCCTCGCAGGCCGGCGTCCAGGTCGAGCTCGTGGTGCGCGGCATCTGTTGCCTCAGGCCCGGCATTCCCGGCCTGTCGGAGAACATCCGCGTCAAGTCGATCATCGGGCGCTTCCTGGAACACGGCCGAATCTACTGCTTCGGCATGGGCCAGGGGCTGCCGAGCGCGAAAGCGGCTGTGTATATCTCCTCGGCCGACATGATGCCGCGCAACCTCGATCGCCGCGTCGAGGTGCTGTGTCCGCTGCAAAATCCCACGGTGCATCAGCAGGTTCTCGAACAGATCATGGTCGCGAATCTCAAGGACAATGAGCAAAGCTGGCAATTGTTGCCGGATGGGTCCTCAACGCGTATGAAGGCCGCGAAGGGCGAGGAGCCTTTCAACGTCCACAACTACTTCATGACAAATCCGAGTCTGTCTGGCCGTGGAAAGTCGCTCAAGGAATCCTCGCCGCGCCGTCTCACGCGCCGGAACGAACGCCATCAATCCTGATCGGGCGACGACGTGACCCGGCCGCGCAAGCGCGGCTCGAGCGTCGCGGTCATCGACATCGGTTCCAACTCGGTCCGTCTCGTCGTCTACGAGGGACTGACGCGGAGCCTCATTCCGATCTTCAACGAGAAGACGCTGTGCGGCCTCGGGCGCGAGGTGCAGAGCACGGGCCTGCTAGCGCCCGACGCCGTCGACAAGGCGCTGACCTCGCTGAAGCGGTTCCGCGCGCTGTGCCGCGTAATGCAGGTCGGACGCGTGTTCGCGATCGCGACCGCCGCCTGCCGCGACGCCTCCAACGGCCCCGACTTCATCGCCAAGGCCGAGCGCATCTGCGCCGTCAAGATCGAGATCCTGTCGGGCCCGCGCGAAGCGCGGCTGTCGGCGCTCGGCGTGATCTCCGGCATCCACCACCCCGACGGCATCGTCGGCGACCTCGGCGGCGGCTCGCTCGAGTTGATCGACGTGCGCAGGAACAGCGTGCGCAGCGGCGTGACCCTGCCGCTCGGCGGGCTCGCGCTTCAGGACCTCGCGCACAAATCGCTCAAGCGCGCCGACCGTATCGTGCGCGAGGAGCTCGACGAGGTGCCGCAGCTCAAGGCGGGTAGCGGCCGCACATTCTACGCCGTCGGCGGCACCTGGCGCGCGCTCGCGCGCATCCACATCATCCAGAGCGGCTATCCGCTCCAGGTGATGCACGGCTATTCCATCTCCGCGGCCGAGGCGCTCGACTTTTCGCGTCGCCTCCGCCGTCTCGCGGCCGCCGACATGCTCGCCGACATCGAGATCGTCGCCGATGCGCGGCGCCCGCTCCTCACCTATGCGGCGCTGGTGCTCGAGCACATCATCCGCGTGGCGAAGCCCAAGACCATCGTGTTCTCGACCTTCGGCGTGCGGGAGGGCCTGCTGCACGAGAAGCTGCCGGAGACCGAGCGCAACAAGGACGGGCTGATCTGCGCAGCCGAAGAGCTCAACCAGCTGCTGTCGCGCTCGGCCAAGCACGCCCGCGAGCTGATCGCCTGGACCGATCGCCTGGCGCGCGTGGTGAAGCTGCGCGAGACGGAAGAAGACCGCCGCTTGCGCCACACCGCCTGCCTGCTCTCCGACATCGGCTGGCGCGTGCATCCCGATCACCGCGGCGAGCAAACGCTGAGCCTCGTCGTCAACGGCAATTTCGGCGCGATCACCCACACCGAGCGCGCCTTCGTCGGCCTGTCCGTGTTCTATCGCTATGCGGGCCTCAGTGAGGAAAACCAGCCGCCGGCCACCATGCAGGAGTTGCTGACGCCGGCCCAGCTCGACCGCGCCCGCCTGCTCGGCGCGGCATTCCGCGTTGCGCATCTGATCTCGGCGGCACGGCCAGGCGTGCTGCCCGCCACCCATTTCCGCAGCCAGGGCCGCAAATTGATGCTGGTGTTCGAGCACCGTCTCGGCGACATCGTCGCCGACCGCGTCGGCAGCCGCTTCCGCCAGCTCGCCCGCCTGGTCAACCGGGCCGGCTCGATCGTGCGGCGCTGACAAACAAGGACAGTGCGTCGAGCGAGCGGCCGGGGTCTTCAACCAGCAGCAGCCGTTCGATCGCGGCTGCCCTCTGGCGCGATGACGGCTTTCAGTCCGCCGAGTTCGGAATCGGTGAGGACAAGCTGCCATCCATAGGCACTGAGCACGTCCTGAACGATCGCGAGGCCGAGGCCGGCACCTTCGCCGCGCTCATCCAGCCTCGCACCGCGTTTGAGCACGCGTGCGCGCTCGGCGGCCGCGATGCCCGGACCGTCGTCCTCGACCGTGATCGCCGGGTCCGCAATGGCATTCGCGCCAATGCGCACCTGGCTCTTGGCGTGACGGGCGGCATTTTCCAGGAGATTGCCCAGCACTTCGGCCAGATCCGTGCGATCGAGCGGCACGCTCGGTTCGCCCGTTATGCAGGCCTTGAATTCAAGCCGCTGCGCAGTGGGCGTGCGCGCGAGCGTCAGTATCAGGGACTCGACAAGCGGTCTGAGGGGCGTGGAGATACCGCCGCGCTGTCGTGCCGTGCCCCGCGCCCGGGCGCGCGCCAGCTCGCGGTCGACATGACGGCTCATCGCATCGGCGACAGCTTCGATGGCCTTGGCAACGTCCTGCTCACCTCGTTGACGCAAAAGCGCGACGTCGGCCGCGAGCGCGGCGAGCGGCGTCTTCAGCCCATGGGCCAAGTCAGCGGCGCGGCTGCGCGAACGCTCGATCTCGCCTTCCTGGGCGTCGATCAGATTGTTCACCTCTTCCACCAGCGGCTTCACCTCGGCAGGGACGTCGACGGGGAGATGCTTGCGTTGGCCTGAGCGGACGTCGGCGACGCCGCGGCGAAGTGCATCGAGCGGACGTAGGCCCATTCCGACCTGGACCGAGGTGGCCGCCGCCAGCACCAGGCCAAGCAGGCCGAGCGCCAGCGCCAGATCCCTGGCGAATTGCGAGGCGGCGACCGACACGCGGGCAAGATCGGCCGCCACCGCGACGTGCACCGGAACGCGGCGGTCGCCCACGGTGAGCAGCACGCGGCGTTCACTGGCCAGGAGCCGCGCGTTCGCCGGCCCAGGGATGACGTGACGGTGCAATTCGCGAGGCGACGGCTCATCCTGCGGCAGGTCCAACGCCGTGTCCCACAGCGAACGCGAACGCAGCACCTGACCGCCGTCGTCCGATACCTGCCAGTACAAGCCCGAAAGGGGATCGGCAAAACGCGGATCCGCCGGCGGTCGGCCCACCACCAACTTGCCCTGGGCATCGACGTCGATACCCGCGACGAGTTGCTTCAAATAGATGTCGAGGTCGTTGCCGATTGTGCGCGTGACGTGGCGCTCGAACAGCAGCGTCAGCCCGGCGCCGGATATGGTCAGCGCAACCAGGATTGCCACCACTCCGCCGGCCACCAGTCGCAGCCGCAACGAGCCCCAGCTCACGGCGTCGTCTCCGATATCAGATAGCCGAAGCCGCGCCTGGTCTCGATCAGATCCGCGCCGAGCTTCTTGCGCACCCGGCCGACCAGCACCTCGAGCGCGTTCGACTCGTGGTCCTCGCCGTGGCCATAGACGTTTTCGTCGAGCTCGTGCTGCGACACCACACGGCCGCGGTGGTGCAAGAGAAAGGCGATCAGGCGATATTCCAACGGCGACAACGCGACGGGTGCGCCGCGCAGCGTCACCTTCATCTGACGCTCGTCGAGTTCGACGTCGCCAGCGACGATCCGTGAGGAGGCATGGCCCGCCGAGCGGCGCACGATCGAGCGCAACCGCGCCAGCAGCTCCTCCATGCGGAACGGCTTGGGCAGGTAATCGTCGGCGCCCGCGTCGATACCATCGACGCGCTCGGCCCAGCTGCCGCGCGCCGTCAGGATCAGCACCGGCATGGACCGTCCGTTCGCGCGCCAGCGCTTGAGCACCGCCAGGCCGTCCATGTCGGGCAAGCCGAGATCGAGGATGACGGCACCGTAGCCCTCGGTATCACCGCGGAACCAGGCTTCCTCGCCGTTGCGGACGGTCTCGACCACATAGCCGGCCGCTTGTAACGCCCTCTCCACATCGGCCGCGATCCGTCGGTCGTCCTCCACGAGCAGCAGGCGCATCACTTCTCCTTGATGCGTTCGATCTCGCCGCTGCGCGCATCGACGTACACCTCGTAGAGGCGGCCCTTGTCGTCGACGACGCGAAACTCGTAGATCCAGCGGCCACGCTCGCGCTCTATCTCCACGCCGGCAACCTCACCCGGCAGCTTGCCACGAATAGATGCGAGAATGTCGGCGAGTGGCTTGATCTCGCCCGCCTCGACTGCGCGGCGAACCGCGTCGGGCGCGCCTTTATCGTGGCCGCCAGCTGCGGCAGGCACCGGCGCGAGCAGGACGCCTGCCAGCAATGGCACCGCGAGGAATCCCAAGAAGCTGGCGGGTTGCATTCACAAAGAATGCCCTAATCGACCTGACAGAACGCTGACGTGGATCAACAGGTGGCCGTTAGGGCCCTTCTGCCAGTGTCCGTACATCGCCTCGCCGCATGACGCGGCCTGGCGCCACAAGCCGGAGAGAACCATGCGCAAGATCACCATCTTCACCGCTACCGCCGCTTTGCTCGCAACTGCCGCGACCGCTCATGCCGGCAGCCTCGGGCGTCCCTGCACTGCAGCGCCGCAGACAAGCTGGCTGCCGCTCGAACAACTGCAGGCCAAGGTCGAAGCCCAAGGCTACAAAGTTCAGAAAGCCAAGCTCAAGAATGCCTGTGGCGAACTCTACACCATCGACAAGTCCGGCGGCCGGGTCGAATTGTTCGTCGATCCGACCAGCGGCCAGATCGTCGGTCAGCTGTAAGAGGCCGCACCATGAGCGCCATTCACGACGCGATCGTGGCCGGCGGCGAGAAGCCGCCGGCCACCGTCAAGGTCTGGGACCCCTTTGTGCGCGTGTTCCATTGGTCGCTGGCCGGGCTGTTTCTGCTCGCTTACGCGACCGGTGACGAGATCGAGAATGTCCATATCGCCGCCGGCTACACGATTGCGGGGTTGCTCGCGCTACGGATCGTGTGGGGCTTCGTGGGGTCGCGCCATGCGCGCTTCAGCGACTTCGTGCGCTCGCCGCGCGCGGTGCTCGCCTACATGCGCGACGTGGCGCTGCTGAGGGCGCCACGCTATCTCGGCCACAATCCTGCCGGCGGCGCGATGGTCGTGGCGCTGATCGTCATGCTGATCGGCACCTGTACCACCGGTTACATGATGACGACCGGCAGCTTCTGGGGAGCAAAATGGGTGGAAGAGGTCCATGAGGCGTTCGCCAACCTCACGATCGGCCTCGTCGTCGTCCATGTGCTTGGCGTCCTCGTGGCGAGCTTCGAGCACCGCGAGAGCCTGGTGAAGGCGATGATCACGGGGAGGAAGCGTCCATCGTGAGCGAGCCACGGGATGTCCCGGCACGAAAGGCTCTCAAACGCTCATCTGCCGACAAATCGGCTTCCGTTCCACCACAGCGTGCGGCCCGTGCCCCTCCCATCCACAACTTCAACGACGGCCTGATCGTGGGACGAAGACAGCCGAACGTCATAAGCGCGCACGGAAAGCACACGTCTGTAACGTCCGCTTTTCGAGACATACACCTCGTGCAGGCATCCTGCGGACCCGCAATAAACTGCCCTGTTGCGGCAACGAAAATCGTCAAAATGGAGAGCCAGGAATTGAGCGCCCGGCACGGTCAGATAGAGAGCAAAGCGTTGGGCAGCGGCGATTGGAGCGCCGCACGCGGCATCCCATTTCCGCACGTCCGCTCGGATTTCAGGCGGCAGCATTTCGATGTGCGCAGAACTCCAGGGGTCTTGCGCCGTTCCGCTATGGGAGAGTGCCGGCTGCAAGAACCCAACCAGCGCGACGAAGCCGGTTGCCAGGATCGACGCGAATGTTGTTGGTCTCACGGCCGCCTCTCCCAAGGATGCAAAGCCAGCCTAGCTTCCCGGGCTGGGACGGAATTGAGCAAGATCAACCGAAGCCCTCCCCGGACGGCGAGCAGCCTTCCAAAGTGGCGGGCCCGCTTGAGCCGCTTGAGACAGATCAACGCCCCAACGCGCTGGTGGGTTAAGCGAAACCTGCGATCGAACAGCGCTTCGCTCGCCGGCGAATGCGGGACATTCCTCATGCGAGTCCGCCACGGACCTCTCCTTCTCACCTTCTCTGGCGGCGCGCTCGCTCGTACGCTCATCGCCGTTGCATTGAGCTTGTTACCTTCCGTGTCGATGGCACAGGACGAGGTGAAGCTCAGCGATGCGCAGGCGCGCAATCTCGGGGTGCGCGTGACCCATCCAGTCGCGAGCCGGACCGACCTGACGCTGCCCTATCCCGTCCAGATCATGATCCCCACGCAGCAATTGTGGGTCGTCAGCGCGCCGGTGGCCGGCATGGTCGCCAATCTCCTGGTCGGGCGTGGTGACCGCGTCACGGCCGGCCAGCCGTTGGTCACGCTGGAGAGTCCGAGCTTCGTCTCCCAGCAACGCGACTATCTGCACGCGATCGCACAGGAGCATCTCGCCAACCAGCAGCTCAATCGGAACGCGGATCTGTTCGAGGGCAAGGCCGTGCCGCAACGCGTGCTGGAGGCCAGCCAGGCCGAAGCGCGCCAGGCCGCTCTCGTCGTCGCCGAACGGCGCCAGATGCTGCATCTGAGCGGAATGTCCGACGATGCAATCTCCCGGCTGGCGCAGCAAGCGGCAATCAGCGGGACGCTCACGGTCAATGCGCCGCAAGCCGCATCCGCGGTCGAGGTCGCGGTATCGCCAGGGCAGCGGCTCGAACAATCCGCCCCGCTCGTCAAGCTGGCGCGGCTCTCACCGCTATGGGCGGAAATTGCGGTTCCTGCCGCCAATATTCGGGCGATCCGCACCGGCGCGAAAGTCGAGCTCGAGGGTTATTCCACTCCGGGCAAGGTCGTGCTGGTCTCCGAGACCATCGACCCTGCCACCCAGACCATTCTGGTTCGCGCGGAGGTACCCAACGACGGAGAGCTGCATCCCGGCCAGACGACCGTTGCCCGCATCGGCTTTCTCTCTGCCGGCGAAAGCGCCTGGGAGATCCCTTACAGCGGGCTGGTCCGGCGGGGCGAGCAAACGTCGGTCTTCGTCGCCTTCGACGGCGGCTTCCGTCTGATCCCGGTCAAGCTGCTTGCGGAGGATCAGGACCATGTCGTGGTGGCGGGCGCCGTCACGGACCTGGACGAGATCGCGATCGGCGGCATCTCGGCGCTTCGCGGCATTCTCTCGGGACTGGGGCAATAGATGCTCCGCCGCCTGGTTGCCTTCGCGCTTTCGCAGCGATTGTTCGTCATGCTGAGTGTGTTGCTGCTGGTCGGCGCCGGAGCCATCCTGCTGCCCGGCCTGCCGATCGACGCGTTTCCCGACGTCTCGCCGGTTCAGGTGAAGATCATCATGAAAGCGCCGGGCCTGACCCCCGAAGAGGTCGAGCAGCGCATCACCGTCCCCGTCGAGCTCGAACTGCTTGGATTGCCGAACAAGAAAGTCCTCCGTTCGACCACGAAATATGCACTGGCCGACATCACCGTCGATTTCGAAGACGGCACTGATATCTACTGGGCGCGCAACCAGGTATCGGAACGACTATCGAACATCTCGCGCGATTTCCCCGACGGGGTCAGCGGAGGTCTTGCCCCGATCACAAGTCCCCTCGGGGAGATGTTCATGTTCACGATCGACAGTCCCGAGCTCTCGCTTGCCGAGCGTCGGACCCTGCTCGATTGGGTGATCCGTCCCGCCCTGCGGACAGTCTCCGGCGTTGCGGACGTCAATGCGCTCGGCGGTTATGTCCGCGCCTTCGAGATCGTGCCGCGTAACGATGCGCTTGCCGCCCGCGGCATTTCCTACGACCTGTTTCGCCGGGCCATCGAAGCCAACAGCCGCAACGATGGCGCCGGACGGGTGAACCAAGGCGAGGACAGCGCCTTGGTTCGGATCGAAGGCAGCATACGATCCATCGAAGACATCAAGGCCATCGTCGTTGACACCCGCGAGGGCGTGCCGATCCTGGTCAACGACGTCGCGAGCGTCAAAGTCGGGACGCTGACGCGCTATGGCGCAGTCACGTCGGACGGCCGCGGCGAAACCGTCGAGGGACTCGTCCTCGGCTTGCGCGGCGCCAACGCGGGACAGCTCGTCCGCGACGTGCGTGCCCGGCTTGCCGAGCTGCAACCCTCGCTGCCGAAAAGCGTTTCGATCAACGTGTTTTATGACCGCAGCCGCCTGGTCAACCGCGCCGTCGGCACCGTGGTGCGAGCACTTGGCGAGGCCACCGCCCTCGTCATCGTCCTTCTGCTGCTCTTCCTCGGCAACTGGCGAGCCTCGCTGGTGATCGCTCTCAGCCTGCCGCTGGCCATCGTCATCGCATTGATCGTCATGCGCGTGGTGGGAATGTCGGCCAACCTGATGAGCCTCGGCGGACTTGCGATCGCAATCGGCATGCTGATCGACGCGCTGGTCGTCGTGGTCGAGAACATCGTCGGCAACCTCAGCAAGCACGATCCGAACAAGGCTGTTCCGCTGATCCACCTGGTGTACCGTTCGGTTTGCGAAGTCCTCGAGCCGGTCGCCTCGGGCGTCCTCATTATCATCATCGTGTTCGTTCCCCTGCTCACGCTGCAGGGATTGGAGGGGAAGCTCTTCATCCCCGTCGCGCTGGCAATCATTTTCGCGCTCGCCGGTTCACTGCTGCTGGCGCTCACCGTGATCCCGGTCACGACCTCCTACGTGCTCAAGTCTGCGTCGCATCGCGATCCCTTGCTGATTCGTGCGGCGCAACGGGTCTACGCGCCTGCATTGGACTGGGCCCTGAGGAATGAGCGCAAGGTGATGGCTGCGGCGCTGATCGGCCTGGTCGCCGCGGGTTTCGCCTATACGAAGCTCGGCAAGACCTTCATGCCGACGATGGACGAAGGCGACGTCATCGTCAGCGTGGAGACGCTTCCTTCCGTCAACCTCGACGAGTCGCTTGCCATCAATGCAAGGCTCCAGAAAGCACTTCTGGCCGTACCGGACATTGCCGGCATCGTCGCCCGGACCGGGTCGGACGAGCTTGGCCTTGATCCCATGGGCCCCAACCAGACCGACACGTTCCTCGTGCTCAAGCCGGCTGCCGAGAGACAGACCGATAATCGCGAGGCCCTGCTGCAGAAGCTTCGCGAGATTCTCGTCGGCTTTCCCGGTATCTCGCTCAGCTTCACCCAGCCAATCGACATGCGCGTGCAGGAGATGATCAGCGGCGTGCGCGGTGACGTCGCCGTCAAGATCTTCGGCCCCGACATCGCCAGGCTGAACGAAACCGCGGCAAAGCTGTCGGCCATCCTGTCCAGCATCGACGGTGCCGAGGACGTCTACACCACGCTGAACGAAGGCGCTCAATATTACACCGTTGCCGTCAATCGCATGGAGGCCGGCCGCCTCGGCCTGACGGTGGATTCGATCGCAAACTCGCTCCGTACCCAAATCGAGGGGCGAATGATCGGGACCGCGCTCGAGGAGGGACGCCGCACACCGATTCTCGTCCGGGGCGGCACGACGACCAGGGAGGCGCCGACGCTGCTCGCGAGCCTGCCGCTGACGCTCGCGTCCGGACAGCACGTCGCGCTATCGCAGGTCGCCCGAATCCAGCGCATCGACGGGCCGGTGAAGATCGACCGCGAAGACGGCGCTCGAATGAGCGTGGTTCGCGCCAACATCCGGGGGCGCGACATGGTCGGCTTCGTCGAGGCGGCCCGCCAGAAGGTGACGAACGAACTCCCGCTCCCGAACGGCTACCGGCTGACGTGGGGCGGGCAGTTCGAGAACCAGCAACGCGCCGCCGCGCGCCTGTCGATCGTGGTGCCGGTCGCGATCGGTCTGATCTTCGTGCTGCTTTTCACCACATTCGGCTCCATCCGGCAGGCCTTGCTGGTGCTCGTCAACATTCCCTTTGCGCTGATCGGGGGCGTCTTCGCACTGGTCGTGACGGCTGAGTATCTGTCGGTGCCGGCCTCGGTCGGATTCATCGCGCTGCTCGGCATCGCCGTCCTCAATGGCGTCGTCCTGGTGTCCTATTTCAATCAACTCCGCGCCCACGGCCTGAGCGAGGATCGTATTGTCGTCGATGGCGCCATGCGCAGGCTTCGGCCAGTGCTGATGACCGCAAGCATCACGGCGCTTGGCTTGATCCCGCTGCTGTTCGCCTCCGGGCCGGGTTCCGAAGTACAGCGACCGCTCGCCGTCGTCGTGATCGGAGGGCTCTTGTCCTCCACCTTGCTCACCCTGATTCTCCTGCCGATCCTGTATCGCCGCTATGGCGGAACGTCGAAGGTGGCCAAATGACCGATCAGCCGGTCTGTCTGACGCTAATTGTGCCGCATCAGCTCCGCGACGAGGTGTTCGACTATCTCACCGAACAGAGCGACCTTCTTTCGGGATTCACGGCATCGCAAGGAGCCGGCCACGGCGCCGAAGTTCGATTGCATACGGCCGCCGAACGCGTGAAGGGCCACGCCGATCAGACCGCCGTGCAGATGATCCTCGGGCAGAGAGATGCCAGCGCCCTGCTCGACCGTCTGCGGGTTTCGTTTGCCAGAACCAAGCTCGTCTATTGGACGATGCCCGTGACGGAATTCGGCGCGATCGATTGAACCAACCTACTCGGCCGACGCCCCGGCGTGGCGCTCGGAGGCCTCGAGCGCGGCTTGGCTCAGGCTGCGCCGGCGCCAGATATAGCCGACGACCAGCACCACGAGGACACCCAGAAGCGCACAGAAATATTCGCCGCCTCCGCCGCCATGGGTGAATTGCGGCGGGATGCGCAACGCGGCGAGCATCGAATCCAGCGACGCCCCGAACGGGCCGTCGAACAGCGAGTGAAGCTTCGGTGCGACACCGGGATCGGTCGCGATCACCTCGCCCGCGATCCAGCCGAGCAGCGCGGCGCCAGCCCAGACCAGGACCGGCAGCTTTGCCAGCAGCGCCATGATCAGCGCGGCACCGGCGACGATCAGCGGCACGCTGATGGCAAGACCCAGCACCAGCAAGGGCACGCTGCCATTGGCAGCGGCGGCGACCGCAATCACGTTGTCCAGGCTCATGACGATGTCGGCGACGACGACGATCTGCACCGCCTGCCACAGATGCGAGGCGGACTCGACGCCGTCCTCGTCCTCGTTCTCCGGCACCAGGAGCTTGGCTGCGATCACGATCAGCGCGAGACCGCCGACGAGCTTGAGATACGGCAGCTCCATCAGGCTCGCGACGATGCCGGTGAAGATGATCCGCAGCAGCACCGCGGCGCCGGCGCCCAGAATCATGCCCCACAGCCGGTGCCGCGGCTTCAGGCCGCGGCAGGCGAGCGCGATCACCAGCGCGTTGTCGCCGGAGAGCAGGATGTTGATCCAGATGATCTTGCCGACCGCGATCCAGAAGGTCGGTTCAGCCATCTCGTTTCGGAACTGGGTGAAGAATGCCCCGATCGTAGCGGGATCGAAGATTTGCCAGAGCCAGTTCACAATAAGTCCTTTCGCCCCGTCGCTTTAACGCGTCGGCTGAAGGTTCAGCCGACGATCTCGTTGCCCGAGAAGAACTGCGCGATCTCGATCGCGGCGGTCTCCGGCGCATCCGAACCGTGTGCGGAGTTCTCGCCGATCGACTTTGCGTAGAGCTTGCGGATGGTGCCTTCGGCCGCCTTGGACGGATCGGTCGCGCCCATCGCGTCGCGGTACTTGGCGACGGCGTTCTCGCCTTCGAGCACCTGGACGACCACCGGGCCCGAGGTCATGAACTCGACGAGCTCGCCGAAGAACGGGCGGGCCTTGTGAACGGCATAGAAGGTCTCGGCCTGTTCCTTGGTCATGCGGATGCGCTTCTGCGCGACGATGCGCAGGCCCGCCTTTTCGATCACGGCGTTAACCGCACCGGTCAGGTTACGCGCGGTCGCGTCGGGCTTGATGATCGAGAAAGTGCGTTCGATGGCCATGATCTTGTCCTTGAGAAGAAAGCAGTGGTTCGGAGTTGCGGGGCTTATATCGGCGCCTTTGCCAGACGGCAAGCGACCGCCAAAACCGCCACCCGGGCGCTTCGCCGCAGGCAGCCCCGGCGGATCCAGGCATGGATTACCGAGATTTCATCCAGATGAACCCAATCTGAAGCCCCCATTCAGGCTTTGGTCCAGCTCGCCGGCGTAAGGTCGGGCCTATCGAAACCAAAGCCTGATCGTCAGGCAGACCGTTTCGGCGGCCTTTCCATCGACGCGATACCTCGCGCCGGCAGTTTTGAGGAGATCACCATGTTGAGGAAACTTTCGCTTGCCGCTGTCGCCGCGGTCGCGCTGGGTGCCGCGCTGGCACCGACCTCGGCCTCTGCTCACTGGCATGGCGGCGGCTGGGGCTGGCACGGCGGCGGAGGTGGCTGGCACCACGGCTGGGGTGGGCCGCGCTTCTATGTCGGCGGCCCCTCCTACGGTTATGGCGGCTGCTATGTGCGCCGGCTGGTCCCGACCCCCTGGGGACCCCGCTGGCGGCTGATCAACCGCTGCTACTGAGCCCGACAGCACCTTAAGTCGGGTGCCGCGCCCCCCACGGCACCTTCCAAGAGAGGCCCCGGCGATCCCCCCGCCGGGGCCTTGCCTTTGAGCAGGGACGACAGATTCATACAATTTTCACTGGAATGTCCGGCATTCCCCACGACCGGCGAAACCATTTGGCGGCCAACGACTTGGTACCGTGTCGTTACTCTGCAACATGGAACCTTGTCATGACGGGCCTTTTCGCCAATGACAGCGAACAGATCGACCGGCGTACCAGCCGCTCGATTTGCGATGCCGTGGGCGAACGGCTTCAGCAGAGCCTCCGCCCCGACCCCCGGCTGCCGACGCATCTCGAACAGCTCCTCGACGAGCTGAAGAAGCGCGACCGCGATGGTGGCGCGCACTGACAGGCGGGGCGTAGACATAGGACGGGCTGCGCAAAAACGGGTTGCGTTTGATCCCGGCTGCGGTGACAAGGCCGCATGCTGTCCATCACCGACCTCTCCATCCGCCTCGCCGGACGCCTTCTGATTGACCAGAGTTCCGTGCAGATCACGCCCGGATCGCGCGTCGGCATGGTCGGGCGCAACGGCACCGGCAAGTCGACGCTGTTCAAGGTAATCCGCGGCGAGCTCGCGGCCGAGCACGGCGCGGTGACCCTGCCCCCGCGCTGGCGCGTGGGCAGCCTCGCGCAGGAGGCGCCGAACGGCCCCGAGAGCCTGATCTCGGTCGTGCTCAAGGCCGATCTGGAACGCGACGCGCTGCTTCACGAAGCCGAGAGCGCCACCGATCCGCACCGGATCGCCGAGATCCAGACCCGGCTGGTCGACATCGACGCGCATTCGGCGCCGAGCCGTGCCGCCGCGATCCTTTCCGGCCTCGGCTTTTCCGCCGCCGATCAGCTCCGGCCCTGCGCCGAATTCTCCGGCGGCTGGCGCATGCGCGTCGCGCTCGCCGCGACGCTGTTCGCGGCCCCCGACCTGTTGCTGCTCGACGAGCCCACCAATTATCTCGATCTCGAAGGCACGCTGTGGCTGGAAGATCACCTCGCGCATTATCCGCGCACGGTGATCGTGATCAGCCACGACCGCGACCTCCTGGAAAGCTCGGTCGACCAGATCCTGCATCTGGAGCGCGGCAAGCTCACGCTCTACAAGGGCACCTACTCCTCCTTCGAGGAGCAGCGCGCCGCGCGCGAGCTGCTCGATGCGAAGGCGGTCAAGCGCCAGGAGGCCGAACGCGCCCGCCTGCAAGCCTTCGTCGACCGCTTCAAGGCCAAGGCCTCCAAGGCCCGCCAGGCGCAGTCACGCGTGAAGATGCTGGAGCGGCTGAAGCCGATCACCGCGCTGGTCACCGAGGACGTGCGCGAGATCAGCTTCCCCGCGCCGGAAAAAATCCTGTCGCCGCCGATCATCGCCGTCGACAACGCCTCGGTCGGCTACGATCCGGCGACACCGGTGCTCGGCCGCGTCACCTTGCGCATCGACAATGACGACCGCATCGCGCTTCTCGGCGCCAACGGCAACGGCAAGTCGACGCTGGTGAAGCTGCTCGCCGGCCGCCTCGCGCCGTTCTCGGGCAAGGTCACGCGCGCCGACAAGCTGTCGATCGCCTATTTCGCGCAGCATCAGCTCGACGAATTGAACGAGGACGCCTCCGCCTACGACCACGTCCGCAAGCTGATGGGCGACGCGCCGGAGGCGAAAGTGCGCGCCCGCGCCGGTGCGATCGGCTTTTCCGGCAAGGCGGCCGACACCAAGGTGGCAAAGCTGTCGGGCGGCGAGAAGGCGCGGCTGCTCTTGGGACTTGCGACCTTCTTCGGCCCCAACATGATCATCCTGGACGAGCCGACCAACCATCTCGACATCGACAGCCGTGCTGCGCTCGCCGAAGCCATCAACGAATTCCCCGGCGCGGTGATCATGGTCTCGCACGATCGCTATCTGATCGAGGCCTGCGCCGACCGGCTCTGGATCGTCGCCGACCGCACCGTCACCAATTACGACGGCGACCTCGACGAATACCGCCGCCTGGTGCTGTCGGCGCGCAACAGCGAACCCGCCCCGCGCGAGCGCAGTGCCGCAAGCGAGAAGCCGCCGCGCCCGAAGTCCGACAATCGCGGCTCACTGAAGAAGCGCGTTGCGGAAGCGGAAGCCGAGATCGCCCGCGTCAGCGACATCATCGCCAAGATCGATACCGCGCTGTCGCTCCCCGACATCTTCACCCGCGACCCCAAGCAGGCCGCGCAGCTGTCGAAAGCGCGCGCGAATGCCGCGGACGCGCTGGCGCGCGCGGAAGAGCAATGGCTCGAGGCCAGCACGCAGTTTGACGAGGCGGCGGGCTAGTCTGGCAGGCTGGGCTGGCGGGGACCGGCTGAGGCCCCATCGAAATCCGAAGAAACAACCCCATGCACAGTACAGGTATTAAAATACCTGCATCATTCCATCTGAGGCCATTGGGGGAATCTGCTCCGCCGCGCTGCGTCCGGTTATCCCCCGAACTGATTGAAAACGGGGCTGGCACGCTGGCGCGCGATGCGCACGCCGCGCCTGGTCAGGTCGCGCAACTGCAGGAACATCATCGCAGTCATCAATGCGTCGTTGAAAGCATCGTGCTGCCCAAGAGACGGAATGCAGAGATCGTGGAGGATCGCGGCGAACGACAGATCGACCGGGGTATTTGGAGGCGCGTTGCCGTATTTGCGTTCGTAGTAAAGCCGCGACACTTCGATGCGTTCGTTGGGCAGTTCGATTCCCACCAGCGGCAGGATGTACTTGTCCAGCATGGCGATGTCGAAATCGACATAATAGCCGATCAGCGGGCGCGGCCCGATGAAATGCAGAAAGCCTGGCAGCACCTTCCAGACGATCGGCGAGGCTTCGACGTCGGACCGGCGCAAGCGGTGAATCTTGATCGCCTCCGCCTCCAGTTCGCTATCGGGATGGACGATGGCTTCGAAACGCGCGCTGGTCAAAATCCGGTTGCCGCGGATCTTGATTGCGGCAATGGCGACAACGTCGTCCGTTCGCACATTCAGACCAGTGGTCTCGCAATCGATGACGACAAACTCGTCGTCCGGAGCGCGATCGAACATGAAGCGATACGATTGATCGCTCAGGGTCGCCTGGTGCAACAGTCGCTTGATCGCACGGGGCAGCATTCTAGAACATGCCGAGCTTGAAATGATGACCGACAATTTCCCGGAACTTCTTCACCACCTGGAGCGCGTCACGCAATAGATGCCGTTCCATGCTGGACAAGTGCGACGGTCTCACCAGGGTACCCGATGCGCCCGCGGATGCGGCCAGCTGCCCGTCGAGCCGAAGCATCAGCAGGAATCGGAAGGCTTGTTTCAGATCGCGTCCAAAGTCCAGTTGCAGCACACCGAGATCACAGAGCCGAGAAATCCGCTTGTCAGTGGAGGTCTCGCGCAGGCCCTGTTCGAGCGCCAGACTGCGAACGCCGTGCACGATGGGAAAGATGCCGCCCTTCTTGAGATCCAGCGCATCGCCGGTGCCCTCGGACGTGATCAGGTTGTTGAAGAGGCCGATCGGCGTTTCAAACGCGTCAACGGCGCGCGCGAAGTGGGCCATGAATGCCTGCTCGCCCCGGGTCATGTCGATC
Source organism: Bradyrhizobium sp. cf659 (assembly GCF_900113725.1). Taxonomy (NCBI): domain Bacteria; kingdom Pseudomonadati; phylum Pseudomonadota; class Alphaproteobacteria; order Hyphomicrobiales; family Nitrobacteraceae; genus Bradyrhizobium; species Bradyrhizobium sp. cf659. Next base: position 1,021,084 of record NZ_FOQJ01000001.1, read on the forward strand.
AGCGCCGTCTTGGCGTCGTTCAGGAGCTGCTCATTGCCCGCGATCGCCCGCGCATCGTAGACGATGGCCACGTTCATGTGCCCGGCTTGATCGGGAAGCACGATCCAGCGGCGCAAATCTGCGAGATAGTCCGAAAGCGGCCGGGACCACAGCGGATTGCGCACCATGATATCGCCCGGACACGGCGGAAAGCCGAAGCTCTGTAGACCGACGAAGAATTCCTGACGGAACGCCTCCAGGATTTCGCCCTGCATCGGACCTGCGAGGATAAGGCCGTTGTCCTGGTCGGTACGGATGGTCTGCTCGCCCCGCCCTTCGCTTCCCATCACGATCAAGCAGCTGCTGGTGCGCAGCTCGGCCGGCGCGACCATTTCGAACAATCGCGACAGCAGGCGTCGGTTGAGGTCGGAGACGATCTCCGCAATGACCTCCACCTTGACCCCTTGCCGTCGCAGCACGCGCGTTTGCGTCTCGATCTCCCGCGCCGCGGTGGCAAGGTCCTGCTGACTCGAGGCTCGATCGATGCGGCCGGCGGTGACTTGAGCACTTCCCGCCAGGAACCCCAGCAGATCGATCTCCTCTAGAATTCCGATGAGCTCTTCGCCGTCGCGCACGGCAAGCCGCCGCTTGTTGTGCTTGGTCATGAGCAGGAGAGCCGAGGAGACGAAATCATCACGGCGCAGCGACACGATGTCGAAATTCGCGAGCTCGCCGACCGGCGTCTGGATGGACTGGCGCCGCAGCACCACCGCCTTGGACAGGTTCATGCCGGTCACGATGCCGATCCGCTCGCCGTCCCGGACAAACAGCGCATTGCTGTTGATCTCGCGCATCAGATGCCCGGCGGCCTCGATCGTATCGCTGGCAGCCAGAAACACCGGCGGATGCAGGAACAATTCGCCGACCTTGGCGTGCATCAACGAGCCGTAGCGTCCCGTCTCCTCGTCGTTGGCGAGTTCGTCCAGCTTCTGGGATATCTCTCGGTAGAAAAAAGCCGCAAAGCGCGGGTTCGCCTTGATCAGATCGAGCGCGACCCTCCTGGGGATCACGTAGCAAAGCGTCTCGTCGCGCGCGAGAAACTGGTGCCCGCTATGGTCGTGAACGAGCGCACGGCTGTCGAACGTGTCCTTGGGACCCAGCAACGCCAGCAGGTCGGCCTCATTCCGCTCCTCGACGATGCCCTTGATCACGACATAGAGCGCCTCCGCCGGGGCGTCCCGCCTGATGATCGCTTCGCCCGGACTGAAGTACCCGATGTCCAGCGCGGCCCGCAACGTCTCGGCCTCGCTCGGCGTCAGACGATCGAATGGCGGATTGGTGATATCGAACGCCTTGGGCATTTCGGCCTTTCGAAGCTGCGGACCATCCGAGGATCCGACGATTGACCATCGAAAGCGCAGCACCGGCCGGTCCATGTGAACCGGCCGGTACCGAAGCGACGTCCCGCGGATCCTGGCTTAGTGAGCCGTGGCCGAAGCAGCACCGATACCGGTCTGAGATCGGACATATTGCGCGTCAAAGCCATCGCGATCGGCCGCGGCGCGCCTGCTGCGGTCCAGGATCGAGACCAGCCAGATCCCCGCAAAGGCGAGCGCCATCGAGAACAGCGCCGGATTGTCCAACTTGATGGGAGCCGACCCCTTGGCGAAGCCAAGCGTCGCCTCCCAGACTGCCGGCGAGAGGACCACGCCCACAACCGCGCTGAACAGCCCAAGGAAGCCGCCGAACACGGCTCCCCGCGTCGTCAGGCCTCTCCAGAAGATCGACATCACCAGCACGGGGAAATTGCAGGACGCCGCGATCGCGAAAGCAAGGCCCACCATGAAGGCGACGTTCTGGTTCTCGAACACGATGCCCAGGAAGATCGCAAGCACGCCGAGCACCAGTGTCGCAATCTTCGAGACCCGGATCTCGTCCTGCTCGTTTGCGTTCCCGCCCTTGATCACCATGCCGTAGAGATCGTGGCTGATGGATGATGCCCCGGCCAGCGCCAAGCCTGACACGACGGCCAGGATCGTGGCAAAGGCAACGGCCGAAATGAAGCCAAGGAACAGATTGCCCCCGACGGCGTTCGCGAGATGGATCGCCGCCATGTTGGAGCCGCCCTTGATCGCGGCGATTCCGCTCTTGGTCTTCTCGAGAATGCTCCCGTCCAGAAACATCGCGTCGGTCGAAACCAGCGTGATCGCGCCAAAGCCTATGATGAAGGTCAGGATATAGAAATAGCCGATGAAACCCGTGGCGTAGAACACGGACTTGCGGGCAGCCTGAGCGTCCTTCACGGTGAAGAAGCGCATCAGGATGTGCGGCAGGCCCGCCGTTCCGAACATCAGCGCCAGACCGAGCGAGATGGCGGAGAGCGGATTGGAAATCAGGCTGCCGGGCTCCATGATCGCGAGTTTCTTGGGATGCACCTCGGTTGCCTTGGTGAACAGCGCTTCCGGGCTGAACCCGAACTTGTAGAGGACCGCGCCGGCCATGAACGTTGCGCCTGAGAGCAACAGCACCGCCTTGATGATCTGCACCCAGGTCGTCGCCTTCATCCCGCCGAACGTCACGTAGATCATCATCAGGCCGCCAACCAGGACGACCGCGATCCAGTAGTCGAGACCGAACAACAGCTGGATCAGCTTACCGGCACCGACCATCTGCGCGATGAGATAGAACGCAACCGTCACCAGCGAGCCGCACGCCGCCAGGATGCGGATCTCGGTCTGCCCGAGCCGAAACGACGTCACGTCGGCAAAGGTGAACTTTCCGAGGTTGCGCAATTGTTCGGCGATCAGAAAGGTGACGATCGGCCATCCCACCAGCCAGCCGACGGAATAGATCAAGCCGTCGTAGCCCGAAGTATAGACGAGGCCCGATATGCCGAGGAAGGACGCCGCCGACATGTAGTCGCCTGCGATCGCAAGTCCGTTCTGGAAGCCTGTAATTCCGCCACCGGCCGAGTAGAAATCCGCGGCCGATGCGGTCCTCTTGGCGGCCCAATAGGTGATGACGAGCGTCAGGCCAACGAACCCGATGAACATGCCGATCGCCGACCAGTTGGTCGCCTGCTTGGAGCCGCCTTCGACGGCACCGGCGGCGAGCGCGATAGTGGGCAAGCTTGCGAGCAGAATCACCGATAGCCAGGCGAATTTCTTCACGAGCGATTCTCCTCGACAATTTTGCGGATAAGTACGTCGTAACTGGAATTCGCCCGACGCACGTAGATGCCCGTCAGCACGAAGGCGAGCACGATGACGGACAATCCGATTGGAATGCCGATCGTCGTCACGCCGCTGCCCAGCGGTATCCCGAGGAACTTGGGAGCGTAGGCGACGAGCAGGATGAAGCCGAAGTAGATGACGAGCATAACACCCGACAGCATCCAGCCCAGCGACGAACGTCGGCGCACGAGCTCCTGGTAGTTCGGATCGCGTTCAATCTTGGCGAGGTTGCTCACATCGATGGTCCCTGGAATGATCCTCTGAAATTTCTTGCCATGACGGCCGCCCCCTTCTCTCGGGGAGCTGTCCTAGCCTGCCCTGACGGCCGGCCGGGCTCCATGATCCAGATCAAGCGCGGTCGATCCCGCGCGAATGTGTCTGCAGGCGGCGCGTCAATCGGAAATATCCGCGCCTGCCGACGAAATGGTCCGTGTCGCTTGCGCACATTTGGGATTACGTTGGACGCAATTTGCGTCAGCGCACTTCGGCATTTTCGGCCCAAGCGATTTCCAACCCAGGCGATATGCAAACAAAGGTATGATGAAGGGATAACTCGAATGTCTGCACCCGAACCGATCAAGTTCACCGACGGCGTGGCTTACGAGCGCTTCATGGCCCCCTGGAGCCGATCGGCCGGCGCACTCTTCCTGGACTGGCTGGCGCCAGGCTCCGGATTGGCCTGGGTCGACGTCGGATGCGGCAATGGCGCGTTTACCGAGCTCATCCTTGCGGCGTCCGCCCCGTCATCCGTTTGCGCGATCGATCCCTCCGACGCGCAGATCGCGACGGCGCGCGCGAAACTATCGGCCAAACAGGTCGAGCTTTCGATCGGCGATGCCATGGCCCTTCCCTACGACGCCAACCGCTTTGACGTTGCGGTGATGGCGCTGGCGCTGTTCTTCGTCCCCGACGCGCACAAGGGCGCCGCGGAGATGGTCCGCGTCACCAGGCCCGGCGGCATGGTCGCGTCCTACACCTGGGACATCGTCCGGGGCGGCTCGCCCACGCAGCCGCTGTGGGAGGAGATGGACGCTCTCGGCAAGCCTGCACAGCGTCCGCCAAGTACAGATGTATCGCGGTTCGAGGCGCTGAAGCCGCTTTGGGCGGAGCTCGGCCTCCGCGAGGTCGAAACCCGCGAACTGGTTGTCGAGCGAACGTTTGCGAATTTCGATGACTACTGGCTGTCGATGGTCGTCAGCAGCCCGGCCGGCGTATTGGCGAGGCTGTCGGAGACGGAGAGCGCGGAGCTCGTGCGCCGGCTGCGGGCAAGACTGCCGGCGAGCGCGAGCGGAGAGATCACGGTTCATGCCTCGGCCACCGCGATCAAGGGACGCAAAGCCGCTTGATGATCCGGACGGTCGCGAACGGCGATCACCGCAATCCGGGGACCGAGCGGTCAGATCCTGTCGTTCGAAGATGCAATGAAAGGACGGCCATAGCCGCCCCGCGCGCTGGCCTTACGCCGACTTCTTCTTCGCCTTGGGCTTGGCCGCCTTCGGCATGACCGGCGCCTCCGGCGTACCCTCGATCGAGGACAGGCGGCCGGACGTGAACGTGTAGATGCCCGCGCGCGGACCGGTGGTCCAGGTCACCACGGCGACGCGCCGGCCGATGGCATCATTGGAGAGGTTGACGTTCGAGGGCGCGCCGATGCCGCGCACCACGTCGCATTCGGTGTGGCCGAGCGCAACCGTGCCGCCCGTGGGCGCCGTCGTCGACGCATTGGCATCAGCCGGTCCGGGAGGCGGCGCCATGCCGGGACAGGCGCCGTCGGCGCTAACCAGATCTTCCGCCGTCACGGGCTTGTCGGGGGTCAGCGGCGGCGATTCAATCGAGATGCTCTTGATGAACAGGCGGCTGGGCGTGTTGAACCACTGGGCATCCTTGGACAGCAGATCGCTCGCGCCAGAGCAGCCCGCCACCAGCGGTGCTACGGCAGCCAACGCAACTATGAGCGAGCCGGGAAGCTTTTGATGTCGCACGATAAACTAAATTCCCCGCGTGAAGGACCAGCCCTAAACGATTGTCCCAACATCACTTTGCGGCACGAAGGTGGCCAAGACCAACGTTACCCCAAAAGTACAAATTATCATTAATTGCGGACGACCGCTAATTTCGCCGCTGCCATCGGCCCCGTTCGTCGGCCTGCCAATAGGTGACATCAAATCCCCGCGCCTTGCAATCCGTCCAGGCGCTGCGGGCGAGCGCCAGCGCGTCCGGATCGTCGCCGTTGAACAGCAGCACCATGCGTTCATAGCCCTGGGTGTCCTGGGGCAGCGCGGCGTTGTCGATCAGGAAGCGGACATGGGCGCCGTTGGGATTGCCCTCCTCGATCGCCAGCACGATCGGCTGGTCGGCGGCATCGTTCACGCGCCATGTCGCGTGCGGCAGGAAGGAATCGTCGCGATAGGTCCACAGATGCGCATCCAGCGCATCGGCGCGTTCCTCCGAGGTCGACTGCACCACGACGCGCCAGCCGCGCTCGAGCGATTTTTCGAGAAGCGGCGGCAACACGTTCTCCACCGTGATGTTTTGCAGATGGTAGAACAGCACTTCCGTCATTTGCGCTCGTAATGATCTGCCACCAGACGATCCAGAAGGCGGACGCCGTAGCCGCTTCCCCAGCTCTGGTTGATGTCGGTCTTCGGCGCGCCCATGGCGGTGCCGGCGATGTCGAGATGCGCCCAGGGCGTGCCGTCGACGAAGCGCTGGAGGAACTGCGCCGCGGTGATCGAGCCGCCATGGCGGCCGCCGGTGTTCTTCATGTCGGCGAACTGGGAATCGATCAGCTTGTCGTATTCGGGACCGAGCGGCAGGCGCCAGACCTTCTCGCCGCTCTCGACGCCGGCCGTCAGCAGCCGGTCGGCGAGTTCGTCATTGTTGGAGAACATGCCGGCATGCTCGGTGCCGAGCGCGACCACGATCGCGCCGGTGAGCGTCGCGAGGTCCACCATGAATTTCGGCTTCGTCTTCTTGGCCACGTACCAGAGCACGTCGGCCAGCACGAGGCGGCCTTCGGCGTCGGTGTTGATGATCTCGATGGTCTGGCCCGACATCGAGGTGACGATATCGCCCGGCCGCTGCGCATTGCCGTCGGGCATGTTCTCGACGAGGCCGATGGCCCCGACCACGTTGGCCTTGGCCTTGCGCGCCGCAAGCGCGTGCATCAGGCCGACGACGCAGGCAGCCCCGCCCATGTCACCCTTCATGTCCTCCATGCTGCCGGCCGGCTTGATCGAGATGCCGCCGGTGTCGAAGCAGACGCCCTTGCCGACGAAGGCGACCGGGGCCTCGCCCTTCTTGCCGCCGTCCCAGCGCATGATCACGGTGCGGCTCGGCCGCGTCGAGCCCTGGCCGACGCCAAGCAGCGCACCCATGCCGAGCTTGTCCATCGCCTTGACGTCGAGCACCTCGACCTTGACGCCGAGCTTGCGGAGCAGGCTCGCGCGGCGCGCGAATTCCTCGGGGAAAAGCACGTTCGGCGGCTCGTTGACGAGGTCGCGCGCGATGATCACGCCGTCGACGACGTGGCCGGCCGAGGCAAGCGCCTTCCTGGCGGCGGCGACATCGCCCACCGCAAGCGAGATGTCGGCGCGTGAGCCGCCCTCCTCGCCGTCCTTCTTCTTGGTCTTGTAGCGGTCGAACTTGTAGGCGCGCAGCCGGAGCCCAGCGGCGATCGCAACCGCCTGCTCGCTCGTCATGGCGCCGTCCGGCAGTTCCGCCATGATGGTCATGGCGGCGGCACCGGCGGAGAGCTTGCCCGCCGCCACGCCGCCGAATTTGAGGAAGTCGTTCGCCTTCAGCCCCGTCGCCTTGCCGGCCCCGATCACGATCAGGCGGGTGGCCTTCATCCCCTCCGGCGCCAGGATGTCCAGCGCGGCGCCGCTTTTGCCTTTGAAAGCGGCGGCCGAGGCCGCCCGCTTCACGAGTTCGGTAGCGCCGCCCAGGGCTTTGGCGGTCGCAGGGCCCAGCTTCAAACCGTCGTCGCAGAACACGACCAGGATGCCACGGGCGGCGGCAGACAACGGGACGAAGCCGACCTTGATGGCATCGGACATGGGTAACTCCTCCAAAACATGGGGCTTTTTGCCGCTCGGCGGTTCCGGCCACGGGCCGGCGCTGAACGGCGATTCACTGGACTTTCGCCACTATGGGCCACCGGCGGGGCAGATGCCAAGCACCGCCCGTGGCCGTCAGGCCACAACGAGCGAAATATTAACCATATATTGAGGGCGCCATGGGCCAGCCATTTTGTTGACGGATCAAAGGGATGGTAGTGAGAGAGTAAGCTGGCGTAAGAGCTGTTTGTCCGACCTTGGGGATCCCCTTTCGGGGATTGGTTGGACGGCAGAACTCCGGCCGGCATTGGGGACTTGGTGGGATTCGTGCGGTAGCGCATGGGGTCAATCGATAGGTATATCTTCCGCACGACGCTGGCGTCGTTTGCGCTGGTCCTGGTCAGCCTCACCGGCGTGATCTGGATTACGCAGGCGTTGCGCGGCATCGACCTGATGACGAGCCAGGGTCAGACCATCCTCACCTTCCTCGGCATCACCAGCCTCGTCGTGCCCGCGCTGGTCCTGATCATCTCGCCGATCGCGCTGATGATCGCGATCTCGCACACGCTCAACAAGCTCGCGACCGATTCCGAGATCATCGTGATGAATGCCGCCGGCTTCTCGCCGTTCCGGCTGTTCTATCCGTTCTTCTACGCCACCTGCGTGGTGGCGCTGCTGGTCGCCTTCATCGCGGCCTATCTCGCACCCGACGGCATGCGGCGGATCAAGCAGTGGGACGCCGAGATCACCGCCGACGTGCTCACCAACATCCTCCAGCCCGGCCGCTTCGCCCAGCTCGACAAGAACCTGACGATCCGGATTCGCGAACGCCAGCCCGGCGGCATTCTCGCCGGCATCTTCATCGACGACCGCCGCGATCCCAACGAGCGCGTCTCGATCGTCGCCGAACACGGCGAGGTCGTGAAGAACGACAACGGCTCGTTCCTGGTGTTGGAGACGGGCAATCTCCAGCGCTTCGAGGCCGGCAAACGCGATCCCGCGCTGGTGGCGTTCGGCCGTTACGGCTTCGACATGTCGAAATTCTCTGGCCAGGGCCGCGACGTCACTCTCGGCATCCGCGAGCGCTATCTCTGGGAGCTGTTCTCGCCGTCCGAGGACGATCCCGTCTACAAGCAGATTCCCGGTCAGTTCCGCTCGGCCTTGCATGACAGCCTGTTGGCGCCGATCTATCCGTTCGCCTTTGCCGTGCTGACCTTCGCCTTCCTCGGTGCGCCGCGCACCACCCGGCAGAGCCGCAATTTCTCGATCGGCTCGTCAATCGTCGCGGTGTTCGGCCTGCGCATGGCCGGCTTCGCCTGCTCGGTGATGGCGGTGAAGTCGCCGGCCGCGGTGCTGGTCCAATACGCGATGGTCATGGGCGCCATCGGCGTCGGGCTGTGGCTGATCATCGGCGGCATCGTGGTGGAGCCGCCGCCCCGCCTCATGGAGGCCATCAACAGGTCGAACGCGCGCATCGCACGGCTGTTCAGGCGCCCGGCCACCGCATGAGCATGCTCACCAATACACTCGGGCGCTATTTCGCCGGCCGCTTCGTGGTCGCGGCTCTTGGCGTGTTCGCGAGCATTTTCCTGCTCCTGGTGCTGGTCGACTACATCGAGATGGTGCGCAAGACGTCGGGCCTTGCATCCGCCTCGGCGATCATGGTGGCCGAGACCTCGCTGTTCCGGGTGCCGCAGCTGCTGGAGAAGCTGACGCCGTTCTGCATGCTGATCGGCGCCATGACCTGCTATCTCGCCCTCTCCCGCCGGCTGGAGCTCGTGGTCGCGCGCGCCGCCGGCATCTCGGCCTGGCAGTTCATCTCGCCGGCGCTCGGCAGCGCGCTCCTGATCGGGGTGATCGCCACCGTCGCCTACAATCCGATGTCGGCCAATCTGCGCGAGCTCTCCAAGCGCATGGAGGCCGAGCTGTTCGGCTCGGCGCCCGGCGGCGGCATCCAGGACGCCTCCGGCTTCTGGCTCAACCAGGTGACCAACGACGGCCAGACGATCATCAATGCGGCACGCAGCGAGCAGCAGGGTGTCCGGCTCACGGGGCTCACGTTGTTCCGGTTTGACACAGAGCAGCACTTCAAGGAGCGCGTCGAGGCGCGCGAGGCGGAGCTCGAAGGCGGACAATGGATATTCAGGAACGTCCGTCGCTTCTCGCTCGACGGGCCGCCGATCGAGCAGGCCGTCCTGGCGATTCCGACGACGCTGACCGAGGCCCAGGTCCGCAACAGCTTTTCCACACCCGAGACTGTGTCCTTTTGGCAACTACCGAGCTACATCCGCTCCTCCGAAAGCTCAGGCTTCGCGACAGCCGGCTATCGACTCCAGTATCACAAGCTGTTGGCGCAGCCGTTTTTGCTCGCCGCCATGGTGATGCTCGCGGCCTCGGTGTCGTTGCGTTTCTTCCGGATGGGCGGCGTGCAGAAGATGGTTTTGAGTGGCGTGGGCGCAGGCTTTCTGCTCTACGTTCTGTCGAAAGTGACTGAAGACTTGAGCAAGGCTGAGTTGATGCATCCGATCGCTGCGGCGTGGTTGCCCGTGGTGGTGGGCGGCCTCACCGGCTTTTTGGCCTTGTTGTATCAGGAGGACGGTTAGTGACTGCCGTCCGTCGAGGGCCCGCGTCTCGTCTGACGCGCCGCACAGTGGTGCGCGCGAACGGGTGCGGCTTGTCCGTTCGCAGGCTGCTGCTCGCGGTCGTCGCTGCGGCCTCGCTCGGCGCGCTGATCGACCTTGCCGCCGTGGCGCCGGCCTCCGCCCAGAGTTTCACCTACAATCCGCTGCCGCCGCGTCCGAAGCCGCCGAAGGTCGCCAACGACAACCAGATGCTGGTTCAGGCGACCGAGGTCGACTACGACTACAACAATTCGCGCGTCTCCGCGGTCGGTAACGTCCAGCTGTTCTACAACGGCACCAGCGTCGAGGCCGACAAGGTCATCTACGACCAGAAGACCAAGCGGCTCCATGCCGAAGGCAACATCCGCATGACGGATGCCGACGGCAAGATCACCTATGCCGAGATCATGGATCTCTCGGACGACTACCGCGACGGTTTCGTCGATTCGCTGCGCGTGGACACCGCCGACCAGACCCGCATGGCCGCGAGCCGCGCCGACCGCTCCAGCGGCAACTACACGGTGTTCGAGAACGGCGTCTACACGGCCTGCGCGCCGTGCAAGGACGATCCGAAGAAGCCGCCGCTGTGGCAGGTCAAGGGTGCGCGCATCATCCACGACCAGCAGGAGAAGATGCTGTATTTCGAGACGGCGCAGCTCGAATTCTTCGGCGTGCCGCTCGCCTACATGCCCTATTTCTCGACGCCCGACCCGACCGTGAAGCGCAAGACCGGCTTCCTGATGCCGTCCTACACGTCGAATACGCCGTTCGGCTACGGCGTCGAAGTCCCGTTCTACTGGGCGATCGCGCCCGACATGGACATGACCCTCAACCCGCGCATCACGTCCCGGCAGGGCGTGTTGTTCCAGGCTGAATTCCGCCAGCGCCTGCTGGACGGCGCCTACCAGATCCGCGCCTATGGCATCAACCAGCTCGACCCGGGCGCGCTTTCCGGTCAGCCCGGCGACCGCGATTTCCGCGGCGCGATCGACACCAAGGGGCAGTTCGCGCTGAACGACAAATGGGTCTGGGGCTGGGAAGGCGTAGTCATGTCCGACTACTACTTCTTCTCGGACTACCGCCTGTCGCAGTACCGTGACCCGCTCGGATCGTTCCTGATCCTGCCGACCGACGCGATGTCGCAGCTCTACCTGACCGGCGTCGGCAATCGCAGCTTCTTCGACGCGCGCACGATGTACTGGCTGAGCTACTCGGGCAACCAGAGCCAGGTGCCGATCGTCTACCCCGTGATCGACTACTCGAACGTGCTCAACTATCCGGTCTTCGGCGGCGAGTTCAGCTACAAGACCAATTTCGTGAACCTGTCGCGTGATACCGCCGTGTTCGACCCGATCACGACGCTCGCCAACACCAACAGCCTGTGCACGACGGCGTCGGCCGATCCGCTCGCGCGCACGCCGTCGCAGTGCCTGCTGCGCGGCTTCCCCGGCACCTACACCCGCCTGACGGCGGAAGCGCAGTGGCGCAAATCCTTCACCGACCCGCTCGGCCAGATCTGGACGCCGTTCGCCAGCCTCCGCGCCGATGCGATCAACTCCTCGGTCTCGAACCAGCCGGGCGTGTCGAACTACCTGCCGGTCGGCGACACTCAGGCCTTCCGCCTGATGCCGACCGTCGGCCTCGAATACCGCTATCCCTTCATCAACGTTCAGCCCTGGGGCTCCACCACCGTCGAGCCGATCGCGCAGATCATCATCCGCCCGAACGAGACCTATGCCGGCAAGCTGCCGAACGAGGACGCGCAGAGCATGGTGTTCGACACCTCGAACCTGTTCAGCGTCGACAAGTTCTCGGGTTACGACCGCGTCGAGGGCGGCGGCCGCGCCAATATCGGCGTGCAGGCCACCACCCAGTTCGACAAGGGCGGCGCCGTCAAGGCGCTGTTCGGCCAGTCCTACCAGCTGTTCGGCATGAACTCCTACGCGGTCCAGGACTCCATCAACACGGGCCTGGATTCCGGCCTCGACAAGCCCCGCTCGGACTACGTGGCGAGCCTCGCCTACTCGCCCAACCGCACCTACACGTTCAGCGTCCGCTCCCGCATGGACGAGCAGACCTGGAACGTCCAGCGCTTCGAGGCCGAAGGCCGCGCCAACTTCGATCGCTGGTCGATCAGCATGATGTACGGCAATTACGCGCCGCAGCCGGAACTCGGCTATCTGACGCGCCGCGAGGGCATCCTGACCACGGGCTCGCTCAAGGTCGCGACCAACTGGGTGGTGTCGGGCTCGGCACGCTGGGACCTCGAGGCCAACAAGATCAACCAATATGTGCTCGGCGCCGGCTATGTCGACGATTGCTTCGTGCTGGCGGCGAACTATGTAACTTCGTATAGCTACTCCGCGGGCTCGACGCCGCCCGTCCTGAGCCACGCGTTCATGTTCCAGATTGGCCTGCGTACGCTGGCGACCTCGTCGACGAGCAGCAGTTCCGGCGTCCTCCAGTAAACGGTTTGAAGTGCCGGTCGCGTTTTCCCAATCGCAGGTTCACCGCGGCTGACATGCGAGCGATAAAAATGACGACTGCTTTGCCTTTGTTCCGCCTCCTCCTGGTCCTCGCCGCCTTGTTTCTGGCCGCCGCACCGTCGCGCGCGCAGAACATCGTCGTCATGGTCAACGGCGATCCGATCACCGATTTCGACATCGACCAGCGCTCCAAGCTCGACCAGCTGACGACGCAGAAGACCCCGAGCCGGCAGGAGGTCATCAACGAGCTGATCGACGACAGGGTGAAGCTGAAGGAAGGCAAGAAGTACGGCGTCGATCCCGGCGTCTCCGACGTCAACCAGTCCTTCGAGGGCATGGCGCAGCGCATGCGCATCTCGACGGATCAGCTGACCAAGTCGCTCGAGGTCAAAGGCGTCCGCCCCGAAACGCTGAAGGCCCGGATGAAGTCCGAGATGGTCTGGACCAGCCTCGTGCGCGGCCGCTTCAAGGAGAAGCTGCTGGTCGGCGAGCGCGACGTCGCGCAGGCGGTGCAGGCCCAGACCGGCGACAAGCTCCAGATCGAGGGCACCGAATACAAGATGCAGCCGATCGTGCTGATCGTGCCGCGCGGCTCCTCCCCGACCTTCCTGGAGACGCGGAAGAAGGAGGCCGAGACCTACCGCTCGCGCGTTGCGAGCTGCGAGGAGGCCAATTCGCTGTTCCGCTCGACGCCGAACGCCACCATCCGCGACAGCGTCACCAAGACAACCGCAGAACTGCCCGAGGCACTGCGCAAGGTGCTCGACGACACGCCGATCGGCCATCTTACCGCGCCCGAGGTGACCAGGGCCGGCATCGAGATGGTCGTGCTGTGCTCGCGCAAGCCGACCATGATCGACACGCCGAAGAAGCGCGAGATCCGCGAGAAGATGTACACCGAGAAGTACGAGAAGACCCAGAAGGCCTATCTCGACGAACTCCGCAAGGCGGCGATGATCGAATATCGCAACCGCTGATGGCCAACCACGCAGCAAAGCCCCTCGCCCTGACGCTGGGAGAGCCTGCCGGCATCGGCCCCGACATCACGATTGCGGCCTGGCTCCGGCGCCGCGAGCTGAATCTGCCCGCCTTCTATCTGCTCGGCGACGAGGCGCTGATCGCGCGGCGCGCCAAGACACTGGGTAAGGCGCTCGGCGACGAGGTCCGGATCGCCTCCGTGAGCGCGCGCGAGGCCGCGGCCGCCTTCACCGAGGCCCTGCCCGTGGTTGCGACCGGCGAGCGCGCAACGGCCGAACCCGGCCAGCCCGACGCCTCGAGCGCGCCGGCGGCGCTCGCCTCGATCCGCCAGGCGGTGGCCGATGTCCGCGCCGGCCGCGCCGGCGCCGTCGTCACCAATCCGATCGCCAAGAGCGTGCTCTACCGCGCGGGCTTCCGCCATCCCGGCCACACCGAATTCCTCGCCGAGCTCGCCGCAGAGAACGGCCGCGTGCCGCAGCCGGTGATGATGCTGTGGTCGCCACGGCTCGCCGTGGTGCCCGTGACCATCCACGTCTCCTTGCGCGACGCGCTGTCCCAGCTGACGAGCGAGTTGATCGTGTCGACCGTGCGCATCGTCGCGACCGAACTGAAATCCCGCTTCGGCATCACGAGGCCGCGCATCGCGATCTCCGGCCTCAACCCGCACGCCGGCGAGGACGGCTCGCTCGGCCACGAGGAGCAGACGGTGATTGCGCCGGCGCTCAAGGCGCTGCGCAATGACGGCATCGACGCTAGAGGCCCGCTGCCCGCCGACACCATGTTCCACGAGGCTGCGCGCAACAGCTATGACTGCGCGGTCTGCATGTATCACGACCAGGCGCTGATCCCGATCAAGACGGTCGCCTTCGACGACGCCGTCAACGTCACGCTCGGCCTGCCCTTCATCCGCACCTCGCCCGATCACGGCACCGCCTTCGACATCGCCGGCACCGGCAAAGCCAATCCGGCGAGCCTGATCGCGGCTCTTCAGCTCGCCAGCCGCATGGCGGCTGCCAAAACCTGATGAGCGCGATCGACGACCTCCCGCCGCTGCGCGAGGTCATTCGCCGGCACGCGCTGTCGGCCCGCAAATCGCTCGGCCAGAATTTCCTGCTCGATCTCAACCTCACCGCGCGCATCGCGCGCGCGGCGGCGCCGCTGGATGACTCCACCATCGTCGAGATCGGCCCGGGCCCGGGCGGGCTGACGCGTGCGCTGCTTGCGCTCGGCGCCAGGCGCGTCATCGCCATCGAGCACGACGAGCGCGCGATCCCCGCCTTGCAGGATATTTCCGCACGCTATCCCGGCCGGCTCGAGATCGTCCACGGCGATGCCATGACCTTCGACCCGCGCCCGCTGCTCAATGGCGAAAGCGCAAAGATCGTCGCCAATCTTCCCTACAACATCGCGACCCAGCTTCTGATCGGCTGGCTCACCACCGAACCATGGCCGCCCTGGTACGACATGATGGTCCTGATGTTCCAGCGCGAGGTCGGCGAGCGCATCGTGGCGCGCGAGGACGAGGAGGCCTATGGCCGCCTCGGCGTGCTCGCCAACTGGCGCTGCGAGACCAAGATCCTGTTCGACATTGCGCCGTCCGCCTTCGTGCCGCCGCCGAAGGTGACCTCCTCCGTCGTGCGCCTGGTGCCGCGCACCGAGCCTCTCGCTTGCGATCGCAAGCTGCTCGAACAGGTCGCAGCCGCCGCCTTCGGCCAGCGCCGCAAGATGCTGCGGCAGAGCCTGAAATCGCTGGGCGTCGATCCGGCACGGCTTGCGCAGGCCGCCGGCGTCGATGCGACGCGGCGCGCCGAGACCGTTCCGATATCGGGCTTTGTTGCCATGGCGCGTGAATTGGCGGATATACGAGCCGAAACCTGACGCATGATCCGGAAAAGTGTGAAGCGGTTTTCCGACCAGATCATGCTCAAATAACGAGCCGAAGCGCACGCTTCGGCGGAAATTCCGGAGGAAAGAAAATGGCGTTGATGCGTCGGCAGTCCCTGATCAAGTTCGATGCGCCGCTGTGCGAGACCATCGTCGACACGCCCAAGCCGCAAGGCCGCGAAGTCCTCGTGCGCATCGAGCGCTGCGGCCTCTGCCATTCCGACCTGCACATCCAGGACGGCTATGCCGATCTCGGCGGCGGCAAGAAGCTCGACACCACGCGCGGCATGACGCTGCCCTTCACGCTCGGCCACGAGATCGCCGGCGTCGTCGATGAAGTCGGCCCCGACGTTCCGGCCGGCCTCGTCGGCAGCAAGAAGGCGGTGTTTCCGTGGATCGGCTGCGGCCAGTGCCGCGACTGCAAGAACGGCGACGAGAACCTCTGCGTCAAGCAGCGCTTCCTCGGCGTCTCCATCGACGGCGGTTTCGCCACCCACGTGCTGGTACCCGACGCGAAATATCTGCTCGACTACGATCCCCTGCCCGTCAACCAGGCCGCGACCCTGATGTGCTCCGGCGTCACCGCCTACGGCGCGCTCAAGCGTCTGGTCGACCGTCCGCGCCAGCGCAACCTGCTGCTGATCGGTCTCGGCGGCGTCGGCATGATGGGCCTGTCGTTCGCGCAGGCGATGTTCAAGCAGCCGATCACGGTCGCCGATCTCTCGCCGGCCGCGCGCGACACCGCACTGAACAACGGCGCCGCCGTCGCCTACGATCCGGCCGAGCCCGACGTGATCAAGCGCATCCTCAAGGAGACCGACGGCGGTTTTGACGAGATCGTCGATTTCGCCGGCAACGAGAAGTCGATGGCGTTTGCGGTCGCGGTCGCCGCGCGCGGCGGCAAGATCGTGGTCTCCGGCCTGATGGGCGGCCAGTTCACGCTGCCGATGGTGCAGTGGGTCTACAAGCGCATGACCATCGAAGGCTTCATGGTCGGCACGCTTGCGGAGGCCCAGGAGCTGATGGCGCTCGCCCGCGCCGGCAAGATCAAGCCGACGCCGATGCGCGAGGAGCCGATGGGCGACGTCCAGAAATGGATCGACGAATTGCGCGCCGGCAAGGTCGTCGGCCGCATCGTGCTGAAGAACTGACACCGCCCGCGGCGGCCGGACGCAAGTTTCGCCCGCCGCGCGGAACGGCTGCAGCCGCGCCGCGTTGACAGAGTATGTCCATTCGCTGCACCGTCGAGAGCGCATTCTTCATCGCCTGGAGCTTCCTGGAGCAGAGCGGTGAGCTCGGCCCTCCGGACGAGACAGCGAACGTCCTTCTCGACGCCATCGAAGCCCAGCTCAAGACCGGCGAACGCCGGCAGTTGATGCTCGCGAACAGGGCGATCGACGCCTTCCGCGCCCATGCGGCGAAGAGCCGGCCGTCGCAGGAAGCCCGCTTCGGGTAATGGGCGGCAGGCGATACCGTCGACCCCCGTTCCGGCAAATGCGCCACCCCTATCGAGCTCAATGCCTGTCCCTTCGATGAAGACAGGAAGCTTTCGCTTCGCCCCACCATCATCCCGATCGCCAGCCGATCACTTCGGCCTGACATTGGAACGTCGCGCGCCTCGGGCGCGTTTGTCTCTCGTGAAGGCAACGACGGAGTCAGAGCTAATGACAAAGCCGCTGGCAAGGACAGTGCAACCCGTTCCTGAAGAAAACCAGAGCCACAAGGGCGCCGGCAGCGCGCCGTCGGTCCCGGTCGACACCACCAAGGGCCACCGCGACGACGAGAAGCAGAATATTCGCGAGCAGGCGGCGCACGGCAATCTCACCCAGAACACAAGCAACAGGCGCATGGGATAAGCGATCAGACTACGGGGGGACTGAAACGAGGAGAGACGAACGTGATCAGTCTCGGCAAGTGGTACGATCCCATATCCGAACGCTGGATCGTGCCGCGCGAGCCCCGCCCCGAGGCCACATCCTCCCCAACGAGCGAGAACCACGTCCTGGAGCTTCAGAGGACGGTTGAAATCCAGCGCATCTGGCGCGCGCTCGTCGATTGCTGTGCACGCGACTGATGCTCGCACGCAGCAGCGGAGGAACCTGCCGTCGATCGCACCGGTGGTACCAGCATGACCGATCCTGCATCACCCGCAAGGCCAGTCGCGGCCGCGATACGCTACCTCTCGATCATCGTCGGTTGCGCCTGCCTGCTGCTCGCGGCCGTCTGCTTCGCCATCGCGGCGCAGGTCTTCATTCAGGACGGCGTGTTCGCGCAATCCTACGTAATGGTAGGCCTCATCAGCGCCGCGCTGGGGCTGCTGGCGCTGACGCTGGCGCGCGTGTGGAAATAGGCTTCGCAGTTTCGCTCCTTCGCTTGGCTCCCGCCAGGAAGCCATCTCCCGCTCCGTCATTCCGGGATGCGTGCGCAAGCGCGCAGCCCCGGAATCCATCGGGCCGCATGTTCTGCCGCGCGATGGATTCCGGGCTCGCGCTTCGGCGCGCCCCGGAATGACGGACGAAGGTCGAAGCAGTGTCCCGCGACCCGTCGGGCAAGACACCCCAGTCAATACCTTCCCGCAAAAAATATTTCACTTTTCCGAATTTCGGATTTATGGCATACACGCCTCATC
This sequence comes from Bradyrhizobium sp. cf659, assembly GCF_900113725.1. Lineage (NCBI taxonomy): Bacteria > Pseudomonadati > Pseudomonadota > Alphaproteobacteria > Hyphomicrobiales > Nitrobacteraceae > Bradyrhizobium > Bradyrhizobium sp. cf659. Next base: position 1,038,952 of record NZ_FOQJ01000001.1, read on the forward strand.
CCGGCCCTGCCAAAGGGGCCGTTCGCGACCGTCACGACATGCGGGCCGGGTGGCGGTGGACGCGGCAGCGTCGGCGCGGTCAGCGTGATGACAGGGCGGGCAACCGTGAGGCATCCACGCGACGCGGTACGACACGGCGCTGGTACAGCGGGCCCGTCGGTCGTCTTGGGTGAGCACACGCAAGCCCCTGATGATCGGGCGGGGCCGTCCGCGGACGGAGAAGTCGTGTGGTCCTGACGCCCGGGGTCTGTGCGTCAAGGCTCGCGGTGATGTGGCGGCCCGACCGGGCGCGCGCATCAGCGATCCGCGAGACGACGGGGGCAATAGTGCATCGCTCCCCGGGGAGAGCACGAAGGACACCGTTAAGACCATCCGCGCAGGGAAGGCCGGGCGACCGGCATCACCTGTGGTCCAAACCGTGTGCATTCCTTGTAGCGCACGGATCTCGGGTGCCGCCGGCGCCCGGCCTTCCCTGCGCCCTTTGGCCAAGAAGGGCGATGCGTTGAAGCAAGGCTCGGGCAGAACCTGTCGCGAGACTGTGGAGCCATGGGTCGCTGCCCGTTCCAGACGCCCCCCCTCGCCGCGTGCGGCGGTTCCAAGACCCTCCGCTGCTCCGACCGCTGCTCGGGAACCTGGAACTCGACAAGGCCATAGCGCCGGCAAAATGCCTGATTTCGCGGCGGAACGACCGCCGCGCAGGCCCGATTTAAGCCTCATCCTCTCCGGATTTGCGGCTCATTGCCACCCAACTCTTTGAAGAGAAAGGAATGGTTAAGAGTTGCGTCGCGTAATCGGGAGACCAGGATGGGCAACCGCACCGCAAAGTTCATATCCGCGCTTGTCGGCAGCATCATTGCCGGCGCGCCACTGGCTGCGGTGTCGCAGAACGCGCCGAGCGCATCGAGCACGGCCAATGCGGCCGCCGACTGCCTCGCCTCGCCGAAGAGCACCGCGCCGCAGGGACAGCACTGGCACTATCGCCTCGATCGCGCGACCAAGCGGCAGTGCTGGTACCTGCGTGCCGAAGGCGGCAAGGCGGCGCAGAGCGCGCAGGCGACGGCTGACACACCAAGCGCAGATTCAGCCGCAACGCCATCGGTGCAAAACGCCCGCGCGGAATACATTGCACCGCAGATCGGTGCCGCACCGGGCTCGCCGAACATGATTGCGCCTGCGCCGGCCGCAACAAGTGCACCGCCGGTCATGCAACAGCCGCCGGGCGCCATCGCCGACAACAACGCGCAACAGCCCGCCGTCGCCGCGCGCTGGCCCGATGCCTCCACGACATCCGCTGCGCCCGCGCCGCAGCCGGCACCCGCGACCCAGCCGAGCGCGAAGCCGGCAAAGGCCGGCGCCCCGGTGGTGCTCGCCGCGGCCGAATTTCCCGCCGACAAGCCAACCGGCTCGGTGCAGATGCTCCTGCTCGTGATCGGCGGCGCCTTGGCGATCGCCGGCATCCTCGCCAGCGTCATCTACCGCTTCGCCGGCGCGCGCGCGCGCGTCCGCGTCCAGGCGAACGACCACCGCCGCGTGAATTGGGACGATTGGGAGCCGCAGAGCCAGGACGAGGGCCGCGCGCCCTGGCTGAAAGCGAAGCCGGCCGTCACGCCGCGCGCGCAGCCGCCGCGCCCGATCGACTTCGATGCCGCACGGCCCCAGGCGACACAGCTCGCCGCGATCGACCGCAAGATCGATACGATCGAAGCGCACGAGCCGGCTGGCGTCGCAGAATCCGACGAGCCCGAGATCGCGGTATTCGACAGGGAATTCGAGATCGAGGCCCGTGCACCCCGGCTCGCAGCGGACCAGGCCGACAGCGATGAAGAGCCGGCTGGTCGCGATGAGGATGCGGTCGACATCGACATCATCACCGCGATGCTGGAACGGCTGGCGCAGGAAGGGCCGCGGCTGAAGCAGCCTGGCATTAGCTCCAAACTTGGCTCTAACCTTGGAGCTGGCCTTGCAAACCTCGCACGAAACCAACGAGGCCAATCCGCCGCTCGCGCTTGAGGCGCTCGGCCTTCAGGATCGATTGCACCTCGGCGAAGGCCTCGTCGACGTCGTGGTTGATGACGATGTAGTCGTACTCGGCCCAGTGGCTCATCTCGTGGCTGGCGCGGCTCATGCGCTTGCGGATCACCTCGTCGGAATCCTGCGCGCGCGAATGCAGCCGCTTCTCGAGATCGCCGGCCGACGGCGGCAGGATGAACACGCTGACGACGTCGGCACGCGCCTTCTCGCGCAGCTGCTGCGTGCCCTGCCAGTCGATGTCGAACAGCACGTCCTGCCCGGCCGATAGCGCCGCCTCGACCGGCGCGCGCGGCGTGCCGTAGCGGTTGTCGAACACGGTCGCCCATTCCAGCAGCTCGTCGTCCTTCACCATCGCCTCGAAGCGGGGCTTGTCGACGAACAGATAGTCGCGGCCGTCGACCTCGCCGGGCCGCATCGGCCGCGTGGTCGCCGAGACCGACATGCGCAGGCCCGGCATGCGCTCGATCAACAAACGCGACAGCGTCGTCTTGCCTGCGCCCGACGGCGAGGACAGCACGAACATCAATCCGCGCCGCTCGACACCGTCAGTTCCGTGACCGTCCGTCGTCATCGATCACTCCAGATTCTGGACCTGCTCGCGAAATTGCTCGACCACGTTCTTCATGGCGAGCCCCGTATTGGTGAGCTCGATGTCGTTCGACTTCGAGCAGCAGGTGTTGACCTCGCGGTGAAACTCCTGCGCCAGGAAGTCGAGCTTGCGCCCGATCGGGCCGCCCTTGCCGATCAGCTCGCGCGCCTGCGCGATATGCGAGGCGATGCGGTCGAGCTCCTCGCGGATGTCGGCCCTGGTCGCGATCAGGATCGCCTCCTGCATCAGGCGGTCGGAGTCGAAACGGTCGGAAGTGTCCAGCAGCGCAGCGATCTGCTCGGCGAGCCTGGCCTTGATCGCCTCGGGCTTGCGGCCCGGTGCGGCCTCGGCCTTCTTCGCCAGTTGCTCGACCTCGTCCACCCGCTGGGTCAGGATCTGGCCGAGCGAGGTCCCCTCGCGCTTGCGCATCTCGACGAGATCGGCGAGCGCCTTGTCGAAGGCTTCGGCCACAGCCGTGCGCGCCGCCTTGTCCTCCTCCTCGTCGCCCTCGGGCTCGGCGACCTCGACGACGCCCTTGATGGCAAGGAGGCCGTCGACGCTCGGCGCCACCGCATCGACCTTGCCGGCGATCACGGCGGCGGCCTTCAGGACGGCGTTGAGCACGTCCTCGTTGACGCGGACCGTGGCCGCGGCATTGGTGCGCTTGACGGTGAGATTGGCGTAGACGGTGCCGCGCGACAAAAGCTCGCCCGCGCGCTTCTTGGCATGCGCCTCGAGCTCGTCAAACCCCTGCGGCAGCCGCACCCTGAGGTCAAAGCCCTTGGCGTTGACCGACTTCAATTCCCATTCGAACGTGTACGGCCCGCTAGCGCCGTGGCTTCGGGCAAAGCCGGTCATGGACGACAGCGCCATCAGGTCAAATTCTCCAGAAACACAGGATTCGCGAGGCCATCAAGGCACGCGAATCTTAAGACTATTTTGCCGGAAAGTGGAATCCGCAAAGTCCGGTAGGCAGGTCTGCGCGCGGCCTAGCGCTGGACCACCGGCGGCGAGGGCTGCACCGCGCCCTGCCGGGCAGGAGCGGGACCAGCGGGGCGAGGAGCAGCCGGAGGCTTCTTCTGCTGGTTCGGCCGTGCCGGCGTGGTCGCGGTCGGCGTGTCGGCAGCGCCGGGCGCCGCGGCGGCCGGCGGCTGCGCATCCTCGGCCGGCTCGACCGTGTCGTTCTGGATCTGCTTCTCCATCGCGCGCAGCTTGGCGACGTTCTTCTGGTGCGCGTCGTAGGTCTCGGTGAAGGCATGCCCGCCGGTGCCATCGGCGACGAAATAGAGGTCGCGGGTGCGGGCCGGGTTGGCGGCGGCCTCGAGCGAGGCGCGGCCGGGATTGGAGATCGGGCCCGGCGGCAGGCCCTCGATCACATAGGTATTGTAGGGCGAGGGCTGCGTGATCTCGCTGCGCTTGATCGGGCGGCCCAGCGTGCCCTTGCCGCCGACAAGGCCATAGATGATGGTCGGATCGGACTGGAGCTTGATCTTCTGCTTCAGGCGATTGACGAACACCGCGGCGACGCGGCTGCGCTCGTCCGGCTTGCCGGTCTCCTTCTCGACGATCGAGGCCAGCGTCACCAGTTGCTCCGGAGTCTTGACCGGAATGTCCTGGCTGCGACGCTCCCAGATCTCGGCCAGCACGCGCTTGTGCGCCTGCTGCATGCGCTGGACCACCTGCTCGCGCGTGGTGCCGCGCGGGAACTTGTAGGTCTCGGGCAAGAGCGTGCCCTCGCGCGGCAGCTCGCGCACGCTGCCGGTGAAGATATCGTTGTCGGAGAGCCGTGCCACGATCTGCTCGGAGGTCAGGCCTTCGGGAATCGTGACCGCATGCTGCACCACCTTGCCCTCGACGATGGTGGCGATGACGTCGCGCAAGGACGCGTTCTTCTGGAACGAATACTCACCGGGCTTGAGGTCCGAACTCGCCTTCAGCGCGGCCACGCTTGCAATGAACACCCAGGGATTGACGTCGGTCACGCCTTCCCGGTTCAGCGTCTCGGCGATGTCGCGCTTGCCGGCGCGCTGCGGGATATTGACGATCTTGTCTTCCTTGAGCGGGCCCGGCGTTTCGAGCACCTGCCGGCCGTAGTAATAGGCGGCGCCCGCACCGATCATGGAGATCAGGAGGAGCGTGATGATGGCGTTGCCGACGATCACAAAGGGATTGCGCGCGCGGTCCGATCGCTTCGGCGGCGGCGGGACCTGCTCGGGCTCGAGCGCTGCCCGCGGACTCCGGGGCGAAATGGGCGGCCTTTCACTCATCGAAGCAACCTGAATCCTGCCGGTTCAATCGCGGCCTGACAATCGTTTGCCCTGCCAAATGCACGCGCCCACTACCATGACTATCGCCGAATACGGCAAAACGGTGGATTCGTTTCAAACGCAAACTAATTGACCAAACGGCGGACGATCACCGACGCGTTGGTACCGCCAAAACCGAAAGAATTCGACAACGCGACGTTGACCTCTCGCTTCTTCGCCGCGTGCGGCACGAGATCGATCGCAGTTTCGACCGACGGATTGTCGAGGTTGATGGTCGGCGGCACGACATTATCGCGAATCGCGAGAATGGCGAAGATCGCCTCGATCGCACCGGCCGCGCCGAGCAGATGGCCGGTCGACGATTTGGTCGAGGACATCGCGACCTTGGAGGCGGCATTGCCGAGCAGACGCTCGACCGCACCGAGCTCGATCTCGTCACCGAGCGGCGTCGAGGTGCCGTGCGCGTTGATGTAGTCGAGATCGGACGCCGTGAGGCCGGCGCGCTTCAGCGCTGCCGCCATGCTGCGGAAGCCGCCATCGCCGTCGGGCGACGGCGAGGTGATGTGATAGGCATCGCCCGACAGACCATAACCGATCACTTCGGCATAGATCCTGGCGCCGCGGCGCCTGGCGTGCTCGAGCTCTTCCAGGACGAGGACGCCGGCGCCCTCGCCCATCACGAAGCCGTCGCGATCCTTGTCGTAGGGACGCGAGGCCTTCTCGGGCGTCTCGTTGAAACCGGTCGAGAGCGCGCGCGCGGCGTTGAAGCCGGCAATGCCGATACGGCTGATCGGCGACTCGGCGCCACCGGCGACCATGACGTCGGCATCGCCCAGCGCGATCAGGCGGGCGGCATCGCCGACCGCATGTGCCCCGGTCGAGCAGGCCGTGACCACCGAATGGTTCGGCCCCTTCAGCCCGTGCGCGATCGAGACATAGCCCGAAGCGAGATTGATCAGGCGGCCCGGAATGAAGAAGGGCGACACCCGGCGCGGGCCGCGCTCCTTCAGCAGGATCGCGGTCTCGGCAATGCCGTTGAGGCCGCCGATGCCGGAACCGATCATGGTGCCGGTCGCGCACTTGTCCTCTTCGGTTTCGGGATGCCAGTTGGCATCGTCGAGCGCCTGGCCGGCCGCGGCCATGCCGAAGATGATGAAGTCGTCGACCTTGCGCTGGTCCTTCGGCTCCATCCACTTGTCGGGATTGAAGGTGTCGTTCGACCCGTCGCCGCGCACCACCGTGCAGGCGATCTTGGTCTGAAGATCGGAGACATCGAAGCTCTCGATCCTGCGCGCACCGCTTTCGCCGTTGAGGATGCGTTTCCAGGTCGGCTCGACGCCACAGCCGAGTGGCGAGACCATGCCGAGACCCGTGACGACAACCCGCCTCATATCCGAAAACTCCGCATCGAAAGATTCACGGCCAATAACAAGAAACCGGCTGACCGCTGCGAAGCGGCCCGTCCGGTTTCAATGTTGTCCCCGCGAAAATGAAGAGCCTTAGCTCTTCGCGTTCTTCTCGAGAAACTTCGTGGCGTCGCCGACGGTAAGAATCGTTTCCGCGGCGTCGTCCGGAATCTCGCAACCGAATTCTTCTTCGAACGCCATCACCAGCTCGACGGTGTCCAGACTGTCGGCGCCGAGGTCGTCGATGAAGCTCGCGGCGTCGACAACCTTCTCGGGTTCAACACCAAGGTGTTCGACCACGATCTTCTTAACCCGCTCGCCAATGTCACTCATTGCATAACCTCGTGTTGTTCCCTGTAGACCCGACCCCCCGGGACGATACGAGCCGTCGTGGTCGTTGACTGCCTTCGCTTACGAACTTTGATTTGGCCCCATCCTAACCGATGCAGGGCCCGGCGAACGACGGCCAAGGCTCCGCATCGCCAATATACAGGGTTTCAAAAACCTGCAATGGCGTTCTTTGCCCATCCGTTGAAGGTCCGGTTACCATACTTCAATTGCCTTGACTACAAGCCTCATTTCGCACCGGAAACGGCCGTTTGCCGCATCCCGCACCGCCATGTGGGCGGCACGGAACGAGGGCTTTAGATCATGGCCATGCCGCCGTTGACATGGATGGTTTGCCCGGTGACGTAGGCCGCTTCGTTTGAGCTCAGGTAGACGGCCGCGGCCGCGATGTCCTCGGGCGTCCCCAGCCGGGCTGCCGGAACCTTGGTCAGAATCGTCTCGCGCTGCTTGTCATTGAGCGCGTCCGTCATCGGCGTCTTGATGAAGCCGGGCGCGATGCAGTTGGCGGTGACGCCGCGCTTGGCGTATTCGGCACCCAGCGTCTTGATCATGCCGATCAAGCCTGCCTTCGACGCGGTGTAGTTGCCCTGCCCGGGATTACCGGTGACGCCGACCACCGAGGTGATGGCGATGATGCGGCCGAAGCGCTTGCGCATCATCAATTTGGTGGCGGCGCGCGCCAGGCGGAAGGTCGCGGTCAGATTGACGTTGATGACCTCGTCCCAATCCTCGTCGCGAAGCTGCACGAAGAGATTGTCGCGGGTGATGCCGGCATTGGCGACGAGGATGTCGACCTGGCCCATCGCGGCTTCCGCGGCGGGCACCAGCGCCTCGACCTCGTCGGCCTTGGACAGATTGCACGGCAGCACGAAGGTGCGCTCGCCGAGCCTGCCGGCAAGCTCATCCAGCACTTCCTTCCGCGTCCCTGATATCGCGACCGTGGCGCCCTGCGCGTGCAGCGCCTGCGCGATTGCGCCGCCGATGCCGCCGGTCGCGCCGGTGACGAGCGCCTTTTTGCCAGTCAGATCGAACATCGATAACTCCTTCAAAGCACGATCCGGAAAAGTGCGCAGCGGTTTTCCGGAAAGATCGTGCGCAAACTAAAGAACCAGAACGCGATGACGAATCATCGCGCTTCAGGCCTGCTTCGCAGCGGCCAGTGCATCCTTGGCGGCCGCAATGTCGTTCGGCCCGCTTACCGCGACACCGACGGCGCCGTCGGCGATACGCTTGACGAGACCCGTCAGCACCTTGCCCGCGCCGATCTCGAGGAAACGGGTAACGCCCTGCCCTGCCATATAGGCAACCGACTCGCGCCAGCGCACCGTTCCCGTGACCTGTTCGACCAGGCGGCGGCGGATCTCGTCGGGATCGGTGATGGCGCTCGCCAGCACGTTCGATACCAGCGGGGCTGCCGGGGCCTTGATCGTGACCTTGGCCAGCGCCTCCGCCATGGCGTCGGCAGCCGGCTGCATCAGCTTGCAATGGAAGGGTGCGGACACGGGCAGCAGCATCGCGCGCTTGGCCCCCTTGGTCTTGGCGATCTCGACGGCGCGATCGACCGCCGCCTTGTCGCCGGAGACGACCACCTGCCCGCCGCCATTGTCGTTGGCGGCCTGGCAGACCTGCCCCTGCGCCGCCTCGTTGGCGACCTCCATGGCGGCCTCGTAATCGAGACCAAGCAGCGCGGCCATCGCGCCGGCGCCGACCGGCACAGCTTTTTGCATTGCGAGACCGCGGGTGCGAAGCAGCCGCGCGGTGTCGGAAACCGTCAGGCTGCCGGCCGCGGCCAGCGCCGAATATTCACCGAGCGAGTGGCCGGCGACAAAGGCCGCGTCCCGCCCTACGGAAAAACCGGCTTCAGCCTCGAGCACGCGCAGGGTCGCAACGGAAACCGCCATAAGCGCCGGCTGGGCGTTTTCGGTGAGCTGGAGGGTTTCGGCCGGGCCATCCCAGATGGTGGCCGTCAACTTCTCCCCAAGCGCTGCATCGACCTCGTCGAATACGGCGCGCGCCACCGGGAAGGCGTCGGCCAGAGCCTTGCCCATGCCAACCGCCTGGGACCCCTGCCCCGGAAATGTGAATGCTGCCGTCATCGGCGCTCCCTGCTTGTCGAGCACGATCCCTGCGAGAACCGGCAGCCGATTACGCGCGGCCTTGGGCCATGGTTCCGGATCGTGCGTCAAAGGGGGCCGTAGACACCGTCCGGGCCTGCAATGTCAAGCCAGGATGGGAACCTTGACCGGCATCCAACTGGGGATGCCCCCCTTAAAACCCACCCGCCTTCTGATCTGCGCCGACTTCGGCGCCAGCCCGTGCACGGCGCGCGCTGCTGACCAATTGCCCCGGCCGGTCGTCACGGTTCGGCCTGGCGGTGGCGAGCCGCAGCACGGCGGCGTAGTTCGGCTGCACTTCCATGCGGCCGGCATGCCGGCTCGCGCTGAGCAGGCGATGGACCTTCGGCAGATTGTAGCAGGGCACGTAGAACAGGAGATGATGCTCAAGGTGATAGTTCACGTAATACGGCGCGACGAACAGGCGCTCGAGAAAATTGGCATGCGTGGTGCGGGTGTTGCGCAGGGGATCGCTGCTGTCGGGGACGACGGCATGCTCGGCGATGTTGCGGATGCGGGTGATGACCATCATCCAGGTCAGCAGCGGCACCAGCCATAGCAGCGGATAGGCCCACCACAGGCCGGCCGCCGCAAGCGCTGCGAACATCGCGGCATTGACGAGGCATTGCGGGCCGAGATTCTCCCAGAAATGCGCCACGCGCTGCCGCCACGGCAAGTCCTGCGGACCGAGGGCGTTGAGCAGTTGCGCCTTGCGCTGCTGGTAGCCGGTCTGCCCGGTGATGTCGCGAATGAACTTGCGGCGATAGCTCAGCTGCGTGATCGGAAATGGCGCCGACAGCACGAGATCGGGATCGTCCTCCTGCTGGGTCCGCGCGTGGTGCTGCAAGTGATAGCGGCGATAGGCGCGCGTCTCCGCAAAAACGGGATAGGCGCAGAACCACTGGCTCAGCGCCAGATTGGTACCCTCGTCGGCGGAGAGACAACCATGCGCGCCGTCGTGCATGAGGATCGACAGGCCCAGTTGGCGCGAGCCGATAATGGCGACGGCGAAGATATAAGTCAGCGGATTGGGCCACCACGCGACCAGCGCGATCGCGCCGATGATCAGCGCCCAGGCATGCGCGATCAGTGCGACACCCTTCCAGGTGACGCGCCGGCGCACGTCGACGAGCTGGTCCTCGGTCAGGAAATCGCGGGCACGCATGCGAAGCGCGGTCATGGCCTAGCTCTCCTCATCCGAAGTGATCGATGCGCCGCGGTCGTCGACGAGGCGCAGGCGCGCGGCGTCGCCGGCGGATTTCGCCTGCTCGCCAAGCACGCGCAGCATCTCGCCGCAGAGTTCATCCGGCGAGCGGCCCATGGCGTAGCCTTCGAGGATGACGCCGATGGCGACGGCCCAGAACCGCCGCGAGCTCTCGTCGGGCGCGCGCAGGGAACGCCAGCCATGGCGCGCGACCTGGCTCGCATAGGCCCGCGCGCCCTCGGCGTGCAGACGCTCGATGGTGCGCTCGACCAGCGGCGCGAGATCCTGGCGACGCCGCGTCAGCGTCAACGCTTCGGCGAAGAAGGCGACCGAATCGCTCGCCGTCACCGTCTCGGCCAGCGCGTGGGTGTAGTCCCGGGGCGTGCGCGCCTTCAGCGCAGCCTGCTCGGTCGCGCGGGCCAGATACAGGAGCTCGCGGCAGGCGCATTCGACGAACAGCGCCTCCTTGGTGCGGAAATAATAGGTGATCTGGCTCGGGAATGCGTCCGCGGCGGCGGCAATGTCGGTGATCGAGGCGCCCGACAGTCCCCGCTCCCGGAACAGCGGGCTTGCCGCATCCAGCAGCAGCGAGCGCATTTTGCGGCCGGCCGAGCGTGTGGCGCGCGCCGCATGCCTGGGGTCGCCGGCGGCCGACTCGGATGGGGCGTGGGCAGATTTGTCTGCCATTGGATCCTCCCGTTGATTTATTTGTATGCTATACAAACAAATAAATCAAGCTGAGGGGCCCGCCCCGTCCCCCCACGCGGGCGCCAAGGGCCGAAACCTGGCCCTCCAACCTTGCAAAGCCGGCCAAAATCCGTATAAGGCGCGCATCCGCAGACCCCGGCCGGGAGCTGAACGGACGGTCTCAACAAATCATTCGTGATTTTGGTGTGGCAGGGCCAGTCGGCCCGTCGTCCCGTGTTTCCGCCTTCTGAGCTTAATCCCAGAGTCCTTTCCGAAGGTCTCTTAAGGGCTTGACGCCGGGCGATGCGCCAACATGAGGAAAGGACTTCCATGCCTCTTTACGAGCATGTTTTTCTCGCGCGCCAAGACGCGAGCCCGCAGCAGGTCGAAGAGCTGACTGCGCAGATGACCGGCATTGTCGAGGGTCTCGGCGGCAAGATCACCAAGACCGAGAACTGGGGCGTTCGCTCCCTCACCTACCGCATGAACAAGAACCGCAAGGCGCACTTCGTGCTGCTCAACATCGACGCGCCGTCCGCGGCGATCGCCGAGATCGAGCGCCAGGAGCGCATCAGCGAAGACGTGATCCGCTATCTCAGCGTCCGCGTCGAGGAGCTCGAGGAAGGCCCGTCCGCGATGATGCGCAAGGCCGACCGCGACCGCGAGCGTGACGACCGTGGCGGCGGCTTCCGCGGCGAGCGCGAAGGCGGCTTCCGTGGCGACCGCGAGGGTGGTTTCCGTGGCGGCGATCGCGACGGTGGTGGCTTCCGCGGTGACCGCGGTCCGCGCCGTCCGCGCGAAGAAGCTGAAACCACGACGGATGGGGAGTAAGATCAATGGCTGAAGCTGGTGCACGCCGTCCGTTTTTCCGTCGTCGCAAGAGCTGCCCGTTCACGGGCGCCAATGCTCCGAAGATCGACTACAAGGACTCCAAGCTGCTGATGCGTTACGTCTCCGAGCGCGGCAAGATCGTGCCGAGCCGCATCACCGCGGTGTCCGCGAAGAAGCAGCGTGAGCTCGCCCGCGCCATCAAGCGCGCGCGCTTCCTGGGCCTGCTGCCCTACGTCATTCGCTAAGACGAATTCGGCCGGCGACGACATCGCCGCCGGCCGCACTCTCTAAGTTAAGTTTCATAAGGCTTCCGGGTCGTCCGGTCGCCGATGGTTGGGGCAAGACGCCTCTAACCGCTCGAAGGGAGCGGGACAGCTGATGATGGCCTTTGGACTGATAGCCCTGATCGCCGGCGCTGCGTCGGCCCTGATGTTCGCCTCGATCGTGTCGGGCGCGCTGATCTCGCTCGTCCTGTTCTATCTCGCACCGCTGCCGCTGATGGTCGCCGCGATCGGCTGGGGACCGCTCTGCGCGAGCCTTGGCGGCATCGCCGCCGCGATCGGCCTCGGCGCCCTGTTCGGCCTGCCCTACTGCATCGCGTTCGCGGTCACCGTCGCGCTGCCGGCCTGGTGGCTCGGCCATCTCGTCCTGCTCAGCCGGCAGGTGGGACAAGTCACGCCGGACGCCGCCACCGAGCCGCCGGCCGCGCCTGAGCTCGAGTGGTATCCGGTCGGCCGCATCCTGCTGTGGATCGCGGGCTTCGCCACACTGACCACGATCGCCGCCCTGCTCACGCTCGGCACCGACGCCGACACCATCATGGGCACGCTGCGGCGCGGCCTGATGCGCATCCTCCGCGCCACCGATCCGCAAGCCTCCGGTGAAGCCGACCAGTTCGTCGACGCGCTGGTGCGCATCGCGCCGGCCGCCGCCACCATCGTCGCAATGATGACGCTGACCCTCAACCTCTGGCTCAGTGCCAAGGTGACGGCGACGTCGGGCCGGCTGCGCCGCCCCTGGCCGGATCTGATGACGGCCGCGCTGCCGCCGATGACGCTCGTGGCGCTCTGCATCGCGCTCGCCTTCTGCTTCACCGGCGGGCTGCTGGCGATCGTCGCGCAGATCACAACGGCGGCGCTGATGATGAGTTACGCGCTCACCGGCTTTGCCGTGCTGCATACGCTGACGCTGGCGCTGAAGAGCCGCACCTTCTGGCTCGGCTCGACCTACGCCGTCGTCGTCGTGTTCGGATGGCCTGTCATCGCGATGGTGATCCTGGGCCTTGCGGACGCCGTGTTCGGCTTCCGCGAGCGCTTCCTGCGCAGCCGCCAGCCGCCGCCGCTGCCGACCCCTTAAGTCCAACCCTGAAACCCCGAACTCACAGAGCACTTCAAAGGAGAACGAATATGGAAGTCATTTTGCTGGAACGCGTCAACAAGCTCGGCCAGATGGGCGAAGTCGTGAAGGTTCGCGACGGCTACGCCCGCAATTTCCTGCTCAAGCGCGGCAAGGCATTGCGCGCCACCGCCGACAACCGCGCCAAGTACGACGGCATGAAGGCCGACCTCGAGGCCCGCAACCTCGCGTCCAAGGCCGAGGCGTCCAAGGTCGCCGAGAAGATCCAGGGCAAGAACATCATCGTGATCCGCCAGGCCTCGGAAGCCGGCCAGCTGTTCGGCTCGGTCAACGTGCGTGACATCGTCGTCGCGTTCGAAGCCGACGGCATCTCGCTCGCTCGCCCGCAGATCCAGCTCGACGCACCGATCAAGACCATCGGCAAGCACACCATCACCGTCGCCGTGCACCCCGAGGTCGAGGTCGAGATCACCGTCACGGTCGCGCGCAGCCAGGACGAAGCCGAGCGCATCAACCGCGGCGAGGACATCTCGACCCGCAACGAGGACCGCGATGCGGCCGCCGAGGCGATCGCCGCCGCCGGCGAGTTCTTCGATCCGGAAGCCCAGCCCGACGACGTCGAGCCGGCCCCGGCTGCGGAAGAGACCGAGAAGTAACTCCAACGTTGTCATTCCGGGATGGTCCGAAGGACCAGACCCGGAATCTCGAGATTCCGGGTTCAGCGCTGGCGCGCTGTCCCGGATGACGACCATGGGAATCAGCCCGGCCGCTTCAAGCGGCCGGGCTTTTCGTTTTGGCGGCGACGTCCTCGCTCAGCATCGCGATCGAGGCGAGCGCGGTTGCCGTATGCTTCTCGACACCGTCGCTGACACAGAACACGTCGGCCGCGACCACCGAGACCTGGCGCCCCGGCTTGATCACCCTTGCCCGGCAGATCAGCTTCTCGCCGACAGCAGGCGACAACAAATTGAGCTTGTACTCCGCCGTCAGCGCCGGCTGGCCGCGCGAGGTGGCGGCCGCGATCGTCGTGGCGTTGTCGACCAGAAAGGCGGTGACGCCGCCGTGGAAAAAGCCGTGCTGCTGAAGCAGTTCCGGCCGGCGCTCCACCGCGATCGTGCAGGTGCCGCGCGACAATTCCGAGAGCTCCGCGCCAACCAGGTTCATGAAGCCCTGGCGGCCGACATTGGCGTGGATGCGCTCGGCCACGGCCGCAAATTCCGGATCTGCTTCGGCTCGCATGACACCTCTCCTTATTGTTTGTTGATGCGATCGGGCGGCCGCAGCGCGCGGATGGCGCAAGCGACCAGCGTGTCGGCCTCGCTCCGCGGATCGGCACGATCGCGACCCGACAGGAACGCGCGGCAGAAGATTTGCGCCGGGCCGATGAGCTGGCTGATGAACGTCACCGGTGTCATCGGCAGAAGCTCGCCGCCGGCAACCAGCGGCGCGCGCCAGCGTTCGATGCCTTCGGCAAGGCGCGCATTCTGTGCGCGCTGGGCGTCGCGGACATCCTCGCCCCATTCGCTGCGCGAGATCTCGAAGAGATAGCGGGCCTCGCGCCGGCTCGAGACGACCCAGTCGAGATGCGCCCGGATCAGGCGATCGATGCCCTGCTCGGCGTCAGGCGCGGGATCGAGCGCGGCCAGCACTGCGGCGTGATAATGCCGCAGCACCTCCAGAAACAACGCGCCGGCCAGCTCCTTCTTCGATCCGAAGACGTGAAAGAAGCTGCCGTTCGAGGCGCGCGCTCTGGCGCGGATCGCAGCCACCGTCGCAGCCTCGAAGCCGACGCGGTCGAACACGAACAGCCCCGCCGCCAACAGGTCGTCACGCATGCTTGCCGACATCAGCGTCTCCTAGAGCACTACTCTAGAGTACTGCTCTAACCGCGGTCAAGGCGATGCGAAGGCCGCGATGAACGCGGCCCTCGCAACGCGATCTGAAAATGCTGGTTGGCTTAGCGCGAAATCGGCGGCGCCGGCGGTCCTGACGACTCCGCCGGCGGCGGGGCCGCAGCGGTCGCGGGCGGCGCCGGCTCCTGCGGCTTGGCCGCCGGTTCGGAGCTTGCGGCAGGCGCGGCGGGCTTGGGAGCCGCCTCTTCCGCCGCCTTGGGCGCGGCCGGCTCGGCGGGCTTCGCGGCGGCCTCCGGCGGGGCCGGCGTCACCTGCGGCACCAGGTCGGGCCGCAGCGCCGGAGCGTCGCTGCTGCGCGGCTCGACCTTGGCGCTCTCCGGCTTCGGCTCGGCGGGTTTCTCGGTCGCCTTCTCTGGCTTGGACTCGTCACGACCGGGTTCGACCTTGGCGCTCTCGGGCTTGGACTCGGCCTTCGGCTCGCTCTTCTTCTCTTCAGTGGCCGGCGCGGCGGCGTCGACCTTCGGCGCTTCCTCGGTCCCGGGCTTGCCGCGACGCTTGGCTTTGCGCCCCTCAGGCGCTGCCTGGCCCTCGGGCTTTAGACCTTCCCTGGCGCCCTCCTCGGCAGGCCGCGCGGCGCGCTTCTGACGCGCGCCCTCGGTCGCGGGAGCTGCAGCCTCACCTTCCGGCTTGGCCTCCTGGGAGCGCTGGCGACGGCCCTGATGCTCAGGCGACTGCGCAGGATTGGTGCTCGCTTCCTTGTCCTTGGCGCCGTCCTTCTTGTCCTTGCCGTCCTTGCCACCATCCTTGGCCTGGTAGCGGGTGTCGGTGGCGCCGTTCGAAACAAGGTAGGAAGCCAGCACGCCGGCCATGTCGGAGCTGGTGGTGTAGTGCTGACGCAGGAAACCCGGCAGCGAACCCGGCGCGACAGTCTTCAGCAGCCCCCTCGGGCTCTTGTGGCAGGCATTGCAGGTCTGCGCGAAGAGCTGGGATGGGGCCTTGCCGGCCTCGAGGTTCGTTGCCTGCGCAAGAACGGCATCGGCCGCGCCGAAGCCGATCAGAAGCACTACCGTCGCGAGGCTGAGCGCTCGGCTCGACATTCCCATCATCTCCATTGAATTTCCGCGGCGCGGCGGCGGGTCACCTTTTAGCGGATTGAGCCGCGAATGGAAGCAGGCTCCGCGCGCAAGGATGTGGTTAAGCGCTTTTGGAATATCGGCTTTGAATACAGCGCAATAGCGGGAGCGGACGACCCTCCCTAGATTTAGATGCAAACGCATAGGAACCAGAGCGGGACCTGAGCGTCTGATGTGAAAGCCGGGTTAGTCGCATCTCTTCGGGTTCGCTCGAGAGGAAGGTGTCGATGGACCGTTTGTTGCGTCAATTCCTGTCTCAATTCATTCGCCGCGGGTCGATGACGGTGACCACGGCGAACGGGGCGAAGTTCACTGTCGGCAACGGCTCGGGCGAGCCGATCGCAGTCCGTTTCGTCACTGCGGACGCAGAACGAAAGATCCTCATCAATCCCGAGCTCGGGCTTGGCGAGGCCTATATGGACGGCGAGTTCGTCGTCGAGCGCGGCACCATAGCTGATGCCCTCGCGATCCTGCTCGATCAACCCGACCTATTGCCGCAGTGGGCAAAGCCCTGGTGGCACCTGCGCTATCTGACGCGGCACCTGAAGCAGTTCAATCCGCGCTCGCGCTCGCGTCGCAATGTCGCGCATCACTACGATCTCGACGCCCGGCTCTATTCGCTCTTCCTCGACGCCGACAAGCAGTATAGCTGCGCCTATTTCGAGACGCCGGAGAGCACGCTCGACGATGCGCAGCTCGCCAAGAAGCGGCACATCGCCGCGAAGCTTCGCGTCACGGCTGGCCAGCGCGTGCTCGACATCGGCTCGGGCTGGGGCGGGCTCGGGCTCTATCTCGCCGAGATCGCTGACGCTGACGTCACCGGCATCACGCTGTCGACAGAGCAGTTGCAGATCGCCAATACGCGCGCGGCCGAAAAGGGCCTGACCGGATCGGCCAAATTCCTGCTCCAGGACTATCGCGACATTGACGGGCCGTTCGACCGCATCGTCTCAGTCGGCATGCTGGAGCATGTCGGGGTCAGGTTCTACGACGCTTACTTCCAGCGCTGCGCCGAACTCTTGAGCGAGGACGGTGTCATGATGCTGCATTCGATCGGCCGTTCGCAGGGCCCGGATTCCACCAATCCCTGGATCGCCAAATACATCTTCCCGGGCGGTTACATCCCCGCTCTGTCCGAGGTGCTGCCGGCGATCGAGCGTGCGGGCCTGCTGGTCTGCGACATCGAGATCCTCCGGCTGCATTACGCCGACACGCTGAAGGCCTGGCGGGAGCGCTTCATGGCGCGGCGCGAGGAGGCCGTGCAGCTTTACGATGAGCGCTTCGCCCTGATGTGGGAGTTTTATCTGGCGGCCAGCGAGATGACGTTCCGCAAGCAGCACATGATGAACTTCCAGATCCAGCTCACCAAGCGTCAGGGTGTGGTGCCGACGACCCGTGACTACATCGCCCACGAAGAGGCCCGCCTGCGGGCCATCGAACGCGGCGCCAAGCCAAGGCTGAAGCTGGCTGGTGAATAGAGCCTAGTGACGCAGGGTCGAAATCGGGGACGAGCGTAAAGAGGCCGTTAACGCCAGCTGCGCCCGCAGTTCCACGAGGATCTCGGGCGCGACCGGCTGGCAACGCACTTCGGGGCGCTCGGCGTGCTGCATGGCCGCGATCAGCCCGGACAGCCAAAGCCGGCTGCCTGCCTCGCTTCGCCAGATCTGGTGCTGCCGTTCTGGCCGCATCGCTTGCCTCGTCTCCCTGATGGCGGGTTACCGGGGACAATCCCCTGTCTGCCCGTCCGTTCCGGCGCTACCCCGAAAGAATCCGGAGAGATGTGATCTGCTTCACATAAGTCTGGTCGGGCCTGGCCTAGACCGTCGCCATGAGCAAAGAGACCCAAACCTCATTCGACGTGCAGGACGACCTCCGTACCGATTACGCCCTGATCGTTACCGGCGTCGGGGCGGCCCTGGTTGCGCTGGTCTACCTCCTGCTGGTCTGAGCCCGAGCCGAAAGCGGCCAGCGTGCGTCATTTCGCGCGCTCTTGATACGTCTGCACGCCAATCCAATAGGTTCACGGTTTCAGGATATTTCCATGGCACGGTCGCGGCCGCTTCCGGGCCGGGGCGAGTTCCGCAAAATCCGTCAAGCGCGGTGCATGCTGCGGCTGCTAATCATCCACCATTTTAACTGAGCGGTTGATAGCGGTCAGCTTTTGCTTCCGCTTTGGGCGCGGGCGGCGCTTTATCCCGGCCCCGCATCCGCCCAAGAAAATTGCTAAGCACGTCCGACCATGGCCCTGACTGATTCGAACGTTCTCAAACTCGCGCCTGACGCAGGAACTCCGACCTATCGGAGCGCGCCGCATAATATCGAAGCGGAACAGAGCCTTTTGGGCGCAATCCTGGTCAACAACGATGCCTTCTACCGCGTCTCCGACTTCCTGGAGGCGAAGCATTTCTTCGAGCCGCTGCACCAGACCATCTTCGACACCGCCGGCAGCCTGATCCGGATGGGCAAGATCGCCACGCCCGTCACGCTGAAGACGTTCCTGCCCGCCGATACCGATGTCGGCGGCATGACCATCGGACAATATCTGGCGCGCCTCGCGGCCGAAGCGACCACCATCATCAACGCCCAGGATTACGGCCGTACCGTCTACGACCTGTCATTGCGGCGTGACCTGATCGGCATCGGCGAGGACATGGTCAATGTCGCCTATGACGCTCCGGTCGATTTCCAGCCGCGCGCGCAGATCGAGGACGCCGAGCGAAAGCTCTACGAGCTTGCGGAGTCCGGTCGCTATGACGGTGGCTTCCAGAAATTCTCGCAGGCGTTGGCGGTCGCGGTAGATCTTGCGGCAAAGGCGTTCCAGCGCGACGGAAAGCTGTCGGGTATCTCGACGGGCATGCGCGACCTCGACACCAAGATGGGTGGCCTGCAGCACTCCGATCTCATCATCGTCGCGGGACGTCCCGGCATGGGCAAGACGTCGCTGGCGACCAACATCGCCTACAACGTGGCCAAGGCCTATGTTCCTGAGGTCCAGGCGGATGGCACAACGAAGGCCGCCAATGGCGGCGTGATCGGCTTCTTCTCCTGCGAAATGTCGGCCGACCAGCTCGCCACGCGTATCGTGGCCGAGCGCACCGGCGTTCCCTCCTCCCAAATCCGCCGCGGCGGCATCTCGGAAGCCGACTTCGAAAAAATCCGGGAGGTCTCGATCGAGCTGCAATCGCTGCCTTTCTATGTCGACGCGACCGGCGGCCTGTCGATCGCCCAGCTGATGGCGCGCGCGCGCCGGCTGAAGCGACAGAAGGGCCTCGACCTGCTCGTGATCGACTACATCCAGCTGCTGTCGGGCTCGGGCAAGCGCGCCAGCGACAGTCGCGTGCAGGAAATCACGGAGATCACGACCAGCCTCAAGGCGCTGGCGAAGGAACTCAACGTTCCCGTGATCGCGCTGTCGCAGCTCTCGCGTCAGGTCGAATCCCGCGACGACAAGCGGCCGCAGCTCTCCGACTTGCGTGAATCCGGATCGATCGAGCAGGACGCCGACGTCGTGCTGTTCGTGTACCGCGAGGAATATTACCTCGCGATGAAGGAGCCGCGCCCGGGTACGCCTGAACACGAGAAGTGGCAGCTTGACATGAGTCTTGCGCATGGCAAGGCCGAAGTCATCATCGGCAAGCAGCGCCACGGCCCGACAGGCACCGTCGATCTGGCGTTCGAAGCCTCCGTCACGCGGTTCGGCGATCTCGCGCCCGACAGCCAGATGCCGGCTCGCAGCAGCAACGACTACTGAGTTCCTTGAACCAGACCTGCCTCTTGCGTAAAACGGCGCCATGACAATGGCGTCCGACACGAAAATGACCCCGCAATCCGGCCTCCTCTCCGCGGAGGCCAATCAGGCTGCCGCGCTCTCTGCCTTCGGCGGCGTGCTCACCGTCGATCTCGACGCGATCATCGCCAACTGGCGCAAGCTCGAGAAGACGGCGGTGCCGGCCGAATGCTCGGCGGTGATCAAGGCCGATGCCTATGGCTGCGGCGCCCAGCAGGTCGCGCGTGCCCTCAGCAAGGCCGGCTGCAAGACCTTCTTCGTCGCCACCATCGAGGAGGCGCGCAAGGTACGCGCCGCCGTACCGGAGCCGACCATCTACGTGCTCGGCGGCTATTTCCAGAACACCGGCGAGCACTACGCCCAGATCAATTGCCGTCCGGTGATCGGCGATCTCAACGAGCTCGCCGAATGGGACGTGTTCTGCCGCCGCACCGGCTGGAACGGAGGCGCCGCTGTTCACATCGACACCGGCATGAACCGGCTGGGGCTGACGCTTTCGGAAGCGCAGGCCATCATTCCCCGCATCAACGCCGGCGACCACGGCATCACGCTGGTGATGAGCCATCTGGTCTCGGCCGAGCAGCTCAACAGCCCGGTCAATGCAAAACAGCTCGCCTCCTTCCGCGGCATCGCCAGCGAATTCTCCGGCGTGCCGGCGGCGCTCGCCAATTCGTCCGGAATCTTCCTCGGCGCCCCCTTCCAGTTCGACCTGGTGCGGCCGGGCGCCGCACTCTACGGCGTCAACCCGACGCCGGAGGCCGACAATCCGATGCAGCCAGTGGTCGATCTCAAGGCGCGCATCGTGCAGATCCGCAATATCGAGCGCGGCGAGAGCGTCGGCTATGGCGGCACCTGGACCGCGCGCCGGCCGACCAAGCTTGCGATCATCGCGGTCGGCTATGCCGACGGCTATTTCCGCGCCGCCAGTTCAAACGACGGCACGCGCGGCGCAGAGGTGATCGTTGCCGGCAAGCGCTGTCCGGTCGCAGGCCGCGTCTCCATGGACCTGATCGCGATCGACATCACCGATCTGCCGCCGAACGCGGCACGGCGCGGCCACATGGTGACGCTGATCGGCGAAGGCATCACCGTCGACGAGCTCGCGCATCATTTCGGCACGATCGGCTATGAGGTGCTGACCAGCCTCGGCCACCGCTATGCCCGCGTCTACAAGGGCGGCAACGTGGTGGAGCCGCTGGCACAGCCGTCCTCCGCACAGGCGGCCGAGCAACCGCCCTCACCGCCGCCGGTCGAGCAGCCGGCGAGCCCGCCGCCGCTGCCGAGCTGAGCTGAGCTGAGCTGAGCTGAGCTGAGCTGAGCTGTCAGCCGCTTACTTCTTCTTCCTGCTGTCGAGCGCCGCCTTGCAGGTCGCGCTGAGCTGGTCACGCTTGCCGTTGAGGCAGGCGACGATGCCGCCGCCCGGCGCGAGGCCGGCGCAGAATTTGTCGTAATCCGCCTTGCACGCGCCGCGCGGATCGGCCGATTGTGCCGAAGCCGCTCCGGAGAACGCGGCAACGACGACGATAGCAGCAAAGCTCAACTTGGACATTGTATCTCCGGTGTCGGAAGGCAGGAGCCAGCAGCTCTACATGAAGATCGCGACGTTCAACATCAACAACATCAACCGCCGCCTGCCCAATCTGCTGGCATGGATGCGCGCAGCGAAGCCTGATGTCGTCGCGCTCCAGGAATTGAAGGCAAGTGATGGCGAATTTCCGGCGAGTGCCATCGAAAAGGCCGGCTATGGCGCAGTATGGCGTGGACAAAAAACCTGGAACGGCGTTGCCATCCTCGCCCGCAATGCCGAGCCCGTTCTCACCCGCGACCGCCTGCCCGGCGACCGCGACGATCACGAGGCGCGCTACATCGAGGCCGCCGTGCGCGGCATCATCGTCACCAGCATCTACCTGCCCAACGGCAATCCCCAGCCGGGGCCGAAATTCGACTACAAGCTCGACTGGTTCGCGCGCCTGAAGCGCCACGCCAAGACCTTCATCAAGCAGGACCTGCCCGTGGTGCTCGCCGGCGACTACAACGTGGCGCCGACGGCGATCGACATTTATCCGACGAGATCCTGGGACAAGGACGCGCTGATCCAGCCGAAGAGCCGCGCGGCCTTTGCCTCGCTGGTCGCGCAGGGCTGGTGCGACGCGATCCGCGAGCTTCATCCGGACAAGCGCATCTACACATTCTGGGACTACAAGCGGAACCGCTGGCCGCGCGATGCCGGCCTGCGGCTCGATCATCTGCTGGTCAGCCCTGCCCTCGTTTCACGCCTGGCCAAGGCCGGCGTCGACAAGAAGGTTCGCGGCGAGGACGGCGCGAGCGATCACGCGCCGGCCTGGATCGTCCTGCGCTAGATCAGCGGCCGTAGTACTCCTGCACAGTGTCCCACGCCGTCTTTTGCAGCAGCTGCGCCATCTCGGGATCGAGCCCCATGATGTAGGCATTGCCGACCGGCGAGCGACCTGTCAGTGCGGCGAACGTCGTGCAGGCCGCCAGATACGTGCCGGCCGGACTCGGATGCCGCTTGTCCGGCGCATAGAGATTGAGCTCCGGCTGAAGCTTGCGAACGCGCGCGAAGGCAAGGCCCGCGGGAATGACGAGCGCATCATTGGCATTGCCGGCGACCGTGTAGGCCTCGGCCAGTCCTTCCGTCGTCTCCGGCTTGTCCGCATAGGCCCAGGACATGAACAGCACGGGCCGCATGTCGTGGGCGCGGACGATCTCGCTGTCCTTCTTGGCGAAGGCGGCGAAGGCGTCCTTCAATTGCGGATGGATCGGGCACTGGCTGCAATCCATCATCACGACCGCATCGAACTGCTTGCCGGGCTTGTTGAAGATCACGACGTTCTGCTCGTCGAAGGAGTAGGTGCCGATGCCGCCCGGCCGCAGCAGATTGTCCATGTCGTGCCAGTCGAGGCCGGAGCCGCCGATCGTGGCCATGGTGTTGCGATAGGCCGCCTTGTTGGCCGCATCCGCGGCCCGCTCCATGAAGGTGAGATGCCCGGGCATGCCGTTGTTGTAGTAGAAGAAGCTGTTGCCGACGAACAACGCCGCCTTGGGAAAGTCAGGTCCGAGCGTCGTGACCTTCGGCCTGGTCTGCGCCTGCGCCGCGTTGAGGCTGGCTACAACGCCCAGACACATTGCGAGCATCGCTCGCGTCAAAAGACGCATCATGGGTTTCCTCCCCTTTCTTCTCACTGAGGCCGGAAACAGATCAGCTTTCTCCGGCAGTCTCAAGAGGACGGGAGGCAGCATCCTCACCACAAATTCTTGCCGTCGATCACGTTGACCGGCACTGCGTCCAGATCGAAATCATCGAACAGGCGCGCGTTGACGCCGACCCTGGGATTGTCGAAGTCGGGCTTGCCGGTCGACCAGTCCGGCGACTCCGAATAGGTGCCGCAGCCGCAGTTTGCGCAGAAATGGTGTTTGACGGTGCGGCTGCCCCAGAGATAGGTCGCGACGCTTTCCGGCGGCGACAGCAGACGAAACTGCGCCGGCTTGTAATAGGCCCACAGCGCGCCGCGCTTGGCGCAGAGCGAGCAGGTGCAGTGCGTCACGCCCGAGGGCGCCTCCATCACCTCGAACACCGTCTCACCGCAATGACAGCTTGCCTCGATCGGCATGACCCGCTCTCCGTTTTGTCAGGAAAGGGTCGTAGCTGGTCCCTGCTGCCAACATGCTGTCAGCAGCAGAATTCGTCATGGAGTCTCGTTGGCGGACAGCCGCCTGGCATTCGCGGCCACATGCTCGCGATAGCGCTGGACGATGGCCGCTGGCGTTGCGCCCGCGAGCAGGCTCGCGGCGGCCTCGAAGGCTGCAGCAATCTTTTCGCTTACCATCAGCGCGGCTTCCTGCCCGGCGGCCTCATCGCCATGGCTGAGCTTCTCGCAGCGCAGCCGCACCACTTCACTCGCTTCGACCGCGAGCATCGCGCCGGCGTACCAGGGAAAACCGTTGTCAGATCCGCCGAGCACCGCATGGCGGTCGAGCGCGGAGAAGGAATGGTGATCAGGCATCGCGGGACCTCAAATTCTTTGAGCGAATGCTCCGATCAATACGCTTCAAATTCTAAGGATCAGGCCGCCGAGCAGATCGGATTGGCGGTTCCCGCAACACCGCCAATTAACTACGAGACAAGCGCCCCGACCGTTCGCCCTGCACGCCTCCTCCAGCTACACTGCGCCGATTCCCGGAGCCCCGCCCTTGGCCTTCCTCTTCGTCCTCACCGTCGGCCTCATCGCCGGCACCATCTCAGGCATCGTCGGCACCGGCTCGTCGATCATGCTGATGCCGGTGCTGGTCTATGCGTACGGGCCGAAGGAAGCTGTGCCGATCATGGCGGTGGCCTCCGTGATGGCGAATTTCTCGCGGATTCTGGCCTGGTGGCGCGAGGTCGACTGGCGGGCCTGCGCGGCCTATTCGGTGACGGGCATTCCGGCCGCAGCGCTTGGCGCGCGCACGCTGCTGGCGCTGCCCTCCCACACCGTCGATCTCGCCATCGGCATCTTCCTGATCGCGATGGTGCCGGTCCGGCACTGGCTGGTGCGGCACGACCTCAAGGCCAATCTCTGGCACCTCGCAATCGGCGGGGCCGTCATCGGCTATCTCACCGGCATCGTGGTCTCGACCGGCCCGCTCAGCGTGCCGCTGTTCCTGTTCTACGGCTTGAGCAAGGGCGCGTTCCTGGCGACGGAGGCCGCCGCCTCGCTCGGCCTCTACTTCGCCAAATCCGTGACCTTCGAACGCTTCGGTGCGCTGACCGGCGATGTCTTCATCAAGGGCCTGATCGCAGGTTGCTCGCTGATGTCAGGTGCCTTCATCGCAAAGCGCTTCGTGCTGCATTTGAAGCCGGAGATGTTCCGCATGATGATGGACGCGATCATGATCGCAGCCGGCCTCTCCATGCTCTGGAACGCGACCCAGCCGTGATGACCCGCGCTCAGGCGGCGAATTCGGGCGCGAGCGACAGGCTGTCGACGCGGATGCGGCCCTCGCCCGCCTGTCCCTCGAGCCAGTGCAGCACGGCCGCGAGCGGCTGCGGCCTCTGATAGAGAAAGCCCTGCCCGAACCTCACGCCCATCTCGCGCATGGCCTGGGCCTGCTCGGCCCGCTCGATGCCTTCGGCGACCAGGGTCAGCCCCAGCGTGCCGGCAAGCGATGCAATGACGCCGACGATCGCCTTGTCTTCCGCGCTGTCCGGAATCTCGCTGATGAAGGCCTTGTCGATCTTGACCTTGTCCAGCGGGAAACGCCTGAGATGGGCGAGCGAGCTGTAGCCCGTGCCGAAATCGTCGAGCGCGATGGTGGCGCCGAGGCGCCGCAGGCGATGCAACGTCTCGGACGCGCTGGCGATGTTGTTGATCAGCGAGCCCTCGGTGATCTCGAGCTCGAGCGACGAGGCCGCGACGCCGAAGCGCAGGCAGGTCTCGCGCAGCTCGGCGGCAAGCGAATGGTCGGCGAGCTCGGACGGCGGCAGGTTGATCGCGATCCGGATATCCGGCCTGCCGGCGGCAGCCAAATGTTGCAGCGCGCGGCAGGCATCGGTCAGCACATAGCGCGTCAGCCGTGCATTGTTGCCGCTGCGCTCGATCAGCGACAGGAATTCGCCGGGACCGATCACGCCATATTCAGGGTGGCGCCAACGAATGAGCGCCTCCAGGCCGACGACGCCCTGGCTCTCGAGGTCGACCTGGCTTTGATACCAGACCTCGAACTGGCCCTCGGCGAAGCCTGCGGGAATGGCAAGCTCGAGCTCCCTGCGCCGGCGGTAGTCGCGCTGGAGCGCCTCGTTCAGCACCGCGACGGTGCCGGGCGCCTTGGTCTTGGCATGGTAGAGCGCGATGTCGGCGAGCGCCGGCAGGTACGATAGCTCGGAATCGCCGGCGCGGCGCACGGCAAGACCGATGCTGGCCCGCGGCACGACCTGCTTGTCGTGCAGCCGGATCGGCTCGGAAATCGCGTCCAGCAGCTGGCGCGCGAAGGCTTGCGCGGTCGCTTCGTTGCCGACTTCGGGGCGGATCACGACGAATTCGTCGCCGCCGAGCCGCGCCACCCAATCCTGCGGCTCGACCGCCTCGCGCAGACGCCCGGAAATGTGGACCAGGAACTTGTCGCCGGCATCATGACCGAAGGTGTCGTTGATGCCCTTGAAGTCGTCCAGATCGATGAAGCAGAAGGCGATCAGGGAATCCGGCGAACCTGCATCGCTGCTCAGGGTCACAAGGCGCTCGGACAGCGAGCGCCGATTGGGCAGGCCCGTGAGCGGGTCGTGCGAAGCCATGTGCCCGAGCCGATCGAGCGCACCTGTCGTCGTGTGCTGCATCGCGTTGAAGGCGTGCGCGAGCTGGCCGAATTCGTTCGACGATCTGATGTCCGCCGGATAGGCGCGACCATCCCGCTTGCTGCGCTGGATCGCCGACATGATCGCGGCAAGCGGCTTGCCGATGAAGATGTTCGCCGAAATCCGCATTGCGACCACGGTCGCAAGCGTTGCGAGCAGGCCGACGATCAGCAGCCGCATCAGGCGGCTGCCGGTGTCGGCGTACACTGTTGCGTAGGAATAGGCGATCGCGATACGGCCGGCCTGCACGGCCATGTTGCCGTTGCTGTAGTTGATCGGACGCGACACCTCCGCGACCGCCTGCCCGGAGGGGCGCGCCACCACGCGGGCGATCGCAACGCCGGTGTCGTCATAGACGGCCGCCGCCGCGATGGTCTCGTCGTGCATGATCTCGTTGAGCACGTTCGTGACCTGGTCGTAACGCATCTTCCAGAGCGGCTCGGCGATCAGCTCGGCGCGGCTCTCGGCGACGCGGGCAATGTGGGCGTCGAGCTGCCTGATCTGCGACCAGAAGCTCGAGGCCTCGACGCCGGCGGAAGCCAGCAATTGCACCAGCAGCAGAACGGGTACGGTGGCCCAGATCATCGCGCGGACGACCGAGCGCAGGCGCGCTGGCGCTGCCTGCGCGTTGCGATCCGGACCGGTCATGTCGTCAGCGTCTCGCATCAATCGGCAGCACCTTCGAGCGGCGCCAGGGATGAGATGAGCGCATCGACGGAGAAATCATATTGGCCGCAGCGTCCCGCCTTCGCCCGGAACCGCGCGAAATCAATCCGGTCGAAAGCGCGCGTCCTGATGAGGTCCCCGACCGAAGCGAGATTGTCGCGCGTGATCGCGGATGTCTTGACCTCGACGCGGGGTGAGACGGCGGCGAAATCGCAGCCATCGGCGTAGTCGCGGAGCAGGACGATCGACCAGCCGCCGAGCAGGAAGTGCCCGCCGTCGGTCAGGAGCAGACGACCGGCCTTGATCTCGCGTAGCGCGTCCTCTGACCAGTTGAGCCCGGCCACCTGGATATTCCGGCCGGGCATGAGGCCGGCAGCGGTCGCCGCGCGTAGCGCGCCGAGCGCCATCGGATCGTTTCCGGCCCATATGCCGGCAGGCCGGATCTCCTTGCGCGAGGCCCAGCTCAGATAATTCGCAGTGACCTGCTCGGCCTCCGACTGCGTCCAGTTGGCGAACAGCATCCGGTCCACCACCACGTCGGGCGCGGCCGCCACCGCAAGCTGGAGCCCGGCATTGCGGGCGATCGAGGCGGGCGTGATCTCGTCGCCACCGATGCCGAGAATGTGGATCTTGCCATCCGGGCTCTCCCATTTCTCGGCACGCGCGGCGCTGATCAGCGCATTCGCCATCCGCGCCCCCGCGGTCTGAAGATCGGTCGTGATGTCGCCGAGCCAGGTCTTGAGCGTCCGGCGCGGCGGTCCAAGCCGGCTCGCATCTTCGCCGATCAGCGTGTTCGAGAGCAGCAGCGTCTTGACGCCCGCAGCCTCGGCCGCCTCCAGGATCGGAACGGCGGCGGATTCCTCGTTCGAGAGAATGAGGAAGTCGGGCTTGTCGCGACGTGCCACGACGCCGAGCCCGAGCTCCTGCATGGTGCGGTAATTGCGCTCGCTGGTCAGGACCTCGACATGCGCATCGAGCTTGCGGCCCGCGGCCTGCATGGTCTGCGCGACCATGTCCCAATAGACCTCGCCGGTCTTGCCGGGGTTCACGAAGACGATGTCGAGGGATTTGGCGTCAGCCGCGACGACACGGCCGGCAGGCGCCAGGACGCCGCAGGCGATGCCCACAGCGAGCAATATCCGCAAAATGATCGTCATTCTCTTCGCCGCCCCGTATTGGTTCCGAGACTGGACCCGCGTCCGCTAACATTTGGCAAAGTCCGGTGCGGCGCTGCGGCCCAAAGCTAACAAAGGGTGTACCGGTTGCGCTGAATTGCGATATTGGGCGCGCGGGTGACCGGCCTCACGGCCCGCCATTCCGTGCTATCAGCTGACATCAAGACCTCCGACTCAACTGTCCCCATGGCCAAGAACACGCTTTCCTTCGTCTGCCAGAACTGCGGCGCGGCCTATAACCGCTGGCAGGGCAAATGCGAGTCCTGCGGCGAGTGGAATACGCTCGCCGAGGAGGACACGAGCGGCAGCGTGCCGGTCTCGATCCGCTCCAAGCGCAAGGGCCGGACATTCGCGCTGGAGAGCCTCGCCGGAAAGAGCCCGGACGCGCCGCGCCTGTCCTCAGGGATGACCGAGCTCGACCGCGTCACC
Organism: Bradyrhizobium sp. cf659; assembly: GCF_900113725.1. Lineage (NCBI taxonomy): Bacteria > Pseudomonadati > Pseudomonadota > Alphaproteobacteria > Hyphomicrobiales > Nitrobacteraceae > Bradyrhizobium > Bradyrhizobium sp. cf659. The sequence continues at coordinate 1,067,177 of NZ_FOQJ01000001.1, forward strand.
GGCGGCGGATTCGTCCGCGGCTCGGTGCTGCTGGTCGGCGGCGATCCAGGCATCGGCAAGTCGACGCTGCTGACGCAGGCAACCAGCATGCTGGCGCGCGCCGGCCACCGCATCGTCTACATCTCCGGTGAAGAGGCGGTGGCCCAGGTGCGCCTGCGCGCCGAGCGGCTCGGCCTGTCGGACGCCCCGGTGCAGCTTGCGGCCGAGACCTCGGTCGAGGACATCGTCTCCACGCTGTCGGAGGGCGCGGTTCCCCGCCTGATCGTGATCGACTCGATCCAGACCATGTGGACCGACACCGTGGAATCCGCGCCCGGCACGGTGACCCAGGTGCGCGCCTCGGCGCAGGCGCTGATCCGCTTCGCCAAGAAGACCGGCGCCGCCATCATCCTGGTCGGCCACGTCACCAAGGACGGCCAGATCGCCGGCCCCCGCGTGGTCGAGCACATGGTCGACGCGGTGCTGTCGTTCGAGGGCGAAGGCTCGCAACAATTCCGCATCCTGCGCGCCGTCAAGAACCGCTTCGGCCCGACCGACGAGATCGGCGTGTTCGAGATGACCGGCCTTGGTCTGCGCGAGGTCACCAACCCTTCCGAGCTGTTCCTGTCGGAGCGCGATCTCGGCACGCCGGGCACCGCGGTGTTTGCGGGCATCGAGGGCACAAGGCCGGTCCTGGTCGAATTGCAGGCACTGGTCGCTCCGACCTCGCTCGGCACCCCGCGCCGGGCCGTGGTCGGCTGGGACCCGAGCCGGCTCTCGATGGTGCTGGCGGTGCTGGAGGCCCATTGCGGGGTCAAGCTGTCCGGCCACGACGTCTATCTGAACGTCGCAGGCGGCTTGCGCATCAACGAGCCGGCGGCCGACCTGGCCGCGGCGGCGGCGCTGGTGTCCTCGCTGGTTAATGCGCAGTTACCCACGGACGCAGTCTATTTCGGCGAGATTTCGCTCTCGGGCGTGGTGCGGCCGGTGGCGCAGACCCAGGCCCGGCTGAAGGAAGCTGCCAAACTCGGCTTCCAGCGCGCCGTGCTGCCCGAATCGGCCCGGGGCGAAGCCGGCGGCGACGCCGGACTGTCGCTCAACGCGGTGAACAGCCTGACGACTTTGGTGGCCGAGATCGCCGCCCGCGGCTCTCGTCGGGGCGAATCCGGCGGATCGGCAGAGAAAAATGCCACACCGGCAAGATTCCGCCGTGGAGAGGGGTAGCCGGAGGTGACGTCCCCGGCCCCCGCCGCTATACAGCCGTCACAAAAGCAGCATGGGATTGCGTGGTTGCGGCCTTGCCGGGAACGCCGTCTGCCCCTCTTTTAGGGCGGCGGCCAAACACCGATTCGCTGAGCACCTTTGAGAGTACGAGCGGACCAGACCAGCCGATGCCAGTAACACTCCTCGACCTGATCCTGCTCGGTGTGATGCTGATCTCGGGCCTGCTCGCCATGGTCCGCGGCTTCATGCGCGAAATCCTGTCGATCGCGGCCTGGGGCGCGGCCGCGATCGTGACGCTGTACTCCTTCTCCAAGCTGCTGCCGACCGCAAAGACCTATTTCAACAACGACACGGTCGCGAGCGTGGTCGTGGTCGCCGGCGTGTTCGTCGGTACCCTGGTCGTGGTCTCCGTGATCACCGTCCGGATCTCCGACATGATCCTGGATTCGCGAATCGGCGCGCTCGACCGTACCCTCGGCTTCCTGTTTGGCCTCGCTCGCGGGCTTTTGATCGTCGTGGTCGCCTTCCTGTTCTTCACCTGGCTGGTGCCGGACAAGCAACGCCCGGACTGGGTGACGGGGGCGAAATCCCGCGTGGTGCTCCAGGGAACCGGGGATTGGCTGATGTCGCTCTTGCCGGATGACCCCGAGAACACCATCTTGAAGAGATTCAAGAAAAACAAACCAGATGATGATCAAGCTGATTCCGAGCAGCAGCCTTCGGGCAGTGGCGACGGATACAGTAAACCTGCTCGTGACAGCCTGAAAAAGCTGATCGAGAAACCTGCGGCGCGTTGATTAGGCCCTAAAGAGAGGCGCGGACGAGATGCGACACCCTGACCAGGACGCCCAACTTGATCTCGATCCCAAAGCCGGTTTGAGCCCGGCCGCGCTGGAGCTTCAGGACGATCTGGAAGGGGATACGCTCCGCGAGGAATGCGGCGTCTTCGGCATCTACGGCCACCCGGACGCGGCCGCCATCACGGCCCTCGGTCTCCACGCCCTTCAGCACCGCGGCCAGGAAGCCGCCGGCATCGTCTCCTATGACGGCAGCCGCTTTCACAGCGAACGCCGCCTCGGCCTCGTCGGCGACACCTTCTCCCGCCGCGAGGTGATCGACCGCCTGCCCGGCACTGTCGCGGTCGGCCATGTCCGCTATTCCACCACCGGCGCCACCATCCTGCGCAACGTGCAGCCGCTGTTCGCCGAGCTCAATGCCGGCGGCCTTGCGGTCGCCCATAACGGCAACCTCACCAACGGCCTGACGCTGCGCCGCGAGCTCGTGAGGAACGGCGCGATGATGCAGTCGACCACCGACACCGAGGTGATCCTGCACCTGGTCGCGCGCTCCCGGCGCACCCGCTTCATCGAGCGCTACATCGACGCGCTGCGCGAGATCGAGGGCGCCTATGCGCTGGTCTCGCTCACCAACAAGAAGCTGGTCGGCGCGCGCGACCCGCGCGGCATCCGCCCCCTGGTGCTCGGTGAGCTCGATGGCTGCCCGATCCTGACCTCCGAGACCTGCGCACTCGACATCATCGGCGCCCGCTTCATCCGCGACATCGAGCCCGGCGAAGTCATCGTGTTCGACGAGAACGGCCAGGACATCCACAAGCCGTTCCCGCCGATTGCGCCGCGTCCCTGCATCTTCGAATACATCTATTTCTCCCGTCCGGATTCCATCGTCCACGGCCGCTCGGTCTATGAGGTGCGCAAAGCCTTCGGTGCGCAGCTCGCACGCGAGAGCCACGTGCCGATCGACGTCGTCGTGCCGGTGCCGGATTCCGGCGTGCCCGCCGCGGTCGGCTACAGCCAGCATTCCGGTGTGCCGTTCGAGCTCGGCATCATCCGCAACCACTATGTCGGCCGCACCTTCATCCAGCCGACGCAGGCGATCCGCGAATCCGGCGTGCGCATGAAGCATTCGGCCAACCGCGCCGCGATCGAAGGCAAGCGCATCATCCTGATCGACGACTCGCTGGTGCGCGGCACCACCTCGAAGAAGATCGTGCGCATGATGCGCGATGCGGGCGCGAAGGAAGTGCATTTCCGCCTCGCCTCGCCGCCGATCCTCTACCCTGATTATTACGGCATCGACCTGCCGGACCGCGGCGGCCTCTTGGCCGCGACGCATTCGCTGGAGGAGATGCGCGAGATCATCGGCGCCGACTCGCTCGCCTTCCTGTCGATCGACGGCATGTACCGCGCCATGGGCGAGCCCGGCCGCGACCCGGCCAATCCGAAATTCTCGGATCACTGCTTCACCGGGGCGTATCCGACCCACCTCACCGACCAGACCCAGACCGAGCAGCAGCCCCGGCAGCTGTCGCTGCTGGCGGAGGCGAGCTAGGCTGTCGTCCTGGCGAAAGCCAGGACCCATTACCACAGGCCTCCGTGGTTCGAAAAAGGTGCGACAACCACCTCCCTAAGCCATACACGTCACGGCGTATGGGTCATGGCTTTCGCCAGGACGACGCTGGATAGAACCTTCCGATGACAAAACCCCTCGCCGACCGCATCGCTCTCGTCACCGGCGCCTCGCGCGGCATCGGCTTCGCCACGGCAAAAGCGCTGGCGAAGGCCGGCGCGCACATCGTCGCGGTGGCGCGCACGCAGGGCGGTCTGGAAGAGCTCGACGACGAGATCCGGAAAGAGGGCGGCAGCGCCACGCTGGTGCCGCTCAACCTCACCGATTCCGACGGCATCGCGCGGCTCGGAGCCGGCCTGCATGAACGCTACGGCAAGCTCGACATCCTCGTCGGCAATGCCGGCGTGCTCGGGCCCTCCTCGCCGGTCGGCCATATCGAGCTGAAGACCTTCAACGACGTCATGGCCGTCAACGTCTCCGCGAACTTCCAGCTCATTCGCTGCATGGAGCCGCTGCTGAAGCAGTCCGACGCCGGCCGCGCCGTGTTCATCACCTCGGGCGCCGCCAACAAGGCGACCGCCTATGTCAGCCCCTACGCCGCCTCCAAGGCCGCGCTGGAAACGCTGGCGCGCGCCTGGGCGCAGGAGACCGCGAACACACCTCTTCGCATCAACCTGTTCAACCCCGGCCCGGTCCGCACCCGCATGCGCGCCACGCTGATGCCGGGCGAGGATCCTGCGACACTCGACACGCCCGAGCAGGTCGCCGAATTCATCGTGCCGATGTGTGCGCCGGACTGGACCGAGACCGGCAAGTTCTACGACTACAAGACGCGCAGCCTGATGAGCTTCCGCTCGCCGGCCTGATCGACTTGACCAATTGGTTGGCCGATTGACTTGGCTAATTGACTTGGGCCCCTCCCCGCGATTGACTGCCCGCGCTCAAGCGGCAGCAAGCCGCAAGCCAAAAAAGGGAGGTTGCCATGGCACCATGGCATGATCGCGCAGGCGTTGGCCGTGCGCTCGCCCGCGTCTCTCACGCCTTCTCCATCCTGATCGCGGCACTCGCATTCGCGCTTCCGGGCGTTGCGACCGCCGGCGATGTGCCGACCTTCGCCGTCGATCCCTCCTGGCCTAAGCAGCTGCCGAACAACTGGATCCTCGGCCAGGTCGGCGGCATCACCGTCGACGGGCAGGGCCACATCTGGGTGATCCACCGCCCACGCTCGCTCACCGACGACGAGAAAGGCGCGAGCCTCAACCCGCCACGTTCGAAATGCTGCGTCTCGGCACCGCCCGTGCTCGAATTCGACGCCGACGGCAATCTGCTGCGCTCATGGGGCGGTCCGGGCGACGGCTACGAATGGGTCGGCCGCGAGCACGGCATCGAGGTCGACGAGCGCGGCTTCGTCTGGGTCGGCGGCAACGCCGACAATGACAACGCCATTTTGAAGTTCACGCTCGACGGCAAGTTCGTCGCCCAGATCGGCAAGATCGCGCCGAGCCTCGGCAGCAACGACACGACGCAGCTCGGCAAGCCCGCCGAGACCGCGATCGACAAGGACGCGAACGAAATCTACGTCGCCGACGGCTATGGCAACCGTCGCGTCATCGTGTTCGACGCAAGCACGCTGGCCTACAAGCGGCACTGGGGCGCCTATGGCAACAAGCCTGATGACAGCAAGCAGGCGCCCTACGATCCCAAGGCGCCGGTTGCCCAGCAATTCGGCAATCCCGTCCATTGCGTGAAGCTCGCCACTGACGGATTGGTCTATGTCTGCGACCGCATCAACAACCGTATCCAGGTGTTTCGGAAGGACGGCACCTTCGTGAAGGAGTTCTTCTTCGAGAAGAACACGCTCGGCAACGGCGCGGTGTGGGACATCGCGATCTGGCCCGATCCGAAGCAGACTTACCTGCTGAGCGCCGACGGCGAGAACAACGAGATCAGGGTCATCAAGCGCGAGGACGGCAGCGTGGTCGGCAGCTTCGGCCACAACGGCCGCAATGCCGGTCAATTCCATTGGGTGCATGCCATGGCGATCGATGCCAAGGGTAACGTCTATACCGCCGAGGTCGACACCGGAAAGCGCATCCAGAAATTCAGGCTGACGTCGGACGCGCTCAAATAGCGTCCTGACGCATCTTGCCCAAAAGTTAACCGACGGATGACGCTACGACGCAGCGTCATCCGGCTTTAGGCGCATTGCCGCCAGCCGTGGGACAGGCTAGAGCCATCAGCCGGAAACAAGACTCCGCAAGAGAGCCGTCCGCATATTTGACAATGGAGGAGACTTTTCATGACGACGTTCGCGCGCCGCTCCGCGGCCCTTCTGGCCTGTGCCGCCTTCGGTTTTGCAACATCCGCCTACGCCCAGGACAAGACCGTCAAGATCGGCGTGCTCAACGACATGTCGAGCCTCTATGCCGACATCGGCGGCCCGAACTCGGTCGCCGCGGTGAAGATGGCGGTCGAGGATTCCGGCCTGAAGGCCAAGGGCTGGACGATCGAGGTTCTCTCGGGTGATCACCAGAACAAGCCTGACGTTGGCGTCAACATCGCCCGGCAGTGGATCGATGCCGACAAGGTCGATGCCATCGCGGACACGCCGAGCTCCGGCGTTGCACTTGCGGTGAGCAACCTCGTCAAGGATAAGAACTCGGTGCTGCTCAATTCGGGCGCGGCCACCGCCGACCTGACGGGCAAAGCCTGCACGCCCAACACCATCTCCTTCACCTACGACACCTACATGCTCGCCAACGGCACCGGCAAGGCACTGACGAAAGCCGGCGGCGATAGCTGGTTCTTCCTGACCGCGGACTACGCCTTCGGCCATGCGCTCGAGCGCGACACCAGCTCCGTCGTCACGGCCACCGGCGGCAAGGTGCTCGGCGGCGTCAAGCATCCGCTCAACACGTCGGACTTCTCGTCATTCCTGCTTCAGGCGCAGTCGTCCAAGGCCAAGGTCATCGGCCTCGCCAATGCGGGCGGCGACACCACCAACGCGATCAAGCAGGCCGCCGAGTTCGGTATCGTCGCCGGCGGTCAGAAGCTCGCCGCGCTGCTGCTGTTCATCAACGACGTGCACTCGCTCGGCCTGAAGACCGCGCAGGGCCTGACCTTCACCGAATCTTTCTACTGGGATCTCAACGACCAAACCCGCGAATGGTCGAAGCGCTTCCAGAAGGTCTCGCCCAAGGGCGCGATGCCCTCGATGACGGTGGCAGGCCTCTATGCGGAAATCCTGCATTACCTGAAGGCGATGGATGCGCTCGGCAGCAATCCGCATGATGGCGCCAAGGTCGTCGCCAAGATGAAGGAGCTTCCGACCGACGATCCGCTGTTCGGCAAGGGCCCGCTGCGCGCCGATGGCCGCCGCCTGATCCCGGCCTATCTGTTCGAGGTGAAGAAGCCGGAAGAGTCGAAGGGGCCGTGGGATTACTACAAGCTGGTGGCCACCATCGCGCCGGAAGATGCGGCCAAGCCGCTCAAGGACAGCGAGTGTCCGCTGGTGAAGAAGTAAGCCAGCCAGCGCTGCTGTAGGGTGGGCAAAGGCGCGTAAGCGCCGTGCCCACCATCTCTCCGCGGGCTGACGAAGCGGCAGTGGGCACGCTTCGCTCTGCCCACCCTACGAGACCGTCTTTGTAGTCGCCAACGTCCGCATCGCGATCGCCACGCATACCACCATCAGCACCGCCGCGAGCAGGAACGGCGCGCCGGGCATGCAGCGGCGCGCTGGCGCCGATGAAATAGGAAAATGTCAGCGTGAACAGGAACGGGCCGACGAGCTGCGACACGCTCTGCACGCTCGCGGTTGCGCCCTGCAACTGGCCCTGCTGATCGGGCGCGACCAGCCGCGTCATCAGCGATTGCATCGCGGCGCCCGAGATGCCCCACAGCGACATCACGGGAATGCCGATCCAGAACAGCGGTCCGGTCGGCGCAGCGCCGAAGATCACGAAGCCGATCGCACCACAGCACAGGCCCAGCAACAGTGTGTACCGCTCGCCGAGCGCGCGCACGATCGGGCCGATGGCGAGCCCCTGCACCACCATGGCGCAGACGCCGACCATCGCGAGCGTCAGTCCGACCGTCTTGGAATCCCACCCGTAGCGATAGGTCGCATAGAGCACGAAGGTCGACGGCAGCACGACATGCGCGACCTGCGCGATGAAATTGACGATCGACAGCGCGGCCAGCATCGCGTTGGAACGCAGCAGATGCAGCGCCCCGACCGGATTGGCGCGGGTCCAGCGGAACGGCGCGCGCTTGTCGGGCGCCAGCGATTCCGGCAGGACCAGGAGCCCGTAGAGCGCATTGGCAAAGCTTAGAGCCGCCGACGCCCAGAACGGCAGGCGCGGATCGATGTCGCCGAGCAGGCCGCCGAGCGCCGGGCCCAGGATGAAGCCGGCGCCGAAGGCCGCACCAATCCTGCCGAAGATCGCCGCGCGCCGCTCCGGCGGCGTGATGTCGGCGATATAGGCAAACGCCGTCGAGATGCTGGCCGAGGTGATGCCGGAGATCACGCGCCCAATGAACAGCCACGTCAGCGACGGCGCGAGCGCCATCAGCACGTAGTCGGCGGCGAGCCCGAAATTCGACAGCAGCACCACCGGGCGCCGTCCGAAACGATCCGACAGCGCGCCCAGCACCGGCGAGAACACGAACTGCATCAGCGCCCAGGCGGTGCCGAACAGGCCGAAGATGCGGGCCGCGTGCGCAGTGTCGTTGTCGACGAAGCTCTCGATGAGCTTTGGCAGGATCGGCATGATCACGCCGAGTGCGAGCATGTCGAGCAGGATGGTGACGAAGATGAAGGCGACCGCGCCGCGCCGGACCGGCGCGGCGCCCTGCGCCATCGCCTCGCCGGCATCGTTGCTCACGACGGCCGCTTGCGCTTGTGGGCGAAGGGGTTGGCCTTCTCGCGCAAGGTGATGCGCACGGGCGTGCCCGGCAGATCGAAAGTCTCGCGCATGGAATTGGTCAGGTAGCGCAAGTACGACTGCGGCACCGCGTCGGCACGCGAGCAGAACAGCACGAAGCTCGGCGGCCGCGCCTTGGTCTGCGTGATGTAGTTCAGCTTCAGCCTGCGGCCGGACACGGCGGGCGGCGGATTGGCCTGGACCGCCTGCTCGAACCAGCGATTGAGCGCGGACGTCGACACGCGTCTGTTCCAGACTGCGTAGGCGTCCTGGATCGCCTGCATCAGGCGATCGATGCCCTCGCCCATCAGGCCCGATACCGCGACGATCGGCACGCCCTTGACCTGCGGCAGCAAGTGGTCGGCGTCGCGGCGCAGACCCGAGATCGCACCGCCGCCCTTGGTTTCCATCAGGTCCCATTTGTTGGCGGCGAGCACGAGCGCCCGGCCCTCGCGCTCGACCAGATCGGCAATGCGCAGATCCTGCTCCTCGAAGCGATTCTGCGTATCCATCATCAGCACGACGACTTCGGCGAAGCGCACCGCGCGCAGCGCATCCGCGACCGAGAGCTTTTCCAGCTTCTCCTCGATGCGCGAGCGACGCCGCAGGCCGGCGGTGTCGAACACGCGAAAATCGCGGCCCTTCCAGTTGATCTCGACCGCGATGGAATCGCGCGTGGTGCCGGCCTCCGGGCTCGTCAGCAGGCGCTCCTCGCCGAGCAAATGGTTGATCAGTGTCGACTTGCCGGCATTTGGCCGGCCGACGATGGCGACCCGGATCGGGCGCGTCGCGGCCTCCTCCTCGGAGAGCGGCGCGTCGTCCTCGTCCTCATCCTCCTCGACGGGCTCCGGCATCAGCTTGGCGAGGGCGTCATAAAGCTCGCCCATGCCCTCGCCGTGCTCGGCCGAGATCTGGATGGGATCGCCGAGGCCAAGCGCGAAGGCTTCCATCGCGCCAGCGTCGCCATGCTTGCCTTCGCTCTTGTTGGCGACCAGCAGCACCGGCTTGTTGGCCTTGCGGGCGAAATCGGCGAAGGCGCGGTCGGTCGGCGTGAGGCCGATGCGGGCATCGACGACGAAGAACAGCGCGTCGGCCTGCGCGATCGCGGTCTCGGTCTGCTCCTGCATCCGCGCGGTCAGCGAGCCCTTGGCGCCCTCGTCGAGGCCGGCGGTGTCGATGATGGTGAATTCGAGGTCGCCGAGCCTGGCCTCACCCTCGCGACGGTCGCGGGTGACGCCCGGCATGTCATCGACGAGCGCGAGCTTTTGCCCAACCAGGCGGTTGAACAGCGTCGATTTGCCGACATTGGGCCGGCCGATAATGGCGATCGTGAAGGACATCGGTCATTCGTGCGCTGCGAAAGCCGCGCCTGTCAATGCAATGAAATTATTAAAGCGCGATGAGGCCGGAATGAATCCCATCGCGCTTCAGGTTGTTGTTTAAGCATGATCTCTTCGGAAAACCGCTTCGCACTTTTCCGGATCATGCTCTAGCGCGAGAAGCTGCCGCTCGGCAGCGGCGCCGGGAAGCCGCCCTGCGATTGCTGCTGCGTGGTCTGGGTCGGTTGGGCCTGCTGGACGGGCTGATCGGGCGGCGGCGCGGTGGTGCGCTTGCGCACGATCTTCTGCTTGGGCGGCGGAGCGGCGGTGGGCGGCGCGGCCTCCGGCTGGGCCTCGCCATCGACTTCGCCGGCAGGCGCATCGGCGGGCGCGGCCGCGTTGGCAGCCGGCTGTCTGGTCTTCTTCGCCTTGGCACCCTTCGCCGGCTTGGCCGCTTCAGGCGGCGGCTCCGCGGGCAAAGCCGCAACGGCAGGCGCATTCGGATCGGGCTGCTGCTGCGCGCCCTTGTACAACTCCTTCGGCACACCCTGCTCGAGGCCCGGCACGCCCTCCGGGAAGACCGGCTTGCGATCACCCGGCAGCTTCTTCTTGGTGTCGAGGAAATCGAGCAGGTCGCTCGGATCGAAGCTGGAGCAGCCGCCCAGGACGCCCGTGAAGGCGATCAGGACGGCGGCTGCGATCAAGCGTGGCGTGCGGCGCATATCGGTGTCTCGTCTCAGCTCTCGGGACCGTCAGCTCTTGGCGACGGGCGGCAGCAGGGCCTGGAGCGCCTCGGCGCGCGAGCGCAGGCTCGGCGGCGTTTCGCCGTCCTCGGCGATCGCGTCGAGCCATTTGCGGGCCGCGGTCGTGTCGTTGTTGCGCCAGGCCGACAGCGCCAGCATCTCACGGGCGCTGTGGCGGAAGGTCGATTTGGGCGCGGCGGAAGCCTCCAGCCGCTGCTGGATGTCGGCATAGCTGGCGCTGTCGATCAGCAGGCCGGCGGCGCGCATCCTCGCCAGATCCTGCCACTCGCCACCGACGCTGCGGTCGGCGGCAATGTCGTCGTACATCTTGGCGGCCGCCTTGGGATCGCGGCCAGCAGCCTCGGCCGCAGCACGCAGCCGCGCCAGGGTGCGATAGCCCGAGGGAGCCTTGGCGGCGAGCTCAGTGAAGGCCGTCTCGGCCTCCGCATGCTTGTTCTGCTCGGACAGCTCGACGGCCTTCTCGAAGGCGGCGCCGGCCTCGGCGGCCTTCTTGGCCTCCAGATATTGGTAGCCGCGCCAGCCGCCGACGGCGGCCACGATCAGCACCATCAGGGCGATGAAGTAGATCGAATATTTATCCCACAGCTTCTTGAGCTGTTCGCGACGTACTTCCTCGTCGACTTCGTCAAATAATTCAGACACTTATGCTAATCCCATGCCCGTCCGGGTGCGCGCGCCACAGCGTTCGCGTCAGGAATCCCGTCCCCCGCGTGGCGGCGAGGTAGCCTAACGATATGGCGGTGGCAAGGCAAAGTGAGCCCGATCAAGGCGTTAACCACCCGGAAGAGCCCGGCAGAAGCGCTTGCCTAGCTCAGGTTCCCAAGTGCTCCCGCAATTGCCGCTTCAGCACCTTGCCATTGGCATTGCGCGGCAGCGGCTCGGTGGTGATCGCCATGGTTTCGGGGACCTTGTAGTCGGACAGCCGCTCCGCGCACCAGGCCCGCAGGGCGTCGCCGGCGACCGGGGTGCGGGTCACTACCACGGCATGGACGCGCTCGCCCAGCACCGGGCACGCCCTGGCGATGATCGCGCTCTCGATCACCGCGGGGTGGCCCGCCAGCACGGATTCGACCTCCGCGGAATAGATCTTCAGGCCGCCGCGATTGATCATGTCCTTCTGCCGGTCGAACACGCGGACGAAACCGTTCGCATCCACTGACCCCAGATCGCCCGAGTGCCAGAATCCACCGGTGAAGCTTTCAGCCGTGGCATTCGGGTTGTTCCAGTAGCCCTTGATGACGGATGCGCTCTGGATCCAGAGCTCGCCGATCTCGCCGTGGGGCAGCGCGCGCCCATCCGATCCCATCGCGACGATGCGCGCACCGGGACACGGCAGGCCGACGCTGTCGATATGGCTTGCCGTCAGCTCGCCAGGCATGATCGTCGAGGGCGATGTCGTCTCGGTCGACCCGTAGCAGTTCATCAGCTTCAGGCCGGGAATCGTCGCCTTGAGCTTCTCGATGGTCGCGACCGGCATCGGCGCGCCGCCGAAACCGCCGATGCGCCAGCTCGACAGATCATAGCTGTCGAAATCGGGCTGGAGCAGGCAGAGATTGTACATCGCCGGCACCATCACGGTGTAGGTGACGCGCTCGCGCGCGGCGAGCTTGAGATAATCGACGGCCTTGAATTCCGGCATGATGATCAGCGCGCCGCCGCAGCGGATCATGGTCGTGATGTTGGCGACGACACCGGTGACGTGACCGAGCGGCACGGCCGCGATCGAACGGTCCGCTTCCGTCAATTGCAGGCAGGACGCGAACACCATCGAGGAATGGACGATGTTGCAATGGGCCAGCATCGCGCCCTTCGGCTTGCCTGTCGTACCCGACGTGTAGAGGATCATCGCGGTGTCCTCTTCGTTCACGTCGACCGGCGCGGCGGCCGCGGCGTTGTCTGCGAGCACCGCGAAGCGCGACACATCCGGGTCGTCGTCGACGGCAACGCGGTGGATCACATCGGGCACATCCCGCGCTTCCGGCAGCCGCCCGGCGAGCCCGGCCTCGTGGATCAGGATCTTGGCGCCGCAATCGGTGAGCACATAGGCGATCTCCGGCTTCTGCTGGCGCGTGCTGAGCAGCACCGTGACGAGGCCCTCATGCGCGGCGGCAAACAGCAGCAGCGGAAACTCGATGCGGTTACCGAGCAGGATCGCGACACGATCGCCACGCTGCAAGCCGAGCTTGCGAAAGCCCGCCGCGATCCGCGCAGCCTGCTCCACCGCCTGCCGCCAACTCAGCCGGACATGGCCTAAGATCAGCGCTTCACCGTCGCCGTTGCGTGCGCGGGCCTCTGCGATCATCGCCCAGAGACTGGCCGGCCGGTCGCAGAACGCCGGCACAACCCGATCGCCAAAGCGCGCCTCGAACCGCATCGGCGGGATCTGAGATTGCGACCAGTCCATCGGAATGCCCTAAGCTTGTTGCTCTTGTTACCTTCCGCGCACGGACATGCGGGTCCTGTCTTGTGCCGATCGGCTAGACGCCCACGACGGGAACTCCGATCACGACAGGATGGAACGCAAACGCCAGCGCCAGATACGCAACCACGCCGACGGCAACCGCGATCAGGTCGTTGGTGGCGCCGCCCACCGGAATCGGCGGGCCGCCACTGTCGGTGCGATGCTTCAGCGAAATGCGGTCATACACCGCCCAGCCCAGGAACGAGCCGAACAGGATGATGGAGCCGAGATCGCCATTGGCGAGGAGATGCGCGGCCGCCCACAGCTTGATGCCGGCCAGCATCGGATGTTTCAGCGTCGCATAGATGCGGCCGCGCAGATAAGAGGCGACCACCAGGATGACCGCGGGCAGCATCAGCGCGAGCGTGATGTGCTTCATCGCCTTCGGCGGATACCAGACGTCGATCCAGCCGGCCGCTCGGTAATGGGCAAAGCCCCAGATGATCAGCGCAAGCCCCGCGAGCGAGACGAACGAATAGAGGATCTTGTAGGTCCCCTCGCCCAGCCTTGCGATCGCCTGCGCGCGCGTCTCGCGTTTCGTCGTGAAAACATGGGCCGCGAAAAACAGCACCAGCCCCAGGATCATGATCAGCAGACCCACGACGTCCTCCCCTCAACCAGCGCCCGCCTCTGGCGTACCATCGATTGGCGGTCGGTCGCAACCGATGCGCTACTTGCCCAACCCGCGATTATCGACATAGCGGATCGCGATCGGCCGCCCCGCCAGGGCATCGCCGAGACCGCTGGTGAATTTCAGCGGCAGGCAGGCCTTCAGCGATGCATTGATGGCGTTCAGATAGGTCGTGCGTGTGTCCGCCGGAACGCCCGCGGTGGCGTATGTGAGGCGTGGCGGGCCGATCAGGCCGCCCGCCTTGTTGAAGCTGAAGCGCACCGACATCTGCATGCCCTCCCGCGCATAGTCCGATGGCGGCGACCAGCAGGTGCGCAATGCCGCGAAAAGGTCGCCGATCGTGTCGAGATCGTGATCCGGCTTCTGGTATTTGGCGCGGTCGGTCTCGGACGGCATGCTCTCGATCGTGAGCTGGAGATTTTCGCCATAGGGATAGTCGATCTCGGGGATGCACGGCCCGGGCTCAAGCGGGCTGCAATAAGACGGCGTGCAAGGCCTGCCGTCGAGCACGCTGCACGGCTCGTGCGAGAACGGGATCGGATTGATCTGCCGGGGCCGCGCGTCGGCGGCGGCGACCGTCGAGATCGCCAGAAGCAGGAAAACAAGGATGCCGCGCCACATGATGCGAGCTCGCGATGTCACATACCGGGAACGTGGCATTGCTCCCGATAGCGTCAACCCTGCCGACGTTCACATGCTCGCGTTCAGGGCACACTATCGTCGCCCGGCCTGACCGGGCGACCCAGTACTCCGAGGCGTTTGTGATTGAGCCGAGAGGCTGCAGCGTACTGGATGCCCCGCTTTCGCGGGGCATGACAGCGGAGGGAACGGCTACAGAGCAGGCGAAACGAGCGCCCTCACCCCTTCTTCTTGACGTCCTTGACGTTTGTGAACGCGATGCCCTCGGCGCGTTCCCTGGTGTAGCCGAGATAGAACTCGTTCCTCGCCAGATATACGGGATCACCATCGACGTCGTCGGCGATGCTCGAGGTGTTGGCGGCGATGAAGGTGTCGAGCTTCTTGCGATCGTCCGACGAGACCCATCGCGCAAGCTGGAACTCGCTGACCTCGAACTCGACCGGAAGGGAATATTCCGCCTCCAGCCGTGCCTTCAGCACGTCGAGCTGGAGCGCACCGACCACGCCGACCAGCGCCGGCGCGCCGTCGCGCGGGCGAAACACCTGCACGACGCCCTCTTCCGACATCTGCTGGAGCGCTTCCTTGAGCTTCTTCGCCTTCATCGCGTCGGTGAGACGCACGCGGCGGACGATTTCCGGCGCAAAGCTCGGCACGCCGACGAAGTTGAAATCCTCGCCCTCGGTCAGCGTATCGCCGATGCGCAGCGTGCCGTGATTGGGAATGCCGACGACATCGCCGGCAAAGGCTTCGTCCGCCACCGAGCGGTCCTGCGCGAAGAAGAATTGCGGGCTCGACAGCGGCATGCTCTTGCCGGTGCGCACGAGCTTTGCCTTCATGCCGCGGCTGAGCTTGCCCGAGCACAGGCGCGCGAAGGCGATACGGTCGCGGTGGTTCGGGTCCATGTTCGCCTGGATCTTGAACACGAAGGCGCTCATGCGCGGATCGGTCGCCTCGACCTTGCGCTGGTCGCTCTCCTGCGCACGCGGCTCGGGCGCGAACTTGCCGAGGCCCTCGAGGAGATCGCCGACGCCGAAATTGCGCAGCGCGCTACCGAAATAGACCGGCGTCAGATGGCCCTCGCGAAACGCCTCCAGCTCGAACGGTTTTGAGGCCTCGGTGACGAGCTCGAGCTCGTCCTTCACCGCGGAGACGTCGAGATTGGCGTTGAGCTTGGCGAGCTCCTCGATCTCGATCTGCTGCGCCGCGCCGGTCTTGGCGCCGCCGCCTTCGAGCAGGCGCACGCCGCCATTGACGACGTCATAGGTACCGAGGAAGTCGCGGCCACGGCCGACCGGCCAGGTCATCGGCGTGGTGTCGAGCGCCAGCGTCTTCTCGATCTCGTCCAGCAGCTCGAAGACGTCGCGGCTCTCGCGGTCCATCTTGTTGATGAAGGTGATGATCGGAATGTCGCGCAGGCGGCAGACCTCGAACAATTTTCGGGTGCGCGCCTCGATGCCCTTGGCGGCGTCGATCACCATGACGGCGGAGTCGACGGCCGTGAGCGTGCGATAGGTGTCTTCCGAAAAATCCTCGTGGCCCGGCGTGTCCAGCAGGTTGAACACAAGGCCCTCGAACTCAAAGGTCATCACCGAGGTCACGACCGAGATGCCGCGCTCGCGCTCGATCTTCATCCAGTCCGAGCGCGTGTTGCGCCGCTCGCCCTTGGCCTTGACCTGACCGGCGAGGTTGATGGCGCCGCCGAACAGCAGCAGCTTTTCGGTCAGCGTGGTCTTGCCGGCGTCGGGATGGGAGATGATCGCAAAGGTCCGGCGCCGCGCCACTTCAGCGGCAAGCGGGGAACGGGCCGGCGATTCGGCTGGAATGGCGATGTCGGACATGGCGGGAGCGTTTGGCAGGGAAAATGGGCCTGATCAAGCCTCATTTGGTGATTGCGGAGCCCTTCGGCCAGCCCCATATCGGCCGCGGGAGGGACGGCCTTCCTTTTCATCAGCATTATCAGCCGCGGGGACGACCCTGCCTTGCATGGAGGGTCGCATGGCCTGGAGCATCCTGTTCGTCGCCGGTCTGCTGGAGGTCAGCTGGGCGATCGGCCTCAAATATACCGAGGGTTTTACCAGGCTCGTCCCGTCGGTCCTGACGCTCGCCGCGATGGCCGGGAGCATCCTCCTGCTCGGGCTGGCCCTCAAATCGCTGCCGATTGGAACCGCCTATGCGGTGTGGACCGGCATCGGCGCGGTCGGCACAGCGACGCTCGGGATCATCCTGTTCGGCGAGCCGGCGACCGCGTTTCGCCTCGCCAGCATCGGGCTGATCGTCGCCGGGATTGTCGGGCTGAAGCTCGTCACTTGACGAAAATCCTGACCGCCCACCAGGTCAGCGCCGCCACGATCGCCGAGGCCGGGATCGTGATCACCCAGGCATAGACGATTGAGCTGGCGACGTTCCAGCGCACCGCGGAGACCCGGCGGGCCGCGCCAACGCCCACGATCGCGCCGGTGATGGTGTGGGTGGTCGAGACGGGAACCCCGAGGAAGGTCGCCATGAACAGGGTCGCGGCGCCGCCGGTTTCGGCACAAAAGCCCTGCATCGGGGTCAGCTTGGTGATGCGCAGGCCCATGGTGCGGACGATGCGCCAGCCACCCATCAGCGTGCCCAGCGCCATCGCCGCCTGGCAGGACAGCACCACCCAGAACGGCACCGAGAATTCGCTGCCGAGATGGCCCTGCGAATAGAGCAGCACGGCGATGATCCCCATGGTCTTCTGCGCGTCATTGCCGCCATGGCCGAGCGAATAGAGCGAGGCGGAGGCGAATTGCAGGATGCGGAAGGCGCGGTCGACCGCGAACGGCGTCGAGCGCACCGAGGCCCAGGACACGACCGCAACCAGCATCATCGCCAGCAGGAAGCCGACCAGCGGCGACAGCACGATGGCGAGCACGGTCTTGGTCAATCCGCTCCAGACCGCCGCCGAAATCCCCGCTTTGGCCATGCCGCCGCCGATGAGGCCGCCGATGAGCGCGTGGGACGACGAGGACGGAATGCCGAGCGCCCAGGTCACGAGATTCCAGACGATGGCGCCGACGAGAGCCGCGAAGATCACCTGGGCATCGACGATCGAGGGATCGATGATGCCGGTGCCGATGGTCTGGGCGACGTGCAGCCCGAACACCATGAAGGCGACGAAATTGAAGAAAGCGGCCCACAACACCGCGAATTGCGGCCGCAACACGCGGGTCGAGACGATGGTCGCGATCGAATTGGCAGCGTCGTGCAGGCCGTTCAGGAAGTCGAACAGCAGCGCGACGGCGATCAGTCCGACCAGGACGGGAAGACCCAACGCAGCATCCACGGCGAGGCCCCTGCCCTAAACTTGTTCGATGACGATGCTGTTGATCTCGTTCGCGACGTCGTCGAAGCGATCGGCCACCTTTTCGAGATGGTCGTAGATCTCGACGCCGACGATGAAATCCATCGCGTTGCCGTCGCGATGCTTGAGGAACAGCTCCTTCATCCCGATGTCGTGGAGATCGTCGACCCGGCCCTCCAGCTTGGTCAGCTCTTCCGTGATCGCGGTCAGCATGGCGACGTTCTTGCCGATCTGCTGCATCAGGGGCAGCGCACGGCCGACCAGATTGGCGCATTCGATCAAAAGCCCGCCGATCTCGCGCATCGGCGGCTCGAAGGCGCGGACCTCGAACAGCATCACGGCCTTGGCGGTCTGCTGCATCTGGTCGATGGCGTCGTCCATCGAGGTGATGAGGTTCTTGATGTCGCCGCGGTCGAACGGCGTGATGAAGGTGCGGCGCACCGCCGTCAGCACCTCACGGGTGATGTTGTCGGCATCGTTCTCGAACTGGTTGACGCGCTGGCAATAGACCGGCGTCTCCTCGCCCCCGTTGAGCATGCCCTGGAGCGCGATCGAGCCCTGGATCACGGTCTGGGCATGGCGGTCGAACAGGTCGAAGAACCGTTCTTCCTTGGGCAGGAAAGCGCGAAACCATCGCATCATGGGGATAGACTACCGGTTGGAAGTGGCCCGGCCCGGGAGGGCCGTCACGAAACTGTCATAGACCATTTTCGATCCGCGCGCGCACTACCTCACGCCCGCGGAGCCGGATCATCCACCGCTTTCACCCAAGGGGTAAATTGACCTTAAATCAATTACTTAGAGCGAACGCCGGAAGTAATGCGCGATTTCACCGATGACGCCGCGGCGGAAGGTGAGCACGCAGATCACGAAGATCGAGCCCTGGATCACCGTCACCCACTGGCCGAAGCTCGCCAGATATTGCTGCATGGCGATGATCACGAAGGCGCCGACCACCGGTCCGAAGATGGTGCCGAGCCCCCCGACCAGCGTCATCAGCACGACTTCGCCCGACATCGACCAGTGTACGTCGGTGAGCGAGGCATTCTGCGCCACGAACACCTTCAGCGATCCGGCGAAGCCGGCCAGCGTGCCCGACAGGACGAAGGCCAGGAACTTGTACTGGTCGGTCCGGTAGCCGAGCGAGATCGCGCGCTGCTCGTTCTCGCGGATCGACTTCAGCACCTCGCCGAACGGCGAGTTGATGATGCGGAAGATCAACAGGAAGCCGGCGAGGAAGCCGACCAGCACGACATAGTACAGGACCGTCGGCTTGGTGAGATCGAGGACGCCGAACATGCGTCCCTGCGGAATGCCCTGGATGCCGTCCTCACCATGGGTGAACGGCGCCTGGAGGTAGATGAAGTACAGCAGCTGCGACAGCGCCAGCGTGATCATCGAGAAATAGATGCCCTGGCGGCGGATCGAGATGTAGCCGGTGACGATCGAGAGCACGAAAGCCGCGGCGATACCGACGAGGATGCCGAGCTCCGGCGGCAACGCCCACACCTTCAGCGCATGCGCGCTGCAATAGCCGGCCGTCCCCAGGAACATCGCGTGGCCGAACGACAACAGGCCGCCATAGCCGATCAGAAGATTGAAGGCGCAGGCGAGCAACGCGAAGCACAGCGCCTGCATCACGAAGAACGGATAGACCCCCGTGAACGGCACCGACGCCAGCAGCAGCGCCATCACCACAAACACGATCATCTCGTCACGCATCGCCCGCGGGGTCGTCGGCAGCGTATCGTCCGTCAAGGCTGTCATATCAGGCCGCCCTTCCCGTCAATCCCGTTGGCTTCACCAGGAGCACCAGCACCATCAGCACGAACACGACGGTGTTGGAGGCCTCGGGGTAGAAATACTTGGTCAGGCCCTCGATCACGCCGAGCGCGAAACCGGTGATGATCGAGCCCATGATCGATCCCATGCCACCGATCACCACCACGGCGAACACGACGATGATGAGGTCGGCGCCCATCAGCGGCCGGACCTGGTTGATCGGCGCCGAGAGCACGCCGGCGAGTGCGGCGAGGCCAACGCCGAGACCGTAGGTCAGCGTGATCATGCGCGGCACGTTGATGCCGAAGGCGCGGACCAGCGTCGGATTTTCGGTGGCGGCGCGCAGATAGGCGCCGAGCCGCGTCTTCTCGATCAGGAACCAGGTCGCCAGACACACGACCAGCGAGAAGACGACGACCCAGCCGCGATAGATCGGCAGGAACATGAAGCCGAGATTCATGCCGCCCCTGAGCTGGTCCGGAATGGCGTAAGGCAGGCCGGAGGAGCCGAAATAGTTCTGGAACACGCCCTGCACGATCAGCGCGATGCCGAAGGTCAGCAGCAGGCCGTAGAGATGGTCGAGCCCGGTCAGCCATTGCAGCATGGTCCGCTCCAGGATCATGCCGAAGATGCCGACGATGATAGGCGCCAGCAGCAACGCCCACCAGTAGTTGATGCCGCCGAGGTTCAGCAGGAAATAGGCGACGAAAGCGCCCATCATGTAGAGCGCGCCATGGGCGAAATTGATGATGTTGAGCATGCCGAAGATCACGGCAAGCCCGAGACTGAGCAGCGCGTAGAACGAGCCGTTGATCAGTCCCACCAGTAGCTGTGCGTAGAGAGCCTGCATCAGGATTAGCTTCCGCCACCAAAATGAAAGCCCGCCGGCGGCACGACCGCCCGGCGGGCCACGAGAGTTACTTCTTCACCAGCGGACAGGCGCTCTCGGAGAGCGGCCGGAACGCCTGGTCCGCGGGAACGGTGCCCACCAGCTTGTAGTAGTCCCACGGCCCCTTCGATTCCGAAGGCTTCTTGACCTCGAACAGGTAGGCCGGGTGAATCTTGCGGCCATCGACCCGGATACTGCCCTGACCGAACAGCGGATCGTCGGTCTGCATCGACTTCATCTTCTCGACCATTTTGGCGCCGTCATGCGGATTGCCGCCCGTCGCCTCCAGAGCCTTGAAGTAATGGATCAGTCCCGAATAGACACCGGCCTGCACCATCGAAGGCATCGCCTTGTTCTTCATGCGCTCCGAAAAGCGCTTGGAGAAGGCCCGCGTTCCGTCGTTGAGATCCCAATAGAAGGTTTCGGTGAAATTGAGCCCTTGCGCCACGTTCAGGCCGAGCGAGTGAACGTCGGTGATGAACAGCAGCAGCCCGGCAAGCTTCTGCCCACCGGCAACGATGCCGAACTCGGCGGCCTGCTTGATCGAATTGGTGGTATCGCCGCCGGCATTCGCAAGTCCGACGATCTTCGCCTTCGATGCCTGTGCCTGCAAAAGGAACGAGGAGAAGTCTGAGGAATTGAGTGGATGCTTGACGCTGCCGAGCACCTTGCCGCCCGCCTTTTGCACCACCGCCGCCGTGTCGCGCTCCAGCGCCGCGCCGAACGCATAGTCGGCCGTCAGGAA
Organism: Bradyrhizobium sp. cf659; assembly: GCF_900113725.1. Classification (NCBI taxonomy): domain Bacteria; kingdom Pseudomonadati; phylum Pseudomonadota; class Alphaproteobacteria; order Hyphomicrobiales; family Nitrobacteraceae; genus Bradyrhizobium; species Bradyrhizobium sp. cf659. Next base: position 1,088,227 of record NZ_FOQJ01000001.1, read on the forward strand.
GAACCAGGAATCGCCGCCAGCCTTCACCAGCGCCTGACCGGTGCTGTTGGCCAGCATGTAGGTGTCATAGACCCAGTGGATGGTGTTCGGCGAACATTGGGCGTTCGTCAGATCCGACGTCGCCGCACCCGTGTCGATCAGGATCGAATTCTTCTCCTTGACGACGTTGTTGACCGCGAGTGCGACACCAGAGTTCAGCACGTCCATGAAGATGTCGACCTTCTCGACGTCGATCCATTGGCGCGCGATGGTGGTGCCGATATCGGGCTTGTTCTGATGATCGGCGGAGATCAAGTCGATCTTCCAGCCCTTGGCGGCAAGCCCGGAATCCTCGATCGCCATCTGGGCTGCCAGCGTGGAGCCCGCGCCACCGAGGTCGGAATAGAGACCGGAATTATCGGTCAGCACGCCGATCTTGACGGTCTTGTCCTGTGCCGACGCGCCGCTTGCGACGAATCCCAACGCCATGCCGAGAAGAAGCGCACAAAAATGCTGTTTCATAATTTCCTCCGGGAAATCCTCTATTGAATGCCTCGGGGCGTCAGACGCCGAGATAGGTATGCAGCTTGTCCATGTTCGCAGACAGTTCCGAGTTCGCAAAACCGTCGATCACCTTGCCGTGCTCGACGATGTAATAGCGGTCGGCCACGGTCGATGCGAAGCGAAAGTTCTGCTCGACGAGGAGAATCGTGAAGCCCTCCTTCTTGAGCCGCGCAATGGTGTGGCCGATCTGCTGGATGATGACGGGCGCAAGGCCCTCGGTCGGCTCGTCCAGCATCAGGAAGCTCGCGCCGGTGCGAAGGATGCGCGCGATCGCCAGCATCTGCTGCTCGCCGCCGGACAGCTTGGTGCCCTGGCTGTTGAGCCGCTCCTTCAGGTTCGGAAACAGGTCGAAGATCTGCTCGAGCGGCAGTCCGCCTTCGCGGACGACCGGCGGCAACAACAAGTTCTCCCGCACGTCGAGGCTGGCGAATATCCCTCGCTCTTCCGGGCAGAACGCGATGCCCATGCGCGCGATCTTGTCGGAGGTCGCGCGAATGATCTCCTGGTTGTTGAATTTCACCGAGCCGGTACGCTTGCCGATGATGCCCATGACCGACTTCAGCGTAGTCGTCTTGCCGGCGCCGTTGCGCCCGAGCAGGGTGACGACCTCGCCCGCGTTCACGTCGAAATTGATCCCATGCAGGATGTGGGACTCGCCGTACCAGGACTCGAGGTTGCGGACCTGGAGGATGTTTCCGCCGCTCGCAGCCTTTGCCGGAGCCTCGGCGATCGCAGTGTCAGGCATGACCGGCTCCCAGATAGGCTTCCTTGACGCGCTCGTCCTTGGTGAGCTCGCTGTAATGGCCCTGCGCGAGCACCTGCCCGCGCGTCAGCACGGTGATGATGTCGGAGAGATTGGCCACGACGCTCAAATTATGCTCGACCATCAGGATGGTGTATTTCGCGGAGATGCGCTTGATCAGCGCCGCGATCTTGTCGATGTCCTCGTGGCCCATGCCGGCCATCGGCTCGTCCAGCAGCATCATCTCGGGGTCGAGTGCGAGCGTGGTTGCAATCTCGAGTGCGCGCTTGCGCCCGTAGGGCATCTCGACCGCAGGCGTATTGGCAAACTCGCTGAGGCCGACATCGTTCAGCAGATCACGTGCGCGATCGTTGAAGCGGTTGAGCACCGACTTGGAGCGCCAGAAATCGAAGGAACTGCCGTGCTGGCGCTGGAGCGCGACGCGAACGTTTTCCAATGCGGTCATGTGCGGAAACACCGCCGAGATCTGGAACGATCGCACCAGTCCCATGCGGGCCACGTCGGCCGGCGCCATCGCGGTGATGTCCTGGCCGTTGTACAGGATCTTCCCGGCGGACGGCTTGAGGAACTTGGTCAGAAGATTGAAGCACGTCGTCTTGCCGGCGCCGTTCGGGCCGATCAACGCGTGAATGCTCCCACGGCGGACCTTGAGCGCAACGTCGCGGACAGCAAAGAAGCCCGCGAACTCCTTGGTCAAGCCTTCCGTTTCGAGAATGAACTCATCGGCCAAACAGATTTCCCCCTGCCCGCGCGACCCGCGTGGCTGTCCTTGTTGCTTCGGCTTTCAGGAGGCCTTGAAGCCTTCCCGGAACGCCGCCTCCGGGCGCGGAATATGCCGGAGGTGACGGGGGTTAGGCAAGGCGGAAAGCTGAGCAGATCAGGTCTCCGGCTGGGATACAAATGCTCCCTTAGTCGGAGATGTTTTGATGTCACGCCTGCCCGGCCTTCCGGTTCGCGAAAGCACCGGTCGTCAAGCCGTCGTTAACGGTCTTTCGTCCCGCGCGCCAGCCTTCATAGAAAATTTTCCCGCAGCAATGGATGATGCGCGGGTTTTGATCTGCCGGGAATATTGTTTTGGATTTCGCAAGCGCCGCTCCCTCCGTCGTCAAGTCGATCAGGCAGCGTGATCTCCTGAACACGTGGCTGCGCCTCTATGCGCGCCAGCAGATCGCGCCGGCGATCTGGGAGTACCAGCCTGCGCGGCTCGAGGAAGAGCTGTCCGATCTCATCTATTACACGGTGGACACCTCAACTCCGGCGCCGCGCCTCGTCATCCAGAGCGAAGGCACGCGGATCTCGCGCGCCTATGGACATACCGGCAAGGGCGTGCCGCTGGATGAATATATCGGGCCGCAGCTCGTGCCCTCCGTGATGCCGATCTACTACGAATGCGTCGCGCGCGGGCTTCCGGTCTACAGCGTTGCCGACGTCGACGACATCTACGGGCGCATCGTCGCCTACGAGCGACTGCTGCTGCCGTTCCTGACCGACGGCAAGGTCTGTCACATCATCGCCTCGCTCAAGACCTTCTGCGAGGACGGCGGCTTCGAGATCAAGAATCTGATGCGCGGAAATGACGCGCTGCCGCGCCAGAAATTGCGCGCCGTGATCGATCGCGATCTCTTTCATCGCGCCCCCGGCCGTATCGCGGCCGCCGACGTCGTCGAGTTCGCGGACCAGTCCGGCCCCGCCGACGCCACCGAGATCATCGAGCTGAACTAGCCTTCAGCGGGATTTGGCGCCGGCCTACTTCGTCCTGACTTCCTTGGCATAGATGTCCGGCTTGAAGCCGACCAGCAGCTTGCCGCCGACTTCCAGCACCGGACGCTTGATCATCGATGGTTGCGCTAGCATCAATGCCAGCGCCTTCTTCTCGGTGAGGCCCTCCTTGTCGGCGTCGGGCAGCTTCTTGAAGGTCGTGCCGGCGCGATTGAGCAGCGTCTCCCAGCCGAGCTTGTCGCTCCACTGCTTGAGCTTGTCCTTCTCGACGCCGGCCGCCTTGTAGTCGTGAAACTCATAGGCAATGCCATGGCTGTCGAGCCAGGCGCGCGCCTTCTTCATGGTGTCGCAGTTCTTGATGCCGTAGATGATGTTGGGCAAGACGTTCCTCGCGCATGCGTGATGCTTCGGCTGCGGCGTTGTACGAAACTCCGGTTCGCGCGACAATATTGCGAGCGATGCTTTCGAACTCTGTCAACGGACACATCATGCACGTCACTCACGATCCCGCCGCGGCCCCGTCGCCGACCATCGACTTCAACAGCTTCCTCGCGGTCGATATCCGCGTCGGCACCATCGTCGATGCCAAACCGTTTCCGGAGGCGCGCAAGCCGGCCTGGCGGCTGTGGATCGACTTCGGCCCGGCGATCGGCGTGCGCAAGAGCTCGGCGCAGATCACCGAGAACCATCCGCTGGAGACGCTGGTGGGACAACAGGTCGCGGCCGTCGTCAATTTTCCCCCGCGCCAGATCGGGCCGGTCGTATCGGAAGTGCTGACGCTCGGTTTCCCCGATGCCGACGGCAAGGTCGTGCTGGTGCAGCCGGGCAAGCCCGTGCCGAACGGCGGACGGCTGTTCTAGCGGCACATCATCGCGAGCCGAGCCGTCAGCTCGCCAGCCGTTGACTCCTCCTGTTCCTCGGTCCGGGGCCATCCGGACTTGACTAAAACCCGTTGCTCATTTAAAAATGACTGATCGATCGTTTTTTATTTGGACAGCCGACATTCACGCCGTTCCCGGCGAATCACAAAAACGATCGATCAGTCAGTTATTTATGGACGCCCCTGATGCCCAAGATCAGCGACAAGCAGCGTGAAGGCCGGCGGCAGCAGATCCTCGAGGCCGCCCTCGCCTGCTTCGCCGACAACGGTTTTCACCAGACCGGCATGGCCGACATCGTGAAGCGGTCGGGGCTGAGCCATGGCGCGGTCTATCTCTACTTCCAGAGCAAGGACGACCTGATCGAGGCGCTCGCTGACGACCGGCATCGCCGTGAAGCCGTGCTCAACTCGGTCGCGCAGGGATCGGGCGATCCGATCGAAGGACTTCACGCCCTGGTCCGCGTCTACGCGCAATGGCTCACCGATCCCGCCGGCGAAGCGCGGCGGCGCGTCGGCATCCATGGCTGGGCCGAAGCGCTGCGCAACCGCCGCGTCCGCACCAGCGTCGTCGAGGGTATCGAGATGCCGCGTGCCCTGATCGTGGCGCTGGTCGAGCGCGCCCAGCACGACGGCCTCGTCAAGCGCGACCTCGGCGCCGACGCCATCGCGCGCGTGTTGATCGCGATCTTCCAGGGCTTTGTGCTGCAAAAATGCTGGGGCGAGGACTTTGACCTCGATGCCTGCATGGCGACAGTCGATGCCGTGATCGACGGCTTCCGCACGACGAAGCCGGACGTCAAGCGACGAACCCGGGCTTGAGCGATGTCCTGGATTCTCGAACTGCTTGCAGGCATCGGCGTCGGCCTCGTCGGCGGCGTGACATCGGGCTTCATGGGCACGAGCCCGGGCGGCGGTCTCGTGATCTTTTCCGTTCTGCTGCTCGGGGCCGAGCAACATGTCGCCCAGGGCACGTCGCTGATCACGCAGGTCCCGCCAACCGGCCTCGCCGGTGTCCGCCGCTACTGGCAGGGCGGCAATCGCAGTCCGCTGCAATGGATCGTCTGGATCGGCATCGGATTTCTCGTCGGTGGCGCGGGCGGCGGCTATGCCGCGGCCGCCGTATCCGATGCAGTCCTGCAATGGACCTACGTCGTCTACCTCGCTCTCTTGATCGCGGCACTGCTGCTGCGCCGTGACCGCAAGGACGGCGCTGGCGCGGCCGGCGATCCCGCCGAATTGCCATGGCTTCCGCTGTTCCTCATCGGCACGCTGGCCGGCTTTTCCTCCGGCTTCATGGGCATCGGCGGCGGGCTCGCGATCACTGTCGGCCTCGCCGCGGGCCTGCGTGTGCCGCAACATCAGGCGCAACTCGTCAGCCTCGTCTTCTCGGTGATCCCGACCAACATTCCAGCGGCGTGGATCTACTGGAGCAAGGGGCTCATGGTCGGGTGGCCGGCGATAACAGGCATTGTTATCGGCCTCTGGGTCGGCACCGATCTCGGCGCACGCATGGCCAATGGTATCAGCAAATCGGTGCTGCGCCGGGTCATGATCGCCCTCGTCTCGCTGATGGCGCTCTACATGACCTACAAGGCACTCAGCTAGTTTCACGGCCGCTTCGGAATGTTGAGCCCACGTTGCACCGCCGGACGTGCAAGTCCCCGTTCGAGCCACGCGGCAACCGATTTGAACCGGGTGAATTCGACGAGGTCACCGGCGCCGTAGAAACCGTTGAGGTTGCGCACCCAGCCGAGCATGGAGATGTCGGCGATGGTGTAGTCGTCATCCATGAACCATTGCCGGCCGGCCAGATGCGTCTCCATCACGCTGAGCAGACGCTTGGACTCGCCCACGTATCGTTCGAGCGGCCGCTTGTCCTCGAAATCCTTGCCGGCGAATTTGTGGAAGAAACCGACCTGGCCGAACATCGGCCCGATGCCGCCCATCTGGAAATGCACCCACTGGATGGCTTGGTAGCGGCGCGCCGCGTCCTCCGGCAACAGCTTGCCGGTCTTCTCCGCGAGATATTGCAGGATCGCCCCGGACTCGAACAGCGGCAGCGGCCTGCCGCCGGGACCGTTGGGATCGAGGATCGCCGGAATCTTGCCGTTCGGATTGAGCGACAGAAACTCGGGCGTCTTCTGGTCGTCCTTGCCGAAGTCGACGAGATGGACTTCGTAGGGCAGCCCGATCTCCTCCAGCATGATCGAAACCTTGACGCCGTTCGGCGTCGGCAGCGAATAGAGCTGAAGCGGCTCCGGATGCTTGGCCGGCCAGCGCTTGGTGATGGGAAAGGTGGAGAGATCGGACATCGGGACCCCGGCATCGTTCGTGAGAATCCGCCTAATTTAGGCAAGCGGACCAACGGCACAAGGCCGATGCAGAGAACACACGATCTTTTCGCACCGAAGCTGGATCACAGCGGCGGCAGCAAGTGACTTGTCACATACGCGATGTCGCGCTGCGCACGTTGCTTGATGAAGAGCTGCCCGGTGACGAGCAGGGCTCCGATGAAAACGAGCGCGAGCAGCGCGGTCGCGAATTGACTGGTATCATTCATCGCACGAGCATCTCTGTAATCTCTTTGCACGGGGAACGCGGGCCGACCATCGACAGTTCCTATACCTGTCAAATAAATTGCCGCTTTATCCCGAGCGCGCCTTGGCGGTCGTCTCAATAGTTGATCTCCATCCGCAATCCGTGCGGATCGGTCTCGTCGTCGCCGACCGACTGCGTGCTGTCGCGCGCCGCGATCGCGCAGGCGCACGCGTCGATGAGATCGTCGCGTCCGATGCCGGTGCCGTGGCGCTGCGTCAGCCATTTCCGCAAGCGTGTGAAGCCGCGTTGCTCAAGCAGCGCGATGCGTTGTTCGCGGCCTTGCGCTGACGTCTTGCTGTCGAGCCGCAGGCGGCCGGCGAGATTCCAGAAGATCAACTCCGGATGCGCCTCGCCAATCACCACTTGCCGCGCGGGCGTCATGATCTCGTCGACCTCCCTGATCTTGTCCCTGATGTTCCAGAGCTGCGCCGACACGCCCCTGCCCTTGCCCTCGTGCTTCCAGTAGTGACGATTGGCTGTCGCCATGTCGGGAAATGTCCAGAGGTCCCGGCGCGCGCCGAGAAACACGGCGGGGCCAACCAGTTCGCGAGCGCGCAAGTCGCACGTTCGATAACCGCTCGGATTCAATCCGATCGGCATGTCGATCATCGCGCGCGCGTGCGGCATCGCGAGCAAGCGCGTCAGCCCCGGCGAATAGTCGAAGCCGTGATCGCCGCGCCCGTCGATCCAGGCTGCGACCCAGCCGTAGCGAAATCCGTCGAGGCCGAGGTAGTTGTTCACGCGCACGATCCAGTCACCGACCGATGCTCGCTCATCCCGCCCCCTCGCCTCGATGTCGCTCAAACAGGCGCTGCGCCAACAGCGCATGGCCGAGCGTGCCGCCGGCGCGCACGGCTGCCGCGATCAACGCGGCTTCCGCGACCTCCTCGCGCGTTGCGCCGGCCTTCGCCGCCTGTGCCGTATGCACGTCGAGGCAATAGGCGCATTGCGTGGTGAGCGCGACCGCGAGCGAGATCAGCTCGCGATATTTCAGCGGGATCAAGCCGTCCTTGCGCTCGACGGCATGATTGAAGGCGAGGAACGCGTTGGCCTCGACCGGTGCGAGCGCGACGAAGGCCGGGACGGATTTCAGGTCAGCGGGATTCTGATAATCGGTCATGTCTCATCTCGTCAGATATTCGCGCATCAAGGCGCGGGCGCGATGCAGGCGCGCCTTGACGGTCTGCCTGGACGCGCCGAGTGCGACGGCGATTTCGTCGATGGTCATTTCCTTGACGTCGCGCATCAGCGCGACGTCGCGGTAGTGCGGCGGCAGCGCTTCGAAAGCCGCGGCCACGTCGAGCCGCAGATCCGCCTCGGGTCGCGACAGCAGTGCGGCCTCCGCTTCACCGGCATCGATGGCCGGCATGAGGGCGGCCTTGCGCGCGAGCCGCAGACATTCGCGGCGGACCACGCTGAACAGCCAGGCGGAAAACGCCAGCAGCGATCGGATGGTGCCGACATGGCGGAACAGAATCCACAGCGCCTCCTGCGCCGCATCCTCGGCATCCGCCGAGCTGCGGCAGGTCGCGCGCGCGTAGCGGCGGATATCCGGCTGCGCCGTCGCGAGCAGCGACGCGATCGCGTCGGGATCGCCGAGGCGCGCAGCCTCGAACAGGTTGGGCGAGATCGCAGCCGCACTCACGACACGCCTCCTCGTCCGATCCCGGCCATCGCGCACATCGGGCAGTAGCCGACGAGGCCGGTCAGCGCGAAGCCTGCGCCGCCGAGCGCGACCAGCCATGCTGCAAGCCCGGACAGATACGCGAACGCCGCAATGGCAACCGCAATTCCGAGGGCCACCCGCACCGCCTGATGCAGGCCACCGATGTTTTTCCTGTAAAATCCCATCACATCCTCCGATACGAGCCGAGGCGGAATGCCTCGACGACAAGGAGGATGCGACGGACGAAAAGGATTCGCGGAGGCCTGCAATTTTTTTGCGGTCAGCCTCCGACCGCCTGGTAGGCCAGGCGCTTGAACTCGAAGAAGAACGGATTCCAGAAGCCCATGTGGCGCTGGGCCATCAGGACGCCCGCGGTATTGGCCTGCGGGCAGATCCACCAATGCGTGCCGGCAAGGCCACCCCACTGGAACTCGCCGGTGGAATTCGGGGGATCGAACGGCGTCGGCGCGAAGGTGACCGCGCCGCCGAGGCCAAACCCCTTGCCGGGTATCGGCCCGAGATTGGCGAAACGGATGGTCTGCCCTGCGGGCAGCTGGTTCGTCATCATCTGCCGCAGCGTCTCCGGCTTCAGCAGCGTGTCCGACCCGGGCACCAATGCGCGCACCAGCGCGAGCATGTCGGGCAGGGTCGAGACCAGGCCGCCGCCGCCCGAGAGCCGCGGGAGCGGACGGCGATAGGCCTGCGGATAAGGCAGATTGTCGGCCCGCGCCAGGCCGGGCTTCATCGGATCGAGCACGTCAGCGCCGGTGTAGAGCGCGACCAGCCTGCCCTGCTGCGCTTCGGGCACGTAAAATCCGGTGTCGGTCATGCCGAGCGGATCGAAAATGCGCGCCTTGAGGAAGGCATCGAGGGATGTTCCGGAGACGACCTCGACGACGCGGCCGAGCACGTCGGTCGCCACTGAATATTCCCAGCCGTTGCCGGGATGATAGGACAGCGGCAGATCGGCGAGCTTGTCGATCATGTCGGTCAGCGGCGTCAGCGGATTGAGCACGCGCGCCTCGTTGTAACCCCTGAACAGCACCGTGCCGGGATCGAAGATGCCGTAGCTGAGGCCGGAGGTGTGGGTCAGGAGCTGGCGGATCGTGATCGACCCGTTCGCCGGCTCGACATCGGCGAGACTCGACGCGCCCTGCTTCAGCACCTTGCGATTGCCGAGCTGCGGCAGGAATTTTTCGACAACGTCGTCAAGCCCGATGCGGCCCTCTTCCATCAGCAGCATGATCGCGCACGTGATGAAGATCTTGGTATTCGAAAACGCGCGGAAGATATGGTTGGGCTGCAGCGCGGTGTTGGACTCGCGATCAGCGAAGCCGACGCATTGCTGGTCAACGACCTCCCGGCCGCGCAGCACCGCCCAGGACACGCCGGGAATGATCTCCTGATCGACGTAGCGCTGCATCGCCGTCCGTACGGCGGAAAAATCGGTTGTCCTGGCGTCCATGTGTTTCCCCCAATTGTGGTTCGGACGGATATAGCGTGAATTCGAACGAAATGAAGGGCGGTCCCTGAGGGAGTCTATCCCTCCTTCATGAACGCAGTGACGTACAGGCGCCGCCGAATCCGCATGCCCTGTCGCTGGTACAGCGCGATCGCGGATGTATTGTTCGAGAACACGTGCAGGAACGGAATTTCGCCGCGCGCCTCGATCCGGCGCGCGACCGCCGCGAGCAGCGCCTGCGCGTAGCCACGCCCACGGTATTCCGGATGCACGCAGACGGCCGTCATCTCGACGAACTTTCCCGGCTTCATTCGCTCGCCCGTCATCGCGACCAATTCGCCGCCGTCGCGGATGCCGAGGAACGTGCCGAGCTCGTGGGTGCGCAGCGCGAATGGCCCCGGCTTGGTCAGCTCCGTCAGCGCCATCATGGCGGGAACGTCGCCCGCGCCCAATGTGACGATCTCGGCATCGCGGAGCGGACTGTCGGCCGGCGAGCCGATCATCTGCTCGCCGGTCTCGGCGAGCACGACCTTGAAACCGGCGGGCATTTCGACCGGCTCCGGCGTGAACAGCGCGGCAACCTGCGAGCCCGACAGGAGGTCATGGAGCGCAGCAAAACTTGCCGGCGACATGTCGACCATGTCGGCAAACGGCGTCATGTCCACGGGATAACGCAGCGCTCGCGGACCACCCTCCGCCAGATGCTTCTGGCTCGTTGTCAGCGCGCTCCAGATCGGGTGATCCAGCAGCGCCTCATCGCTGTCGGACACCGGCCTAGTCCTTGTCGAAGCTGACGATGACAGCCGCATTGGCGATGAGGATGGGGTCGTTGGCCACTTCCGTAGCCGAGGGAATCTCCAGCCCGCCCTTGACCGCAGTCACGGTCACGGTGCCGTAGGGCAGCTCCTTCGCTACGGCTTCCTTGTCCACCGCCTCAGGGTTGGGCACTCCGATCGTGACATCGACGAACATGTCGTTCGCGGTCTTGCCGATCATCCGGAAGAAACCGAGGCTCGAATGCCTGATCGCATCCGACACCGCACGCTTCGCCGCCTTGGTGGCGTCCCTGCCGTGAACGTCGACGCCCATGCCCATCTCGGTGATACAGCGAACGCGAGTCATTTCATATTCCTGTGGTTGGTTGGGTAATCAAGAGTGTGGGGGATCAGTGATCGCGACACAAGTACGGTAGACCTATTCGGGCGAAGTCCTCGCTGCAGACTCCGTCATTGCGAGCGCAGCGAAGCAATCCAGGACTGCCGCCGCGGGACGACTCTGGATTGCTTCGCTGCGCTCGCAATGACGATGTGGAGATAGCTTTTCTCCATCAAATCACGCCTTCGCCTTCTCGTGCGCCCGCAGCTCATCCACGAGCACCCGCACGTTCTCCGAATAGTCGATCGGGACCACGACCAGGTGCACGCCGCCTTCCCTAAACGCGGCATCGAGCGTCGGGCCAAAGCTGTCGATCGTCTCGATACGATGCCCCTTGGCCCCATAAGCCTTCGCGTAGAGAACGAAATCGGGATTGCCAAAGGTCATGCCGAAATCGGCGAAATGATCGACGGCCTGCTTCCAGCGGATCATGCCGTAGGCGTTGTCCTCCAGCACCAGCACGACCAGGTTGAGCTTGAGACGGACGGCGGTCTCCATCTCCTGGCTGTTCATCATGAAACCGCCGTCGCCGGCGACCGCGAGCACGCGGCGGTCGGGATAGAGCATCGCGGCCATCATCGCCGACGGCAGGCCGGCGCCCATCGTCGCCAGCGCGTTGTCCAGCAGCAGCGTGTTGGCGACGCGGGTGCGGTAGTTGCGCGCGAACCAGATCTTGTACATGCCGTTGTCGAGCGCGACGATGCCGTTCTCCGGGATCACCTGGCGGATGTCGTGCACGATCCGCTGCGGCGTCGGCGGCCAGCGCGCCTCGGTGGCGCGGTCGGCGATATGGCTCAGGATTTGTTCGCGCAATGGCAGGAGCGCCGCCGCCTGCGGCAGCCTGCCTTCGAGGCGGTCCGCCAGCAGCTCCAGGCTCGGGCCGACATCGCCGACGACCTCGGCGTCCGGGAAATAGACCTGCTCGACGCTGGCGGACGTGTAGCTGACGTGAATCACCTTCGGGCCCGACGGCCCCATGATGAAGGGCGGCTTCTCGATCGGGTCGTGACCGATTGCCACGATCAGATCGGCGGCGTCGATCGCGTCATGGACATAGTCGCGCTCGGACAGCGCCGCGGTGCCCATATAGAGATTGGTGCCGCCGGGCACGGTGCCCTTCCCCATCTGCGTGGTGAAAAAGGGAATGCCGGTTCGCCGCACGAAGCTCGCAATGCCGTGGGTCGATCGTGGCCGGCTGGTCGCAGCGCCCATCATCACCAGCGGATGCGTTGCCGCGAGAATCATCTCGGCCGCACGATCGAGCGCGGCGCGATGGGCGACCGGAATTTCGATCGGATGGACCGGGATCACGGGAACGGCCGGTAATTCGTCGCCCGCGATGTCCTCGGGCAGTTCGAGATGCACCGGCCCGGGCCGCTCCTCCATCGCCACGCGAAAGGCATCGCGCACCACGGTCGGGATGCTGGAGGCGCTGATGATCTGCCGCGACAGCTTCGTCAGCGGCTTCATGGTCGCGACCACGTCCACGATCTGGAAACGCGCCTGCCGGCTGCTCATGATCGGCTTCTGGCCGGTGATCAGGATCATCGGCATCGCGCCAAGATGCGCATAGGCCGCTCCGGTGGACAGATTGAGCGCCCCGGGGCCGAGCGTCGAGAGACAGACACCGGGCTTGCCGGTGAGCCGGCCATGGGTGGCGGCCATGAAGGCGGCCGCCTGCTCGTGGCGGGTCAGGATCAGCTCGATTTTGGAGGTGCGGAGCGATTCCACGAGATCGAGATTTTCTTCGCCGGGCACGCCGAAAATGCGGTCGACGCCCTCGTTCTCCAGCGCCGCGACAAACAAGTCCGATCCCTTCACCTTGCGCTCCTGCCCGCTCATGTCGCCTCCGCTCGCTGTTCTGGTCCCGTGTTCCGGGCGCGCGCATGGTAGCGGTCTGCGGCGCGGGCACAACTCACAATGCGGCGTGCGGCGGCTTCAACGTCGCCATTGCGAGCGCAGCGCCGCGTCCGGGGCACAAGACCGAAGTTCGAGCGCACGTTCCCTCCACACCGTCATTGCGAGGAGCTCTTGCGACGAAGCAATCCAGAGTCTCTCCATGGAGGGATTCTGGATTGCTTCGCTGCGCTCGCAATGACGGAGCACGGGGCCAGCACCGCGCTTGCTCAACACGCATCTCAGCTCGCAGACACAGATCCGCATCCTCGCGGCTCATCTCGCCCGAGCTTTGCTTCATCGCGACACCCTCCGATGTCAGAGGGCGCAGGGAAGGCCGGGTGCCGGCTGGCACCCGAGGTCCACTGTGCGAAAGGTGGCAACGAAAATCTGCACAGCGGCATACAGGTGAAGCCCAACACACGGCCTTCCCTGCGCAGTGGTTTGACGGCTTATGCCGAGCTCTCCCCGGGGAGCGATGCACTATTGCCCCCGTCGCCTTGCGGATCGCTGATGCGCGTGCCCGGTTGGGCCGCCACATCACCGCAAGACTTGGCGCACAGACCCCGGGCGCCAGGACGACACGGTTTTGCCGTACGCAGATCGCACCGGTCGTGTGCGCGAAGGCCTTCGCTCACGGTTGCCCGCCCTGCGAAGCTCTTCGCGCCGATGTGACTAGCGTCCACCGCAGCTCACCCCGCATGTCGTGACGATCGCGATACGCCCCTCTGACCGGGATGAGGTGGCGAGACAATGCGATAAAACAGAAATTCTGTAAATACGAATCTTTTCGCCTGTTGCGATTGACCGAGCCGTGGCGTGTTTTGCCCGTCAGGCAACGCAAGGTCTTGTAGCCCGGATGAGCGAAGCGATATCCGGGATTCGTGCGAGCGGCGGTCCCGGGTATCGCTTCGCTCACCCGGGCTACGACTCTGCGGCCTCCCTCACAGCTTCGCCACCAGCAAAATCAGCAGGCGAGCTTGACATTTCTCTGCCATGCCGCTGGTATGTCAGTTATGCCCGCCGCTTCCCTCGACCGCGACCGCGCCTATTCGCTGCTCCGCGATCTCGTCATCTCCGGCGAGTTTGCGCCTGACGAACCCCTCTCCGAACGCAGCCTGTCGAGCCGGCTGGCGCTCGGCCGCACCCCGATCCGCGAGGCGCTGAAGGCGCTCGCCAAGGACGGCCTGCTCACCATCCATCCGATGCGCGGCACCTTCCTGCGTCAGATGTCCTTTGACGACCTGCGCGAGATTCATGAATTGCGGCTCGCGCTCGAAGGCATGGCCGCCTATCTCGCCGCGACGCGCGGGCCGACGGAGCCCCTGCGCCAATGCGCAGAGGAGCTGCGCAGCATCCAGTCGCGCGAAAACCTCGATGTCGAGGAGGCGCAGCAGGTCGGCTGGGCCTTCCACGACGAACTGTTTCGCGCGACCGGCAATGGCCGGCTGGCGCAATCCTACGACAATCTGCGCGCGCAGAGCGGCCTCGCCCTCCAGAAGATGCGGCAATACAGCGTCGAGCGCACGCGCCAGGCCGTCGGCGAGCATCTCGATATCTACGCGGCCATCGAGGCGCACGACCCTGACACCGCGCAGCAGCGCATGTGGCGACATCTGTCGTCCGCGTTCGAGGCGCGCCTCACCGCGCTGGGCGCGATCCGCACGCAATATCCGGGACAAGGAGACCACCACGCATGATCCGGCCGCTGTTCAGATTGCCGCTCGTGTTCCAGATGCTGCTCGGATTGGTGCTGGGGCTCGGCGTCGGCCTGCTCTGGCCGGATTTCGGCGCGGGCCTGCGCCCGATCGGCACCGCCTTCGTCGAGGCGGTGAAGATGATCGTCATTCCCGTGGTGTTCGCAGCCGTCACGCTCGGCCTCTATCGCATGGGGAGCGAGCTGAAGGTCTTGGGGCGCGTCGCCGCGATCAGCCTCGGCTATTTCTACCTCGCGACCGTGGTCTCGATCCTGATCGGCCTGCTGCTCAACGCCGCCTTTCATCCCGGCGCCGGCGCGCCGCTGGCCGCGACCGGCAAGGTGCCACAGAACCTCGCGGTGTCGGTCGACTGGATCAAGTTCTTCATGGACATGATCCCCTCCAACATCGTCGCGGCGATGGCCGAGCAGAAAATCCTGCCGACGCTCGTCTTCGCCATCCTGTTCGGCCTGGCCCTCGCCTCGGTCGGCAAGGTCGGCGAGCCCATGGTCGCCGTGCTCGAGGCGGTGATGGCGGCGATGTTCAAGATCACCAAATGGATCACCTCGCTCGCCCCGATCGCCATCTTCGCCGTGATGGCGTGGCTGTTCGCGACCCAAGGCCTCGCCACCGTGCTCGCGCTCGCCAAGCTCGTCGGCGTGATGTATCTGGGCCTTGCGATCATGGTCGCGATCTTCTGGCTGATGCTGCTTGCGATCGGCGAGAAGCCGCTCGCCGTCACCGGGGCGGTGATGGAGCCGATGATCCTGGCCTTCTCCACCCGCTCCTCGGAAGTGACCCTGCCGCTGCACATGGAGAAGCTGCGGGCGATGGGCGCCTCCGAACGCATCGTCTCGGTGGTGCTGCCGCTCGGCTACGCCTTCAACCGCGACGGCGCCATCATGTATTTCGCCCTCGCCGTCACTTTCCTCGCCGAGGCCTATGGCGTGACGCTGACCTGGTCGACGCTGTTCACCATCGTCATGGTCACGACCATCGCGAGCAAGGGCAGCGCCAACGTCCCCTCCGGCGGGCTCGTCGCCATCGCCATGGTGCTGTCGGCGATCGGGCTGCCGATCGAGGCGCTCGCGGTCATCGCCGGCGTCGACGCCTTCCTCGACATGGGCCGCACCGCAATCAACGTGTTCGGCAACACGGTCGCGGTGAAGCTGGTCGAGAAGTTTGCCGGCGACATGGCCGCCGACGAGGTGCAGCCGGTTGCGGCCAACCTGCAAACGCAGGACGCGTGATGGCCACGGAACAGTCTTATGTCGATCTGCGCAGCGACACCGTCACGCTGCCGACGGCGGCGATGCTGGGGCGCATGCAGCGCGCCCCGCTCGGCGACGACGGCCGCGAGGGCGATCCGACCGTCCGCGCGCTCGAAGAACGCGGCGCTGCCTTGATCGGCAAGGAAGCCGCCCTGTTCGTGCCAAGCGGCACGATGGGCAATCTCCTGGCGATGCTCGCTCATGCCGAACGCGGCGCGGATGTCTTCGCCGATCGCGGCGCGCATCTGCTCAACTCGGAGCTCGGCAGCGTCGTGACGATCGCGGGGTTGGTGCCCAAGCCGATGCCGGGCCGTCGCGGCGCAATGGACGAAGCGGCACTTGCGGACGCGATCCGCGGCTCGGAACGTCGCGGCCTGATCGCGATGGAGACGTCGCATAACGGCGCCGGCGGTGCCGTGCTGCCCCTGCCGCACATGATGCGAATTCACGCGCTCGGACAAAGCAACGGGATTCCCGTGCATCTCGACGGCGCCCGCCTCTTCAATGCCTCGGTCGCGCTCGGCGTGCCGGCGGCACAGATCGCCGAGCATGCCGACAGCGTGATGATCTGCCTGTCCAAGGGACTGAGCGCGCCGGTTGGCAGCTTGCTGTGCGGCAGCGCGGCGTTCGTCGCGCGGGCGCGGGCCTTGCGAAAGCTCGTCGGCGGCACCATGCGCCAGTCCGGCATCGTCGCGGCCGCCGGCCTCGTCGCGCTGGAGACGATGATCGATCGCCTCTCGGAGGATCACACAGCGGCCAGGCGGCTTGCCACCGCGTTGACGTGGCTCGATCCGGCGCTCGCCGATCGCGACCAGGTGCAGACCAACATCCTGCGCGTCGACGTCTCCGCAAGCGGGCGCGAGGCCGCCGCATGGGCCGAGGGCGTGAAGCGGCACGGCATCCTGGTGCAGGCCAGCGGCCCCTCGCAGCTCCGGCTCGTCACCCATCGCCACATCGACGAAGCGGCGGTGGACCGCACCATTGCCGCCTTCGCGGCGATCGGCCGCTAGCGCGCGCATTGCAAGCAGCAAGCGCGCATTGCAAGCCGCGCGCAGCGTGCTATCGCTCGCCTCATGACTCCGAAAAGCTTCGAAGCGCGCTGCTTGCGCCTGCCCGCCGCCACCAAGGTGGTGCAGTGGGAGGGCACCTCCGTGTTCAAGGTCGGCGGCAAGATGTTCGCGCTCGGCGGCGGCTTTGCCGCAAGCTCCGGCGGCTACATGTTCAAGGTCTCGGACATGGCCTATGCGATGCTGATCGAGCACGGCGTGGCACGACCGGCGCCGTATCTGGCGCGCGCCAAATGGGTGCAGCTCGTCAGCAACAACGCCCTGCCGGATGCCGAGCTCACCGCCTATCTGGCGCAGGCCCATGCGCTGATCGTCGCAAAGCTGACGCGCAAATCGCGCAAGATGCTGGGGCTCGACTGAGCGCCAGCGCCGGCGCGTCGCACGTCAGGACCGCTCCTGCTCGGATCCGGTGTGGCGTAGCAGATTGTCGCGCAGGCGGCTCACCGTCTTCTGCACCACCGGAAACTCGTCGCCGAGGCCGGTCGCCTCGATCAGGGACCCGCTGAGGTCCTGCTCGATCAACTTGCGGCCGGCCGCCGTCAGGCTCACCCGCACCTGCCGCTCGTCGGCGGGATCGCGGTGGCGCTTGATGTAGCCCGTCTGCTCGAGCTTCTTCAGGATCGGCGTCAGCGTGTTGGATTCCAGGAACAGCTTCTCGCCGAGCGCGCTGACGGTCTGCTCGTCCTCGTCCAACAGCGCCACCATCGCGATGTACTGGGTGTAGGTCAGGCCGACCTTGTCCAGCAGCGGCTTGTAGGCGCGGCCGAAGGCGAGATTGGCCGAATAGATCGCAAAGCACAGGAAATTCGACAGTTTCCGGCCTTTGCCGACGGCTTTGGGGGAACGGGCCACGGGAACCTCCGCAATTCGTGATCTGCCAACCGATATAAATCGCATCCGATTAAATCGGAAGAGCTTGACCGCCGGGTGCGGCGGGTTTATTTCATCACGCATCCGATTAGATCGGATACGATATACATCAAGAGGACCCTGCCATGTCATCCGCTGCCAAGCTTCTCTTTACCGGCAAGACCCACGTCACCTCAGGCTCCGACGGTGCCGCGCGCTCCAGCGACGGCTTCCTCGACATCAAGTTGGCGCAGCCGCATCCGGCCGCCGAAAACCTGTTCGCGGCCGCCTGGTCGGCCTGCTACCTCGGCGCGCTCGGGCTCGCCGCCGCCCAGCGCAAGGTCAAGCTGCCGAGCGAGCCGTCGGTCGACACCGTGATCGACCTGAACAACGCCGGTGGCGCCTTCTTCCTGCGCGCCCGTCTCGACGTCAGCGTCCCCGGCGTCGACCGCGCGGTTGCACAGGAGCTGATCGAAGCCGCGCACGGCATCTGCCCCTACTCCAAGGCGGTGCACGGCAACATCGAGGTGACCACAACCCTCGTCTGAAGCGCCACGACGCGGGCACCGGCCGAACGTCGGCCGGGCCCGCGCGGTGCGATCAATCCAGCGACCACACGGAGCCGACCATGAGCCATCGTCATTTGCGAACCCTGCGCGTGCTGTCGAGCGCCGCCCTGCTCGCCGCAAACCTGTTCACCCTGCCGGCAGCGGCGCAGCCTGCCGGTGTCACACGCACCGACCTCCAGCGCCACGATCTCAGCGCGCCCGGCCGCGAAGCCGTGCAGGTGCGCGTCGACCTCGCCCCCGGTGTTGCGTTCGGCCGGCACACCCATCCCGGCGAAGAGATCATCTACGTGCTGGCGGGCGCCATCGAATACGCCGTCGACGGCAAGCCGCCGGTGACGCTGAAGGCCGGCGACGTGCTGTTCATCCCGGCCGGCACGGTGCATGCGGCCAAGAACGTGGGCAACGAGACCGCGAGCGAGCTTGCGACCTACATCGTCGCGAAGGACAAGCCGCTGCTGACGCTGGCGAAGTGAGACCGGCCATCTTCGATTGACCAAATCGATATATCTGACTAAAGTCAGATATTATGCTCGATCCCGTCTCCCGCGTTCGCCGCTTCAACCGTGCCGTCACCTCTGCCGTGGGCGCGCTCGATACCTCGTTCCTGGGGCGCGGCCGGCCGCTCGGCGCGGCGCGCGTGCTCAACGCGATCGGGCACGAACGTTCGGACGTGGCCGAGATCCGCGACTATCTCGGGCTCGATTCCGGGCTGATGAGCCGTCTGCTCCGCAGCCTCGAGGACGAAGGGCTGGTCGAGACCACGGCGCACGAGGATGATGCCCGCCGCCGCGTGGCAAAACTCACGCGCACGGGCCGGCGCGAGTTCGCAGCCTACGAGGCGCTGTCGAATACGCAGGCCGAGAGCTTCCTTGCGCAGCATTCGCAGCGCGAGGCGCTGCTGGCGGCGATGGACATGATCGCCTCCGCGCTGACGCGCGAGCGCATCGCGCTGGAGGAGATGGATCCACGAAGCGAAGAGGCGCGCTATTGCCTCGGCGAATATTACGCGGAGCTCGGCCGCCGCTTCAAACAGGGCTTCGACGTTTCGCTGTCGCGCGACCCCGATGCCAAGGACATGCGCCGCCCGCGCGGCGCGTTCATCGTCGCGATGTCGGATACGCTGCCGATCGGCTGTGTCGGGCTGAAGGGAACCGATCACGGCTATGCCGAGATCAAGCGTCTGTGGGTCGCCCCCGCCGCGCGCGGATTGCGGCTCGGCCGGCGGCTGATGGACGCGGCCGAGGATGCGGCGCGCGGGCTCGGCATCGCGCTGCTGCGGCTCGACACCAACAGCGCCCTCCCCGAGGCCGGCCAGCTCTACCGCAGCACGGGCTGGCGCGAGATTCCGCGTTTCAACGATGATCCCTATCCGGACCTGTTCTTCGAAAAGCGGCTGTGAGCTGAGCGTCGATTCCCCATCCCAGCGCGTTATGGTCGGAGCCAGGAGTTTCGCCATGACACGGGCCGACCTCGTCAATATCTACCGCGACTATATCGCCTGCCTGAATCGGCAGGATTGGCCGATGCTCGGTCAATTCGTGGATGACGAGGTTTCCCACAACGCACGCCCTCTCGGCCTTCACGGCTACCGCGCCCCGCATCGCCTGCCGGCTGACATTCGACTGCGCGCCGGTTGGGAACTTCCTGGGGCTGGATGTGAACGGCAAGCGGGTCTCCTTCTGCGAGAACGTGTTCTACGAATTCGCCGACGGAAAAATCCGGCAGGTGTGGTCGGTGATCGACAAGACCGCGATCGAGGCGCAGCTCTGACGTTGCGCCCCGGCGACCCCGGTTCATGCCGCAGCGGTCGCGGCCTCCCCTTGCGGCTTGGTGAACGGGCGGAAATTCATCGCCATCAGGAAGGCGCCGAGACCCATCGCCCAGGAGGCGATGTAGAGCCAGGCGTAGCTCGAGAACGCGTCGTAGATCAGGCCGCCGGCGAGCGGGCCCGTCGCCATGCCGAGGCTGCCGGCCATCGCGGTGCCGCCGATCACCGTGCCCATCATGCGCAGCGGAAAGTTTTCCCGCACCAGCACCGCGTAGAGCGGCATGGTGCCGGCATAGATGAAGCCGAAGATGGCCCCGACCGCGTAGAAGGTCGCAAGCTGATGCGCGAAGACGTAGGCGAGCGCGCCGAACGCCTGCAACAGGAGCCCCGTGACCAGCACGCGCTTGGCACCGAAGCGATCGCCGAGCAGCCCGAAGACAATGCGGCCGCCCATGCCGGCAAAACCCTCGATGCTGTAGATCGTCACCGCCGCGATCAGCGGGATGCCGCAGCTCACGGCATAGCTGACGGTGTGGATGATCGGGCCGGAATGGGTGGCGCAGCAGAAGAAATTGGTCGCGAGCAGGATGAGGAATTGCGGCGAGCGCAGCGCCTCGCCCAGCGACATCTCCGCCTGCGCAGCGTCCTCGCCCGACGGCACGGGCATCGCCTGCGCGAGCGCGGGCGGACGGCGCACCAGCAGCGACACCGGGATCATGATGGCGCCGACCACCAGCGCCACGACCTGCATCGAGGTGCGCCAGTCATGGCTGGAGACGAGCCAGGCCGCGAGCGGCGACATCGTCATCGGCGCCATGCCCATACCGGCCGACACCAGCGAGACCGCGAGGCTGCGATGGGTGTCGAACCAGCCGGTGACGGTCGCCATCATCGGCGCGAAGATCGCCGCGCAGGAGGCGCCGACCAGCAGGCCGAACACGAACTGGAACGCAATGAGCGAGGTCGCATGGCTCGCGGCGAACAGGCTCGCCGCCAGCACCGTCGATCCCGTCAGCACCACCGGCCGCGGCCCGAACCTGTCCGTCGCCGTGCCCCAGGCCATGCTGGTGAAGGCCATCGCCAGAAAGCCGATCGTCATCGCGCTGGAGATGCCGGTCACCGACCAGCCGGTGTCCTTGGCGATCGGCTGCAGGAACACCGGCAGCGAAAACATGCCGCCGATCGCGACGCAGCCAAGCAGGCCGCCCGCGGCGACGATCACCCAGCGATAGTGGGACGAGTTCATTTTCCTTGTCTCCCGTCAGTCTGTCCGAGTGAAAGACGAATGGGGTTGGCGCGGGCCGACAGGCGACGGTACTTTAATTTTCCGACGATCGCGACCGCGCCGCCGGCGCGCGGTTCCGCAAGCGCCGGCTCCGGTGCGGCCTGCTCGCGCCTTATAACTCCAAAGATTTCAGGAAAGCACCCGCATGCCCAAGATCGACATCGCCGCGGTGCCGGAGCGCAGAGGCTCCGGCTATCCCTCGCCCTTCAGCCTTCCTTGCGCTGAGCGCATCCGGCTGCGGCTCGTCAATGCCGGCGGGCTGTCGGATTTCGGCATCAACCTCATGAGATTGCCGCCGGGCAGCTGGTCGAGCCAGCGGCACTGGCATTCGCATGAGGACGAGTTCGTCTACGTGCTCGCAGGCGAACTGACACTGATCGAGGACGACGGTGAAACCGTGCTGCGCGCGGGCGATTGCGCCGCCTTTCCGAAAGGCAGCGGTAACGGCCATCACATGATCAACCGGTCGGATGCGATGGCCTTCTACCTCGAGGTCGGCTCGCGCTCGCCCGACGACCTCATCACCTGCTCCGACATCGACATGATGAGCCCGGCTTCCGACGGACGGTTCCTGCACAAGGATGGCACGCCCTATCCGGACGGCTAGTTCGCCAATCCCTGTCTCTCGATAGGAGATCATCGTCCTCGAAGGGACGGTCGCGCAGCGGTGGCGCAGGCCTGCTCGACGCACCGGCTCGCGCGCAGGATATTCTGCTCGGCGAACATCGGCCCCACGATCTGCAAGCCGATCGGCAGTCCCTCGACAAATCCGCACGGCACCGAGGCGGCGGGCTGGCGCGTCAGGTTGAACGGCCATGTCAGCGGCGTCCAGTCGAACCATTGCGGGAAGCGCGCGGCGTCGGGCGTATCAATGCCGACCGCGAAAGCGGTGATGGGAACCGTCGGCGTCAGCAGCAGGTCGTAGTCCTGATGAAACGCCTGCATCTGCTGGCTCAGCGCGCGCATCTCGACATGGGCGGCTTGCAATTCGCGCGCGGACAGATCCTGGGCCGCGATGATCAATCGCAGCAGGCCCGGATCGAGCGCCGCCAATTGCGCGCCGGTGAAATCACGCACCAGCGCGGCATGCGACGCCCCCCAGATCACTTCCAGCGCATGCTGCGCGCCGGACAGATCGAGAGCAACATTCTGCACGTCGGCGCCTGCCACAACCAGCGCGTCGATCGCCGGCTGCATGCCGGCCACCACGGCAGGGTCGGCAACCGGAAAGCCAAGATCGGGCGACCATGCGATCCGCAGGCCCGCAACGCCGCGGTCAAGGCCATCGAGATAATCGATGCCGCGATCGGGAATGGCAAAGGAATCACGCGGGTCCGGGCGCGTGAGCACGTTCAACAACAGCGCGCTGTCGGCGACATCGCGCGACAGGCCGCCATAGACCGCAAGCGTTCCCATGACGCCGGGTAAATTCGGCACCACGCCATAGCTCGGCTTCAATCCGAACACGCCGCTGAACGCCGCCGGGATGCGGATGGAGCCGCCGCCATCGCCTCCGGTGGCGAGCGGGACCACTCCGGCCGCCACCAATGCGGCCGAGCCGCCGCTGGAGCCGCCGGGCGTGCGGGAGATATCCCAGGGATTGCGGGTGATGCCGGTCAACGGGCCATGGGTGATGCCCTTCCAGCCAAATTCGGGGGTCGTCGTCTTGCAGAAGAACACGGCCCCTGCCTCGCGCAGCCGGGCCACACCGGGCGTATCCTGCGTGCTGGGCGCGGCCGCAGTGGCGTGGGAGCCGATGCGCATCGGCCAGCCCGTGACCTGCGCGGTATCCTTGATCGCGACGGGCACGCCGTCGAGCGGCCCGAGCGGCGTTCCGCGACGCCAGCGATCCGCGGACTCCGCCGCCAGACGCCGCCCCTGCGGCTCGTCCAGCAGGCACACCGCGTTCAGGATGGGATCGACCGTATCCAGCCGCGCCAGGGTCGCGTCCAGCACATCGACCGGCGACAGCTCGCCCTTGGCGAAGCGTCGGGTCAACTCACGCGCGGAAAGCCAGTTCAGATCATCAGACATGAGGCATGCTTCGGCGCATGTTCTGGCGCGAGGAGAAGCTTTCGCGCGTTTTGGATCATCGCCTGTCGGTCATAAACCAACTATCGATCAACCGACCATGCAATTTTCAAGGAGAGCGCATTCCAAGGAGCGCACTTGCGCCTTCGAGTTCCTGCGACACGCGCGCCCGGGCTGCGCATGAGCGTGCCCGCCCGCTCGAGGATTTTGCGACCTGCCAACAAGAATCGCGAAAACAACCCCATGCACAGTAGACGGCCCCAGCGGGATCAATGACTTACGAGGCCGGTCGCTTGCGAGGCCGGCCACTTGCGATGCCAAGCCGCGATTTGACTCGTCGGGCAAAACACCGGCATCTTGTCATGATCCCGCCAACGCCATCGCGTCACCCCAGCTGCGCCCGCCTGGCGCCACGCCGCCACGCGCTGACGGTGAGCCAGATCGCCGAGACCAGGAAGTAAAGCGCGCCGACCGCGGCATAGCCGGCGACATTCGTGATCGACGGAGCCGCGGGCATCGCGGCCTGAGCGATGAAGAAGCCGCCTGCCAGCGCCGATTGGCCACCGCTGAGCGCCATGGCCCACTGCGCGCCAAAACGCCTCCAGCGCCGGATCGCCGTCCCCAGCTGGAGCAATCCGGACAGGATCGCCCATGCACCGAACACGCCGAGCACCCAGTTCATGCTGACCTGCAAGGCAAGGATGACCGCGACCGTGGTCGCCAGACTGACCAGGACGTTCAGAGCCTGCGTGCGGTTCTGGCTGAGCCCACCGCTGCGCAGCGCGTCGAGCCAATTGGCCGCGGCGTCCCACGCCGGATAGGCGATGAGCAAAACGGCGGCGATCGGCGCGGACGACTGGCCGACGGCAAACGCAGCGGCGACCCAGGCGACGGAGAACGCTGCGCGCGTGAAATAGTAGAGCTTGAGCCATTGCTCCTGACCGGCCAGCGCCGAATCCAGCTGATGATGGTCTTTCATGATCGTCTCCTTACCTACTAGTTGGTAGTTTTCGAACGAAGCGAAGCCGCCGCGACGCAGATGGCTCGCAGCTTGTGTGATTGTCGGGCTCTTCGGATGAATCTCAGCGCGTGGCGGACAGCCGCTCCAGCAGCGGCCGGGTGATGACACCGAACATCTTGGGATCGCCATAGGCGCGCGCCGACAGCATCGCGCCATGAACGGCCGCCATGAATCCTTCCGCCTCGACCCGGGCTGTGCCGGCGAGCTGGAGCCGGCCCTGCCGCTTGCCGCGCTCCATCACCGAGGTCAGCCAGGACGCCAGGGCGCGGAAGTGCGCGCGGACCTCGAGCGCCACCTCCTCCGGCAGGATCGGAAGCTCGCTGGCGAGAAGCGCACAGACGCAGAAGGGAGCCGTCGCGTCCTTGATGCACGCCTCCCAATAGGCGAGATAGTTTTTGAGCTGTCCGCTCGGGTCCGGGATATTGCGCTCGATTGCGGAGAGTCCCGCCGCGGCCTCCTCGCGATAGCGCGATACGAGGGTGCGGACCAGATCGACCTTGCTGGCGAAATGGTGGTGGATGCTCGGCTTGCGAATTCCGACGACATCGGCGATGTCGGCGTAACTGAAGCCGTTATAGCCGCCGGCAATGATCAGCGTGCGTGCGCAGGCCAGAATGTCGTCGGCGGTCGAGGAAACGTTGGTCATGACCAGCTAGCTACCTTCCAGTTGGTAGGTCGTCAAGAACCGGGTGCTTCAACCATCCGTGAGTGGTAGGAGCGTGCATGACCATCCGCCCCCTCGTCCGCTACCCCGACCGCCGGCTCGCGATGCCTGCCCGCCCCGTCACCGCATTCGACGACCAGCTCCGCGAGCTTGCCGCGGACCTGCTCGACACGATGCGCGCAGCGCCCGGCATCGGCATCACGGCGCCGCATATCGGCGTGCCCTTGCGCGTCGTGGTGCTCGAGCTCGACGCCAAAGACGGTCCGCGGACCTATGTCAATCCGGAGATCACATGGGCTTCGCCGGAGATGATCATGCACCGCGAAGGCAGCGTCTCGATGCCCGGCGTCAACGACGACGTCCAGCGCCATGCCCGCGTGCGGATCAGCTACTGGGATATCGACGGCACCACGCAGACCGAAGAGTCGGAAGCCTTGCGCGCCGTGTGTCACCAGCACGAGATCGACCAGCTCGACGGCATGTTCTGGATCCAGCGGCTGTCGCGGCTGAAGCGGGAGCGGCTGGTGAAGAAGTTCGAGAAGATGTCGCGGGGGTGAATGAGACGGCGCCCATGCCCTTAGACACGGCGATAGAACAATGCCGATCATTTCGACCGCCATGGGGTCATCCGCGGTATCCAGCGCGGGACGGCGGCGCGGAACGCCTCGTACTCACTCCCAAACGTCCGCTCGAGCGTGGGTTCTTCGTACGCCACGACGAAGACGTGGAAGAAGAGCCAGAGCAGCGCGCCGTAGACGATGAGGCGCCAATCGCCCATCAGCACCGCTTGACCCAGGATGATGGCAACGACCGCGACGTATATTGGATTACGCACATAACGGTAGAGACCGGTCACCACGAGATTCCGGGTCGGCGCGATGGGCGCAGGGGTGCCGAGACCCTGCAGCGCGAAACGCGCAAATGCGTCGACGAGCCCAGGCACGCCTGCGAGAATCATTATCGCGCCGATGCCGCGCGTCAGCTCCAGACCAAGGAACGGCGGCCGGAGTTGCCAACCCGTGATCGACCATGGAACGAGCCCCGCCAGCGTACATGGGGCGACCACGAAGAAAACCGCCGAGCCCAGGACGGCAATGGTTCGTTGCACGGCGGTTCCCGACACTCGCTGCGAGCTCATTCCAACCTCCCCTTCATGGTTTCCCGTCGTCATCCGGGTTGAGCTACGGCGGACAAGTCGCTCCCCCCATCCTGCCTGCTGGATCCAGCGGCTGTCGAGGCTGAAGCGGGAGCGGCTGATCAAGAAGTTCGAGAAGATGTCGCGGGGCTTGTAGGGTGGGTTAGCTGAGCAACCGCAGTCCGGTCGGCGTAACCCACCGCTTCTTTTCCGCGCGGATACAATGGATTATGCTGGGTCATAAGCCCTCCTCGCAAAACCAAACGCGACGCAGGGTGGATTGAGACGCGGTGATGGCGGAGGTCGTGCAGAACTCTCGCGGCCTCTCCTGCGCGTGGGTGAACCAATTCCGTGAGTATTGACTTAGATCAACACTGACTGCGGCCTGGGTGCACCCCGTGTCGTGCGGACTTGGAGGAGGTTCCAATGCGCAAATGGGCTTTGACGATTTTGACAGTGAGTCTGGCCTTAACAGCAGGGCACGCCCGGGCTCAAAGATATGATCCGGCTTTCCCCGTTTGCTTGAACGTCGTCTCTCGCGGAGTCACCCCATATTACAGATGCAGCTTCACGACGATGGACCAGTGCAGGGCGTCAGCCAACGGTCAGATGTGCGTCCTCAATCCGTATTACGCCGGTGCGACGGCCAGAGGGAACAATCGGCGCAACTATCGCCAAACGTACACGCCGCCCAAGCCGCCAATCCGCTACCGGGCCGCACCGTACGATCAATTCAATGAACCATATTATGGAGCCTCCCAAGGCTATGCGCCGGGCGAAAAGCAACGATTTCTCGACAGCGTGAGACGATACATGTGACGGATGCCGGGCCGACCGAGTTCGCGCACGTCTGCCGCCTGGCGGCGTAATCCGCCGTGTTGAGCGCGCGACGAAGAGAGAACGGCGGATTACGCCTTGCGGCTCATCCGCCCCACAGCTCTTGTGATCTCCTCCAATGCGCTCGCCGGAAGCCAGTCGCGATAGAGGTAGAGCGCGGCGGGCTCCAGATTGTCGGTGTAGCCGACGACCCGCAGCACCGCGCAGCGCCCGCCGGGGATCTCGCCGGCTTTGATCTCTTCGCCATTCGCCTCGATCGGCTGGTCGGTCCCGACACAAAGATCCGTGCTGTAAGCGGCCGGCGAGTCAGGACGCCGTTCGGACCGCCAGACATTGAAGGTCGGACTTGTCCTGGGGTGCAGGCCCGCAGCCTTGCGCCACGCGATGAACCGCCGGATGGTGTCGCCGAGCGTTGCCGGGTCGCCCCGATGCTCCATGATCGCCACCCGCGTCGGGGGCACATCGCGTATCGTCACGTCGTCAGGGGTAAAAGTCTTCATGAGCTTGCTCCTCGCGTTGTCGAGAGGCCCGAAGGCCACAAGCCACGGCTCCCAGTCGGGAGAGTTGCGGAACGACGACGGCGACTGCCCGAACCGTTGCCGAAAGGCGCGGGCGAAAGCATCCGGGGCATCGTAACCGGCGTCCATCGCGATGTCGGTGACGCTTTGGGCGTCCGCGTAGGCCAGCCGGTAGGAAGCGCGCTTCATACGGGCCAACTGGACATAGCGATGCACTGACAACCCGAAGGTCGCCGTGAACTGCCGGTGGAAATGAAACTTCGAGAAGGCCGCAACAGCGCTTAAGCTTTCCAGGTCCAGATCACTGTCGAGATGCCGGTCGATATGCTCCAGCACCCGCCGCATCCGGTCATGATAGTTTTGCAGCGCCGCCTTCATCGTCCCTCCTCCGTGGCGGCTCCAGTTAGCCGCTGACGGCCATGATTTGCTCGACCGATCTTGCGGTTTGGCGAGGTGCCGGCTTCACCTCTCCCCAGCGGGGAGAGGTGACACCCTACCCGCCCGCCATCAGCTCCTTCGCCAGCGCCATGTAGGCCGGCAGCGTCACCGGATCGTTGGCGGCGTTGCCCGCGACGGGGTGCGATGCGTAGCGCGCGATCACCATCTCGGCCTTGGGATCGATGTAGATGCCCTGGCCGTACACGCCGCGTGCCATGGTGGCGCCGTGGGCATTGTGGGTGACCCACCATTGATTGCGGTAGGACGTGCCCGGCAACGTGGTGTAGCCGGCCGGCTTGAACTTTTCGGGATCACCGCCCCGCGAAATGTCCTCGACCACCGACGACGGCACGATCTGGTGGCCGTTGAAGCGGCCGTGATTGCGCATGGTCTCGCCGAAACGGGCAAGATCGCGCAACGTCGTCGACAGGCCGCCGCCGCCGCTCTCGGTGCCGATGCGGTCGACGTGATAATGCGCGTCCTCCTCCGCGCCCATAGGCTGCCAGATGCGCTCGGACAAAAGATCGGACAGCGTCATGCCGCTGGCGCGCCGGCAGATCCAGGCGAGCACGTCGGTGTTGACGGTCTTGTAGGCAAAGGCCCGGCCGTGCTCGCCCTGCTTCTTCTGCGCGATGAGGAAATCGAAAATATTGGTCGGGCCGTCATAGTCAGGCGGAATCGGCGCCATGCCGTTGGCGCGCCGCAGGCCCCACACATGCGAGTTCTTGTCGGTGTAGACTTCGGTGTATTCGAGCCCCGTGGTCATATCCATGACCTCGTGCACGCGCGCATCGCCGAACGCGCTCGCCTTCAGCTCCGGCACGTAGTCCGTGACGGGCGCCTGCGGATCGATCCCGCCCTCGCTGACCAGAATGCCCGCGAGCACGCCGGTGAAGGATTTCGTCACCGACATCCCGATATGCGGCTTGTGCGGCTTCAAGGCGCCGAAGTAGCGCTCGTAGATCAGCTTGCCCCGGTGCAGCACCGCAATGCCGTCGGCATAGGTCTCCTCCAGCATTTTTGCGAAGGTCATGGGCCGGCCGTCCATGGTGGTCGAAGCGACGGCGCCGATGTCGTGATCCGCCCGCGGAAGCACGGATGCGGGCCCTGCCCCACGCCAGACGTTCACGGTCGGCACCAGCTGGCGCACATTGCTCCAGGCCCAACGCAGCTCGGGGAAGCTGCGGAACGAGCCGTTCTGGAAGGTGATGGTGCGGTCCGGCGCCGGCGGGAATCCCTTCATCCAGCCGAGGGATTCCGGGTCGGTTTCGGTGGCGGATGCGGGTTGTTGATTGGCGGCGGTGGCGACGGACATGCAAGCAGGCTCCGGAAGCGGATGAAGAGCTCGCTCGTATCATGGCGGCACGTGGTCAACATCCAGCATTTGTGCCGAGGTGACCGTCGCCGTGCGCTTGGCAATGAGCGGGACAACTTCGCTCGTCTCCCCGCCATCTGCGTCAAACTGGGCCCTGCCGCTCTCTTGCGGGCTGATGAGGCGACTGGCAATAAGACCGCGCGGAGCACCCCGATGACCGACAGCGCGACCCCGAACCTTCCTTCGCGAGACTTCGCGGCAACGGCGAGGTTTTACGCAGCGCTGGGCTTCGAACTGATCTGGCGCGACAAGGAGTGGATGATCCTGAAGCGAGGCGATTTGACGCTGGAGTTCTTTCCGCACGCCGATCTCGACCCTGCGACGAGCTGGTTCAGCTGCTGCCTCCGGTTGGATGACGTCAACGCGTTCTTCGCGGCCGCTCTCGCCGCCGGTGTGCCCGAGATGACGACCGGCTGGCCGCGCGCCCACCGGCCGAAGCGAGAGGCGTGGGGAGGAATCGTGGGTGCCGTCATCGATCCCGACGGAACGCTCGTCAGGATCATTCAGAACGGGAATTGAGCAAGGCAGGTGACGGCGCGCCGCGACGATGGTGCCGCAAGTGCAGCCGTCACCCATGACACGGGCTGTCCCTATCGGGGCCGGCGAAACGGCCTACCCCTTCCGCCCTGTCCGGCGCTTTGCCTTCGCCGCGCGTTTGCGGCCCGGGGCTGCTCGCGCCGGTCCACGTCCCCGCGCCGTCGGCGTGCCGGCGCTTGACCTGCCTCAACGTGACGCATCCGGTTGTGATCCATCCTTTCATCAGCAGTGGCGGCCGAGAGCGACGACCTGTTCTCCTGCCCATGCGAAGAAGGAACGAAGAAGCATGGCCTACGCAACCACCTATCCCTATACGGGCGAAGTCCTGAAGACATTCCCCGCCGCAAGCGATGCCGAGGTCGCCCGCGCGATCGACGCAGCGCATGCGGCCTTCCTGGCCTGGCGCGAGACGTCCTACGCGGCGCGCGGCGCGATCCTGCAAAAGGCAGCCGATCTGCTGCGCAAGGACGCCGACGCCTATGCCAGGCTCCTGACGCTCGAAATGGGCAAGCTGTTCGCCGAAGCGAAGGCCGAGGTCGAGCTGTCGGCGAAGATCTTCGAATATTACGTCGAAAATGCCGAGCGCCTGCTCCGTCCGGAAAAGCTGCCTGTCGCCGATCCCGCCGAGGGCGAAGCCGTCATCGTCTGCGAGCCGCTCGGCGTGCTGCTCGCCATCGAACCCTGGAACTTCCCCTACTACCAGATCGCCCGCATCATCGCCCCGCAGCTTTCGGCCGGCAACACCATGCTGCTGAAGCACGCCTCCAACGTGCCGCAGAGCGCGGCGGCGTTCGAACGGCTGATGCGTGACGCGGGACTGCCCGAAGGCGCCTTCATCAATCTCTACGCGACACGCTCGCAGGTCGAGACGATCATCAACGATCCGCGCGTCCATGGCGTGGCGCTGACGGGCTCGGAAGATGCCGGCGCTGTCGTCGCCGCACAGGCGGGCAAGGCGCTGAAGAAGTCGACCATGGAGCTCGGCGGCGCCGATGCGTTCATCGTGCTGGCCGACGCCGACATGGCCAAGACGATCAAATGGGCGGTGTTCGGCCGTCACTGGAACGGCGGTCAGGTCTGCGTCTCGTCCAAGCGCATGATCATCGTCGACGCGGTCTATGACGAGTTCCTCGCGCGCTACCGCGAGGGCGTGGCCGGCCTCAGGGCGGGCGACCCCTTCGCCCCCGAAACGACGCTCGCCCCGCTCTCCTCGCAGGCGGCGGCCGATGAGATCAAGGAGAAGATCCGCCAGGCCGTCGCCCATGGCGCCAAGGCCGAGCAGGTCGGCCCGCCCGTTCCCAACCAGGGCGCCTTCGTTCAGCCGACGATCCTGACCGAGGTCGGCGACGACAATCCGGCGCGCTACTGGGAATTCTTCGGCCCCGTCTCGATGCTGTTTCGCGCAAAGGACGAGAACGATGCCGTGCGCATCGCCAACGATTCCCCGTTCGGCCTCGGCGGCTCGGTGTTCACCTCCGACACCAAGCATGGCGCGGAGGTCGCCAGGAAGATCTCGACCGGCATGGTGTTCGTCAACCATCCGACCAAGGTCGAGGCGGACCTGCCGTTCGGCGGCATCCGCCGCTCCGGCTACGGGCGCGAACTGTTGGGACTTGGCCTCAAGGAATTCGTCAATCACAAGCTGATCGACGTTGTCGATATCGACGCCCGGTTCTGAACGGCATTGTGAGTCACCCGCGCCGGCGTGGCGCGGGTGACTCGCGTAAGATGAGATGGGTCGCGCGAACGATACCCATCGATCCGGCTTTGACTTACCCCTTTCGCCCGGTGCGCTTCTTCGCCTTCGCCGCGCGTTTGCGGCCTGGGGCTGCTCGCGTCGGTCCACGTCCCGCGCGGCCGCTTGTGTCGGCGGTCAATTCGGGACGCAATCTGGCGAGCTTGGCGCGGTCCGGCAGCAGGTCCGCGAAGCCGTCGAGCACGCGCGGCGCGGCCGCACCGTCGCCGGCAATGGCCTGCTCGCCTGCCGGCGCCGCGGTCTGAGTGAGAGCCTGCAATCGCCGGCACGCCTCACCGAGGTGATAGGCATCGCCGCCGAGCGCCACCCATTTGCCGACCTCGGGATGCAGCACGAGATTGGCCGAATGGTTGTCGGTGGCGCTGGACGGATAGTCGACGAACACGTCGATCCCCGACTGCACGCCCACCATCACGCCCTGCGCCGACCACGACACGGCGACGTCGACGCGGTAGCGGCCCGGCCGCTCGAAGGCGAAGCCCGCCGTGCTCCAGAACACCTTCGCCGAGGCCGTGACGCTCTTGCCGGGTTCGAGCTCGCTCAATTTCGCGTGCTCGCACAGGATGACGAAGGGCCTGACCGGACGCTCGCGCCCCTCGGCATCGGTGACGGTGATCGATGCGAACAAGGCCTCGATGCCGACGTCGTTCGGCGCGCGCAGCGACACGCCGCTCGTATTCGTCATCGTCCACGACAGATCCAGCGGCTGGCCGAGCGCCACGCGGTCGGTTGTGGCCGTCACCGTCAGCGCCAGCTCGGAAGGTTCGAAGTCGTGCCGGTCGGCGGCCTGCGGCGCGCCGGTCGGGAACCAGCTTGCGAACGGCCATCCGCCCGGACGAATGACCGGATCCGGCATGTGGTTCAGGTGATGACGGACGTTGGTGTTGTGCGCGAGCCTGATCTGATCCGGGAACACGCCGGGCTCGCCGGTCGCGGGACCGCCGAGCACGTCCGCCACGCTCGGTGTCGTGGTCATGATCGAGTTGTCGGCCGCGGTTTCCTGCTCCTGATGGATCTGGTTCAGGGTGTGCGTCAGCTCGTGGGTCGCGCTGCGCAGGAACGCACGCGGCACGTCGCGCTGCTTCCTGTTCGCGGCCAGACCGAAGTTCGACGAGTCCGAGGTGGGATAGCCGTCATCGGAGAAACTGGCGCAGCCTTCGCGGGGAACGCCGATCTGGTCGTACATGATGCCGCGCGAGCACCCGAGCTTCGCGGGCACGACGATCATGTGCACGCGCCATTCGGTGTCGAGATTCGTCGCCGGATTCCGCACATTGGTCATCAGCGCGTGCAGATCCGCGGAGCTCCAGCAATTGGTCGCCACCACGCCTGACGGCACCGGGACGTTGAGCTGGTCCTGCACGACCGTCAACTGCCAGCCGGTCCTGGCGAAGATCGTGTCGAAGAACTCCGTGCCGCCCGAGCCGTCGGGCACCGGCGCGGGCCGCACGGCTCCGACCAGCGTATCGATTTCCAGGGTCGCGCGGCGGAAGAACTTCGACACCCAGGCGAGCGTGACGCTGCCCTTGTCCACGCCGCCCTCGAACAGCCGGCCCTCGTAGAACGGCCCGCCTGTCAGGGAGAACGGGAACGGCGCCGGCACTTTCGCAAGCTTCAGCGTCACGGTGCGCGACGGCGTCGCCGGGAACGTGCCCTTGAACTGGCCGACTGGCGGCCGCGTGTAATTGAACTGCTCGGCGACGATCGTGAGCTCGCATTTCCTGGGGATCGGGACCACGGCCGGCGCGGACACACTGGTCACCCTGAGATAGGAATGATAGCGCGCGCGGGAGAAGATGGGGATCCTCGGCCTGAGAAACGGACGCGGAATGACCGGCTCATCGACCGCGCTGAGCGAACCTGCCACGCTCGTCAGTCCCGAGTCCGCCGCGGCTTCATCTCCGTCCTTGTGACCCACAGGGGGCAGCGGCGGGATCGGTCCGATCACCGGCCGGCGCGAATAGAGATCGCCGCTGACGATCAGATGGTCCGCACCGCCGTCGGGCGCCGAGCGATCGACGCGCAGCGTGCCTTCGAAGGACACGAATCCGGCCGTCGGCTTGAAGTTGATCTGGTAGCAGCCTTCGCGAAAGTCGAGCCGGCACAGTTTGAAGGGCGGAAAGGGCTGCAGATCGGTCGAGGCCGGCTGGTCGCCGGAATCGTCATCGCTGAAGCTGATCTGGTGCGACAGGGGTACCTGCGGCTTCATCGCCGGCTCGACCGATGCCCCGGTCATCTTCGCAAGGCTGCCACTGGACTCATGCTCTGAGCAATTGCACATGTCGTATTCTCCTCGTTGAAATGGCGAGGTGATCGACGTGAGCATCGGGCTCGTTCGCGGGTACACCCGCGTTATCTCTAGTCAGCTGTGGCGTGCGAAAATCCTACGCGCGCCGATAGGTCACGACACAGCCCTCGGAATCCGTAAACTCAAACCGGTCGGCCTCGAGTGAAATGCGATAGGTCACAAGTTCATCGTTCGCCGTCCCGACGACGAGTGTGTTGGGATCCTCGAGACGGTAGATTCCCGCATCCCACCACACCATGCCCTGCCCTTCACCGCGCATGCCGCGGTAGGTACCGGTCGAGAATGTGAGGGTGGCGGGATACTTGTCCGCACACGCAGCCGCCGTGGTTTTGGTCCACGTACCAACCATGCTCTGTTCGTGTTTGTCAGCCATAGTGTCTCCATAGCTCTCCTCGGCCGAGCGGCCGATTGAAGACTATTTCAACATGTCGTTCTGGCGTGTGCAGCTCATTTCAAGCCGATGTGGTGGCGGGCCTCGCAATAAACCCAATTCACCACGTACAATCACAGCAGGTACTTTATCGCAGCATTGACGCAAGCGTGCGTGTGAGATGCTTCACATGAAGGTGCGACGATTGAGCACGGGCGATGAGAGCGAGATGAAAGCGCGGCGGAGAAGCAGCTCAGTCCACTTCTTGCGAGAGTGGGCGATAGTGAACCGGACTTTGGATGGCGCGGTTCGCAGAGGCGTGGTCGCGTTGCAGGTTGGCAGCACGCCTGACATTCACGGTGGGCACCAACTGACGCACGTTCAACCGGAGACTTTCACTTCCGAACCGTGCGGTTGACCTTGGCTTCCATCAAGGCGTTGAGCGGTCCGGTAGCGGCCGGGCGACAGGCCATGATGTCGGTGGAACAGTTTTGAAAACGCCGCCGCTGTCTCGTAACCGACCCGGCTCGCAATCCGTGCGATGGGCTCGTCGCTGGTTTCAAGCAGGAACGCCGCTTCCGCCATCCGGCGTTCGATCACGTAACGATGCATGGACTGACCGACGAGCCTGGTGAAGCGCGCCGAAAATACCGAGCGGCCGAGCCCCACGCACTGACCGAGGTCGCTCAGGGTCCAGGGCCGCTCCGGGTTTTCGTGGATCAGCTTGAGCGCCGGTCCGATATGCGGGTCCGATATGGCCCCGAGCCAGCCACCTTGTCCGGGACTGAGAGACGCGATCCAGCTTCGGAGCGCCTCGACAAAGAGCACTTCCGTCAGCCGTGAAAGCGCGACGCGTTGCCCGGGACGCTCGAGCGCGGACTCGCTGACCATGCGGCGCAAGATGGCTTCGAGCCAGCCACCGTCCGCCGTCGGCTTCAGCAGGAGCACGGGCGGAAGTAGCTCGAGCACGCTGCCGAACGAGGGCCGCGACACGGTGAAATTGCCGCAGATCATGGTCGAGAGCGGCTTTGCACGGCCGCCGTGACGAACGACGCCAAGACGTGCCGACGATCGATCGAGGTCCACAATCTGCAAAGGCTTGGCCCGGCGATCCGAATAAAACACATGGGGCTCGCCGCGTGTGATGACGACGAAATCGCCCTCGGTCATCTGGATTTCCTGTCCCTGTTCGAGCGCAAGGGTCGCCGAGCCCCGGCTGAGGTAGTGAAACAGCGCGTAGGGGCGCGCCGGCAGCTCCAGATTCCAGGGGTGGCCGAGCTCGAAGTGGAAGAGCAACGTCCCACCGAGACGAACGCGATCGAGCACTTGGGCGAGGATATCCATGCCGCCCAAGCTAATCCGATGGACGATCGGACACAACATCCGGACGATTGATCCCTATCGTCCGAAAAATCCACGGACTAGGTCATCCCGCAGCGGGCCGACATCACGTGCGGCAGCCATTTCGCCAACGGCGGATGGAAGAACCGCGACCTGGAAACGCCTGTCCATTCCCCCCGGACCTCATTTCGTCCGACATTCCAACAGGAACATTCAATGCGAAATATCCTCCTCTCAGCCGCCACCGTGCTCCTGGCCGGAACGACATTGGTCGGCTCCGCTTATTCCGCCGAACTGCCCAAGGGCGCAGCCCACAACATCGTGCTCGTGCACGGCGCGTTCGTGGACCAGACGAGCTGGCAGCCCGTTGCCGATATTCTCACGAAGAAAGGCTACCGCGTCACGCTCGTGGAAAATCCGCTCACCTCGCTCGCCGCCGACGTCGATGCCACCAAGCAGGCGCTCGCGAAGCAGGACGGCAAGACCGTTCTCGTCGGCCATTCATGGGGCGGCGTGGTGATCACGCAAGCCGGCAACGATCCCAAGGTCTCGGCGCTGGTCTATGTCTCCGCCTTCGCGCCCGACATCGGTGAATCCCTGGCGTCGCTCGCCAAAGCCGGCCCGCCGACCGAAGGGGGCAATGCGATCCATCCGGACGCGAAGGGCAATCTGTACATCGACCCCAAGGTGTTTCCGTCGGCCGTCGCGGCCGACCTTCCTCCGGAGATCGCCGAGCACCTCGCCAACTCGCAGCTTCCGTTGAACCACGTTGCGTTCGAGGCCCCGGTCGACATTGCGGCCTGGTACGACAAGCCGACGTTCTACGTCATCAGCACGAAGGACAAAGTCATCGCGCCCGAGGCCCAGAAATCGTTCGCGGCCAGGATCAAGGCCCAGACGACGGAAGTCGCCGGCAGCCATGCCTCGCTCGTGGTCCATGCGAAGCAAGTCGCTGAGGTGATCGAGAAGGCAGCGCTCGCGAAGTGAGGAACCTGCTCCCGGCGCCTTGGCGTCGGGAGCAACCGACGTTGCTCAGAGGACGATTGGAAGGTCGCTTCCGAGATCATCCTGAAGGTCCCGCCTGCACCGGTATCGGCGCTGGCATTGCGTGCCTCTCTATGGCTCGCGCCCCACCGACCCACGTGCTATTCGCAGAAAGCGAATATCCCCCACATTGAGTGCACTGTCACCGTAATCCGGATATTGCTCCAGGCCCAGCGCAGCTCGGGGAAGCTGCGGAAGGAGCCGTTTTGGAAGGTGATGGTGCGGTCGGGGGACGGTGGGAAGCCGCGCATCCAGCCGAGGGTCTCGGGGTCGGTTTCGGTCGTCGATGCAGATGTTGGTTGGGGGGAGTGGCGGCGGACATTAACACAGGCTCCGGAGGGCGATGCGGTGACAAACTATGAGATCGCGTGATGCACGGCCTCCTACACGCAATCGTTCATTACAGGGTTCGAACACCTAAGTGGGCGGCTCACCGTAGCGAAACTTGTCCAAGGCAATTTCTTCTTCTGCTCGCTCTTTCTCCGAGTCACGCATACGCTCCAGTCGAGAGATGTAACCCTCCGCAAAGTCTCGCACTCGATCATCGGGGTCGGAAAGCCATTCCAGCATCTCCACCCGCTTGCGCTCGTAGGAATCTGCAAAGCCAAACCTACCAGAGACGACCCCAGTCGCCTCCAGCACGACCACCACCTCAGATCTCAAAGGGCTTTCAACCGAAATCTCGCGCACGATCTCCCGGCAGATGCGATGGATAATTGGCTGCCCCTCGTAATTTCTAAGAACGCCGAGAACGAATGAATAATTGTCATCACCGCCATCGCTCACCAATTCGAGCAAACCAGCCTCAAATTCCGAAGAAAACTTAGGAAAGATGTTCTTCAGTAGACGCCCGCCCAGGAACTGAAAGAGCGCCCTATCCTTCTCGAAGCTTTCGCGCATCAGCCGAATTGCTTCACGCGGGATAGTCGAAAGCGGCTCCTGCAGCTTATGAAAGTCGAATGGAACAGCCTCGAACTCCCTGCGAGATTCACTCCTCCTTTCCAGCGAAATATCGATGCGGTCGCCAAAATACGAGATCACCTGAGTTGGATGAACTCGAGCGATAGCGCAAAGCACCTCTTCGGCATGGTAGTCTACTCGTGGTAGACTTAGGAGATTTCTCAAGACCGCATCCGCACTTCGTTCGTCGAGAGCAGCGAGGAGGTCTCTCAGCTCGCGTCTAAACCACGCGTCGAAAATCCAACCGGCATCATCCTCGCGCGTGAGAACAGCGATCGCGGGCAAGAACAATTGGTCAACGATACCCATTCCACCCTCGCGGAAATTGGTAATCGCGACAGAGACCACCTGACGAACGACAGCAACCTCCTTCGTTCGCTCGGCCGCACCGAGAAGACGTTTCAAAAGGTCGAGATCGAACTCCTCGTTTGAAAGAAACAGCTTTGTTGAGACAAAGAGGTGCCGACCGCCAGTTTCCGCTGCGCGATCAATCCACATCTCGATCATATCTCGCGTCGCGTCGTGCCTTGGCCCCACCCACAGCCCACGCAGGAGTGGAATAAGAAACCGCTCAACTGCATCCAAATCTTCTTGTACAAGCCTTAGCGCTAGCTCCGGCTCCTGCTTCGCAAACTCTTCCAAGAAATGGTAGAAGATTGGAAACGTTGCGAGATCATTCGATTCGGTCTTAGCGAAAGCAATAATACGACTTCGCCAATCGTCATAGTTAGCCGAAGTAATTGTAGCAGCGTATTGCGATGCCGCCTGCTTGCGCATTTGTTCTATGGCACTGAAGTCCCTTTCCGATTTTACCAACTCGGACCAGTCGCCGAACACCCCTTCGAATCCAATAAGCACCCGATAAATTTGGTATTCGTGATTCTGCGCAATTTCTCTCTCTACGCAGAGTGCCTTCTCTCTAATCTTTTCATCGCCCGCGTGGAAATAGGTCCAGTAGCTATGCGATTCAATTCGCTGAACAATTTGCAAGTCCGCGCCCCCAATCAGCCGCTCGTAGAAGGTAAGCACCTCGGAGGTATCCCGCACAATCATTTTACTGGCGTCGCTGTCCAAACTATCTGTGTCGTGCCTTCTAGTTGCATCATGCAGAGCATCAATGACAGCCAGCCTTTCCGAGATCGAGTCCACTAATCCATACAGCCGCTCCAGCAATTGTATGGCCCTTCGCCGAATCTCCGGCACCTCGCTCACAGCAGGCGTAGCACCACGTGAGAGCGTGACGGTTTCGAAGGACCAAGAGTTGGCCTCCATTGTCGGCGAGAGCAAGCTTCGTGAAAGAGCCAACGCAGCCATCGAAAAGGACGCCAGCTCAACATCGCTTAGCTGCGCAAGCTCATCAATAACTACCTGCTGGGGCCTTGCGCCGATTCCGCGAACACCTTGACGACCATAAAAGACCTCAATGTTGTAGTCCGCCAAGGCGCTAAGCGCTTCAAGAGCCTTGCGTTGGACTTGTTCCGACGCATGCCTTGTAAGTCCCAGAAAGATTTGAAGAACGGAGCGCGTCTCCAAATACCGGAGCGTTATGAGGACCTCTATTGCCCTTACAACTAGAGTTTGGCTGTTTTGATATTTGGAAATCCCAGATCCAAACACCGCCAGCTCTTCAGCGGGATACTGCAAATCTCGATGCTCAACCGTACGCACAAATGTACCCAAGACATCGACGGTCTCAGCACTAAGCCGATGGCCAATTGCCTCTAGCACATCAAGCGATGACCTCAGCGGCCCGTAGTTGCGCTCCGAGATTAGTATTTTCGAGGCTTGAGCTACCTCTTCCCGAAGGGTTAACTTCGCTCCTTCCGTTTGTGATCTAGCTAGGCGAGCTAGAGCTTTGAGACGCGTTTCGTGGCTAATCATGCTACGGCGCCTCCTTGAGCAGTTTGATTATTTCAGTTTCTACCGTTTCAGCTGCAAGGTCAGCAGCACTCACATCACTGGGCAAATAGTGATTTCCGGTGTCGCGAATGATTCCCGCGATCGCCAGCCGCTCAGCCACATTTCTCGCGACCTCAATGGGCACGCTCGATTGAGACAAGAGGTTGAACAGCTCCGTTTTTGTTGGAGTACCGAGATACGCAATGTAACCAAGAATCTTCTCGTCCAGCCCCTCAAACTCCTTCTGCGCAGAGGCGAGTAGGGTAGACAGCTCTTGATGCGCCCGCTCTACACCTCCAGTCAGAGGCTCGGTGGCTTCCTGGGACATCGGCAAAGGCGTCAATCCAGAAACAGAGGCGGCCGCAGACATTGAGAGGGACGTTTCGCCCGTCAAGTCGGACTCGACGCCGCCTTCGACAAGCTCAATTGCCTCTACGGCCGCTAGGTCCAATGCCGGCGTGTCAGCCTGCATCTCTTGCAGCGCCTGATTGAGCTCCTTGTAACCTGAAATGGTAAGTCCACGAGCACTAGCCTCGTCGACGAGCTCTTGCGCAAGCTGATCACCATCGAAGAACGCCCGGCCATCGCGGGAAATCAAGTATACCCTTGACCCCGCTGGCAATCTCAGCACGCTTTCCCAAATCAGGCAGTCTTTGTATCCGTGATCCGATTTGGACGTGGGGCGCTTCTTCTGCAGCGAGCGTTCTCCCGCTGCCACTAGTACATCGTTGGTCATTGGCGAGGAAAGCACCAACGTCTCAAGCGCAAGCAGCCGTTGAAGTGTGCGTTGGTCAACGGCGTCGTCGCCCAAAAGGGGATAGCCATCGGCACTACCTACCAGCGTCCGGAAATTCCCGATTGCGGCGCTCGCTTTGCTGCGCTCCTCGCCCGCAGCAATCCGCGTTTGCTCGACGTATTCGGTTTTCAAGGCGCCCGGGACAAATAACTTTCCCTTAGTTGCATGTAGCAACTTGATGAGCTGCGGACCTCCCTTCTTGCGCAGCAGGTGCGTTTCGCGGACGAAAACGTTTGTGTCACAGACCACAATCATGCAGCAATTTCACTGCGCGACCCGCAAGCTACTTCGGAGAAGGTGGCAAGCTTCCCGGAAGGCGGGCAATAGGTCATCTCTCGCTCCCTACTCCCACTCAATCGTCCCCGGCGGCTTGCTGGTCACGTCGTACACCACCCGGTTCACGCCCTTCACCTCGTTGATGATGCGCGTGGCGGTCTCGCCCAGGAACTTCATGTCGAACTGGTAGAAGTCCGCGGTCATGCCGTCGGTGGAGGTGACGGCGCGCAGGCCGACCACGAAGTCATAGGTGCGGCCGTCGCCCATGACGCCGACGGTCTTGACGGGGAGCAGCACCGCGAAGGCCTGCCAGATGTCGTCGTAGAGGCCGTGCTTGCGGATCTGGTCGATGTAGACGGCGTCGGCCTTGCGCAGGATGTCGAGCTTGTCCCTGGTGATGTCGCCGGGGCAGCGGATGGCGAGGCCCGGGCCCGGGAACGGGTGGCGGCCGACGAAGATTTCGGGCAGGCCAAGCTCACGGCCGAGCTTGCGCACCTCGTCCTTGAACAACTCGCGCAGGGGCTCGACGAGCTTCATGTTCATGCGCTCGGGCAGACCGCCGACATTGTGGTGCGACTTGATCGTCACCGAGGGGCCGCCGGTGAAGGAGACGCTCTCGATCACGTCGGGGTAGAGCGTGCCTTGCGCGAGGAAATCGGCGCCGCCGATCTTCTTCGCCTCAGCCTCGAACACCTCGATGAAGAGGCGGCCGATGGTCTTGCGCTTGGTTTCGGGATCGGTGACGCCTTCGAGCTCGCCGAGGAATTGCTTCGACGCATCCACGTGCACGAGCGGGATGTTGTAGTGGTGGCGGAACAGGTCGACCACGGTCTTGGCTTCGTCGAGGCGCAGCAGGCCGTGATCGACGAAGACACAGGTGAGCTGGTCGCCGATGGCTTCGTGGATCAGCACGGCGGCCACGGCCGAATCGACGCCGCCGGAGAGGCCGCAGATCACCTTGCCCTTGCCGACCTGGGCGCGGATCTTGGCGATCTCCTCCTCGCGGAAGGCGCGCATGGTCCAGTCGCCGGTGAGGCCGGCGATCTTGCGCACGAAGTTGCGGATCAGCTTGGCGCCGTCGGGCGTGTGCACCACTTCGGGGTGGAACATCAGGCCGTAGTATTTGCGCTTCTCGTCCTGGATGATCGCGAAGGGCGCATTCGGCGAGGTGCCAGCCACCGAGAAGCCCGGCGGCATCTTGGTGATGCGGTCGCCGTGGCTCATCCAGACCTGGTTCTTGCCGCCTGATGACCAGACGTCCTCGAACAGCTTGCTCTGCGCCTTCACCTCGACGTCGGCGCGGCCGAATTCGCGGTGATGGCCGCCCTCGACCTCACCGCCGAGCTGCGCCGCCATGGTCATCTGGCCGTAGCAGATGCCCATCACGGGAACGCCGGAATCGAAGATCGCTTGCGGGGCGCGAGGCGAGCCGGCCTCGTGCACCGATTCAGGCCCGCCGGAGAGGATCACCGCCTTCGGCTTCATCTCCAGAAAAGCCTGTTCGGCCTTGTTGAACGGGACGATCTCGCAATAGACGCCGTCCTCGCGCACGCGGCGCGCAATGAGCTGCGTCACCTGGCTGCCGAAGTCGACGATGAGAATCTTGTCATGCGCCGAGGCCACGGAGGGCGTCGACGCGGAGCGGTCGTGCTGTGCTGCTGTCATGGCAAGCAGATACGCGACGGCGCGACGACCCGCAACCGCGCAGGTTTGCGCGCCCACATTCTTCTTTGGGCATGGACAAACGGATATAGGTAAGTATTATTGACCTAATTTGCCTCACTCCTCAACCAGGGGCCGATCAGGGAGAACGCCATGCCACAGCATCATCAGCCATCACAGCTTGCCGCGCTCGGCCGCGCCTGGGTCGAGGCCTGGAATAGGCGCGATCTCGAGCGCGTGCTCACGCTCTATGACGAGGCGGCCGTGATGACCTCGGACCGCATCCCCGCACTGGGGTTCGACGCCAGCGGAACGTTGCGCGGCAAGGACGCGCTGCGGGCCTATTGGGGCAAGGCGCTCGGGCTGGTGCCGGAGCTGCATTTCTCGCTGATCGACGTGTTCGTGAGCCCGGACAGCGTGGTGGTGTTCTACGCGAACGAACGGGGGAAGAAGATCTGCGAGTATCTGCGGGTGAATGATGCGGGGCTGATCGTGCAGGGGTCGGCGAACCATCTGGTGGGGTGACGTCCCGCCGTATTGAACGGTGCCGCCCCACCCACCGCTGTCATTCCCCGCGAAGGCGGGGAATCCAGTACGCCGCGGCTTCTCCGTATCACGGCGCGGCCTCTGGAATACTGGATCGCCCGCCTTCGCGGGCGATGGCACCTAGAGTGAGGCGCGAGCGTGCCCCAAGCTCGTCGTTGCGAGCGCAGCGAAGCAATCCAGACGGCCTCCGCGGATGCATTTCTGGATTGCTTCGCTGCGCTCGCAATGACGGAGACTGCGGCAACGGCCTGCGCTAACACCGGCATTGCCGGCTCTGAGACAGGATCCCCCAATGAAACTCCCCACCTCCCCCTTCACCGTCACCGACTGGAGCAAGGTCGAGCCGACCACGCATGCCGGGGAGACCGGCCAGGCGCTGTGGCGCACGCTCAACATCGGCGATCTCAGGGTGCGGATGGTCGAGTATTCGCCGGGCTATCTCGCCGACCATTGGTGCGACCGCGGCCACGTCATCTTCGTGGTCAAGGGCGAGCTCGATTCGGAGCTGCGCGACGGCCGCAAGTTCAAGCTCACGGCGGGGATGAGCTACCAGGTTTCCGACTTCGGCGACGCCGCGCACCGGTCCTCGACGGCCACCGGGGCGACGCTGTTTATCGTCGATTGAGATGCGCCGCAGCGGTTAATTTGCACCGCAAAATAGAAAATCCGGACGAGGTACCGGGTGGCGGGTGGTGCCTTGAAGTGGCCCAAAATTCTCGCTATATTGTGATCATCGATACTTGGCCGAACGACTGGGCCGCTTCGCCTCGTCTAAGACAGGCGCGCACGCTTCAGATGATTTCTCCAAAACATCGACTCATCAGGGCTATGGGCGCAACGCTGCGTTCCGGTCCGCGTGCGTATCCTCTCTAACTAACTAAAGGAAATTCCCATGGCTATGGGCACCGTGAAGTGGTTCAACACCCAAAAGGGTTATGGTTTCATCCAGCCGGACGACGGCCAGAAGGACGTGTTCGTGCACATCAGCGCCGTCGAGCGCGCTGGCCTCTCCTCCCTCAACGAGGGTCAGAAGGTCTCGTTCGACATCGTCGCCGACCGTCGCAGCGGCAAGTCGTCGGCTGACAATCTCCGCGTCGGCTAACGCCCGCGCACCAGCGCTTCTGACCGCGGACGTACCGGCAGAACGCTAGAATTAGAAAGCCCCGCGACCGGGATTCGGTCTGCGGGGCTTTTTGTTTTGCCCTTGGTCATTCCGGGGCTCGCGAAGCGAGAGCCCGGAATCCATGGAACCGCAGAGAACGCCGCGCGATGGATTCCGGGCTCGCCCAATGGGCGCCCCGGAATGACGACGGCGGCGGCTGATCAACCGCCCTTCTTCAGCACCGAGACGAAGAAGCCGTCCGTCCCCGTCCGGCGCGGCGTCATCAGCCAGCCCTCGGGCGATTGCTGGGCTGCTTCCGCGAAGGCCTCCGCCTTGTCCCAGAGCACGCTCGCGGTCTGCTCCGGCGGCACCACCGCAAACTCCGGATGACGGCCGATGAACGCCCTCACCTGCTCGCCGTTCTCTTCCGCCAGCACCGAGCAGGTGATGTAGGCGATGCGGCCGCCGGCCTTAACCAGCGGTACGGCGCGCTCCAGCACCTCGGCCTGGTCGCGCAGGCGGATCTCCAGCGCGCCCGGCCGCATCCGCCATTTGGCGTCGGGGTTGCGGCGCCAGGTGCCGGTTCCCGTGCAGGGGGCGTCGATCACGACGAGGTCGGCCGTGGCACTGATGTCGGCCAGCGGATCCGCCTCGCCCTTGGGCGTGCGGACATCGGCATTGTGGACGCCGGCGCGCGACAGGCGTTCGTGAATGGGCGCAAGCTGCCGCTTGTCGCGGTCGGTCGCGATCAGC
Organism: Bradyrhizobium sp. cf659; assembly: GCF_900113725.1. NCBI lineage: Bacteria > Pseudomonadati > Pseudomonadota > Alphaproteobacteria > Hyphomicrobiales > Nitrobacteraceae > Bradyrhizobium > Bradyrhizobium sp. cf659. Next base: position 1,132,784 of record NZ_FOQJ01000001.1, read on the forward strand.
CGGCCCTTGCCCTGCATCATGGCTGCGAGCGCCAGCGTCTTGCCGCCGGCGCCGGCGCAGAGATCGATCACCTGCTCGCCGGGTTTTGCCGCGGTCAATTGGGCTGCAAGCTGCGATCCCTCATCCTGCACTTCAACGGCGCCCTTGATGAAATCCTCCTCGGCCTGGATGCCGGGGTTGCGCGCATCGGCGGAAAGCTCGATGCGGAGGCCCGTTGCGGACCAGGGCGTCGGTTTCGCATGAAGATGAGCAAGCGCCCGCAGCACCTTGTCGCGGTTGGATTTTAGCGTGTTGACGCGCAGGTCCAGCGGCGCCCGGCTCGCCATCGCGGCCGCTTCCGCGGCGCGGTCCTCGCCGAACACTTTTGCAAGATGCGGATCGAGCCATTCGGGGTAGTCGCCGGCAATCGCAGCCGGTGCGTCCTCGAGGGAGCGCGAGGCGAGCGCGGCCTGCTCGGCCTCCGTCAGCGGCGCCGGCGCAAACCGGCTGCCGTCGAACAAGGCGCCCATGGTGGCCACATCCATGTTGCGCTCGAGGCGGAGCATGCCGATCAGCCGCGCCCGCGCGGTGTCGGCGTCCATCAGGAAGGCGCTCGAGGCGTAGCGGCGCAGCACGTCCCAGACGAGGCCGGCAATCGCGGCGCGGTCACCGGAGCCGGCGAAGCGGTGCGCGGTGCCCCACTCCTTCAGCGCCTTGGCCGCGGGCACGCGGTCCTTCTCGATGGTGTCGATCAGTTCGATGGCTGCGGACAGCCGGGCAGCGGGAGTCATTTCAAATCTTTCAGGTCAGGATTCTTGTTTTTGCGCATGATCTTGTCGGAAAACCGGTATCCACTTTGCGCTCACGCGGCCCTCCGGGTCCGGATCATGCGCGCGCCTAGATCAGCAACAGCATTCTCAGCGCGAAGTAGATCCACATCGCGAGCAGCACCAGCACGCCGGCGAGCCAGATCGTGGAGCGGCGGCCGAGATCGTTCGAGGAGACGAACACGCCGGCATGGGCAAAGCGCATTACCACGAACACCCAGGACATCAGCACGATGAAGAGATCGGCATGGCGCAAGGGGAGCGCCAGCGCGATCAGGGCGTAGAACAGCACCGGCAGCTCGAACTGGTTGCGGTAGCAATTGGCGATTTGCGTGACGCTCTTGGCCCAGTTCGGCTCGCCCAGCGCAATGTCGCGGATCTTGGTCTCGCCCGAGACCAGCGAGCGGCGGCGCGCCAGCGCCATGCCGATCAGGAGCGCGAAGGTGAGACCGACCTGCACGAAGACAGGCAGCAGGACCATTTGGGCAGACATCGGAACTTTCCCGTAAGGCGGAACGCCGCGGACCGTCATTAGCCGCGACTTCTGGCGCTGACAATCAGCGAGTTGAACCGGCGTTCCCGCTCTTGCGACCAACCAGCGATTGTTAAAGCGATTTCGGCCCGTTCGGGCCCAAGGCGAGCGAGCGCCATGAACACCCTGTCCAGCCTTTTGACCGAATCCGCTGATGACCGGCTCGGCATCCTGATGTCGGCGCTGGCGGGTATCGCGATGGCGCTCGCGGTTGCGCTGGCGATGACGGTGTATTTCCGCATGAGCTACCGGACCTGGCGCGACGTCGTCAGGCATGGCCTCGCCACGCTCGCCGCCATCGTCCTGTTCGGCTTTGCCGCCTACGACATGCGCCACGCTGCGCTCGCCTATCTCGGCCTCAACCCGTCCAAGCCCGCGGTCGAGTTCGAGATCCGCATGCCCAGAGAGACGCTGACGGCTGTAACCGACACCCAGATCGAGCTGCATACCGACCGCAACCAGACGCTGGCGCTGGTCGACGGCGTGCGCGACCTCACCGACGGCCGCGCGCTGCTGCGCGGCGCGGTGGCGCTCAACCACCGCACCGCCGACCGCGTGCTGGTCGTGAGCCTGCCCGGCAAGGGCACGTTCGAATTCCGCCTCCGCCTTCCGGCCGAGCCGCATCGCTCCGAGCAGTTCGGCCCCTGGCATCTCGCCGACCGCATCGCCTCGCCGCTGGCGGGCAGCGTCGCACCGCAGGACGCCTACACGATCCGCTACCGCGTGCTTTAAACTTTGTTTCATGGCGATGCACGCGCGCGCCGTCATCGTTCCAACGTGCGAATGCGGTTACGATCATCGCATGTCCGAATTTCGCCTGACGCAGATTTCCGACACCCATCTCGGCCGGCGCTTTCCCGGCCTAGTCGCCAACTTCCACCGCGTCTGCGAGCACATCGACGCTGACAGGCCCGATCTCGTCGTCAACACCGGCGACGTCTCGTTCGACGGGCCGACCAGCCGCGATGATGTCGTATTCGCCAAAGGCCTCCACGACGCCCTGCCCGTGACCTGCCGCTACCTGCCCGGCAATCACGACATCGGCGACAATCCGACCGCGATCGGGCCGGCGCCGAAGCCGCCGGTCAGCGAAACGCACCGCCGGCAATTTCGCGACATCATCGGCGACGACCATTGGTCGTTCGAGGCCGCGGGGTGGTGCTTCATCGGCCTCAACTCACTGGTGATGAATTCGGGCCTCGCGTTCGAGGCCGAGCAGTTCGACTGGCTCACCCGGGAGATCGCGCGCGTGAACGGCAGGCTGGTCGCGCTGTTCCTGCACAAGCCGGTGTTCCTCAACCTGCCCGACGATCCGGAGACGCCGGAGACCGCGATCCGCTACGTGCCACAGCCGGCGCGGGCGCGGCTGATCGAGATGTTTGCGCGCGTCGATCTGCGCCTGATCGCCAGCGGCCACGTGCACCAGCGCCGCGACTTCACGTTCGGTCATACACGCCACGTCTGGGCGCCGTCGGTCGGCTTCAAGATCAACGATTCACGTCAGGACCGGATCGCGATCAAGGAGACCGGCCTCGTCGAGTACCGCTTCCAGGGCGACAGTCTCGAGGTCCGCCACCTCAGGGCGGCAGGCCAGCTCGACATCGATATCGAGGAAGTCCTCCTCCAGATGGGCGGCGAGCACTAGCTCAATTCGCGAGCACAAATCCCTATCTAAATACCTCATTGCCTCGAACTTGTCCCCATATTGGCCAATTTTGACTAATGACAACGTTGTCATTCGGACATATCGTTCATTCCAGCGGTCGAGGGCCGCCGAGGGAGCGACGATGCAGTTCTTGTCCCGGTGGGATGGCCAACGCCTTTCGACGACTACCCGGGGCATTCCCCTGGTCGATGGCCTGGCCGCCGAGGACGTCGGCAGCCAGCGCTGGTCACCTTCGCGCGGCGATCTTGCCCTGCCCGCCCTCACCCTCGACGAGGCCGCCTTCGCGGCCAACCGCGACCTCTTCCTCAAATGGTGCGCGAGTGCCGGCGTCAGCGTCGCGCCCCACGCCAAGACCCCGATGTCGCCGGAGCTCGCCCGCTCGCTGCGCGCAGCCGGCGCCTGGGGCACCACGGTCGCCAACATCCAGCAGGCTGCGGTGCTGCTCGCGAGCGGCGAGCGGCGCCTGCTGCTGGCCAACGAGATCGGTGGGCTCGCGGCCGGCCGGCGGCTCGGCGCGCTGCTCGGCGCCTATCCCGACGTCGAATTTCACGCCTTCGCGGATTCGCCCGCCGCTGTCGCTGCCCTCGCCGAGGCCGCGCGGATCGCGGGACGCCGCGAATTGTCCGTGCTGATCGAGCTCGGCGCAGGCCGCGCCGGCGCACGCGATCGCGCCGCGATCGAGGCGACGATCGCAGCCGTGCTCGCCGCCGACCGGCTCGTGCTCGGCGGCGTTGCGACCTACGAGGGCGCCGCCGCAACGCCCGATGCCGACGAGACGATGCGCGCAATCGCTGTGCTGATGGAGCGCACCATCGAGACGTTTGCGCTGGTGCGCGGCGCTGCCCCGCAGCGGCCGCTGATCATGAGTGCCGGCGGCTCGGCCTATTTCGACATCGTCGCGCGCGCGCTTGCACCTAGCGCGCAGGCCGACGGCAACGCCGGCGTGATCCTGCGCTCGGGCGCGCTGTTCTTTGCCGATCACGGCATCTACGCCCTCGCCTTCGCGGAAGTGGACCGGCGCGGCGGTCTCCGCATCGACGGCACGCGCCACTCCGCCGTGGAAGGCTTTCGCCCCGCGCTGACACTTTGGGCTGAAGTTTTGTCGCGCCCCGAAGCCGGGCTCGCGATCGCCGGCTTCGGCATGCGCGACGCCTCCTTCGATCAGGGACTGCCCGTTCCGTTGCGCGTGTTCCGCGACGGCATCGAGCAGCCGGGGCTCGCCGCTGCGCTGGCGGTAACGCGCCTCAACGACCAGCACGCGTTCCTGTCCGTTGCTCCCGACAGCGCGCTTGCCGTCGGCGACGTCATCGCCTTCGGCATCTCGCATCCCTGCACCTGCCTCGACCGCTGGCGCGTGATCCTCGGGCTCGACGCCGATGGTGTGGTCACGCGCGCCCTCCCCACCCAGTTCGGCTGAGAGCGCAGGCGATGAACTTCCTGCCGCTCTGGCGCTACCAGAACCAGCTCATCGACGGGGCCATCGTCACGCTCGAGCTGACGGTGATCGCGGCGCTGGCCGGGCTCCTGATCGGCGTTGCCGGCGCGGTCGCGCTGAACGGCCGCATCACGCCGCTGCGCTGGCTGGTGCGCGGTTACATCGAGCTGTTCCGCAACACGCCGTCGCTGATCCAGATCTTCATCGTCTTCTTCGTGCTGCCGACCTTCGGCCTGAAGCTGCCGGCCTTCGAGGCCGCCGCCGTCGCGCTGTCGCTGTATTTCGGCGCCTATTCGGTCGAGATCATCCGCGCCGGTCTCGACTCCGTGCCGAAGAACCAGATCGAGGCCGGCCAGTGCCTCGGGCTGTCCGGCTGGCCGGTGTTCCGTCACATCCTGCTGCCGCCGGCGCTGCGCAACGCCTATCCGGCCGTGACCAGCCAGTTCGTCCTTTTGCTGCTCGGCACCTCGCTCGCCTCGCAGGTCGCCGCCGATGAGCTCTTCCACGTCGCGGGTTTCATCGAGAGCCGCACCTATCGCAGCTTCGAGGTCTATGCGGTGATCTGCGTGGTCTATTTCGCGATGGCGATGTCGTTCAAGGCGCTGTTCGCCATCATCGGTCTGGCGGCCTTCCGCTGGCCGCGACGGCGCTGAGGGGACAGCGATGCGATCCTTCTCCCTCATCGATTTCGTCTCGCTGTTCGCGGCGCTGCGCTGGACCGTCGCACTCGTCGTGCTCGCGCTCGCCTTCGGCGCGCCGCTGGCGCTCGGGCTCGCCATGGGCCGCATCAGCCGCTTCGCCGGGCTGCGCTGGACGATGGCGGCGTGCATCCAGGTGATCCAGAGCGTGCCGCTGCTCGGACTGTTGTTCTTCTTCTATTTCGGCATGCCGGTGTTCTTGGGAATCCAGGTGCCGGCGCTCGTTGCCGTGACCGTCGCCTACACGCTCTACACCGCCGCCTTCCTCGGCGAGATCTGGCGCGGCGGGCTGGAAGCGGTGAAGCAGGCGCAATGGGAGGCCGGCGCCTGCCTCGGTCTCTCCGCCTGGCAGCAATTCCGCCACATCATCGCGCCGCAGGCGCTGCGGCTGTCGCTGCCGCCGACCGTCGGCTTCCTGGTGCAGCTCATCAAGGGCACCTCGCTCGCCTCGATCCTCGGCTTCGTCGAGCTGGCCCGCGCCGGCCAAGTGGTGAGCGCAGCGACGTTCCAGCCGCTGCTCACCTACGCGCTCGTCGCCGCGATCTATTTCGCGCTGTGCCTGCCGCTCACGCTCTGGTCCCGCTCCTTGGAGGCCCGCCTCGATGGCTCTCGTTGAAATCCGCGACGTGCACAAGACATTCGGCAAGGTCGAGGTGCTCAAGGGCGTCTCGCTCGACGTCGAGGAAGGCGAGATCGTCACGATCATCGGCCGCTCGGGCTCCGGCAAGTCGACGCTGCTCCGCTGCATCAATGCGCTGGAGAGCGTCGATTCCGGCGAGATCCGGGTCGAGGGGCAGCAGGTTCACGCCAGGATGCCCGACCTGAAGAAATTCCGTCAGCGCGTCGGCATCGTGTTCCAGGCCTTCAACCTGTTTCCGCACCTGAAGGTCGAGCGCAACATCACGCTCGCCCCGCTCCTTACCGGCCGCATCGACAAGGCCCGCGCACGGACGCTGGCCCAGGACGTCCTCACCCGCGTCGGCCTCGCCGACAAGATCGACGCCTGGCCCGAGCAGCTTTCCGGTGGTCAGCAGCAGCGCGTTGCGATCGCGCGCTGCCTCGCGATGGCGCCTCACCTCATGCTGTTCGACGAAGTGACCTCCGCGCTCGACCCCGAACTCGTCGGGGAAGTTTTGAAGGTGATGGAGGCGATGGCGAAGCAGGGCATGACCATGATCCTGGTCACGCACGAGATGGGCTTTGCCCGCAACATCGCCAACCGCATCGTCTTCATGCACCAGGGCCGCGTCTGGGAACAGGGCCCGCCTGCAAAGCTGTTCGCCAATCCTGAAACCCCCGAGCTCGCCAGCTTCATCGCCTCAGTGAAATGATCACCCAGCCACCCGCCACCAGGAGAGAGTCATGAGACAACTGAAATCCCTCTTTGCGATCGCAGCGACCGCCCTCGCCGTGCTCGCCGCCCCCGACCTCGCGCACGCCGACAAGCTCCAGGACGTGCTCGGCTCCGGCAAGCTGCGCGTCGGCATCCTGACCGACGCCGCGCCCTGGGGCTTCAAGGACGACAAGGGCGAGATCGCGGGTCTCGACGCCGATCTCGCCCGCCTGATCGCCGCCGACATGGGCGTGAAGCTCGAGCTCGTGCCGGTGACGGGCGCAGCGCGCATCCCGAGCCTGCTGTCGGACAAGATCGACATGCTGATCGCGGGCCTCGGCGCCACGCCCGAGCGCGCCCAGCAGGTGATGTTCTCGCAGCCCTATGCCGTGGTGAATCTCGGCGTCTACGGCGCCAAGTCGCTGCCCGCCGCCACCGGCAAGAAGCCCGACAATCTCGAGGGCCGCAGCGTTGCGGTCGCCAAGGGCACGACGCTCGACGTCTGGCTCACCGACAACGCGCCCAAGGTGAAGCTGGTGCGCTTCGAGGACACGCCGGCCGCGATCGCCGCCTATCTCGCGGGCCAGGCCGACTCCTTCGCCGAGAACAGCGCCATCGCGCTGAAGGTGCAGGACCAGAACCCGACCAAGGAGGTCGAGCTGAAATTCCTGATCCGCCAGTCGCCGGCTCATGTCGGCGTACGCCAGGGCGAGCAGAACCTGCTCAACTGGATCAACACCGACATCTTCACCAACAAGCTCAACGGCAAGCTCGGCGCGTTGCAGCTGAAATGGTTCAAGGAAGAGCAGTCGCTGCCGACGCTGTGAGCCGACATGCTCCCGCGCCCGTCGCGGGAGCCTTAACCTTCACGAGGAGAATCCAACATGATCAAACGTTACGTCGTCGGCTCGCGCATGAGCCAGGCCGTCGCCGCCGGCGGCATGGTGCACATCGCCGGCCAGGTCGCGGACGACCGCAAGGCCGGCATCGTGTCGCAGACCCAGCAGGTGCTCGCCAAGATCGACGCGCTGCTCAAGGAGGCCGGCTCCGACCGCTCCAAGCTGATCGCGGTCAACGTCTTCCTGCCGCATATCACCGACTTCGACACCATGAACTCGGTCTATGATTCCTGGATTGATCCGGCCAATCCGCCGGCGCGCGCCTGCGTCGAAGCCCGTCTCGCCGATCCCGACCTGCGCGTCGAGATGACCGCGGTCGCCTTGCTCTAGAGCGAGATCCGTCTTGGTTGAATCGATGCGCGTCCAGGACTCGAGTCACCTCTCCCGTAGGGAGAGGTCGGAGCGCATCGAAGATGCGATCCGGGTGAGGGGTTACAGTCTCATTGAGTGCCGCAGCCCCTCACCCGGATTGCACTGGACGATGCTTCGCATCGCCAGGCGCAATCCGACCTCTCCCCGCTGGGGAGAGGTGAACCGCGAAGCGCCGCCCTTCCTTTAATTTTCGGCCGGCGTCGGCGACGACGCGGCCCCGAGGCAAGCCATGCATACCGGACTTTTCCACGAGATCGATTTCGAGACGGACCAGAAATGGTCCGGCCATCTCGGCATTCCCTTCTCGATCGATCGATCGCCCTACTTCCAGCTCAAGATCCCGATCTTCCGGATCAAGAACGGCACCGGGCCGAAACTCCTCTTGATGGCCGGCAATCACGGCGACGAATATGAGGGCGAGATCACGCTGACGCGGCTCTATCGCCGGCTCGATGCAAACGCCATCAAGGGCGAGATCACCATCCTGCCCTTCGCCAATCTTCCCGCCGTGATGGCGGCGCGCCGCCGCTCGCCGCTCGACGAGGGCAATCTCAACCGCGCCTTCCCGGGTGATGCCGCGGGCACGCCGACCTTCCGCCTCGCGCACTTCCTCGAGCACGAGCTGTTTCCGCGCCATGACATCGTCTTCGACATCCACTCCGGCGGCACGTCGATGGCGCATGTGCCTTGCGCGCTGATCGAGCGGCAAGGGCCGCCCGAGATGTTCGGCCAGGCTCTGCGCCTGATGGAAGGGTTGGGAATGCCCTTCGCCTTCGTCGCCGAGAACGGCGCCACCGCGCCGACCTCGATGGCGGCGGCCGCACGCGCCGGTGCTGTCGGGCTGTCAGGGGAGTTCGGCGGCGGCGGCACCGTCACGCCGCAGACGATGGCGCTCACCGCGCGCGCGGTCGACCGGCTGCTGCTCGCGCTCGGCATCGTCCAGGCCCCGGTGCTGGGGCCGCACGCGCCGGTCGAGCGGGCCACCGAGCTGCTGGCGCTGCAAAGCCATGCGCAGGCAGTGTTCGCGACGCGGCGCGGCTGGTTCGAGCCCGCGGTCATGGTCGGCGCGCGCGTTGCGGCCGGCGACGTCGCCGGCTGGTATCATGATTTCGAGCGGCCGGAGCTGCCGGAGGAGGTGCTGCGCTTCCCCGCCGACGGCATCGTGATCTCGCAACGCCTGCACACCGACAGCCAGAGCGGCGACTGCCTTGTCCAGGTCGGCCGCGCGCTGTCGCGCGACGAGATGCCGGCGCGCTGAGCTTTGGAGACAATGCCGACTTCGATTACCCTCGGGATTCGATGACCGATCCGGCAAAGCCAGGCTATGACGACGTGGTGCGCATTCCGGCGCCGCCCGGCCGCGCCAGTGCGACCGGACGGCCGCCGCGCATCGCGGAGGTGGCGGAGCGCGCGGGCGTGGCGCCGATCACGGTGTCGCGGGTGCTGCGCCATCCCCAGAAGGTCAACCGCGAGACCCGCGAGCGCATCCTCGAAGTGATCGAGGCGACCGGATACGCCTCCAACCCGCATGCGCGCGCGTTGCGCTCGGGCCGCTCGAACGTGGTCGTGGCCTTCGTCTCCAACATCCTCAGCCAGCAGTTCGGGCTCGCCGTGCGCAGCTTCGCCGCGACGCTGGAGCCGGAAGGCTTCGAGGTGCTGGTCGGCCAGACCTCCTACTCCTATGCCAAGGAGGTCGCGATGATCCAGTCGCTGCGCGGCCTCCGCCCCGCCGCGGTGATGTTCACCGGCGTGATCGAGCTCGAGGAGAATCGCACAGCGCTCCTGGAGCTCGGCATTCCCGTGATCGAGACCTGGGCGTTTCCGCGCGATCCCATCGACATGCTGGTCGGCCTGCCCAACGCGGATGCCGGTGCGATGGCGGCGCGCAGGCTGGCCGCGGCCGGACATCGCCGCGTCGCCTTCATCGGCCGCAGCAGCGGCCGTGGCGCGCTGCGCCGCGACGGCTTTCGCGCGGCGGCCGCACAGCTCGGCCTCGAGATCGTCCACGAGATCGGGGTCGGTGAGATTACGGGCCTCGTCGACGGCCGCGCCGCCTTCACCACCCTGCTCGACCGCGGCGGCCGCGTCGATGCCGTGTTCTGCGCCAACGATCTGCTCGCAACCGGCGCGCTGATCGAGGCACGCGCCCGCGGCCTGTCGGTGCCGCGCGATCTCGCCGTGCTCGGCTTCGGCGACAACGACGTCGCCGATCAGATCACGCCCGGCCTCACCACCATCTCGTTCGATGCGGCGGCCGTGGGGCGTATCGCGGCCGAACTGCTGCTGGCGCGCCTGTCCGGCACGCAGCTTGCCGAACAGCGGCTCGCCGTCGAGCTGTTCCTGGTCGAGCGCGGCAGCGTTTGAGGATTGCGGCTTACGCCACGCTCTTGAGGTCCTGCTGGATCGCAGCCAGCAAGGATTCCAGCGCCGCGCTGTTCACCGGCTTCGCCTCGGCCATCCCGGGCTGGACCTTGACGGACTGAACACCGGCGGGCTGCGCAGCCTTGAGCGGACGCTTCGGGAATGGTGGCGGTGCCGGCATCGCGGGCCGGGTGACATCGCCCACCTCCTCGGCGTGAACGAACTTGCCATGGATGACGTCGTCGCGGCGGCCCATGACGAACATCGTCGTCCAATAGCCGGCGGCGAGAAGGATTACGCAGAAAACACTGATCTCTAACATCGCAACACCCAAAATATGCGCGATGATTCAATGCCTTCGCTCGCCGGTCAATGAACCGGCGGTCACACCTGCGGCTTTTGCCGGCAGGTGTGGCCGTTTGGTGACTCTTTGTTAACCATCCGCCGCCTGGAGGGCGGTGCAACCAGGCCTTGCAACTAGGCCTTATCTGGCCCCACCCGCACCAGCTGCTTGCCGAAATTGGCCCCCTTCAGGAGCCCCATGAAGGCGCCGGGGGCGCTCTCCAGGCCCTCGGTGACGAACTCCTTGTATTTCATCTTGCCGTCGCGGACCCAGCCGGACATGTCGCGCAGGAAGTCGCCATGGCGCGCGGCGAAGTCGGAGACGATGAAGCCGCGGAAGGTCAGCCGCTTGGTCAGGGTCGCGCGCATCATGCTGGCGGCCCATTTCGGCGGCTTGGCCTCGGTGTCGTTATAGTGCGCGATCAGGCCGCAGACCGGCACGCGCGCGAACGGATTGAGCAGCGGGAAGACCGCTTCGAACACGGCGCCGCCGACATTCTCGAAATAGACGTCGATGCCCTTCGGGCAGGCGAACTTCAGCTTGGCCGGAAAATCGGTTTCGCGATGATCGAGACATTCGTCAAAGCCGAGCTCCTTCACCACGTAGTCGCACTTGTCCTTGCCTCCGGCGATGCCGACAGCGCGCGCGCCCTTGATCTTGGCGATCTGGCCGACGGCCGAGCCGACCGCGCCGGAGGCACCGGCGACGACGACGGTCTCGCCTTCCTGCGGCTTGCCGATGTCGAGCAGGCCCGTATAGGCGGTCATGCCGGGCATGCCGAGCACGCCGATCGAGGTCGAGATCGGGCCGAGCTTGGGATCGACCTTGATCAGGCCCTTGCCGCTGGAGATCGCATGCGTCTGCCAGCCCGAGCGGATGCGCACGATGTCGCCTACCGCGAAATCAGGATTGTTGGACGCCGCGACCTCGCTGACCGCCTCGCCCTCCATCACGCCGCCGATCGGCACCGGCGCGGCGTAGGACGGCCCCTCGCTCATGCGCCCGCGCATATAGGGATCGAGCGACAGCCAGATCGTGCGCAGCAGGACTTCGCCCGCGCCGGGCGTCGGGATCGCGAATTCCTCGATGCGGAAATCAGACGGCTTGGGTTCGCCGACGGGACGCGCGGCGAGAACGATGCGCTTGGCTTGGGACATGGTGGCTTCCTCCTGATTGCTTGTTGCAGTCATTTAGGAGGTGCGTGGGAATGACGCAAACCCAATACGCCCTGTCATCGCCCGCCTTGTGCGCACTTGCGCACTGGGGCGGGCGATCCAGTACTCCGAGGCGGCTGTGATTGAACCGAGAAGCAGCGGCGTACTGGATGCCCCGCCTACGCGGGGCATGACACCGTCATTGAGGCGAGCGCACCGAAACCAACGCGCAGCCGAAGCGTCTAACCCCCGCCCGGATAGTTCGGCGCCTCGCGCGTGATGGTGACGTCGTGGACGTGGCTTTCGCGCAGGCCCGCGCCGGTGATGCGGACGAACTGCGCCTTCTGGTGCAGCTCCTTCATGTCCTTTGCGCCGACATAGCCCATCGCGGCGCGCAAGCCCCCGGCGAGCTGATGCATGACGTTGCCGACCGGGCCCTTGTAGGGCACCTGGCCCTCGATGCCTTCCGGCACGAGCTTGAGCGTGTCCTTGATGTCCTGCTGGAAGTAGCGATCGGCAGATCCCCGCGCCATCGCGCCGACCGACCCCATGCCGCGATAGGCCTTGTAGGAACGGCCCTGCCACAGGAAGACTTCGCCGGGCGTCTCGTCGGTACCCGCGAGCAGCGAGCCGACCATCGCGATGTCGGCGCCGGCGGCGAGCGCCTTGGCAAGATCGCCGGAGAACTTGATGCCGCCGTCGGCGATGACGGGGATGTCCGACTTCTTCGCGGCCTCGACCGCATCCATGATCGCGGTGAGCTGGGGAACGCCGACGCCGGCGACGATGCGGGTGGTGCAGATCGAGCCCGGGCCGATGCCGACCTTGATGCAGTCCGCGCCCGCATCGATCAGCGCCTGCGCGCCTTCGGAGGTCGCGACGTTGCCGGCGACGACCTGCACCGAGTTGGAGAGACGCTTGATGCGGTTCACCGCGTGCAGCACGTGGCGCGAATGGCCGTGCGCGGTGTCGACGACAACGAGGTCAACGCCGGCATCGATCAGCCGCTCGGTGCGCTCGAAGCCGGTGTCGCCGACGGTGGTGGCGGCGGCGACGCGAAGGCGGCCCTGCGCGTCCTTGCAGGCGAGCGGATGGGCGACCGCCTTTTCCATGTCCTTCACGGTGACGAGGCCGACGCAGCGATATTGCTCGTCGACGACGAGCAATTTCTCGATGCGATGCTGGTGCAGCATCCGCCGCGCCTCGTCCTGGCTGACGTTCTCGCGCACGGTGACGAGACCTTCATGCGTCATCAGCTCGGAGACTTTTTGCCGGCGGTCGGTGGCGAACCGCACGTCGCGGTTGGTGAGGATGCCGACCAGCTTGCCCGGCGTGGACTTGCCTGCGCCGGTGACGACGGGAATGCCGGAGATGCCGTGATCGCTCATGAGCTTGAGCGCATCGTCGAGCGTGGCCTCGGGGCTGATGGTGAGCGGGTTCACCACCATGCCCGACTCGTAGCGCTTGACCTGACGGACCTGGGCGGCCTGCCCTTCGGGATCGAAATTGCGATGGATGACGCCGAGGCCGCCGGCCTGCGCCATGGCGATCGCCATGCGGGCCTCGGTGACGGTGTCCATGGCGGAGGCCATGATCGGGATGTTGAGCGGGATGGCGCGGGTGACGCGGGAGCGAATGTCGACCTCGCCAGGCATGACGTCCGAGAGGCCTGGCTTCAACAGCACGTCGTCGAACGTAAGGGCTTCGCGGATGCCTTGAACTTGCACCGTGGCCATCTGCCAACTCCTTCCTGCGGCCCTGCCGCAAATAGCTATGGATGAGCGCCGCCCTCGGCGTACCTTGCGGCATCGCCGGAGAATCGGAGCCCATCGGTGGGGTTGACGCGGGTCGATAGCACGGCCGCGTGACGAATCAAAGCAAATCGAACCGCCGGCCAGCCATGCACAGGCTTTTTGGGTAAATTCAGCGTGGATAGCCGGGGGGCGGCCTCCTCGTCATTCCGGGGCGCGACGACGTCGCGAGCCCGGAATCCATCCCGCAGCAGTCTCTGGGGCCCGATGGATTCCGGGCTCGCGCCAAGTGGCGCGCCCCGGAACGACGAGAGAGGGGCACACCGCTATTACCGGGGATTTAGGTGCTATGCGTCGATCCGCAATGGTCGCGGCCCGGCGGCGGTGTTAAGCCGCAACTCCACCCTTCCTTCCGATTTTCATTACCGATCCGTCATGGTCGACAAGCAACGCGTCATTCCGCTGATCGTGGCCACCGCTCTCTTCATGGAGAACATGGACTCGACGGTGATCGCCACCTCGCTGCCGGCGATCGCGGCCGACATCGGCACCAGCCCGCTGACGCTGAAGCTCGCCATTACGTCCTACCTGCTGTCGCTCGCGGTGTTCATCCCGGCGAGCGGCTGGACCGCCGACCGGTTCGGCGCGCGCATGGTGTTCGCGATTGCCGTCGGCGTGTTCATGGTCGGCTCGGTTGGCTGCGCGCTCTCGACCTCGGTCACCGACTTCGTGTTCGCCCGCATCCTCCAGGGCATGGGCGGGGCAATGATGACGCCGGTCGGGCGCCTCGTGCTGCTGCGCTCGGTCGACAAGAGCGCGCTGGTCAATGCGATGGCCTGGGTGACGGTCCCTGCCCTCATAGGTCCCGTGATCGGGCCGCCGCTCGGCGGCTTCATCACCACCTACGCGTCATGGCACTGGATCTTCCTGATCAATATTCCGATCGGGCTGCTCGGCATCTTCATGGCCTTGCGCTTCATCGATCCCATCAAGAGCGAGGAACGCGAGCCGTTCGATCTCTACGGCATGGTGCTCGCCGGGCTCGGGCTTGCCGGCATCGCCTTCGGCCTGTCGGTGGCCGGCCTCAATTTGCTGCCATGGAGCACGGTCGCCGCCCTGGTCGTCGGCGGATCGATCTCGATGACGCTGTATGTGCTCCACGCCCGGCGGACGGGATCGCCGGTGCTGGACTTCTCGCTGCTGACCCTGCCGACGCTGCGCGCGGCCGTCTTCGGCGGCTTCCTGTTCCGGCTCGGCATCGGTGCACTGCCGTTCCTGCTGCCGCTCCTGATGCAGATCGGCTTCGGACTGACGCCGTTCCATTCGGGCCTCGTCACGTTTGCCTCCTCGCTCGGCGCCATGGGCATGAAGACGCTGGCGGCGCGGATCATCCGCACCTTCGGCTTCCGCAATCTGATGACGGTGAACGCGATCGTCAGCGCGTTCTTCCTCGGCGTCTGCGCGCTGTTCACGGTGACGACGCCGCTGCTGATCATCATGGTGATCCTGGTGGTCGGCGGCTTCTTCCGCTCGCTGGAGTTCACCGCGATCAACACGGTGGCCTATGCCGAGGTGGAGACCGCGCAGATGAGCCGCGCCACCACGCTCGTCAGCGTCAACCAGCAGCTCGCGGTCTCGGCGGGCGTCGCCGTCGGCGCAGCTTCGGTGGAGACGACGATGTGGCTGCGCCATGTCAGCGAGCTCGACGCCACCGTGTTCGCGCCCGCCTTCGTCGTCGTCGCGCTGACCTCGGCGGCCTCGAGCTGGTTCTTCTGGCAGATGCCCACTGATGCCGGCCACGAGATCTCAGGCCGCAAGGCGACTGAGATCGCGAGCCGCAAGGGAGCCGGCAAGGGCGCGGAGAAGGCGGCCGTCAAGGCGGCGACAGAAGATACGCAGGACGTGCGCGACCAGCGGCTGGGGTAATTTCGCGAGCGGGCTCGACACATTCAGTGTCGTCCCGGCGTAGGCCGGGACCCATACGCCGAGACGCTCGTTTGGTGCGAGACGGCAATTGGCAATCTTCGCCAAATGCAATTTGGTGGATATGGGTCCCGGCCTTCGCCGGGACGACGGCGGAGGTCTTGTTACCCGCCGCGAAACCCGGTCGCCAGCACGTAGCGCTCGGAGGAATCCTGCCGGCTGGCCGCGGGCTTGACGTGGCGCACCGTGGCGAAATCGCGCTTGAGCTGGGCAAGCAGCTCGGCGTCGGCGCCGCTCTGGAACGTTTTCGCCAGGAAGGTCCCGCCAGGCTTGAGCACGTCGCAGGCAAACGCCGCGGCGGTCTCGATCAGGCCGACGATGCGGAGCTGGTCGGTCTTGCGGTGACCGGTGGTGTTGGCGGCCATGTCGGACATCACAACATCCGCGCCGCCCCCCAGCATCGCGGTGAGCTTTGCCGGCGCGTCGTTGTCCATGAAATCGAGCTGCGCGAACTCGACGCCGGCAATCTCGGGCATCTCCAGCAGGTCGATCGCAACGACCTTGCCCTTGCCGTCCACCGAGCCGACGCGCTTGGCCGCGATCTGGCTCCAGCCGCCCGGCGCCGCGCCGAGATCGACCACGGCCATGCCGTGCTTCAGCAGCCGAAACTTGTCGTCGATCTCGAGCAGCTTGAATGCGGCGCGCGAGCGATAGCCCGCAGCCTTGGCTTTCGCCACATAGGGATCGTTGAGCTGCCGCTCCAGCCACAGCTTCGATGACAATTTGCGCTTGCCGCCGGTCTTGACCTGGACGTGCAAGCGGCCGGTGGTGTCCTTGGCCATCTCACCAGCTCCTGAGCGCGCCGTCCTCGCGCATCATCTCGACCAGCATGCCTTCGCGCAGGCCCCGGTCGGCGACGCGCAGGCGCGGCAGCGGAAAGGCGCGGCGGATCGCATCGAGGATGGCGCAGCCCGCAAGCACGAGATCGGCGCGCTCGACGCTGATGCAGCTGTTGTTCGCGCGCTCCTCGTAGCTCATGCCGAGCAGCTTGTTGATGGTCGCGGTGATGTCGGAATCGTTCATCCAGATGCTGTCGATGCGGCGGCGGTCGTAGCGCGCGAGATTGAGATGGATGCCGGCGAGCGTCGTCACGGTGCCCGAGGTACCGAGCAGGTGCATCTCAGTGAGATCGCCGCCGTTCTGTTCCGCGAACGGCGCGACGTGGTTCGCCACCTCCTGCTCCATCGCGGCGTAGATCTCCGGCGTCACGTCGCGGCCGCCGAACTGCTCGGCGAGCGTGACCACGCCGAACGGGATCGACATCCAGGCTTTTATGCGCGGCTCTGGATTTGTGGGATCGCGCTCGATCCGCACCAGCTCGGTCGAGCCGCCGCCGATGTCGAACAGGATCGCGCCCCTGCCCCTGGGATCGACCAGCGGCGAGCAGCCGAGCACGGCGAGCGAAGCCTCGGTCTCGCGATCGATCACCTCGAGCTCGATGCCGGTCTCGGCCGCGACGCGGCTGCGAAAGCCCTCCGCGTTCGAGGCCGCGCGGCAGGCCTCGGTCGCGATCAGCCGCAGCCGCCGCGCTTTCCGCAAGTTGATCTTGTCGCGGCAGATGCTGAGCGCCGCGATGGCGCGCTCGATCGCGGCCTCGCTGATGGACCCCGTCGCCGAGACCCCCTCGCCGAGCCGGATGATCCGGGAGAAGGAATCGACCACGCGAAAGCCATCGCTGGTAGGACAGGCGATCAGGAGCCGGCAATTGTTGGTTCCGAGGTCCAGCGCCGCGTAGACCCCGGTTCCCGGCGCTTGCGCGGCGACGGCCGGCTCAGTGGCCAATGCCACCGCCGCCATCGACCCCTCGAGCTCACCGTGCGGCCCATGGCCGTCACGGAGCCGCGTGTGGTCATTCATACAAATTGTCTTTCCGCGGCCCGCTGGGGCCGAGCTGGAATTGCTTTTTCGCCTGAAACATTAGCAGCGCGGCAGGCCTGCGCAACAACGCATCACATGGGACCATGCCCATTCGTGCGTTGTCGTGAACGGGACCGTGGGCTATTTTTGAGGGGTCCGGTCCCCCAGGCGTCCCCCAAAACGCGCAATTGCCGGCTTTTCAGGTCAAATCCATGCAAGAACACACCAAATCGTCCACGCTCGAAAACGCTATTGCACTGCAAAAATATGGCGTCGGGCAGCCCGTCCGCCGCAAGGAGGACGACACCCTGGTGCGCGGCAAGGGCCGCTACACCGACGATTTCAACCTGCCCGGCCAGGCCTATGCCGTGGTGGTCCGCTCGACCCATGCCCATGGAAACATCCGCGGCATCGGCCTTGATGCCGCCAAGGCGATGCCGGGCGTGCTGGGGGTCTGGACCGGCAAGGATCTCGATGCGGCCGGCTACGGCCCCTTCACCTGCGGCCTGCCGCTGAAGAGCCGTGACGGCTCGCCCCTGCTCCAGACCAACCGCCAGCCGCTGGCGACCGACAAGGTCCGCTTCGTCGGCGATCCCGTCGCTTTCGTCGTGGCGGAGACGCTGGCCCAGGCGCGCGATGCGGCCGAGGCGGTCGAGCTCGACATCGAGCCGCTGCCGGCGGTGACGGACCCGGAGGAGGCCGCGCAGCCCGGCGCGCCGCAGCTCTACGACCACATCCCGAACAACGTCGCGCTCGACTACCATTATGGCGACATGGAGAAGGTGAACGCGGCCTTTGCCAGCGCCGCCCACGTCACCAGGATCGACATCGAGAACACCCGCGTCGCCGTGGTCTCGATGGAGCCGCGCGTCGGCCTTGCCTCCTACGACAAGAAGGCCGAGCGCTACACGCTCCAGGTTCCGACGCAGGGTGTCGCCGGCAACCGCGCCAATCTCGCCAAGAACCTGAAGGTGCCGAACGAGAAGGTACGCATTCTCACCGCCAATGTCGGCGGCTCCTTCGGAATGAAGAACATCAACTATCCCGAATACATGTGCATCCTGTACGCGGCCAAGGCGCTGGAACGGCCGGTGAAGTGGCTGGACGAGCGTTCGACCAGCTTCCTCTCCGACAGCCACGGCCGTGCGCAGAAGATTCATGCCGAGCTCGCGCTCGACGCCGAGGGGCATTTCCTCGCGGCCAAGCTCTCCGGTTACGGCAATCTCGGCGCCTACATCACCGGCGTTGCGCCGGGCCCGCTCTCGCTCAATACCGGCAAGAACTTTTCCAGCGTCTACCGCACGCCGCTGATGGGCATCGACATCAAGACGGTGCTGACCAACACCACGCTGATGGGCGCCTATCGCGGCGCCGGCCGGCCCGAGGCGAACTACTACATGGAGCGGCTGATCGACCGCGCCGCCGACGAGATGGGCATCAACCGGCTGACCCTGCGCAAGCGCAACTTCATCAAGCCGAACCAGATGCCGTTCCCGGCCTCCTCCGGAGTCACCTACGACAGCGGCGACTTCCAGGCCGTCTTCAACAAGGCGCTCGAAATCTCCGATCACGAGAATTTCGCCAAGCGCAAGAAGGACAGCAAGAAGGCCGGCAAGCTGCGCGGCATCGCCGTCGGCTCCTACCTCGAGGTCACCGCGCCGCCGAGCCCCGAGCTCGGCAAGATCGTGTTCGATCCTGACGGCAGCGTGCAGCTCATCACCGGCACGCTCGATTACGGTCAGGGCCATGCCACCCCGTTCGCACAGGTGCTGTGCGCCCAGCTCGGCGTCCCCTTCGAGAACGTCAAGCTGGTGCAGGGCGACAGCGACATCGTTCACACCGGCAACGGCACCGGCGGATCGCGCTCGATCACGGCGAGCGGCATGGCGATCGTCGAGGCCTCCAAGCTCGTGATCGAAAAGGGCAAGCGCGCCGCCGCACACATGCTGGAGGCCTCCGAAGCCGACATCGAGTTCGAAGGCGGCAGCTTCACCATCGCCGGCACCGACCGCAGCATCGACATCATGGAGCTGGCCAAGCGCCTGCACGACGGCAAGGTGCCGGAGGGCGTGCCTGACTCGCTCGACGTCGACCACACCAGCGAGCCGGTGCCCTCTGCCTTCCCGAACGGCTGCCACGTCGCCGAGGTCGAGATCGACCCTGACACCGGCGTGGTGCAGATCGTGCGCTACAGCGCGGTCAACGATTTCGGCACGGTGATCAACCCGCTGCTGGTCGCAGGCCAGCTTCATGGCGGCGTCGTCCAGGGCATTGGACAGGCGCTGATGGAGCACGTCCGCTACGACGAGAGCGGTCAGCCGATCACGGGCTCGCTGATGGACTACGCGCTGCCGCGCGCCGAGGACGTGCCGAACATGACGGTCGGCGACCACCCGGTGCCGGCCACGACCAATCCGCTCGGCAGCAAGGGTTGCGGCGAAGCCGGCTGCGCCGGCAGCCTGTCGACCGTGGTGAACGCCGTGCTCGACGCGCTCTCCGACCACGGCATCAAGCACATCGACATGCCGCTGACGCCGGAGCGCGTGTGGCGGGCGATCCAGGACGCGAAGGGCAAGGCGGCGTAAGACTGCGCTCTCTCCATCGTCATGGCCGGGCTTGACCCGGCCAACCACGCCGAGGATCGGACGCTGCCTCTACAACCATCACTGTCATCGCCCGCGAAGGCGGGCGATCCAGTACTCCGTAACAGACCTGATTGAATCGAGAAGCCGCGGCGTACTGGATGCCCCGCCTTCGCGGGGCATGACACCAAATGTTAGGACGCGCAGTGCCCCTTCCCTACGCCGCCGCCTGCTCGCGCGGCTGGTAGATCGCCGTGTGCTGACAATGCGCCAGCGGTGTCTTGCCATTGGCGACGACCAGCGCGTCGAGCTCGACGAAGCGGTGGCCTTTCTTCTCGTAGTTCGCGGTCACCTTGGCCCGCGCAACGATCTCGTCGCCGGTGCGCGCGGGCGACAGCAGCTGCATGCGGCTGCCGACGTGGATCCACGGGCCCAAAATGGTGTTGTCGACGAGCACGCGGTTCATCACGCGCTGGATCAGGCCGGGATGGCCGAGCCCCTCGCGCGCGAAGACCGGATCGGTTTCCCTGATCTCGGCGAGATAGTCCGCGGCGGCCTGCCCGATCCATCGGCGCGGCTCTGTGCCAAGCCATTTGCCGGTCTCGAACGTCGCGGGGCTGACCGGCTTTCGCTCGGCGACCGCGGGGACCGCGAGATAGTCGTTCAAAGCCACCGCCGGCGCGGCCGCCGGCAGCGAGGCCGTCCCGGTGGCGCAGAGCTCGGTGCGGCTGAACACCTCGATCGTGAGCAGGCCATTGTGCTCGGTCGCATCGACATCGGCCGTCTCGCCGTCATAGACCGGCTTGATGAAGCGGGCCTCCACCAGTCCGCGTGACAGGAAATCGCGGCCCCAGTACGCCACCGGCACGTGCATCATGTAGGCGAAGACGTCGACACCAGGCACCAGCCCGCCGGAAAAGCCGAAGCGGCGCGCCACCCTGTCGTCATGCATCTTGTTTTCGGATTGTTTGGCGGTGTTGTAGGCCTCGACGCGGTAGGTTTCGAGCCGGTTCGGCATAGCTGGCCTTCCCAAAATTCTTGCTGTTTCGGGCTGATCGTAGGCCCAAGGGAACACCGGTCAATCCCCTCGCCTTTGCGGCCCGAATGGGGTACCACCCCGCCAATGACTGACACGCCCACCCGCATCTATGTCGACGCCGACGCCTGTCCGGTGAAGGACGAGATCTACCGCGTCGCGCTCCGGCACGGCGTGCCCGTGAGCGTGGTGGCCGGCAATTTCATTCGCGTGCCGCAGGATCCGCTGATCGAGCGCATCGCGGCGGGTGCCGGCATGGATGCCGCCGACGACTGGATCGCCGAGCGCGCCCGCCCGGGCGATGTCATCGTCACCTCCGACATTCCGCTGGCCAGCCGCTGCGTGAAAGCGGGCGCCGACGTGATCGCGCCGAACGGCAAGCCGTTCACCGAGGAATCGATCGGGATGACGCTGGCGGTGCGCAACCTCATGACGGATCTGCGCTCGGCCGGCGAAGTCACCGGCGGCCCGCGATCGTTCGCGCCGCGCGACCGGTCGACGTTCCTCTCGGCGCTCGACCAGACGCTGCGCCGGATCCAGCGCCGCCGCGCTGATGCGGCCGCAACGAGCCAGAATTCAAGTCAGGGCTGACGATGGCGCCGCCGCTGATCCAACTCAAGGACATCAAGCTGACGTTTGGCGGCACGCCGCTATTGAACGGCGTCGAGCTCAACGTTGCGACTGGCGAGCGGGTCTGCCTGATCGGCCGCAACGGCTCGGGCAAATCAACGCTTCTCAAGATCGCGGCCGGGCTGGTCGAGCCCGACGGCGGCACGCGCTTCGTGCAGCCCGGCGCCACGATCCGCTATCTGCCGCAGGAGCCTGATTTCGGCGACCACAAGACCACGCTCGCCTATGTCGAGGCGGGGCTCGCGCCCGGCGACGACCAGCATCAGGCGCGCTATCTGCTGGAGCAGCTCGGCCTGACCGGCGACGAGAACCCGCAAAACCTCTCCGGCGGCGAAGCGCGCCGCGCGGCGCTCGCCTGTGTGCTTGCGCCCTCGCCCGACATCCTGCTGCTGGACGAGCCGACCAACCATCTCGATCTCTCCACCATCGAATGGCTGGAACAGGAGCTCGACAGCCGCCGCAGCGCGCTGGTGCTGATCAGCCACGACCGCCGCTTCCTCACCAATCTCTCGCGCTCGACCGCCTGGCTCGATCGCGGCCGCATTAAGCAGATCGACCGAGGCTTCGCCTCGTTCGAAACCTGGCGCGACGAGGTGCTCGCCGAGGAAGAGCGCGACCAGCACAAGCTCGACCGCAAGATCGTCGACGAGGAGCACTGGCTGCGCTACGGCGTGTCCGGCCGACGCAAGCGCAACGTCAAGCGGCTTGCCAATCTGCACTCGCTGCGCGACCAGCGCCGCAACTATCGCGGCACCGTCGGCAGCGCCAATCTCGCGGCCGCCGAGGCTGAGCAGTCCGGCAAGCTGGTGATCGAAGCCAAGGGCATCACCATGGCCTATGGCGAGCGCAAGATCGTCGATAATTTCTCCACCCGCATCCAGCGCGGCGACCGGCTCGGCATCATCGGCCCGAACGGCGCCGGCAAGACCACGCTGGTCAATTTGCTCACCGGCGGCATGCAACCCGACTCCGGCACCGTGCGGCTCGGAGCCAATCTGGAGATGGCGACGCTCGACCAGCACCGTGAAAGCCTCGATCCCAAAGCGACGCTGGCGGAGGCGCTGACCGGCGGCCGTGGCGACCAGATCATGGTCGGCGGCAAGCCGAAGCATGTCGTCGGCTACATGAAGGACTTTCTGTTCGCGCAGGAGCAGCGCGGCACGCCACTGGAAGTGCTCTCGGGCGGCGAGCGCGGCCGGCTGATGCTGGCGCGCGCACTGGCCAAGCCCTCGAACCTGCTGGTGCTGGACGAGCCGACCAACGATCTCGACCTGGATACGCTCGACGTCCTCGAAGACATGCTCGGCGACTACGAGGGCACGGTGATCCTGATCAGCCACGACCGCGACTTCCTCGACCGCGTCGTCACCTCCGTGATCGCGCCCGAGGGCAACGGCAGATGGATCGAATATGCCGGCGGCTACAGCGATATGCTGGTGCAACGTGGCGCCGACCTCAAGCGCGAAACGGCGAAGGCGCAGCCTGCTGCGGAGAAGAAAGAGGAGCGGCAAGCGGCTCCCGCATCCGCGCCGAAGCGGCGGCTGAGCTTCAACGAGAAGCACGCGCTGGAAACACTGCCGAAAAAGATGGAAGCGCTGCAGGCCGATATCGCCAAGCTGCAACGCGTGCTCGACGATCCCAACCTCTACGCCAAGGATCGCAAGAAATTCGACGACACCTCCGCCGCCATCGCCAAGGCGCATGACGAATTGTCCGCCGCCGAAGAGCGCTGGCTCGAACTCGAAATGCTTCGCGAAGAAATTGAACAGGCTTAGCGCGTATTCCGCAAAAGTGGGCACCGGTTTTGCGATCAGACTACGCGCCAACTAGGGGACTGCCATGACAACGACTCTCGCCGCCAAGATCGCCCGCGAATACGGCACGCCCTGCGCCGTCATCGACATGGACAAGGTCGAGCGCAACATCGCGCGGATCCAGAAGGCCTGTGACGATGCCGGCGTCGCCAATCGTCCCCACATCAAGACGCACAAGAACCCGACCATTGCGAAGATGCAGGTGGCGGCCGGCGCAAAGGGCATCACCTGCCAGAAGCTCGGCGAGGCCGAGATCATGGCCAATGCCGGCATCGACGACATCCTGATCAGCTACAATCTGCTCGGCGAAGAGAAGATGGCGCGGCTCGGCGCGCTCCAGGCCAAGGCAAACATGACGGTGGCCGCGGACAATTCGACGGTCGTCGCAGGTCTGCCCAAGGCCGCCGCAGCCTCGGGCCGTCCGCTCTCGGTGGTGGTCGAATGCGATACGGGCCGCAAGCGCGCGGGCGTCGAGACACCGGCGGAGGCGATTGCGCTGGCGCGCGAGATCGCCGGGTCCAAAGGGCTCGAATTCGCCGGCTTCATGCTCTATCCGACCGAGACCGGCTGGGCAGACGCGCAAAAATTCTACGACGAGGCGCTGGCCGGCGTGCGTGCGCACGGGCTGGATGCAAAGATCGTCTCGACCGGCGGCACGCCGAACCTCGTCAATCTCGGCAAGCTCAAGGGCGGCACCGAGCATCGCTTCGGCACTTACATCTACAACGACCGCATGCAGGTCGCGGCCGGCTCCGCGACGTGGGACGACTGCGCGCTGCACATCTATTCAACCGTGGTGAGCCGCGCCGCACCCGAGCGCGGCATTCTCGATGCCGGCTCCAAGACGCTGACCACGGACACCGGCGGGCTCGACGGCCACGGCCTGATCCTGGAGCACCCCGAAGCCAAGATCGCGCGCTTCGCCGAGGAGCACGGCTTCCTCGATCTCTCCCGCAGCAACACGCGGCCGAATGTCGGCGATGTCGTGCGCATCGTGCCCAATCATGTTTGCGTCGTCGTCAACATGATGGACGAGGTGCTGATGGTCCGTGGCGAGGAGATCATCGGCACACTGCCGGTGGCGGCGCGTGGGAAGCTGCGGTAGCGGCGCGGCGGAGCGCCGTCGCGACGACGCTTTCTCTGAGCCGTCACCCTAAGGTGGCCGCTTCTTCAGCGGCCCTCGAAGGGCGACGGCGTTCTAGGAACGCTTGAGCCACTCCAAGACGCCCCTGCCCGCGGCCGCACCGGTCGCAAACGACGCCTGCAACAGATAGCCCCCGGTCGGCGCCTCCCAGTCCAGCATCTCACCGGCGGCGAACACGCCGGGCAGCTTGCGCAGCATGAAATGCTCGTCGAGCCCGTCGAAGCTTATTCCGCCTGCGGTCGAGATTGCGCGATCGATCGGGGCAACGCCGGTGAGCCGAACCGGAATGGCGTTGATCAGGTGCGCCAGATCGGCCGGCGAGAACGATGCCAGCGGCCGGCCGGATACGATCGCCGCCTCCTGCATCAGGCCGATGCCGACCGGCGACAGCTGCGCTGCCTTGCGCAGGAAATTCGCGAGCGATTGCTTGCCGCGCGTGCCTGATAGCCGCGTGGTCAGCGCGGCAGCGGCGAGGTCGGGTCGCAGTGCGATCGTGAGCGTCGCCTGTCCGAGACCCAGCACCGCCTCGCGCAGCTCCGCCGACAGCGCATAGATCGCGCCGCCTTCGATGCCACCGCGGGTGATCATCGCTTCGCCGCGCACCGTATGTGCACCGATCGTCAGGGCGACACCCTTGAGCGGCTGTCCCTCGAAACGGTCGCGGAATAATTCGGACCAGGCGACCGTGAAGCCGGAATTGGCCGGCCGCAGCCTCGAGATGGCGATGCCTTTTGCCGCGAGGATGTCGGCCCAGCGGCCGTCCGACCCGAGCCGCGGCCAGCTTGCGCCGCCAAGCGCGAGCACCGTGGCGTCGGCTGCAACGGCGGAGGTGCCGCTCGGTGTTTGAAACAGCAACCGCCCTTCCCCATCCCAGCCGATCCAGCGATGGCGAAAAGCAAAACGGACGCCGGCGGCGTCGAGCCGCCGCAGCCAGGCGCGCAGCAAGGGCGAGGCCTTGAACGCCTTTGGAAACACGCGGCCACTGCTGCCGACAAAGGTCGGCTCACCCAGTGCCCCGCTCCAGGCCCGTAGCGCGTCGGGTGAGAAGGCTTCGATCGCCGCTTGCAGCTTCGGCGCCGCCTCGCGATAGCGCGGCATGAACTGCGGCAGCGGCTCGCTGTGGGTGAGATTGAGCCCGCCCCGGCCCGCCATCAGGAATTTGCGGCCGGCGGACGGCATCGCGTCGTAAACGGTGACGCGCGCCCCACCCTGCGCCAGCACCTCGGCCACCATCAGCCCGGCGGGACCTGCGCCGATGATGGTGACGTGGGATTCGGGTGGTGTCATGGCGGGAGTTTAGGCCAGATTCTCGCGCCGAAAACAGCGTCATTCCGGGGCGCGCCCGCTTCGGCGCGAACCCGGAATCCATTGGGCGGCGGATTCTGTAGCACGATGGATTCCGGGTTCGTCGCTTTGCGACGCCCCGGAATGACGGCGCGGCTAGAGCTTGATCCCCGCGCGCGCCGCGGCCTGCGCCACATACTTCTGCGTCTGCTCGAACGCTCCCGTCAGCGCCTTCGCCTTCGACATGTCGCTGATCTCGGCGAAATGCGCGGCGACCGCGTCCGGCGTCCATTCGGACTCCGGCAGGTTGATGCCTTCGCTCTCGACAATCTTGATCACCGCGAAAGAGCCGGCGCCGGCGCCCATGATGGTGCGGGTCGGCGCATCCTCGCTCAGCATGTATTCTACGGCGGGCGTGATCGCGTTCGGCTTCATCAGTTGCAGCGCCTGCGGCGGCAGCAGCTCTTCGGTCATGCGGGTCGCCGCGGTCGGCGAGATGATGTTGACGCGGATGTTGGTCTTGCGGCCTTCCTCGGCCAGCACGTTCATCAGGCCGACCATGCCGGACTTGGCCGCGCCGTAATTGGCCTGGCCGAAATTGCCGTAGAGGCCGGAGGACGAGGTGGTCAGCACGATGCGGCCGTAGTTGCGGTCGCGCATGCCGGCCCAGGCCGCCTTGCAGCAATAGAAGGTGCCGACGAGATGCACGTCGAGCACCTTCTGGAAATCGGCGGCCTCCATCTTGCCGAACGACTTGTCGCGCAGAATGCCGGCATTGGCGCACAAGAGGTCGACGCTGCCCCACTCCCTGGTGGCGCGCTCGACCATCGCGGTGACCTGCTCGAAGTTCGAGACGTCGGCGCCGTCGGCCATCGCGGTGCCACCTGCTTTGCGGATCTCCTCGACCACGGCTTCCGCCGGCGACAGCGAGCCGCCGGTGCCGTCGCGCGCGCCGCCGAAATCGTTGACCACGACCTTCGCGCCGCGGCTGGCCAGCCCCAGCGCATGCGCCCGTCCGAGGCCATTGCCCGCGCCGGTGACGATGGCGACGCGTCCGTCAAACCTGATTGCCATGAGTGCGTTTCCCTGTGCTTTCTTCCCTTCCCTTGTGGGAGAAGGTGGCGTAGGCGGCCTACGGCCGCCGTACCTAAGTGTGGACGCCGACGCGTAGCGTCGGCTACGGCGCCGGATGAGGGGTTGTCTCGACAAGCGAGTCCGCGGAGAGACACCCCTCACCCGGCTTCGCGTTCCGCGAAGCCACCCTCTCCCACAGGGGGAGAGGGTAAGAGCGCTCCGCGCGAGATTTGGACAGCTTTTGAGCAGCGATGGGTTGCCGGGTCAAGCCCGGCAACGACGCGTGGTATCAGGCGAAATAGATCAGGCCGAGCCAGTCGGCGACCAGCGCGGGCTTGTCCTCGCCCTCGATCTCCACCGTGACATTGGTGCGGGACTGCAATTCGTTCGGCTTGCGCAGCCTGGCTTCCGCCAGCACGAACCGGCCGCGGACGCGCTTTCCCGAGCGCACCGGCGAGATGAAGCGCAGCTTGTCGAAGCCGTAATTGACGCCCATCGTGGTGCCGGCGATGACAGGCATGACTTCATAAGACATGATCGACAGCAGCGACATCGTCAGAAAGCCGTGCGCGATGGTAGTGCCGAACGCGGTTTCCTTCTTCGCCCGTTCAGGGTCGACGTGGATGAACTGGTGGTCCTCGATCACGTCGGCATAGGTGTCGATGCGGGGCTGGTCGATCAGGTGCCATGACGACACGCCGATCTCCTTGCCGACCATGGCCTGATAGGCCTCCAGGGAAATCGGCGGCTTCTTCCAGACTTCGTTCATTGATAGCTCCTGGTGTCGTCATTCCGGGGCGATGCGGAGCATCGAGCCCGGAATCCATCGCGCCGCAGAGCGTGTTGCGAAATGGATTCCGGGCTCGCGCTTCGCGCGCCCCGGAATGACGAGATCTCACTTAACTTTCACCCCTGGCTTTCGGCAACTCCGGAAAATCCTCTTCCCGGAATTCCCGGCCGCGCAGGGGATCGTTGCGGTCGTCGTCGCGTTCCAGCCGTCGTAGCTGCACGCGGCGGATTTTGCCAGAGATCGTCTTCGGCAGCTCCGTGACGATTTCGAGGCGGCGGATGCGCTTGAACGGCGCCAGGCGCGTGTGCAGGTGCTTGAAGATCGAAAGCGCCGTCTCAGGCGTTCGCTCCGCACCCGACGTCAGCAGCACGAAGGCCTTGGGAATCGCCAGCCGGATCGGGTCCGGGCTCGGCACCACGGCGGCCTCGGCGACGAGCTCGTGCTCGAGCAACACGCTTTCCAGCTCGAACGGACTGATGCGGTAATCGGAGGACTTGAACACGTCGTCGGAGCGGCCGACGAAGGTGAGATAGCCGTCTTCATCTTCGAACACGACGTCGCCGCTGCGATAGAGCGTGCCTTCGGCGCCCGCGAGCTTGCCGTCGTCGCCCTGATAGCCCTGCATCAAGCCGGCGGGACGGCTCGCCCCGAGCACCAGCGTCACCTCGCCCTCCTTCGCCGGGTTGCCGTCGGCATCGCTGACCTGCACGCGATAGCCCGGCAGCGGGCGGCCCATCGAGCCGACCTTGATCTTTTGCCCCGGCGAGTTGCCCGCCAGCGCCGTGGTCTCGGTCTGGCCGTAGCCGTCGCGGATGGTAAGGCCCCAGGCCACCTGCACCTGATCGATCACCTCAGGATTGAGCGGCTCGCCGGCACCGCAGACCTCGCGCAACGCGACCTTGAACGAGGCAAGGTTCTCCTGGATGAACAGCCGCCACACCGTCGGCGGCGCGCACAGCGTGGTGACGCTGCAGCGGCCGATGGTGGCAAGCAGCGCCTTCGCATCGAAACGCGGCTGGTTGACCACGAACACGGTGGCCCCCGCATTCCACGGCGCGAAGAAGCAGCTCCAGGCGTGCTTGGCCCAGCCGGGCGAGGAGATGTTGAGATGGACGTCGCCGGGCTTCAGCCCGATCCAGTACATGGTGGAGAGATGGCCGACGGGATAGCTGCGCTGGCTATGCAGCACCAGCTTCGGTTTTGCCGTCGTGCCCGAGGTGAAATAGAGCAGCATCGGGTCGTCGGCGTTGGTGGGGCCGTCGGGCGCAAAACTCTCCGGAGCTTTCCTCGCCTCGTCAAAGGCGAGCCAGCCATCAGAGGCATCACCGACCACGATGTGCACGACATTCTCGGCGCCAAGGCTCGCGAACTTCGCGACCTGATCCTGCGCGGCGACCACCGCCCTCGCCTTGCCGCGATCGAGCCGGTCGCGCAGCTCGTCGGCGGTGAGCAGCGTGGTGGCGGGGATGACGACGACGCCGAGCTTCATCGCAGCCAGCATGGTCTCCCACAGCGGGACCACATTGCCGAGCAGCAGCAGGAGATGGTCGCCGCGCCTCAAGCCCTGCGCGCGGAGGAAGTTGGCGACCTGGTTGGAACGGCGCGACAGTGCCGCAAAGGACAATTTCGTCTGCCGGTCCTGTGCGGCATCGACGATCCAGAGCGCGGGCTGATCCTTGCTCTCCGCCTTGGTCGCCAGTTCGGCGTCGAACCAGTCGAGCGCCCAGTTGAAGGGAGCCGGATCGGGCCAGCGGAAGCCTCTGAGCGCTGTCTCGTAATCCGTGCGGTGTTGCAGAAGGAACGCGCGCGCTTCCTGAAATGTCGTCATGGTCCGAGCCCGTCAAATTGACCTTCGAGCGTAGCCCGGATGGAGCGAAGCGCAATCCGGGGCCGGCTACGCAATTGGAAGGAGTTGACCCGGATTTCGCTTCGCTCCATCCGGGCTACGGGCAAAGCCTCGCTATTTTCCAGCGAGGCTGCGAACGTGCTTGATAATTCCGGAAAAATCCACCCCGCCCTGGCCCGCCTTGTCGAAGGCCTGATAGATCTCCTGTGCATGCTGGCCGAGCGGCGTGGCCGCGCCCGCGGCCTTGGCCGCGTCCTGCGCCAGGGTCAGGTCCTTCACCATCAGCGCCGAGGCGAAGCCCGGCTTGTAGTCGTTGTTCGCCGGCGAGGTCGGCACCGGGCCGGGAACCGGACAATAGGTCGTGAGCGACCAGCACTGGCCCGACGAGGTCGAGGCAACGTCGAACAGCGCCTGATGCGAGAGCCCGAGCTTCTCAGCCAACGCAAAGGCCTCGCTCACTGCGATCATGGAAATGCCGAGGATCATGTTGTTGCAGATCTTGGCCGCCTGGCCGGCGCCGGCGCCGCCGCAATGCACGATCTTCTTGCCCATGTTTTCCAGCACGGGCTTTGCCGCCGCAAACGCCTTGTCGTCGCCGCCACACATGAAGGTGAGCGTCGCGCCCTTGGCGCCTCCGGTCCCGCCGGAGACCGGCGCGTCCACCGACAGCACGCCGTTCTTGGCGGCCAGCGCGTGGGCCTGCCGCGCGCTCTCGACGTCGATGGTGGAGCTGTCGATGATCAGCGCGCCCTTGGTCATGACGGGGACGACCTCGGTCCAGACACCGAGCACGTGCTTGCCGGCCGGAAGCATGGTGACGACGACATCGGCGCCCTTCACCGCACCCGCTGCGCTGTCGGCAATGCTTGCGCCATCGGACTTGGCTTGCGCGCGCGAGGCCTCGACGAGGTCGAACGCGACGACCTTGTGGCCGGCCTTAACCAGATTGGCGGCCATCGGGCCGCCCATGTTGCCGAGACCGATAAATGCGATCGTGGCCATCTTCGTTTCCTCCGCTGAACGTTTCGTTGATTAGTTGAACTTCAATTCGTCGGCGCCAATCTCGGCGAGATACGGCGCAAGCATCTGCGGCGTCACGTCCTCGATCCGCGGCGGCGACCAGGTGGGATTGCGGTCCTTGTCGATCACGGCGGCGCGCACGCCCTCGCGGAAATCATCGCTGCGGAACACTTCCAGCGCGGCGCGGTATTCGCGCACCAGACATTCTTCCAGGTTCGACGCGGCGCGTGCCAGCCGCAACAGCTTCAGCGTCACCACCATGCCGCGCGGCGATTTC
Source organism: Bradyrhizobium sp. cf659 (assembly GCF_900113725.1). Lineage (NCBI taxonomy): Bacteria > Pseudomonadati > Pseudomonadota > Alphaproteobacteria > Hyphomicrobiales > Nitrobacteraceae > Bradyrhizobium > Bradyrhizobium sp. cf659. The sequence goes on from NZ_FOQJ01000001.1 coordinate 1,163,471, forward strand.
TCGCCGAGCGTCTTCAGCGTGGCCAGAGCGAATTCGGAACCGTCACGCTTGAGGGCGGCGACGATGTCCTCCATGCGATCGAAACCGAACAGCGCATCGATCATCGGCTCCTTCGCCGCCACAGGTCCTGCGGTCTCGCCGGTCGCAAAGCCGTTGATGAGCTTGCCGACTTCGGCCGCGGTCGCACCGGAGCGCAGCTTCGTCAGGGCCTCGCGCAGCTGCGGGAGTTTCACCGCCGGCACCACCCAATCGGCGAACTTGGCGTGGATCGCGTCCGGCCCGTTCATGGTCTGGCCAGTCAGGCCGAAATAGGTACCGATCTCGCCCGGCGAGCGCGACAACAAATAAGTGCCGCCGACATCGGGGAAGAAACCAAGCCCGACCTCGGGCATTGCGAGTTTGGTACGGTCAGTGACGACGCGATGACTCGCATGCGCGGAGAGCCCGACGCCGCCGCCCATCACGATACCGTCCATGAAGGCAACATAGGGCTTTGGAAATTTCTTGATCCGGGCGTTGAGGATGTATTCCTCGCGCCACAGGATCTTGCCGAGATCGCCATGGACCTTCGAGCTTTCCCAGAGCGCACGGATGTCGCCGCCGGCACAGAGGCCGCGCTCGCCGGCGCCCTCCAGCAGGATCACGGCGACGGCCGGATCGGCCTCGAAGCGGTCGAGCGCGGTCTCGATGTCGCGAAACATCTCCAGGGTGACGGCGTTGATGGCCTTGGGACGGTTAAGCCTGATCACGCCGGCCGCACCCTCGACGCGCGCGACCAGATCGCCCTCTTCCACTGCTGTCATCGCGCGCCCTCGATCAGTTTGCGCGCCACGATGAGCCGCATGATTTCATTGGTGCCTTCGAGGATCTGGTGCACGCGCAGATCGCGCACGATCTTCTCGATGCCGTATTCGCTGAGATAGCCGTAGCCGCCGTGAAGCTGGAGCGCCTGGTTGGCGACCTCGAAACCGACATCGGTGCCGAAGCGCTTGGCCATCGCACACAGCATGGTGGCGTCAGGATCCTTGCGGTCGAGCGCCGCTGCGGCACGCCACAGGAAGGTGCGCGCGGCCTCGAGCTCGATCGCCATGTCGGCAAGGCGGAATTGCAGCGCCTGGAATTCGTCGAGGCGCTTTCCAAACGCCTTGCGCTCCTTCATGTAGGCGCGCGCCTTGTCGAGCGCGGTCTGCGCGCCGCCGAGCGAGCAGGCCGTGATGTTGAGACGGCCGCCATCGAGGCCGGCCATCGCGATCTTGAAGCCGACGCCCTCCTCGCTCAACCGGTTGGCGACCGGCACGCGGGCGTTCTCGAACATGACTGCACGGGTCGGCTGCGCGTTCCAGCCCATCTTGCGCTCGTTGGCGCCGAACGACACGCCCGGTGTGTTGCCGTCGATGACGAGGGTCGAGATGCCGCCGGGGCCGTCACCGCCGGTCCTGACCATCGCGACCAAAAGGTCGGTGCCACCGGCACCCGAGATGAACTGCTTCTGGCCATTGAGGACGTAATGATCGCCATCGCGCACGGCACGGGTGCGTAACGCCGCGGCATCGGAGCCGGCGCCCGGCTCGGTCAGGCAATAGCTGGCGATCAGCTCCATGGTGCAGAGCTTCGGCAGCCATTTGTGGCGCTGGGTGTCGCTGCCGTAGGCATCGATCATCCAGGACGCCATGTTGTGGATGGAGATGAAGGCCGACGTCGTCGGGCAGCCCGTCGCCAGCGCCTCGAAAATCAGCGCCGCGTCGAACCTGGTCATGGCGGAACCGCCGACATCCTCGCGGATATAGATGCCGCCCATGCCGAGCGTCGCCGCCTCGCGCATCACGTCGACGGGGAAATGCTTCTCCTCGTCCCAGCGCAGCGCGTGCGGCGCGATCTTTTCCGCCGCAAACGCCAACGCCATGTCGCGAACCGCGATCTGATCCTCGTTCAGAGCGAACTGCATGGGTGCCTCGCTCTCGAGAGGATCACTTCATCAGCGGGATCGAGAACTCCGCGCCTTCCTTGACGCCGGACGGCCAGCGCGAGGTCACCGTCTTGGTCTTGGTGTAGAAGCGGACCGAATCCGGACCGTGCTGGTTGAGGTCGCCGAAGCCCGACTTCTTCCAGCCACCGAAGGTGTAATAGGCGATCGGCACCGGGATCGGCACGTTGATGCCGACCATGCCGACATTGACCTTGGCCGCGAAGTCGCGCGCAGCGTCGCCGTCGCGGGTGAAGATCGCAACGCCGTTGCCGTAGTCATGATCCGACGGCAGCGCCAGCGCTTCCTTGTAGTCGTGCGCGCGCACGACCGAGAGCACGGGGCCGAAGATCTCTTCCTTGTAGATCCGCATGTCCTTGGTGACGTTGTCGAACAGCGAACCGCCGAGATAGAACCCCTTCTCGTAGCCCTGCATCTTGAAGCCGCGGCCGTCGACGGCGAGCGTTGCGCCTTCCTTGATGCCGATGTCGATGTAGCCCTTGACCTTCTCGACGGCTTCGCGCGTCACCAGCGGGCCGTAATCGGCCGACGGATCGATCGAGGTGCCGATCTTCAGGGACTCGACGCGCGGGATCAGCTTGTCCATCAGGCGGTCGGCGGTGGACTTGCCGACGGGCACCGCGACCGACACGGCCATGCAGCGCTCTCCGGCCGATCCGTAACCGGCGCCGATCAGCGCATCGACCGCCTGGTCCATGTCGGCGTCGGGCATGATGATGGCGTGGTTCTTGGCGCCGCCGAAGCACTGGCAGCGCTTGCCGGTCTGGGCGGCGCGCTCGTAGATGTATTGCGCGATCGGCGTGGAGCCGACGAAGCCGATGGCCTTGATGTCGGAATCGTCGAGGATGGCGTCGACCGCCTCCTTGTCGCCGTTGACGACGTTGAGGATGCCGGCCGGCAGGCCCGCCTCCATCATCAGTTCGGCAAGCAGCATCGGCACGCCGGGATCGCGCTCCGACGGCTTGAGGATGAAGGCATTGCCGCAGGCGATCGCGGGCGCGAACTTCCACATCGGAATCATCGCCGGGAAATTGAACGGCGTGATGCCGGCGACGACGCCGAGCGCCTGACGCATCGAATAGATGTCGATGCCGGGGCCGGCGCCCTCGGTGTACTCGCCCTTCATCAGGTGCGGAATGCCACAGGCGAATTCCGCGACCTCGAGGCCGCGCTGGATGTCGCCCTTGGCGTCGGGAACCGTCTTGCCGTGCTCACGCGCCAGCAGCTCGGCGAGCTTGTCGTAGTCGCGCTGCACCAGCTCGACGAATTTCATCATGACGCGGGCGCGGCGCTGCGGATTGGTCGCGGCCCATTCCGGCTGCGCGGCGCGGGCGTTCTCCACGGCAGCGCGGACCTCGGCCTTGGAGGCCAGCGCCACCTTGGCCTGGACGTCACCGGTCATCGGCTCGAAGACGTCGGCGGTGCGGCCCGAGGTACCCTTGACCTCCTTGCCACCGATGAAATGTCCGATTGAACGCATGGAATAATCTCCTTGGAAGTCGAGCCTGATCGCTTTGACAAATCCTATCGACCTGCATTTTATAGGATTCAAGTCTGATATATTGCACCATAGATGTGCGAAAATGCTGGATCAAGGTAGCATCGACTGGGACGACTTTCGCTTCGTGCTGGCCATCGTGCGGGGCGGCTCGGTTTCGGCTGCGGCAAAACAGCTCGGCGTCGACCATGCCACGGTGATCCGCCGCGTCGACCGGCTGGAAAAGCACCTCTCGGCAAAGCTGTTTGACCGGCGCAAGACCGGCTATCTCCTGACCGAGGCCGGCCAGCGCGTCGCCGACAGCGCCGAAGCGATGGAATCGACCATCGTCGCCAACCAGGAGCAGGTCGGCGGCTCCGTGGCGCGGCTGACCGGAACGGTGCGGATCGGTGCGCCTGATGGCTTCGGCACCGCCTTCCTGGCGCCGCGGCTGGCGCCCTTCGCGGACCGGTATCCCGATCTCGACCTGCAACTTGTGGCTACGGCGCGGCTGTTCAGCCTCTCCAAGCGCGAGGCCGACATCGCCATCAGCCTGACCATGCCGAAGGAAGGCCGCATCGTCGGCCGCAAGCTGCTCGACTACCGCCTCGGGCTCTACGCCGCGCCCGCCTATCTCGACCGCTTCCCGGCAATCGTCTCGCGCGAGGTGCTGCCGCAGCACCGCTTTGTCGGCTACATCGAGGAGCTCCTGTTCACGCCGGAACTCGATTATCTGCCCCAAGTGTCGCCGCGGATTTCCGCCCGCTTCCGCAGCGCCAATCTGATCGCACAGCTCAACGCCACCCTCTCGGGCTTCGGCATCGCGGTGCTGCCGCATTTCATGGCGAGCGAGTATCCGCAGCTTGTCGCGGTGCTGCCGGAGGAGATCTCGATCACGCGGACGTTCTGGATGCTGATGCACGCCGACAGCAAGGATCTCGCCCGGATCAGGGCCGTGGCCGATTACATCGGCGAGATCGTGGACCGCGACCGGGCGTTGTTTTCGGGGCGGTAGAGCAAGGGCTTCGTAGGGTGGGTTAGCGAAGCGTAACCCACCACTTTGATTTCCGCAGAGACAGAAGCGGTGGGTTACGCCCAGCGACTGCGCTTCGCGCAGCCGCAAGGCTAACCCACCCTACGGCATCTCGGCCTAATTCTGCTTCGCCTTCTTCGCCGCCGTCACCTTCGGCTCACGCTTCGCGCCATCCAGAGCGCTGTCCCTGCCCGCCTTCAGCACCTCGTCCGACAGCTCGCTGGAGCCGGCGATGCGCGCCAGCAGCATGGTGCCGGCCATCGTCGCCAGCGTCGCGATCGCCTGCTTGCGCGCGGCCTTGCGCGGCAGGTTCGGGATGTAGTCGGTCATCATCTCGATCATCTCGTCGAGCTTGCCGGCGAAGGCTTTTCGCGTCTTCGGGCTCTCGCGGGCGATCTCTGCGCCCAACGCGGGAATCGAGCAGCCATGGCCGGGATTGTCGCGATGCAGCGCGGAGAGATAGGCCTCGGCGATCAGCGCCAGCCGCTTCTCCGGCGAGACCTCGCCACTGATCTTGCGCCAGTGTTCCATCGAGCGGTCCATGGCGTAGCCAAAGGCCTCGATCACCAGCGCCTCGCGGGAATCGAAATGCGCGTAGAAGCCGCCATGGGTCAGGCCCGCCTCCTTCATGAGGTCGGCGACACCGATGCCGTGCGCACCCTTTTCGCGCAGCCGCACGGAGGCCTTCTTCACGATGCGGTCGTGGGTTTCCTGCTTGTGTTCCCGGGAATAGCGCATGCGAGTCTCATTGAATGTCGGAGATCATCTCATAACACAGAAATGGACCAGACGGTGGATTAATTCACGTTAAGATATTACCGATCATGGAAAAGGTTGCAGTTGCATGGACCGCGAGCGCGCCCTTGCCGTCGCGGACGAAACCCTCGGTGTAACTGGTCTGCCGTCCCAGCTTGATGATCTTGCCTTCGGCCGAGATCAGCCCGGACCGGACCGACAGCGGGCGCAGGAACGTCATTTTCAGATCGAGGGTCACGGACGACTGCCCGGGCTCCAGCCGGGTGGAGATGGCGCATCCCATGGCGGTGTCGATCAGCGCCGCGGCCGTCGCGCCATGCAGGAGGCCGATGGTATTTTCGAGATCCTCGCGCGGCTCCAATTCCATCACGATCCGGCCCGGCTCGACCACCGCCATGGTGAAGCCGATCAGCTTGGCGAAGGGTGGCGGCGGCAAGCGGCCGTCGCGAATGCCCAGCATGGCGTCCATGCCCGACAGGCCCATCGCCACTTTCGCAACCGGCGCAGGAACCTGCCAGTCCACCACACGCTCGCGCCGCTGCGCGGGCGAAAACAGGTCGAGTTGATCGTTACAGGACATGGCGGCCTTTTTGTATGACATACATCATACTATGCCACGAACTTCGCCCTGGCAACTCCGTCTCCCCGGCCCGCTTGACAAGCAGCGCGTTTCGGCCCGGAAGTGACCCCGACCGGTGCGCCCGCGCACGTCCAACAAACGTCGAGATGCCACGATGGAAATGCTCAACAACCACTGCGGCGTGACGCGCGATGCGCGCGGCGTCGTCCATGTCGCGATCTGCAACGCCGGCCCGCTGAATATCTTGGGCTCGCCCGTGACCGACGCAGTGCGCGAAGGCCTGCAACGGCTCGCCACCGATCGCAGCATCCGCGTCGTGGTGCTGCGCGGCCAGAGCGAGAAGAGCATGATCGGCGGCGCCGACATCAAGGAGATGGCCAGGCTCGACCAGACGTCCGCCGAGGCCTTCATCAGCCGCCTGCGCGATCTCTGCGAGGCCGTGCGCCAGTTCCCCGCCCCCGTGATCGCGCGCATGCCCGGCTGGTGCCTCGGCGGCGGGCTCGAAGTGGCCGCCGCGTGCGACTTCCGCATCGCCGCCCATGATGCGCATTTCGGCATGCCGGAGGTGCGCGTCGGCATCCCCTCGGTGATCCATGCCGCACTGTTGCCGCGCCTGATCGGCTGGGCCCGCGCGCGCTGGCTGGTGATGACGGCTGAGAACATCGACGCGCCGACGGCGCTGGCCTGGGGCCTGGTCGACAAGGTCGCACCCGAGGGCGGGTTGGATGCAGCCGTCGAGCACACGGTGCAGGCGCTGCTCGAATGCGGCCCCGAGGCGTTGCGGTCGCAGAAGGCGCTGCTGCGGCAATGGGAGGAACTGCCGCTGACGGAGTCGGTGAATCTGAGCGTGAAGGTGTTCGGCGAGTCGTTCCTGACCGACGAGCCGACGCGCCTGATGCAGGCGTTCGTGGATCGGAAGCGGTAGGTCCCTCCAACAACGATGTCATGCCCCGCGAAGGCGGGGCATCCAGTACGCCGCGAGCCATCGGTTCAATCACAACGGCCTCGGCGTACTGGATCGCCCGCCTGCGCGGGCGATGACAGCGAGTTGTGGGGCAACCTCCTCCGATCGAACGACCAAATCTCATCCGAACCACGACAATTTCTCATGCCCCGCGCCGTTGCATTTTTTGCGCCGCATCATATGATGACTATAATCTTACTCAGCCGTCATCGCTAGGGAGTCCCGTCATGGCCGAAGCCGCCGATCCCGTCGTCATCGTCTCCGCCGCCCGCACCCCGCTCGGCCGCTTCATGGGCGAATTGTCGCCGCTGGCCGCGCATAAGCTCGGATCGCATGTGATCGGCGCGGCGCTGGAGCGCGCAAACCTCGCGCCCGAGAAGGTCGACGAGGTCTTCATGGGCTGCGTGCTGCCGGCGGGACAAGGCCAGGCACCGGCGCGCCAGGCGGCGCGCGCCGCCGGCCTGCCTGACGCGACCGGCGCCACCACGGTCAACAAGGTCTGCGGCTCCGGCATGAAGGCGACCATGCTGGCGCACGACATCATCCGCGCCGGCTCGGCCGAGATCGTCGTCTCCTGCGGCATGGAGAGCATGAGCAATGCGCCGTATCTCCTCGCCAAGGCACGCGGCGGCTATCGCGCCGGCCACGACCGCATCATCGACCACATGATGATGGACGGCCTTGAGGACGCCTACGAGACCGGCCGCTCGATGGGTGATTTCGGCGAGGCCACCGCGGAGGCCTATCAGTTCACCCGCAAGGACCAGGACGCCTATGCGATGGAGACGCTGAGCCGCGCCCGCAAGGCGGTCGAGGGCGGTGCGTTCAAGGCCGAGATCGCGCCGATCACGCTGACCGAGAAGGCCGGCCCGCGCGTCATCGCCAACGACGAGCATCCGCTGAAAGTCGATCCCGCAAAGATCCCAGGCCTAAAGCCGGCATTCCGCGCCAATGGCACGATCACGCCGGCCGCCTCCTCCGCCAATGCCGACGGCGCCGCCGCGCTGGTGCTGACCAAGCGGTCGCTGGCCGATCGCAACGGCCTTCCGGCGCTTGCCGTGATCAAGGGCCACGCCACCCACAGCCAGGAGCCGCAATGGTTCACCACCGCGCCGATCCCGGCGATCCGCAAGCTGCTCGACAAGGTCGGCTGGACCGCCGGTGACGTCGATCTGTTCGAGATCAACGAGGCCTTTGCCGTGGTGGCGATGGCGGCGCAGCGCGATCTCGGCATTCCCCGCGACAAGCTGAACATCAATGGCGGCGCCTGCGCGCTCGGCCATCCGATCGGCGCCACCGGCGCGCGGCTGATCGTGACGCTGCTGCATGCGCTCGAGGCGCAGAACCTCAAGCGCGGCGTTGCCGCGCTCTGCATCGGCGGCGGCGAAGCCACGGCCATCGCGGTGGAGCGGCTGACGCACTAGCGGCAATGTCCGAAATTGAGGGAAGTCTGACATTTGAGACTTCCGGCAAATGTGCCAGATTGCAACGATGACACGGGTCCCGCGCGGGACCGCCAACCCTGATTGAGGCCCAATGATCTCGAACTGGCTCGCGGCAACACTCAGCCGCCGCAATATCCACTACGGCTGGGTGATGGTCGGCGTGACCTTCCTGGCCGCGCTGATCAGCGCCGGCACGGTCGGTGCGCCCGGCGTGTTCATCGTTCCCCTGCAAAAGGAGTTCGGCTGGAGCACGGCGGAGATCTCGTCCGCGCTGTCGATCCGCTTCATCCTGTTCGGGCTGATGGCGCCGTTCGCCGCCGCCCTGCTCAACCGCTACGGCCTGCGCAACGTCACGCTGACCGCACAGCTGATCGTCGTCTCGGCGCTGGTCGCATCGCTCGGCATGACCGAGGTCTGGCAGCTGATAGCCCTGTGGGGCGTCGTGATCGGCATCGGCACCGGCATGACCGCGCTGGTGCTGGGGGCGACCATCGCCACGCGCTGGTTCGCGGCGCGACGCGGCCTCGTCATCGGCATCATGACCGCGAGCGTCGCCACCGGTCAGCTCGTGTTCCTGCCGCTGCTCGCAAGCCTCACCGAACGCTTCGGCTGGCGGCTGGCGCTCGGCTTCGTCTGCATCATGCTCGGCGTTTCCGCACTCGCAGTCCTGCTCGCAATGCGTGACCGTCCGAGCGACCTCGGCCTGCGCCCGTTCGGCGACGAAGGCACCGAGCCCGTGCCCGCCCCGCCCGTCAACCACGGCTCGATCACCGCGGTGGCGCTCGGCACGCTGCGCGACGCCTCGAAATCGAGTGCGTTCTGGATCCTGTTTGCGACCTTCTTCGTCTGCGGCGCCTCGACCAACGGTCTCGTCCAGGTCCACCTGATCCCGATGTGCCTCGATTTCGGCATCCCGCAGGTCCAGGCCGCGAGCCTGCTGGCTGCGATGGGCATTTTCGACTTCTTCGGCACGATTTTCTCGGGCTGGCTGTCGGACCGTTACGACAATCGCTGGCTCCTGTTCTGGTACTACGGCCTGCGCGGGCTCTCGTTGATCTTCCTCCCCTTCAGTGATTTCTCGTTCTATGGCCTGTCGATCTTCGCGATGTTCTACGGCCTCGACTGGATCGCCACGGTGCCGCCGACCGTGCGCCTCACCGCGCAGAAGTTCGGCCCCGAGCGCGCCAACCTGGTGTTCGGCTGGATCTTCGCCGGGCACCAGCTCGGCGCCGGCACGGCCGCCTTTGGTGCGGGCCTGTCGCGAACGCTGCTCCAGAGCTACCTGCCCGCCTTCTTCATCGCCGGCGCGCTCTGCGTGTTCGCCTCGCTGATCGTGCTGGCCCTGTCGCGGCAGCCGAAGCCGAAGACGCAGGCCGCGATGGCGTAAGCCACCCTAGTACCGGATCGTGGTGGTGACGCCGAAGACTGCGGCGTCACCGATCCGCGAAACGCCGCTCGGATCGTTCGGGTTCGGGATGCCGCCCGAGGGGCGGAACACATACTGGAAATACGGCGCCACCAGCCAGCCCGGCTTGACATGCGCCTCATAGATCATCTCGATCAGGGTCTCGTTGCTGCGCACCGGGCTCTGCACGCCGGTGAAGGCCTGCGTGTCGAGATCGAGATTGCGGGCGGTGTTCGAGATCCGCATATAGGCCATCGCGACGCCGAAGCGATCGAGCGGACGGCTTGGGACAAATCCGACGAAGCCGATGCCGCCGTCGACATAGAGATCGATCAGATTGCGGTCCGGCGGGCCGTAGGCGATGCGGCCGAAGGCGGTGATGCCGGGGATGGACGCAGACGTGCTGTTGTCCTTCACCTCCGGCGGGCGGTAGAGCACCTGCTCGATCACGGCGAAGATGCCGTAGTTGCCGCGAAGCTTGGCCGGAACGCCGCTTCCAGAGGGATCGGCGATCGACAGGCCCTCCGCGGTAAAACGCTGGCTGTCGAACGAGCCATAATGCTTCCAGGCGCCCGGCGTGAAATTGCCGGCGAGCGGACGGCCGCCGATATCGATGTCGTAGTTGAAGCGGACCTGCCCGATCACCCAGGGCGGATCGTTGACGCGGAATGCGAGGCCGTGATGGTCGCGCAGCTGCGGATCGGCATCGCCCGGCCCGGACGGATCGCCGTTGAACACCGCGCCATAGGCGGTGATCTGGTCCGACAGCGCGGCCTTGACGCGAATGCCGGGCACCGCGATCGGCGGTGCCGGGCCGCCGGCCGGGAGGTTGCTCGCCTTGATGGCGGGCCAGCCGAAGGTGCCGTTGATGAAGAGGTCGTCGGTCTGGCTGTCGAAGAACTCGACATCCGCGGCCTGCTGGCCGGCCCTGATGTTCAGCCTGTCGCCAAAGAAGCTTTGCTCGAAATAGGCGTTGTAGAGCCGCTGGTCCGGCAGCGCCTCGATCTCGCTGATGGTGGCGAGGTTTTGCACGTAGTTGCGCGAGAGCCCGCGGCCGTAGATCACGAAGGCGTTGGCATAGAACCGGCCGCCGGTCCAACCGACGAGCTTGTCGAGATCGGCATCGACCGAGAGATCGAGGCGACCGAAATGGATGGCGCCGCGCGCAACGCCGCCGGACACATTGCCAATATTGTCGGCGATATAGGTGGCGCCGAAATTCAGGCCCTTGTTGGCGAGCCCGTCATGCCATTCGTTGAACCATTTTGGCGCCAGCCACTCGGCCGCGCTTTCGTCCTTGGCGCCGGCGCGCGCGCTCGTGCTGGCCAAGGTGCATGCCAGCGCAATTGCAGCCACGCTTCGCAGCGGAGATCTGTCGGCAGTGCCGTTCACGGCTGGTGCGCTACTTGAAAATGCCCGTGCGCCGCATGAACAAATAGGAGGCACCGACCGACGAGGCCATCAGCACCGCCGCCCAGAGAAATCCACTCTCGACGTCAGTCAGCGGCAGGCCCTTGGTGTTCATGCCGAAGATGCCGGTGATCAGCGTCGGCGGCAGCAGCAGCGAGGTCACGATGGAGAGCGTGTGGAGGTGGCGGTTGCTCTCCTCCTCGTTCTTGAAGCGCAGCTCCTCCTCGAGCAGGCGGCTGCGCTCGCGCAGCTCGACGATGTCGTGATCGAGGCCATCGAGCCGCTGCGCCAGCTTGCCGGCGTGGATCCGCAAGGCCGGCGACAGGTGATCGGTGTTCTTCTGGTCGAGCCGGTGAAACAGCACGCGCAGGCCGGTGAGCTGACGATGCAGCCTGACGCAGGTCCGGCGCAGCCGGCCGAGGGTGCGGCGCATCTCCGGCCTCGCCTCGTCGGCGAGGATGCGTTCCTCGATGCCGTCGATCTCCTGCCCGAGCTTGTCGGCCATCCTGTCCAGCGTGTCGGCGACCTCGTCGACGATCTTTTCCAGGAGATGGGCGACGTTGTCGACGCGGTAGCCGCCTTCGAGCACCCGGCGCGTCGCATCCGCCGAGCACAGCGCCTGATGGCGGCCACTGACCAGCAGGTGCTCGGTCATGGCGAAGCGCAGGAACGCGGTCTCTTCCGTGGGACTGTCGATGTCGCGCACGAGGTCGGAGAACACGCCGTAGACGCAGTGGTCGATGACATGGAGCTGCTGGAACGTGTCGTTCGACAGCAGCAGTTCGCGCGCAAGCGGCGGCAGCTGTGAGGCCGCAATCCACGGCCGCGCCCGCGCGTCGGTCAGGTTGAAATGCAGCCAGAGCCGGCCGTCATGGCTGAACTCGATCGGCCGGTCGATCGGCAGCGCCTCGGCGCTGCCGTCGCTGTGCAGTCGGAACGCCCAGACGAGGCCCGGAATGGCAGGCTCAGCCCCCGATATCGCGCTGACAAGCTTTGCCGGCTCAGCCATGGTCGCCCCAACCGTCAACACATGCCCCGTCTCCGGAAGATGGCTGACGGCATCTTCCGGACCTCGCGGGTACTCAATTACGCCTTTGTTACAGTATGATGATGGCGCCGCCCTACTCCGCGGCCAGCCCCGTCGCGGCCGCCGCCTCGGCTTCCCTGATGTAGTCGTGCACGACGCGGCCGAACGGCAGCGTCAGATCGGCGATGTAGTGATGCGCGCCGACGACGCGGCGAACCGGGAAATCGGCAACCGGCGCATTGACGTGCGGCACAAGGTGAAGACGTCCGGGCCCCATCCAGGAGCCCTTCGGCACGATATCGGTGAGGTTGATCGCGACGAGCTGGCAGACGTCGAGACGGCCGTCGACGCCCGGGATCATCTTCAGATTCACCTGCGTCTTCGACAGCGTCGCGCGGGTGAGATCGCCGTTGCCGGCCATGCTCTCGTGCTTGTAGCCCATCGTGCCCATGGCGACGAGCTGGCCGGCATATTCCAGCGTGCCCGTCAGCGTGTCCTTGACGATCTCGAGCTTGGGATGGGCGTATTTCTTGGGAAAGCCCCAGATCTCGCGGCCCGCGGCGATCGGCGGATCGTCGTCGAGATACATCTGCGAGACGAAGTTGACCTCCTCGCCATGCAGGCGCGCAGGGATGACGAGCCCGGACTCGGTGTAACTGCCGAAGCCGGAGGAGTCCGGCATCCTGATCCATTCGTAATGCACGATCGGCTGGTCGATCGGCTCCAGCGGCTCGGGCAGGCCGGCGCGGATCAGGTCCGGATCGGTCTCGTAGGTGATGACGAGGAATTCGCGGTTGACGAAGCGATAGGGACCGGCCGGATAGCTCGGTCCCGCGGCCGGCATGGACGGAAGTCTCAGCACATCTTCCCTGCGCATCGCTGGTCTCCTCATGTCTGTGATGCCTGCCCGGCAGCGTCGGGCGGCGATGCAAATTGCTAGCGGCCGTCATTGACTGCGATGTGAAGGATTTCCGTCAGGCGCGCGACCCACGTGCCATTCCCGTTGCGATTGACCTGCATGCAGATGATGCATCGGGCACCGACCCTGTCATCACGCCGTCACCGCGGGACGCAATCGTTCGGTGAAGGCAGGAGGCATCGCCATGGACGCCCGCACGTCGCAACCGACTTATCAGACCCATCAGCCTCCCGCGCGGGGCTGGCGTCCCGAGCGCTGCGACCGCGTCGCGCTGGTGCTGCAAGGCGGCGGCGCGCTCGGCGCCTACCAGGCCGGCGTCTATCAGGCGCTGCACGAGGCCGGCATCGAACCTGACTGGGTCTGCGGCGTTTCGATCGGCGCGATCAACTCCGCCATCATCGCCGGCAACAGGCCGGAGAAACGGTTAGATGCGCTGCAAGTCTTCTGGGAGCGCATCACCAACCGCAAGGTCTGGCACTACACGCCGGATGGCGACGTCTTCCGCCAGTGGCGCAACCTCACCAGCGCGTGGATGACGTCAGCCATGGGCCAGCCCGGCTTCTTCAGCCCGCACCAGGTCAATCCCTGGTTCAGCCCGGTCGGCGCCAGAACCGCGACGAGCTATTACGACACGACACCGCTGCGCGAGAGCCTGCGCGAGCTCGTCGACTTCGATCTCATCAACGAGAAGAAGGTCCGCTTCGCGGTCGGCGCGGTGAACGTGCTCTCCGGCAACTTCATCTATTTCGACAACGCCCATGACGAGATCGGGCCGGAGCACATCATGGCCTCCGGCGCCCTGCCCCCGGCGTTGCCGATGGTGCGGATCGGCACCGATCATTTCTGGGACGGCGGCATCGTCTCCAACACCCCGCTCCAGCATCTGCTCGACCAGGAGGACGCGCTCAATTCGCTGGTGTTCCAGGTCGACCTGTTCAGCGCTCGCGGCGTGCTGCCGCGCTCGATCCAGGACGTGATGGCCCGCCACAAGGACATCATGTATTCCTCGCGCACACGCCACAACACCGACGTCTATCGCCGCACGCACAATCTCAAGGTCGTGCTCTACAAGGCCCTGGCGAAGCTGCCGGAGGAGCAACTCTCCGACGAGGAGCGCAATCTCAAGGCCAGCCTCTGCCATATGCCCGAGATCGCGATCCTGCACTTGATCTACCAGCAGAAGGCTTATGAGGGCGACGCCAAGGACCACGAATTCTCGGGCACCTCGATGCGCGAGCACTGGGCCAGCGGCTTTGAGGACACCAAGCGCACGCTGAAGCGGCGCGACTGGATCAAGATGCCCGAGCAAGGCATGGGGCTGGTGGTGCACGACGTGCATCGGGAGACGGAGAGCGCGTAGCGCGGCGACGCTCGCGGCAAGCCTTCCGCGAAAAACTCGAAAACAACCCCATGCAATGTAGCCGATGGCCGGCGGCAGATGCCTCCTGCATCTGCAAGACCATTTGGCACGTTGGGCAAAACAGCGGCATCACGCCATCCTGCCGCAACCGTACGATGCTCAATGAAGGATGCTTCGCAGGGTATCGGCTGACCACGCAATCCCCTGCACGAGAGTCAACTCGGCTGCACCACATTGCGACGCGAACGGACGTGTCGCGGCTTGCCTTCGTAGCTGACACGAACTCTTCTGCCGAGGTCGGCGTCTCTCCCTCCTCGACCGCCCGACGTGCATGAAGATGTCAGCGCCGATATCCTTCAATCGGATGACGGCGTCGGATCGTGACTTTGATAATGAGTCACCACTGAGCGGCCATGAATTTAGCAGCGACAGGTTCCGCCTCACCAACAGCGAGTGACGAGACGATTTCGCCTGGTCTCGATTGCGAGGAGAGATAGAGATGGCGGTTAGAGCTAGTGTCGAAGATGAACGCTTCTATAAGAAGATAGAGAAATCCCTCGATACCACCGCTAGCTTCTGGACCTTCGCGTCCGAGGGACTGAAGACTTACGACAAATATCGGCGAAGCCCGGCCTCTGGGCCGCTCGCCAGGGCGCAAGCGCTCTTGCACGAGTATAACGAGAGCCCGGTGAAACCCGGCACTCTGTCGAAAGTTCTCGCCAAGGCGGACAAAGCCAAGAAGTACTACGAGTACGTCCGCAGAGTAGAGGATGCAGTTGACGAGACGAAGCGAGACGGCGCGCTTCTTAAGCTCGGCATCAAGATCTCCATGGACCTCGCCAAGAAATGGCTCGGCGCCTCGCTGACGACGCATCCCTACTATGCCTACCACAAGGTCATGCTCGACGCTCTGGCTGACGCACTCAACGCAGCCCACAACAGCAGATCCACCGTCGACGCCTATCGGCGAGCGGTATCCGCCGCAACCTCGACGGCCGTTGCGAAAGAGTTCAAGCGGCTGGAAGGCAGAAAGGTCGAGATCGTCGCGGCACATGTGGAGTTCACGGACAGGATAGGCGTGGCCGCCGACATCGCGCGCGGCTTGATAGACCAGAAGCTCGCTGAAAGAAAAATCCAACAATATGGCGGAACGGCTCGTATTGCCGCAGCCGTCGCCGATCTCCAGGCGTGGCGCGCGATGTGGGCCGGTCTCGCTTGCGAGTCGATGAAGCTCGTTATCATGGCAGGCACCGAGCTCAACGTTGCCGCCGCAGCGATGCACGAGATGCAACAAACGATGGCCAAGCTCATGGGCGGTGGCACCACCAGTGTGCTAGCCGGTCGTGGCGCCATCAACGCCATCGAATGGGAAAAGTACGATCAGATAGTCAACAGGCGGACGCCAGATCGGGCGGCGATGGACCCGGTCGCATTTGCACAGTCCAATCATGGCCGGGCCCTTGCCTGGACCACGGCCCTTGCAGAAATGTGCGATTTCGTCACAAGCGACGAGGTCTACTTCCCAAGCAAATTCAATACTCAGCTCGAGCGACTGAACAAAGTTCTGTACGTCTGATAAGCCTGTCTTTGTCAACGGTTGGGGTGGGCGAAGGCGAGCCGCCAATGGTCTGGCAGCCCGCCGAGGTCTCGTTCCTGCTTCAGTCACATATCGAGATTGATGTCGGCGTTTCCCTCAACTCGTCGTGCCGCGCGGGTTGACGACCGTATAGCCCCGCAAGGAACGCGCGTGCATTCTTGTTGCGTGTCCGCCCGAGTTGGCGTCATACGCCATCCAGATGTCTCCCCCGAGGTGCTGCTCCAGGACGAACACGTGGCCGCGTCGTGCCGCCACCATTCCCGGCGCTGGCGATGTCCGCGGAAAACGCAGCCAGTTGGCCGCAAGATTCAATTCCGGCATCATACGACCAAACACGCGCAGGGCCGCGCCGCAACCGCAGAAGGACGAAGGGCAACCGACCGGTCGACCGCCGACGACCCGATCGCCGGAGACATTCACCGCCGCAACGGCGTTGCCAGCGACGGCCATTGTGAGCTGTCTTGAATTGGGCGCCTGTGATGAGGACCTGGAAACGCGCTCGCGGCGCGTTTGCGAATGCGAGAAGTCGCAAGGCATGATGACATTGCATTCGGGCGCGTGATCAATGCGGTAGGGTCGTGCTTCCGAAGCAATAGAGCTGACGGCAACAAAGAAACACGCAAAAAGAACTGGCTTGAACATTGCAGGACTCCGAGTTGAAGGGTCCTGCCCCGGAAGATGAGCAACTGATAACAGTTTGGCTGAAATGGGCCTAAAGAACGGCCGAAAATGGCTGCATTTGCGAGCCGCTCTCTTCAATCCCCAATAAGCCACACGTTGCGACCGGAATGATTAACTCGCAGAGTACGAACGTCCGCCTTTGACACCTCCAGCGCTTGCGACATGCAACCGGCTTCGCGTTGCGCCGGAAGCGGAAGGTCGCGACCGCCGGCGACGCCGAAGGCGTTGCGCAGGAGTATTCGACGAGCCTTGTACATATCGTGTCAGAGTGGGAATTTCGCTCCCGCGAATTTAGGCACTAAAGCCAGCGTAAGGACGCTCAACTATGCTCACTGTCTATGGCGAAGGTCGTGGGTTCCGTGTCGTTTGGCTGCTCGAGGAATTGGGAGTGGCTTATCGCCTGCGCCCGGTCGATCTGCTCGCTGTCGAGAATGATCCCGATTTTCTTGCGATCAACCCCGCCGGCTTTATCCCGGCGCTACAGGACGGCGAGATGATCATGGTCGAATCGATCGCGATCCTCGAATACCTGCTTGCCCGCCACGGTCCGAGCCCGCTCGCCGTCGCCCCGGATGATCCGGCTTTCGGCGCCTATCTGCAATTCCTCCGTTTGGGAGAGGCTGGGCTCGCTGGACCAATGAACGCCGTCTTCGTCGGTCGCGCACTCGCGCCCGAAGCAGAGCGAAACGCCCGGGTCACGAACTGGGCACTAGAGACCTTTCATAGCCGGCTGGGATTGGTCATCCAGCGTCTCGCAAATCGTCCATTTCTCGCCGGAGACCAGTTCACTGCTGCTGACATTTCAGTGAGCTACGCTCTCCTGCTTGGTCTGCGAACCAGCAATTATACGCCGGGTTCAGTCGAGCGTGCCTATCTCGCCCGCACGACCACACGCCCCGCCTACGCCCGAGCGATGGAAATTTGCCAAGCCACCAAAGCTTGGTCGGAGAGATCACCGACGTTGTAGAGCCAAGTCGCGAATCCACTTCGAGTGGCGCGTGATCGAGCCACTTCCGCCCAATGAGCCGAGAGGCGTGCCGCGTGGCGATGACCGACAGGTGCTGAATGGCATCGTCTGGGTGTTGCGCTCGGGTGCGCCGTGGCGCGATCTGCCCGAGAGATCAATGTCTCGGTCCTCGCGCCAGATACCACGTGCGCCTATCGGGCGTTTGACGCGTCGGGCAGCCGCATCACGCCGTCATTGCCCGCCTGCATCCCGGTCAACCGCCGCCGCCTTGCTCAGCTAGCAGGTCTTCTGCTGCAGATGCTGAACGCATGTGCACGTCGTCGTCATCGTCGAGGAATACTTCACGTCGTAATATGGAAAGCTCGAGTTGGCCGGGCTGTTCGTCGAGCAGCGCGGGAACAGGTAATAGCTGTCGGTCAGCTTGACGGTGCCGGCGATCGTATAGCCGAGGTTGGGTGTGTAGTCATAGGACACCTCGCTCAGGACGAGTGAGATGTTGGCGTTGTTTGGATTGTTCGGATTGGTGGCGGTGAACTGGGACAAGGTCATCTGCTGACCCACGGTTCTCGCCCCCGACGAGTTCGTCGACGTGCTCCATTGCACCGTCGCATTGCCGTTGCTGTCGGTCGAGACTCCAGAGACCGTGATCGTCATCAGGGAGGTGCTGCCGTTCTTGACGGCATAAGGCGCCATGATTGCCGTCGCGGCGCCAAGAATTGCTTGCATGCGGGCCGCGCTCACCTGCGTGTTCTGCGAAACCATGTCGGCGACACTGTGCGCGGTCGCGCTGACCTTGACGTTCATGGCGAGCCCGTTTCCCAGCTCGACGCCGCCGATATAGAGCAGAAGCATGAACGGGGCGACGATGGCGAACTCCGTCGCTGCAACGCCGCGAACGTCGGTTCGCAGGTGCCGTGCGCGAGACGACAAGACGGCGATCATCAGTCAGCTCCCTGGCTCGTTCTGGAACGCGGCGGACGACATGATCAACCGGTTGCCGTTGGAAAGATTCGAGAGATTGAAACCGAGCGGCCCGAGGAACACCGGCCATTGGTACATCACCCGGAGAACGACGATGTCGCCGGAATTGCCGGGATCGTACTGCCAGGTGTTCGTGACCGCTCCCGTGCCGTCGAAGGTCAAGGTCGGAATGCCCGTATTGGCGGCCGACCAGGACGTCGCCACCTGCATGTCGACCATCAGGCCGCTGCAGGTGAACAGGATCACGACCTGGTCGCAGACCTTCTGCTTGAATACGGCCTGCGTCATCTGCGCGGACTGAACCTGTCCCGTCATGACGAGGCGCGCCGATTGGCGCACGACGGATTCGAGCAATTGCTGGGCAAAGAAAACGAGGAACGTCTGAATGAGCGCGATGATGAGGGCGAGGAACGGCGCAGCGACGAGCGCGAATTCGACGGCCGTGGCGCCCCTGCTGTCCCGGGCGAAAGCTGCGCAGCGACCGCCGCGCCTCCTTCTCGTTGTCGCCTGTGGACCAGTCATGGCGCTTCTCTACTGCACGAGGCTTGCGGTGCTTGACGCAACCTTGATGAAGAGGTTCGTCAGCGCTGTAGAAATGTCGCCACCGGTTTGAACGGAGGCATAGAAGCCAGGCGAGGCGCATGATTGCAGGTTTTGTGCGATGGTGCCGGTCAAGGAAGTCGGCTCGTTGTACGGGTCCACCCAGCTCATGTACCAGCTGTTCGTGACCGGGATATTGGGGGTCTTAAGTTGCAAGTATTCCGTATAGAGGACAGCGATCTTAATGCCCCGGTTCTTGATGGTCGCGCAGATCGTCGTGTCGAGCGGCTGCTGGCATCGATTGTTGGAGGCGAGGCTCGCGTTGGGGCAAGTCGAAGCGCCCGAGACGATCTTGTCCTCGACGCCGTCGCTAACAAGGAAGATCACCTCCTGTGGCGTATCTCCCGACACGTTGCTGCCAAGCCCGGGAGTGGGCATGATGTCGTTGAGGCTTTTAAGCGCGCCGGCGATATCTGTGCCATTGTCGGTCTTACAGTTGGTCGTCACAACGACGCAGTTCTGGTAGGCGACCGGCATCAGCGCGATGTTGGAAACCTGGGTTCCGGCGCTGGTCGGGGTAGTCAGCGTGGCCAGTGCGTTCAAACCCAAATCGAACGTATAGAGCGCCGCTTTGTAGGTGGTGTTGTTCAACGCCGACATGCACTGCATGACGCCGCCCGAAACGCCCGACTGCGGGCAGTTCGACCAGCTATTCAGCAACTGGTTGACGGCACTCGTCACGAGATCGATCCGCAAGGTGATATTTCTTTGTCGCGCGATCGCGAGGTTATCCTTGGTCCCGCCGTCGTGAGCGATATTGGTTTCATGACAGGCGAAGCCGCAGTTCTGCGAGCCCCCTGCCGACTGGTACGTGGGGGCGGTGTACTTGATGAGATTGCTGATGTCGGTCGTGGTCGCGCCGATCCCCATGGACGGAGAGTCGTCCATCAGCAGATAGAAATTCATGTTGGGTGCGCTCGACGCCTTCGCCGTCGCGGAACCGCTGACCTGCCAGGTCGTCTTGCCGAGAACGCCGGGGAAATTGTTGATGGACTGCGCGGTGTAGGCAACCGTGATGGTTCGCGCGAGGCCGGAATCGACGACAGTGACCGTCGGTGTCGGGGTCGTCGACAGTCCGGGAAGATTGGCCTTCGCTGCGAAGACGGCTGCGGCGGTGGCCTGGACGACGCTGGCGTCGTTCTGCGTCAGCATCGCCGGCCTCACGGCCGCGATCGCGGCCGCGTCGGCAGCAGCGTTCAATTGCTCCCGCTTGCGCAGGGCCAGCGTATAGTCGAGCGCCATGCCCAGCAGAAAGATGATGGGAATCATCGTGAGCGCGAAGATGATGGCGACGTTGGCCTTCCGGTCTCTCGCGAAACGAAACACTACGCGGCCGAGCATGCCTTCACCCTGGTTGCCGTCGTTGCGGCGAAGAAATTTTCCAAAACACCAGTGACGGGAGGAGATAGGCAGGACCTTGCCGCCGGCCACCCGATCGTCACGGGCGAAATATGGCGACAGCCATCTTAATCAACGCTTACGGGAACCCTATAAACAGGGACCGCACCAATGAGATGTGTCATATTGAGAAAGCATCATTAACACCGCTTAAACGAGATCATCGAGGATGAGCCCGGTCGGGTCACGAATTCGGGGCGAACCAGTAACCCCGAACCTTCGCGGAGCCCCGTCCCGGACGGGCGTGGCGCGCAAACGCTCGCGCCGGGGGCCCGGATCTTGTCCGGACCGTCCGCGGATTCTGGGCAGCCTCGCGGAGCCCGTCGTCGGGCCGCGCCCCGCGCCGACCCGTAGGTTCGCAATGACGGTCGCCGTTACGGCCTGATCGTCATGTTTCCGGGAGGTCCGGCCTTGCGGAGCGGCTCGGCCAGCCGCGCGAACTCGCAGAGCAAGGACCTTGTCCTGCGCGGATCGATGATCTCCTCGACCCAGAACTTCTCGGCCGAGCGGAACGGCGAGCGCAGCTTGTTCAGCCGTTCCTCGATCTCCTTCAGCTTGGCCGCCTTGTCCTCGGCCGCATCGATGTCGGCGCGGTAGGCGGCTTCGATGCCGCCTTCGAGCGGCAGCGAGCCCCAATAGGCCGACGGCCAGGCGTAGCGGATCGAGAAGCGGTCGGCCGGCTGATGCACCACGCCAGCGACGCCGAAGGCGTTGCGCAGGATCACCGTGCACCAGGGCACGGTGGTCTGGTTGACCGCGGCCATGACGCGGACGCCGTGGCGGATGGTCGCCGCCTTCTCGGCATCGAGGCCGATCATGAAGCCGGGGCAGTCCATGAGATAGACGATGGGCAGATGGAAGGTTTCCGCGAAATCGACCCAGCGCACCACCTTCTGACACGCATCCGCCGTCCAGGAGCCGCCATA
This sequence comes from Bradyrhizobium sp. cf659, assembly GCF_900113725.1. NCBI lineage: Bacteria > Pseudomonadati > Pseudomonadota > Alphaproteobacteria > Hyphomicrobiales > Nitrobacteraceae > Bradyrhizobium > Bradyrhizobium sp. cf659. The sequence continues at coordinate 1,184,981 of NZ_FOQJ01000001.1, forward strand.
GTGAAAACTGTCGCTCGCCAGCAGCATCACCGCCCTGCCCTCGAGCCGGGCGAGGCCAACGATGATCGGCTTGCCGAAATTGGCGGCGACCTCGAAGAACGAGCCCTTGTCGACGACCTGCTCGATGATCGGCCGCATCTTGTAGACCTGCTTGCGGTTGCGCGGCACCGCGTTCATCAGCGCTTCCTCGGTGCGCTCGGGATTGTCGGTGCAGGGCAAGGTCGGCGGCAGTTCGTAGACCGACGACGGCAGATAGGACAGGAAACGCCGCGCGCAGGCGAAAGCCTCTTCCTCGGTGTCGACGGCATGATCGACCGCGCCGGCGCGGGTCTGGATGTCGGCGCCGCCGAGCTCCTCCTTCGAGAGGTCCTGCCCCAGCGCCTTCACCACCGGCGGCCCCGCGACGAACATCGCGGACTTCCGGGTCATGATGGAATAGTGGCTGGCGGCAAGGCGCGCGGCGCCAAGGCCCGCAACCGAGCCGAGGCCGAGCGCGACCACGGGTACGCGCGACAGGTTTTCCGTCGTGAAGCGATACCAGCGCGTGCCGCCGATGCCGCCGGGCAGGTTCGCCGCGCCCTTGGTCTCGATGGTCTTGACCGAGCCGCCGCCGCCGGAGCCTTCGACGATGCGGACGATGGGCAGACGGAAGTCGTGCGCCATCTCCTCCGCCATCAAGGGCTTGGCCGAGATCGACGCATCCGCCGAGCCGCCGCGCACGGTGAAATCGTCGCCGACCACGACCACGGTGCGGCCGTCGACGCGCGCGCGGCCGAACACGCAGTTCGCCGGCGTCAATTTCTGCAGCTCGCCGCTGGAATCGTACTCACCGATGCCGGAGACGGCACCGATCTCGTGAAAGCTGCCTTTGTCGATCAGCTTGTCGATGCGCTCCCGAACAGTCAGCCGGCCCTGGTCATGCTGTCGCTTGACCTTGTCAACGCCGCCCATCTCCCGCGCGAAGGCTTCGCGCCGGGCGAGCTCGTCGAGTTCCGGCTTCCAGTTCATTCACTCCCTCCGAATTGATCGGCTTGTTATTGTTGTGCACGGCCATTGCGACCGGTTTACGCGGGATGCGGTTGTTGAAGACATCGCCTTCTGCGCCCTCGATCAGGCTGCCGAGCGAGCGGCCGAGCGCGAGCATCAGCGGCGCGACTTCTGCATGCAGCCGCTGCTCGTCATACATCGCGGACAGAAGGCCGATCGTGATGACGACGAAGGTCTGGTACTGCGGCGACCAGATCGGCACCGCGAGACCATTGATGTGCGGGCTCCATAGGCCGCAGGCCACGACATAGCCGCGCTCGCGCAGCGACTGACGGTTGGCTTCGATGCGGGGCTTCAGGATCTTGGCCGCCTCGGGAGCTTCGCGCTCCATGTCCGCAATGAAGGCATCGCCGACCTCAGGCGCCAATGCCGCGGTGTAGGCCGCGCCTGCCGCGGTCGAGGCCATCGAGATGCGGCTGCCGGTGCCTTCATGCAGGCCGAGCGCGGTCGCCGAGCGCGCGAACTGGAGATAGACGAGATGGAAGCGATCGGGGACGACGAAGCCGACCGTACCCGGCAGTTGCTCGGCGACTTCCTGGAGCCGCTGGCGGATCATGCTGCGCAGCTGCGCGCCCTTCATCATCGAGGCGCTCATCGCCACCGCGCTCGGACCGATGCGATATTTCTGATCGCGCGGCAGATAGACGAGCTGGCCCATGCGCGTCAGCGTGTGCGTGAGCCGCGACACGGTCGAGCGCGGCAGGCCGCAGCGATTTGAAATCTCGAGATTGCCGAGCCGGGCCTCGTGGCCCTCGAAGCATCGCAACACGTCGAACGCGCGCGACACCACCTGGATGACATCACCCTCACCGGCTTCGCCAGCGAGCGCACCTTGCCTACTCAACCGCTCCGAACGTCGTCCCATGATCCCTACCAGTTGTTCCGCTATGCGGAATTAAATTCCGCTTGCAGAAGAAACTACCTCAGGCATTTTGCGACCACAACAAAAAGGCGATGGCATGCCAGAAATTAAGATCGTCACTGAAGTCGCGGGTCGCGTCTGCGCAACTCCCGTGCAAGTTGGAGGAACCGTCGCGGATGGCGACGACGTTGTGGTGGTCGAGGCGATGAAGATGGAGATCCCCGTGCCTTCGCCCGCGAGCGGCACGATCACATCGCTTCTGGTGAAGCTCGACAACATCGTCGCCGAGGGACAGGCGATCGCGATCGTCGCGAGTTGAGCGCGGATGCGGTGCGCTCGCAGCCGCGACAATGTGTCAGAGGGCGCCTCGCAACGCGGATCAAGTGCTCCTTATGCGATCAGTCGCTCCACAAGCTCGTCATGCCCGGGCGTGTTCCGGGCATCCACGTGCTTGTTTCAGCGTGAAAAGAACGTGGATGGCCGGGACACGCCCGGCCATGACGATTGGGAGGCATCGCGTTCGCCAGTGGAAGCGAGATCGCGCATTCACGGTACAGCGTTGCCATCGCCTGACACCGATGACATGATCCGATTCAAGCAAAATCTGTTTCAAACAAAGAAAGAAAATCTTCGCGGCAAACGCGATGATCATTGGAGGGAATCATGCTTCGTGGGCTGCTCGTGCTCGCGCCTGCCTTGGTTGCGGGCATTTCTTTTGCGTCTACACGCTATTCGTTCGCCGAAGACATCAAGCTGCCGGCGACCTTGACGTTTACCGCCTATGACACCGGCACCGCCGGCTTCAACATCGCTGTCGGCGTCGGCAAGATGATGAAGGACAAATACGGCACCGACGTGCGCGTGCTCCCCGCAGGCAACGACGTCGCGCGGCTTGCGCCGTTGCGCGCCAAGCGTGCCGTGTCCGCGGCGATGGGATCGGGCACCTATTTCGCGCAGGAAGGCGTGTTCGAGTTCGGCTCGAAGGAATGGGGCCCGCAGCCGCTCCAGATCCTGCTCTCGAGCGTCGATTGCAATTGCGGTTCGCTTGGCGTCGCCGCCGACACCGGAGTGAAAGATCTGAAAGACCTGAAAGGCAAGCGCGTCGGATTCGTGGTGGGCTCGCCGGCGCTGAACCAGAACTCGCTCGCGGTGCTCGCCTTCGCCGGGCTGACGCAGAAGGACGTCAAGGTGGTCGAGTTCGCCAGCTACGGCGCGATGTGGAAGGGCCTGATCAACAACGACACCGACGCCGCCTTCGGCACCACCATCACCGGCCCCGCCAAGGAGGCCGAAACTTCGCCGCGCGGCCTGATCTGGCCGCCGCTGCCGGCCAAGGACAAGGAAGGCTGGGCGCGGATGCAGAAGGTCGGCTCGTTCTTCTTCCCGCAACTTGCGACCTGCGGCGCCGGCATCTCGCCGGACAAGCCGGTCGAGCTCGGCAACTACCCCTACCCGATCTTCGTGACCTACGCCTCGCAACCGGCCGACCAGGTCTACGCCATCACCAAGGCGATGATCGTGAACTACGACGCCTACAAGGACTCCGCGCCCGGCGCGGGCGGCCTTGCCGCCGACCGGCAGACCAAGAACTGGGTGGTGCCGCTGCATCCCGGCGCGGTGAAGGCGCTGAAGGAAGCCGGGCAATGGAACGACGCGCAGGACGCGCACAACAACAAGCTGATCAAGCGCCAGGAGGTGCTTGGCGCAGCGTGGACGGAGTACGGCAAGTCCAATCCGCCTGCCGACGACAAGGCATTCCTCGACGGCTGGATGAAGGCCCGCGCGGCGGCGCTTGCGAAGGCCGACATGACGAACGGGTTCGAGGACTAGTCTACAGCGGTTCATAGCCCGCGCACGGGGTCGATCATGTCTGCTTCAGTCTCCACCGGTCTCGAGGACGAGGCCAAGCGGGTCGTGTTCGACGATCCTCACGGCGCCGCCACCAACATGCAGGAAGCGGAGGTGACGCGCGTCCGCACGCTTCACGGCGCCTGGCGCTGGACGCTGGTGGTCGCGACCGCGGCGACCATCCTGCTCTGCATCAACCAGCAATTCTCGCTGCGATTCTTCATCGGCTACACCCAGCTCAACACGGAGTATTTCTATCTCCTGATCGCCTTGATGCTGCCCTTCACCTTCCTGATCTTCCCGGGGACCGAGCGCGCGCCGCTCGACCGCATTCCCTGGTACGACCTCGTCTTCTTCGTCGTGACCTTCGCGGCGGCGCTGCTCTTGATGTCGAACGTGCGCAAGGTGGCGGAGGCCGGGTGGGAATTCGGCGGCGCGCCGAACACCGTAATCGCCGCAGGCCTCGTGATGTGGGTGATGCTGATGGAGGCGCTGCGCCGCACCGGCGGCTGGAGCCTGCTCTTGAGCGTGTTTCCCTTCACCGTCTATCCGTTGTTCGCCGAAGCCGGCTGGTTAGGTCCGTTCCGCGGCACGCAATCGACGCTGGAGCAGGCCACCGCCTATCACGTGCTGTCGGGCGAGAGCCTGCTCGGCATTCCCATCCAGGCCTTCGCCGACACCGTGATCGGCTTTCTCGTATTCGGCACCGCGCTGATGATGACGGGGGCCGGAAAGTTCTTCATCAACCTTGCCTTCGCGCTGTGCGGCACGTTCCGCGGCGGCGCGGCGAAGGTCTGCATCTTTGCCAGCGGCCTGCTCGGCATGATGTCGGGGTCGATCATCTCCAACGTGCTCACCGCCGGCACCATGACCATCCCTGTCATGAAGAAGAGCGGCTTTCGCGCCTCCTATGCCGGCGCGATCGAGGCCTGCGCCTCCACGGGCGCGGTGCTGGCCCCGCCGGTGATGGGCGCGACCGCCTTCGTGATCGCGCAGTTCCTCAATGTCAGCTACGCCGACGTCGCGATCGCCGCGATCATTCCGGCCGCGCTCTATTATGTCGGCCTGTTCATGCAGGTCGACGCCTACGCCGCGCGCCACGGGCTGAAGGGCATTCCGCGCGCCGAGCTGCCGCGGATCATGGATACGATCAAGGACGGCTGGTACTACGTCTTCGTCATCGCGCTCCTAATCGTGATGCTGCTCTACTTCAAGCGCGAGAGCCACGCGCCGTTCTATGCCACCGCGCTGCTGCTCGTGCTCAACCAGCTGTTCTCCAAGGACACGCGCTGGACGCTCGGCACGATCGGCAAATTCCTGGAGGTCAACGGACGCACCTTCGTCGAGCTGGTCGGCATCCTCGCCGGCTGTGGCCTGCTGATCGGCGCATTCTCGATGACCGGCGTGGTGTCGAGCCTCGCCAACGACCTCCTGCATATTGCCGGCGACAATCCCTTCCTGCTGCTCGGCATGTGCGCTCTCACCAGCCTCATTCTCGGCCTCGGGCTGACGACGACGGCCTGCTACATCTTCCTCGCCATCCTGGTCGCGCCCGCGCTGGAGAAGCTCGGGCTCAACAGGATGGCCGTGCACATGTTCATCTTCTACTGGGGCATGCTGTCGTCGATCACGCCGCCGGTTGCGATCGCCTCCTTCGCCGCCGCGGGCATCGCCGGCTCGCCGGCGATGAAGACGGGCTGGGAATCGATGTGGGTCGGCAGCATCATCTACTTCATCCCGTTCTTCTTCGTGCTCAATCCGGCGCTGGTGCTGCAAGGGCCGAGCCCCTATCTCGCCGGTCTCGGCCTGATGGCGCTGGCCGGGTTCGGCACGCTGTTCATCTGCGGCGGCATCCAGGGCTACCAGCCCTTCGTCGGCGACCTCCGCGGCGCCGGCGCGCTGGAATGGCCGGTCCGCGTGCTGCTGGTGATCGGCGGCTTCGTGGTAGCGACTCCCGGCGGCGGGATCATGCCGCTGTCGCAGATGCAGGTCACCATGCTGGGCCTTGCGATCCTCGCGCCGACGATCTTGATCGCGCTTCTGTTGATCCGACGGCAGGGGCCGATGCCGGACGGGTTGCGCGTGCCCTGATTGCGTTGCACAAGGAGGCGATGACACCGCCGCCCGCCTCCGCCTGGACCCGCTCGAAGCCGCCCTTGCTGCGGTTTCTCGACACCTGCCTCAACGAATTCTCTGCCGAAACGGCCGGCGCCGTGGCCGACTACATTCCCGAGCTGAGCAAGGCCGACCCTGCCTATTTTGGCATCAGCCTCGCCACGCTCGACGGCCATGTCTATGAGGTCGGCGACAGCCGGGTGCCCTTCACCATCCAGTCGATGTCGAAGCCGTTCGTGTTCGCGCTGGCGCTGGATCTTCTGGGCGCCGGCCGTGTCGAGAGCGCGATCGGCGTCGAGCCGTCGGGCGATCCCTTCAACTCGATCCGGCTCAACTCCGACAATCACCCGTTCAACCCGATGGTCAATGCCGGCGCGATCGCCTGCACCGGACTGATCTACGACAGCAAGGGCGCGGAGGCCTTCGAGCAGATCCGCCTTGCGCTCAGCCGCTTTGCGGGACGTGATCTTGCCGTGGACGACGCCGTCTACACCTCCGAAAGCCAGACCGGCGACCGCAACCGCGCCATCGGCTATCTCCTGAAGACCAATGCGGTGATCTCGGACAACGTCGCCGCCGTGCTGGACGTCTATTTCCGGCAATGCGCGGTGCTGGTCACGGCGCGCGACATCGCGGTGATGGCGGCAACGCTCGCCAATCGCGGCATCAATCCGGTCACCGGCGAGCAGGTGATGAGCGCTTACGCGATCTCGCGCACGCTGTCGGTGATGACGTCCTCGGGCATGTACGACTATGCCGGCGAATGGATCTACCGCATCGGCATCCCCGCCAAGAGCGGCGTCGGCGGCGGCATTCTGGCGGCCCTCCCCGCCCGTCTCGGGCTCGGCAGCTATTCGCCGAAGCTCGACAAGCACGGCAACAGCGTGCGCGGCATCAAGGTCTGCGAGGCGCTGTCCTCGCATTACGACCTGCACATGCTCAACCGCAGCGACGACGCGCGCAACGCCGTCATCGCCGACTACGACATCGGCAAGAGCCCGTCCCGCCGCGTCCGCCGTGCGCAGGAGCGCGAGATTCTGGCGGCGCATGAGCAGGAGGTGCGGATCATCGAGCTGGTCGGCACGCTGTCGCTGTCGGCGGTCGACTACGTGTCGCGGCGGCTCGCGGGGCGGCCACGGCCGCAATTCGTGATCTTCGACCTCCACCGCGTCACCTCCACCACGCGCGCCGGCGCGCGGCTCGTGGCCGAGGCTTTCGAGGAGCTCGCCGCGCTGAACGTCACGGTGGTGCTATCTGGCGTCAGGCGTGCCTCGAAGGAGTGGAACAGCCTGCGGGAATGGACCGCGGAGCTGAAGAACGTTCGCGACTTCTACCTGCTCGACACCGCGATCGAATGGGCGGAAGACCAGATCGTCTACCGCTATGGCGGTTCGATCGACTTTCACGAGATCACCGAGCTTGCCGAGCAGCCGCTTCTGGAAGGACTCCGCGCCGACGAGCTGGCGGAGCTCGGCGCCATCTGCACCATCAGGACCTATCAGTCCGGCGCAAAGATCCTCACCACCGGCGACCCGGCGGATGCCCTGTTCTTCCTGCGCAGCGGCGCGGTGCATGTCACGCTGCCCGACGGCGTGCGGCTGGCGACGCTGACCGCCGGCATGGCGTTCGGCGAGATGGCACTGCTGGAGCACACCCGTTCCGCCGACGTGTTCGCGGACATGGCGGCGACGGCCTTCGAAGCCCCACTGAAGGATTTCGAGCGCTTCCGCGAGCAGCACCCGCGGGCCTCCGAGCGCATCATGCGCAACCTGGCGCAGCTGCTCGCCGACCGCCTGATCGTCGCCAATGCCAAGGTGGACATCCTGACGTCGACGTGACTCCGCCGATACGGCTTAGCGGCTCGCCGCCTCGCTCAGTCGCCGATTGATCTTGGCCGCGCTTGCTTTCAGCAGTTCGGACGGCTTCTGGCCGGTCGCCGCGCACAGGCAGGCCCAGTAATAGATGACGTCGCCAAGCTCATCGACGAGGCCCGCCTGATCGAGCCAGTCATCGCGCAGCAGCTTCTTGATGTGATCGGCGACCTCGCCCGATTCACCGGCGAGGCCGAGCCCGAGATAGGACAGCCGCTCGTTCGACGGATGCTCGTCGACTTTCGCAACGCTTGCGGCCCACGCCGCATATTCATCGATCGTCATCGGCATCCCTCGCCGCGGTTTTGGATCAGCCCACCACTTCCGTGACCGGCTGAAGATCGATCTCAAACGTCTCCAGGAATTTCGACGTCATGATGTAGAAGCCGACCGAAAGCTGGAGCTCGACCAGCGCGGCCGGCGTCAGCTTCGATGCGATCGCCTTGAAGGTCGCGTCCGTCGGCTTGTTCAATTTCACGATCTCGTCGGTGAAGGCGAGCGCGGCGCGTTGCACCTCATTGAAGCAGTTTGCCGCCTGCCAATTCTCCAGCGCTTCGTTCTGCTCGTCGGTGACACCGACATTCTTGCCGATGCGCTTGTGGGCAACGATCTCATAGGGCGCCTCGCACAAGATGCCCGTGCGGGTGATCGCGAGCTCGCGCACGACCGGATCGAGCTCGCCCTTGTGGCGGATGGCGCCGCCGAGGCGGCAATACTGCTCAAAATAGCTCGGCGAATGCGACATCATCCGGAAGATGTTGGCGTGGCGGTTCTTGTCGAGGATTTCGCGGGTGCGGTCGGACGCCTTGGACGGGTCGCTGTAGTTGATGCGGGCCATCAGTCACCTTGGGTCTTGGTATTGTTGTCGTTTTTTCAGGAGTTCCCAAGACTAATCTTGCGCTGACGCAAGCGCAACATCATCGCGTCATTGCTACGCAGTCGAAGCTTTCGGCGCCTGGAACGGGGTGGAATCAGCGAAGCGGCGGACGATATTGGTCACCAACAGGGCCGCCACGTTGTTGTAGCCGTCAACCGGCAACGCACCGATGAAATTCATCGAGCCGACGGAAAACACCGCGCCGCCATTCGGCGTCTCGAAGAAGGTCAGGTCGGAACGGATGATCTCCTCGCGCGACGCCGGCCAGGTATGGTCGTAGCGCTCCTCGTTGACCGGCTGATAGGTCGGATCGGTAAGCACGGCCCGGCCGATGATGATCGCATGATGCGGCGTGCCGAGGCGCGTGTCGGCGCGGTCGAGCTCGTGGCCTGCGGCGCCGCCGCCCATGAAGCCGCGCTCGCCCAGCTTGGCGCCGGGCCTTGCCAGATCCTCGATACCCTCGCGCATGAATGCGACGCGGGGATCGAGAATGCCGTCGAGGAAGGTGTAGGGGAAACCCATGTACTCCCCTTGCGTACTGAAGCCGACACCGACCAGCGCCTGCGGCGGGCGGCCGAGCCGTCGCCAGAGGCCGCCATAGGACCCGTCGAAAGCATGATAGCTCTCGCCGGGAAGCGTTTCCCAGAGACGGATGCCGCCCTCGGCGCGTCGCAACTCGAATGCCCAGGTGCCCGTCGCGTGCGGCACCACCTTCCAGTAAAAGCCGTTGCCGCCGAGATACATGAAGCGGCCGCCATTGCCGAGATAGGCGCCGAGCGCATCGAGCGTCTCGTGCGTGTGGTATTCCGGATGCTGGCCGGTGAGCACGACGCTGTATTGCGACAGCAGGCCGACGCCTTCGGCATGGACGTCGTGATCGGTGATGACTTCGAAATCGATGCCCTTGCGGGTCAGAAGATCGGTGATGGCGCTGTCGGCGGAGATCCAGTACAGGCCGGAACCGTAGTCGCTGGGATCGACCAGATGGATCTGGTTCACGCGCTTGTCGATCAGCGGCCGGCGCATGGTCGACATCACCACGCCGCTGCCGTCCGAATGGAAGTTGTAGGGCGAGACGCCGTATTCGGGATGGCCGTCCGGCGCCTGCGCCAGCGCGCCCCAGGCCAGCGACCGCTCCGTGATCAGGGCCTGCCTGCCCTTCTTCTGATACTGGCTATAGACCGTGTAACTGAAGGTCGGGGCGAGGAAGGCCACCTTGGCCTGCGATCCCGGTATCCTGGCGCGGACATAGAAGACGATGTTGTCGCGCGCGCCATCCTTTTCCAGGTGCAGCGCATAGACGCCGCTCTTCCAGTCTTCCGGCACGGTGAAGGTCAGCGACGGCTGCCAGCCGGAATCACCGATATCGTCGTCGTGGAAATGGATCGCGCCCCAGAGCTTCGGCTCTTCCGTCCAGCGGTGCGTCACGCCGCCTGTCCAGCGCGATCCCGCCATCGCGCGCGTCGGCAGATTGATGCAAACGCCGTGCGCCTTGGAAGGACCGATATCGGTCGCCGTGTCGGTCGGAATGCCGATGGAAAAATCCCATTCGGCGATGGCCGGGGCCGCCGCGCCGGAGCCCTGCGCGGCGATGACGCCGTCAAGGCCGGCACCGCCATCGGCGATGCGCGGCCGTTCGATCTTGCCGTTGAAATGGTGGACCACGCCCTGCCCCGCGCGCTCTGCCGCAATCGCGACGGCCCCCATGCCGGCGAGCGCAGCCTTTGGCGCGCTCAGCATTTTCGTCGTGCGCTCGTCGCGGTCGAGCCTGATCTTGCGGGGGGCCTGTGCGATCGCCAGCGATCCGGTCACCGGGTCGAACAGGCAGGCGATGTCGTGCCACGCCCGCTCGGTAAGCGCGATGCCGGTCTCGACCTCGACGGTGTCCTGCCCGGTGACAAGCCGGGCGAAAGCGCCGCTTTCGCCGACGCCGAGCGTCAGCGAGCCGCCGGCGCCCGCCCAGTTCAGCACGGCCCGCTTGCCCGCGGCGAGCAAGGTCGGCCAGACGGTCGCGGCAAAGGCGATCGGACCTGCCGGCAGCGCCAGTGCCGATACATCGACCCATGAGCCCTTTGCGATGGTCTGCTCGATCCCATCGTGCTGGCCTTCGAGGTCCCACTTGACCGCAATCTCGCGATAACCGGGCCCCTTCGGGTTCGGGTCACCACAGATGACGCGGGCGATGCGCGCCGAATAGCGGCCGCCGCCCTTGACCGCGATCATGAAGTTGATGTCGTCGCCGGGGCGCACGCTCCAGCGGTCCGCATAGCCGGTGATCGGAAGCATCGAAAATCCTTCTTCAGGCGCCGCGCACGTTCCAGAACAACGGCAGGCCCTTGAGCATGCCCGTCAGGCTCTTCTTGTAAGCGGTCGGCTGATAGAAGACACCAAGCGGAACGTAGGGAACATCGATAAAGCACTGCTTCTGCATCTCGACGCCAATCCTGGCCTGCGCGGCGGCATCAGGAGCGGCGAACCAGGCATCCCGCAGCTGTTCCAGCTTCTCGCTCTTCGCCCAGCCGAACGTCGCCTTGTCACCGCTGCCGCGGATGAAGTTATGCGCCGAAGGATTCAGCTGCGTGACACCCGCGGAATAGGTGCAGAAGGCGCTGTATCCGCCCTTGTCCGGCGTCTCGCGGTTGCCCATGCGCCGCAGCATCGAGCCCCAGTCCATCGCCGCGTAGTCGAGATTGAAACCGAGCTTGCGGAACAGATCGGCCGCGACTTCGCTCATCTGCCCGATGACAGGGAAATCGCCCGGCGCCATCAGCAGCACTTTCTCACCCTTGTAGCCGGCGTCCTTGATCGCCTTGGCCGCGTCGGCGATATCCCGGGGGCCGGTCAGCGCTTCCATGCCGACATCGTTCGCCATGTTGCCACCGGGCGCGAAGAAGCCGATTTTGTCCCGCCAGAGACTGGTGTCCTCACCCGCGACCGCGGACATGAATTCCTTCTGGCTGATGGCGGAGAGCACCGCGCGGCGGATGGCCGGGTTGTCGAAGGGCGGCTGCGTGTGGTTGAAACGCAGCACGCCGACATTGCCGATCGGGTCGAGCAGCTCGACATTCAGCGCCTTGTTGCCCTTCAGCTTCGGCAACAAGTCGACGATGGGCTGATCCCACCAGTCGATCTCGCCCTGCTGAAGTGCGGCCGCCGCCGTCGCGGGGTCCGGGATGACCTGCCACTCGACCCGGTCGAAATGCGCGATCTTCGGACCGGCGAGCAGGCTCGGCGTCCCCTCGGGGCGCGGCACATAGCCGTCGAAACGCGTGTAGACCAGACGCGCGCCGGGCACGTGCTGATCGGCCTGGAACTTGAACGGACCCGAGCCGATCAGCTCCTTGACCGGCGTGACGCTGTCCGTCTGCGCAAGACGTTCCGGCATGATGAAGGCGACGATGGCGCCCACTTTGCCGAGCGCTAACGGCAGCAGCGGAAACGGCGACTTGAGACGCCATCGCACGGTCTTGTCATCAGGCGCCGAGACTTCGTCGACCAGATTGAAGAGTGAATTGCCGAAAGCATCGCGCGAGGCCCATCGTTTCAGGCTCGCCACCACGTCGCGTCCGCGCACGGGCTCACCGTCATGGAATTTCAAGCCATCCCGTAACGTCATCGTCCAGAGCTTGCCGTCGTTCTCGACGGTATGGCCGGCGACCATCTGCGGCTGAACCTCGAATTTTTCATCGACGCCGTAGAGGGTGTCCCAGATCAGGAAGCCGTGGTTCCGGTTGACCAGTCCGGTGGTGATCATCGGATCGAGAATTGCGGCATCGGCCTGCGGCACGAAGCGCAGCACGCGCGAGGCTTGCGCGCGGGCCAGCCGCGGCATCGGCAAAGTCGAGCCCAAGGCGACGCCGAGACCGGCGCCCAGGGTGGATCGGAGCAGGTCTCGACGGCGCATGCTATGGTCTCCTCAACGGGTTACGCAGATGGACGTTTCTCGGCAAGCTTCGCTTCGGCGCTGAACAAGGTCCGCCCGAAAAGGTCGAGCGCCTCGTCAACCCCGGCTTCGTCGATGATCAGCGGCGGACAGAACCCGATCGTGTCGCCCATCGCGCGGATGATCAGGCCATTCTCGATCGCGAGGGCGTCGAACATCGCGCCGACCTTGAGCGCGGGGTCGAAGGCCTGCCGCGTCGCGGGGTCGGCGACGAGCTCGACCCCGATCATCAATCCCTCGCCCCGCACCTGGCCGACGATGCGCGAATCCCGCGCGATCTGCTCCAGCCCGGCGCGGAGCCGGCCGCCCATGCGGCGGACATGCGGGACCACATCCATCTCGTGATAGATCTTCAATGTCTCGAGCGCGATGGCCGCGCCGACCGGGTGCCCGGAATTGGTGAAACCGTGGCCGAACAGCTCGCCGCCCTTGTTCATCTCGCTGAGCGCATCCCGGATCGGACGTCCCAGCAACACGGCTGACATCGGGAAGTAGGACGAGGTGATGCCCTTGGCGAGCGCCACCATGTCCGGCTTCATGCCGACCGTCTCGCAGCCGAACCAGTTGCCGGTGCGGCCGAAACCGCAGACCACCTCGTCGCCAAGCACCAGGATGTCGTGACGGCGCAGCACCGCCTCGATCTCGGCGAAATAGCCCTTCGGCGGCACGACGATGCCGCCGCCGGCGTTGATCGGCTCGGCGATGAAGGCGGCGATCGTATCAGGTCCCTCGGCCATGATCAGCGCTTCGAGATCGGCGGCGAGGCGATCGACGAACGCCGCCTCGCTCTCGCCCGGCCTGGTGCCGCGATAAGCATCCGGGCAATGCGTGTGCAGGAAACCGTCGAGAGGGAGGCCGAATTCACGGTGCATGCGCGGCAGGCCGCACATCGAGGCCGCAACGATCGTCGAGCCGTGAAAACCGCGGTCGCGGGCGATGATCTTGCGCTTCCCGGGCTTGCCATGAACCGCGTGATACACCCAGGCAAGCTTCGCCATTGTCTCGGTGGCTTCCGAGCCGGAGGTGGCGAAATAGGCCTGCGCATCCGGGATCGGCGAGATTTCGACCAGCTTCTCGGCGAGGTCGATCGTGTTATCAGGCGTCTTGTGATTGAAGCTGTGATAGAAGCCGAACTTGTCGTAGGCCGCCGCCGCTGCGGCCTTGAGGCGCTTCTCGGAAAAGCCGAGCGAGGTGCACCAGAGCCCGGCCATCGCTTCCAGATAACGCTTGCCGCTCGCGTCATAGACATGGACGCCCTCGCCGCGTGCCATGATCAGCGGTCCGATTTCTGCGTGACGCTGTGGGTTGGTCTGCGAGTGCAGATGGAACGCAATGTCGCGCGCCTCGGCTGAATTGGGCTTGCTGTCGAGCACGCGCGCAGCCTCCATCGTCCCACCGACGAAGCATTCCCAACCCCGGTCGCGCGAAACTGGTCAGTCCAAATTGGTCTGACCAGCTTGGCTTTCGTGCGGCAGCTTGTCAAACTCAAATAAAGAGCTGATGAGCACGAAGATGTTGCACGATCCCCCGTCCAAGCCTGAACGCAGCTTCGAGATCGTCGCCCGGCGCATTGCTGCGATGATCCAGGCGAGTTACCGGATCGGCCAGCGCCTGCCGGCGGAACGCGATCTCGCGAAGACCTTTGGCGTGTCGCGGCCGACGGTGCGCGAGGCCATCCTGTCGCTGGCGATGGCCGGCATGCTGAAGGTGCGCAGCAACAGCGGCGTCTATGTGATCAGTCGTCAGGAAGCGCCTGACGTGCATGTGCTCGAAGGTTTCGGGCCGTTCGAGAATCTGGAAGCGCGCCAGCTCATCGAGCCGCAGATCGCGGCGATCGCGGCGCAGCGCGGCACCGAAGCCACCTTCGCGCAGCTCGCCGAAGCGCTCGCCATGATGCGCTGGGAACATGCGCAGGAACGCGAGGCGGACACGTCGGACCACCGCTTCCACATGGTGCTGGCCGAAGCGACGGGGAACGGTGCGCTGGTGTCGATCAGCGACTCCTTGTGGCGCGCGCAAACCGAGTCCGGCATCTGGCAGGAGATTCACAACCATATGCGCATGGAGGATTACCGCCCCATGTGGCGCAGGGATCACGAGGCCATCTTCGAAGCCGTTCAAGCGAGGAACCCGCGCAAGGCGAGCCTCGCCATGACGCGTCACCTCAACAACATCAGGGATGCGCTGATGGAGTCTTCGAATGCCAGATCGATGGCCACGACCAAATCTCCCGCGAATTCTCCCAAGAAGGCCCGGTGAAACTTTTCGCGATTGAGTAAAGTTTCCGCAAACCCTGTGCTGCGCGACCGCAAGAGCAACATTTTCGAGTCAAAATGCCGCCGCATTGCTGATCGACCTTGGCACAGTCGATATTCGCCGCGTGGGGACAAATCGCGGCGGATACTCGCAAGGGGTGTTCCGAGTAAAAACAATTGGCCGTCGGGTGCGCTAGCCGCGCAACGATGAGTCACGCCCAAGTCTAGGGAGAAAAGGCATGAAGGAAGCCACCAAGGGGGCGGCCTCGGGAGCGCTCGCGCATATGCTGGCGGTGACGGCGATGCTCGTCATCGCCAGCATCTTGTTCTACGGGCGCTAGTAAGAGTTGTAAGAGTTTTCGTCGTTCCGGGGTGGCCCTCGCACAGGCCAGGCCCAGAATACCCGTTCCAGGCTCGGTCTTTCGGACCGCCCCCGAATGACGAAATCCAGCTATTTGCTCCGGGTGAAGAACGGCACGAGCTTTCCGGCGAACGGCTTGAAGCTCGCATCGACCTCGTCGCCGATGGCGAGGTCGTTCTCGCCATGGGCCATCATGCGAAAACCCTCGGCACAATCGACCAGCAGGATGTTGTAGGGCACGTGCGCGCGCGTCTCGGGCGTCGCGGCGCGGCAGACCAGCGAGGTCGCGTAGACCCTGCCCTTGCCGCTGGCGCGCTGCTCGGACGGGCCGGACGCACCGCAGGCCGCGCAGAAGGCGCGATGGAAATACTGCACATGACCGCATGACGTGCAGGTCTGGTAGGTGATGGCCTCTTCGCCCTTGGTCCAGTCGGCGATTCGCTCACTCATCGCACCCGCTCCAGGAACATGCTGACATGGGACGACAGCACGCCGCCGTCGCCGTGCAAGAGCGCGATCGAGGCATCGCGCACCTGGCGATTCGCCGCCCGCTCCGTCATCTGCAAATGCGCCTCGACCAGATGCGCCATCGCACCGCCGACGCCGCAATGGCCGTAGCTGAGCAGACCGCCATGGGTGTTGAGCGGCATCGCCCCGTCGCGGCCAAAATGGCCGGCGCGCACGCGCCCAGCCGCCTCGCCGCGGCGGGCGAGGCCGAGGTCTTCCAGCAGCATCGCGAGGGTGATGGTAAAACTGTCGTAGATCGCGGCATAGCGCACGTCGGAGATCGCAAGGCCGGTGGCCTCCCTGGCGCGCGCGATCGAGATCTCGGCGCCGAGCTCGCTCAAGTCGGGCGCGGCCGTGACATGCTGATGGGTGTGGGCCTGGGCGCAGCCGCGGATGCGCACACCGGCCTCGCCCGTCCGCTCGCGGCTGATGACGAAGGCCGCGCCGCCGTCCGACACCGGGCAGCAATCGAGCAGTTTCAACGGCCTCGCGACCGGCTTAGAGGCCATGACGTCGGCAACCGTGATGGGATCGCGGAATTGCGCGCCAGGGTGGGTGCAGGCGTGGGCGCGCATCAGCACCGCGAATTCGGCAAGGTCCTCTTCGGTCACGCCATGTTCGTGCATGTACCTGTTGGCAACGAGGCCGTAATAGGCGGGAATGGTCGGGCCCAGCGGCACCTCGTAATCGGGATGGCCGACCTGCGCCAGCGCCTGGATCGAGGCATCGCGACTCTGTCCGGTGAGGCGGTTCTCGCCGGCGACGACGAGCACGTTGCGTGCGACGCCTGCTTCGACGAGGTGATGGGCAAGCATCGTCATCGCCAACCCCGTGGCGCCGCCGACCTGCACGGCATGGGCGTAGCTCGGGCGGATGCCGAAATGCTCGGCGAAGACGGTCGCCAGCATGATGTGCGGCGACACGGTGGAGTAGCCGCAAAGGATGCCGTCGATGTCCGAGCGCTTGAGCCCGGCATCGTCCAGCGCGGCTTGCGCGGCCCTGCTCATCAGGTCGAGCGAGGATGAGCCTTCGTGCTTGCCGAAAGGCGTGAGGCCGACGCCGGTGATGAAGCTCATGCTCTCTCCTCCTCGTCATTCCGGGGCGCGCCTTCTTTAGGCGCGAGCCCGGAATCCATACTCCCGATGGTGGTTATGGATTCCGGGCTCGCGACTTCGTCGCGCCCCGGAATGACGGACGAGAGGGTTTGCGCCATCGCTTCCTCCCCTACTCCGGCGGCGAACGCGTCACGCCGTCACGGACCATGGCGGCGACCTCGTCCGCGGAATAGCCGATCTCCCTCAGTATCTCCGCGCCGTGCTCGTTGAGACGCGGCGCAAGCCTGATAGGCTCGGCCTCGGTCTCCGACCAGCTCGCCGTCACCTTCATGCTGCGGATCGGACCTTCGGTCGGATGGTTCACGACCGGGAAGAAATTGGTCGCCTCCAGATGCTCGTCGTGCAGCATCGACGCGAGGTCGTGCATCGGCATGACCGGCACGTCGGCCCTGGTCAGCAGGTCGATCCATTCGGCCGTCGTGCGCGTCTCGAAGATGCGGGCGAGCTCGGCATAGACGACGTCGATATTGCCGGCGCGGCCGGCGAAGGTCGCGAATTTGGGGTCGGCGCGCAGATCGTCGCGGCCCGTGGCCTTGAAGAAGTTTTCCCACTGCTTGTCGTTGTAGACGATGACGCTGAGATAGCCGTCCGAGGTCTTGTAGGGCCTGCGGTCGCGCGAAAGGTGGCGGGCATAGCCGCCCTTGTCGAGCGGCGGCTCGTAGGTGAGCCCGCCCATGTGGTCGCCCATGACGAATCCGGCCATGGTCTCGAACATCGGGATGTCGACGCGCTGGCCGCGCCCGGTGCGGTCGCGGTGCACGAGGCTGGCGCAGATCGCGCCGACGGCGGTGAGGCCGACGATACGGTCGACCAGCGCGTTCGGCACATAGCGCGGCACGCCGTCACCGGTCTGCGCCATCAAGGCGGGGAGCGCGGTGGCGCCCTGGATCAGATCGTCATAAGCGGGTTTGGCGGCATAAGGCCCGTTCTGGCCGAAGCCGAACACACCGGCATAGACGAGGCGCGGATTGATCGCGGAGACGACGTCATAGCCGAGCTGAAGCCGCGCCATCGCCTGCGGGCGGACGTTGTAGACGAGAACGTCGGCATCCCTCAGCAGCCGCAGCACGGCATCGCGCCCCGAAGCCTTCTTCAGATCGAGGCAGATCGAACGCTTGCTGCGGTTGGTGTTGAGAAACACCGGGCCCATGCCGGCGTGGCGCATCGGGCCGATCAGGCGGGTGACGTCGCCGTCCAGCGACTCCACCTTGATCACGTCGGCACCGTAGTCGCCGAGCATCTGGGTCGCGTAGGGCCCCATCAGCACGGTGGTCATATCGACGACCTTGATGCCCTTCAGCGGCCCCATTCGTTCGCTCCCGATTGCGCGGGATCGGCTCAGCCCGCAATTTCGGTCCAGCTAACGGCAGTGACGCCGAGCGCGCAAGGGCGGCCGGCGTATGGCTGCATGCGTGGTGGCGCGGCCGCTATTTCTTCTCGCGGGATTCGCGGATCTTCAGGAGCCGGTCGAGCTCTTCGTTCTGCTGGCTGATCCGGTCCGCGATGCGCGACTCGTTCTGCTCGCCGGAAGCGGCTGCGGCCTGCTCGATGAGCTGCCTGATATTGTCCTCGAGGATCGCGATGCGATCGTTGAGTGCGTCCATCGACAGCGAGTCTTCGTAAGCATTGCTCATGATATATTCCCTGCAAATCAATCAAGAGCTTTAAGGAGACCAGACCAGCCCACCATGATCTAGCGCAAGAAAGAAGGTGGGCACGGCGCATCGCGCCTTTGCCCACCTTACAGCCTTACTTCAGCGGCTCCAGCACGGAGACGTAGTTGGCGACCGCGGCGCCGCCCATGTTGAAGATGCCGCCGAGTTTTGCATTTTTGAGCTGCATGCCCTCGGGCGCTTGCCCTGCGAGCTGCATCGCGGTCATCACATGCATGGAGACGCCGGTGGCGCCGATCGGATGGCCCTTGGCCTTCAACCCGCCGGACGGATTGACCGGCAGCTTGCCGTCCTTGAGCGTCCAGCCCTCCTTGATGGCGCGGGCACCCTGCCCCTTCGGCGTCAAGCCCATCGCTTCGTATTCGATCAGCTCGGCGACGGTGAAGCAGTCATGGGTCTCGACGAAGGAGAGATCGGTGAGCGCGACGCCCGCCTGCTCCAGCGCCCGCTGCCAGGCGACCGTGCAGCCCTCGAACTGGAGGATGTCGCGCTTGGACATCGGCAGGAAGTCCTGGGCGTGCGCGGTGGCGCGGAAGCCGATCGACTTGCTCATGGTCTTGGCGGTCTCGGCATCGGCCAGCACCAGCGCCGCGGCGCCGTCGGAGACCAGCGAGCAGTCGGTGCGCTTCAGGGGGCCGGCGACGTAAGGGTTCTTCTCGCTCTCGGCGCGGCAGAACTCGAAGCCAAAATCCTTGCGCATCTGGGCGAAGGGATTGGCGACGCCGTTCTTGTGGTTCTTGGCCGCGATCAGCGCCAGCGCATCGGACTGGTCGCCGTATTTCTGGAAGTAGGAGCTGGCGATCTTGCCGAATACGCCGGCGAAGCCGCCGACCGTGTCGCCGTCCTCCGGCAGATAGGACGCCTTGAGCAGGTTCTTGCCGATCTCAGGCCCCGGCGTCCGCGTCATCTGCTCGACGCCGACAACCAGCACGATTTTGGCGGCGCCTGCGGCAATCGCGCGCAGGCCCTGGTGCACGGCGGCAGAGCCCGTGGCACAGGCGTTCTCGACGCGGGTGGCCGGCTTGAAACGCAGCTTCGGGTCGGCCTGGAGGACCAGCGAGGCGGTAAAGTCCTGCGGCGAGAAGCCGGCGTTGAAATGGCCCAGCACGATCTCGTCGACATCGCCGGCCGAAATGCCAGCGTCCGCCAGCGCCTCGTTGGCAACCCGCACCACGAGGCTTTCCACGGTTTCGGTGTCGAACTTGCCGAACGGCGTATGCGCCCATCCGACGATGCTGGCGGTCATGGTCTTTTCTCCCTGGAATCTCTTCCCTGAGCTAAGTCTTAGCCCAGGGAAGGCAAGACTTCACGCGCCTTTCAGGGCCTTGAGGGTACGCTGGCAGATGGCAGTTATGCCGGCCCAGTTCTCCGCCCTGATCTCCGCCGTCGGGCACAGCCAGGAGCCGCCGACCGCCACCACATTTGGCTCGGCCAGCCAGGTCGCGGCATTGGCCTCGCCGACCCCGCCGGTCGGGCAGAACCGTACGCCCGGGAACGGCCCGCCAAGCGCGCGCAGGCCCTTGATGCCGCCGGCCTGCTCGGCCGGGAAGAATTTTGCGACGTCGAGGCCGTAGGACAGCGCCAACATCAGTTCGGACGCCGTGGCAATGCCCGGCGCAAACGGCAAGGAGCTATGGGCCGCCGCCTTGAGGAGATCGGGGGTCAGGCCCGGGCTGATGCCGAACGCGACGCCGAGCTTCTCGACACGGGTGAAGTCCGCCGGATTGAGAATCGTGCCGATGCCGACGACCGCCTCGGGCACCTCGGCCATGATCGCCCTCGCTGCTTCGATCGCAACGGAGGTGCGCAGGGTCACCTCCAAAGTGCGGATGCCGCCGGCGACCAGCGCTTGCGCCAACGGCACGGCATCCTGGATACGCTCGATGGTGAGGACGGGAATGACGGTCGCGGCCTTGAACAGTGCGACGAGGTGGTTCTGTTGGGCAGTCGTGGTCATCTTGGCTTTCGTTTCACTTGGTCGCCTGACGCGTGGTCGCCGGCCGGTGCCGCTTCTTCGGCGGCATGGCATAGCCCGGAATGATGGCGCCGGGATAGCAGATCACGAGGCTGGCGAGGCGATGGCCGGCCTGGGCCGCCTCGACCGGCTCGGAACCGGCGAGCCGGGCAGCGATATAGGCCGCGGCAAAGCTGTCGCCGGCGGCCGTGGTGTCAACGACGGGCTTGGTCATTGGTTCGGCACGGACCTCGCTGGTCCCGCCGGGAAAGCGCAGCAGGCTGACGGGCTCGGCAAGCCGGAACACCAGCTCGGGGGAAGCAATGCGCGCCATCAGCTGGTCGTGGCTCTCGCCGGGATAGAGCGCGAGGAGATCCTCGGTCGAGGTCAGCACGATGTCGGCGGTCGCAAACGCCGCGGCAAAGGCCTCGCGGGCGACATCGCGATCGGGCCACCCCCGTGCGCGAAAATTGGTGTCGAACACGAAGCGGGTGCCGAGCAGGCGGGCGCGCTTGATCGCCGCGAACAGGCGCTCGCGGCCGGGGGCGTCGTAGATCGAGAGCGTGATCGCGGAGAGATAGACGATGTCGTAGCTCATCAGCGAGTTGAGCAGCTCGTCCGTCTCCGGCAGGCTCATCAGCTGGCGCGCGGCCGCACTGTCGCGCCAGTGGAAGAACTGGCGCTCGCCCTTCGCGTCGGTCTGGATCATGTAGAGGCCGGGCAGCTTGCCCGGCAACCGCACGACGCGCCTCGTGCCGACGCCCTCCGCGGTCCAGGCCGCGATCATCTCATCGCTCAAGGCATCGTCGCCGAGCGCGGTGAGGTAATCGACCTTGACCTCGAGCCGCGCCAGATAGACCGCGGTGTTGAGGGTGTCACCGCCGAAGCCGCGCGAGTAGAGACCGCCGCCCTGCCCGGCGGACTGTGCGGCAGATTGTCCCGCGGAGTGTCCTCCCTGGGCCTGCCGGAGCTCGACCATGCATTCGCCGATGCAAGCAACGCTCGCCATCACCAGATCCACGCTGTTCATCGATTGCGTCAGGCGACGAAATTGCCGCCGAGCTCGTCTTCGATGTGAATGCGGATGATATCGTCGAAACTCCTCTCGGCGGTGGTGAAGCCGAGCTCGAGCGACCGCTTTGCGTTGAAGTTGCGCGGCCAGCCGCCGACGATGCCGACGATGAAGGGATCGGGCTCCCGCTTGATGCGGGCGGCGACCTTTTCGCCGGCAACGCGCTTCAAGGCGGCAATCTGCTCGCCGACGGTTGCCGACAGGCCGGGCATGGTCAGGTTACGGCGCGGGCCGACGGTGGCGAGGTCCATGGTGCCGGCATGCAGCAGGAAGCCGACGGCCGAACGCGGCGTGGCGTGCCAGTGGCGGACGTCCTCGGACACCGGCAGGACCGCTTCCTTGCCGGCCAGCGGCTCACGCAGGATGTTGGAGAAGAAGCCCGATGCCGCCTTGTTGGGCAGACCGGGCCGGATGCAGATGGTCGGCAGGCGGATGCCGATGCCGTCGAGGAAGCCGCGGCGGGAATAGTCGGCCAGCAGCAGCTCGCCGATCGCCTTCTGGGTGCCGTAGCTGAGCAGCGGGGTGTGGAAGAACTCGTCGCCGATGGCGTCCGGGAACGGGGCACCGAACACCGCGATCGAGGACGTGAACACCACGCGCGGCTTGTAGCCGCCGCCGACGAGCCGGATGGCGTCGAGCAGCATTCGCGTGCCGTCGAGATTGATGCGGTAGCCCTTGTCGAAATCGAGTTCGGCCTCGCCCGAGACGATCGCGGCGAGATGGAAGATCGCGTCCGGGCGTCCGGCGATCAGCTTTTCGGCCGCGCCCGGCACGGCGAAATCGCCCGACACCGTCTCGACCGGAAAACCGGCCTTCTCCGGCTTCTTGGGCTCGACCACGTCGTGCATGGTCAGCTTGGTGATCTCGCTCTTGCCGAGCCGGCCGTCGCGCAACAGCCGTTCACAGAATTTGCGGCCGACCATGCCGGCGGCGCCCAGAACCAGAATGTGCAAGAGCCTACTCCTTCTTATTGGCCGGAACGCGCCGCTCCTGGCGCGCCCTCGGCAAGCCCCGCGATCATTCCTTCACGGCGCCGGTCATCGCCGACACATAATGCTCCACGAAGAAGGCGTAAAGGATGACGAGCGGCAGCGAGCCTGCCAGCGCCCCCGCCATCAGCGAACCCCAGCGGTAGATGTCACCATCCACGAACTCGTTGACGATCGCGACCGGCACCGTCTTGTTGCTGGTCGACTGGAGGAAGGTCAGCGCGTAGATGAACTCGTTCCAGCACAGGGTAAAGCAGAAGATGAAGGCCGAGATCAGGCCGGGGATTGCGAGCGGCACGACGATCTTGATCAGGATCTGCCAGCGGCTCGCTCCGTCGATCAGCGCGCATTCCTCGAGCTCGAAGGGGATGGTCTTGAAATAGCCCATCAACAGCCAGGTCGAGAACGGGATCAGGATCGTCGGATAGGTCAAGATCAGCGCCAGCGGCGAGTCGAAAAGGCCGTACTGATAGACGACGGTGGCGAGCGGAATGAACAGGATCGAAGGCGGCACGAGATAGGCAAGGAAGATCAGGCCCCCGACGAGATTCGCGCCCTTGTAACGCAACCGCACGATGGCGTAGGCCGCAAACACCGATGCGATGATCGAGAGCACCGTGGCGCAGATCGCCACGTACATCGTGTTCCAGAGCCAATACGGATAGTAGCTCTCGAACAACAGCTTGTAGAAGTGCTTGAAGGTCGGATTCCAGGTCCAGAACGGATTGAACCTGTCGAGATCGAGCAGCTGCTCGTCCGGCTTCACCGAGGTCAGCGCCATCCAGTAGAACGGGAACAGCAGGACCACGACGATGATCGCGAGCGGCAGATAGAGCGTCACCATGCGTCGCGGCACGGACTGGAGATAGCTCATGCCCTCGCTGTGATCGGCGCGCGTCGGCGCCGATAGCACGGACTTGAGATCGACTTTCGAGGCAGGAAGATCAGTCATTGCTTTCTCCCTGTTGCCACTTGCGACGCTGCAGGCCGAACCAGGAGACCATGATCGCGGCGAGCAGGAACGGAATCATGGCGCTCGAGATCGCGGCGCCCTCGCCGAGCTGTCCCGCGATGATCGCGCGCTGATAGGACAGCGTCGCCATCAGGTGGGTCGCATTGACCGGGCCGCCGCGCGTCATCGCCCAGATCAGCTGGAAGTCGGTGAAGGTGAACAGCACCGAGAAAGTCATCACCACTGCAATGATCGGCGTCAGCAGCGGATAGGTAATGAAGCGGAAATTCTGCCAGCGCGTGGCGCCGTCCAGAGTCGCGGCTTCATAGAGCGAGGGCGATACCGTCTGCAGGCCGGCGAGCAGCGTGATCGCCACGAACGGCACTCCGCGCCAGATATTGGCGAAGATAACGCAGATCCTCGCCCAGGTGGTATCCCCGAGGAAATTGATGTTCTGGCTGATCAACCCGAGATGCCGCAACGACCATGAGATGATGGAAAACTGAGAGTCGAATATCCACCAGAACGCCAGCGCGGAGAGCACCGTGGGCACGATGAAGGGGATCAGTACGGCTGCGCGCAGCAGCGCCTTGAACGGCATGTGTTCGTTCAGGAGCAGCGCGAGATAGAGCCCGACCGCGAATTTAACGGCGCTGGCGACGAAGGTGTAGAGCAGCGTGTTGAACACCGACAGCCAGAAGATGGAATCGTCCCAGAGCCATTCGTAGTTCTCGGTGCCGATGAAGTGCCCGACGCGGCCGATGCGGGTATCGGTGAAGGACAGCCAGATACCGAGCCCGAGCGGATAGGCCAGGAAGAAGATCAGGAACGCCATGGCCGGCACCATGAACCAGAAGCCGAGCCAGTTGCGGTTGTGTTTGAGCTGGTCCCAGGCGCCTTGAATCTGCGGCTTGGCGCGGGGAGCAACTGCGATATCGGCCATGCTCGGATCCCTGATCGGAGTGTTGATGAGTGGGTGGCCGGCGAGACCACCCACTCCGCGACGGCTAACGATAGATGCGCTTCAACTGACGCTCGGCTTCCGCCATTGAGCCCTTCACGTCCTTGGTGCCGGTGCAATAATTGGCGAACATGTCGACGACGATGAAGTCGGCGATTGCGGTTGCCGCCTTCTCGCCCACGGTGCCGATGCCCGAGGCCGGCAACGTGCGCTTGGACGCCTGCGCAAACACGGCGTTCTTGGGATCCGCAGTCCAGACCGGCGCCGTTTCATAGGCGTTCAAGGTCTGCGTCAGATAGCCTTGCGCACCGCTCAACCACTTCTCGTAGTTCTCCTTCTCCAGCATGAAGGCGATGAAGGCCTTCGCTGCGTTCGGATATTTGGTGAAGTTGAACGCGAGGATGGGCAGCGCAAGCTGCAATTCGGTCGGCTTGCCGATCGGACCCACCGGCCACAGGGCGTGATAGGTGTCCTCAGTCAGCTCCTTCTTGGTCGGATCGGTCTTGGCCCCCACGTAGATCGAGATGCCGTTGGCCGTACAATAGAGCTCGCCAGCCAGGTACGCCTTGTTGTTGGAGGAATCGTTCCACGACGGCGTGCCCGGGATGAAGGTCTCGTAAAGCGCCTTGCAATACTCCAGCGCCTTCGCCGTCTCCGGCGAATTGATGATGACCTTGTCGCTCTGGTCGACCGTGTAGGCGCCGTGGCCCCAGAGGACCCAGTGCAGCCATGAGTTGCCGTCGCCGCTGGCATGGCCGAGGGCAAAGCCGGCCGGCGTGTTGTTTGCCTTCAGCGCCTTGCACATCTCGAGGAAGCCGGGGAAGTCCTTCGGGAATTCCTTGAAGCCCGCCTTGTCCGTCGCCGACTTGCGGTACGTCATGTAGCCGCCGTTGGTCGCAACCGGGATTCCCAACCAGTCGTCACCGAGCTTGCAGGTCTTGGCTGCCGCATCGGTCCATCCGCCGTACTTCTTGCCGAGATAATCGGCGACGTCGTTCATCTTGAGGACCTTGGTGGGGAACAGCTGCGGCAGCGTGTGCAGGCCCCAGGCCAGATCGAGACCCGAGCCGGTGTTGGCGGCAACCGATGCCTTCGGCTGCACGTCCTCGAAGGACTCGCTGAACACGTTCATCTCGGTGCCGGTCGCAGTCTTGAACGCCGCGACCATGGTGTTGAATGCTTCGTCTTCCTGCGGCACGAAACGCTTCCAGCGCATCACCGTCAGCTTGGCGCCCGGCTCGGCTTTCCACGGCGCGTCCGCCGCCCAAGCCCTTGCGAAGTCGAACAGTGCCGGCCCGGTCAGTGCGCCGGTGGCAGCCAGCGCCGTTCCGCCTTGAAGCAGTGCCCGACGGGTGAAGTCTTGCATGTCGTCCTCCCTGTGATGCTTTTTTGTAGTCTTTTGCAGTCTGCTTTATTCAGCTCGCATTACGCATTGAGCCGTTTCCCCGTCGCCTCGTCGAACAGGTGAACCACCGACGGATCGGGCCTCAGCCGGACCTTGTCGCCCGGGTTGAACTGGTGACGCTCGCGGAAGACGGCGACGACCTGCTCGCCGCCGAGCTTGGCGAAGACTTGGGTTTCCGAGCCGGTCGGCTCGACCACGACGATCTCGGCCTCAGCGCCGTCGTCGGCGATGGTG
The DNA here is from genome assembly GCF_900113725.1 of Bradyrhizobium sp. cf659. Taxonomy (NCBI): domain Bacteria; kingdom Pseudomonadati; phylum Pseudomonadota; class Alphaproteobacteria; order Hyphomicrobiales; family Nitrobacteraceae; genus Bradyrhizobium; species Bradyrhizobium sp. cf659. The sequence goes on from NZ_FOQJ01000001.1 coordinate 1,211,022, forward strand.
AAATGCTCGGGCCGGACACCAAAGACCACGGGACGGCCGTCGGACCCCGCCGGCGCGTTCCTGAGCGGCAGCTTGACGCCGTTCGGCCCTTCGAAGGTCGCAGCGCCGTTGACGCGCACATGCCCCTTCAGGAAGTTCATGGCCGGCGAGCCGATGAAGCCGGCGACGAACTGGTTTTCGGGCTTGTCGTAGAGCTCGAGCGGCGTGCCCATCTGCTCGACGATGCCGTCATGCATGACGACGATCTTGTCGGCCATGGTCATGGCCTCGATCTGGTCGTGGGTCACGTAGACGGTCGTGGTCTTGAGCCGCTGGTGCAGCTCCTTGATCTCGGTGCGCATGGCGACGCGCAGCTTGGCGTCGAGGTTCGACAAGGGCTCGTCGAACAGGAAGACCTGCGGATCGCGCACGATGGCGCGGCCCATGGCGACGCGCTGGCGCTGACCGCCGGAGAGCTGGCGCGGATAGCGCTCGAGCAGCGGCGACAGCGCGAGGATCTCGGCGGCGCGCTTGACGCGCTTGTTGATCTCGTCGGAGCTCGCGTTCCGCAGCTTCAGCGAGAAGCCCATGTTCTCGCCGACGGTCATATGCGGATAGAGCGCGTAGTTCTGGAACACCATCGCAATGTCCCGCTCCTTGGGCTGGACATTGTTGACGACGCGGTCGCCGATCGAGATCGTGCCGGAGGTGATGTTCTCGAGGCCTGCGAGCATGCGCAGGAGCGTCGACTTGCCGCAGCCGGAGGGACCAACCAGGACCACGAACTGGCCGTCCTCGATCGGAATCGAGACGCCGTGCAGGACTTCAAAATTGCCGAACGATTTCCGCACGTCGCGGATTTGCACAGACGACATCTAGCTCCCTCCTCGAAAGTCCACGGCGCCTCGCGCCGCGACCGTCTTGTTTTTTCTGAACTTCGCCGAACGAAGCCCGGTCTTAACAGGCGACATTGTCGGCAGTTTGTGCGGTTTTGGCAATTTGTCTTTGGTTAGTCGTTGCTGGTAGCGCTGTCAACGTTCCTTTGTTTGCGACAATGACTGTGTTAAGAGCAGCAATGGGTCGAAAACGCACCAAGTCAGGCAAAATCCGGCTGGCGGAAGTCGCCGAGCTTGCCGGCGTCAGCCCGATCACGGCGTCCCGCTTCTTCCGTAATCCCGAGGCGCTCTCGGTCGCCAAGCGGACGCGGGTCGAGAGCGCGGCCAAGGAGCTCGGCTACGTGCCGAACCTGGCGGCACGCGCGCTCGCCTCGCAACGCACCGAGGTGATCGGCGTCTTGATTCCGTCACTGACCAACAACGTGTTTTCCGACGTGCTGCGCGGCATCTATGACGCCTCCGAAGGCAGCCGTTACTCGATCCAGCTGTCCAACACCCGCTACAGCATCCTCCAGGAGGAGAAGCTGCTGCGCCTTTTCCTTGCGCAGAAGCCGGCCGGGCTGATCGTCACCGGCATCGACCAGACCGCGGAATCGCACGCGATGCTGGAGGCGGCCGACTGCCCGATCGTGCAGATCATGGAGATCGGACCCAATCCGGTCGACATGATGATCGGCTTTTCCCACTATGAGGCAGCGCGCGCGGCGATTGCCCACCTGTTCGCGCAAGGTCACCACAAGATCGGATTCGTCGGCGCGCGCATGGACCCGCGGGTGCAGCGGCGGCTGGACGGCTATGTCTCGGCCATGAAGGACGCCTCCCTGTTCGAGCAACGCCTCGTCGTCACGACCGCCACGCCGACGTCCGTGACGCTCGGCGGCGCCCTGTTCACCGACCTCCTGGCACGCGAGCCCGACCTCGATGCTGTGTTCTGCGCCAACGACGACCTCGCGCTCGGCGTGCTGTTCGAATGCCGGCGCCGCGACATCGGCGTCCCCGAGCAGGTCGCCATCGTCGGCTTCAACGACCTCGAATTCATGGCCTCCGCCGTCCCCACCCTCACCAGCGTGCGCACCAACCGCTACGAGATGGGCAAGACGGCCGCCACCATGCTGATCGAGGCGATCGACGGACGGCGCCCGGAGCAGCCGGTGCTCGATCTCGGCTTCAAGGTCATCGAGCGGCAGAGCTCGTCGGCGCGGCGTTCGGACAGCAGGCCGGCCGCATCGGGTGCGGGCACGGCGAACAAAATGGTAGCGTTACCAAGTAGCCATGACTAGTATCGGATTTGTGAGGAAACGCCCCGCCAGCGGGAAGGCAGATCATCGCTCGCGCCGCTGGGCATCGCACAAGCCGACACCCCAAGACCGACGCCAGTGCGTTTGCATTGCAGGAGAACCCAATGACAAAAAAACCAACCAATGGGCAGGCGCCCGCCGGTAACGGCGCCCGCCGCCACCTTCGCTCGCAGGAATGGTTCAACAACCCGCACAATCCGGGCATGACTGCGCTCTATATGGAGCGCTATTTGAACTACGGCCTCACCCGCGCCGAGCTGCAGTCCGGCAAGCCGATCATCGGCATCGCCCAGACCGGCAACGACCTCTCCCCCTGCAACCGCCACCATATCGAGCTCGCCCACCGCGTCCGCGAAGGCATCCGCGAGGCCGGCGGCATTGCGATGGAATTCCCGACCCATCCGATCCAGGAGACCGGCAAGCGCCCGACCGCCGCGCTCGACCGTAACCTTGCCTATCTCGGCCTCGTCGAAATCCTCTATGGCTATCCGCTCGACGGCGTGGTGCTGACCACCGGCTGCGACAAGACCACGCCGGCCTGCATGATGGCGGCGGCGACCGTGAACCTGCCCGCGATCGTGCTGTCGGGCGGGCCGATGCTGAACGGCTGGCATGCCGGCGAGCGCACCGGCTCCGGCACCATCGTCTGGAAGTCGCGCGAGCGGCTCGCCGCCGGCGAGATCGACTATGAAGAATTCATGGAGATCGTGGCGTCCTCGGCGCCCTCGGTTGGCCATTGCAACACCATGGGCACCGCCTCGACCATGAACGGCCTTGCCGAAGCGCTCGGCTTCTCGCTGCCGGGGTGTGCGGCGATCCCCGCCCCCTATCGCGAGCGCGGCCAGATCTCCTACGAGACCGGAAAACGCATCGTCGAGATGGTCTGGGAGGACCTCAAGCCTTCGGACATCCTGACCCGCAAGGCGTTCGAGAACTGCATCGTGATCAATTCGGCGATCGGCGGCTCGACCAACGCGCCGATCCACATCAACGCGCTCGCCCGCCACATCGGCGTCGAGCTCTCGATCGACGACTGGCAGAAGGTCGGCCACGACGTGCCGCTGCTGGTCAACATGCAGCCGGCCGGCTTCTATCTCGGCGAGGAATTCCACCGCGCCGGCGGCGTGCCGGCCGTGGTGCGCGAATTGATGAAGCACAAGCGCATCCATGAGGACGCCGTCACCGTCAACGGCCGCGGCATCGGCGAGAACTGCAAGAACGCGCCGGTCCCCGACAACGACGTGATCTGGGCCTACGACAAGCCGCTGGTGAAGGACGCCGGCTTCCTGGTGCTGAAGGGCAATCTGTTCGATTCCGCGATCATGAAGACCAGCGTGATCTCCAAGGAATTCCGCGACCGCTATCTCAGCAACCCCAAGGACCTCAACGCCTTCGAAGGCCGCGCCATCGTGTTCGAGGGGCCGGAGGATTATCACGCGCGGATCGACGATGCCTCGCTCGACATCGACGAACGCTGCGTGCTGTTCATCCGCGGCACCGGGCCGATCGGCTATCCCGGCGGCGCCGAGGTCGTGAACATGCAGCCGCCGGCGGCCCTGATCAAACGCGGCATCCACTCCCTGCCCTGCATCGGCGACGGCCGCCAGTCGGGCACCTCGGGCTCGCCCTCGATCCTCAACGCCTCGCCCGAAGCCGCGGCCAATGGCGGCCTCGCGATCCTCAAGACCGGCGACAAGGTCCGCATCGACCTTAACAAGGGCAGCGCCAACATCCTGATCTCGGACGATGAGCTGAAGAAGCGCCACGCCGAGCTCAAGGCCAATGGCGGCTTCAAGCATCCGCCGAACCAGACGCCGTGGCAGGAGATCTACCGCAACACCGTCGGTCAGCAGTCGACCGGCGCCTGCATGGAGCTCGCCACGCGCTACCAGAACGTCGCCGGCGCGTTTGGCGTGGCGCGGGACAATCACTGACAACCACATCGTCATTGCGAGCGAAGCGAAGCAATCCAGAGATATCTCCGCGGAGACAGCCTGGATTGCTTCGTCGCAAGCGCTCCTCGCAATGACGACTCGATAGACATTTCAAGCCGAGGAGAACAAGAAAATGGCAGACCGCCTCAAGGGAAAGCGCGCCGTCATCACGGCTGCGGCAGCAGGCATCGGGCGCGCATGTGCCATCGCATTCGCGCGTGAAGGCGCAACCGTCATCGCCACCGACATCAACGAGGCCGGCATCGCGGGCTTGAGCAAGGAAGGCATCGCCGAAACCGCCAAGCTCGACGTCCGCAATACCGCCGACGTCAATGCCTTTGCCAAGCGCGTCGGCAAGATCGACATCCTGCTCAATGCGGCGGGCTTCGTGCACCACGGCACCATCCTGGAATGTTCGGAAGAGGATTTTGATTTCTCGTTCGACCTCAACGTCAAGTCGATGCACCGGACCATCAGGGCCTTCCTGCCGGACATGCTCGCGGGCGGTGGCGGCAGCATCGTCAACATCTCGTCCTGCGCCGCGCTGCGGCCGCCCGCCAACCGCTATGTCTACAGCTCATCGAAGGCCGCGGTATCGCTGCTGACGCGCGCGGTGGCGCTCGACTTCATCACCAAGGGCATCCGCTGCAACAGCATCTGCCCCGGTACCGTCGAGACGCCCTCGATGCTCGACCGCGCCGCCGCACAAGGGCCGCAGGGCAAGGAAATGTTCATCTCGCGCCAGAAGATGGGCCGGCTCGGCACCGCCGACGAAATCGCGTCCATGGCGGTCTATCTCGGCAGCGACGAGAGCGCGTTCACCACCGGCGTCGACCTCGTCGTCGACGGCGGCTACATGCTCTGATCACTCCTCATCCCGAGGAGGCGCGACAGCGCCGTCTCGAGGGATGGGCCACGGGCTTCATGGTTCGAGACGCGCGCCAAGTGCGCGCTCCTCACCATGAGGGATAGATAGAGGGATTTGTCGATGAACAAGATCGATCTCAACGGCCGCATCGCCGTCGTCACCGGCGGCGCGCAGGGCTTTGGCCGTGCCATCGTTCAGCGCTTCGCCGCCTCCGGCGCCAAGGTCGCGATCTGGGATTTCGACGCCACACTGGCCGAGAAGACGGCCAAGGAGATCGGTGGCGAGACCAAGGTCTTCAAGGTCGACGTCGCCGACACCGCGGGTGTCGAGCAGGCGCGCGATGCGACGCTGGCCGCCTTCGGCAAGATCGACATCCTGGTCAACAATGCCGGCATCGCCGGCGTCAACAAGCCGGTGTGGGAGACCGACCTCGAGGAATGGCGCAAGGTGCTGCGCATCAACCTCGACGGCCCCTTCATCTGCTGCAAGGCGATCGTGCCCGCGATGCTCAAGCAAAAATATGGGCGCATCGTGAACATTGCCTCCATCGCCGGCAAGGAAGGCAATCCCAACGCCTCGCACTATTCGGCGTCCAAGGCCGGCCTGATCGCGCTGACGAAATCGCTCGGCAAGGAGCTCGCTGCGCATGACATCCTCGTCAATGCGGTGACGCCGGCGGCCGCGAAGACCGCGATCTTCGACCAGATGACGCAGCAGCATATCGACTTCATGCTGTCGAAAATCCCGAAGGGTCGCTTCGTGCTGGTGGAAGAGCTTGCCGCGATGGTGAGCTGGCTCGCATCCGAGGACTGCGCGTTCTCGACCGGCGCCGTGTTCGATATCTCCGGCGGCCGGGCAACCTATTGAGGCAGTCATGATCCGGGAAGGTGGATGCCTGTGCGGCGCGGTGCGGTTCAAGGCGGAGGGCGAGCCGCTCAACGTCCGCATCTGCCATTGCCGCTTGTGCCAGAAGGCGATGGGCTCGCCCTATTTTGCTCGCGCGCAGTTCGACCAGCGCGCGCTGACCGTCGAGGGCGAGACCGAGCGCTATGCGTCGTCCGAAAACATCGACCGCGTGTTCTGCAAGCGCTGCGGCACGCGGCTGTTCGCCTGGCGGCGCAACGGCACGCTGGCCGGTGTAGCACTCGCCACCTTCGACGACCGCAACGCCTTCACGCCGACCGAGCACATCTGGGTAAGCGAGAAGCTCGCCTGGGTGAAGCTCGATGACGGTCTGGTGCAATATCAGGGGACGATCCCGACCTGAATTTGTGCCGGCGCGGCGGCTGCGGGCCTCGCCGGTCATTCGCAGCGTGGCATTTCAGAATCGGCCACCCTATGTTCAGGGGAAGCGTCGCTGTACCGCCGGTTTGGCCGGACGGCTGCAAGGCCGCAGGCACAACCGGGACGGACGAGCCGTGAACATTTCTTTCTATGACCTGTCGGTGTGGGTGTTGCCGCTCGTGCTCGCCATCACCTTCCACGAGGCCGCGCACGCCTTCGTCGCGCATCGGCTTGGCGACAACACGGCCTGGCAGCTCGGCCGCGTCAGCTTCAACCCGATCCGCCACATCGACCCCTTCGGTACCCTGATCCTGCCGGCCATGCTGCTGTTTGCGCATTCGCCGTTCCTGTTCGGCTATGCCAAGCCGGTGCCGGTGAATTTTCGCAACCTCAACAACCCCAGGCTCGACATGGTCTGGGTGGCCCTTGCCGGGCCCGCCACCAACATCCTGCTGGCGCTCGCCGCGGCCCTCGCCGTCCACGCCCTGCCCTGGGTCCCCGCCAGTTCGGCGCACTGGATCGTCGACAACCTCAAGAACGCGATCCTCATCAACGCGGTTTTGGCGGTGTTCAACATGATGCCGATCCCGCCGCTCGACGGCGGACGGGTCGCGGTCGGGCTGCTGCCGCGGCCGCTCGCCCTGCCGCTGGCCCGGCTCGAGCCGTTCGGTATGCTGATCCTGATCGGCCTGTTGATCCTGCTGCCGCTTGCGGGCTCGCAGTTCGGTCTAAATCTTGATGTTATTTCAGCAATACTGCGAACGTTGACCGGTTATGTGATTCAGGCTGTTCTCTTCCTGACCGGCAACGCGTAGTTGAACAGCGACACCCGAACACAAGCCGAAGGGCCAGAGGCCGACTTGGTCAAAGCTGCCGATATGCTGATCGCGCGACGCGCCGACACCCGAGCCCGCGCCGATTTTGCCACCTGGAAGATGATGGCCAAGCTCAACGGCTCATCAGCGCTGCCTCCGGAAGCCCAGGAGTTCCTCGCGAGCTACAAGAACCTGCTGGCGCAGATGAGCGAGGGCGAGGCCACAGAGGCCACCATCGGCGCGATCTACAGGGCCTACTATGCCGAGATGGGGGGCGCGGGAGCCCCGCCCGACGTCCGCCCCCGCCCGGCAGAGCCGGCGGCGGACAATGTTACCGCTTTCCGCCGCCCGGCCCCGAAGCCGAAGAAGGCTGCCGCCTTCGGGGCGGCGACATTCGGTGGAACCCAGAAACGGCCCCTTCCGGTGGCGCTGATCTTCGCCTGCCTGGTGGTCGTCTATGTCGGTATCCGGCTCTACTGGCGCTGAGCCGTCTTCTTCTTTTTCTTCTCTTCCGGCGGCTTGAACTTGATCTCGACGGTGCGTTCGAATCGATCCTCGATCAGCTCGGTAGGCGGTACCGGGAATGGATCGGATTTGTGGACCATGGAGATCGCAGCGGCATCGTAAGCCGCATCTCCGGACGACTCCACGACGTCGACCGAAACCACGTTTCCTCGTCGATTGAGCGCGAAACTCACCTTTGCAACCTGGTTGCTGGGCTCCTTGCCCTCCGGATTGACCTTGTGCGCCGCAAGGTGCGCGCTGATCTTGCGGTTCCAATCGGCCGTCAGCTTCAGGAGGTCCTTGCCGATGCCGAGAACCGGCGCCATGGCCTTCTCGGCCTCGCGCGTGGCGTCTTCAAAGGTTTGCCGGTCCATCGCAATCGACTTCTGCGATGCCTCCATGGCCGGCGTTTCAACGGCGGCCACCTTCGGATCGTCGTCCTGCTCCTTCTTCGCCTTGTTTTCGCTGACGAGGCGATCGGGATCCTCGGCCTGTTGCGGCCGATCCTGGGGAAGCTCCGTCTCCTTCAGCTCGGCCTTTTGCTCGGGCAGCGCCGGGCGCTCTTCCTGCTCCTCGGAGTCCGTAGGCCCTGGCGCCCTGTCGGACTCCTGAACCGGCGGCGAAGTCATCTCGACCGCGAACTCGGCCCCCGCAGCGCCCAATCCCTCGTCGCCATCGTCCGCCCGCAAGTTTGCGAGCGCGAGCGCGGCCCCGCCCAAATGGAGCGCGAGCGCCGCGACCGCCGCCAAAATCCAAAGCCTTCTGGCTGGTCTGGGTTCGAGTTCGACGTCAGACATAGCAGTTCCTTGGCCAACCTCTAAGGCTGTGCAGCGCCCGCCGCAGGTGCTCCCGCCGCCATGGGAGGCCCCTCAAGCGTAACCAGTTTCACCCGCGTGTAACCGCCGGAGCGCAGCAGCTCCATGACGCCCATCAACTCGCCATAGGGCACGGAGCGATCGGCACGCAGGAAGACGTACTTGTCCTTGCTCATGTCGGGCATGCCGTCGAGGGTCGCAATCAAATCGGCCCGGTGGACGGAATCCTCGCCGATGGCAAGCCCCAGATCGCGCTTGATGCTGAGATAGGTCGGCTTGTCCGGCTTCTTCTGCGGCGTCGAGCTCGACGTCGGCAAATCGATCGGCAGATCGACCGTCGAGAGCGGAGCTGCGACCATGAAGATGATCAGCAGCACCAGGATGACGTCGATGAACGGCGTGACGTTGATGTCATGCGTTTCCGAGAAGTCGTCGTCGTCATCGTTGTCTGCGAGCGAAACAGCCATGGTTCACTCCGCCGCGCGTGAATGCAGGCTGCCGTGGCTGCGATCGAGATCGCGCGAGAGCAGCCGCCCCGCCGCGCCCGAGGCACGGCTGACGAGTTCGAGATAGCTCTTCGTCATGCGCGAGAAGTGATTGTAGATGATGACCGCGGGAATGGCGGCGACGAGGCCGATCGCGGTGGCGAGCAGCGCCTCGGCGATGCCGGGCGCGACCACGGCGAGGTTCGTGGTCTGCGACTTCGAGATGCCGATGAAGCTGTTCATGATGCCCCAGACCGTGCCGAACAGGCCGACGAAGGGCGACGTGGAGCCGATGGTCGCGAGCACGCCCATGCCGATGCGGATGCGCCGCGCCTCCGCGCGCACGATCTCGGAAAAGCTCGAGGCTGCGCGCTCCTTGATGCCGGCATCGCTGGACAGGCCGGCCGACATCCGCGCCTCGCGCAGCGCTGCCGCCAGGAAGGACGGCAGGATGCCCTCCTTGGTGCCGAGCGCTATCTGCGCTTCGGCGAGCGACCGTGCCTCCGAGATCTTCCTCAGCGCCGAACGAAGCCTGCCGGACGCGACCGACAGCTCGATCGACTTGGCGATGAGCACGGTCCAGGTCACGATCGATGCGAAGGCGAGCCCGATCATCACCGCCTTCACGATGACGTCCGCCGACATGAACATCACCCAGGGCGACAATTCCTTCATGGCCGGCGCGGCAGCGGACGCCGTATCGGGCTTCGCAGTCGGAGCGGTGGCCGCGGGGGACGCCGTCGGCGCCGCGGGAGCGGCCGCCGTCGAGGCCGCAGGCGCCGGGGCGGCAGGCGCGGTTGTCGATGGTGCCGCGGGGGCCGGGCTGACCGGAGCCGGCCGGGCCAGAGATGGTGACGGGGCCGCAGGCGGGGTTTGTGTCTGGGCGGAAACAGGGGATGCGAGCCAGGCGGCCGCCAGCATCAAAGCTGCGGCAAGGCTTGCTTGGAAGGACATGATCTTCATACTTCGGCCCAGTAGCGAATGAGGTTGTGATAGATACCCGTCAATTTGACCGTTTCGGGATCGTCACGCCCGAGCCGTTCCACCAGCGCCTGTATCGCGGTGTCGAGGTCAAAGATCATGCTCCGGGCTTGATCGTCCCGTATCATGCTCTGAAGCCAGAAGAAAGACGCAACCCGCGTTCCCCGGGTCACCGGCGTCACGAGATGCAGGCTGGTCGAGGGATAGAGCACGCAGTCGCCGGCTGGCAACTTGACTTCGTGCGAGCCGTAGGTGTCCTCGATCACAAGTTCGCCACCGTCATACTCCTCGGGCTCGGCGAGGAACAGCGTGACCGACAGGTCTGTGCGGATGCGAAGGCCGGTCAGACGGTCGCCGCGGATCGCATTGTCGACGTGCAGGCCGAAATGGTGGCCGCTGCTCGCCGCATAGCGGTTGAACAGCGGCGGGAAGATCTGAAGCGGGATCGCCGCCGCGATGAAGCGCGGGCTCGACGTCAGCGCCGAGATGATGCGGTTGCCGAGCTTGCGCGCGACCTCGCCGTCCGGCGGCAACTGCTCGTTGCGCTTGACCATGGCCGACTGCGCGCCCGCGGTGGAGCGGCCGTCCTCCCATTGGCTGGCGTCCATGATGTGGCGGAAATCCGCCACATCATCCTTGCTGAGAACGCCAGGCAGGCACGTCAACATGATCAGAACTTCGCCGTTGTCACGAGATAGAACGCCCGGCCCGGTGCGACCGCAACGAACGGCACGGCGCTGCGATAGAGCGTGTCGTAGTAGAGCTTGTTGGTGAGGTTCTGGGCGTAGAACTTCATGGTCCAGTTCTGGTCGACCTTCTTCTCGACGAACGCATCGAAGCGCCAATAGCTCGGCAGCTCGTTGCCGGTATTGGCCGCGAACGTGCCGCCGTAGACCTTGGAGCGGTACACCGCCTGGCCGCCGAGCTCCCAGCCGCCGTCGAACTTGTACTTGGTCAGCATGCTGAACGACTGATGGGCGACGTTGGCAAGCTGCAGGCCGATGTTGGAGGCGATGTTGCTCTGCGTCACCTTCGACTGCATCAGCACGATGCCGCCAAAGATGCTCCAGCGGTCGGTGATCTTGCCCTCGGCCTCGATGTCGATGCCCTGGATGCGGTAGGCCGCGTTCGAGGTGAGCCGGCCCGCGGCGTTGTTCTCGCGCGCATTGTCCTTGGTGGTCTGGAACAGCGCTGCGCTGACCAGCAGGTGACGATCCGCCAGCTCCCACTTGGTGCCGATCTCGGCCGCCTTGTTGCGCTCGGGCCCGAGCAGAATAGTCGTGTTTGCCGGAATGCCGCCGTAATCGGTGCCGGTCGCATCGAGCTCCGATCCGAACGGATTGGCCGAGGTCGCGTAGGCCGCATAGACGCTGCCGATCGACATCGGCTTGTAGACCAGGCCGACGTTGTAATTGACGAGATCGTTGTTCTGCTTGATGTAGGCCGAGTTCGTGGACGAGCTCTGGCTGTAGCCATCGTAGCGCACGCCGCCATTGACGATGACGGTGTCCTGCCAGTTCGCGGTGTCCATGACATACACGCTGCTGATGTTGACGCCGTAGCGCGTCGGATTTCCGGTGAGCCCCGGAATGCCGAAGGGAATGTTGGTGTATTGCGGGGAGTAGAGATTGACCCCCGTCACGGCACCATTGCTGGTGAAGGGGCTGCCGGCGAGTTCCGACGCGAGGCCGGCGTAGCGGTCGATCGAGATGTTCTCGTTCGAATATTCGACACCGAACACCGCGGTGTGCTTGACCCCGCCGGTGTCGAGCTTGAACGTGGCCTCGTTTTGGTTGGCCCACACGTCCACGTTCTGATAGCGGCTCTGTGCGCTCGCCGTCGTCGTCCAGAGCAGCGGATTGGCGTTGGTCGTATTCGGGTTCTGCGGCAGCGTGCCGATATAGTTCAGCAGCGAGTGCTCGCCGCGCACCTTGCTGGTCAGCGTGATGGCCTCGTTGACCTTGTATTCGATCGTGCCGGTGCCGAAATCCTGCCGCGCGGTCTGGAAGTCGCGGTTTAGGAAGCCGTACCAGTTTCCGCGCGGAATGCCGGCCGACGTCACCGGCACGTTGCCCTGCTTGTAATAAGGCACGCCGAAATCAGGATAGCCGCTGAGGTCGGTGTGGACGTAGTTCGTGGTGATCTTGATGTCGTTGGTCGGGGTGTACTTGGTCGAGATGAAGGTACCCCAGCGATTGTCGGTCACATAGTCGCGGCCCGCGACATTGGCGTCCTGGAACAGGCCGCCCGTGCGCACCGAGAACGTGGGATCGACGACCTGGTTGACGTCGAGCGTAACGCGTTTGGTCCTGTCGGTGCCGAACTCGGTATCCATCCGCTTGAAATTGACGTCGCCCGCCTGCTTGGTGACGATGTTGATGGCGCCGCCGGCAGTGCCGCGGCCGGCATAGGAGGACGCCGGACCGCGCAGGATCTCGATCTGCTCGGTGAAGAAGTTCTCGCGGATGGAGACCGCGGGATCGCGGATGCCGTCGATGAAGACGTCGTTGCGCGCGTCGAAGCCGCGGATGAAGAAGCGGTCGCCGAACGCATTGCCGCCCTCGCCGGATCCCAGCGTCACGCCGGCGGTGGAGCGCCCGATCTCCTTCAGCGTGGTGGCGTTCTTGTCCTCGAGCACCTCCTTGCTGAGCACCGTGATGGTCTTCGGCGTGTTCAACATCGGCTCGGGAAACTTGCCCGAGGCCTGGACGTGGTCGACCTTGTACGGCGCGGCAGGATCGGAATAGGGATTCCGGTCCACTTCGCCGGCCGGTGCCGTGGGAGCGGCCTGCTGGGCAGCCTGCTGCCGCTGCGCAGCGCGGCGAAGCGCGTTACGCGCGCGGACCTGATCCGGCGTGGGCTTCGAGGCCGTCGGGCGCGGACGCTGGACCGGAGCATCGACCGTCACCGGCGGCAGGTTCGACTGCTGCGCCTCTGCGCCGCTCGACACCGACGCCACCGCGATCAAGCTCGCGACTGCCGAGACCTTCTTGCCGGAAATGCCCGCGGACTTCTCTTCCGCCAGATCGAATGCTGCGACCGAACGCAACGACTTCGGTGCGACCACCTGCCCCATTATACAACACGCCCCATCTTCATGTCCGCTCATTCACTTCGATGAGCGATTAGGCTGTTGGTATCGGCGGCAAAATAGTGGGTCAATGCGGGCCAGCCGCGAGAACCCTTGAATAAGTCCAGATCAAAACGATTCTAATCTACAGTTTCAAACGGTTCTAAAGAGAGATTGGAGTCGTTCTAAAACGAGCGCGAAAAAAGCCGCGAAATCAGCGATCGCGCTCGCAGCGTCAATCACTGCTCGGCGGCTTCATCAGCGAGAACAATTCGTCGACAGTCTTCTGCGCGACGGCGCGCACGCGATCGGTGCTGTCCATGCCGGCGATATTGACGCCATTGACCACTGCCTTGATCTCGTCGCGGAAGTCGGTGAGGAAGCGCAAGGGATCGCGTTGCTCGTTGGCGACGCGGGCGATCAATCCCGTGATCAGAATCTGACACGCGATCAGCTTGCCGTTCAATTCGTCCATCCTGCGCTCCCGTTGTGGCGGGCCGATATGAACGATGCTGATTTTCCTGACAACCGAAACGCCGTCCGCGCGATTTAGAACCGTTCTCGGAAAGCGCACGTCCCGCCGCTCCCGGCCGGACTCTGCGCCAGCCTTGCACCCAACTCGCCGCGCCCGCCCACACCGGCTGCGAGCATTGCCTCTTTTTTGCACGCTGATCGCTCTCGCCGGGAAAATGCAGCACTGCACACCGACGCGCCAGAGGGTTGCCTAATTGGTGCAAAGCTTTCCAATTGTTTAGGATTCTCAACCGATAGTGCTGTTTACACTGGAACTTGGCGTGTATTATACAAACGCCTTGGAACCCAATGATTGCCCCATAATTCGTAGCTGAGGGCACAAGAGCCGACACGAGCCGATATGAAAAAAACACGGCCGATCCTGTGGATTCTGATCATCGCGGCCGTGGCCTCCGCGGGTTACTATGGTTGGCAGAAATTCGGCTCGTCGGATCCCGGAAAAACCCAGACGGCACAAAAAGGTCCGCCCCGCGCGCCCGCCGTTCCCGTGAGCGTTGCGCCGGTCCAGAAGGTCGACTTCCCGGTCTACCTGACCGGTCTCGGCACGGTTCAGGGTTTCAACACCGTCCAGGTCCGGCCCCGGGTTGACGGCCAGATCGACAAGATCGCCTTCACCGAAGGCCAGATCGCCAAAGAGGGCGAGCTGCTGGTCTCGATCGATCCCCGCCCCTATCAAGCCGCGCTCGACCAGGCCAAGGCCAAGAAGGCGCAGGACGAGGCGAATCTGGCGAACGCCAATCTCGAGCTCCAGCGCGCCATGAAGCTCGGTGAATTCGCCACCGTGCAGCGGGTCGACACCCAGCGCTCCACCGTCGCCCAGCTCACCGCCCAGATCGCCGCCGACGACGCCGCGATCTCCAATGCGCAGACCCAGCTCGACTACACCCAGATCAAGGCGCCGATCACCGGCGTCGCCGGCCTGCGCCAGGTCGACGTCGGCAACATCGTCAATGCCTCGACGCAGACCGGCATCGTCACGATCTCGCAGGTGGAGCCGATCTCCGTGATCTTCACGGCGCCGGAAGACCAGCTCGCCTATATCAGCGAGGGCCAGAAGGCCGGGGCACTCAGGGTGATCGCGTTCACCACCGACGGCAAGAAGACGCTGGCCGAGGGCAAGCTCGCCGTCATCAACAACCAGGTCGACACGACCAGCGGGACTATCCGGCTCAAGGCGGTGTTCGACAACAAGGACCACACGCTGTGGCCGGGACAGTCGGTCTCGACGCGGCTTCTGGTGCGGACGCTGAAGAATGCGACCGTGGTTCCGGATGACGCGGTTCAGCATTCGACCAACGGTCTCTACGCCTATACCGTCAATCAGGACAACAAGGCCGAAGTGCACAAGATCAAGGTCAGCTACGCGATCGACGGACGTTCGGTCGTCGACGAAGGCCTCACGCCCGGGCAGCAGGTGATCACCGGCGGTCAATTCAAGGTGCAGCCCGGAAGCCTCGTCTCGACGGCGGTGGCGAGTTCGGACCCGGCTCAGAACAAGGTACGACAGGAATGACCGAAGGCGGGATTTCGGCACCCTTCATCCGTTATCCCATCGGCACCTCGCTGCTGATGGCCGGCATCCTCTTTGTCGGTCTCGTCGCCTATCCCCTGCTCCCGGTCGCGCCGCTGCCGCAGGTCGACTTCCCGACCATCCAGATCACCGCCAACCTGCCGGGCGGCAGCCCCGAGACCATGGCCTCGTCGGTGGCCCAGCCGCTGGAACGCCAGTTCGCCCAGATCCCCGGCATCGCCCAGATGACCTCGACGAGCTATCTGGGCACCGCGTCGATCACCATCCAGTTCGACCTCAACCGCAATATCGACGGCGCGGCCAATGACGTGCAGGGCGCCATCAACGCCGCCAGTGGCCAACTGCCGAAGAACCTGCCCTCGCCGCCGACCTATCGCAAGGTCAACCCGGCCGATGCGCCGATCCTGCTGCTGTCCGCAACATCGGACACGCTGCCCCTGACCAGCGTCAGCGACGCCGTCGACGCCCAGCTCGCCCAGCAGATCAGCCAGCTCTCCGGCGTCGCGCAGGTGTTCATCGGCGGCCAGCAGAAGCCGTCCATCCGCATTCAGATCGACCCCGCGAAACTCGTCGCCAAGGGCCTGTCGATGGAGGACGTGCGCAGCCAGATCGCGATCACCACGGTCGACAGCCCCAAGGGCAACATCGACGGCGACAAGCGCGCCTACACGATCTACGCCAACGACCAGCTGACCCAGTCCAAGGACTGGAACGACGTCATCATCGCCTATCGCAACGGCGGTCCGTTGCGGATCCGCGACATCGGCCAGGCGGTCAGCGGCGCTGAAGATGCCAAGCAGGCAGCCTGGGCCAACGGCAAGCGCGGCGTGTTCCTGGTGATCTTCAAGCAGCCAGGCGCCAACGTCATCGAGACCGTGGACCGGATCAAGGCGACCTTGCCTCGCCTCGTGGCGGCGATCCCGCCCGCGATCAAGATCGAGCTCATCAGCGACCGCACCACGACCATCCGCGCCGCAGTCGAGGACGTCCAGTTCACACTGCTGCTGACCATCGCCCTCGTGGTCATGGTCATATTCATCTTCCTGCGCAGCTTCTGGGCGACCGTCATTCCCACCATCACGGTTCCGCTGGCGCTGCTGGGCGCGTGCGCCCTGATGTGGGTCGTCGGCTATTCGCTCGACAATCTGTCGCTGATGGCACTCACGATCGCGGTCGGATTCGTCGTCGACGACGCCATCGTGATGCTGGAGAACATCACCCGCTACATCGAGGAAGGCGAATCGCCGATGGCGGCCGCCTTCAAGGGCTCCAAGGAAATCGGCTTCACCATCGTCTCGATCAGCATCTCGCTGGTCGCCGTGCTGATCCCGCTGCTGCTGATGGGCGGCATCATCGGGCGCCTGTTCCGCGAATTCGCCGTCGTGCTGGCGATGACCATCTTCGTCTCGATGTTCGTGTCGCTGACGCTGACGCCGATGATGGCCTCGCGCTTCCTGCGCGCCCATGGCGAGGTGACCCACGGCAAGTTCTACCAGTGGAGCGAGCGCGCCTTTGACGGGATGCTGCGGGGCTACGAATACATCCTCGATCATGCCCTGGCCTGGCGCCGCACCACGCTCACGATCTTCTTCGCCACGCTTGGCCTGTCGATCTACCTGTTCGTCCTGATCCCGAAGGGCTTCTTCCCGCAACAGGACGTCGGCCTGATTACGGCGACCTCGGAAGCGTCCCAGGACATCTCGTTCAAGGAGATGCAGCGCCGCCAGGTCGAGCTCGGCAAGATCGTGATGGAGGATCCCGACGTCGCCACGATCGCGATGAACATCGGCGGCAGCGGCCGCGCCGGCAACAACGGCAACCTGTTCATCACGCTGAAGCCGCGCAACGAGCGCGAGGCCTCCGCGCAGCAGATCATCGCGCGGCTGCGTCCCAAGCTGGAGAAGGTGTCCGGCGCCCGCCTCTACATGCAGGCGGCCCAGGACGTCCGGCTCGGCGGCCGGCCGACGCGCACGCAGTTCGAGTTCACCCTGCAGGACGCCGATCTTGCCGAGCTCAACGACTGGGCGCCGAAGATCCTCGCCAAGATGCAGACGCTGCCGGAGCTGCGCGACGTCGCGACCGACCAGCAGACGCAGGGCACCACGGTTCAGCTCAAGATCAACCGCGACACCGCCTCGCGCTACGGCATCCAGCCACAGCTGATCGACGACACGCTGTATGACGCCTTCGGACAGCGACAGGTCACGCAGTATTTCACCCAGCTCAACACCTACAAGGTGATCCTCGAGATCCTGCCGGAGATGCAGGGCGATCTCGACAGCCTGAACAAGCTCTATCTGAAATCGCCGCTCACGGGCGACCAGGTGCCGCTGTCGACCTTCGCGACCTGGACCACCGATCCGGTCCGTCCGCTCTCGATCAGCCACCAGGGCCAGTTCCCGGCGATCACGATCAGCTTCAACCTCGCCCAGGGCGTCGCACTCGGCCAGGCCACCGAGGCCGTGCAAAAGGCGATGGCCGATCTCGGCGCGCCACCGACGCTGAATTCGAGCTTCCAGGGCACCGCGCAGGCGTTCCAGCAGTCGCTCGGCACCGTGCCGCTGCTGATCCTCGCCGCCCTCGTCGTGGTCTATCTGATCCTCGGCATCCTCTACGAGAGCTACATCCATCCGATCACGATCCTGTCGACCCTGCCCTCGGCCGGCGTCGGGGCGCTCCTGATCCTGATGGCGTCCGGCTTCGACTTCAGCCTCATTGCATTGATCGGAATCATTCTCCTGATCGGCATCGTGAAGAAGAACGGCATCATGATGGTCGACTTCGCCATCGCCGCCGAGCGCGACGAGCACAAGACACCGGCGGAATCGATCCGCCAGGCCGCATTGCTGCGCTTCCGCCCGATCATGATGACGACGATGGCGGCGCTGCTCGGCGGCGTGCCGCTGATGCTCGGCCACGGCACCGGCGCCGAGATTCGCCAGCCGCTCGGCTACGCCATGGTCGGCGGGCTGATCGTCAGCCAGGCGCTGACGCTGTTCACCACCCCGGTGGTCTATCTCTATCTCGACGAGCTCAACAACTGGTTCTCGGGCTGGGGCCGTTCGGATGACGGCGAAGGCCACGAGACGCCCGCGCACGGCACCGTCAAGCAAGCCGCCGAGTAAGCTTGCGCCGCGGCTCTCGCGACGCTACAGCGAGGCTTCCGGTTCACGCCAACGCAGTCTTGCCATGCCCATGCAATCCAGACTTGTCGCCCTCGCTGCCGCTCTCCTGTTGTCGACCGGTGCCGCGTATGCCCAGCAGAGCGCCAAGAAGAACGCTGCTCCCGCTGCCCCGGCGGCACAGCCCTCGCCCGCGCCGACGCAGCCACAGGCCGACGGCGCGCAGCAGGCCGGCTGGGTCGTGCGCTGCACCAGCGTCAGCCGCGATGCGCCGCTCGAATGCGCGATGGAGCAGAACGCGGTGCTGACCAAGACCGGCCAGACCATCGTCCTGATCAACATCCGCATCGCGCCCGACACCCGCACGCCGGTGGCGCTGCTGCAATTGCCGCTGGGCCTCAACCTTCCGATCGGCGCCAAGCTCCAGGTCGACGAGGGCAAGACCGTCGACCTCCAGATCCAGACCTGCGAGAACCGCGGCTGCTACGCCTCGACGCCGATCGCAGCGGACCTGCTTGCGGCCTTGCGGTCGGGCAAGCAGTTGAAGGTCTCCTTCCAGAACATGGCCAAGGAGACGATCGCGATCCCGATGCCGCTGGGCGATTTCGCGGCCGCCTACGACAAGATCAAGTAACGGGCTTCTTCGTTACTGCCGCGCCATCTGCACGTTGCCGACGGCATGATCCAGGCGCGACGTATCATGGAGCGGCGTCGCGCCGAGCAGCGATGAGGCCGGGCGCAAGCGGCGTTCTATCTGGCGTGGTTCAGCGCAAGCCCGGGTGAGCGAAGCGATACCCGGGATCGCGGCAGCAGCATTCCCGGATGGCGCTTCGCTCATGCGGGCGACGGGTATCCCTCGCTCTGCTCTGCCCGGCTCAATCAGACATCGCTCGCCCTCAGCAGCGTTGTGAAGCCGCCATAGATCATGCGCTTGCCGTCGAACGGCATGCCGTCCAATTTCAGCCGAGGGTCCGCCATCACCTTCTTGTTGACGGCGTCGCGCGTCTCCCGATCCCGATAGACGATCCAGGAGAACACGACGAGCTCATCCTCCTTCGCCATCACCGCGCGCGGAAACGATGTCAGCTCGCCATAGGGAACGTCGTCGCCGATGCATTCGACATAATCGAGCGCGCCGTGCTCCATCCAGACCGCGCAGGCCATTTTCGCCAGCGCCTTGTAGGCCTCGATCTTGTCCTTCGGCACGGCCAGCACGAAACCATCGACATAGGGCATCACGGATCTCCTTGGGTTGTGTGCCCCAAGGACGATGGAGCGTGCGGCGATCCGACCCCGCAGATGCGCTTTCAGATGAGGCAAACCGTCGCGAGCGTCGGCGCGGCGAGCCGGGCTCCGCAAATGGAGCGGCCCCTGAGCAGATCAATCAATGGGAAGAGCGCCCGCGGGAGCTTAACGCAATGGATTCGCGTGGTTCAGGGGTGAACCAACCACCGCTGCCGCCTGCGCGATTTCCAGGTCCAAATTGAGCGAACGACTTTCAGCGGTACGTCACCGCGTCGGGCGCCAACACGTGGTCTGCTCGCGCGGGGAAGCACGGCGACATCGTGTTGGCCGTGAGCTACGGCATCTGGTGGGCTACGTCGGGACCGCGGGTATTCCAAGAGGGGCTGCGGATTTAGGAGTTCATATGCTTGTCTATTGTGACGAGCCAGCGCACGAAACCGGATCCGGCGCTAATTATTTCGATTGCAAGATCCAGAGGCGGCTGAGACGGTTCCTCGACGCCCTGTTCATGACGATAGTTGTGGCAAGCATCTACCCAGTCAGCAAATGAATTGACCATTTTGCTCGCTGCTCTCTGAGCAACAGGATCGGATGCATAGAGCGATTGTGCAGACGTTTGCAGACTCTTCGAGGCGTCGGCGGCTGTGAGTCTTGCAGCCTTGGGGAACATCAGTTTGTAAATGCACTCGGCAGCGCCGAACACGCCTCTGATGCCTTCTTTTCCATCTGGGTTCGCCTTGGAAAGAGCTGCCATACCCTTCTCAAATTCGGCGCGCGCGTTTGCGTACCGAGGTGCTCCGAGCGCAGCTATAGCAGCAGTGGTGTTGGCTGCGAACTCGACATCGACTTTGAAGTGCACACCCGCAGCGTCATCGATCGCGTAAGACAGAGATTCTTCTTGGAATACGCGACGGCATGTTTGCAAAAAGGCTTCATTCAACGTTGCATGGTACATCGGCCCTCTGCGCTTAGCCGTCAAAAACCGGCAGATCAACGTAATCGCATCTAGGAAATCCGACGTTCCGTAATTTGCAAGAGTCGTTGACCAGTCGACGCTGCTATACCCGTAGGTCACGTCGATACCCAGTTCGGAAACGAGAAACGAACCGCCCCCCTCGCAGTCCTTATGATGGGACGCCAGGAATGTGGCTATCCGTTTACGCGCGCGTTGACTGTCTTGCAGAAGGTCGTCTCGGCGCAAATACACGTGGGAGAATCGTTGGCCGAGCGGTTTGGTGTTGGACATGCAGTGACCTCACCCTGGCCCAGGTGAGCCAGCTGGCGTCCGCGAATCAATTGGTCAGAAGATTGCCTCAACGAGCGCTCGCACAGCGTGTATCTGTGCCGCTTATCCACACATGTAATCGTGTCGCGCCACGTGTCGCGCCGAGCCGCCACGAGTGGACTTGAATCTTTGACTTCGTACATGATTTTGGCGCGACAGGCGCAACACATGACCGCTCGGAATCGATCGACCGCGAATGTAATTAACCCAACAATTTTAGACATTTAATGCGTGGCTGGGGAACCTGGATTCGAACCAAGACAAACAGAGTCAGAGTCTGTTGTGCTACCGTTACACCATTCCCCAACGGAATAGTCGAACAAATTCAATGACTTGATGACTTGTCCGACTGCGGCCGGAAGCGCGTTTGGCGCAAATCACGGCTCAGGCGTGGCAGCGTTCTACCCGCTCGGCTCCGGGCTGGCAAGCGCGGCGGTGCACGGGGCTGTTGACGCGTCAAAGGGATCGGCCTGGCTCTACGCCGGGGCCGCGTTGTCGATCTGATCGGCGGACCGATCGGCTTCCGGATACAGGAAATGAAGCTTGCGAACGACCGGCCTGCCGGTAACCCGGGTGACCAGCTCGGGGCGGTGCGCGTAGAGCAGTTTCAGCGGGTCGGGAATTTCCGGCGCCGGCGGACGCTCCCACACCTCGTTGCAGAACCCCAGCACCTCCGTGCAGTAGACACTCATGCAGACTTCCGACAGGAGATAATCCCGCTCGTGCTCGCGCTCCCGGTCGGGTTCGCTGCCCGCGCCAAACCGCTTGACCCGACGATCGATGAACTCCTCGATGGCCCGGGCAAGAAACGCGTCTGCCGACACCGCTTGCCGCAGCTGCGCTGCGAATTCGCCGAATTCGGCCGCCTCCCCGACTTCGTCCCAATAAGCAACGCGACCACTCGCGCCGGCGCCGACCTTGCGGGCAATCCGCTCGATGAGGCTGGAGACCTGCTCGGCCTCCCTTCTCGCCTTGCTGATCGCCGAATTGACGGTGAAGTAGCGCCCCGTGATCAGGCGATCGAGCACCAGGAGCCGGTCGGCGACGATGATCAGGTACTCGCGAGACGGCGCGATGTATTTCGCAAAGAGTGCCGTCACGCCGGCCTCTGTGCGATATTTGGTGTGGGGATAGAGACAAACCGGCACGAAATATCGACCTTGCAGAGTCATGTCCGTATCTCCTCGGCTGCAGATCCCACGGCGACGGCAGTCTTCAGGCCCGGCTGCACGCCTGCGGGGGCCCGTCCCTCGCGCCGCCGCTTCGAAGGCACGCGATTGTCATTGCTGCGCTCATCGACCCGGGCGTCGAAGACCGGCTTCTTCTTGGCAAAGAACTGGCCGAGATAGCCTTCGTAGATGACGGCGTCACCGCACCGGCGGATCAGGCCGAACTCTCCGACCTTGCAATAACATTCCCCGGAGCTCGCGCTCCATCTCACGGCCATGCCTTCAGGAAAGAGTTGCCATCGGCCCCGGCAACCCGCGGCCGTCATATTCTGCTCCGCCCTGTTGGCGGCAAACAGGGACGCCTCGCCGCCCTCATCCAGGACGATGGAGAACTCAGGACGACCTTGCCGCGTGATCAGCTCGACAAGCTTTCCTGCAGCGGCAGGCAGCCGACCGCGCGTGATATAGCGCTCCGCGACCTGGGCGATGACACACAGGACAAACGCCAGCAAACCGATCTGGGCTGCGATGAAAGCGCTCGTGTAGATACCGGTCCAATACACGTCGTCGGTGAGATCCATTTTCTTGTCTTGCGCAAACGCGGCCAGCCTCAAGGGGATACTCAACCGGCTGGTCAGAAAGCCGATCAAGGTCATGATCAGCGCACCCAGCACGGCTCGGACCGCCGTGCTGCGCCAAAATCCGTCTTCGGTAAGCCGCCCGTCGCTCAGCACGATGACGATGGCGGCCATGACCGTTGCGAGCGGAAACCACGGAAGCGATCCAACGATCTCTTCTCCCGCCGTGCCAGGCTTGGCGGTTATGACCGCGATGATCGACATCGTGAAACTGCCGAGAATGGTCCCCACCATGATCGGCGTGACATAGCGAAGCAAAGGTCTTTCACGGTTCAGATCATTGAGATCGAACCATTCGCGTCGCGTAATTCTCGCATTACGAACCGCCAGCGCACCAAAAATCGCCATGAAATAGAACAATGCCGCCAGCCACGTCCATGCATAAAGCCCAAGAGTGCCCGTCGGGATACGAAGTCCTTCGAGCCAGGCGCGGTCGACCTTGTGCTCGACGAGCTCGCTGAATGCCTGGGCTGAATAGCCGGTCAAGATCGACAACATCGCAACCGAGATGAACGACAGGCCGGCAAGTGGGCCGACGACGCTCTTCGCCCCCTTGCGAGACTCCTCAGAGAAGGAGAAACCTAGCTTCGTCACGACATCCAGGCTGTCAGCCTCGTTCTTGACGGTGGAATGAACGCCGCACGCGACGAACGTGTACAGCCGGTCGCGGAGATCGCGAACTTCGCTGAGCGTTCCGGGGTCGGTGGGGCTGTTGCCTTTCAGGCACTCGCCGACGTGCTCGCGCACGAGCTCGACGAGCGCGATATGCTTTGCAGCGATGCTGTCGAGCTCATCCCTGTAGTAAGCAAAGAAGATCGGATCGATCCCGACGCCGTCCCGCCTTCGTTCCGACAGAGCGGCGAGCACGCCTCCGACGCAGTACCAAATGTGGAGAATCTCGTCGTCTTCCCTCAGCTTGTTGAGGTCGCCGGTCAGCGCGTTCCCCGCGCCGGGCTGCCCCACGAGCTTTTTGGTCTGGCACTGATAAACGCCTGGCTCGAAAGTGAACTGCGAACTGCGCATTTGCGCAACGGTTCGACGGACGCAATCGGGGATGCGCGCGACAGAATGCAGGAAGCCGCGAATTCGCCTCTCCAGCTCCTTGAGGCCCGGCACGTTCTGAAGCGTGACCAGCGCCAGGGCAACCGCCAGCGGCAGCCCGTCGATCGTCTTTGACAGATCGCCACCCGCACCGATGTTGGCAACCTTGTTGAAGAGCTCCGGCACGAGCGAAAAAGCCATGTACATGACGATCATCGCACCGACATAGGCCCACTTGGCGCGGGCATACCGGCCGTAGGAGGTGGAGAACCGGGGCTTGTAGCGGGAGAAGTACTCGGACTGGCTGTCGCAACTCGGTTCGTCGAACCGAGACCACGAATACATCCCGACCATGACGGCGCCGAAGGCGAACGCGATCATCCATTTTCCAGCGCTATCGAGCATCATGGCGCGTACTCCTGTTTCAGGCCACGCTTGTCCGGCTCGCCGTAGCGAAGCCATCGTTCAACCGCCGCTCGGGCCGCGGCGACGGTCAACTCGGCACGTCAGCAATCACCGGGTATTGGAGCACGAGCCTTCACATCGATGCTGACCTCGCGCGGTGAGCCGAGCGTGAATCGACCGTCAACGCTTCATCCCCGCCATCAACGATGCTTCAAGCACAGCGCGGTTCGAGGCTCGCGATGTCGGCATCGCGTTCGCCGGCAATTGCCCATCTCGACAGCTTGAATGGCGACATGTCAGACTCGCTGATGCGATCGACCGGCATGATCAACGATCGAAGCGTTTGCCGCTCCGGGGGCGGCCATGTCGACGGCTCGCCGGAGCACCAGGAGCGTGCCGCGCTCACGCCCTGTCCGGAAGCCTCAGCTGCGGCCCACCTGCTCAAGGCCGCCGATGCGGACGACGATCTCACCCTTGCCGTTCGCGATCATCACCTGGCCGTATTCGTCCTGCGGCGGGCTCTCCTCGTAGCGGAGCGGGATCGTGGTGATCTCGTCCGGCGCTTCATCGCCCGGCTCCTGCGCTTTCACGTCGAGGATCAGGATCTTCGGGTTGATGCCCTGCGGCGAGCGCTTGGTCAGCCGGGCCTGCCAGCCATTGCCCGGCACCCGCACGTCACCGATCATGATCAGCTTGGGCGGCGCACCCGGCGCGCGGTCAATCCAGGCCTTGAAGGTGTGTCTTAGCAGGACAGTCATCATACATCCCTCCCTTGCCAAGTTCTGCGATCTTCCGGCAGTGGACGAAGCGTAGACCGACGATGCGAAGCGGATCGTGAATGGCCCGTGAAATGGGATGCCGCGCTCAAAACGCGGCCGACCAGGCCCGTGCTTGCCTGATTACTGCGCAGTGTCGGCATACCCCGATACAGACAGCGCCGGTGCCGGTCGCAGGGACCTCTCCCGGCCCTCCCCCAATAACCCGATCCATTTGGACCCGTCGGTCCGAGGACCGCCGTCGAGCGCGCGGGCATCCAGCCGCGGAAACGGCGAGTTCGGCGATCGATACACGTCGGCGTACCCGTTCCTGACCGGCGCGCATAGCCGGCGCAGGCGACGGAATCTCACATTCACGATCGTTTCACGCCCATCGGCTCGAAGTGAGGCGCCGCTTCATTCCGCCCGTAGGTCGCATTTCGATCGCTCAGCAACCCTTGACCATCTGACAACCCAAGATGTACCATTCATCAATTATATCAGATCCGGCGGGCTGCATTCCTGAGCTCACCTATTATTGGCTTCGCGGACCGCGCGAACCGATCGTCTGTACTCCGCCAAGTCTAGCCTCCCGGGACCTGCCTTCGTGCACTGTCGTCGACGACGTCGACGGGGGATGGGACGAGATGTCGGGAGTCGACGGCGATAAGGTGGTTGGCGAGGGCGAGACCCGTCGCCTGACACTGAAGATCATCGGAGCATTTTCAGCATCCGTGGACGGAAAAGAGGTCGGGCTCGGCCGAAAGGCGCAAGCGCTTCTCGGCTACATGATGCTCTCCTCGGCACGCCAGTTACCCAGGACCAA
This sequence comes from Bradyrhizobium sp. cf659, assembly GCF_900113725.1. Classification (NCBI taxonomy): domain Bacteria; kingdom Pseudomonadati; phylum Pseudomonadota; class Alphaproteobacteria; order Hyphomicrobiales; family Nitrobacteraceae; genus Bradyrhizobium; species Bradyrhizobium sp. cf659. Next base: position 1,236,502 of record NZ_FOQJ01000001.1, read on the forward strand.
ACTGGTCGGGTTGCTCTGGAGCGAGAAGGAAGACCCCCTCGCAAAGGGTTCGCTGCGTCAATCGCTGAGTCAGATCCAGCGCGAGCTGAAGACGCTCGGCTGGACGCATTTCCATGCAGACCAGATGCACGTGGCGCTCGATATCGAACACGTGGCGTGTGACGTGATGGATATCATCTCGGATGCCGAGCGCGGCATTGTCCATCCGCTCCTGCTCGCGCGCGAACGCCTGACCGACGATATCCTCGACGACCTGGAAGGCGTCGATCCCGCATTTTCGGAATGGCTTGCGGAGACGCGACCGCTGATTCACGAACGGCTGATCGACGCATTGACGCGGCTGCTGCCTGACGAGGCCGACACGGTCGTCACGGCCACCGCGGAGGCCGCAGCAAAGGCGATCTGCCGATTGGATTCCGAGAACGAGCGCGCCGTTCGCGTTCTTATCAAGAGCCACCTCGCGACTGGAAGTATCGGCGCCGCGCTCGCGATCTACGCGCGGCTCTGGCGCCAGCTCGAAGACACCTACGACATCGAGCCGCACAAGCTCACACAGGACTTGATTTCCGGCCTGCGGCAGCAGCAGCCCGAGATCGTCGTAAGGCCGGCTCCGTCCTCCGTAGCGGCGCCCGCGGTCGGTCTGGCCGGGCTCGCCGTCAGCCGACCGTCGGTCGCCGTTCTCCCCTTTCGCGCACTGACACCGTCTCTCGAGCCTCAATTCACGATCGGCATCGTCGACAGCGTCGTCCAGGCCCTGTCGAGCCTGAAGGAGCTGTTCGTCATCTCCCGCGGCTCGACGATGATCCCGATGTCGCAGACACCGGACCTGCGCGCAATCGGCCGCGACCTCAATGCGCAATATCTGCTTCATGGAAGCATTCAGCGCGCCGGCGACCAGATCCGGATATCCACCGAACTCGTTGCCGCCGAGACCGTCGAAGTGGTTCGCGTCGACCGTCTCAGCGGAACCGCAGCCGACGTCTTCGACCTGCAGGATCGCATCGCCGTCGAGGTGATCCGCTCGCTCGCACCGCAAGTCCGTGATCGGGAGCTTCATCGCGCAATGCAAAAGAGGCCTGACGATCTCGACGCCTATCAGCTGGCCCTGGTCGGCTACGATCAGATGTTCAGCCCGGACTACACGACGTTCGTGACGGCGCGAACCAATTTCGAACGGGCACATGTTCTCAGCCCGGATTGGGCCCCGCCCCTGTCGTACAGCGCGATCTGGCACATGCAACGCGTGGCGCGCGGATGGTCCGCGAATGCACTGAACGAGCGCGACACCGCGCGGGCGCTTGCCGAACGAGCGCTGGAGCGCAACTCGGCCGATCCGCTCGCCAATGCCGTCGGCGGCTACACGCTGTCCCAGTGCAAGCATGATCACGTCGGCGCGCTCAAGCAGCTTGACCGTTCGATCGAGCTCACGCCGAACCTGGCGCTCGCATTCGCATACCGTGCTGCCGTGCATGTTCGCTGCGAAAACTACCAGGACGCACTCTTCGATGCGGCCATCAATCTGCGCCTGTCGCCGCGAGATCGGCACGCGTGGTTTGCGGAGATGATCTCCGCCCAGGCGCACTTTGCCATGGGCGACCTTAACGCAGCCATCGAGCATGCGACGCGGGTCGCAACACTCCTCCCCAACAATCAGGTGAACCTGCGCGTTCTCGTCGCGGCACTGGTCGAGAGCGGGCGCCTTGACGATGCGCAGAATTTTGCGCGGCCACTCGTGACCGCCGGTGAGCTCGACCTGACGTGGGTCGCGACGTCGCCTTGGCCGAAGCCGCCCCTGGCGCGCATCGAAGCAGCGCTCTCACACCTGGCGTCGATGCTTCGGCACGGAGACACCTAAGGCAACACCAATAGGTCTTAACAGAGGAGGCACATATGGCGGGCGGATACGGAGGGTATGGCGGTTATGGCGGCTACGGAGGGTATGGCGGATACGGGGGGTATGGCGGGTATGGAGGATACGGCGGCGCCGGTGGATCGGGCGGCGCCATGTTCGCCGACCGCGTCGATCGCCCGCTCGTAAGCGAACGCGACATCAAGGGCGCCAGGTTCGATGCCACCGGCTTTGGCATGAGGCTCTGGTCGACCCGGTGGTACGCATGGGTCGTGATGTCGGATCTTGCCAGTCAGGCGGATTGGCTCAAAAGGCTCGGTGGATTTTCCCTGCTCGGCAAGGGTCCAACCCCATGGGACGCGGACCTCGAGGACGACATCAGCATATTGAGAAACATGGCAGTCAATGAACGGGCGACCGCCATTGACGAAATCGTAACCGAGGCTGACGAGTTCATCAGCAAATTCCTGCATCTCGTGTCCGCGACGGCGACGACACACCCGGCGACGTCGCGCATGCTGATCGTCGCTGACGCGCTGACGGCGCTGATTTCGATGCACTACAAGGCGCATTTCAATCGCCCCCGCCCGACGCAGGTGGTCCCCGGATTCATGTCTCCGATCCAGCACGGCGGACATGCGTCCTTCCCGAGCGGTCACGCCACTCAATCCCATGTCTTCGCGGCGCTGCTTACCGAGGTCATGCCGCAAACGCTCGGTATTGCCGCTCCCGCCCCGGGCGTCGCGGGTCGAACAACGATCGGAAAGACGCTTGGCGCCCTTGCCGACAGGATCTCGCGGAACCGTGAAATCGCCGGCCTTCACTATCCATCCGATACAAGGGCGGGAGTGAAACTCGCAGCAGCAATCACCGACAAGATTCTCCTGGACAGGACATACCTGCCGAAGTTTACGACGCTCGTCGACAACGCCAAGGCCGAGTGGAAGGACACCGGCGTCTTCGAAGGAAAAGGCACCGGCATCTCCGCAGGAGGGAAAGATGCTGGAGAATGATCGCTGCGGCCTGTACGAAGTCGTACCTGCGGACCTCGATCTGCTCGAGGCGTCGCCCGCCACGCTCGATCGCTACGGCATTCCGCAAAAGCCGGATGCCGTCACCGAGCCGGAACTGTTCGAATTCTGGACAGAGCTCGTTTCGTCACCTTTTACGGCGAAGCAGCCGACCTTCGCCGACATCGATCCGCCGTCGGCCGGAGGCGCGCTTCAATCGATGCTGAATTGGTCGGGCGCGCTCATTTCCACACCCTGGCCTCAGCAGATCGTCTTCGCGGCAGCCGGATGGAACGTGCCGGACGTGCGTCGGCCATCCGCGTCGGCCTTGGACACGCACGCCGACGATCCAAAATCGTTGTTGTGGGTGGGTCTCGACGGCCGCAACGGCGCACTACCGAATATTTCCCTACCTCAGATCGGCACCGGCCACTGGCCCAATCGCGAACCCAAGCACTTTGCGTGGTGGGATTGGTGGCACAACACGTCGTCGGTTGAAGCGACCACGAAGTCACCGGCGCCCCCGAAGCCACAAGCGATCACGTTGATCGACAACCTCTCGATCGAGACGGGCGATAGAATACTCGCCGGTCTCGCAGTTCAGGTCAGCGGAGACATTCTGTATTTCATCAAGAACCAGAGCACCGGCGAGTTCCGTTCGTTTCTCGCTCCACCGCCGCCTGGCGAGATCGAACCGCTCGGATCATCCGTGGAATGGGTGATGGAGCGGCCGACAGATCCGGACAGCCGCGATCTGTTCCCGCTTCCGGACTATGATCCCGTCAATTTCAGGTACTGCGTGGCCCGGGCTGCGGATGGAGCGATCGGATCAGGCCGTATGATGACGCTCGAAGACAACGCGCTCATGATCGAGATGCGGGAGACTTTCGCCAATCCCGAGCGTACCGTCATAGTGTCACGCCCGGAGCTGCGGCAGGAGACTCCAGACGGCCCGATCGGCGTCACATGCACTTTCCAGGACCCCATGACATGAGCGAATGTAGCGCGTCTCAGGCCGGATCGCGCCGAAGCGGCCAAGTCGTGATCCGGCCCATCGCGGGTGTCAAAAGACCAGCAACACCACGCCCCTACTCCAGCTTGATGTTCGCGGCCTCGATCACCTTCTTCCAGCGCTCGGTCTCGGAGGCGATGTAGGCCCTGAATGGCTCCGAATCCACCGCCACGGCGGCCGCACCGAGCTCGGCCATCTTCTGCACCGTCTCCGGCTGCTGCATGAAGGCGCGGATCTCGGCGGAGAGTTTTTCGACGATCGGCTTCGGCGTGCCCGCAGGGACGAAGAAACCGTGCCAGGCGACCGCCTCGAAGCCGGGCAGGAATTCGGCGACGGCCGGGACTTCCGGATCGAACGCGGCACGCTTGGGCGTTGCGGTCGCAAGCATCGCGAGCTGGCCGGTCTTCACCTGCGGCAGCAGCAGCGGCACGTTGTCGAAGGCGAGGTCGATCTGGCCGCTGAGCAGATCCGTCAGCATCTGGCTCGACCCCTTGTAAGGCACGTGCACCATCTTGGTGCCGGTCATCTGCTGAAACAGCTCGCCGGCGAGATGCTGCGAGGTGCCGACGCCGGCCGAGCCGAACGAGATCTTGTCCGGATTCGCCTTCAGATAGGCGATCAGCTCCGGCACGGTGCGCGCCTTGATCTTGTTGGGGTTCACGACGAGAACGTTGGGCACGACGCTGATCTGGGCGACCGGCACCAGATCCTTGTCCGGCTGGTAGCTGAGCTTCGGCCCATAGAGCGAGGGGTTGATGGCGAGCGCCGACGTGCTGGCAAGGCCGAGCGTGATGCCGTCAGGCGCCGATTTCGCCAGCCGCGTCACGCCGAGGATCGAGCCGGCGCCGCCGACATTCTCGACCACGAAGGGCTTGCCGAGCTTGACCTGCAAATGGTTGGAGACCATGCGTGCAAAAATGTCAGCGGTGCCGCCGGCGGCGAAGGGAACGATCACCGTCACCTGCTTGGACGGATAGCCGTCCTGCGCCTTCGCCGGCGACGTCGCCAGCAGCATCACCGAGGCAAGAACAAGCCACATCGATCTCATCGAAGTTTCCTCTGTTTTACTGTGTTGTTGATTGGCTGCCGCGCGCGGCGGAACTGGCTAGAACGCGACCTCGTACATGTTCAGGATCGCATCCCGGCCGAGATCGCGCGGGTTGTTGTCGAGCAGGCGGCGAATGGCGTGCGCCTCGTCGGCCATCACGCCGAGATCATTCCTGGGCACGCCGAGCGCGGACAGCCGCATCTCGATACCGAGATTCTTGCAGAACTCATAAGTTGCGTCGAACGCGCGTTTCGCATCGCCCTGCTCCGGCAGTCCAAGCGCCCGGAGCACCGCGACCGTCTTCGCCTCGACCGCCGGCATGTTGAAGGCCAGCGTGTGCGGGAAGATCACCGCGCAGGCGAGCCCGTGCGCGATATGATGGCGCGTGCCAAGCGGATAGGCCACCGCATGACCGGCGGTGGTGTTCACCGGCCCAAGGCAATAGCCGCCATAGAGCGAAGCCAGGGCAAGGCCGGCGCGCGCCTCGCGGTCGCCGCCGTCGGCCACCGCGCGCTTGAGATAGCGCCCGACCAGCCGCGCACCCTCGAGCGCATAGAGGTCGATCGTCGGATGCGCCTTGCGGCTGGTATAAGCCTCGACGCAATGCGCGAGCGCATCGACGCCGGTGGCCGCAGTGACCTCCTTCGGCACGGTCATCGTCAGGTCCGGATCGACGATGGCGATGTCGGCGAGCATGAAGCGGCTCTGCACTGCCTGCTTGTTCTGGCTGACGGGATCGGTGACGAGCGCACGGGTGCCGGCCTCGCTGCCGGTGCCCGACGTGGTCGGGATCTGCATCAGCGCCACGCTGCGGCCGGCCACCTTCTCTGGCCCGACGATGTCGGCAAAGGCCACGTCGCTCGTGCAGAGCACCGCAACCAGCTTGGCGAGATCCATCGCGCTCCCGCCACCGAAGCCGACGACGAGATCGGGCTTGGCCTCGCGCGCCAACGCCACGGCCTTCTCGAGATTGGGCAGGTCCGGCTCGGGCTTGACCTCGCCGAACACCTTCACCGCACCCGGCAGCGCCAGCATGTCGATGCGGCGCGCATTGAACGGATCGGAAATCACCAGCGGCCGCTTGGCGCCGATCCGCTCGGCAAAGCGCGCCGCAGCCGTGATCGTGCCGTTGCCGAACTCCAGAATAGTGGGACGAAGGATTTCGATCGGTGTGAAAGCGTTGGTCATCGTGCGGTCGATCTCATGATTTGGATGCGGAGGCGCCAGCGGCCAGCCGTTCGGCATAGTCGATGGCCTCGATCAGGCTGTGCTCGTTGGCAATGCCCTTGCCGGCGATGTCGAAGGCGGTGCCATGATCGACGGAGGTGCGGATGATCGGCAGGCCCAGCGTGATGTTGACGCCGGAGAGCTCCTGCCAGCGGCCGGTCGCGGGATCGACCTGGAAGCCGAGCAGCTTGACGGGAATGTGCCCCTGATCGTGATACATCGCGACCGCCGCATCGAACTGGCCGGCGCGCAGCTTGACGAAGATGGTGTCTCCCGGCACGGGGCCGACGACGTCGAGGCCGTCGGCAACCGCTTTGGCGATCGTCGGCGCCGACACGTCGATATCCTGCCGGCCGAACAGGCCGCCCTCGCCGGCATGCGGGTTGAGCGCGGCGACCGCGATCTTCGGTTTGGCAATGCCGAGCCGGCGCAGCGCATCGTTGGTGAGGTCGATCACCAAACGCAACCGCTCCGGCGTCAGACGCTTCGGCACGTCTTCCAGCGCGACATGGGTGGAGACATGGCTGACGCGCATGTTGCCGTGGGCAAGCAGCATCACCGAGCCGCGCACGCCGGTCAGATGGGCGAGCATCTCGGTGTGGCCGGGGAAATGATAGCCGGCCTTGTTGAGCGCTTCCTTGTTGAGCGGTGCCGTGACGATGGCCGCGGTGCGGCCCGCCTGCGTCAGACGCACGCCCTGCTCGATCGCCTTGTAGGCGAAGCGGCCGCCATCGGCGCTGAGCACGCCGGGCTTGATCGGATCGCCCTCGGCGTCGGCTTGCAGGTAGCAGAGGTTGGGCCATTCGCGATCGTCGGCCGACACAAGCGGGATCGCAATGTCGGTGCCGAGCGCGGCCTTCGCGCCGTCCAGCGCCGCGCCGCTGCCGATGACCAGCAGGCGCAGATCGCCCGTCGCGATCCGGTCCTTCAGCCCGATACAGGCCTTGACGATGATCTCCGGCCCGATCCCGGCCGGATCGCCCATGGTGATGGCAAGATGACGAGAGGTCATGTCGGACTCTCCATTCTGAGCAAATGATTGTCCCGGAGCAGGTCGCGCCACAGCTCGCTGGGACCAAAGGCGCCGGACTTCGAGACGACGTCAACGCCGGCCCAGCGGCCGCCCTGCAGGATCGAGCGCGGCAACCCCGGAACGATACGCCCTGTTACCTGGAGCGCATGCGCGCCAAGTGCAACGCATGCGGCCTTCAGGGTTTCGCCGCCGGCAACGATCAATGTGCCGGGCTGTTCGAGCGCCGCGATCAGCGCTGTCATTTCGCGCGCGATCCGCCGCGCCGCCTCGGCGCGCGTCAGGCCTTCGGCGAGAGAGAATTTGACCAATGCGATTTCGTCACCGGCGAGCTTGCGCTGGACACGCGCCGCGCCCTCACCTTCCGCAAGCGCGATGGTCGCCTCGCCGCATGCGGCCAGCTGCGACGCCGTGGCGGGCTGGTCGGAGCCGAACAGCCCCAGCACCGGCAGCTTCAACTGGCTCGGCGCATCGGCACGGTGGCTCCGGGCGAGCGCCCCGGCCAATCCGCCGCTTCCGCACCACAGCACCGGACCCGGCATGCGCCGTCCCATCTCCACGACACGATCGAGATCGATGTCGCTCTCGGCATCGAAGACCTGAACGCCGGCCTGCGCCAGCGTATCAGCCTGCCCCTGCCGCGCCTCGATGCCCTCAAGCTGCAATTGGGCGAGCAGATTGTCGCCGACGCGATGCCACTCGCCCTGCACCGTGCGCGCGAATTGCTGGCCAGCGACGGTACGACGCCCCTGATAGTCGAAGGCGGGCGCGACCACGCAAGATGCCCAATGGCCGCTGCGCAGGCAGGCGCCGAGCTCTGCCGCCCACGCCCCACGCAGGAGGCTATCGACCTTCTTGTAGCCGATCGTCGCCCCGCGGAGCTGCGGCGCCAGCCGCCCGACGATCTCGACGCTCTCGGCCCTGGAGCGCTCCCGCGTGCCGCTGTCGATCGCAAGGCTCCGGGAGCCTTGCGCCGCGGGCGCTTCCGGCCAGGTGACGTCGAACGGTCCGCACAGGCCGACGAACTCCGCCGCGGTGTCGAGCGCACCGGTGAGGTCGTCGGCAAGCAGGCAGACGCTCGTCATCGCCGCACGCCTCCCACGGCAAAAATCTTGCCCGGATTCATCAGGCCATTCGGATCGAGCAATTGCTTGATGCCGCGCATCAGCTCGATGTCGAGGGGATCGGCGACGCGGGCGAGCCGGCCGCGATTGGTGATCCCGATGCCGTGCTCGGCGCTGATGGCCCCGCCTTGCGCGGCGGTCTCGTCGTCGACGATCTCGTTGATCTCGGCCACCAGCTTGGCCGTCGCGTCCGGGACCTGGCAATGCACGCGATCGATCAAGGCCACGACATGGATGTTGCCGTCGCCGATATGGCCGTGCATGACCACATTCGCATGCGGCACGGCGGCCTTGATCCGGGCCTCGACATTGTTGACGAAGGCCGCCTGGCGCTCCAGCGGCACGACGCTGTCATGCGACACCACGTAACCGCTGCGCTTGTTGCCTTCGGAGACGCTGTGCCGGACCGCCCAGATCGCCTTCGCCTGCGCCAAGCTGGAGGCCAGTACGGCGTCCTCGGTAAGCCCCGCTTCCATCGCCTCTGCAAGCACCGCGGCCAGCGGTTCGTTCAGGTCCACGCCCGCGAGCGTGTCGGTCAGCTCGACGATCAGATACCACGGCGTCGTCAGCTCGAAGGGGATCGTGACATGCGGCACGGTCGTCGCGATCGCCTCGATCTGCGACCGCGACATGATCTCGAGACTGCCGAGCCGGTCGCCGACAGCACCGCGCAGGCGCTGCATGATCTCGAGCGCCTGCTCCACACCCTGCAACTTCAATAACGCCAAAGCCGAGCTGCGCGGCGGCGCGAACAGTTTCAGCACCGCCGCGGTGACGATGCCGAGCGTTCCTTCGGCGCCGATGAAGAGCTGCTTGAGCGCGTAACCCGTGTTGTCCTTGCGCAGCGCGCGCAGTCCGTCGAGGACGCGCCCGTCGGGCAGCACGACCTCCAGGCCGAGCACGAGATCGCGCGTCGGCCCGTAGCGCAGCACGGCAGTGCCGCCGGCATTGGTCGAGATGTTGCCGCCGATCTGGCAGGAGCCCTCAGCACCGAGGCTCAAGGGAAAATAGCGATCGACGTCCTGCGCCGCAGCCTGCACCTCGGCGAGGATGCAGCCGGCCTCTACGGTAATCGTGTTGGCGAGCGGACTGACGTCGCGTACCGCCCGCATGCGATCGAGCCGGATCACGACATTGCTCGCGCGATCGTCCGGCGTCGCCGCGCCGCACATGCCGGTGTTGCCGCCCTGCGGCACGATGGCGAGCCCCCTCGCCGCACAGAGTTTGACGACGGAGGCGACCTCGGCGGTCGAGCCGGGCTTTACCACCGCGACGGCGCGGCCGTGATAGCGCCCGCGCCAGTCCACCACATAGGGCTCCTGGTCGGGCCCGGACGCGATGACGTGCTTGTCGCCGACGATATCAGCGAGCCCGGCCAACGCATCCTGGAAAGAATCGGACATCGGATCGCCTCGTCGCCCGCGCCAAGTCTAGACGGTGGCGGCAGCGAATGCAGCAGCATCCGCGAGCAGGTCTTTCACTTGAGCCGGGGGCAGCGATTCCAGCGGCGGCCGCAGCCGCTGCCATCCGGAGTGACCGGTGCGCTCGGCCACCAGCGCCTTCAGCGATGCCATCTGCGGGAACCGCGAGACCAGCTCGCGCGCCTTCACGATGCGCGCCTGCGTCGCCTTGAGCGCCGCATCGTCGTCGCTGTCGCGAAAGTGCTTGTAGACATAAGCAAGATCGCGCGCGACGAGATTGGAGGTGGCAGTGATGCAGCCCGCGCCGCCCTTGCGCAGCAACGGCAGGAGCAACGGATCGGCCCCGACCAGGACCGAAAAGCCGGGGAAGCGCTCGACCATTGCGGTCATGTTGGCAAAGTCGCCGGAGGAATCCTTGATGCCGGTGAAGGTGGCTGGATAAGCCGTACGCAGCCGCTCGATCAGAGCATGCGAGATCGGCTGCGCCGACATCTGCGGGATGTGATAGAGCACGACCTTGAGCCTGGCATCGCCGATGCGCTGCACGACTTCGCTATAGGAGGCGAAGATGCCGTCGTCGCTGACGCCCTTATAGTAGAACGGCGGCAGCATGACGACGGTGTCGACGCCGACCGAGAGCGCGTGGCGCGTCAGCGCGATGGTCTCGGTGAGCGCGGCAACGCCGGTGCCGGGAAGAAGCCGCTGCGGCGCGATGCCGGCGGCCACCACGGCTTCGAGCAGCGCGGTGCGCTCGGCGGCGGAGAAAGAGTTCGCCTCGCCCGTGGTGCCCAGCAGCGCGATGCCGTCGCAGCCTTCATCCAGGAGATAGCGGCAATGCGCGACGAAGCGCGCATGATCGGGGGCGAGCTCGGCGTCGAGCGGCGTCAGCGCGGCGGAGAACACGCCATGAGGGTGCAGCGATGATGTCGACAAACTTCCTCCGATCGTCAAATCGATGTTGTTCGGAATGCGAACATTTGTTATGATCTGACATGTTGGTAGGATCAGGCTGCCGCCGCGTCAAGGGCGACGGCTGTCATGGCAGGGCATTCAAGCATGGCCAAGGCCGAAAAGAAGGCCGCAAAGCGGAAAACGGAAACGGCGCCGCAAAATCCCAAGAAAGATCCCAAGAACGGTCCGAAGAACAATCCAAAGAATTACGTCGCTTCCGTCGGCAAGGCGTTCGCGGTGCTCAGGAGTTTCACCAGCGAGGCCTTCGAGCTCACCCTGAGTGAAGTTGCCGCACGCGCCGATCTCGATCGCGGGACCGCGTTCCGGCTGATCCAGACCCTGATCGAGCTCGGCTATCTCCAGCCGGTTCCGCAGAGCCGCCGGTTCCGCCTCGGGCTCGCCTGTCTCGACCTCGGCTACACCGTGCTGTCGCACGGATCGCTGCGAGCCATCGTCGAGCCGCTGCTGCGCGACCTCGTGCCTGAGGTGGGCGATGCGGCCTCGCTCGGCATTCTCGACGGCGGCGACGTGATCTATCTCGCGCGCGTCGGCGCCGGCCTCGACCGCCACAAGATGGATCGGCGGCCGGGTTCGCGCATTCCCGCCTACAGCGCCGCGCTCGGCCATGTCATGCTGGCGCATCTCACGCGGGACGAGCAGATCGAGCGACTGGAGGCGCGCCCTCGCGTCAAGCTGTCGGAGCGAACGCTGACCGATCTCGATGCCCTGCTCGCCCGGCTCGATCTGGTCAAGAAGAAAGGCCATGCCGTCTCCGACGGCGAGAACGCCTATGGCTTGCGTACGCTGGCGACGCCGATCTTCGACGCCCAGGGTGTTGTGATCGGGGGATTGAGCGTCACCATCGACGCGATGCGCATGGACATGCCGGCCTTTCGCGATCAGGCGTTGCCACGGCTGATGCAGGTGACGCGCCAGGTGCAGGACATCGCGATCAAGTCGGGATTGTCGGGCTGAGGGCTGCGACTAGATGACGATGTGATCGAAGTCGGCGGCGATCCGGCTGTTCGGGAAGATCCTTGCCGCCTCGGCCAGGATCTCCTCGTCCTCGTAGCGTCCCGACATGTGGGTCAGCACGAGCTGCCCGACATTGTTCGCGGCCGCAAAGGTGGCCGCTTCTGCCGCGGTGAGGTGGCCGTAGTCCCGCGCGGTCGGCGCGTCGCGATCGACGAACGTCGCCTCGATCACCAGCATGTCGGCGTCAGTGACGTATTGCGACAGCCCCTCGGTGGTCTCGGTGTCGCCGATGACAACGAGCTTCCGGCCGCCGCTCGGCGGCCCCAGGACATCCTCCGGATCAATGGTCCGGCCACCTTCGATCACGACCGGCCGTCCTTGAGCCAACTCGCCGCGCAAGGGACCGTCGGGAACACCGAGCGACACGAGGCGATCGGACAGAAGGTGGCGGCGCGCGGGGCTCTGGAATATGAAGCCAAAGCTGTCGGTGTCGCGGTGGCGGACCGGAAAGCAGTCGATGGTGAAGTCGCCGGCATCGATGAACTTGCCTTCGGTCAGGGCTGCGAACTCCACGGGGATCGGCGCCCTGCCCGCGCCCCACCGGCCCGCCAGCATCCGGATGACGATGTCGAGCGTATCTGGGCCGCCGTGAATGGTCATCACGTCGGAGTTCTGCCGCAAGCCCAGCGTCGAGAAGAGACCGGGGATGCCGAGCACGTGATCGAGATGAGCGTGCGTCAGCAGGATGCGATCGAGCCGCCGGAAGCCGGCGCCACTGCGCAGCAGCTGGCGCTGCGTGCCCTCGCCGCAATCAATCAGGATGCGCTTGCCCGCCGCCTCCACCAGGAGGGCGGGATGGTTGCGTTCCGCGGAAGGAACGCTGGCCGAGGTCCCGAGAAATGTCAGGGCGAACATGCTCGTCAGTGTCCAGAGACCGCCGCTCTTCCCGACAGCACCTCAACGGCCCGCACGTGGACGGTCTCACCGTCCCCAATGCCATGCGAGCAGCAGCGCGTACAGGCCCATCGACGCAGCGTAGAGCGCGGCAAGCAGTGCGTATCCCGCGATCTGGCGACCGAGCGCCGCCTTCGGCGTGACCCACCAGTCCAACGCCCTAAAGGCGGCCGGCACCAGCCACCAGCCGAGCAGCTGGGTGCTCACGAGATTGCCGACGAAGAGCGACAGCCAGACCGGCACGCCGTGGCTGTCGATCAGCGGCCGGCTGATGAAATAGCCCCAAAGATAGACCACCGGATAGAGCACCAGCAGGACGATCAGGTTGCTCTTCCAGATTAGTCCCGGACCTTGCTCCGGAGCCGGCGTCTTGCCGGCCGGGAACCAGAAATTGAAGCCATAGCTCGCCCGCTTCACGCTCATGCCGGTGTTGAAGCGCGCCCCCTCCTTGAGCAGTGTCTGCCGCAAGGGCGAGTCGAGCCACGCATTGAGGTTGGCATCGCTGTCGAACGACAGGATGATGATCCATTCGTCGCGCAGGCCCGGAATCGGCCGCTCGATCTTGTGGCGCAGAAAGCCCTTGAACTCGGCCTCCGCGGCCTGGATGCGCTGCTGCCATTTGAGGAATGTGTCCTCGAGCTCGTCAGGCACCTTGAAGGAGATGACGGCCGAGACCGCGCTGTCGCGCTCAACGCCGGTATCAGGCAGGATATGGACGTCTTCCGAACCGACGAAGAAACGCTGCACCTGTCCGATCAGCTTCGCCCGCACCTCGCTCTGAAGCCAGGCGCGCGCCGCGGCCGGGCTGGCGAAGCGCAGGATCGTCACCCAGTCCACATGCGCCGGCGGTTGCGGCGGCACCACCTCCTGGCCGAGAAAGCCCGGCCACGCCTTGAGCACCTCGCCGACCTCGCCGTTCCACCGCGCGAACGCGGCAAAGCCGTCGTCGGCGATGCGGCGCTGGATGACGAGGGCGACCGGCTGGCCGGCCGTATCAGGAGATGCGCTCATCGGCGGCTATCCGCTTCAGCTCTTCTTGTAGAGACGCTTGCCCATCACCCAGGTCTCGTCGACGCAGCGATCGTCGCCGACCATCATGACGGCGAACAGCATGCTCGCGGCCTCGTCGACGGTGCGCGGGCCGGCGCCGTCGGCGATCAGCGACTGGTGCCAGGGTTGCGCGGCTTGCCCGCCGTTCGGATCGAGCGCGACGAAATCGGCTTCCTTGCCGGGCTCGAAATTGCCGAGCTTGTCGTCGATGTAGAGGCCTTCGGCGCCGCCGAGCGTGACCGACCAGAAGCCACGATAGGGCGAGAGCTTGTTGCGCTCGGCTTCCGCGAGGTCCTTGCGCGCCGGATCGATGCTGCCGTCGAGCAGCGTGTTGTTGCACATGCCGACCTTGTAGGCGTCGTCGAGCACGGAGATCATCGAGAAGCGGTTGCCGCCGCCGACGTCGGTGCCGAACGACATCTTCACGCGGTGCTCCGGATCGGTGGCGCGGCCGAGACGGAACAGGCCGCTGCCGAGGAACAGGTTCGAGCACGGGCAGAACACCACCGCCGCGCCCTTCTTGGACATGCGGCGGAATTCGTTGTTCGAGAGATAGACGCCGTGGCCGCCGGAGAATTTCGGACCGACCAGATCGAACTTCTCGTAGACGCCGAGATAGTCCTGGCAGTCCGGATGCTCGACCAGCACGCCGCTGCACTCGGCCGGGTTCTCGGAGATGTGGGTATTGACCCAGCAGTCCGGATGCTCGTGCTTGAGGCGCTGACACGCCTTGAGCAGCTCCGGCGAGGCGCCGAAGGCGAAGCGCGGCGTGATGGCGTAGAGGTTACGGCCCTTGTTGTGATACTGCGCGATCAGCCGCTTGCTGTCGCGATAGAAGTTCTCGGGCGTGTCGATGAATTCGGCCGGCGCGTTGCGGTCGATCCCGGTGAGGCCCGCGATCACGCGCATGTTGCGCCTGCTTGCCTCCTCGAACAGCTCTTCGGTCGAGACCGGAGAGGAGCTGGTGAAGGCCTGGCAGGTGGTGGTGCCGGCGGCGAGCAGTGCATCGAGAAAACGCTTCACGCCTTCGCGCGCGTAGTTACGATCCTTGTACTTGATCTCCTCGGGATAGATCGACTTCTGCAGCCACGGCAGCAGCTGCTCGCCATAGGCACCGAGCACGCGGGTCTGCGGCAGATGGATGTGGCCGTCGATGAAGCCGGGGACGATGACGCGGTCCTTGATGTGGGTAATCTGGATCCCGGGATGTGCGGCAGCAATCTTCTCGTAGGGACCGAACGCCTTGATGACGCCGTCCGTGACGACCATGAGGCCGTCCTGATGAAAGCGCGCGGCGGCCTGCTCGTTGCCGATGTGCTTCCAGGGATCGTCGACGAAGTCGAAGAACGTGCCGCGAATACCGACGGTGGTCATGAACTGGTTCCTTCCTTAAGTCTGTGTGGCGTGGCGCGCCGCGGGCAGCGAGATCGCGAGCAGCGTGCCCGCAACAATGCAGAGGCCGAGATAAAGCCAGCCGATCGGCGCCTGCGTTGCTTCGGGCAGCACCGCCGCGATCGCCATGGCGCCGCTCACCGCGAGATAGCAGAGCGCGCTGATGAGGCCGCCGATCAGGCCGTGGTCGCGCTCGAACAGGCCGAGCGCCATGCCGTACATCATCGGGCACAACACGCCGCAGCCGCCGAGCACCAGCGCGCCGCCGATCGTGATCGACGCAAAATCGAGACCAAGGGTCATGCCGGTCGCGGTCAGGACCGCGGAGCCTGCAAGAAACAGCGCGAAGGCGCCGAAGCCCAGCATGCGCGCCGGCATGACGCGCGCGAAATGCGCGCAGCCGAGTTCGCCGGCAAGATTGACGCCGCCAAGGCCGAGCGCGACGAGGCCGTAGATGGCCGCCGAATAGCCGAGGCCGGTCTGGTAGAAGAACGGCGCGACGACGCCGAATGCCAGTTGCGCGCTGGCGGCGGCGGCAAAGACCAGCACGAAGGCCAGGAAGCCCGGACGGACGAGCGCCTCGCGGAGGATGCCGGCAGTCCTGCGCGGATCGAACGGCGCGCGGCGATCCGCCGGCAGGGTTTCGGGCAGCAGCAGCACGACGATCGCGGCGACGATCGCCACGGCAATGGCAATGATGACGAACACCCCGCGCCACGACGTCAGCTCGACGATGAAGCCGCCGGCCGCCGGCGCCAGCACCGGCGCGAGCCCCCAGGCCGCGCCGAGCAGGCCGGAGATTGCGGTGAGCTCGCGGCCGCGAAAGCAATCGGCCGCGACCGCGTAGGCGACGACGAGGCAGGTGCAGCCGCCGACGCCTTGCAGGAAGCGCAGCGCGAGCAGCAGCGAGGCGCTGGTGGCGAGCGCACAGGCGATGCTCATCGCGATGAGCACCGATAGCCCTGCGAGCAAAACGTTGCGGCGACCCAGCGTATCGGAGGCGATGCCGACCGGCACAAGTGCGAGGCTCATGCCGAGCATGTAGGCGGTGACGGTGTTCTGCATCGACGCCGGATCGGCGGAAAGATCCACCACCATCTGCGGCAGGCCGGGCGTGTAGGCATCGAGTGGAATCTGGCTGAACGGCACGACGCACAACAGGATCGGCACGATCCCACTCCTCGCGCGACCGGCGTCAGAAGCAAGTGCAGTCATGGGTAACGCCCCCTCGATGCCCGCGGGTCCTATCTTTTCGTGCGCGCAATGAGATGCAACGATGCAGGTTGCGGATATTGACGCGCGGAGCGTGCCAGAACTGTGTGTAAAAATTCTTAGGAGTTCCGGTTCAATACGGACTCTGACGGCTGTTGCTCTGTCTCGGTCGGAACTCTTGGACAAAAACGCGAAAACAACCCCATGCACAGTAAAAATCATTGAAGAATTTCGCTCCGCGCGGCGCGAGCCATGCCGGCGCGGACGTTTGACACGTCGGGCAAGACAGGCGCAGGATTGCACGATCGCCGCTTGTGAACTCGTCGTCGAGCCGACGCCATTAACCGTTCGGAAGGCATCGCTGTTTTCGGACGGTGCTGTTCCCGCTGACTTGGAACCTGACTTGGATTACGGCTCAATCAGCGCACTTCTGGGTGCCCTCCACGCACGCAAGGTGTCTGCGTCGGAACTGCTCGAACATACGATCGCGCGCATCGAGGCGCTGGACGGGCGGATCAATGCCGTCATCGTTCGCGATTTCGATCGCGCAAGAGACGCCGCGCGCGCTGCCGACGCCGCGCTTGGCCGCGGCGAGCGACGGCCATTGCTCGGCATCCCCGTGACCCTCAAAGAACCGTTCAACGTCGCCGGCCTGCCGACGACATGGGGCTTTCCGCATTTCAGGGATTTCCAGCCGGAGGAGGATGCCCTCGTCGTGTCGCGGTTGAAGGCGGCGGGCGCCATCATCATCGGCAAGACCAATATCCCGATCGGGCTGCGGGATTTCCAGAGCTACAACGACATCCACGGGACGACGAACAACCCGTGGGATCTCGGCCGATCACCCGGCGGCTCCTCCGGCGGATCGGGCGCGGCGCTGGCCGCGGGCTTCGGTCCGCTCTCGATCGGCTCGGATATCGGCGGATCGATCCGGGTCCCTTCGCATTTCTGCGGTGTGTTCGGACACAAGCCGAGCCTCGGGCTGGTCCCGCTGCGCGGATACAGTCTGCCGCCGGCGCCGCCCGTTCCCGGCCAGGGCGATCTGGCGGTCGTCGGACCGATGGCACGCACGGCATCGGATCTCGCCCTGGCGCTCGATGTGATTGCCGGCCCAGACGAGACGCACGACGGGATCGGCTATCGCCTGGCACTGCCGGCGCCGCGACATGACCAGCTCAGGACTTTCAGGATCCTCGTGATCGAGACGCATCCGTTGATGCCGACGGGTGACGCTGTGCGCTCCGCGATCGGACGGCTGGCGGAACGGCTCGCGCGTTCGGGCGCGCAGGTCGCGCGCTCGAGCGCGGCGCTGCCCGATCTCGCCGAATCCGCGCGGCTCTACATGAAGCTGTTGAACGCCGCGCGAAGCCCGCGCCTGACCCAGGCCGCCCTCGCAGAGGCGCAAGGAGTTGCCGCGGCACTCGCGCCCGACGACTGCAGCCTGCAGGCCGAGCGCGCACGCGGCTGGGGCATGATCCATCGCGATTGGCTGGCGACCGACGCGGCACGCCTGCAGCTGCGACAGAAGTGGCAGCAGCTCTTCCGCGACGTCGACGCGGTGATCTACCCGGCCGCCGCCGTGCCGGCCTTTCCGCATGACCAGTCCGAGCCGTTCGACGCACGGCAACTCGACATCGACGGCAAGCTCTTCAACTACTCCGATGCGTGCTTCATCTGGGCGGACCCCGCGTCGACCTGCGGACTGCCTGCGACCGCCGTTCCGATCGAGCGCACGCCTTCCGGCCTGCCGATCGGCGTCCAGATCATCGGGCCCTATCTCGAGGACCGCACGACGATTGCGCTGGCCGGGCTGATCGAGCGCGAGTTCGGTGGGTTTGTGCCACCGCCGTCGCTCTCTGCAACGAAATCCGTGAAATGAATCAGGTTCTCTCGGCCGACTGCGCCTCGACCGCCTGCACGGCCACGCTCGCCACCTGCCGCAGCGCTTCGCGGTCCGCGCCCGAAGACGCCATCACGCCCATGCCCACTGACACCGCCGACACATAGCGCGCCAGCGCCGCGGGATCCGAGGTCGGCTTGAGATCGCCCTCCGCCTTGGCGCGGATGAAGCGGTCGCGGAGCTGGTCTTCGTTCTGGGCGCGGCGGGCGGCGAGTTCGAAGGGGACGTTCTCGGAGCCGCTGCCGCAGGCGATGCCGCCTTGCACGAGCAGGCATCCGGGCGGATTGGCGGGATCGGTCTGCTTTTCGGCGATGCCCATCAGCATGCGCTCGGCAACCTCGCGAGCGGTCGGTGCGGCAACCACCTCGTCCATCCAGACGCCGCGCAATTTGGTGTAGCGGTCGAGCGCGGCCTTCAGCAGGCCTTCCTTGTTGCCGAAACAGGCATAAAGGCTCGGTGGGTTGATGCCCATCGCCTCGGTGAGCTGGGCGATCGTGGCGCCCTCATAGCCATGGCGCCAAAACACTTCCATCGCCTGATCCAACGCCACATCGGCGTCGAACTCGCGGGGGCGTCCCATGCCCATCTCTCTGTCTCCTCGGATTCGGCGTCATCTCTCAGCTTAACGCATGATCCTATCTATTTGTTCTCGCTTTATTTTCTCTTCCGCCTTCCAATTCTTGCGGTAAGCGGCTACAATTTTCTTAGTGAACGGTACATATGTATCTTGCGCTGCGGTATCCAGCTCCACATCTGTAGTGAACACTACATATCTGGAGCGCGCAAATGCCCCCCTCCCAAAATACTTCTCGCCCTGGCCGTATCCGCCGCCTTCTCGGCGGTGTCGCCATCGTGGGTGCCCTCGCCGTGGCTGGTTCGATCGCGACCGGCCATTACTTTCGCGCAGCGCAAGCGACCGCAACGGCGGCCGCGGCCGAGCAAGCTGTTTCCGTCACGGTCGCGATGATCGAGCCGCGGCAGACCGTGCTGTGGGACGATTTCTCCGGCCGGCTCGAAGCCATCCAGCGCGTCGAGCTTCGCCCGCGCGTCGCCGGTGCGATCCTATCGACCAATTTCACCGAAGGCGCGCTGGTGAAAGCCGGCGACGTCTTGTTCAAGATTGATCCTGCACCCTACGCGGCCGAGGTCGACAAGGCCAACGCCCAGCTCGAGGCGGCGAAGGCGCGCGTGGTGTTCACCCAGAGCGAGCTCGAGCGCGGTGCACAGCTCGTCGGCAATGCCGTCGTCACGCGGCGCGACTACGACCAGCGCGACAATGCCAATCGCGAGGCCATCGCCAACGTCAAGGCGGCTGAAGCAACGCTCCAGACCGCAAGGCTCAATCTCGATTACACCGAGGTGCGCGCGCCCGTGGACGGCCGCGTCGGCAAGATCGAGGTCACCGTCGGTAATCTCGTCGCCGCCGGCACCGCCTCCCAGGTGCTGACCTCGCTCGTTTCCGTCAATCCGATCTACGCCTCGTTCGATGCGGATGAAGAGGTCGTGCTGCACGCGCTGAACTCGATCGCGGATGCTTCCGGCAAGCGCGGCAATCTCGACCAGATCCCGGTGGAGATGGCGACCTCCGGCGGCCTTTCGGCGAAAGGCCATATCCAGCTCATCGACAACCAGGTCAACGGCCAGAGCGGCACCATCCGCGTCCGCGCGGTGTTCCAGAACGCGGACGGGCGCCTGATCCCCGGCCAGTTCGCCCGCGTGCGCATGGGCCAGCCGAAGCAGCAGACGCTGGTGATGATCGACGAGCGCGCGATCGGCACCGACCAGGACAAGAAGTTCGTGATGGCGGTCGGTGACGACAGCCGCGCGGTCTACCGGCCGATCACGCTCGGCGGCGCAGTCGACGGCTTGCGCATCGTCACCGCGGGCCTGAAGCCCGGCGATCGCATTGTCGTCAACGGCCTCCAGCGCGTGCGGCCCGGCGCCCTCCTCAAGACCGAGGTGGCGGCGATGGGTGTGCGCGGGCCGCAGCAGGCTTCCAACCACAGCAACCAGGACGTGGTGCAACGCTAAGTCACGTCATTCCGGGGCGCGACGAAGTCGCGAACTACGGTGCGCAATTGCGCACCTGAGACTCTCGAGACTACGAAACTCCGACCATCTCACTCCGGGTTCGCGGGCTTCGCCCGCGCCCCGGAACGACGACGGAGTTGTCGGAGAACCGCAGGATATTGCCCAGGGGCAAAGCCATGAATCTCTCAAAGTTCTTCATCGATCGTCCGATTTTTGCCGGCGTGCTGTCGGTCCTGATCTTCCTTGCCGGCCTGATCTCGCTGTTCGCGATGCCGATCTCGGAATACCCGGACGTGGTGCCGCCCTCCGTCCTCGTGCGCGCGACCTATCCCGGTGCCAATCCCAAGGTGATCGCGGAGACGGTGGCGACCCCGATCGAGGAACAGATCAACGGCGTCGAGGGCATGCTGTACATGTCGAGCCAGGCCACCACCGATGGCGCCATGACGCTGACGGTGACGTTCCGCCTCGGCACCGACCCCGACAAGGCGACGCAGCTGGTGCAGAACCGGGTGCAGCAGGCCGAGCCGCGCCTGCCGGCCGTGGTGCGCCAGCTCGGCATCATCACCAAGAAGTCGTCGCCCGACCTCACCATGGTCGTGCATCTCCTGTCGCCCAACGGCCGCTACGACATGACGTATTTGCGCAACTACGCGGTGCTCAACGTCAAGGACCGGCTGGCGCGGATCGACGGCGTCGGTGACGTCCAGCTCTATGGCGCCGGCGACTATTCGATGCGGGTCTGGGTCGACCCGCAGAAGGCGGCGGAACACGGGCTGACCGCGAGCGATATCGTCAAATCCATCCAGGCGCAGAACGTCGAAGCCGCCGCCGGCGTGGTCGGCTCCTCCCCGAACGTGAAGGGCATCGACCTCCAGCTCTCCGTCAACGCGGAAGGGCGGCTCGCGAACGAGGAGCAGTTCGGCGACATCGTCGTCAAGACCGGCGCCCGCGGCGAAGTGGTGCGCTTGCGCGACGTCGCGCGCATCGAGCTCGGCGCGTCCGAATACGGACTGCGCTCGCTGCTCGACAACAAGCAGGCGGTGGCGATCCCGATCTTCCAGGCGCCGGGCTCCAATGCGCTCCAGATTTCCGACCACGTCCGCGCCACCATGGCCGAGATCAAGAAGAACATGCCGGAGGGCGTGTCCTACCAGATCGTCTACGACCCCACCCAGTTCGTGCGCTCCTCGATCGAGGCGGTGATCCACACGCTGCTGGAGGCGATCGCGCTGGTGGTGCTGGTCGTGATCCTGTTCCTCCAGACC
Organism: Bradyrhizobium sp. cf659; assembly: GCF_900113725.1. Taxonomy (NCBI): domain Bacteria; kingdom Pseudomonadati; phylum Pseudomonadota; class Alphaproteobacteria; order Hyphomicrobiales; family Nitrobacteraceae; genus Bradyrhizobium; species Bradyrhizobium sp. cf659. The sequence goes on from NZ_FOQJ01000001.1 coordinate 1,257,956, forward strand.
TGGCGGGCCTCGATCATCCCGCTGCTCGCGGTGCCCGTGTCGATCGTCGGCACCTTTGCCGTGATGCACATGTTCGGCTTCTCCATCAACGCGCTCAGCCTGTTCGGCCTGGTGCTCGCGATCGGCATCGTCGTCGACGACGCCATCGTCGTGGTCGAGAACGTCGAGCGCAACATCGAGGCCGGGCTGTCGCCGCGCGATGCCACCTATCAGGCGATGCGCGAGGTTTCGGGTCCGATCATCGCGATCGCGATGGTGCTGATCGCGGTGTTCGTGCCGCTCGCCTTCATCTCGGGCCTCACCGGGCAGTTCTACAAGCAGTTCGCGCTGACGATCGCGATCTCGACCGTGATCTCCGCCGTCAACTCGCTGACCTTGTCGCCGGCGTTGTCGGCGCTGCTGCTCAAGGGCCACAACGAGCCGAAGGATCGGCTGACGATCATCATGGAAAAGAGCCTTGGCTGGTTCTTCCGTGGCTTCAACCGCGCCTTCACGCGTTCGTCTGAGAATTACAGCGGCACCGTCACCAAGGTGATCTCCGGCAAGGCTGCGGTGATGGGCCTTTACGTGGTGCTGGTCGGCCTCACCGCCCTCCTGTTCCAGCAGGTGCCGAGCGGCTTCGTCCCCGGTCAGGACAAGCAATATCTCGTCGGCTTCTCGCGGCTGCCTGACGGTGCAACGCTCGACCGCACCGAAGAGGTGATCCGCAAGATGAGCGACGTCGCGCTGACCCAGCCCGGTGTCGAGAGTTCGGTCGCCTTCCCGGGCCTGTCGATCTCCGGCTTTACCAACTCCTCCAATGCCGGCATCGTGTTCTCGACGCTGAAGCCGTTCGACGAGCGCAAGGGTCCGGCCCTGAGCGGCAATGCCATCGCGGCCGATCTCAACAAGAAATACGCCGGCATCCAGGAAGCCTTCATCGCCATGTTCCCGCCGCCGCCGGTCAACGGTCTCGGCACCATCGGCGGCTTCAAGCTCCAGATCGAGGACCGCGCCGGTCTCGGCTACGAGGCACTGAACGAGGCGACGAAAGCGTTCATGGCGGCGATGCAGAAGGCGCCGGAGATCGCCGGCGTATTCTCGAGCTTCCAGGTCAACGTACCCCAGCTCTTCGCCGACATCGACCGCACCAAGGCGCTTCAGCTCGGCGTGCCCGTGACGGAGGTGTTCAACACGCTCCAGATTTACCTCGGCTCCTACTACGTCAACGACTTCAACAAGTTTGGCCGCACCTACTCCGTCTACGTCCAGGCCGATGCGCCGTTCCGTGCCCGCGCCGACGACATCCGGCAGCTGAAGGTGCGTTCGTCCTCGGGCGACATGGTGCCGTTGTCGGCGCTGCTCAAGATCCGCCAGAGCGCGGGTCCGGAGCGCGCGATCCGCTATAACGGCTTCCTGTCGTCCGACATCAACGCGGCGGCCGCGCCCGGCTTCTCCTCCGGCCAGGCGCAGGAGGCAGCGACGCGGATCGCGGCGGAGACGCTACCGCCAGGCTTTGCCTTCGAATGGACCGACCTGACCTATCAGGAGTTCATCGCCGGCAATTCCGGACTCTGGGTGTTCCCGCTGGCGATCCTGCTGGTATTCCTGGTACTGGCCGCGCTCTACGAGAGCCTGACCCTGCCGCTCTCGATCATCATGATCGTGCCGATGGGTCTGCTGGCGGCGATGTTCGGGGTCTGGATCTCGAAGGGCGACAACAACGTCTTCACCCAGATCGGACTCATCGTTCTGGTCGGACTCTCGGCCAAGAACGCGATCCTGATCGTCGAATTCGCGCGCGAGCTCGAATTCGCCGGGCGTACGCCGATCCGGGCCGCGATCGAGGCGAGCCGGCTGCGGCTACGTCCGATCCTGATGACGTCGATGGCGTTCATCATGGGCGTCTTGCCGCTGGTACTCTCGACCGGCGCAGGCTCCGAGATGCGGCGCGCCATGGGCGTTGCCGTGTTCTCCGGCATGATCGGCGTCACCGTGTTCGGCCTGTTCCTGACGCCGGTGTTCTACGTGTTGCTCCGGACCGTCACCGGCATGAAGCCGCTGACGCATCACGGCAGCGACACCAGCGCGGCGCCGGTCCAGGGGCTCACGCGCTAGATCAGGGAAATCCCCGATATCAGCAGCAGAACGAGCACGGTCTTGCGAAAGACCGTCTCGTTGACGCGGTGAAAGGCGATCACGCCGAGCGCGGAACCGGCGAACAGCGCCGGCAGGCTGACCGCGAGGTCGACGAAGACCTTTGACGACAGGTCCTGATGTCCGACCAGTAGCGCGATGGCAAAGAGCTGCATCGCGGCGATGAACGGCTGCACCAGGCCCCGCTGCTCGCTCTTGGGCATGCCGCGCATGTCGCACCAGATCGTCGGGATCGCACCGGGCATGGCGGTCAGGCCGCCGACCAGCCCTCCCCCGAACCCGATCAGCGCCACCCAGTGCCGGCCGACGGCCTCGCCGGCTGTCACCAGCGTCGGCCGCAGCAGCATGTAGGCGGCATAGAGCGCGACGATGATGCCGAAGCCCCGCCTGAGCAGATGCGTATCGGTGGACTGCAACAGCGACACCGCGATGGGAACGCCGATCAATCCGCCGACGATCAGCAGCAGACTGCCCTCCCAGCGGATGCTGCGCCGAAGCGCCCACAGGTTGGTCGCCTGCACGCCGATGCTGCACGCCATCATCAGCGGCACCGCCTCCAGCGGCTGAAACACCCGGAGCAGAATGGCGCCCGCTACGGCCGAAAATGCGAATCCCGAGAGCCCCGAAACGAAGGCGCCGGCGAATACGGCAACGCTGAGCAGGATCAGAGTCGTGACATCGGGCACGGACCGTCCTCCGGTCAATCGTAGGGGATTTGCGAGGCGGCAGCGTCGACATTCTCGGAGCAAACCTGCGGTTCGCGTGGAAACGACACATCCATCGCGCGCGCGTGAGAACGTTCCAGCATCGCGAGGCCGACCAGTTGGAGCGTGACGAGCGCCGCGGTCACGGCGATCGCGACGATGTTGACGTTACGCACGTTCGAATGTGGGGTGGCCGGCCGCGCGCTCGCACGCATCAGATCGGTGGGCATTTCCTGAAATATCCTCTTCGTTGCTGACCGGAATGATTTCATTCAAAAGCGATGTGTCGCGCGGCTGCGCCAGCAGATGGCGATAGCGCTGCAACGCGCGCTGCGCGTCGATAGTGCGCTGCTCACGGAACGCCGCGCCTACGCGCGCGACGATGTCGCGGAATCTGCGAGCCAGAACCGGTGACGTCGTTCGCATGACAATCCCCTCTCGACCTTCCACCAGAGATTGACTGGATTCACTTCCGCTTGCTGTGAGTTGCTTCACAAAATACGAACGCGTCGAACAAGAGGTCGTGTGACATCTCCTAGAAGGGATCGCGGCAAACCGCGTCATTCGATCGAATGACCCGCGATAACTTTCTAATGAGGTCTCTGTTTGAACCTATTGCCGCCTGTAGCGACTCGTCCCGCGCCTCGAATGCGCGTCAGTGCACGAGCGGATTGGAAAATCCCGCCGCGAGCTTGACGAGATCCGCCTGGCGCGAAACGCCGGTCTTGGCGAAGACGCGGTGCAGATGCGTCTTCACCGTCGTCTCCGCGATACCGAGCGCGATCGCCGTCTCCGGCACGCCGCCGACCTCGACGATCGACTGCAGCACCCTCAGCTCCGCAGGAGTGAGGTCGAACGTACGGTCGATGAGGCCGGCGCATGAGCGGCTGTCGAGCTCCGCTCTCCAGACGAACAAGGCCCCGACGGCCGACGTGCGCTCCGTCGCTCCATCGCGCAGCAGCGACGGCAGCGCGATGACATTCGCGATATAGTAGGAACCGCCATGGGATATCAGCGAGATTTTTCGACCGGCCGCCGCAGCTACGGCAACCTCGCCTGAGTCGCGGAAGATGTCGCGCAGGGCCAGATTGGCCTCGGGGGATCGCGCCACGAGCCGGCCCGAGACCGACCGCAGGACGTCGGCCTCGGCCAGAAGCGCCTCCGCGGCAGGATTGCTGTGGACGATGTTGCAGGTGGCATCGAGCAGGATGACGCCGGCACTGAGCCGGTCCACGACATCGGCGAGCGCGATGGCCCGCTGCTGCTTTCGCTCGATCGCCTTGTTGATCAGCAGCGCCCGGCTGGTGTGTGCGACGAGGGACTGCATGCGTGCCCGCTTCTCCGCATCGAGCATGTCCCTGCCCGGGATCACGGTCAGCAGCATTGGACACGGCGACTGCGACTGCTCCAGCACCACGTTCGCGACGTCGGCACAGCCCTGTGGCCGCAGCCATTCCTGATAGAAGCGGCCGCGGCGGTATTCCTCGAAGTCCACGAGATCCGGGATGTTGCGTACCTCGCCATAACGGGGAAGCCTGGCGAGCGGATCATACTGCGCGTAGGTCTCGGCATAGAGCTGGATGTAGTGCGGATCGACCCCGCAATAAAAATGCGTCGCGCCGGATTTGCTGACGGGATCCTTCGAGATCAGGCCGCAGGCCCGGCTGCCGATGAACGCATTAACTTTGACGATCACCTCACTCCACAACTCAGGGTGGAGACCGGCGTCATAGATGCTCTCGATCAACTCGCAATGTTTTGGAGGTCTGGGCATCGGAAGAGCCAGTGGTCAAGCATGGAGACTGCGAAATGTTCTTCGTGCCCGGCGGCCTCTGTGTGTCTTTCACGGAAGCAAAAGGTTCAACTCCGGCCGTGATTTGCTGATCAATTGACGAGCGGATTGGCGAATCCCGCCGCGAGCTTGACGAGGTCGGCTTGCCGGGACACGCCCGTCTTGGCGAAGACGCGGTGCAGATGTGTCTTCGCGGTTGTTTCCGCGATCCCCAGCGCTGCCGCCGTCTCCGGCACGCCGCCGACCTCGACGATCGACAGGAACACACGGAGTTCGGCCGGCGTCAGATCGAAGGTCCGCGCGATCAAGTCGCCATAGGACTTTCCCTGCAGCGACACCGCGCGCAGCAGCAGCGCGCCGACGGCATCGCCGACGCGTTCGCTGCCATTGCGCAGCACGGACGACAGCGGCAGAATGTGCGCGACGTAGCGCTCGCCGTGGGGCGAAAGCAACGGAATCGCACGCGCACTTGCGGCGTGCAGGGCAACTCCGCCGCCGGTTGCAAATGCGTCGCGCAGCCTCTGATTGGCTTCATTGCTGCTGGTTACGAGCCGCCCGGCAACGGACCGGACGACGTCGTCGGCCGCGAGCAAGGCGTGGCCGGCGGAATTGGCATGCACCACCCGGCAACTGGCATCGAGCAGGAAGATGCCGGACGCCAGATTGTCCAGGACATCGGCCAGCGCCGTCGCCAGGGTCAGCTTCGAATCGATGGCGCGATTGATCAGGAGCGCGCGGCTGGCGTGCGGGACGATGAACGAGAGACGGTGCTTCATCGCGGGATCGACCATGCGCCGGCCCGACAACACCGTCATCATCACCGGGCAGCTCGCATTCGACGTGTCGAGCACGACGTTGGCCGCATCGCTGCACCCCTGTGGCCGCATCCATTCCTGATGGAAGCGCCCGCGGCGATACTCATCGAAATCGACGAGGTCCGGAATGCTGACAATCCGGCCGTGCGGCGGCAGCACCGTCAGCGGATCGAACTTCGAGTGGGTCTCGGAATAGAGCTGGATGTAATGCGGGTCCGCCCCACAATAGTAATGCGTGACGCCGAATTTGCTGATGGAATCCTTGGAGAACAGCCCGCAGGCCTGACCGCCGACGAAATCGCGGATGCCGGTGACGACGTCGTTCCACAACGAGGGATCAAGCCCGGCGTCGTAGATGGACTCGACCAGGTCGGGCAGCTTTCGAGGTCCGTGCATCGCTTTAAATGGCCTGAGTGAGCAATATCACCAAGCGTAGCACAACCACGACACGCGGCATCCTCCGATCGGAGGACGCGCCGGCCGGGCGGATGGAGCCCGGCCGGCGGGCGTCGCGTTCAAGCCGCCGGGGCTAATGCCGGCTCAGAACGCGACACGAACGCCGCCCTTCGCCGTGCCGGTGCGGCTCTGGTCGGACATCATCATGCCCTCGACCGCGCCGAACACGGACACGTTCTTCGTCGTGCGGTAATCGAAACCGATGCCGGCGACAGCACCGACGGTGCTGCGGCTGCCCGGCGTGACAAACGACAGGTTCTGTCCGAGCAGCACGGTGTTGATGGTGGTGTCGCCCACACGCTGGAGCGCGATGACGCCGCCGTGGATGTTGGCCTTGAGCTCACCGCCGGCGAGGCTCGTGATCCGGGACAGATCGACCTCGCCCCGCTCCTCAAAGTCCTGCAGCGTGCGGCCACCGACTGACAGCCCCTGCGCCGAGCCGGTCTCGCTATAGCCGTCGAACCGGCCAGCGACGTAGCGTAGGCGCGCCGTCGGCGTCAGCACATGGCCGTTGCCGACCTCGAGCTTGGTGCCGTAGGCGACCTCGGGGCTGACATACCAGCCGCTGTAGTTGGCCGTCGCCGTCTCCATGCCGCCGACCGCGGCGTTGTTCGACACCAGCCGGCGCGATCTGTTGTCGGTATTGCCGCCCTGGATCGTGAAGTCGAAGAACTGCGCGGCCCATTCGAACCGGCTGTAGGCGCCCGCAAACACGTAGTTGGTATCGACCGACTGCGAGTTGAGAGCGACCGAGAGGCCGCCCTGCCCGCCGCCGAGGAAGGCACCGACCAGCCAGTTCGGCTGTACCTTGCGGTCGATGCCGATCGCGCCGCCCCAGGCTGTCGAGGTCGCGCGCAACGTCGAGGCCGTCTCGTCCTGGATGCGCTGGCCGCCAAAGGAGTTGGCCCAGATCGTGATCGGCGCCGGATCGGTCCATAGGCTGCGTGGTGCCTTGGCGAAGGGGCCGGCCTGCGCGGTCTCGGGTGCGTAAGCCATCGCCATCATGTTGCTGCCGGCCGTGCCAGTGCCACCGTTCAGGCGCCCCTGCACCAGCGAGGAGACGCCGCTGGTAAAATCCATCAGCGTGCGGTCGGTCTGCGCAAGCGCGGTCGGATCGAGCGTCGCGAGAGTCGTGCCGGCGGCGACCGAAGGACCGTTGAAGGCGCCTCCCGACGTGATTGTATTGATGGTGCCCTCGAAATTTCTGAAGGTCGGCAGACTGATCGTCGTCAACGACGACACCCTGCTGCTCGGCGCGAGGTTGACGTTGACGACGTCGGCCCCGAAGCCGAAATCGACGACGCCGTTGATCTTCGAGCCTGGCAGCAGCGTCAGCGTATCGGCCTTGCTGGAGAGCTGGATCGCCGTGCCGCTGGTGCCGGTGATCGTGCCGGAATTCGTGATATTCGATCCGTCGCTCGAAGAGATGCCGATCCTGGCGAGGATGGTGCCGGAATTGTTGACGTTGGCCTGGGTCGTCAGGATTCCGATGCCGTTCGTGGTCGAGGCCTGAAGCAGGCCGGTGTTGGTTACGTTGGCCACGTTGGCGTTGACGGCTGTCTCCCTCCCGGTAATGGTGCCCGAATTGTTGACGTTGCCAAAGATCGCGTTGATGCCACGGTCGCCTCCCGTGAGAGTTCCGGCATTATCGAGATTGATCCTGATACCGCTCAAGCCGAAACCATTCGCCGAGATCTGTCCCGTATTCGTCACGTTCACCGTCTCAGCAAAGATCGCGACCGATCCGCCCGAGATGGCGCCGCTGTTGATCACGTTTGCCGTCTTGTTTGCGTGGATGCCAAACTCGGTCGCGGTGATCGTGCCGCTGTTGCGGACGGTTGCATCTCCGGTATTCGCGACGATGGCGTCGCCATTGCTGCCATCTGCGGTCATGGTGCCCGCATTGTCGACGTTGGCAGACGTGTTGGCGAACACGCCAAACGCGTGACCGGCGATGTTGCCTGCGTTTGCCACTGTCGCCAGACCGGAGGCCTGGATGGCACCTCCGCTTGCCGCGATCTGCGAGATGACACCGGAACCATTGTTGGTGATGTTGAGGATACCGCCGGTGATGCCGCTCGCATCTCCCGAGATCGTTCCGCTGTTCGAGGTCAGGTTCACCGTGTCGCCATTGATCCCGACGGTATCGGGCCCGACGCCGGAGATCGTACCGGAATTGGTCACGGTGACGTTCCTGACCTCGATCCCGCTCCCGCGTCCGCCGGCCTCACTCTTGATCGTGCCGGCATTGTCGATGATCCCGGAGCTCCCCGTGATGCCGTGGAAACCCACGATCGTGGCACCGGCAAGATTGGAGACGGTCACATCGCTCCCCGACGCGATCCCGGCCGAAGTAGCTCCCTCGATCGTGCCGGCATTGATGAACACGCCGCCGTCGCGGCTCTTGATGCCAAACGAAAAACCGTGAACGTTGGCGCCAGCCTCGATCTTGTAAGTATTGTTGTCGTCATCAAACGTACCATAGCCGGTACGGCCGCCCTGCTGCGTGTCGACGTCGCCCGAACAGACAATCGTCGCGTTGCTGACAGGCGCCACCGGCGTGCAAGCGGCGACGGCCCGCTCGGCCATGAACAACGGCATAGAAAGCACGGCCGGCACCAAAAGGCGCGTCGACCGCCGCGCCAGACGCCATCGTGCAATACCGCTCAGAGTCTTCACATTCATTTTAGTTCCTCGGTCGCCGCCGTCTCGCCCCACCGGCGTCAGGCACGTTGTCGCCAGCCTCCTCCGATCGGAGGAGGCTGGCTCACGCGAATTGGATTCGCGGAACGCCAAGGTAGAAAGGATCGTCACGACCGACTTGGACGGCAGCGACCGAGTTTCGGCTCAGAACGAACCGCACCGTTTCGTGGAGCACTGATGCAGAGTTGCGACACTGCGTAAACGCACTACACCTGATCCCAGCCCGCCCTCTCCGCGCTCTCGGCCCAGACCGCGGCGCGATAGATCTCGCGCCCCCTATTGTCCCTGACGCGGATCCAGGCGTCGCAATCGCGAAGGTCGTCGCGCCAGACGAAGAGGTGCCGCGCCATCTCGTCGGCCACCACGATCGTCGCCTTGGCATGTTCGAACACCATGCCGCCCGGGTCGATCTTCACGATATTGCCCACCAGGAGGTCAAAGAAGAAACGGTGCATTCAACACTCCGGCCGCCGTTGCCACACGCAACACTGTGTCATGGTCTACTCCGCGCGCCAGAACACGTAGTCGGCCGAATACGGCACGCTGCGATAGGTGCCCGCCTGGGTGCAGGGCCCTCTCACGACGCCACCTTGCGTGTTGATGCGCTGGACGTGGGTCACGCCGTAGAGCAGGCCATTGCCGGTCTGGGTGACGGCACGGAACTTCAGCCAGGGAAGATCGTCCTCCGTGCGGCCCGCGGCGCGCGCCACGAACCCGGCTTTGACCGAGCTGCCGTCCTTGTGCTCCCACACCAGCGTGCGCGTGTCGACCGCTTCCCAATGCAGGGCGGCGTAGTGGTGCCCCACCGAATTGTCGCCGTCCATGAGCGTGGCGGCGGGCTCGCGCGCCTGCCAGACGAGCCGGTTCGCGGCGTCGAGCTGGCACTCGTAGATCTGCGCGCCCTCGGCGTGGAGCGTGGCGCCGGGAATCTCGTCGGGCATTCCCGCCAGCGCGGACGATCCGTGCAGCACGCTTGCGAGAACGAGACTGCGGTGCAGCGCACTTCTCATGGTCATGACTTTTCGATCAAGGATCATGTCAAATCCCTTTTGCCTCCTTGAAATGGCAGTTGGCTGAAATTCAGTTGGGGCCCGTTACAGCGCCTCGCCGCTCCTGACGTTGCTTGGCGTCGCGCCATAGGCCCGACGGAAGCAACGGTTGAAATAGGAGAGATCGCCGAAGCCGACGTCGTAGGCGATCGAACTCACCGGCCGCTCCGCGAAATCCGGCTCGCGCAGCATGCGATGGGCACGCTTGAGGCGTTGCTCGGTCAGGAAGGACGAAAAGGTCTTGCCGTCGGCCTCGAACAATCGCTGGAGATAGCGCGGGGTCACGCCGAGCTCATGCGCCACCGTTGCCACCGAAATATCCTGCTGCCAGCAATTGTTGACGATGAGGAATTTCGCCTTCTGGAGTCGCGCCGCCTTGATACCGCGCCGTCCGGTCGATTCCCGGGCGTGATCGGTGGCACCGAGAACGAGCGCCAGGAGATCATGCAGATGCGCGACGCCGAGCTGCCGCATCGCCGGTACCGCCAACGCCTTTTCGTGCAACAGCGCCATCGCGTAGTCGACGAGCAGCCGAAGCCCGGTGGTGCGCTCCGGGAAGACGCGCATCACCGCATCGTCGACATCCACGATCATCGGGGCCAGCACGCGTCTCGGCACGCGCAGCGAGAAGCCACTTCCCAGCGAGAGCCGCTCGAAGGTCGTGACGTCCTCCGCGCTGGTCAGGACCGCCTCTCCTGCCTGAAGCCTCAAATCGTGTCCGCGCTCGGATATGCCGAGAACGCCGGACCTGTTCACGATCAGGGCGAGACTGTCGTCGCCATCTGCAACCAGCTGCTTCGTGCGAATGACCCGCGCCCCGCACAGTCCCCCGATCAGCAACTGGGCTTCCGGCAAGACGTGGGACGTGAAGCTCGCCGCGGCCGGCTTTCCTTCCCTTGCCTCGACCTCCGCCTTCAGCACGCCGCGACAGTAGAATTCGCGCAGGAGCGGCACGCGCTCGTCTTCGGGAATGTGGTCCGTTGAAACATTGAAAATGGAAAATTCATCCTTGCCGCTCACTGCAATCTCTCCAACCAACGAGCAGGCTCGGCCACGCGCTGTTGTCTCCCGCACCCGCGCTCGGTGCCGGCGCGCATTGTTCCGTGGCGCACGCTGCCCTCCTCATTTCAAGTGACGCCATATACGAAAGTATCAAATGACACGCGTCATACGTTCGGAGGACTCGCGCACCTTGCTCATCACAATGGATTGAGATTGCGCGTTCGCGCGCTTCGCGATGTGAATTGGATCACACGGCGTCGTCGACGCCGCCCGTTCGCTGAGCAAACGGAACGGCAAATCCGGCGGCGATCTTGACGAGGTCGGCCTGCCTGCCGGCGCCGGTCTTTTCGAACAGCCGGCCGAGATGCGTCTTCACCGTCGTCTCGGCAATACCGAGCTTGGCCGCAATGTCGGGAACCCCGCCGATCTCGACGATCGCCATCAGCACGCGCAATTCGGACGGCGTCAGCCTGAACGCCGCCGCGATCGCATCGGGCACGAGCGAAGACACCATCGTAGCCCTTTGAACGAACAGCACGCTGGCAGCGACATCACGCGGCAGATGGCGTTCCCGCCTCAGCGAAAAGGCGTGGAGCAGATAATGATCTCCGTCGGACGATGTCACGAGCTCGATCTGACGGCGACTGGTTGAATGAATTTCTGCATCCGCGGAAATTTCGAACAGGCCGCGGAATATTTTGTCGACCTGGGTGTTTCGGGCGACGATTCTGTCGCCGACCATGGCGAGGAGATTGGCGTCGGCGAAGAGCTGACGGCACGCCGCGTTGGCATGGACGACTCTCCCCTCCGCGTCGAGCAGGCAAATCGCCGTGCTCAGTCCGTCCAGGACATCGGCAAGATCGTCCACGGTATGCGAGCGCGCCCTGATCTGGCGACCCATGACTCGCGACCGCTGGATGTGAGGCGCGAGCAGGTGCATACGCTCACGCATCGCATCGTCGACGATCCCGCGGGACCGATGACGCAACACCTGCAGGATCGTGGTGCGCGCATCCGATCTCTCGAGCATGGCGGTCGCGAGATCTATCGCTCCCTGCGGCTCCACCCACTCTCGGTAGAAACTGGTCGCCACGAAGTCGGAATGGGGCATGATGTCGGTCACGCCGACCGTCTGGCCCGCGGCGAGATCGAGATGGCGATCGAGCAATGGATCAAGTTCTACATATCTGTCGCGATAAAGCTGGCGGAACCGGATATCCGTGCCAAAATGCTCGTGGATCTCGATTGAAAGCCCGGCTGTATCCCTGGACAGGATGGTGGCGGCACATCCGCCGACGAAATTCGAGACCTGCTCCAATGCGGCGCTACGCAGCGCGGGATTGGCCGCTGCATCGTAGATCTCGCCGACGAGCGACGAGAACCGGTTTGCCTGGAGGATCGTCATCGGATGGACGACGGGATCTGCGTGTTACCCCGGTGGCGATGGGGGCGAGCGCGTCGGGAACTGAAGGAGGCAGGCCGGCCGATCGCCGCCTTGGACGGGAAAAAAATGCGACAGCGCAATGCTGGAATATCGAACATCGTCCTTGCGTAACGTCAACCGCAGGATGCGGCTTGGACGTTTTCGCCAAAGACTAGGATTAATGCGAACAGCGGTCGGACAGTGTGCGATGAGTCACGGGCCCGCTCGTGACGATCGGCTGCTGCCGCCTGACCGCCTTGCGGACCGGCTTCCGCGGCTTACTTCCGGTTCTCCTCGCAGAATTTCAGTGCGGCGAGCGCCTCGCCGGCGCGCGGGACCTGCATCTCGATGCTGTCGTCGTCATCGTCCTCGAAATCGAGCGTGAGGCGCTTGGCCTTCGAGAGGCGATCCATGATCGACTGGTCGAATTCGAAGATGCCGCGCACCGTGGTCTTGTCCATCACCTCCCACTTCGCCTTCTTCATGATGTCGGCGTCATCGGTGGCGACGTCGGCCCGGAGGATCTCGCCGACCTTGTCCCACTCCCAGCCGTCGTAGATCATCACGATCACGATGGCCTTCTCGGAATAGGTGATGACGATGACGTAGTCGCGGTTCTCGTCCTCCTTGTCCTTGTAGCCGCGGCTCGCATTGCAATGCGTATCCTGCGTACGCTTCTCGATGGTCCAGTCGCCGACCTTGGATTGTTGCGCCAGCGCGGGCCCGGCGCTCCAGGCGCCTGCGAGCATTCCGGCGACGAGAAGGAATCGTCTCATGTCAGCCTCCGGCGTATTCCCCGGAGCCGAGATGACCACCTCTGCCGGCGGCCCGCAAGGGCTTCAGGCCGCGGGCAAGGCCAGTGGCAGGCGGCTTCTATCCTACCCCCGCCGCGGCACGATCGCGATCGGGGTGAAGGTGTAAACCTCCTCGCCGTTCTGGTTGAACATCGTCCATTTCACCAGCGCAATACCCTGCGGCTTCGACTTCGACGGCGTCAGGCTCATGACCTCGCCGACCAGATGCAGGCGGTCATTGGGCCGCACCGGAATGGTCCAGCGCAGCCCGTCGACGCCTGCGCCGATCAGCGGATGCGGGCCGAAAGGGCGGGTCTGGATCGCAAGGTTCATGGCAATCGCGGCGGTGTGCCATCCCGACGCGGCGAGCCCGTTGAACAGGGTCCCCTTGGCGGCTTCGTGATCGAGGTGCATCGGCTGCGGATCGAACTCGGCCGCGAAGCGCTTGATGTCGGCCTCGGTGACCTGAACTTCGGGGGATTTGAACCGCATTCCGATGCTGAGATCGTCGAACCACTCGACCTGCGCCATGATTTTGCCTCGCCATTCCAGACCGCCCGCGAAGAAGCGCGGCCAAAACAAATTGAGCTAAAAGCGCGATGTAGCGGGTCCGCGGCGCACAAACCAGCCCGGGGTTCCCCATGAAACCCCTTTCCCGGTGCGACGAAACACGCCTGAAACAGATGGCCGGTTATCTAGTTGTCAAAATCATACAGGGACGGCGACCATGCAATTCCTTCTCAATCTGATCCTGGACTATTCCTGCTGCCAAAGTCTCGTCGCCCAGCCGCTGAGGGAGGATGAGCTATGATCGAGCTGATCTCCGCCATCCTCGCTCTTTGCAGCATCGGCGTCTTTGCGGCGCATGCGCTGGATGCCTATCGCACCACGCATTCCTGAGCGCCCTGCGCTCGTGGCGTTAGAACGGACGCCGGTAAAAATGCTCCGAATGCGTTGCCGGCGGAAACCTGTTGGCGAGCGCCAACGCGGACTTTTCGTCCGTCTCGAGCGCAATCTTCTGCGCGAGCATCACGTCGCCGGGCACCAGGAAGCCTGACGGGACGAAGCACCACCCCATCATTGCCAAACCGGCATCGTCGATTTCGTGGACGTTGGCGGCCGTGCCGTAGTGGATGCGATACCTCTTGCCGGTATCGCAGCCGATCACGTCGAAATACCGGTACTGCTCGAACTGGGCGCGCTGCGCCGGCGACAGCCACTCGGCCAGAAGCCGGCGGCCGCGCGCATCCGGCGTATTCTCGCCGAAGAAGCGACGGTAGAGTTCGCGCAGCGCATGCAAGCGCGCACGCGCCGGCGCGCGGAACCTGAGTGCCGCGAACATGAGCAGCTCAGATCAACCGCCGACCAGGCGGGGATAGAACAGCGTTTCCTGCGCGGTCGGGTCGAACGACTTGATACGAGTCACTTCGCCGGGCCCGGTTCGGAAGGCGGCGGTAAAGCCGGCTCCGGTCAGCTCCCGAAAGCGCTGTTCGGCCCGCGCCAGCGCTTCGGCATTGTCGGGATCAAACTCGTGACGTGTGTCGCCAGTCTGGTCCATCACGATCTGGGTTGCCATGTTGAGTCTCCTCATGCCCAGCCCTGAATCTGATCAAAGCAAACCTCATGCCGTCGGTTCCTGATAGCAACAACTTTCTCACGCGGGCGCATCACGCCTTGCTGAGCTGGTCAGCGCGAGGCGGCCGTCCCCCCTTCGTCGATCTGCCGTCCCATCAGCGCGATTGCCTTCTGATAGACGCCGGCCGCATTCCAGGCCTCGATCGCGGCGAAATTCGGCTCACCCGGCTGGTAACCGGCTCCCGCACGCCAGCCATGGGCCTTGAGGAAATTCGCGGTCGAGTTCAACGCATTGGCGGCAACCTCGAGATTGCCGGTGCCATAGGCCAGGATGTTCTTGGGCATGAACTGGGTCTGGCCGACCTCGCCATGCATGGAGCCGCGGGTCGCTCCCGACAGGGTGCCGCGGTCGATCAGCTTCAGCGCCGCATAGAGCTGGTCGGTGAAGAACTCAGGGCGGCGGCAGTCATAGGCAAGGGTTGCGATTGACGACAGCATGTTCTGGTTGCCGCGCTGGCTGCCGAAGCCAGTCTCCATGCCCCAGATCGCGATCAGCGGCCCGGGCGGGACGCCATAGCGCTGCTGGATCGAGGCGAACAAGGCCGCCTGCGACTGCTTGAGCTGCCGCCCCTTGGCGACGATGGTGGTGGCACCGCGCTTGGCGAGGAACTGATCGAGCGAGAGCGAGAAGCTGCGCTGGCCGCGGTCGGCCGCGATAGTCGCGCTGGCGTAGTTCGTCTGCATCAGGGCGGAGATCGCGGTCTGGCCGATGCCCTTGCCCTGCGCCTCCGCGCTGAACTCGCGCTTCCAGCCTTCGAACCCAGCCGGCGTGCTGCCGCATTGCGCCGCCTCGGCCACGGGCAGAGAGAGAAGCAGCGCGGCCGCGCCGATCACCGCCGTCGCGACCGTCCTGCCCTTGATCATTGCTCGTTCCTCTCCTCAGAGCGCGACCGGCTCGCGCAAGCGCATGATCCTACGTCGGTTGCGATCGCTCAAGCCCCGACAGGTACAATCGATCCAAGCAAAGCTCTTGACACCGGCAAGTCTCGACGCCCGCAAGTCACGCGCCGTCGGCTCCGAGCAGGAAATCCACCATGATGCTCTGGTGCTGCTGGTACATCTCCGTACCGGTCCCCGTGACACAGCCGATCTTGCGGGCGGCGGCGATGAAGGGGGAGACTTCGGGCCTGGTGATGACGCAGCCGCAATAGGCGGACGGCGCAAGGCGCGCGACGTCGACCGGCAGCGGGTCGCCGTCCTTCATCCCGGCGGGCGTCGCATTGGCGACGAAGTCGAAGCCGGCAGGGTCGATGGTGCCGACCCGCACGGGTGTCTTGCCGAGCCCATTGAGCCGATCGATCAGCTCGTCGCGTCGCCCGGCCATGCTGTCGTGAATGGCGAGCTCGCTCACACCAGCCTCGACCAGCGCGAGCGCGATGGCCGATCCGGCGCCGCCGGCGCCGACCAGAAGGGCCCGCATGCCGCCGGGATCGATCCCCTTTGCCCGCGCCGCGCCGACGAAGCCGATTCCGTCCACCATATCGCCATGCCATGAGCCGTCGGCGCGCCGGCGCATCAGGTTCACGGTGCGCAGGAAGTGAGCCCGATCGGTCGCGCTCGTGCAGGCCTGGTAGCAGGCAAATTTGTGCGGGATGGTCACGACGATGCCGTCGAGGTTTTTCAGCCGCGTTGCCACCGAGAGGAAGTCGGGCAAATCCCCCGGGTCGACCTGAACGGGCACGAGAATGCCGTCGTGTCCCCGTGCGGCGAAGGCGGCTGACACGCCCGCGGGCGAGCGCACCTGCGCGATGGGGTCGCCGACGATGAGGTGGAGCCGCGTGGCGCCCGTTGGTGCCGGGATCATGCCGCTCAAACCGCGCCCGCCGCCGCGGCCGTGCCGTAGGTCAGCTCCAATCCATCCAGGCTGCCCTCCTTGCGCCATTTGTCGAGCAGCCGCAGGAACGCCACCGGCCCGCGCCAGTACTGGCTGTTTCTTGCCGCAATCGGGTCGAACACGCCTTCATTGTTGTAGTAGCCGGGCGTGCATTCGGCGAGATAGGTCTGGCGGCCGAGCGCGGCCTTGACGACCTCGTCGACCCAGGCGCTCTCGGCAGCGAGCGTCGGCTCCAGCGTTCTGGCGCCGCGCTTGCGCGCCTGATCGATGACATAGGCGATGTGCTGCGACTGCTCGTCGATGATGTGCGGGAAGTTGGCGCTCTGGCCGGCCTGCACCGTGACGATCAGGAAGCAGTTCGGGAAGCCGCGGCTATAGAAGCCGTGCATCGTCTTGACGCCGTCGCGCCAGCGCTCGGACAGGCTCATGCCGTCGCGGCCATAGACCTCGAAACCCATGCGGCGGGCATAATCGGTCCCGACCTCGAAGCCGCTGGCATAGATCAGGCAATCGAGCTCATAGGACTTGCCATCGACGATCACGGCATTCTCCGTGATGCGCTCGACGCCCTGCCCTTTGGTGTCGACGAGATGCACGTTGGGGCGATTGAACGTGTCGAGATATTCGTCGTGGAAGCATGGCCGCTTGCAGAACGCTTTGTACCAGGGTTTGAGCGCTGCCGCGGCCGCCTCGTCCTTCACCACGGCATCGACGCGCGCGCGGATCTCCTCCATCTTGCGGTAGTCCGCCTGCTCGATGACCTTCAGCGCCTCCTCCAGCGAGGTCACCGGCTGCGGCTGGCGGCGCGGCGCCAGCAGGATCTCGCCGAGCAGGCCGGTCCAGCCGTCCTGGACCAGATCCTGCTCGAACGGCTCGCCCGAGATCACGGCCGTGAAATTGTCCATGCGCTGGCGTTGCCAGCCGGGCTTGAGGCTCTGCGACCAGCTCTGATCCGTCGGCCGGTCGTCGCGCACGCCGATCGCCGACGGTGTGCGCTGGAAGACATAGAGATCCTTCGCCGAGCGGCCGAGATGCGGCACGCATTGCACGGCGGTGGCGCCGGTGCCGATGATGCCGACGCGCTTGTCGGCAAGGCCGGCCAGACCACCTTCAGCCGTACCGCCGGTGTAGGCGTAGTCCCAGCGGCTGGTGTGAAAGCTGTGTCCGGCAAAACTTTCGATGCCGGGAATGCCCGGCAGCTTCGGCCGGCTCAGCGGGCCACCGGCCAGAATGACGAAGCGCGCGCGGATGCGATCGCCGCGATCGGTCTCGACCAGCCAGCGCGCCTCCTGCTCCTGCCATTCCATCCGCGAGATGACGGTCTGAAACAGCGCGCGCTCGTAGAGACCGAAGTGACGGCCGATACGGCGGGAGTGTTCGTAGATCTCCGGCGCCCGCGCATATTTGCGCACCGGCATGTAGCCGGTCTCCTCGAGCAGCGGCAGATAGATGTAGCTCTCGGTATCGCAGGCCGCGCCGGGGTAGCGATTCCAGTACCAGGTGCCGCCGAAGTCGGCGGCCTTTTCCACGATGCGAAAATCCACGATGCCGGCTTCGCGCAGGCGCGCGCCGCAGAGAAGGCCGCCAAAGCCGCCGCCGACGATGAGCGCTTCGGTCTCTTCGCTGACAGCCTCGCGCGCATATCCCGGATCGGCCCAGGGATCATCGAGATAGCGGCCGAAATCGCCCGATACCTCGACATATTGCGCCTTGCCCTCGGCGCGCAGACGGCGATCGCGCTCGTCGCGATAGCGCGCGCGGAGTGCGGAAACATCGATCGTAGGTGTGCCGGCTGCGCCGGTCTTGTGTCTTTCCGCTGACATCCATTTCCTCCACGGCAGACGCTGCTTCGCCGGCAGCTCACCTCACGTTAGCCCTGAAAAAGTGACGCATGCAATCGCGTCCGCCGTTTTTTGCGTGAACGGCGCGTGACGTTCCGGTAACCTCGCATGCAATCACGAGCACGCCATGCAACGACATGGCCATCCGGAGGAAATGATGCAGGGATTGATGATGGACATGCCGCTGCTGATCAGCGGCCTGATCCAGTACGCCGCCGATTATCATGGTGAGGCGGAAATCGTCGCGCGCGAGATCGAGGGCGACATCCATCGCTACACCTATGCGGATGCTCATCCGCGCATCAAGCGCATGGCGCTGGCCTTGAAGCGTCTCGGCATGACTCCCGGCGACCGTGTCGGCACGCTGGCCTGGAATACCCACCGCCATTTCGAGATGTTCTACGCCGCGCCGGGCATGGGCTATGTGCTGCACACCGTCAATCCGCGGCTATTTCCCGAGCAGCTCGTCTACATCATCAACCACGCCGAAGATCGCTTGCTGTTCATCGACCGCGCCACTCTGCCGATCGTCGAGGCGATCGCGCCGCAATTGAAGACGATCGAGGCTTACGTCGTGATGTCCTCGCGCGAGCGGATGCCGGAGACGAAGCTTGCGAACGTCCATTGCTACGAGGAGCTTCTGGCACGAGAGAACGACGCCGGTTTCACCTGGCCGGAATTCGACGAAAGATCCGCCTCTACCATCTGCTACACCTCGGGGACGACGGGAAATCCCAAGGGCGTGATCTATTCGCACCGCGCCGCGATCCTGCAGACCATGACCTGCTGCAATTTCGACTTCCTCCCAGGACACGTCGAAGGGGTGCGCGAGGTGATGATGCCGATGGCGCCGCTGTTCCACGGCAATGGCTGGAACATGCCGTTCACCGCGCCCTATACCGGTTCGAAGCTGGTGCTGCCCGGCCGCAACTATGAGCCCGACAAGCTGTATGAGTTGCTCGAAGGCGAGAAGGTGACGCTGTCGGCGGGGGTGCCGAGCTTCTGGCTGATCCTGCTCGACTGGCTGGGCCGCACCGGCAACAAATTCTCCACGTTGCGTGCAACGCTGTCGTCAGGCTCGGCCCCGCCGCGCGCCATGGTCGAGAAGCTGAAGCGCGCGTACAACATCGACTACATCCAGGCCTGGGGCATGACCGAGGCCCTCGGCTGCTCGATGCCCGGCTTGCGGCCGGGCTCCGAGCACCTCGGCGACAAGGAGAAATTCGATCGGCGCCAGGTCTCGGGCCGCGCCTGTTTCGGTACCACCTTGCGCATCGTCGACGAAGGCGGCAACGAGCTGCCGCGTGATGGCAAGACCGTCGGTCATCTGCGCGCGCGTGGTCCCTGGGTCGCCTCGGGCTATATGAAGCTCGACGAAGGCCTCGACCGCGACGGCTGGCTGATCACCGGCGACATGGCCGTGATCGACCCGCAGGGCCACGTCACGCTCACCGACCGCTCCAAGGACGTGATCAAGTCCGGCGGCGAGTGGATCTCCTCGATCCAGCTCGAGGACGTCGCCTTGTCTCATCCCGACGTGCTGCAGGCTGCCGTGGTCGCGATTGCGCATGAGAAGTGGCAGGAGCGTCCCCTGCTCCTCGTGGTTCGCAAGAAGGGCGCGACCGTCGACGGCAAGACCCTGCTCGACCACATGCGCCCGAAGATCGCCAACTGGTGGATGCCTGACGCCGTCGAGTTCCTGGACGAATTCCCGATGACCGGCACCGGAAAGGTGCTCAAATCCGCGTTGCGCGAGAAGTTCAGGGACTACCGCGTCGCTTGAGGCGGCACGCGATCACGCTGGCGTCCGCGCCGTCCGTCGATCAAGGAGACGAAAGATGCTGTACCCGATGTCGCCCAAAGTCGTCGAGCTCAAGCGCAAGCTCGAAAGTTTCATGGACCGCCACATCTATCCCAATGAAGAGCGGTTCTATCGCGAGGCCGAAGAGCTCGGGCCCTGGAAGGTCTATCCCGTCGTCGAAGAATTGAAGCCGCTCGCACGCGCGGAAGGCCTCTGGAACCTGTTCCTGCCGCAGTCCAGTCACGGCGCGGGCCTCACCAATCTCGAATATGCCCCGCTCTGCGAAGTGATGGGCCGCTCGCATCTTGCGCCCGAAGTGTTCAACTGCTCGGCGCCGGACACCGGCAACATGGAGGTGATGGAGCGCTACGGCACGAAAGAGGACAAGGAGCGCTGGCTGAAGCCGCTGCTCGCGGGTGAAATCCGCTCCTGCTTCGCCATGACCGAGCCTGCGGTCGCCTCGTCCGATGCGACCAACATCGAGAGCTCGATCGTACGCGACGGCGACCATTACGTCATCAACGGGCGCAAATGGTACACCACCAACGCGACCGATCCGCGCTGCAAGATCTGCATCTTCATGGGCAAGACCGACCCCGACAATCCGGACCGCCACAAGCAGCAATCCATGATCCTGGTGCCGATGGATACGGCCGGCATCGAGGTGAAGCGTCCCCTCCCCGTGTTCGGCTTCTACGGCGTGCCCGACCGCGCCTCCGAGGTCGTCTTCACCAATGTCCGCGTCCCCAAAGAGAACATGCTGCTCGGCGAAGGCCGCGGCTTCGAGATCGCGCAGGGTCGCCTCGGCCCCGGCCGCATCCATCACTGCATGCGCCTGATCGGCCTGTCCGAACGCACGCTGGAAAAGATGTGCCGCCGCGTCCGCAGCCGCGTCGCCTTCGGCAAGCCGGTCTCCGAGCAGACGGTGACGCAGGAGCGCATCGCGGAAGCCCGCATCATGATCGAACAGGCAAGGCTGCTGACGCTGAACGCCGCCTACGCCATGGACACGGTCGGCAACAAGGTCGCCAAGAGCGAGATCGCGATGATCAAGGTCGCCGTACCCAACATGGCCTGCCAGATCATCGACTGGGCGATCCAGGCCCACGGCGGCGGCGGCACCTCGAACGATTTCGGCCTGACGCAGGCCTATGCCACCGCGCGTCTGCTGCGTCTCGCCGACGGCCCGGACGAGGTCCACAGAAATCAGATCGCACGGTTGGAGTTGAGGAAGTATTCGAATGCCTGAGGAGGCGTTGGCCCGTCAGTAAGCATCGAAGCCAACGCATTGGAATCGGAGTCTAATCGAAGCTTGGCGGCTCATCGATGGATACCGGCACATCCTTCTGCTTCGTAGCTGCTTCGAGCATCGCGTTGAAGATTATGATCGGCAGGTAAAACATAAGCATGATCGTATTCCTCCTGCTGTGACAACCTCGGCTTACACGGCCAAGTTCCTCAAATTGACACTCGCCGGCCTCGGAACATTCTCGTGGCTTACTTGACTACCGACGAAACCAAGTCTCAAAGAGTATCAGGAACGCATCGCGTCAATCGCATGAGCGATCAACACCATCGCGCTCGCGGCGATGAGAAACACAAGCAACCAACTCACGTCCGCCTCCAACGCCGGGAGTGAACGCGGTCATCCTTGCACAGTCAAAAACCATCCGACTGGAACCGCTATTCAGCGGCTCGCTGATGCTTCGCAGCAACAAGTGCATCCGCTGTCGGTCCTATCGGCAGAACGCCAAAAGGAGCAACGCGCCAACCACGCATGCCGCGAGGACTAAGAACCAAACGCCCAATGCAACTCCCCCGACTCAACACGCGAGGCAGGATGAGCTTCGCCATTTGGCATTGAAACGCTCGTTGCCGGTTTTTCCCCAACCCAAACGCGACTCCATCTGCGCTCGCGTTAGTCCAATACCTCCACCGTCGCCGAGCGTCCCGCAACCAGCGACATCGCGTCGGGAACAGGATCCAGCGCGATGCGCACCGGCACTCGCTGGGCCAGGCGCACCCAGCTGAAGGTCGGGTTGACGTTGGCGAGCAGGTTGGCGCCGTCGGCGCGGTCCCGGTCCTCGATACCGGCGGCGATGCTCTCCACGTGGCCTGACAGCGTGGCCGTCTCGCCCATCAGGCGGACCCGCACCTTGTCGCCGACGCGGATGCGCGCGAGTTTGGTCTCCTCGAAATAGCCTTCCACATGCAGCGTGTCGGTGTCGACCAGCGCCATCACGCCCTTCCCGGCCGTGACGTAGGCGCCGGGGCGCAGGTCCATGTTGGTGATCACGCCGTTCACGGAGGCACGGACCTCGCTGCGGTCGAGGTTGAGCTGGGCGACGGCACGGTCGGCGACGGCTTGATCGAAGGCCGCCTTGGCCTGAAGCTGGGTGGCCAGCACCTGCTCCTGCTTCTGCTGCGACACCGCATCGGTCGTCAACGCGCTGTAGCGCTTCAAATCGGCATTGGCCTGATCGAGCGTTGCCTGATGACCGGCCACCGACGCATCGGCCTGGCGCAGCGCCAGCGCAAAGCGTTCGCGATCGATCCGGAACAGCACGTCGCCAAGGCGGACTTTCTGGTTGTCCTTGACCAGCACCTCGGTGACGAAGCCGGAGACATCAGGCGCGACCTGGACCACGTCGGCGCGGACGCGGCCGTCGCGGGTCCAGGGCTGCTCCATGTAGTAGGCCCAAAGCTCGCGGCCGACGGCGAGCGCGGCGAGGACGGCGATGACCGTCACTGCGAGGCGAGCGAGCCAGGCGAAATTCCCCTTCATGAAAGATACTCCGAGAGATAGACGACGCCGCCGAGAAGGCAGACGAAGATCGAAAAATCGAACAGCGCGCGATGCCAGACCAGCCGGTAGATGTCGAAGCGCTGCATGAGCCGGCGCAGAATCGCGCTGAGGACGTAAGCGACAATGACCCACAGGAGCAGCGACGGCACGAGCACGCCGTAGATGTCGATCACATATCTCATGCCGCAACACTCTCACCCGCGCGCGGCCGGTAAGCCGGCGCGTCCGGAAACAAGCCACGCCTGATACCGACGAGACCTATCAGGGCGTCTTCGCGCGCGCTGTCATTGGGATCTTTCACCGCCTGGGCCAACGCCCGGTCGACGCTCGTCAGCAGCTCGGCCGGCATTCCGTCGCCCGCGTAGCCGCGGCAGGCAACGGCGAGCCGATCGAGCATGTCGTCGATGACGGCAATGGTGGATGCCGCAAGCCCATAGCGGGCGCGGCGCAGGTCAATGATGTTGATCCCGATCCGAAGCTGGGCGAGGCTGTCGGTGTCGCGGCGATCGCTCTCCGAGAGATAAGCGATGCGCTGCACCAGAAGCCCGAGCCGATGCAGCATGAGGCCCGCGAACTCGGCGCGATCGCGCTTGCCGCGCCGTTCGGCGGCGACCGCGAGCGTCTTCCAGCCCGACAGTACCAGGCGATTGGCGACCCACTCCGCCCCCACCCCGCGTGCGATCCGCGTCACGATCTCGGCAATGAGCACGCCGACGAAGAAGGCGACGGCGGAATTGGCATAGGACGCAAAGTCCGCGCTGTAGGTCGACTGGATCGCCAGCAAGGTTGCAGTGTTGGCCGCGAGCGCCATCCCGGTGCCCGCCGTCGCCGGCCTGCCGATCAGGAAGCCATAGAGCAGGAAGGTCGGCGCCAGCGCGACGATCAGGACCTCGAGATGCGAGATCGCCGGCACCAGCGCGAACAGATAGACCGCGACGACGACGATGGCGACCAGCGACCACAGGCCGAAGCTGCGAATGAAGCGCGCGGGCTCGTCTTGCGCGGCAAAGAATGAACAGGCGACGGCCGCCATCATCGGTGCCGACGCGCCGTCCGGCCAGCCGGTCCCGATCCAGAACGCGCAGCAGATCAGGATGGCCACGGCCGCGCCGGCCGCCGACCACAATGCAAGGCCGCGGTCGCGGTGACGCACGGGCGCGGCACCGGCCTCGGAATGAAAGGCCAGGTCGATGGTTGAAACGTTGCGGCTCTCGGCAATCGCCTCGGTCAGCGCACGGCAATCGCGCGAGAGATCGACCAGCTCGCGCAGCCGCGACAACAGACTGGTGATGATGATCCGCTCCCAGTCGGCGCCGCCGTCGAGCACCGCCTGCTGCTCCGAGATCGCGGCCCGGATCCGCTCGGCCGGCTGTCGCGCGCTGACATCGCGCGCGATCCATTGCGCCAGGTCCTCCAGGAGCCGCTTCAGCTCGGGTTGCCGCCGCAAGACGTCCTCGCCCAGCGCGGCCAGCCGATCCTCGAGCGAGGCGATCACCGGCAGCAGTGTCAGCATGCGCAGCCGGATTTCACTGAGGCCGGTCACGGCATTGCGGTCGGTTAGCCGGTCATAGGCAAGATGGGTGGACATCGTGTCGATCTCGACAATGTCGGTCGCAAGCTTCAGGCGCTTGTCGCGACGGGTTTCGCTTGAGCCCTCCCGCAGCAGCACCACCTCGCTGAGGCGGCGCGCATCCGACAGCCAGTTGTCGACGCGGTGGGCCACGGCCGGTGCGACGCTGCGGGGAAACACGATGGTCGAGACCAGGCTGGCGCAGATGATACCGAGCGAGATTTCCTCTACCCGCGCAACCGCGGTGTCGAAGATGGCGCCGGGCTCGGACACCGAGGGAAATCCGATCAGCGCGACCGTGTATCCGGCCAGCATGAAGACGTAGCTGCGCGGCGTGCCGTCGAGCAGCGAGAGATAGAGGCAGAGCCCGACCCAGAGCGCGATGGCGAGGCAGAGCAGTTCCGGCGCATCGATCAGGTTCGGCACCAGCACCACCGTCATGGTCGCGCCGACCAGCGTGCCCATCACGCGGAAGAACGCCTTCGAGCTGGTCGCGCCCGCCAACGGCTGCGAGGTGATGTAGACGGTTGCCATCGCCCAATAGGGCCGCGGCAGGTCCATTGCGAGTGCGATGACGAGCGCCAGCATTGACGCAGCGAACGTCTTCAAAGCGAAAACGAGGTCCGCATGGCGGACCAGGAACGGCTCATCTGCGCGCATGACTATTTCGCCTCGGGAAACGTCTTGGCTTCATGCAGGCGACTGGCCCGCTGCTCTATGCGCTGGAGCGTCTCGAAGGTTATCGCAAGTTCATCCGCGCCGATATCCTTCAGCAGGCTTGCCCGCACCCGCCGCAGCACCCGGTTGGTCTCCTCGACCTTGGCCTCGCCCGCCTTCGTCAGATGTAGCGTTTTGGCACGCCGGTCGGTCGGATCCTCGCGGCGCTCCACGAGGCCTTCGGCCTGAAGCAGGTCGATCAGCCGGACCAGCGACGGCCCCTCGACGCCAAGCTCGTCGGCGAGCACGCCCTGACGGACATTCTCGCCCTGGCGCGACAGCAGCAAAAGCGGAATCGCAGTCGCATAGGACAGGCCGTGATCGGACAGCGCTTGATCCGACTCGCGGCGCCACATGCGAGCGAGACGCGCGATGACTCGACCGAATTCGGAATGGATATGTGCCTGCGAGGGAGCCATGCAAATTAGATAGGACACTAACTATTAGGCTACAACTATATAATCCGGCGTAGTGCGATCGATCACGCAAATGCGAACCAGGACAACGCAGGATGGGAGCGGGTTCCACGACTGGGGCAAGGGAGGCGATAGCGGGCGGGAGCGCGCTGACGCTCGTCCCGACCTTCGTCGTCGTAGCCGTGGACGCCACGGGCATGGGAATCATCCTGCCGCTGCTACCGTTCTACTCGCAGCGGCTCGGCGCCACGCCCTTCCTGCTCGGCGCGCTGATCTCGGTCTATGCCGTCTGCCAGCTCATTGCCGGCCCCGTGGTCGGCATGCTCTCGGACCGCTATGGTCGCAGAAGGGTCCTGCTGGTCAGCCAGATCGGGACGTTCATCGGATTTGTGCTGCTCGCATTGGCGGGCAATCTGACACTGGTGTTCGTGGCGCGCATCATCGACGGCCTGACATCAGGTAACATCTCGGTCGCTCACGCCTATGCCGCCGAGCACAGCCCGCCGACAACCCGCAAGCAGGCGCTTGGCATGACCAGCGGCGCGATCGGGACCGGGCTCCTGCTCGGCCCGGCGCTATCGAGCTTCCTCGTGCACTACGGCCAGACCGCCCCGGTCTGGGCCGCGGCGGCGCTCTCGCTGATCAGCATTGTCGCGACCATCGCCCTGCTCCCGCGGGATCATCCGGCCTCCGAGCCGCTTTATCAGCATCGCGTGCCCGAACCCGCTATCGTCCACAGCCTCATCGGCATGCGCTACGCCTGGCGGTTGCTCGGCCTCCTCATCGTGTTCTTCTTCGTCAACTCGATGTTCCTGTCGCAGATCGGCCTGTTCCTGTCGGCGCGGTTTTCCTGGGACGGACATGCCTTCGGCGCGCGCGAGCTCGGCTGGATGTTCGCCTATGCCGGCTTCATCAACATGGTGGTCCAGGGGCTACTCATCACGCACGCGAACCTGATCGCCTCCGACCGCGCCATCGTGATGGCAGCGTTCGCCTGCATGGGTCTCGGCTTCGCTGGCCTGGCGGCCGGCAACGCCATCAGCCTGCTCGCGATTGACCTGACGCTGATCATCGTCGGCACCATGTTCGCCCGCAGTACGCTGACCGCGGAGCTGTCGCGCTCGACCGCGATCAACCGCCAGGGCATGATCATGGGCCTCAATCAGTCCCTGATGTCGGGCGCAAATATCAGCGCCCCGCTTCTGAGCGGCGCGCTGATCGGTCATCGGCTGTTCGCGACCTGGGCGCTCGCCCTGGCGGCAATCGCAGCGATCGGCGCGTTCCTGGCGGGCCAGTTGCTGGATACGCCGCGGACGCGGTAGCGCCCTCGCCTCAGTTCACCACGTAGACATTAGGATCGAAGCTCGAGCTCGGCTTCTTGAAGGCGTTGCGCAGGGCCGCCGACATCGGGACGTTGTAGTTGAGGCCGTTCGGCGGCGTCGGCGATTCCAGCCACCTCTTGTAGAGGACCTCGATCTCCGGGCTCGCATAGAGCTCCGCCGTGGCGCGATCGGCGAGTGCCTTGAACGGCGCGTCCTCCCGCCGCAGCATGATCCCGTAGGGCTCCGGCTTCGAGAACGTTTCTTCGGAGATCATGAACAGCGCCGGCTCCTTGGATCGCGCGATCGCGACCGCGAGCTGGACGTCATCGAGCGCGTAGGCCTGGGCGCGATCTGTCTCCAGCAGCAGGAAGGCCTCCGCCTGGTCCTTGGCCGGCATCACATTGATGCCGAGGTTGCGTTCGGTGTTGACCTTGGCGAGCTGGGTCAGGTTGACCGACCCCGCCACCGCCGTGACCGCCTTGCCCTTGAGATCGTCGATGGTGTTGATCTTTGCGGCCTTCTTGGCGGCAAACCGCGTCGCGCTGAGGAAGTGTGTATTGGTGAAGGCGACCTGCTTCTGGCGGTCGGCATTGTTGGTGGTCGCCGAGCAATGCAGGTCGAGCGTGCCGTTGACCATCAGCGGGATGGGGTTCGACGACGTCACCGCGAGAGTGTCGACGGCGATGTCGGGCATGCCGAGCTGCTTCTTCACGGCGTCGACGATCTTGAGGCAGATGTCCATGGCAAAGCCGACCGGCTTCTGGTTTCCGTCCAGATAGCTGAACGGGACCGAGGCCTCCTGATAGCCGAGCGTGATCTTCTTGGTCTCCTTGACCTTCTGGAGCGTGCCCGTCAGGTCTTCGGCTGAAGCTGCGCCCGCAAGACATGTGACGGCCAGGAGAACGGTGGGAAGACGCATCGGGGGCTCCTAAAAGGGGTCATCGACTCGTGTCGAGACGCTATCGCCGAGCTAATAGCCCAGACATCCGTCAGCCGCCAGACGAGGCAGCTTCTACCAGCTATCGCGCTTTTATATACAACCGGGCCGAAGGACCTCCAGCGCGCTACTGACAGGTCAGCTGCTGTTCGAACCAGCCGCCCAGCCGCTCCGACAGGGGCTGCCAGGTCCGCTGGAAGCCGGTGAGCTTGCCAACATTGGCGCGGTACATCGCCCGCAACTCCTGCTCGATGGCCGGCAGATCAACACCGGCACAGACCCCGTCCCTGACGATCGTCTTGCCGGCAACGACGACCTCCTTCACCAGGGACGCGTTGCCGCGCGCGAACAGTAGCGCCATGGGATCGACGGGCATGATCCGGTCGCGATCGAGCCGGTCGAGATCGATCACGACATAGTCGGCGGGGTTGCCCGCAACGAGCTCGCCGCTTCCCGGCGCGCCGGTCGCGCGGCGCCCGTTGCGGATGGTGAGCACGAACATCTCGGCCGGCGTCCATGTCGCCTTGAAGCCGAGGCCGCCGTGAGCCATCTGCACCAGCCGCATCTCGCGCAGGATGTCGTCGTCCTCGTCGAGCGCCAGCCCGTCGACGCCGACCGCGATGGCGCAGCCGCATGCGTGCGCGGCGGCGATCGGGGCGAGCCCCGAGCGCAGATGCATGTTCGAGCTAAAATTGGTGACGATGCCCGCGCCGGAGGCCGCGATCATCTCCAGCTCATCGGGACGGGTATGGATGCAGTGCGCCAGCGTCAGCCGCTCCGAGAGGAAGCCGATGTCGCGAAGCCACCGCACCATGTCCGGAAAGTTCTGGTCGGCCCAGGCACGCTGGTACACGGTCTCCAGCAGATGCATGTGAATGCGGCGGCCGGTCAGCGCCGAATTCTCGGCCACCGCCTCCAGCAGCGGCTTCGAGCACCATTGCACGCCGGCAGGCCCGAGCTGCACATCGACCATCGGGCCGGCGATGGCGGCGGCAATGGCATCGGTCAGCTCGATATAGGCCTTCGGCGACATCGGCGCGCGGACGAACAGCTCCTCGATGGTGTTGCGGTCGTCGCGCGAAAGGCCGGAAAGCACCGGTTCAGCATCGCCATAAACGATCGCATTCTGGTCGCGCACGGCCATCGCAAAAGCGATGCGGATGCCGACGTCGGATGCAGCCTTGGCAATGGCCTTGGCTTCATCGAGCAAAGGCATCGTCCCGCTCGGGCGGGTGTAATGCACCATCATCGCCGCGCAGCCGGCCTTGGCCGACCTGGCCAGTGCGGACGCCGCGGTCAGATAGGGATCGACGGGCGTGCCCAGCGCGGTCCGCAGGATCCAGCTTTCCAGGGGCATGCCGACCGCGCCGAAGGACGAGGCGGTGGCGCGGGCATGATCGTGGGCGTTGACGAAGGCTGGAATGACGAAGGAGCGAGGTTCGCTGGCGGGCCCCGCTTCTTCCGAGATGTTGGTGATGACACCGCCGTCGTGCCGCAGCACGACATTATCGCTAATCCCGCGATCAGGGCCACGGAACAGGCTGGTTGCCGATATCTCCGTGGCCATGACCGTCTCTCCAAATCTAGTTGGCAGTATACACCAGCTCCCGCTCCGCGCGCGGCGGCAGGAATTCGCGCGAGAAAACTTCCGCCGGCGTCGGTGCGCGGGCGAGCTGGTAGCCCTCGACCACGATGCCGATGGCCCGCGTCATGCGGTCGTCCTTGATGTCGCCGATGCCGATCTCCTTCATCTCCGGCGAGACGATCAGCTTCTCGAAGGAATATTGCAGCCGGCGCTTCTCGACGGCGGCGTCGATCAGATTGTCGTAGTTCAGCGCGGCCTTCATGCCGGCGTTCTGGTCCTTGGCCACCGCGATCGCGCCCTTGTTGATGGCGCGAACGAGGCCGGCAACCGCCTTCGGGTTTGTGGCGACCAGCTTCTTCGAGACCATCACGCCGTTGGAATAGAGATCGAGGCCGTATTCACCGAACGAGAACCACTTGAAGTCCTTGTCCGGGTCCTGGCGGTTGAGCACGAGGTTGAAGTAGCTGGTGATGTTGAAGACGAGCGCGGCGTCGATATCGCCCTTGATCAGCATCGGCTCCTGGAGGTTCGGCGCCATGTTGGAGATCTTGATCTTCTCGCCATCGAGCCCGTTCTTGCGCGTGAACACCGGCAGCAGGCGCGTTGTCGGCGTGCCCTGCGCGCCGCCGAGCGTATGGCCTTCGAAATCCTTGATGGTGTTGATGCCGCTGGTCTTCTTGGCGACGATCGCGAAAGGCGGCTGGTTCCACATCATGTAGACCATGACGGGCGCGTCCTGCGGCTTGGTCGAGGCGTTCTGGATGATCGCGTTGACATCGCCGAAGCCGGCATCATAGGCACCGGACATGACGCGCGTGACGGTGGCACCGGAGCCCTCGCCCTGGTCGATCACGACGTTGAGGCCTTCCTCTTTGAAGAAGCCGTTGTCCTTGGCGTAGAAGAACGCGGCGTCGCTGCCTTGCGTCTTCCAGCCCAGCGTGAACTTGATCGTGGTGTCTTCAGCCATCGCGGCGCTCGTGGACAGGGCCAATCCCAGCAGCGCGGCAGTTACTTTTCTCAACATCGAGACCTCCTCAAGCTTCATTGCGTGACGGTTTGAAAAATCAGGTGGCGATCACGTCGTTCTTGCGCGTGGCCCAGCCAGTGACCTGCCCTTCGATCAGCGAGAACACGACGTAGAGCGCGACGCCGAGCCCGGCGAGCACGAACAGCCCGGCGAACACCAGCGGCACGTTGAAATTCGAGGACGCGGTCATCATGACGTTGCCGATGCCGCGATTGGAGGCGACGGTTTCCGACAGCACCGCGCCGACGAAGGCGTAGGAGACCGCGACCTTCAGGGACGCAAAGAAGAACGGCATGGTCCGGGGCAGACCGACGTTCCAGAGGATGTCGAACTTGCTGGCGCCGAGCGCCTTCAGCACGTCCTCGAGTTCGGGCTCGGTTGTCGCAAGACCGGTGGCGATGTTGACCACGATCGGGAAGAAACAGATCGACAGCGCAGTCAACACCGCCGGCACGGTGCCCGAGCCGAACCACAGCACGAAGATCGGCACCACCGCGACCTTGGGGATGGAGGAGAAGCCGATCAGCAGGGGATAGCAGGTGTCATAAGCCGTCTTCGAGACGCCGATGATCGCGCCAAGGGCGACGCCGAGCGCAACACCGAGCACGAAGCCGAACATCGTCGTCGCAAGCGTCTGCACGATATGCGGCCACAGCACCGGAAAGCGCTGGAACAAGGTCACGAACACCTGCGACGGCCGCGGCAGCACCAAATCCGACATGCCCGTCATCAGACAGAACAGCTCCCAGGCGACGAAGAACAGCACGATCAGCCCCGCCGACCACGCCTTCTGCCTAATATCGATCCCGAACATCAGCCTGTCCCCTATTGGGTCGCGCTGCGCGCATCCTCGATGAAGGCGCGCAGCTTCTGGTTCAGCGCGACGAAATCTGGCTCGAAGGTCATGGCAACGGTGCGCGGCCGCGCGAATTCGACGCGGCTGTCGTCGAGGATGCGGCCAGGGCGCGCGCTCATCACGCAGATGCGGCTGGCGAGGAAGCCAGCCTCGCGCAGGTCATGCGTCACCAGCAGCACGGTCGGCTTATGCGTCATCCAGAGGTTCTGGAGGATCGCCCACAGTTCCTCGCGGGTGAACTGGTCGAGCGCGCCGAAGGGCTCATCGAGCAGCAGCATGCGCGGCTCGTGGATCAGCGCGCGGCAGAGATTGGCGCGCTGAAGCATGCCGCCGGAGAGCTGCCAGGGATAGCGGCTGCCAAATCCCCTGAGCCCCACCTGCTCCAGCAATGCATTGGCCCTGTCGCGGAATTCGGTCTTGCGCAGCCTGCGGAAGTTCGAGCGGAACGGCTCGACGATCTTCAGCGGCAGCATGATGTTCCGCTCGATCGTCATCCACGGCAGCATGGTCGGGTTCTGGAACGCCATGCCCACCCGCATCGCGCGCGCCGCCACCTCGCGGCCGCCGACGATGACGACGCCGCTGGTCGGCTGCACCAGCCCGCTGACGAGACGTAAGATGGTCGATTTGCCGCATCCGGACGGGCCGACCAGTGCGACAAACTCGCCGTCGGCAATCCTGAGCGTCGTCTTCGACAGGGCCGGCACGGCGCGATCGCCGCGCCCGAACGTCACGGAGGCGTCCGAGAGCTCGATGGCGGTCGCGGCGACGGGCTGGCCGTCAAACTGATCATTGAGTTGCATGCGCATCACGGGAAAAGTGCATGCAAGCTGAATGCCAGCGGCCGACCCCTCTGAAATCAACGGGCTGGCGAAATGCCGGGCCGGATGGCCGGCTTCGATTTGGGCAGCTCGAGCCCCAAACTGCATGCAATTGGAGCGCTGGATTGTCGGCGCCCTGTGCTAAAGGAGGGATGACGATCCCACTCCAAGGATTCGCCGATGGCGGCGCGCGCAAGCAGCGAGACTTCAGAATCGTCGGACAAGGTCAGCGTGATCTGCCGCGCGCTCCGGCGCGCGATCATCGAGCAGGCGCTGGAGCCCGGCGCCAAGCTGCCGGAGGATGCGCTCGGCGAGCGTTTCGGCGTCAGCCGCACCATTGCCCGCCACGCGCTGGGGCAACTCGCCGCCGAAGGCCTGGTCGAGCTCCGCCGCAACCGGATCGCGGTGGTGGCGACGCCGAGCTGGCAGGAGGCGCGCGATGCCTTTGACATCCGCATCGAGCTCGAACGGCTCGTGGTCCGTCAGCTCGCGGGCAAGCTGAGCAAGAGCCAGATCGCCGAACTGAACGCCCATGTCGACGCCGAGGACCGCGCGCGCGGCGGCACGGATGCGGTGTCGATCCGGCTCGCCACCGAATTCCACATCCTGCTCGCGCACATGACCAACAGCCCGATCCTGGTGCGCTATGTCAGCGAGGTCGCCTATCGCTGCTGCCTGACGCTGTCGCTCTACAGCCGCCCGCATTCGACCGAATGCGCCATCAACGAGCACCGCGCCATCATTGCCGCGCTCGCCAAGGGCGACGCGACCAAGGTGATGGAATTGATGCACCATCACCTCGATTCCGTGGCCACTCGCGCGCTGGTTGCCCCTGCCCCGCAGCGCGGCCGCGATCTCCTCGATATTCTCGCGCCTTATGCCGACGAGGTGACGAGCAATCGCGTCGTCAAGCTACCGAAGGTCGCCCGAAGAGGTTAAGCCTCGATACCGCGCTGAACCAGAATGCGCTCGGCACTGTCGTTCCAGACGTCCATCTTCACGATCTGTCCGCCCCTCACGACGAAACGATCGATGTAGCGATTGCCCTCGAACGGCGTGCCGTCCTTCCACTCGCCATAGAGCGTGCCGACGCTGTAGACGACGGTCTCGTCCGCGCCGGGGCAGACGTCGAACCGGTCCATCTTCTTCTTGACCCAGCGATAGCGTTTTGCGTTGAAGCCGGTCGGCCCGCGCGGATGGTCGAACTCGCGTCCGCCTGTGAAGGTGATCACCGTGCCCGGCTTCATGTAGGCCGCAGCGGCGTCGGGATCGGGTATCATCGAGGCCGTGAGATACGCCTCCACGATCTCGGCGTCGGTCATCGGGCGTTCGGCTTTTGCGGGGGTGGACATGCTAGGTTCTCTTGGCGGGTTCTCCGGGCGTGCCGGCATACTACAATTCATGCCTCAAACTGCATGCATATTTTTTGGACAATTCGACGGCGGAACTGCACACAATCTGGAGCTGCCCGCTCCCGCAGCTTCCGCTAGGCTAACACACCCGAATCCGATGCCATGACCATCCACACCGCCTTCGACCTGATCTTCCGCAACGCGCTGTTGCGATCATCCGCCGCACCCGTCGATATCGGCGTGAAGGGCGGCCGCATCGCCGCGATCGAGCCCAGGCTTGCCTGCGAGGCCGTCGAGGTCGACCTCGGTGGGCACCTCGCCCTGCCCGGCTTCGTCGACACCCACATCCATCTCGACAAGGCCTGCCTGCTGGGCCGCTGCGGGCACAATCATGGCAGCGTCTCGGAAGCCATCCGCGCCGTCGCCGGGATGAAGAAGGATTTTACCGTCGAGGACGTCTACGCCCGCGGCGCTCGCGTGCTGGAGCGGGCAATCGTGCACGGCACGACGCGCATGCGTACCCATGTCGAGATCGATCCGCGTATCGGCTTGCGCAGCTTCGAGGCGATCAAGTCGCTCAAGCGCGACTACGCCTGGGCGATCGACCTCGAACTCTGTGTCTTCCCGCAGGAGGGCCTGACCAACGATCCCGGAACTGAGGAACTGCTGGTCCATGCGCTGCGCGACGGTGGCGAGGCCATCGGCGGCTGTCCCTATATGGACACCGATCCGAACGCCCATCTCGAGCGGATCTTCGATCTCGCGCAGGAATTCGACGTCGACGTCGATCTCCATCTCGACTTCGACCTCGACCCATCCTGGTGGCACCTCGACGAGGTCTGCCGGCAGACCGAGCGGCGCAACTATCAGGGGCGCGTCGCGATCGGCCATGCCACGAAGCTCTCGGCACTGCCGCCGGAGCGGCTGAAGGCTGCGACCGCGCAATTGGCGAAAGCCGGCGTTGCCGTCACCGTGCTGCCCGCAACCGATCTCTATCTGATGGGGCGCGAGGCCACCCACAACGCGCCGCGCGGACTGACGCTCGCGCACAAGCTCGCCGGCGACGGCGTATTGTGCTCGGTCGCGACCAACAACGTGCTCAATCCCTTTACGCCGTTCGGCGATGCCTCGCTGCTGCGGATGGCGAATTTCTACGCCAACGTCGCCCACGCCTCGGTCGGCGACTTCGACACTTGCCTCGATCTCGTGACCGAACTGCCGGCACGGCTGATGAACCTCGGCGATTACGGCATCAAAGTCGGTAATCCCGCCGATCTCATCGTGCTCGACACGCAGGACAGCCGCTTCGCGATCGCCGAGCTGCCCGATGTCATGATGGGCTTCAAGGCCGGCCGGCAAACTTTTGAGCGGCAGCGGCCCACTCTGTTCAGCCCCGGACGCTGAGCAGCTCTCGCCTTCCCGCGCCTTGCGCCCGACCCGCGGCCCGCGCAACACTCCGCAAATCGTCCAACGGAGGAACCGGATGGCCTTCGACACACTCTTCCTCAACGCACGCTTCGACGGCGGCGCCCGACATCACATCGCTGTCAAGGATGGCCGCATCGCGGCGATCACGACCGTTGACCAGCCACCCGCCGGTGCCGAGACGATCGATCTCAAAGGTGCCCTCGTCGTTCCCGGCTTTGTCGAGGGTCACATCCATCTCGACACCAGTTTCTATGGCGACGCCTGGCGTCCGCACAAGCCATGCACCGACGGTTTCAACGTGCATGAACGCGTAGCCTTCCAGGCGCAGAACATGGCCGATGCCGCGCCGATGGACGTGCGGGCGCGCAACCAGCTCGACCTCTGTATCGCCCACGGCACGACGCAGATGCGCAGCCATGTCATGGTGGACGGCTCGGTCGGCCTGAAATCGCTCGAGACGATCCTGCGCGTGCGCGAGGAGTACAAGGGCCTGATCGACATCCAGCTCGTCGCCTTTCCCCAGAGCGGCATCCTGTCGAGCCCGGGCACGCCGCAACTGCTCGACGAGGCCATCCGCCTTGGCGCCGACCTCGTCGGCGGGCTCGATCCCGCGAGCTTCGATCGCGACGTCGAAAGGCATCTCGACGTCGTGTTCGGCGTCGCCAACAAGCACGGCGTCGATGTCGACATCCATCTGCACGACATGGGCACATTGGGCGCGTTCGAGATCGAGCAGATCGCGGCGCGCACGCGCGCACTCGGCATGGAGGGGCGCGTCGCAGTTAGCCACGCTTACGGGCTCGGCGACATCCCGGCGGATTACCTCACGAAGATCGCCGACATTCTCGCCCGCTCCGGCGTCGCGATCATGACCAACGCGCCGGGCGCGCGGCCGTTTCCGCCGATCCTCGCCTTGCGCAACGCCGGCGTGACTGTCTTCAGCGGCAACGACAACATCCGCGATTCCTGGTGGCCCTATGGCGACGGCGACATGCTGCGCCGTGCAACGACGCTCGGCTATCGCTCCGGCTTCAACATCGACGCGGAACTGGGTGCCGCATTCGACGTCGTCACCGCGTCGGGCGCAAAGGCGCTCCGGCTCGAAGGCTACGGCCTGCGGGTCGGGGCGAAGGCCGATTTCGTGACGCTGAACGCGGAACATGTTCCCGAGGCCGTCGTCGCGGTGCCGCAAGGGCGCTCCGTCTACAAGGACGGCAGGCTCGTCGCCGCGAACGGTAGGCTTGTGGGGAAATCCGGCTGACGACCAGCCGCTATCCGTTCGATTTTACCGCCACGCTTTCCAAAATTCCGAATACGGTAGAATCCCGGATAGTAGATTCTCTCCGATTCCCGATAGGTGCGCGCATTGCAAGTCCCGCGGTGCCGGCCATAGTAGGGCCTGCACTGAAGTCTGCATTCGACGGGGAAGCATGGACATGTTCAGCGCATTCAGCAGCATCGACAATCATTCCATTCGAGCAAGAACGCCCAGCGAGATCGCGGTGGAGCGGCTCGACGGCATCGGGCACGTCCTGTCGGACCTCGATCTCGCTGATGTCCAGACTCAGGATGACCTGACACGTGCGCTCATGGCGCTCGACACCGCCGACAAGTGCATTCGGGCGATCCGCGCAGAATTCCGGACTGAAGCCGCGAGCGACCGGCTGGTCCGCAAGGCCGAAAATCTGATGGCGTTGATCGAACGCGCCCGCGACGAGCTCACGAGCTGTCGCGCGGCAAGTTCCTGAGCCGGCATCGCCCTATTTCGCGCGATTGATCTTCGCCAGGATCCGGTCGGCCTCGACGCGCCAGTCGGCGCTGCGGGCAAACTCCCCGGTGCCCCTGATGCCGAACAACCCCTCATCGGCGAGATCAGCGACCCAGGCCTGCCGTTCGGCCGTGCCCTGCGCCGACCACGGCGTCAGCCCCGCCTCGCGGACCGTCTCGGCGACCTCGCGCACCTCCTCCGCACGGCGGCGGCCGTGCTCGATCACGCGCTGGAAGAAATAGGCACCCTGCTTCTCCCAATTGATCGCCGGAAAGGTTTCCGCAAGCGAGGCCAGCACGGCATCCTCCACGCCATAGGCGCGCGCGGTGGTGAAACTCTCGATGACCATGGCCTCGAGGCCCTTGATCATGATGCTGCGGCACATCTTCACCGCGGAGGACACGCCGAGCTTGTCGCTCGCAACCTTCGCAGCAAAACCGATCGCGTTCAGAAGCGGCTCCAGCTCCTTCGCGCCGGCCCCGCCGAGCAGCAGCGGCACCTTGATGCGATACGGCGGCACCGAGGTCATCACGGCCCCCTCGACATAGCGCCCCGCAGCGCCGTCGATCAGCGCGGCAGCACGCTGCTTGGCGCCGGGAGACGCCGAATTGAAATCGAGGAACCAGGTGCCCTGATTGATCGCGGCGGCGCAGGCTTTTGCGACCGGAACGGCCTGGCTCGCCGTGACCGCAGAGATGATGAAGTCGGATTTCGCGGTCAGCTCGGCGTGAGAAGCCGCAAGGCCAACGCCGAATTTCGCTGCATGCTCCTTCAGCGCAGCATCCTGCTCGCCACCGAGCTTGATGTCGTAGGCGGCAACCTTGATGTCCTGCTGGCGCAAATCCTCGGCCAGGATCCGGCCGACCTCGCCGTAGCCGACCAGCCCGACCTGCCATCGTCTCGGATCTGACATCAGTTCAATCCTCGTGTCGTCTCGTCGAAGAGCTCCTCGACCGCATAGCGGCGCGGGATCAACGCCTGCTGGAATGCGTAGTCGACGATCAGCTCCAACGGTTTTCGGTTGGCTTCGATCCCGAACGGGATGAGGTCAGGCGTCGCCGCTGGCCCCATCTGCTCCTTGTTTCGCTTGAGCAGATCATAAATGCCAACGACCACGTCGGGGCGCGACTTCGCGAGCGTCTCGGTCACGACCACGAGGTGATTGACCGGCACGACACCGCGCCGGGCGTACCATGCGGCGGCTTCCGCCGCGGGATCAGGGAACAGCGGCTTGAGCCTGGGATTATCAGAGGTCTCACCGAGGACGGCATCCAGTTCGCCGTCGAGCAGCATCTGCAATATCTTCTTGTCCTTCGGCGCGCGCTCGGTGGTGTCGACATATTCGGCGACATGCGGATCTTCGAACGTCACCCAGCGGATGCTGTCGAGATTGACGCCGTAGTCGTTGGCGAGAATTCCCCTGATCCAGGCTCCCGTCGTCGTCGTGAAGGAGCGGATGCCGACGCGCTTGCCTTCGAGATCGCCAGGCCCAAGCGTTCCCCGTTCCGGATTATAGAGCGCGTAGGAATGCTGGAAGCGGCCGAGCATGGTCGCCGGCAGCAGCACCAGCGGCTTGCCGTGGGCCTTCGCTATCAGATAGGTGACGATCGCCATCTCGCAGACGTCGAAGGCCTGCTCGCGCACCATCGGCTTGAACGCGGTGTTGGTCGGCGTGTACGCGATGAAGTCGAGATCGAAGCGGTCGGAACGGAGCTCGCCGCTCTTCACCGCCTGGACATGAGGATGACTGCCGAGCACGGCCTTCAGCTTGAGACGATCCATCCGCCCGCTCCGCTTCTGTTATCCCGCTCAGACGTCCTCGGGATTATCGACATAGACGAGCCCGGCTTTCGCCAGCGCTTCGCGCATGCTGTACATGTCGAGGCCGAGCTCGCCAGAGGCCAGCCGCTTGCGCTTGCCGCCTTCATCCGCGTTGCGCTTCTTCGCCTTCTCGGCGACTTCGCCAGCATATCGCTTCGGCACCACCACGACGCCGTCGTCATCGGCGACGATGACGTCGCCGGGATCGACGTTGACGCCGGCGCAGACCACGGGGACGTTGACCGAGCCGAGCGTGGCCTTGACCGTGCCCTTGGCCGAGACCGCGCGCGACCACACCGGAAACTTCATCTCGTGCAGCGCTCTGACGTCGCGGCAGCCGGCATCGATGATCAGGCCCTGCACGCCGCGCGCCTGGAGCGAGGTGGCGAGCAGCTCGCCGAACATGCCGTCGGTATTGTCGGTGGTGCAGCCGACGACGAGAATGTCGCCTTTCCTGCACTGCTCGACCGCGACATGGATCATCCAGTTGTCGCCGGGCTGCGCCAGCACGGTGACGGCGGGGCCGGCAATCGCCGCACCCGGCCAGACCGGCCGCAAATACGGCTTCATCAGGCCGATGCGGCCGTAGGCCTCGTGCACGGTCGAGACGCCGTACTCCGCCATTCCGGCGGGATCGGCTCGCTCAATGTTGCGAACGACGACCGGCTTCATGCCAATTCCTCCGCAACCGTCGGAAACAGACGCTGATAGGCCTCGCCATAGGTCATGGGCACGCCGGTGTTGCGGCTGCCCTGGATGCCGCGGTTGAGCGCGACGCGCTCGTAATAGCCCCAGAGATGCTTCTGTGCGGCGAGGATCTGGAACGCCTCGTACTTCTCCTTCCAGACCTCGTCGATCTTGAGGAGCAGGTCGGGCTTGTAATTGCACTGCTCCGGCTGGTGCGGCTCGAACAGGAACACCGGCGGCGCCGAGTACTTGTACTGAGCGCCGGGTTTGTGGCCCATCGCCTGCGCGACCACGCGGGTCTCCTGCGCGAAATGCGCCGCGTTCGGATGGTCGAAATTATAGGGGTCTTCCAGCGCATGCGTCAGCACGAAGCTCGGATTGAGTTCGCGATAGATGTCGACCATGCGGTCGAAATGCGCCTCGGTGAGCTTCAGCGGATAGTCGCCACAATCGAAGAACTCGATCTCGGCGCCGAGCAGCTTGGCCGCCCGCTCCGCCTCGTCCTTGCGGCCGGCCTTGACCGATTCCAGCGTCGCGCCCTTCTCCTTCCAGGCGAACTGGCTCTCGCCGCGTTCGCCGAAGGACATGCAGACGATCTTCATGCGATAGCCCTTCTTCGCATGCAGCGCGATGGCGCCGCCGGCGCGCCAGACGAAATCGCCCGGATGGGCCGTGATCACGAGACCTGTTTTCATGGACAAACTCCCCTCTTTCGTTCGTAAGCATCATAGGCCGCCCGCCTCATGCAGGCAGCCAATTCATCAGGCCGTAATGGCCTCGGGCTCCTCGCCGTCGAGCACGCGCCGCAAGCGCTCGCCGTCGAGCGCGCCTTCCCATTTGGCAATCGCGATGGTCGCAACCGCGTTCCCGATCAGATTGGTCGGCGTCAGCCCCTGCGACATCAGGCGGTGGAT
Source organism: Bradyrhizobium sp. cf659 (assembly GCF_900113725.1). Lineage (NCBI taxonomy): Bacteria > Pseudomonadati > Pseudomonadota > Alphaproteobacteria > Hyphomicrobiales > Nitrobacteraceae > Bradyrhizobium > Bradyrhizobium sp. cf659. The sequence continues at coordinate 1,297,968 of NZ_FOQJ01000001.1, forward strand.
GCCGAGCACCAGCGCGACGCTCGTCACCGGAATGGTGCCGGTCGCCGACAGCGTCGCCGCCAGCACGACGAAGGCGGCACCGGCGATCCCCGCCGCGCCCTTGGAGGTCACGAGCAGGATCAGGAGCAGCTCGATCTGCTCGGCGAGCCCGAACGGCGTGTTGGTCGCCTGCGCCAGGAACACCGAGGCCGCGGCGAGGTAAAGGCAAGTGCCGTCGAGATTGAAGGAATAGCCGGTCGGGATCACCAGGCCGACCACGCTCTTCTCGCAGCCTGCCTTCTCCAGCTTGGTCAGCATCCGCGGCAGCACCGTCTCGGACGAGGTCGTGGCGATGCAGATCAGCAGTTCTTCCCAGATGTAGCGGATCAGCTTGACGAGCGAGAAGCCGCAGAGCCGCGCCACCGGACCGAGCGCCACGATGATGAAGATCACGCAGGTCAGATAGAAGCCGCCCAGCAGCTTGCCGAGCGAGGCCAGCGAGCCGACGCCGAACTTGCCGACCGTGAAGGCAATGGCGCCGAACGCCCCGATCGGCGCCGCCCACATCACGAAGCCGACGACGGCGAACACCATCTTGGCGGCGATGTCGATCAGATGCACCAGCGGCGCGGCGCGCTCGCCGAGCTGCACCAGTGCGAAGCCACACAGCACCGAGATGAACAGCACCTGGAGGATGTTGCCCTCGGCAAACGCGCCGACGAAAGTGGCCGGCACGATGTTCATCAGGAACGGCACGAATCCGATCGCGCCGGTCTGCTTGACGTAGGGCTCGATCGCGCTGGCATTGATGCTGGCGGGATCGATGTTCATGCCGACGCCGGGCTTGAGCAAATTCACCGCAATGAGACCGATGATCAGGGCGATCGTGGTCATGATCTCGAAATAGACGATCGCCTTCACCGCGACACGCCCGACACGCGCCATGTCCGCCATATGGGCGATGCCGTGCACGACGGTACAGAAGATGATCGGCGCGATCAGCATCCGGATCGCCTTGATGAAGGCATCCCCAAGCGGCTGCATCTTGGCGCCCGCCTCGGGACTGGCGATCCCAAGCGCGATGCCCGCCGCCATGGCGATGAGCACCTGGATCCAGAGCTCCTTCCACCAGGCGCGGCTGCGCGGCTTGTCGATCGCCAGCGCCGTCATTGGTCGAACTCGAACAGGCGCGCGGGGTTGTCGACGAGGATCTTCTGCTGGAACTCCGGCTCCGGCGCAAACAGCGGGATCAGGTCGACGAGGTCGCCGTCATTCGGCATCACCTTGACGTTGGGATGCGGCCAGTCCGTGCCCCAGATGACGCGGTCGACCGCGGTCTCGACGATCTTTCGGGCAAACGGCACGGCGTCGGTGAAGGGCGGCCCGGCCGAGGACACACGCTCGGAGCCGCAGATCTTGACCCAGCATTTCTCGTCGCGCTGCATCAGTTCGATCAAGATCTTGAACGGAAGCTGGTCGAGCCCGTCGGACGCCTTCACCCGCCCCATGTGGTCGATGGTGTAGCTCAACGGCAGCCTTGTCAGCATGTCGGCATATTCAGGCAGGTCGATCGCATCGAAATGCAGGTCGATGTGCCAGCCGAGCGGCGCGACCATCGCGATGATGCGGTCGAACACGCGCTTGTCGGGAACGCCGCCGAGATGGCGGACGAAATTGAAACGGCAGCCGCGGAAGCCGCCCTCATGCAGCGCGCGGAGCCCGCGTTCGGTGATGGTGCCGTCGATATTGGCGACCGCACGGTAGGCGCCATTGCTCTGCGCGATGGCATCGAGCGCGACAGTGTTGTCGGTGCCATGGACGCTGGCATTGACGATGACGGCGCGCTCCACCCCGAGCCTGGCGTGCAGCGCACGGAAATCCTCCAGCGGCGCATCCGGCGGGGTGTAGGAGCGATCCGGCGCATACGGGTATTTCGCGCCGGGCCCGAAGATGTGGCAATGCGCGTCGCACGACAGTTTCGGCAGCTTGAACTTCGGCGTGCGCGTGTTCGGATCGGGCGGCGGAATGGTCGGCGTGTACATCATCGTCATCAGGTGAACTTGAACAGGCGTGCCGGATTGTCGACCAGCAGCCGGTGCTGGTCCTTTGCGTCGGGCGCGTAGAGGGGGATCAGGTCGACAAGATCACCGTCATTCGGCATGATCTTGACATTGGGATGCGGCCAGTCGGTGCCCCAGATGACGCGATCGGGCGCATTGTCGATCAGCGCCTTCGCGAACGGCACGGCGTCATGGAACGGCTTGCCGGCCCCGGACGCGCGCTCGAGACCCGTGATCTTGACCCAGCACTTCTCGTCCTTCTTCTGAAGGTCGAGCAGCGCGGTGAAGCCGGGATCGTCGAGCCCCTTCCCGGCCTGCACCGTGCCCATGTGATCGATCACATAGGGCGTCGGCAGCGCGGTGAGGATGGGCGCGAATTCGGCGATCGTACCAGGCTCGAAATAGACGTCGATATGCCAGGAGAGCTCGGCGACGCGGTGCACGATGCGCTGGAATTTTGTCATATCGCCGACGCCGCCAAGGCGCTTGAGAAAGGCGAAGCGGCAGCCGCAGATGCCGCCCTTGTCGAGCGCCGCAAGCTCCTTCTCGCTCATCTCGTCATTGACGTTGGCGATGCCCTTGTAGGCACCCTCGCTCTGGGCGATGGCGTCGGTGACGACGCGATTGTCGGTGCCGTGCACGGTGGCATTGACGATCACGCAGCGCTCGACGCCGATCTTCTCATGCACGCTGCGGAAGGTCTCCAGCGGCGCATCGGCCGTGTTGTAGGGACGCTTCTCGGCGAAGGGATAACGGGACGCGGGGCCAAAAATATGGGTGTGGGTGTCGCAGGATTTCGGCGGCAGTTTGAAAGACGGCACCTTCGGATTTGGATCCGGCGGCGTGATCGTGGGGATCGCCTTGGGTTCGGCACCCTGCGCGCGTGCTTCGCTCGCGAGCGCGGCACCGGCCAGTCCGGTCAAGAGATGCAAGCACTCCCGCCTGTTCATTTCCTAAAGCACCCTGTCACATGGTCCGCTTGCGAGCGGAAACGCGAAACCGCGTCTCCACCCGGGCAGTTTCTTTCAAGTCTTGTTGCTCGCAACAGCCCGCCGGCGCGCCGGCTGGTCGAGCGGCGGTGCCTGGAAAGCGGCGACGGTGGCTTGCACCAGCTGCTCGATGGCGCTGGCGGCATCGCTGCCGTCGGCCTCGCCGCGCGACAGGCGCGAGACGCGATCCGGCGTCACCAGCGAATAATAGAGTGCACCGAGCAGGAAGTGACTGCGCCAGACGATGTCGGTGCGCGGAATGTGCGGCAGACTGTCGTGGACCGCGTCGATGAAGGCGTGGCTGGTGTCGTCGAAGGTCTGCGCGATGATCTTTCGTGCGACCTCGTTGCCTTCCGCCGACATCACGGCGCGCAGCCGCGTGAAGCGCGCCCCGCCGCCGGCGAGATCGCTGCCGGAGGTGAAGGCCGGCACCACATAGGCCCGCACGATCGCCTCCAGCCGGTCCTGGAGATCGCGCACGCGCCTGGCGGCGGCGAGCAGCTCGGAACGGCGCAGGTTCATCGGCCCGCAATGGCGCCGGTAGATCTCCAGCAGCAGGCCGTCCTTGGTCTTGAAATGATAGGTCACGCTGCCGGGATTGGCCCCGGCGGCCTGGGCGATATCGCGCACCGACACGGCATTGAAGCCGTTGGTGGCGAACAGCTCCTCGGCCGCGGCGAGGATCGCCTCGCGCATGTTCGGCTTTCGGGCCGTTTCCTTGCTGGTGGGCTTGCGTACCATGTGATTTGTACTATCGTACAAAAGATCAGGTCTCGTCAACAAAAACGATGCGAGACGTCCCGGGGTCGGAAGACCGCCGCAGGGACGCGAATGGAGTGCTGGGAAATGCTGGGTTTGAACACAACAATCGGTCGGCTCGTGGTCGGTGCAGGCTTGCTACTGGCGGCGAACGCCGCGCAGGCTGAGAATTATCCGAGCAAGCCGGTCCACATCCTGGTGCCCTATGCGGCCGGCGGCGCGGTCGACGTGCTCGCGCGCACGCTCGGCCAGGCGCTGGCGAAAACCTGGGGTCAGCAGCCGGTGATCGATAATCGTCCCGGCGCCGGCGGCATCGTTGCCTCGCAGGCGCTGACGCAAGCTGCACCGGACGGCTACACGCTGATCCTGGTCGCGAGCGGCCATCCGCTCAACCAGTTCATCTATCCGAACGTGCCCTATGACACGTTCAAGGATTTCACCGCGATCACCGAAGTCGCCTCCTCGCCGCTCGCAATCGTGGTAGCGAAGGACAGCCCCTACAAGACGCTCGGCGATCTCCTGGCCGCAGCAAAGAAGGAGCCGGACAAGCTCTCCTACGGCATGTCGGGCAACGGTACGTCCGCACATCTCGCCGGCGAGCTGCTCAAACACATGTCCGGCACCAAGATCGTCGCGATCCCCTACAAGGGCGGCGCGCCGGCGCTGACCGCTGTCATCGCCGGCGAGATCCCGCTCAGCATCAACCCGCTTGCGGAAGCCATCGGCCAGCTCGAAGGCGGCCCGGTGCGCGCGCTCGCGGTGACTTCGGCCGAACGCTCCAAGGCGCTGCCGGATGTTCCGACCATCGCCGAGGCCGGCGTGCCCGGCTACGATGTTTCGGTCTGGTGGGGCGTGCTGGGCCCGGCAAAAATGCCGCCGGAGATCGTGTCCAAGCTCGAGACCGACCTCAAGGCCGCGCTGCAAGACCCCAGCGTGCTGTCGACGCTCGGCAAGATCGGCGCAGCTCCGGTCGGCTCCTCCGCCAAGGATTTCGACGCCTACATGCACGCCGAAGCGACCAAATGGGAGCCGGTGCTGAAAGCCGCCAACATCCGCGCGCAGTAAGGCGGGATCATCTCATGAGGATCTCTTGCTGGAGGCACCTTGCGCTCGCCGCCCTGCTCGCGTTTGCCACTGTCGGCCTCTCCGGCTCGTTCGCGAAGGCCGATGGCGAAGCAAAGCTCCTGGCGCCGGGCGGCACCTTGCGCGTGGGCATCTATGCGGGCAGCCCGACCTCGATGGTCACAGATGCGGCCGGCAAGCCGCACGGCCTCGCCTACGATCTCGGCGGCGAACTGGCGAAGCGGCTCGGCGTCGGCGTCGACTATGTCAGGTTTCAACGCGTTGCCGACATCGTCACCGCGATCCACGACGGGCAGGTCGACTTCACCGTGACCAACGCCACGCCGGCCCGCGCCAGCGAGGTCAGCTTCAGCCAGCCCGTGCTGGCGATCGAGCTCGGCTATCTCGTCCCGGCGAATTCGCCGATCGGCAAGGTCGAGGACATCGACAAGCCAGGCGTGAAGATCGGCGTCACCAAGGGCTCGACCTCGGAGCGAACGCTGCCGGCGAAATTCAAGAACGCGACTATCGTTCCCGCCGAAAGCGTCAAGATCGCCATCGGCATGTTCGACCGCGGCGAGATCGACCTTTACGCCACCAACAAGCCGACGCTGTTCGAGATGTCCGACCAGATGCCGGGCGCGCACATCCTCGACGGCAATTGGGGCCTGGAGCACATGGCCATCGCGATTCCCAAGGGACGCGAGGACGCGCTGCCCCTGCTCAACCGCTTCGTCGCGGAAGAGCAGTCGTCCGGCGCGCTGGATACGATCCAGCAGCAGGCCGGCTTGCGCGGCGCGACCAAGGCGAGGCGCGAGTAGGCCTCAATTCGCCACCTGCTTCGCGGACCGCCAGACGATCTGCGCACAGGTGCGAACGATTGGCATTCGCCAACATCGCTAACTCTGTTTGCTGCAAATCAACGCAGCAACATGGACAAAGCGTCATTTGTCTTCGGGGCTGCGCTGGGCGACGAAAGCGCGAGATCGCCGGAGACCGAGAATGAGCAAACCCTTATTGTTGACACCGCATCGCTGGATCACGCTGGTCTTCGCGCTGCCCCTGCTCGCGATCATCGCCACCGGACTGATCCTGTCCTTTGAGCCGCTGGTGCAAGTCAGTGGCATCAGTGGTCCGGCGATCGACTCTGGGCGCATCGTCGAACTGGTGAAACGGTATGATCCGGATGGCAAGGCGCGCGGGCTCTCGATCAATGCCGCCAGCCAGCGCATGACGCTGCAAGGCGCCGGCGCCCCGGCGATAGACCTCGCAACAGGCGAGCCCGCCGCCGCCGCGGGCTCCAGCCTCCCCGATCTCTTCCTGTGGGCCCGTGTCACGCATGAGCGATTGCTCGGCCAGGCGTGGCTGGTGACAAGCTCGACCATCGCCATGGTGTCCCTGATGGTGCTCGGTATCCTCACGGGACTGCCGCGCCTGCGCAACACGCTGTCCGGATGGCACAAGGGCACCGCATGGTTTGCGTTGCCGCTGATCCTTCTGAGCCCGCTGACCGGCCTGTGCATGGCGTTCGGCCTGACCTTCCAGAGCGGCGCCGCTCCAGCCGGCGGTGGCGGCCCTCTCGCCCTGCCCGATGCTGTCCGTATGGTCGCAGCCTCGCGCGAGCTGTCGCATGTGGTCTCGATCGGCGCGCGCGGCGGTCGCATGATGGCGCGGATCTATGAGGACGGGGAGCTGCGCGCCTACGCCGTCAATTCATCCGGCGTCACAGCGCTGCCGCGCAACTGGCCGCGCCTGATCCATGAGGGAAACTGGTCGGCCCTGATCGCTTCGCCGCTCAACGTCGTGACGTCGATCGCACTGCTCACGCTGCTCTCGACCGGCCTGCTGATCTGGGCGCGGCGGAAGCTGCGCAAGCCGCGATCACGATCGAACAAGCAACTTGGCGCAACCGTTGCCAAGGCCGCCTGATCGGAGAAAGCATACGCATTCAACTGCGCGTGCCGGCCCGGTTGAGCTTCCCGCATCCCGTGGAGAGGGATGGTCACCGACGTTTCCCTCGTCGCGCAGCACAATGCAGCATTCCCCCCGTGCAACGCTCGCCGGATCGCGCTAGTCTGCCGCACACATGACCAGACGTACCGGCAGCGCCGATCTTCCTCTCCACACCGGACGGGTTCCGCCGTGGCTTGCGAGCCGCATGGCGTCGCTTGGTGCGATCGTCACGCAGGCGATCGTGCATCATTACGGCCGCGATGCGTTTCTCCAGCGGCTGTCGCATCCGTTCTGGTTCCAGTCGTTCGGTGCCGTGATGGGGATGGACTGGCACTCCTCGGGGATCACCACCTCCGTGATCGGCGCGCTGAAGCGCGGGCTCGGCCCGCTCCAGGACGAGCTCGGGATCTATGTCTGCGGCGGCCGCGGCCAGCATTCGCGCAAGACGCCGGACGAGCTGATGCAGCTCGGCGAGCGCGTCGGCTTCGACGGCGTGAAGCTCACCCGCGCCAGTCGGCTGGTGGCCAAGGTCGACAGCGCGGCCGTGCAGGACGGCTTCGACCTCTATCTCCACGGCTTCTTCGTCACGGCCGACGGCAAGTGGACGGTGGTGCAGCAGGGCATGAACGGCGACAAGCGGCAGGCCCGCCGCTATCACTGGCATTCCGAGGCACTGAAGAGTTTCGTCGACGCGCCGCATAGTGCGATCGACGGGCCGCAGCAAGGCGAGATCGTCAATCTCACCGACCATCGCGCCGATATCTCGCGCAGCGCGCAGCTCGAACTCCTCGGCGATCTCGGCCCCGATCGCATCGTCGCCGAATTCGAACGGCTCACCGGGACCACGCCCGCGCAGGCGATGCTGCCGCACCTGATCATGCCTGCGCATCACGATGTCAGGCCCAAGGACGTGTTCGCGCGGCGTCTGCACGGCACGCTGGCTGCGGCAGCCGAGCGTGGCCCGGTCGACTTCCCGGAGCTGTTGCTGACGCCGGGCGTCGGCGCCCGCACGGTGCGTTCGCTGGCGATGGTGGCCGAGGTCGTGCACGGCGCACCCTATCGCTTCAACGATCCCGCGCGCTTCTCGCTCGCTCACGGCGGCAAGGACCGGCACCCCTACCCCGTCCCGATCAAGGTCTACGACGAGACCATCCGCGTGCTGAAGGGCGCGATCCAGAACGCAAAACTTGGGCGCGAAGAAGAGATGCAGGCGCTTAGGCGGCTCGACGACCAGGCGCGGCGGCTGGAGCGGACCGCGCGTGGACCGTCCGTCGAGGCTTACATCGCCGGCGAGCGTGCGGCCTCTCCCGATCTCGACGGCCGCTCCGTGTTCGGCTGGGAGCGCGATCTCGTCGCTTCGAAGAAGTCGGCCGGCTCCTGAAGCTGTCGCTCAGGGCTGTCGCCTAGCCTTCAGCCTCCTCGTCGTCGAGCAGCCGGTTGGCCGAATGATCCTGATACTGCTCGGTCTGGATGAACTTTCCGTCCATGCCGCGAATGTCGGAATGTCGCGCCTTGTCACGGTTCGACAGGATCATGTTATCGCCGACCTTGTCCTTTGCGATGTCCGTGAGTGCGCCAGTCCCCGCGCCCTTGCCATGCGCGGCTGATCCGATATGCGTCTTGCCGCCGTTGGGCATGGGCTGCTCCCTTGCCGCTGCGTGCATTGGGGCAACGCCTGCGCGATGGAGATTGTTTCGCACGTCACGCAAGATGATCCGCGCCATTGTTCCCGGCACGGCGTGCGCGATGTCAATCCGCCAGCAACGGCTCGGCGGCGGCACCACGGCTCGGCCGGCGGTTCCCGCCGGCAACGACAGGCAATCTCGCGATCGCACGCATACCCGGACGCTTGCGCCAGTGGATTTGCGCGGGGTCGACGGCGAGCTCGAGTTTCGGCCATCGCGCAAGCAGCGCCTGCAATGCGCAAGTCGCCTCGATCCGCGCGAGCTGGTGGCCGAGACAGAAATGAATTCCCGTTCCGAATGACATGTGGCGGTTCGGCTTGCGCGTGAGGTCGAGCCGCTCAGGGCGGTCGTGCACGGCCGGGTCCATGTTGGCGGCGGCAAGCATGACCATGACACGGTCGCCCTTCTTCAGCCGCACGCCGGCAAGCTCGACATCCCGCCGCAAATAGCGCGGCTTGGAAAACTGCACCGGCGAGACGAAGCGCAAGAATTCCTCGACGGCGAGCGAGATGCGGCTCCAGTCCTCCTCCAGCCAGTCGCGCAGGCCCGGATTCCTGAGCAGCTCGTAGACCGAACCGCTGATCAGATGCGTGGTCGTTTCCGATCCCGCCGCGAGCAGCAGGAACACCATCGAGACCATTTCGTCCGGCGTGATCTGGCCGCCCTCGCGCTCGACCTGGACCAGCTCGGCGATCAGGCCCTCGCCGCCCTGCACGCGCGCGATCTGCAACTGCTGTGCGAGATAGGCGCGCATCTTGCGGAACGCGAACAGCAGGCGGAAGAAGCTGACGACATTCGTCAGCGACGACATCTTGTTGGCCCAGGCGATGAATCTCGGGCGATCGGCCGCAGGCAGGCCCAGCAACTCGCAGATCACCGACACCGGCAGGATGCGGGCGTACTGCTGGACGAGGTCGGCGGGGCTGCCATCGGCAAACAGGTCGTCCGCCAGACCGTCGGCGATGGCGCGAATGCGCGGCTCCATCGCGACGATCGCGCGGCGGCGGAATGCCTCGTCCACGATACTGCGCAGCCTCGTGTGATCCGGCTCGTCCATCGTCAGCATGTTGTTGGCGATGGCCCTGACATATCTCGGCATCCACCAGCGCAGACCGGCGACGTCGCCATCCTCCTTGCGCAGTGTGAAGGTGGTGCCGTCCTTCAGCACCTCTGCCGTGGCATCATGAGTCGTGGTGATCCAGACATCGCCGACGAGGGGAAATCGGGTCGCAACCACGGGGCCGGACGCGCGCAACGCGGCAATCGCCGTGGGCGGATCGCGGAAGAAGGCCTCGCTGGTGAAATCGAGGCGCGGTGCCATGGGATCACCGGAGTGGTTGGTGGCGCCTCAACCAGATGGTACGCGCGAGCCGATGCGCAAGGCCGGAACCGGCGCGAGCGGAAGAGAGCCTACCCGCCGCCCGGCGAGCGCTGGCCGGTCTTGCGCTGCTGCTGGTTGGTATAGGCGTCCCAATGGCTCCAGCTGCCGCTGCTGAGGCTTTGCAGGTCGGTGGTGAGCGGACGGCGCGTGCGCTTGTCGTGGTCGGCGATGGCGCGTTCCGACTGCGTGATCTTGCGCTTGAGTTCCCCGATCGCCTTCTGGGTCTGGCCGTTCCGCTTCGACGAAGCGATCTCGCCCATCGTGAAGCGCGCCGTCTCGAGCGCCTTCAACTCGGCGCGATTCTTCTTCAACTGGACCCGGTGCCAGGCGATGTTGCTGTCGCTGTCCGCAACCATGTGGGAACTCCGCTGATTCGCACCCACAGTGTATCGTGCGCCGAATCGGCGCCGCAACGCCCATGCGAGGGCGAAAATGCGGTCTTCTTGCGCAAGAATTCCGAACTTAGCGCTCGGCGAAGGCCTTTTCGACCACGAACTGGGCCGGCTCGCCGTGATTGCCCTCGATGAAGCCGCGCTCGCCCAGGAGCGTGCGGGTGTCCGCGACCAGCGCCGGGCTGCCGCAGATCATGACGCGGTCGTGGGCCGCTTCCAGCGCCGGCAAGCCGATATCGCTGAACAGCTTGCCCGAGGTGATGAGGTCGGTGATGCGGCCGCGGTTGCGGAAGGGATCGCGGGTCACCGTCGGGTAGTAGATGAGCTGGCTCTGGATGTAGTCGCCGAGCAACTCATCCTGCGGCAGATGCTCGGTGATCATCTCGCCATAGGCGAGTTCCTTGACGTGGCGGCAGCCGTGCAGCAGCACCACCTTCTCGAAGCGCTCGTAGGTTTCAGGGTCCTTGATCACGCTCAGGAACGGAGCGAGGCCCGTGCCGGTGCCGATCAGGTAGAGGTTGCGGCCCTCTTCCAGGTTGTCGATCACCAGGGTGCCGGTGGCCTTGCGGCTGACGATGATCTCGTCGCCTTCCTTCAGGTGCTGGAGCCGCGAGGTCAGCGGGCCGTCCGGCACCTTGATCGAGAAGAACTCCAGCGTGTCCTCGTAATTGGCGCTGGCGACGCTGTAGGCCCGCAGCAGCGGCTTCTCGCCGACCTTGAGCCCGATCATGGTGAATTCACCGTTGCGGAAGCGGAAGGTCGGGCTGCGGGTGGTCTTGAAGGAGAACAGCGTCTCGGTCCAATGGTGGACGCTCAAAACGCTTTCCTGGTTGAAATTGCTCATCTCACCCTTCCGTGTCGCTACGTTGCGGTTCCGAGGCGGTCAGCTATGCGTCGTTTGTACACGATCATTCGTGTACTAATGAATAATCCGGCTTGATCCCGTGGTCAAGGCTGCCCAAGATCGACAGCGTTGCAGTTAAGGACAAGGACCCCCTTCCATGGCGCATGACGCACCCCAGGCCACCGGACCCTCGAAGCTCGTGATCCGCAATATCGGCCTGATCCTGTCGGGCGCGCTGGAAAAGCCGATCCTGGATGGCGACACCATCGTCGCCGAGAACGGCAGGATCACTGCGATCGGCCGCTACAAGGATCTCGACACGGAAGGCGCGACCACCATCGTCGATGCCAACGGCACCACGGTGACCCCCGGCCTGATCGACAGCCATGTCCACCCCGTCGCCGGCGACTGGACGCCGCGCCAGAACCAGATCAACTGGATCGACAGCTCCCTCCATGGCGGCATCACCACCATGATCTCGGCAGGCGAAGTGCACATGCCCGGCCGCCCCCGCGACGTGGTGGGGCTGAAGGCGATGGCGATCTTCGCCCAGCGCGCGTTCTGGACGTTGCGTCCGGGTGGCGTGAAGGTTCATGCCGGCGCGCCGGTCATCGAATGCGAGATGGTCGAAGAAGACTTCAAGGAATTGGCCGCTGCCGGCGTCAAGCTGCTCGGCGAAGTCGGCCTCGGTGGCGTCAAGGACGGGCCGACGGCGCGAAAAATGGTCGGCTGGGCGCGCAAATACGGCATCCAGAGCACGATCCACACCGGTGGCCCCTCGATCCCCGGCTCCGGCCTGATCGACAAGGATGTGGTGCTGGAGGCCGACACCGACGTGGTCGGCCACATCAATGGCGGCCACACCGCCCTTCCCGACGACCAGATCCGCTGCATCTGCGAGGGCTGCAAGCGCGGGCTCGAGATCGTTCATAACGGCAATGAGCGCTCGGCGCTCTACACGTTGCGCATCGCGCGCGAAATGGGCGACCTGCACCGCGTCATCCTGGGCACCGACGGGCCGGCCGGCTCCGGCGTGCAGCCGCTCGGCATCTTGCGCATGGTCTCGATGCTGTCCTCGATCGGTGAGCTGCCTGCCGAGATCGCGTTCTGCCTTGCCACCGGCAACACGGCGCGGATGCGGCAGCTCGATTGCGGCCTGATCGAGGTCGGCCGCGCTGCGGATTTCGTCATCATGGACAAGGCGCAGCACTCGCCGGGCAAGAACATCCTGGAGAGCGTCCAGCTCGGCGACCTCCCCGGCATCGGCATGACCATCATCGACGGCATCGTCCGCACCCAGCGCAGCCGCAACACCCCGCCGGCGGGCAAGGTGCCGGAAGTCGTGGCGAAGTAGGATTGGACGAAGGCCAGACCCGTCATCCCGAGCTGCGAGCACGCGGCGCGATAGCGCCGTGTGCGAGCCTCGAAGGATGAACGGCCGAGATGCAGCCGGCCGTCGCCCTTCGCGGCGCGCCCTGCGGCAAGCCGCAGGACGAGCACCTCAGGGTGACGGTGAGAGAGCGGCCTTCATCAGCGTCGCCTTGGAAGCTCACAACGCACGTAGAATTGCCGCCTGGCCTGCCCGACCGGGCCGTTCTCGATCACCAGGCGGCCGTCCGCCGCGACTGAAATCCGCGGATTGGAGCGAAACTTGTCTCCCTCGCCTTCGCAGGCGAGCCGCATCTTCCAGCCGAGCTTCCCGTCAGCGGTGATCGCACTGGCGCGGCATCGCGTCTCATACCAATAGAGGCGGTTACCGCCCTCGATGCTCATGCGGTTGGGGCTGTCGTCATTGCGGCAATCCATTTTGGTCGACGCCCAGAAGCCTTCATAGGCTTGCGCCGCCCAGGCGGGAGCACACTCGCTCGCCAGCGCCGCGCCAACACTCAAAACCACCGCGACGCAATGCGCCACCCTCATGCCGGGAAACCTCGATGGAGCCTTCATCGAAGTTAGTCACCGCTCACCGCAACTTGTTCAACAGCGCCATCAGCGTCTCGCGCTCCTTGGCGTCGAGCGGCGCGAGCGTCTCGCGGGTGATGGCGAGCGCGTTCGGCGCCAGTTTTTCGGCAAGCTGCTGACCGGCGCGCGTCAGGCTCACGAGCAGGCGCCGTCCGTCCTCGGGATCCTGGCTGGTCTCGGTCAGGCCGCGCGCCGTCAGGCGGTCGATTACGCCCTTGATGGTCGCGACATCCATGGCCGTCAGCCGGCCGAGCTGGTTCTGCGAGCACGGTCCGGTCTCGGCGAGCTTTGACAGCGCCGCCCATTGCGTCGGCGTCAGATTGGTGCCGATGTCGCGGGAGAAGATCGAGCTGTGGCGCTGCCAGACCTGGCGCAGGATGAAGCCGACCTGCTCGTCGAGCACATAAGGCGGTTTTGCCGGTTTGACGCTCTTCTTCGCCGCAACGCTTCTCGCCATCCGCTCCCGCCCCTCACAACGACAGATGCGCGTCGCGGATGTCCGGACGCGCGTCGAGCTCGGCCATGGTGCCGCCGAAGCAGATACGGCCGCGCTCGATGATGTAGGCGCGATCAGAGATCAACCGCGCGAAATGCAGATTCTGCTCGGAGACGACAATGCTGACGCCCTCCTTCTTCATGGTCAGGATGGCATCGACCATCTGCTCCACGATCTTCGGCGACAGGCCTTCCGAGGGCTCGTCGAGCAGCACCAGCGACGGATTACCCATCAGCGTGCGCGCGATGGTGAGCATCTGCTGCTCGCCGCCGCTCATGCGGCCGCCCGGGCGGTTCTTCATCTCGCCGAGGTTTGGAAACAGCGTGAACAACTTGTCGCGCGTCCAGTATGGCGCGTTCGGACGCTTCGGCTGCCGGCCGACTTCGAGATTCTCCTCCACCGTCAGATCGGTGAAGATTCGCCGCTCCTCCGGCACATAGCCGAGCCCCTCGCGCACGATCTCGTGCGTCGGCCGCACCGATACGTCCTTGCCCTCGAACATGATGCGACCCGAGCGCTGCGCCACGAGGCCGACGATCGAGCGGAACGTCGTCGACTTGCCGGCGCCGTTGCGGCCCAGCAGCGCCACCACCTCGCCCTCGCCGACCTCGAAGCCGATGTCGAACAGGATATGCGCCGGGCCGTAATGGCTGTTGAGGTCCTGCACCGTGAGCTTCATGTCGAGGCTCCCTCGCGGTGGCGGGCATCGTAGACGAGACCCTCGCCGAGATAGACCGCCTGCACCTGCGGGTTGCCACGCACCTCGGCCGGCGAGCCCTCGGCGATCAGCGTACCGCGGTTGAGCACGATGATGCGGTCGGCATGCTCGAACACCACGTCCATGTCGTGCTCGGTGAAGAGCACGCCGATCGATTTTTCCCGCGCGATCTGCGCGGTCAGCCGCATCAGATCGACGCGCTCGCGCGGCGCCATGCCGGCGGTCGGCTCATCCATCAGCAGGAGTTTCGGCTCGTTGGCGAGCGCGACCGCAAGCTCGAGCCGCTTGAGGTCGCCATAGGCGAGCTCGCCGCAGGGCCGATCCGCATAGCCGCCCATGCCGACGAGCTCGAGCAAGCGGCCGGCTTCGCCGCGATCGAACTTCGGCGCCGAGCCCCAGAGGTTGAACAGCTGCTTCCCGTGCGAGATCAGCGCGACCTGCACGTTCTCGCGCACCGTCATGGTCGCGAACGTCGCGGTGATCTGGAAGGTACGCCCCACCCCGAGCCGCCAGATCTCGCGCGGCTTCTTGCCGGTGGTCTCTTCGCCAAGCAGGCGGACCTGGCCGGAATCCGGTTTGTTCTGGCCGTTGAGCATGTCGAAGCAGGTGCTCTTGCCGGCGCCGTTCGGGCCGATCAGCGCCAGGATTTCGCCGGCACGCAGCGAGAACGAGACGCCGCGCACGGCATGGATGCCGCCATAGGATTTCGTCAGGCCTTCGACCGCGAGAAGTGGGGGTGCGACGCTCATTCGGCGGACTCGATCGGCTTGGCAAGCAGGGGAGATCCCGGCGGCGATGTCTTCCTGCGGCGTTGCGCCAGCATCTCCAGCATGCCGACGATGCCCTTGGGGAAGACGACGACGATCAGCACGATGAAGCCGCCGAGCACGAGCTTCGACAGATCGGTCTGGCTGACCAGCCAGATGTTGAGGGCCTTGTAGACGATGGCACCGATCACCGCGCCCGACACCGTCTCGACGCCGCCGAGCAGCACCATGACCAGCGCGTCGACCGAGAGCGAGATGCCGAGATTGTCCGGGAAGACGCTGCCCTTGAGATAGGCGAACAGCGCGCCGCCGATGCCGGCGGTCGTGCCCGCGATCACGAAGGCCGTCCACTGGATGCGCTTGGCGTTGATGCCGATCGCTTCGCTGCGCAGGAGCGAGTCGCGCGTGGCGCGGAGCGCATAGCCGAACGGCGAGAACACCATGGCCCGCAGCGCGATCGTGACGAGCGCCGCGACGCCGAGCGCCAGCCAATAGAAATGCGACGGGCTCGCCGCCCATTTTTCCGGCCATACGCCCAGAATGCCGTTGTCGCCGCCGGTTACGCTCACCCACTGGAACGCGATCGACCAGACGATCTGGGCGAAGGCGAGCGTCAGCATCGCGAAATAGACGCCGGAGAGTTGCACGGCGAAGAAGCCGAACACGGCGGCGCCCATGCAGCCGAGCAGCGGCCCCAGCAACAGGCAGACGATCATCGGCAGTCCGGCCATCTTGGCGAGGAAGGCGACGCCGTAGGCGCCGAGGCCGAAATAGGCGGCGTGGCCGAAGGATGCGAGCCCGCCGACCGACATCAGGAAATGCAGGCTGACCGCGAAGATCACGAAGATCGCGATCTCCGAGCCGACGGTCAGCGCGTAGTTGCCGGCGAACAGCGGCAGCGTTGCGGCAATGACGAGCACCGCCAGCGCAGCCAGCCGCTCGTTCGACGTCAGCGGGCGCCACGGGTTGACGGTGAGACCCGGCGTCCTGCGCGCGGCCGCCTCGGGCTTGCCGAACAGTCCCCAGGGGCGAACGATCAGCACCACCGCCATCACCAGGAACACCAGGATGATGGAAATCTTCGGGAAAATCAGGATGCCGAAGGCGTTGAGCTCGGAGACCAGCACCGCCGCGACGAAGGCGCCGACGATACTGCCGAGACCGCCGATCACCACCACGACGAAGACCTCGACGATGATGCGCAAATCCATCGCGTGATGCACGGCATCGCGCGGGATCTGGAGCGCGCCGCCGAGCGCTGCGAGGAAGACGCCGACCGCGAACACTGACGTGAACAACCATTTCTGATTGACGCCGAGGGCCGCGACCATGTCGCGGTCCTGCGTTGCCGCGCGCACCAGCACGCCCCAGCGCGTGCGCTGGAACAGCAGCCAGAGAATGCCGAGCACGACCGGGCCGAGCACGATCAGGAACAGGTCATAGCTCGGGATGTTCTGGCCGAAGAAATCGATCGCGCCCTTGAAGCCCGGCGCGCGGCGGCCGACGAGATCGTCGGGCCCCCAGATCAGCACGACGAGGTCCTCGACCATCAAGGTCAGGCCGAAGGTCGCGAGCAACTGGAACAGTTCGGGCGCATGATAGATGCGGCGGAGCAGCACCATCTCGACGATGACGCCGATCAGCGCCACGGCCAGCGCGGCCGCGACAATACTGCCCCAGAAGCCGAATGCGCCCGAAAGCCGCTCGGTGAGCGTGAAGGCGATGTAGGCGCCGATCATGTAGAAGGCGCCATGCGCGAAATTCACGATCCGCGTCACGCCAAAGATGATCGACAGGCCCGAGGCCACCAGGAACAGCGACGCTGCGCTGGCGAGTCCGGTCAGAAACTGTACGACATAAAAGGCCATCGGCGGTCCGGGTTGGGTGTTGCATGCCTGGCACGGCACGCTGGGTCTTGGTTCACCTCTCCCCGCTTGCGGGGAGAGGTCGAATTGCGGAGCAATTCGGGTGAGGGGGAGTCTCCGCGAGTCGTCTGTTACCTCCCTCGCGGAGGCTCCCCCTCACCCCGACCCTCTCCCCGCAAGCGGGGCGAGGGAGAAGAAGGAGATCAATCCTTCGGCCGCAGCTTCTCGACTTCGGCATCGCTGGGCAGATAGTCCGCGCCCTTCTTGTAAGACGAGTCCACCATCACGCCCTTGCCGTCCTTCAGCGCGGTCTTGCCGACGTAAGCGCCGAGCGTCGACTGATGGTCGATCTTGCGGAAGGTGATCTCGCCGAACGGCGACGGCATGGAGAGCCCCTCCGCCGCGGCAATCAGCTTCTCCGGGTCGGTCGAGCCGGCCTTCGCCAGGATCGCGGCCGCCGACTTGATCGTCTGGTAGCCGACGATCGAGCCGAGACGCGGATAGTCGTTGTACTTGGCCTGATAGGCCTTCAGGAACGCATCATGCTCGGGCGTCTTGATCGAGTACCAGGGATAGCCGGTGACGATCCAGCCCTCGGGCGTCTCGTCCTTGAGCGGATCGAGATATTCGGGCTCGCCGGTCAGGAAGGACACGACCTCGCGCCCCTTGAACAGGCCGCGGGTGTTGCCTTCGCGCACGAGCTTCACGAGATCGGCGCCGAAGGTGACGTTGAGGATCGCCTCGGGATTCGCCGCGGCAACCGCCTGCACCACCGGGCCCGCGTCGATCTTGCCCTGCGGCGGCCACTGCTCGTCCACCCACTGGATGTCGGGGCGCTTTTCCGACATCAGCTTCTTGAACACGGCAACTGCCGACTGACCGTACTCATAGTTCGGCGCGATCGTCGCCCAGCGCTTGGCCGGCAGCTTGCTGGCTGCCTCCACCAGCATCGCGGCCTGCATGTAGTTCGAAGGCCGCAGGCGGAAGGTGTACTTGTTGCCCTTCGACCAGGTCACCGCGTCCGTCAGCGGCTCGGCCGCGAGGAAGAACACCTTCTTCTGGTTGGCGAAGTCGCTGACCGCAAGGCCGATGTTCGACAGGAACGTCCCCGTCAGCATCGCGACGCCCTCGCTCGACACCAGCTCATTGGCCGCGGTCTGCGCGTCCGCCGGCTTGCCGCCGTCGTCCTTGGAGACGACGACGAGCTTCTTGCCGTTGATGCCGCCGGCCGCGTTGATCTCTTCGACCGCGAGCTGCCAGCCCTTGCGATAGGGCTCGGTGAAGGCCGGCAGCAGCGAGTAGCTGTTGATCTCGCCGATCTTGATGTCCTGTGCCATGGCCGAATGGGCCATGCCGCCCGCCAGAAGCGCGAAGGCCGCGCCGACGAAAATGTTTCTTGCTCGCATCCCAACCTCCAGTTTTGAACTCTCTACGTCTTCAGCGTGATGTTATCGGAGAAGCTGTGCCCGCCTCCCCGGTTCAAGCCCTATCTCAGACCGTCCTCGCCCTTGATTTCCGCGACCGTCAGCCCGCCCACGCGCGGCAGCGGACGACCGCTGTCGGTGACGGCGACCGCGACCATGATCTCGTTGGCGCGCGGCGCGTCGTTGATCTGCACTTCCATGCCGTCGAAATGGCTGCGCACGAAGGCTGCATCCTTGTGCCCCAGGGGAATATCGAGCGTCGTGCCGGGGCCGCTGCGCTTCTTCGACGACGGGATCAGCGCTGCGCCCTTGCTCAGCACCTTGCGCACCGGCGCGCCCATCTTCGGATGAAGGATTGCCGCCGCATGTTCCAGCTCGCCGTTCTCACCGACGGCCGCCGCCTTGCCGTAGCTCTGCACCTTCGCCCCGTCGATCCCGAGTGCCGCAACCGCGCGCTTCGACAGGAGCTCGCCGAGCTCCTCGCCGATCGCGATCAGCGGCGAGAGATCCTCGACATATTTTCCGGCGAAGGGATTTTCGATGACGGCAATGGCCGCGGCGCGCCGGGTCGGCGGCGAGACCTGGCGGCCCATCTCCATTTGCGTCTCTTCGACGACGGTGACGATCTTGCGGATGATCGCGCTCATGATTGTTTCCCTTGGGCTCGCCCCTGTTCAGGCATGAACCGCGTTCTCCAGCACGGGCGGGCGCGATCGTTGCCGTTCAATATCTTTCGGTCCAACGACAAGCATATCACCACTGAGCTGCAACACGGCACCCTCGATCAATCCGCGATCGAACAAATGCCGTGCACATTCCGCGCCAGATTCCAGCGCGGCCGCAATCTCGGTCGGCGACAATTCACTGACGCCGCGGGTGACGAGGCGCGCGCCGAGATCGCTGTCGGGCTGAAGCTCGTTCGCGGGCTGCCGGACGATGGCGGGATGCCCGGGCAGATCGACGGCGTTGGCGATGATCGTGGCCGCCGCATCGGCGTGCGAGGCCGTTGCCGCCAGCACCGTCACGGCGTCGGCAATGCCGAACGAAAAGCTGCGGCCGTGGCGCCCGCTGGTCGCGATCCCCCGCACGGGATCATCAGCATCGACCTTCATCCTCCGCATCACGCCATCGCGACCGGGCCGGTCCATCAGCCCGACCGAAAAATGCTCGCCTCGCGCAAGATGCAGCGCGATGTCGCCGCCGTTATTGACATAGGCCTGGTCGAGCGATGCCGCGTCCAGCATTGCGCCCAGAATCTCCTCGGCCACGCTGCCGGCCACCGC
The DNA here is from genome assembly GCF_900113725.1 of Bradyrhizobium sp. cf659. NCBI lineage: Bacteria > Pseudomonadati > Pseudomonadota > Alphaproteobacteria > Hyphomicrobiales > Nitrobacteraceae > Bradyrhizobium > Bradyrhizobium sp. cf659. The sequence continues at coordinate 1,317,587 of NZ_FOQJ01000001.1, forward strand.
GGCCATCGGCGTGATGAAGCAATCGGGGGCATAGGGCGCAACGGCGGCATACATGCGGCGGGCAACGACGCCCTTCAGTGGACACATTCCGGGTTCCGCTGCCTTGCGCAACTCCGTCAGCTCCACGCAGAGCTCATCGAGCAGCCCGGTGAAACGGCGCGCCGCGGCGTCATAGGCCGCGCGCACCTGGCTCGCGTCCCCCCTCGCCTCGACGATCAGATCAATCGGACCATCCTGCAAATGCAGCCGCCGACCATCAGACAGCCATGCGATTTGCGGGAGCCGAGTCATGCCCGGGGCCCCGGAATCGGGTTCTGCCAGGGCAACTGCCGGACATCGTCGCCGCCCTGCACCTCGGAGAGCGGCTTCACATAATCCATGTGCCCGCCGAGTGCGGCATAGTCGGACAGCTTCATCGTGAACTCGATCGGCGCGACCAGCGCGGGCGTCGGCACGTAGCCGAACGCGCCTGAAGGCATCTGCGTCACGTCGACCATGTAGGTGATGCCGCCGCCGGGCCAGACATACACAGGCGCACCACCGCTGGTGACGCGTGTCAGCGCGTCCTTCACCGAGCGCGTCAGCCGCACTGGATTGTCGGTGACGCCCGCGCGCAGCGAACCGCCGGCACCGGCCATGAACAGCACGGTGCACAGCGCCGGCTCGCAATTCTCCTGGATGCGCTCGACCGAGAACTTCAAATCATCAGGCATCTCGGTCTCGACCGGCTTCAGGGCCTCATCGAGCACGTAATAGGAGGAGTGTTCACCGGTCGTGGAGACCATCAGCATGGAGAGGCCAGGCTTGGCCTCCTTGGCATCGAACGGTCCGAGAATCGCGAGCGGATCGGAAATGTTGGTGCCGCCCCACCCCGTGCCGGGATCGGCGACCTGGAAATAGCGGCCGGGCGTTGAGCGCCGCCCCTTCATCTTGATGCCGGTGTCGGCGATGTCGAGCAGTTTTCCGGCCTGGTGCTCCGAGAGCACGCCGGTGATGTGATCGTCGACGACGACGACCTCGTCGACCTTGCCGTGCCATTGCTTGGCGAACATGCCGATCGTCGCCGAGCCGCAGCCGACGCGCATGCGCTCTTCCTTCACGCCGTTGACGATCGGCGGCTGGCCGGCCTGCACCACCACCGTGGCGCCGCCGTCGATGGTGAGCTCGACCGCCTTGCAATTGGCGAGGTCCATCAGCGTGTCGCAGGTGACGCGCCCCTCCTTCTTGGAGCCGCCGGTGAGATGATGCACGCCGCCGAGCGACAGCATCTGCGAGCCGTATTCGCTTGTCGTGACGTGGCCGACCGCCTCGCCCTGGGCGCGGACGGTCGCGGTCTCCGGGCCGAGATAGCGGTCGGTGTCGATCTTCACCTTGATGCCGCAATAGGAGAAGATGCCCTCGGTGACGACGGTCACCATGTCGACGCCGTCGACTTCCGCAGAGACGATGAACGGCGCCGGCTTGTAGTCGGGATAGGTCGTGCCCGCACCGATCGCGGTGACGAAGGTCGAGGGTTCGTGGACGATCTTGCCGTCCCAGTCTTCCGTGCGGCTGAACGGCACGAGCTTGCCGCCATGCGAGACGGTACGCTCCAGGATCACATGCGGATCGACGCGAACGAGCTTGCCGTCGTGATTGGCGTAGCGGTCGCAGGCGCCCGCCGCGCCCGGCTTGATGTAGCACATCACCGGACAGGCATCGCAGCGGATCTTGTCGGTGGCGGCGCTCGTCGTTTCAGTCACCATGTGCAAGCCAGCGGACACTGCGGTTATCATTCGTATACGAACGATGTTGCGCGCGGTCCCGATAGCTGTCAAGCGGCGGCGCCCGCGAAAAGATGCGCCTGCCGAATAAAACCTCATTTGCCTGCCGCCTTTGTCCACAAAGCGGGCAGTCGCGCTGCACTGCGGCATGGCCGCTTGCACGTTTGTGTACAAACGGTATCGTCGCAACGTACAATTTTTGCGACCCGATCGTCGCGGGGCTTGGGAACAGGGATGACGCAGACACCGATCCGCCTCACCGTGAACGGCAGGATCCACGAGATCACTGCGGAGCGCCAGACGCCGTTGCTCTATGTGCTGCGCAACGACCTCGCGCTCAACGGTCCGAAATATGGCTGCGGCCTCGGCGAATGCGGCACCTGTACTGTCCTGATCGACGGCGCCGCCGCGCGCTCTTGTGTCATCCCGATCGGCGGCTGCGCGGGACGCGACATCGTGACGCTCGAAGGGCTCGGCACAAGCGACAAGCCTGATCCGGTGCAACAAGCCTTCATCGACGAGCAGGCCGCGCAATGCGGCTACTGCCTCAACGGCATGATCATGACCACCAAGGCGCTGCTCGCCATCAACCCGCGGCCGACCGAGCAGGAAGCGCTGGCGGCGCTGCGCTACAATCTCTGCCGCTGCGGCACGCATGTCGAAATCCTGCGCGCCGTGATGCGCGCATCGGGCCAACTCACTGAGGCCGCCGACTGATGGCCTCCCCTGCCTCGAACGGAGCTGAGCGGCAATCGGGCTCGCTCGTCGTCGTCCGCACGGTGGACGAATGCACATCCGAGACTTTCGTCCGTATCACCGCGGACGGCTCGGTCACCGCCTATAATGGCCATGTCGATCTCGGCACCGGCATCCGCACTGCACTCGGCCAGATCGTCGCCGAGGAGCTCGACGTGTCCTTTGCGCGCGTCGTCGTGGTGCTTGGCGATACCGCCGTGGTGCCAAACCAGGGCGCCACGATCGCCAGTGAAACCATCCAGATCACCGCCGTCCCTCTGCGCAAGGCCGCAGCGCAGGCGCGCCACTTCCTGATCGCGCGCGCGGCCGAGCAGCTGGAGTTGCCGGCGGCCGATCTCAAAATCGAAGACGGGCTCGTGCGCGGGCACGACAACCGCAGCGTCAGCTATGGCGAGCTGATCGGCGGCGAGACGATCCGGCTCGAGCTTGGCGACGACGTCGCCGTCAAACCTGTCGGCGAATACGCCATCGTCGGCCAGTCGATGCCGCGGGTCGATCTGCCGGCGAAGGCCACGGGCGAATTGACCTTCGTGCACGACATCCGCCTGCCCGGCATGCTGCACGGCCGCGTGGTGCGTCCCCCCTATGCCGGCGTCGATGCCGGGCCGTTCGTCGGCACCAGCCTGATCGCGGTCGATGAATCCTCGGTGCGCGACGTTCCCGGCATCATAGCCGTCGTGCGCATCGGCGATTTCGTCGGTGTAGTCGCCGAGCGCGAGGAGAATGCGATTCGCGCCGCGGAGCAGCTCAAGGTGGGCTGGAAGCCGACGCCGGATCTCACCGATCTCGCCGATGTCGAGACCGCGCTGCGCGCCAATCCGTCGACACCGCGGACGTTGATCGACAAGGGCGACGTCAATGCGGCGATAGCAGGCGCCGCCACGCCGATGCAGCGCACCTATGTGTGGCCCTACCAGATGCATGCGTCGCTCGGCCCGTCCTGCGCCGTCGCCGACTACCAGAACGGCAACATCCGCGTCTGGTCGGGCACGCAGAATCCGCATCTGCTGCGCGACGATCTGGCGCTGCTGATCGAGCGTCCCGAGAGCGAGATCGAAGTCATCCGGCTGGAGGCCGCCGGCTGCTACGGCCGAAACTGCGCCGACGACGTCAGCGCGGATGCACTGCTGCTGTCGCGCGCGGTCGGCCGTCCCGTGCGCGTGCAGCTGACGCGCGAGCAGGAGCACGCCTGGGAGCCCAAGGGCACCGCGCAGCTCATCGACGTCAATGGCGGCCTCAACGCAGACGGCAGCGTCGCGGCTTACGACCTCGCCACGCGCTATCCCTCGAACGCCGCGCCGACGCTGGCGCTGCTGTTGACGGGTCGCGTGTCGCCCGATCCGGCCGTGCTCCAGATGGGCGATCGCACCGCGATCCCGCCTTACGACTACGACCACATGCGCGTCGTCGCCCATGACATGGCACCGATCGTGCGCGCGTCCTGGCTTCGCGGCGTCTCGGCGCTGCCGAACACGTTTGCACATGAATCCTACATCGACGAGGCTGCAACGGAAGCCGGCGTCGACCCGATCGAGTACCGGCTGCGCTATCTGAAAGACCAGCGCGCCGTCGATCTCGTCAATGCGGTCGCCGAGCGCGCGGGCTGGGCGCCGCGACCGGTCCGCGAAGAGAAAGACGGCGAGGTCGTGCACGGGCGCGGCTTTGCCTATGCGCTCTATGTCCACAGCAAGTTCCCCGGCTATGGCGCGGCGTGGTCGGCCTGGGTCGCCGACGTCGCCGTGAACAAGACGACCGGCGACGTCAGCGTGACGCGCGTCGTCGCGGGACAGGACTCCGGCCTGATGATCAATCCGGACGGCGTGCGCCACCAGATCCACGGCAACGTCATCCAGTCCACCAGCCGCGCGCTGATGGAGGAGGTCTCGTTCGAGCGCGGCGCGGTGGCGGCGCGCGAATGGGGCGCCTATCCGATCATCCCCTTCCCCGACGTGCCCAAGATCGACGTCTTGATGTTGCCGCGGCCGGACCAGCCGCCGCTCGGCGTCGGCGAATCCGCCTCGGTGCCGAGCGCGGCGGCGATCGCCAATGCGATCTTCGATGCCACCGGCGTGCGCTTCCGCGAGCCACCGTTCACGCCCGAGCGCATTCTGAAGGGATTGCACGGTGAAACATCGCCCGTGCCGCAAGCTCTGCCCGCGCCCGCCGCGCCAAAACCATCCCGCATCTGGGAGAATCCATTCGCCAGGCGCGCCGGCGTCTTCGCGACCATTGCCGCCGTCTGCACCGCCGCGATCGGCGTTGGCGCCGCCCTCTTGCCCGGGCGCGCCATCGCGCCGATCGCGCGGCCCGATGCATCGGTCTATTCCGCGGCAACCATCGCCCGCGGCCAGCAGCTTGCCGCGCTCGGCAATTGCGCGGAGTGCCACACCACCATCGGCGGTGCGCTCAACGCCGGCGGCCGCGCGCTTCAGACGCCGTTCGGCACGATCTACGCGACCAACATCACGCCCGACGTCGAGACCGGCATCGGCGCCTGGTCCTATCCCGCCTTCGAACGCGCGATGCGCGACGGACTGCACCGCGACGGGCGGCAGCTCTATCCTGCTTTCCCCTACACGCATTTTTCGAAGACCAGCGAGGCCGACCTCCAGGCGCTCTACGCCTATCTGATGGCACAGCCCGCGGTGCGCGCGACGGCGCCCGCGAACACGCTGTCCTTCCCGTTCAACATTCGCCCGCTGCTCGCGGGATGGAATGCGCTGTTTCATCAGGCGAAGGAGTTCAAGCCCGATCCCGCCCAATCCGAGCAGTGGAATCGCGGCGCCTATCTGGTCGAGAGTCTCGGCCATTGCAGCGCCTGCCATTCGCCGCGCAACGCGCTCGGCGCCGAGCAGCGCGGGGCCTATCTCGCCGGCGGCTTTGCCGAAGGCTGGGAGGCGCCGCCGCTGACGTCGCTGTCGCATGCACCGATCCCCTGGAGCGAGGACGAGCTCTACGCCTACTTGCGCACCGGCCATTCGCGCTATCACGGCGTCGCCGCGGGCCCGATGGCGCCCGTTGTCAGGGATCTCACGGCCCTGCCCGACCAGGACATTCGCGCGATGGCCGTCTATCTCAACTCGTTCAACGACGCTGCCACAGAGACGCCGGATGCGCTTGCCGCCAGGCTCGAGAGCGCAACGCAAGTCACCACCGCCGCCTCAACCGGCGCGCGGCTCTATCAGGGCGCCTGCGCCGTCTGCCACGAGATCGGCGGCCTGCCGCTGTTCGGCAGCCGGCCCTCGCTCGCGCTCAACAGCAATTTGCACAGCGCGACATCGGACAATCTCGTGCAGGTGATCCTGCACGGCATCACCGAGCCCGCATCGAGCGATCTCGGCTACATGCCCGCGTTCAGGAACAGCATGAGCGACGCGCAGGTCGAGGAGCTCGTTACGTTCCTGCGCAAGCAATTCGCACCCGACAAGCCGGCCTGGACGGGCGTGCGCGAAACGATCGCACGCGTGCGATCGCCCACGCATTAGATCAAGCGTGCTTCTTGGCCTCCACCGGTGGCGTGCCGTGAGTGTGGAAGGACTCGATCGTCTTCAGGCCCCACGCCTGCCCTTTCTTGCGCTCCTCTTCCGTCCACACGATCGGCTTCCAGTCCGGTGCAAGGATGAGGCGCGCGCCGGCATTGGCAACCTCGACGCGGTTGCCGCCGGGCTCGTAGACATAGAGGAAGAAGGTCTGCTGGATCGCGTGCTTGTGCGGACCGGTCTCGATGTGGATGCCGTTCTCCAGGAAGATGTCGGCGGCGCGCAGGATCTCCTCGCGGCTGTCGAGCGCGTAGGTGACGTGGTGGAAGCGGCCGGGCACGCCGGAATGGTCGAGCGAATAGGCGAAGTCGTAGCTCTTGTTCGACATCGTCAGCCACATCGCCGCTTCCCGGCCGTCGTTGAGCACGATCTGCTCGGTGAGCCGGCAGCCGAGATAGTTCTCGAAGAACTCGCGGTTGGCCTTGATGTCGACGGCGAGGCAGTTGAGGTGATCGAGGCGGCGGACATTGACGCCGCGGGCGGGAAAGCGCTGCGCCTGGTTCTTGAGCGCGGGCTTCAGCTCCGGCGGCGCCTGATACCATTCGCTCTCGTAATAGAGCTCGACGATGTGGCCATCAGGGTCGTGGCAGCGGAAGGTCGGCCCCTGCCCCATGTCGCCGTCGATCCAGCCGATGTCGAAGCCGGAGCCTTTGAGCGCGGCGACGCGGCGCTCCAGCGCCTGCTGGCTGCGCGCGCGCAGCGCCATGTGCTCCATGCCTGAGGTCTTCGACGCCGTCAGCTTGAGCGAATAGCGCTCGTAATCGTCCCAGCCGCGCAAATAGACCGACTCGCCCTTACGGCCGCTGACCGTCATGCCCATCACGTCGACGAAGAACTTCAGGCTCTCGTCGGGCTTGGGCGTCAGCAGCTCCATGTGGCCGAGATGGGCGAGATCGAGGATCGGTTCGGGCTGCATGCTTTCCTCCACGGCGTGACTGCGATCCGCAGGAACCGGATCGCGCATTCGGGCGCAGGGCCGCAATTGGCTCATGCGCCCGGGGCGGCGCTGAGGCCGCGGGTTCATTTGTACTAATGTACAAATGATTAGGTCCCGTCAACAAATCAACCCTTGCATCCCGGACCGAATGGCGCCCCGTGCGTGAGGAGAACGATCCCCGAACGGCGGGCGGACTGCCCGAATGGTAAAATCTTCCTTAATTCGATTTGGAGCCCGCAGGCCCAGAAATGCAGCTTTTTCCCGACGTTTCTGCCGATACGTATGCACTGGGGACAATCCTCACAGTGGAATTGTCGCGGATTTAACGAAGCGGCCGCGGCTGCCGTTTAACCGTTTGTGCAGCCGCGGCTGTGCATAGTCCGGTGCAAACCCCTCGCTCTTGCTAGGTTCATTCATCGTGACATCCTTTGGACGCGTGATTTCGGTACGCGGATCGCTGGCCCGGGTCGGGCTTCTGGCGGCAAGCCAGATGCCGATCTCGGAAGTTCGGGCGACCGTCGGCCGGTTCGTCAGCATTCGCTGCGCCAGCTCGGTCATCGTCGCGATGATCACCGAGGTCTCCTGCGAAAATCTGTCGAGCGCCGACAATTACATCGCCATCGCCTCGGTCGACCTGCTCGGCGAGATCCTCAACGCCGCCGACAAGGCCAAATTCCAGCGCGGCGTCACCAACTATCCGACCATCGGAGATTCGGTCGACCTGATCACCAGCCAGGAGCTGCGCACGATCTACGCGCCGACCGGGTCGGACCAGATCAATGTCGGCTTTCTCCAGCAGGACCGCTCGGTCGTCGCCTATGTCGATATCGAGGAAATGCTGTCGAAGCATTTCGCCGTGCTGGGATCGACCGGCGTCGGCAAGTCGACCGGCGTGTCGCTGCTGCTCAACGAGATCCTGAAGGCACGGCCGAACCTGCGCATCTTCCTGCTCGACGTGCACAACGAATACGGCCGCTGCTTCGGCGACCGCGCGCTGGTGCTCAACCCGCGGAACCTGAAGCTGCCGTTCTGGCTGTTCAATTTCGAGGAAATCGTCGACGTGCTGTTCGGCGGCCGCGCCGGCGTGCCCGAAGAGCTCGACGTCCTTGCCGAGGTGATCCCGATCGCCAAGGGCATCTACACGCAATACCAGAACGCCGATCGCCTCGGCCTCAAGCGCATCGATCCCAAGCAGATCGGCTTCACCGTCGATACGCCGGTGCCGTATCGGCTGGTCGATCTGATGTCGCTGATCGACGAGCGCATGGGCAAGCTGGAAAACCGCTCCTCGCGCATCATCTATCACAAGCTGATCTCGCGCATCGAGGCGGTCCGCAACGACCCGCGCTATGCCTTCATGTTCGACAACGCCAATGTCGGCGGCGACACCATGGCCGAGGTGATCAGCCATCTGTTCCGCCTGCCCGCCAACGGCAAGCCGATGACGGTGATGCAGCTCGCCGGCTTCCCGGCCGAAGTCATCGATTCCGTCGTCTCCGTGCTGTGCCGCATGGCCTTCGACTTCGGCCTGTGGAGCGACGGCGTCTCGCCGATGCTGTTCGTCTGCGAGGAAGCGCATCGCTATGCCTCCGCCGATCGCAACATCGGCTTCGGGCCGACCCGCAAGGCGGTGTCGCGCATCGCCAAGGAAGGCCGCAAATACGGCGTCTATCTGGGGCTGATCACCCAACGCCCGGCCGAGCTCGACGCCACCATCATCTCCCAGTGCAACACGCTGTTCACGATGCGTCTTGCCAACGAACGCGACCAGGCGCTGCTGCGCGCTGCGGTGTCGGATGCCGCAGCGAACCTCTTGTCCTTCGTGCCCTCGCTCGGCACCCGCGAAGTGCTGGCCTTCGGCGAAGGCGTCGCACTGCCGACGCGCCTGCGCTTCAAGGAGGTGCCGCCGCACCAATTGCCGCGCGGCGAAGCCACCATCAGCAGCGTGCCGTCGGTCACCTCCGGTCACGACATGCATTTCGTCAGCGCCGTGCTCGAACGCTGGCGCGGCGCCACCTCGCAGCGCGACACGCCGAACGACCCGGTGTTCTCGGCCCCGCCGGCGAAGACGATGTCCAGCCTCGAAGCCCCGATGCTGCAGCCCTCGATGGGGCTGGACCCGGACCGCTTCTCGCTGCTCAAGAAGCCGCTGCGGTAAGGGGCGGACGCCGCTTCCACACATTCCGCTGTCATGCCCCGCGACCCGGCTACGCCAAGGCTTCGCCGGGGTTGAGGTCGAGGGGCGCCGAAGCTTTAGCGTAGGCGGCAGGCGGGGCATCCAGTACGCCGCGGCTTCTCGATTCAATCACTGCGGCCCCTGGAATACTGGATCGCCCGCCCCAGTGCGCAAGAGCGCACAAGGCGGGCGATGACAGTGGCGTGTGGCGAGCGCCCGCGGAAATCGTGATACGTTGAGCCCCGCGCCCGCATCGACTATGGTTGCCGGCCCAAGCCGGAACCATGCTCATGACAAGAACAGCCGCGCAACGCTTCCCCGCTCCCGCCCTCGACACGCTGCCTGACGACATCCGCACGCGCCTCCTCACCGTCCAGGAAAAAAGCGGCTTCGTGCCGAACGTCTTCCTCACGCTGGCCTACCGGCCCGACGAGTTCCGCGCGTTCTTCGCCTATCACGACGCGCTGATGGAGAAGGACGGCGGCCTCACCAAGGCCGAACGCGAGATGATCGTGGTGGCGACCTCGGCGGCCAACCAGTGCCAGTATTGCGTGATCGCGCATGGCGCGATCCTGCGCATCCGCGCCAAGAACCCGCTGATTGCCGACCAGGTCGCGGTGAACTATCGCAAGGCCGACATCACGCCGCGGCAGAAGGCGATGCTCGATTTCGCGATGAAGGTCTCGGCCGACGCGCAGCGGATCTCGGAGGAGGATTTCGCCGCGCTCGCGCCGCACGGCTTCAGCGACGACGACATCTGGGACATCGCCGCGATCTCGGCCTTCTTCGCGCTGTCGAACCGGCTGGCGAACTTCACCGGCATGCGGCCGAACGACGAGTTCTACTTGATGGGCCGGCTGCCGAAGAAGTGACCGACCGCTCCGTGTCGCGGACGCGACGCCTCACCAGCAAACGCAACATGCGGGTTCCCGTTTGACGGGAACCAGAACGTTTTCACAATCAGACACGTTTTGTTAAGACACTCACCCTCAACTAGCAGAAACATCTCGACACAACTCGCGCAGTTTCCGTCAACGGAGACGCGGATGAGTCGTGCCTGCTTAGGGGGTCCGTCTTATGAACGTGCGAGCATTCGCCGTCGCGGCTTGCATCGGCGCAACGTTCTTCGCCGCTGGATACGTATGGAACTATCAGCCCGACGCCATCAACGCCGGCGAAATATGGAGCATGCTTCAATCGGAGCACGGCATGGCGCGAGCCGCTGTCGCACGCGTCCTCATCGAGCCGAATTCAGCTCATTTTAGCGGCTTGCGAACGGTCGACGCGGACAACGCAAGATACGTATGCGGCTCCGTGAAGGCGATGGACAAGGAGAGGCAGTATGTTGAGACCGCCTTCGTTTACACCGTCGCGATCGATTATGCCCGTATCGACGACGACGGTCGGATCACGTCGCAGCGCTCGACATACAAACCCTGCCCAATCGAGGCCGACGACAAGATTGCCGACCAGAGGACGCTGATATCGCCCGGCGCCCTGTCGATGATCAAGACCGTCGAAAAGGTCATCCCCAAGTCCAGCGGCGGGACAATGGAACAGCAGCTTGGCCAGCTGGCCGGACAGACGGCAGCACACGCGCCAGGTTTGGCAGTCGCGCCGAGATCCGCAGTCTCGTCAGGTTCAACCGGGCCAGGCTGGACGCCAGCAGAGCAGCATCCAGGTTCGCGCGTGGAGGCTACAAAGGATGAACTCACGTGGCGTGTCGACCAGCCGCCGGCCGCATGGCCGACGTTCCCCTCGGGCCATTCCCTCGCGAAATCAACGCAGAAGCGGACGACCGCTGAGGCCCTGGCTCTTGCGAAAGATATCGAGGTTCGCTGGGAGCAGTCGAAATCATCCGAGGGGCCGACGAGGCGTCCTTCGCCGGAAGAGATCAAGGAGGCATGCCGCGCGCTGCTGACGATCGATCCCACGGACAAGGAGTATCCGCGGGCCTGGGCCGCCTTCGTGCGATTACGGAAGATCGACCGCGACGCGGCTGGCTGAAGCAGACGTCCAATCTATCCGCGCCGCCCTTGGCCCGCTGCGTTGAAGGGAAGACGGAGCCGCGCGGGTCGGAGATGCATCGGAAGACCTGAGCGGTCGTTGCTAGAACCGAAGCCGCCGCGCCCAAATCGGTTTCAGCAATTCGAGCACCGTCAGCACCAGCAGCCCCGCGCCGAGCGTGATCATCAAATCGTCCGCATGCAGCGGACCAAAGCGGAACAGGCTGGAGGCCGGCGGCCAGAGCAGCGCGGTGGCGAGAACGAGAGCGACGCCTGCGAAGATCCAGATCAATGCAGAATTTGGACGGAAGAATGCGGACGCGAACGACGCGCTGAAGGACCGGTTGACCAGGACCAGAGCGACGATGCAGACGACGAGCGTCACGAAGGCGAGCGTCCTCGCCTCGTCGGCGACGAGACCGGAGCGAAGCGCGCCGACGAAGATGATGGCGGTCAGGGCAAATGCGAGGGCGCCCTGAAGCACGCTCCAGCCAACCAGCGCCCATGAAAACAGCTCGGAATCAGGCCGTCGCGGCGGACGCGTCATCGCATCGCGCTCGCCCCGCTCGGCCTCGAACACCAGCGCGCATACGGGGTCGATGATCAGTTCCAGAAACGCGATGTGCACCGGACTGAAGATCAGCGGCAACCCGAAGACCAGAGGCAACAGCGCAAGTCCGGCGATCGGGACATGAACGGCGAAGATGAAGGCCATCGCCTTGCGCAGATTGTCGTAGATGCGGCGGCCCAGACGAATGGCCGAAACGATCGAACCGAAATCATCATCGAGCAGGACGATCCCCGACGCCTCTCGCGCGACGTCGGTCCCGCGCCCTCCCATCGCGATGCCGATGTGGGCGGCCTTGAGCGAGGGCGCGTCGTTGACGCCGTCGCCGGTCATCGCCACGATCTCGCCGTTGAGCTTCATCGCCTGGACGATGCGCAGCTTCTGTTCCGGCAAAACCCGGGCGAACACGTTCACATGCCCGACGCGGTCCGCGAGTTCCGAATCGTCCGCCAGCCTGACCTGATCGCCGGTCATGACGTCACGAACATCGAGCCCGGCCTGGCTCGCGATGGCAACGGCTGTTGCCGGATAATCGCCCGTGATCATGACGACGCGGATCCCCGCCGCGCGGCATTCGCCAACCGCCTCCGGGACATGGGGCCGCAGCGGATCGGCAAGCCCGACCAGGCCGACAAATCGAAACGCGAAATCCTCCTGGGACGGCGGGAGTGATGCGTCATCGCAGACGGCAACGGCCATCCCCAGCACGCGAAGCCCGTCCTTCGCCATCGCGCTGGCGGCATCGCGCACCGATTCTTGATCGGCAGCGTTCATCCTGCACAGGCGCGCAATCGCCTCGGGCGCGCCCTTGGCACATGCGAGGAGGTCCGCCCGGCCTGCTGTGCGCCAGACCTGCGTCATGGCCAGTAGTTCGGGGCGCAGACCGTAGGTACGCACCAGCGTCCGCTCGACATCCGGCGCATCGCCTCCCCGCAGGGCGGCATGCGCGAACAGATGCAGCGCCTTCTCCATCGGGTCGAACGGCTCCGGGGAGCTCGCCAGGGCGCCGCAACGCGCCAGCTCGACAAATTCAGGCCTCGCATCATCCCGCCCGGCCGTCTCCGGACGCATGCGTGCGCCGTCGAGCAGCCGCAGCTCGGCGACGGACATCTGGTTCTGCGTCAATGTCCCGGTCTTGTCGGTGCACAGGACGGTCGCAGAACCGAGGACCTCGATGGCCGCTGCTCGCCGCGTCAGGACGCGGGCTTGTGAAATCCGCCAGGCTCCCATCGCCATGAAGACGGTGAGCACGACGCCGAATTCTTCCGGCAGCATCGCCATGCCGATGGCGATGCCCGCAAGCAGCGCTTGCAGCCAATCCCCACGCAAGACTCCGTAGAGCACGATGGCCGCCAGGCTGACCACGGCGCCGCCGAGGAAGCAGAGCCGTACCAGCCTTGCGGTCTGTTGCTGAAGCCGGGGCGGCTCGGCCTGCAAGCCACGCAGCGACAGCCCGATCTTCCCGATCTCGCTGCGCGGGCCGGTGGCCTCCACCAGCGCCAGCCCCTCGCCGCGCACGACGAGAGAACCGGAATACACGAAGGGCTGATCCTCGCCGCCCGGCCGGTGATCGGCTGACGCGGCCTTGTCGACAACCCGCTTGCGGACGGGCACCGACTCGCCGGTCAGCAGCGACTCGTCGAGTTGCAGATCGCGCGCGTCCACCAGCGCGGCGTCGGCCGGAATCCGGTCGCCTTCGCCAAGAACGAGAAGATCGCCGCGCACGACCTCGCGGCCCGGGATGCGCCGACGCGCACCGTCCCGCACCACCAGCGCGCGCGGGCTGCTCAGGTCGCGCAAGGCTTCCAGCACGCGCTCGGTCCGGGTCTCCTGCACCACGGTGATCACGATCGACATCGCACCGAAGACCAGGAGGATCAGCGCTTCCCTGAGATCGCCGAGCACGAGGTAGACCAGCCCACCACAGAGCAGCAGCACGAGCATCGGCTCGCGCAGCACTTCCATGACGATGCGCAGGGGACTGCGTCGTTCGGGCCGAGGCAACTCGTTGGCGCCGTCTTCTTCCAGCCGCGCCCGGGCCTCGGCCTCGCTCAGTCCGGCCGGTCTCGCGGCTTCCCTGCCGCTCACGTCTTCCGCCGCAGGCTCCAGAGACTTCCGGCGAGCAGGACGGCCGTCACGAGCAGTATGGCGACGAAGGTCTGGATGATCGTGAAGTTCAGCGCATCACGCGCAACGAACAGCGCCGTGACGGCTCCGGCGATGACAAAAAGAATGCGAAGGATCAGGCTCATCGTCGTGTCTCTCCAGGTCGGCATGATCCGGAGCCCACCTGGCGACGCGGGAGCGCAATGCTGGTTCGGCTGTCATGCCGGCAGACCTTAGCGGCCGGCACCGACGTCGATTTGCGATACGTCAAATTTACCTGCGCCGTTGGGCCGCACGTTCGACCCGGTCCGCCGCCCAGGCTTCCTCGACATCCAGCGTAATCGACACTTTCAGGAACGGCGCCCCCTCCTCGCGGACGTCGACGACGACGCGCCGCGCGCTGCCCGAGACGAAGACGTCGCGGGCGATGGAGGCGCCGGTCAGCACCGCCTCCTTGCGCGCGTCGCTCCCGTTCAAGTGCTCCTGCGCGTTCTCATCCAGAATGAGACGGCCGTTCTCGTGGATGTCGAAATGGAATCGCGGCATCGGGCGGCTCAAAGCGTCGGCGACTGGTGGAGATAACGACCGTCGAAATCCGCGAGTTCCCAAAATCGAGCCTCGTCGAGTACGGTGACGCGGCCGCGCTGAAATTCGACGATGCCATCCTGGCGCAACTGCTTGATCACCCGGTTGGCGTGGACCGCCGTGATCCCCAGGGCTTCGCCGATCTGCTCCTGGGTCAGCGGCATCTCGAAATTGTTGTCGTCCGCGCGACCGATGACCCTGAGGCGCTCGCGCAGCTCGATCATGACATGGGCGAGGCGCGCAGGCGCCGGACGCTGGCCGACATTGACGATCCATTCGCGAAACATCGCGGCGTCGATCAGCGTGTCCCGCCAAAACATCTCGGCGACGACCGGCCTGCGTTGGTGCAATCTTCGCAGCGTATCGTGGCTGATGAAGCCCAGCGTGCACGGCGTCAGCGTCGAGAGCTCATGGTCCATCACGTGCAGGAACAGGCTCATCAGGTCCGGGATCTCGCCGGGAATGTGCAGGGAGAGGATCTGTCGCTTGCCGCTCGCGATCGTCTTGGAGCGCGCACAAAAGCCCTCGACAATCAGGCAGCATTCGGTGGCCCGCTCGCCATCTCTCACCACGGGCGTTTCCGCCGGATACTGTCTCACCGCGATCGGAAGCGCTTCGATTTCCCTGACATCCTCCTCCGAGAGGCCGGAAGAGACGCGCAAACGCCTGACAAGCGCAGCACGGATCGTATCGCTGGACACGCGAAGTCGCTCCGTTTGCATGAATTGCAACCATGGCGCGCTGGGCGCCGCCGGAATGAAACCCGCGATCCGCGCCGCCGTTCCAACAAAAGTTAAGGACGCCGCTCGCGTCCGCATGGTTGGCTCCGCGTCGGAGAGGCCAAACCATGACCAAGAAACGCAACCGTACGCGACCGGCTCTGTCACTCCAGGAGCGCCTGGACAAGTTCACGCGAGAGGCTCGCGCCGCCGCCAGAAAACTCCCGGCCGGCGCCGAGCGCCACACGCTGTTGCAGAAGGCGCGCGACGGCGAGGCGGCCGCAGAGATGGAGCGCCTGCTGTCCTCGCCCGGTCCGCAAGCCTCGAAATGATACGCACTGCCCGCGGCTGCGACGCGCTACGCCGCTAGCGCTTCGCCATCAACTCGAGCGCCGGGGCAAAGCGGTCGGAAAATGTCAACGTCTTGGCGTGATGAACTGCGGCGAACGATGCCGAGATGCCTGCTGAGGCAACCGCGAGCAAGGCAATTATGAAAACCAGACGGCGCATTTCGGCCTCCTGTGTGAGCTCGACTACCTCCAAGAGATGGGCCGGCTCTGTTTCAGGATGGTTTCATGGGCGCGGAAATTGGTTTCGCTCAAGCAGCTGTGATGAGATCCGGCTTATAGGGCCGCGTGCCGTAACCAACTAATGATGGTCGTAGTGTCTTGCAGCGGAACGGGAGCGGCGTTGGGAATTTTACGCCTGCGGTCGTGATCGTGAATCGCAAGACTGCGCTGGAATGCAGTGTCTTCGAGGAACACTCAAATGAACGTCGTCATCCGGAAGCTCAATGGTCTGTGGCACCTCATCGTCGGATCGTGTCAGATCCGAACGCCCTTCCTGGACACCCAGGACCGCGCGCTGGTCGTCACGTACGCCCGGCGTGTCTACCCCGGCGCCAAGATCTTCCAGCGCGATTGATGTGAGCGCCCGCGCCTAATCGTCCGACGCCGGCCCGCACCAGCCGGGCAGATAGATCGCATCCTTGCTCTTGGCCGCGGACATGGCCTTCTCGAGCGCCTTGTCGAAATTGGCATCCACCGCCTTGCGCGACAGTTTTCGGCGCAGAAAGTCCGCCCACAGGAATTCGGAGAACGGCGTGGTATCCTTGGCAAATCCCCCCAAGCGCCGGAGCTCGCCGGCAAGGCTGCGGAAGGGATCGTCCTTGAGATCGGCAACCGATTTCGGCAGGTCCCGGAACGGCCGCCTCTCCCCCTTGGAATCGTAAGGGTAGACCCAGCGCTTGTTGTCCATCACGCCCCAGAAGGCCTCGCGCTCGACCATCCTGAGGTCGCCGACGACGGTCACCAGCACCTCCTTGACACCCTCGTCGTGCAATGCGCGGCCGAGATGATGATGGTCGATCACGTAGTAACGCTCGTTCGGCCCGTACACGACGGGGATCATGTGCTTGCCGAGCAGATCGGCCTGCTTCTTGCTGCCGTGCTCCCGCCAGCGCTGGCGCTTCTCCTTGACCTCGCGCATGCCGACCGTCATCTGCGTCGGCCGAAGCGACAGGATCGGCACCGGATGCACTCTCGGCTCGCGCGCGTTCGTGGTCATGGTCGAAGGGCCTCTCACATTGTTGCAACCGGTCGTCCAGGTTCCCACGGATTATGCCATGGGCCCTGCGGCGACAAAATGCGTCCGGCCCGGACAGGGAGATCACAAGCCGATGTTCGCCGGACCGGGCGCGGCAGGCGCCATGGCTGGTGCTGCAACGCACCCCCGCATCCTGACGCCGGCATGACGGCCGCTTTCGCGATCTGTCGCGGGCCCTCACGAAGGGTCGTGCAAAAGCGCAATGCACGTACGCGTTGAGAAGATTTTCTGCAACGCGTTCACCACCTGTGCTATCAAAAATCGCTGCTTCGGAGTGATCCTCGCCCCATGAAATCCCAGCGGCCCATAAGCTCTGATGAGGAGCACCGGGTGCTCCAGTTCAGGCCGCGCACCTCACCCTCCCCGACGGTCCATCGGGGCAACGGCACCGTGCAGCCGCTGCGCGGCGCGCCCGAGCGGCTCGACCTGTCGCGCTACGAGCAGCCCCGCGCCGAGCCGGACGATTTCCGCCACCGCATGCTCGCCAACATCGCCGCGCTTGCCTTCACCATCGCGCTGACCGCGATCGGGATCTGGCTCGCCGTGAGCATCGCCGACCTGCGCCGGACCCAGGATTGCGTGCTGATGGGCCGCCGCGACTGCGCCAAGATCACGACGCCGCTCATCTAGGCAAGCCCGCCGCCGATCCCCCGGCGGAAAGCGCTCCGGCAGGCATCCCCAGCTCCGTCCCTTGCTGTCGCCTTGGCCTGTCCGGCTCCATTGAACTCAGGGCGGCGCTCCGATATACGGGCTCTCGACCCGGCCAGAGGGGGGTTGAGGGCGTCATCAGAGGCGCGATGCCCACCCACCATGCCACTCTGGAACATCTGACAAATATCCGCAATATATCAAAGGCTTAGTGATGTCCTCCACATTCGATCAGGTCGCTACGATCATCGCTGAAACCTGCGACATCCCGCGCGACACGATCACGCCGGATAGCCACGCCATCGATGACCTCGGCATCGACAGCCTCGATTTCCTCGATATCGCCTTTGCGATCGACAAGCAGTTCGGCATCAAGCTGCCGCTGGAAAAGTGGACCCAGGAGGTCAACGACGGCAAAGCGACCACCGAACAATATTTCGTGCTGAAGAACCTGTGCGCGCGCATCGACGAGCTGGTTGCAGCCAAGGGCGCGAGCGCCTAATCGGGCGGCCATGCAACTCGAATATTTCCACATGATCGATCGCATCGTCGACCTCAAGGTCGACGAGAAGACGATCGTCGTCGAGGCCCAGGTCCCGAAGGAGAGCACCATCTTCGAGGGACACTTCCCGGGCTATCCCTTGATGCCCGGCGTGCTCCTGATCGAATCGATGGCGCAGGCCTCCGGCTGGCTTCAGCTCGGCGTGTTCAAGTTCGAGCGCATGCCGATCCTGGCCGCCGTCAAGGAGGCCAAGATGCGCGGCTCGGTATTCCCCGGCGATCTCATGAGCATCGAGGCGAGCCTCTCCTACGAGGGCTCGGGCTACGCCATGACCGAAGCCAAGATCAAGGTCGGCGGCAAGCTGCGCGCGAATTCGGCGCTCACCTTTACACTGATCCCCTTCCCCAATGCGGACATGCGCGGATACATGGCGAAAGTCGCCGAGCGCGTCGGCTTTCCGCAACAGGCCGTATCGCCATGACCAACACCGCTTCGAAGCCCGGCCAGACGGAAGTCTGGATCACCGGCATTGGCCTTGCCACCTCGCTCGGCGAAGGCCTGGACGCCAACTGGGCCGCGCTCCAGGAGAAGCGCATCAATGTCGACGAGAAGGGCTTTGCGCCCTACATCGTGCATCCCCTGATGCCTGTTACCTTCGACAGCCAGATCCCGAAGAAGGGTGACCAGCGCCAGATGGAAGCCTGGCAGCGCATCGGCACCTATGCCGCGGGCCTCGCGCTCGACTCCGCGGGGATCAAGGGCAACAAGGACATCCTGTCGAAGATCGACATGGTCGTGGCCGCCGGCGGCGGCGAGCGCGATCTCAACGTCGACACCGGCGTGCTCACGGCCGAAGCCAAGGGGGCGAACGCGCCGGGCTTCCTCAACGAGCGCCTGATGAGCGATCTCAGGCCGACGCTGTTTCTGGCCCAGCTCTCCAATCTCCTCGCCGGCAACATCGCCATCGTGCATGGGCTTGGCGGCACCTCGCGCACCTTCATGGGCGAAGAGGTTGCCGGCGCCGATGCCGCCCGCATCGCGCTTGCGCGAATCGCCTCGGGCGAGAGCGACATTGCCCTCGTCGGCGGCTCGCACAATGGCGAGCGCAAGGACCTCATGGTCCTCTACGAATTCGGCGACTTCAACCTGAAGGACAAATTCGCGCCCGTCTGGGCGCGCAAGGACCACGCCGGCTTCGCGCTCGGCTCGGCCGGTGCCTTCCTGGTGCTGGAGTCGCGCGCGCACGCAGAAGCCCGCGGCGCCAAGCCGTTCGCAAAACTGTCGAGCGTGGTGGCCGATCTCGCCCGGCGCAAGCAGCCCGGCGACATGGCTGCGACGCTGGAGAAGCTTTGGGCCAAGCTGCCGAAGCGCGATGGCAAGGGCGCGATCATCACGGGCGCGACCGGCGCAGAGCCCGCGACATCCGAGGAGCGCGGCTTCCTGAAGGGCCACGCCGACTTCCCGGTGCGCTCGACCGGTACGATGTTCGGCCACACCATGGAGACGCAATTCCCGCTCGGAATCGCGCTTGCCGCGCTGTCGATCTCGCGCGGCGCGCTGTTCCCGCCGAACGATTCCACGGGGACCGAGATTGAAATGCAGGGGACGCCCACCCAGATTGTCGTGGTGGGGGCTGGACACTGGCGCGGCGAAGGCATGGCGCTGGTCGAGGCCGTGAGCTAGCTCCAGCGGGGGATCGACATGACTGCACCACGCGACAAATTCGGGCGTCCCGTCGTCGTCGTCACCGGCATGGGCATCATGACCTCGCTCGGCGCCGGCAAGGCGGACAATTGGGCGAAGCTCGTCGCCGGCGAATCCGGCATCCGCACCATCACGCGCTTTCCGGTCGACGGCCTGAAGACGACGATGGCCGGCACGGTCGATTTCGTCAGCGTCGATCCGTTCTCCTCCACCGGCCTGTCGGAGCGGATGGCCGAACTGGTGACGCAGGAAGCGCTCGAGCAGGCCGGCATCGGTGCCAGGGCCGATTTCCCGGGTCCCCTCTTCCTTGCGGTCGCGCCGGTCGAGGTCGAATGGCCGCAGCGCCGCGAGCTTGGCCGCGCCGTCGGCAGGCCCGATTTCACCTATGACGATCTGCTGCGCATCTCCGGCGGCGGCAAGTACAGCGCCTATCATCACCGCTTCATGTTCGGCTCGGTCGCCGCGTATCTCGCCGAGACTTTCGGCACCAAGGGCTCGCCGATCTCGCTGTCGACGGCCTGCGCCTCGGGCGCGACCTCGATCCAGCTCGGCGTCGAGGCGATCCGCCGCGGCGAGACCGATGCCGCGCTGTGCGTCGCAACCGACGGTACGGTGAACCCGGAAGCGCTGGTGCGCTTCTCGCTGCTCTCGGCGCTGTCGACCCAGAACGATCCGCCGCAGGCGGCTTCCCGCCCCTTCTCCAAGAACCGCGACGGCTTCGTCATGGCCGAAGGCGCCGGCGCGCTGGTGCTGGAAAGCTATGAAGCGGCGACTGCGCGCGGTGCAAAGATCCTCGGCGTGATCGCCGGCTGCGGCGAGCTCACCGATTCATTCCATCGCACCCGTTCCTCGCCCGACGGCAAGCCGATCATCGGCTGCATGAACAAGACGCTGGCTGACGCCGGCATGGAGCCGGGCCAGATCGACCACATCAACGCGCACGGCACCGCGACGCCCGAGAACGACAAGATGGAGTTCAATACGACATCGGCCGTGTTCGGCGAGCTCGTCTCGAAGATCCCGGTCACCTCCAACAAGTCGATGGTCGGCCACACCATCTCGGCCGCCGGCGCCGTGGAAGCGATCTTCTCGCTGCTCACCCTCGAGCATCAGCGCATCCCGCCGACGATCAACTACGAGACCCCGGATCCCACGATCCTGTTCGACGTCGTCGGCAACAAGGCGCGCGACGCCCGCGTCACTGCGGTGATGTCGAACTCGTTCGGCTTCGGCGGCCAGAACGCCTCGCTGATCCTGACCCGCGAACCGGCCTGACCGGACGCATGGCGCTGCTTCCTGCGAGCATCAAGGCCCGCGCGCGGGAGGCTGCCAAATCGATCGGCGGCGGGCTGATCGGCGCCGCCACGGTCGGCATGCTGCGCACCACGCGCTATTTCGATCCGGTCAAGACCTCGGATTTCTTCGCGCGCGTGACGAAGCTGATCGGCCCGCGCCTGCGCGAGCACCGCATCGGCCGCGCCAACCTCACCGCAGCGTTTCCCGAGAAGTCGCCCGAGGAGATCGAAAACATCCTGATGGGGGTGTGGGACAATCTCGGGCGCGTCGGCGCCGAATTCGCCCATATGGACCATGTCTGGGACTACGACCGCGCCCATCCCGAGAGCAGCCGGATCGAACTGCCCGAAAGCAGCATCGAACGGTTCGACGACATCCGCGACGACGGCAAGCCGGCGCTGATCTTCGCCGCCCATCTGGCCAACTGGGAATTGCCGGCGCTCGCCGCCGTCGCGCATGGGCTGGACGCCGCGATCCTCTATCGCCGACCGAACATCGCCTCCGCCGACCGCATCATCCAGGAGATGCGTCAGGTCAACATGGGCACGCTGATCCCGGCGGGCCGCGATGCGCCGCTGCGGCTCGCGCAGGCGCTCAAGGACGGCAAGCACGTCGCCATGCTGGTCGACCAATACCTGACCGGCGGCGTCGAGGTCACCTTCTTCGGCCGCAAGACCCGCGCCAACCCGATGCTGGCGCGCCTCTTGCGCCAGGTCGAATGCCCGATCCACGGCGTCCGCATCATCCGCAAGCCCGGCGGCCGCTTCGCCGCGGAGCTGACGGAGGAGGTCCAGCCGGTGCGCGATGCCGACGGCAAGATCGACATCCAGGGCACGACCCAGGCGATCACCAACGTGGTGGAAGGCTGGGTGCGCGAGCATCCCGAGCAGTGGCTTTGGCTGCACCGGCGGTGGCGGTAGCGGACAGAACTCTCTCCGTCATGGCCGGGCATAGCCCGTCCGAAGGACGGCGTCGCTTCCGCTCGCCTACGTCCCGGCCATCCACGCATCACCACGCGGCAGGAAAGACGTGGATGCCCGGGACAATCCCGGGCATGACGACCGAGCAAGAGGAGCGTCTGCTCCGTCTCAGCCCGTCTACCGCCCCGTCTTCACCTTCGTCCAGAGCCTATTGATGATGCGCTGGGTGGTCGGCTCACGCGCCGTGATGACGAACAGTTTTGCGAGCGTCGCCTCATCAGGATAGATGTTCTTGTCGCTCAGAATCTTCGGGTCGACCAGCTTCTGGCTGGCGAGGTTGCCGTTGGCGTAGGACAGGAAGTCCGAGTTCTTGGCGGCGACATCCGGACGATAGAGATAGTTGATCAGCTCGTAGGCCTCTTTG
Source organism: Bradyrhizobium sp. cf659 (assembly GCF_900113725.1). Classification (NCBI taxonomy): domain Bacteria; kingdom Pseudomonadati; phylum Pseudomonadota; class Alphaproteobacteria; order Hyphomicrobiales; family Nitrobacteraceae; genus Bradyrhizobium; species Bradyrhizobium sp. cf659. Next base: position 1,339,841 of record NZ_FOQJ01000001.1, read on the forward strand.
ACATTCTTCGCGTCCGCGGGGATCGCGAGATTGTCGAAGAACATCTGCGCGCCCTCCTTCGGGATCGTGTAGCCGATCTCGATGCCGCTGCTATTGTCTTTCTTGGCTTCCGCCGCGCGGGCGCGGGCCTGCATGATGTCGCCGGACCAGCCGACCACGAAGCAGATCTCGCCGGTCGCGAGCGCGCTGAGGTATTCGGAGGAGTGAAACTTGCGCACGGACGGGCGGACTTTTGCGACCACGTCAGCGGCCTTCTCGAGGTCGGCCTGCTTGGTCGAGTTCGGATCGAGGCCGAGATAGTTCAGCGCCGCCGGAAAGATGTCGTCGGCGGAGTCGAGCATGTGCACGCCGCAATCTCTGAACTTGGCAAGGTTCTCCGGCTTGAAGACGATGTCCCAGCTGTCGATCTTGGCGTCGGCGCCGAGGATCTGCTTCACCTTGGCGACGTTGTAGCCGATGCCCGTCGTGCCCCACATGTAGTTGGCGGCATAGACGTTGCCGGGATCGTAGATGCCGAGACGTTGCGTCACCACGGGCCAGGCATGGCTAAGGTTCGGCAGCTTCGACTTGTCGAGCTTCTGGAAGATGTTCGCCTTGATCTGGCGCTGCAGGAAATAGGCCGTGGGCACCACCACGTCATAGCCGGACTTGCCGGCCATCAGGCGCGTCTCCAGCGTCTCGTTGGCGTCGAAGGTGTCGTAGACCACCTTGATGCCGGTCTCCTTGGTGAAGGCCTCAAGGACGTCCGGCGCCATGTAGTTCGACCAGTTGTAGAAGTTGACGACGCGCTCCTCGGCGCCCGCCCCTTGCGAGAGGAACGTCAGCGCTGCGGCGATCGCGAGACCAAAGCCAAGTCCCGAGCGGCTGACGTTCGTCATCTAGGTCTACCTCTTGCGTCCGCGCACCGCGTCCGACAGCCGCTCCAGCGCGGTGTCCAGCGTCTGGTCCTTCTTGGCAAAGCAGAAGCGCACCACCGAGGTCACCGGATCCTGCTCGTAGAACGCCGAGACCGGGATCGCCGCGACCTTGTAATCCCTAACGATCCGCCAGCAGAACTCGGTGTCGCTCTCGTTGAGTCCGAGTGGCGACAGGTCGACGGTGAGGAAGTAGGTTCCTTGCGACTTCAGCACGGGGAAGCCGAGGCTCTCCAGTCCCCTGGTCAGGCGATCCCTGCTCCGGGTCAGGTCCTTGCGCATCGACAGGAAGTAGTCGTCGGACTTGCCGAGGCCGTAGGCGACGGCCGCTTGCAGGTTCGGCGCGGTGGTGAAGGTCAGGAACTGGTGCACCTTGGCCGCCACCCGCAGCAGCGGCGGCGCGGCACAGACGAAGCCGATCTTCCAGCCGGTCAGCGAGAAGATCTTGCCGGCCGAGCCGACCTTGATGGTGCGATCGCGCATGCCGGGGATGGTGATCAGCGGGATGTGCTTGTGCTCGTCGAAGGTGACGTGCTCCCAGACCTCGTCGCAGATCGCGATGACGTCGAACTCCTGGCAGTAGCGCGCCAGCAGCTCGAGGTCCTCGCGCGGATAGACCACTGCGGAGGGATTTAAGGGGTTGTTGAAGAGCACCGCCTTGGACTTTGAATTGAAGACGCTTTTCAGCATGTCCTCGTTCAATCGCCAATGCGGCGGCTCGAGCCGCACGAGCCGCGGAATGCCGCCGGCCTGGCGGATGATCGGCAGGTAGGAATCATACACCGGCTGGAAGCAGACCACCTCGTCGCCGGGCTGGACCACCGCGAGGATGGCCGAGGTCAGCGCCTCGGTGCCGCCGGAGGTGACCATCACCTCGCTCATCGGATCGAGCTTGAGGCCGTGCCAGTGGCCGTAATGGGTCGCGATCGCCTGGCGCAGCTCCGGCAGGCCCATCATCGACGGGTACTGGTTGTAGCCGTTCAGCGAGGCGTCGGCCGCGGCGCGGCGGATGTCCTCCGGGCCTGGATCGTCGGGGAACCCCTGGCCGAGATTGATGGCGGCGTTGTCGCGGGCGGCCTGCGACATCGCCTCGAAGATGGTGACGGGAAGGTCGGCGAAGACCTTGTTCAGGGACGAGCTCTTGGTCGTCATCGCGCGGTCAGCCACCGACCTTGCTGGGAAGACCCGCCGCCTTCCAGCCGAGCATGCCGCCGGCCAGATGCTTGTCGTAAGGCAGGCCCGCCGCCTGCGCCGCGAGCGAGGCCGTCACCGAGCGCTTGCCCGAGCGGCAGGCGAACACGACCTCCTTGCCGGCGGGATCGGGGATCGCCTTGGGATCGAAGGTCGAGAGCGGCACCACGACGCCGTAAGGATAGGCCTCGGCCTCGACCTCGTTCGGCTCGCGAACGTCGACGAGGAGATAGCGGCCCTCCGCGACACCCTTGGAGACCTCGTCCGGGGTCAGATCCTGCACCTGGTTTGCCACTTCATCCTCCAACGTCCGAGCCTCAGGCCGGGGTGATCCCGACGGGGCGCAACCTCGCCTCTCGGCCAGCGAAAATCAAGCGCGACAAAGGCTTGGGCCGCGCGGCGCAAGTTAAAGCTAAATCGCAGCGACTTGAAGTCCGGCGTTCAGAATGTCTGAAACTCCCGCTTCACCTCTCACCGCTAGCTCGGTGTCATTCCCCGCGAAGGCGGGGAATCCAGTACGCCGCAGCCTCGCCGTATTCCCTCGCCGTCTCTGGAATACTGGATCGCCCGCCCCAGTGCGCAAGTGCGCACAAGGCGGGCGATGACAGCGGTGGAGACGGACGTGCGCCAGCTCGGACGTTAGATCGTCACCTGCGTTCCGACCTCGACCACGCGGCCGCTAGGGATCTGGAAATAGTCGGTGGCGTCGTTGGCGGAGCGGCTGAGCGAGATGAACAGCCGGTCCTGCCAGCGCGGCATGCCGGAATGGGCGGCAGGCTTGAGCGCCCTGCGCGACAGGAAGAACGAGGTCGACATGATGTCGAACTGCCAACCGAGCTTGCGGGCGATCGCCAGCGCCTTCGGCACGTTGGGCGATTCCATGAAGCCGAACTTCAGCGTCACCTTGGAGAAGGTCGGACTGATCTGCTCCAGCCTGACGCGCTCGGCCGGATCGATCCGCGGGGTCTGCGCGGTCTCGATGGTGAGAATGACGTTCTTCTCGTGCAGCACTTTGTAGTGTTTCAGACTATGCATCAGCGCGGTCGGGGCGCTGAGCGGGTCCGAGGTCAGGAACACGGCGGTTCCGGGCACCCGCTGCGGCGGCCGCTTCTCCAGCATTGCCACGAGATCGGCGAGCGGGAACTCGAGCTTGCGCGACTTCTCGAACAGCAGCCGGCTGCCGCGCCGCCACGTGTACATCAAGATGATCATGAGCGCGCCGAGCGCGAGCGGCACCCAGCCGCCCTCGAACACCTTGAGCAGGTTGGCGGCCAGGAAGGTCAGGTCGAGGAACAGGAAGGGCGCGATCAGCGCGGCCGCCGCGAGCGGCGACCACCGCCAGACCTTCCAGATCACGACAAAGCCCATCATCGCCGTGACCACCATGGTTCCGGTGACAGAGATGCCGTAGGCGGACGCCAGCGCGCTGGAGGAGCGGAACAGCAGCACCAGGAGCACCACCGCGACCAGCAAGAGCTGGTTGATGCGCGGGATGAAGATCTGGCCGGAATGGGCTTCAGACGTATGGCGAATTTCAAAGCGCGGCAGCAGCCCGAGCTGGATCGCCTGGCGCGTCAGCGAATAGGCGCCGGTGATGACGGCCTGGCTGGCGATGACGGTGGCGGCGGTGGCGAGCACGACCATGGCGCCGCGGATCCAGCCTTGCGGAAACAACTGGAAGAACGGGCTCTCGATCGCCCCGGGATCGCCGAGGACGAGCGCGCCCTGCCCCAGATAGTTCAGCGCCAACGACGGCAGCACGATGAACAACCAGGCGGTCTGGATCGGCCGCTTGCCGAAATGGCCGAGGTCGGCATAGAGCGCCTCCGCACCCGTGACTGCCAGGAACACCGCGCCCAGCGTCACGAAGCCGATGATGCCGTGGTGGAGCATGAAGGACACGGCGTAGAGCGGATTCAGCGCGAACAGCACCTGCGGCTGCTGGATGATCGGATGGATCGCCGCCACCGCAATAACCGCGAACCAGACGCACATGATCGGGCCGAAAAAGGCGGCGACGCGGGCGGTGCCGCGCGACTGCACGGCGAACAGGCAGACCAGGATCACCACGGTCAGCGGCACGATGTAGGGCTCGAACCGCAGCGTGACGTCCTTCATGCCTTCGAGCGCCGACAGCACCGAAAGCGCGGGGGTGATGACGGCGTCGCCGTAGAACAGGGCGCCGGAGATGATGCCGAGCAGGACGATGGTCGCCCCGCGGGTGCCGACCGCGCGCTGGGCCAGCGCCATCAGCGCGAGCGTGCCGCCCTCGCCGTTGTTGTCGGCGCGGAGCAGGATCACGACGTATTTGAGCGTCACCACGACGATGAGCGCCCACAGGATCAGGGAGAGCACGCCGAGCACGGCCGCCGGCGTGGCGAGCCCGTCGGTGCCCGAGGAGGCCGCCGTCACCGCCTCACGGAACGCGTAGAGCGGGCTGGTGCCGATGTCGCCATAGACCACGCCGATGCTGCCGAGCGTCAGCGCGCCGAAACCGGCTGTGGTGTGGGCCTCGCCATGGCCATTGGCCGCCGCCGTTTCCGGGGCGGGAACTGCTACGTCGCTTGTCATGGGAGAGCCCAGTGGCCTCTAAAAATGCTTCACTGCACAACGGCGGAAGAGCGCGGGCTTATAGTCCTGCGCTGCCGGCATAGCCTAGCCCGATTTTGGGCCCACGCCATGCATATATTGCATAGGTCCGCCAACCGCGTTCAAATAATGACCTGCGTGCCAACTTCAACCACCCTTCCGGTCGGAATCTGGAAATAGTCGGTGGCGTCGTTGGCGGACCGGCTGAGCGCGATGAAGAGATGGTCCTGCCAGAGCGGCATGCCCGACTGCGCCGAGGCCTTCAGCGACCTTCGCGACACGAAGAACGACGTCGACATGATGTCGAACTGCCAGCCCTGCTTGCGCGCGATCGCGAGCGCCTTGGGCACGTTCGGCTGTTCCATGAAGCCGAAGCGCAGGCGGACCTTGGAGAACTTGTCGCTGATCTTCTCCATGCGGAAGCGTTCGGACAGATCGACCCGCGGCGTATGCGCGGTCTCGATGGTCAGGACCACGTTGTGCTCGTGCAGCACCTTGTTGTGCTTGAGGTTGTGCAGCAGCGCGGTCGGCACGAAGGAAGGATCGCTGGTCAGGAACACCGCAGTGCCCTTGGCGATGTGCGGCGGCCGCTTCTCGAGGCTCCGGATCAGATCGTCCAGCGGCACTTCGATCCGGCGGGTCTTCTGGAGCAGAATGCCGGTCCCCTTGCGCCAGGTCCAGATCGTCCCTGCCATGGCCGCGCCGAACAGCAGCGGCACCCAGGCGCCTTCGAGCAGCTTGAGCAGATTGGCGCTGAAGAAGCTCATGTCCACGACGACGAAGGGCACGATCACCGCCGCAGCGGTCGCCGCGCGCCAGTTCCACAATTTCCAGATCACCACGAAGCCCATGATGCCGTCGGCGACCATGGTGGTGGAAACCGCGATGCCGTAGGCCGAAGCAAGATTGCTGGGGGTGTGGAACAACAGCACCAGCAGCATCACGCCGATCAGCAGCAGCCGATTGACGCGCGGCAGATAGATCTGACCGGCATGGGTTTCGGAGGTATAGCGCACCTCGAAGCGCGGCAGCAGGCCGAGCTGCACGGCCTGATAGACCAGCGAATAGGCGCCGGTGATCACCGCCTGGCTCGCGATCACGGTCGCCGCGGTCGCAAGCCCGACCAGCGGCAGCACCAGATGCTCGGGCACCATGCGGTAGAAGGAATGCTCGATCGCGCTCGGATCGGACAGCACCAGCGCGCCCTGCCCGAAATAGTTGATCAGTAGCGAGGGCAGCACGAAGAACATCCAGGCCGCCTGGATCGGCTTGCGGCCGAAATGGCCGAGATCGGCATAGAGCGCCTCTCCGCCGGTCACCGCCAGGAACACCGCGCCCAGTGTCACGAGGCCAATCGTGCCGTGCGACAGCAGGAACTGTAGCGCGTAATAGGGATTGATCGCGGCCAGCACCGACGGATCGTCGGCGATGTGGACGGCGCCCATCACCGCAATACACGTGAACCAGACCACCATCACCGGCCCGAAGGCCGAGGCCACAAGCGCCGTCCCCTTGCTCTGGACCGCGAACAGCAGCACCAGGATGAGGACGGTGAGCGGCACGACATAGTGCTCGAACGCTGGGGTCACGAGCTTGAGACCCTCGACCGCCGACAACACCGAGATCGCCGGCGTGATCATGGAATCGCCAATGAACATGGAGGCGCCGACCACGCCAAGCGCGAGCAGGAACCAGCTTCGCCGCCCGAGTGCACGCTGGCCGAGCGCCATCAGCGAGAGCGTGCCGCCCTCCCCGTTGTTGTCCGCGCGCAAGAGCAGCAGGACGTATTTAGCGGTGACGACGATCAGCAGCGCCCACAGGATCAGCGAGAGTACGCCGAGCACCATGACCCGCGTGACCGGCTCACCATGGGCCGCGCCCCGCACCGCCTCGTGGAATGCGTAGAGCGGCGAGGTGCCGATGTCGCCGAAAACGACACCGATGCTCCCGAGCGTAAGCGCCCAAAAGCCTGAGGTGACCGGCCCTTCCTGGGTCTCGGCCTGTGTGATGCTCGCCGTCATGAAGATGGAAAACGCTTCGTCCCTGAATTTGATCCGGCGCCTTTTGACGCTTCCGGCGCGCCTGTCAATCGGCACCCCACCTTAGCAGGCGCGGAGCCGAATGCTGTGACGGCGCGGCCACGCTCGTCGCCAGCGCGACGACATGCCTCAGGTAAGATGGTAGCGCAAGTGCGCCAGCGCGGCCCTTTGGTCCGGATCACGCCCTACGGCTTCAAATTCGGCGGCAGCGGCGGGTCTTCGCGCATCAGGGTGATGGTCACGCGCCGGTTGGCGGCAAGCGAAGGATCGTCCGGAAACAGCGGCTGGGTGTCCGCCTTGCCGGAGACGGCGAAGATGTGCGAGGCCGGCAGGCCCTCGCGCTCGAGGATCTGCCGCACGGCATTGGCGCGGTCGGCCGACAGATCGAAGGCACCGTAGTCGCTGCGGGACGGAACGAAGCCGGCCGCGGTGTGGCCGGCGATGGAAACGCGGAGCGGCGTGGCCTTGAGCGGAATCGCCAGCTTCTCGACCAGGCGGCGGGTGCGGTCATAGGGCACCTTGGAGCCGTCGGCGAACATCGAGCGGCCGTCCTGGTCGACGATTTCGAGATTGAGACCCTGCTTGGTCTCCTCGAACATGATGTGCTTGGACATCTCGGTCAGTTCCGGCATGTCCTGCAAGGCCTGCCGCAGCGAGGCCGCGGCGAGCGCGAAATTGCGGTCGACCTTGATCTTCGCCCCCGACGTGCGGTCGCGATCCTCCTGGTCCGGGGTCGGCGTGTTGGAGGCATCCTCGGGCTGGATATGGTCGACGTTCTTCAGCCGCGGGCGCGTCGGCAGGCCGTCGGACTCGACGATGCCGGCGTAGCGCGCCTCGCTCTGCACGCCGAAGGCGTCGCGCATCGAGCCGGCGACGATCTTCAGCTTGTTGGCGTCCTGCGTCGAGAATGCGACGAGCATCACGAAGAAGCTCATCATCAGGCCCATCAAATCGGCGAAGGTCACGAACCAGCCGTGACCGCCCCCGTGAGCATCGCCGCGCTTCTTCTTGGCCATGTCTGTCTGTCCCGGCGGGCGGCGTTACGCCGGCACCGGCTCGCCTTCGGCGTGGCGGTGCTTCTCCGGCAGATAGGCCAGCAGCATTTCGCGCACCAGCGTCGGGCTCTTGGAGTCACGGATCATCAGGATGCCGTCGATGATCAGGGTGCGGTTGGTCTCTTCATCCAGCAGCTTGCCGTGCAGCTTGTCCGCGATCGGCAGACAGAACAGGTTCGCGACGAGCGCGCCGTAGAGCGTTGCGAGCAGCGCGGTCGCCATGAACGGGCCGAGCTTGGAAGGGTCGGTCATGTTCGCGAACATCTGCACCATGCCGATCAGGGTGCCGATCATGCCGAAGGCCGGGGCGCAGTCGCCGATGGCGCGATAGATCTTGCTGCCCTCGTCGAGGTGCATCAGGAAGTTGTCGCGGTCGCGCTCGAGATTGTCGCGGATGAAGTCGAGGTCGTAACCGTCGGCGACATAGCGGATGCCCTTGGCGAGGAAGGGCTCGTCGGTCTCGACCTTTTCGAGACCCACCGGGCCCTGCTTGCGGGCGATCTCGGCGATGCGGGCGAGCTCGTCGACGAGGTCGTGCGCCGACAGCCGGCTCATGGTGAAGGCGAACTTGGCGCCGAGCGGAAGGCCGTGCAGGAGCGCGCTGAGCGGAAAGCGGATCATGGTGGCGGAAATCGAGCCGCCGAAGATGATGATCATCGCATGTTCGGAGATGAACATGTGGAGGTCGCCGCCCATGAAGATCATCGCCGCGATGACGATGATGCCCGCCGTGAGCCCAACGCCCGTCATGATATCCATGGGATACTCCAAACGCGTACGCAACAACGGCCGTCCTGGCCGCTGGCGCGGCCCAACCCCGAACCGCATCGGAAACCCTAGAGCGCCGCCCTTAAAGCCGCGTAAAGGTTAAGTCGGGACAGCGTGGTGCAGGCGCGCCGCGCGCGCCGGACTTGCCGGCCGCCGACAGGAATCTCAACACTTCGCTAACCATGACGGCTCGCATCCGGGCGACAGGCCCGCCAGCTCGAGGCTGAGCGCGTCTTCACCGTGCGAGGCGTTCGGCTGCGGCCCTGCGCCACATCCGGGGCGATAGATCAGCTGATATTCTGAAGCGGGGCGGCAAGCTCATGGCGGGAGCCATCGCAATGGTGACGCTATTCGGTCTTCTGACCGCGCTTCCCGCGGTACTGGTGCTCCACCTGTTCGAACCGGAGCTCGCCCTGCCCGCGTTCAGCATCGTGCTCTTCGCCGAGGCCGTCTTTGCCGTGATCGCAGCACGCCTGCTTCACGTCCCCGGCCATGCCGAAGGCATCACGCTATGGGATCTTGCCGGCGGCTTCACCCTGATCGGATGTGCCGCCGCAATGTTCGGCGAGCCGGATCAGGCTGCCCTGTTCCTGATGGAACAGGGCGACCCACGGCCGGCATCGCGGCCGTAGGTCGTTTGGTCAGCCCGTCAGTGAATCTCCGCCGAGCGCTTCAGCGCGGCCTTCAGCTTCTCCAGCGAGAAGTCGGGGCTGCGGGCGATCTCCAGGATCGGGGTCTCGCGGCGGCCGCAGAGCTCGGCGGCTTCCGGCAGCTTTGCGGCGACGTCGAGCGGGATCACGATGGCGCCGTGCTGATCGGCATGGATGAGATCATCGGACTTCACGGTCATGCCGGCGACGCGCACTTCGCCGCCGAAGCTCTCGGCATGCACCCAGGCATGCGACGGGCCGATCGAGCCGGCCAGCGCCTGGAAGCCAGGGGCCCATTGCGGGATGTCGCGGATCGATCCGTCGGTGATGACGCCGAGGCAGCCGAGCGCCTTGTGCACGTTGCTCTGCACCTCGCCCCAGAACGCGCCGTAGCCGACGTCGGGACCGTCGATGTCCTGGATCACCGAGATGCGCGGCCCGTGCCCGGTGCCGACATATTCGTAATATTCGATGCGGCGCTTCGACTGCTCTTCGGCAGGCAGCGAGGATTTCAGCACCGAGCGGATCGCAACCGTGCGGGCATAACCGACGATCGGCGGCAGGTCGGGGAACGGACAGACCAGTTGCTTGGTGGTGTAGCCGATCAGCCGCCGCTCGGGCGCCACGATCTCCATGGCATTGCAGATCGTCGGCGTGTCATAGCGGCCCAGCGCTTCAAGGACGGAAGCGGGCAGCGGCCCGGTCGCGGTATCAGTCACGGCGTTCTCTCCCAGATTGGCGGCTGATTGACGCGATGCCGCCGGCACAGGGCGATATAGCCGAGATCGGGCCTCAACCCAACTCAGCGCGCCTTCATGGCAGATATCCGCGAAAAACGCTCAGTGCATGATCCGGAAAAGTGCGCAGCGGTTTTCCGAAAAGATCATGCTCAAACAACGACCTAAAGCGCGATGAGGTTTCAGCCAAATCTCATCGCGCTTTAGTGCAGCCGTCCGGGCCGGTCGTCGTCGTGCGGCGGCTCGGACAGGTTCGCCAGCGTCGGCGCCGAAGGCGGCGAGGAGATCTCGCCTCCCGACGGTGCGGTCGCTTCCATCGCGCGCGCCTGGTCGCGATAGGATTTGTAACCCAGCGGCAGGCAGAGCAGATACAGCACCGTGCCGATCGACAGCACGTGCCAGGGATAGGCGATCAGGATAGCAATGAAGACGATCACCGCGACGAAGGCCGGCAGCACCAGTTCCGGCGGCACGCGCATGCGCTTGGTCTTGCCGGAGAACACCGGCAGGCGCGACACCATCAGGAAGGCGATCAGGAGCGTGTAGGCCGCCGTTACCGCCGCGGGCGCGCGGCCGAGATCGAGGAACGCCACATAGATCGGCAGCAGAACCGTGATCGCGCCGGCGGGCGCCGGCACGCCGGTGAAGAAATTGGCGGCGAAGGCCGGCTTATTCGGATCGTCCATGGTGGCGTTGAAGCGCGCAAGACGCAGGCCGCCGGAGATCGCGAACACCATCGCGGCGATCCAGCCGGCATTGCCGAGCTCATGCAACTGCCAGAAATACAGCATCAGTCCGGGCGCGACGCCGAAATTGACGAAGTCGGCGAGGCTGTCGAGCTCGGCCCCGAACTTGGACTGGCCCTTGATCATGCGCGCGATGCGGCCGTCGATACCGTCCAGCGCGGCTGCGAATACGATGGCGTAGACGGCGAGCGACATCCGCCCCTCGATCGACAGCCGGATCGACGTCAGGCCCGCGCAGATCGCCAGCAGCGTGATGACGTTGGGCACCAGCATCCGCACCGGGATCGGGCGGAACCGCCGGCGGCGCGTATCGGGGTCTTTGAAGTCATAGGGCGTCATGGCTCGTCCTCACCTTGAGGCGAGATATAGCAAGCCGCGTCCCCCTCCGCCATTGCGGCGGAAGGCCCGCATGGACCGACTTATTGGTTAATTGGCGCGGTAGGCGCGGCTCGGGTCCTCGCCGGCAAGATCGGCCAGAATCGTCTCGCCGGCGATCGCGGTCTGCCCTTCCGACACCAACGCCTTGGTGCCGACAGGCAGATAGACGTCGAGGCGCGAGCCGAAGCGGATCAGGCCGAACCGCTCGCCGGCGCCGATCGCCTGGCCCTCCCTGACGAAGCAGACGATGCGCTTGGCGATCAGGCCTGCGATCTGGACCACGCCGATGCGCGCCGTGGGCGTCGTGATCACCAGCGAGTTGCGCTCGTTGTCCTCGCTCGCCTTGTCGAGCTCGGCATTGATGAAGAGGCCGGGCCGGTAGGCGATGCGGTCCACCCTGCCCGCGATCGGGCTGCGGTTCACGTGGCAGTTGAACACGCTCATGAACACCGAGATGCGCGGCAGCGGCCGGTCGCCGAGCCCGAGCTCGGCCGGCGGCAGCGCCATGGTGATCATCGAGACGCGGCCGTCGGCCGGCGACACCACCAGCCCCTCGCGCACCGGCGTCACCCGCACGGGGTCGCGGAAGAACAGCGCGCACCACACGGTGAGGATGGTGCCGATCCACCCCAACGGCGACCACAGCCAGAACAGGATCACGCTTGCCGCCGCAAAGCCGCCGATGAAGGGATAGCCCTCCTTGTGGATCGGCGGGATCTGACGCTGGATCGAATCGAGAATGGACATCGCTATCTGCCGCTCAGGGTTGATGGCGCAGGTCGTCCCGCGCGGTGGAGTTGTTTAGGCCAGAGTTGGGACCGGAGACAAGGTCACTCCGCAGCCGCAGGCGTCGTCAGGGCGTCCTCGACCGGCGGCGGCTCCCGGTTGGGCGCCTCGCTGGTATCGGCCATCTTGGCCAGCTTCTCGCGCGCGGCCTCCGCCTCGCGCTGCCTGTTCCACATGCTGGCATAGAGGCCGCCCTGCGCGAGCAGCTTTGCGTGGGTGCCACGCTCGGCGATCCGGCCCTGCTCCAGCACGATGATCTCGTCGGCCCCGACGATGGTCGAGAGCCGGTGCGCGATCACCAGCGAGGTGCGGTTCTTCGCCACGCGGTCGAGCGCGCCCTGGATCTCGTGCTCGGTGTGGGTGTCGAGCGCGGAGGTCGCCTCGTCCAGCACCAGGATCGGCGGCGCCTTCAAGACAGTGCGCGCGATCGCGACGCGCTGCTTCTCGCCGCCCGACAGTTTCAGGCCGCGCTCGCCGACCTGGGTCTCATAGCCCTTCGGCGCCATGCGGATGAAATTGTCGATCTGCGCCAGCTGCGCCGCCTGCTCGACCTCGGCGTCGCTGGCGTCCCAGCGGCCGTAGCGGATGTTGTAGCGGATGGTGTCGTTGAACAGCACGGTGTCCTGCGGCACCATGCCGATGGAAGCGCGCAAGCTCGCCTGCGTGACCTCGCGGATATCCTGGCCGTCGATCAGGATCCTGCCGCCGGAGATGTCGTAGAGGCGGAACAGGAGCCGCGAGATAGTCGACTTGCCGGCGCCGGACGGACCGACGATCGCGACCGTCTTGCCGGCCGGCACCTCGAAGCTGATGCCCTTCAGGATCGGACGCGCCGGCTCATAGGCGAAGCGCACGTCCTCGAAACGCAGATTGCCGGCCGAGACCACCAGCGGCTGCGCATCGGGCGCGTCCTTGATCTCGGCCTCGCGTCCCAGCACGCCAAACATCTTCTCGATGTCGATGATCGCCTGCTTGATCTCGCGATAGACCATGCCCATGAAGTTCAGGGGCTGGTAGAGCTGGATCATCATGGCGTTGACCAGCACGAAATCGCCGACCGTGTTGGTGCCGTCGCGCACGCCGATCGCGCACATCAGCATGGTCGCGGTCAGCCCCAGCGTGAAGATCACGGCCTGGCCGGTGTTGAGCACCGCGAGCGACGTATAGGCCTGGACGCTCGACTCCTCGTAGCGCGCGACCGAGCGGTCGTAGCGCTGCGCCTCGCGCGCCTCGGCGCCGAAATATTTCACGGTCTCGTAGTTGAGCAGCGAGTCGATCGCCTTGGTGTTCGCCTCGGTGTCGGAATCGTTCATCTTGCGGCGGATGCCGATCCGCCACTCGGTCGCGATGTAGGTGTAGTACATGTAGACCGCGACCGTGATCAGCGTCGCCACCACGTAGCGCCAGTCGAACTGCCAGAGCAGCACGGCCAGGAGCAGCGAAACCTCGACGATGGTCGGGATCAGCTGGAGGATCACCATGCGCACGATGACCTCGATGCCCTCGCGGCCGCGCTCGAGCACGCGCGTCAGGCCGCCGGTCTTGCGCTCGAGGTGGAAGCGCAGCGACAGCTCGTGCATGTGAATGAAGGTGATGGTGGCGAGCTTGCGCACCGCATGCATGGCGACGCGCGCAAAGAGGCCGTCGCGCCATTGCGTCAGCACCGCCATCAGGATGCGCGTCGCGCCGTAACTGGCCGTCAGCAGCAATGGCGAGGCGATCACCCAGAGGTGCCAATTGTCGGGCAGCACCGGCGCGGTGTTGGCGCCGGTCAGCGCGTCGGTCGCCCATTTGAAGCTGAACGGCACCGTCAGCGTGATCAGCTTGGCGGCGAGCAGCAGCACCATCGACCAGACCACGCGCATCTTCAGGTCGAAGCGGTCGCCCGGCCAGATATAGGGCCACAGATGCGCCAGCGTGCCCATCAGGGTGGCCCGCTCGAGCGGCCCGCCGGCGGGATCTGGCACGTCGGCGCCGGGCGGCGAATGAGGTTGGTCCATCAAGAAGCCTGAAAGCCCGCCGGATGCGGGCGCGCTGCGATTAACGATTTTCGCTCGTCATATAGAAGCTTCCGGGGGCGAGCGCACCCCGCCAGATGGCGAATCTTTGATTGTTTGTCGCCATTTACCGGTAGATTTCCGGGAGGTCCGAATCACCGATTGGGCTTGACGCCTCTTCGCTGCAATGCATCATGGCACCAATGAGCACGATCAAAACCGTCTGTGTCTATTGCGGCTCCGGCCCCGGAACCAATCCCCGCTTCACCGAAGGCGCCAAGGCGTTCGGCAAGGCGCTCGCCGAGAACAACATTCGCTTGGTCTATGGCGGCGGCTCGCTCGGCCTGATGGGCTCGGTCGCAACCTCAGTCCTCGATAACGGCGGCACCGTCACCGGCATCATTCCCGAATTCCTGCGGATGCGCGAGAATGCGCTGACGCGCGTGCAGGAGATGATCGTCACCCCCGACATGCACGAGCGCAAGCGGCTGATGTTCGAACGCTCCGACGCCTTCGTGGCGCTGCCGGGCGGCGTCGGCACGCTGGAGGAGCTGGTCGAGCAGTTGACCTGGAAGCAGCTCGGCCGTCACGCCAAGCCGGTGCTGCTCGCCAATATCGACAATTTCTGGGAGCCGCTGTTCTCGCTGCTGTCGCACATGCGCCAGACCGAGTTCATCCGTGCCGGCCTCTCGGTCGACATCCTCAAGGCCGATCGGGTCGAGGAGATCCTGCCGAAGCTGAAGGCCGCCGTGGCAAAGCTCGCCGAGGCGGAAAAAGAGCTCGCTCCGGAAGTCGCGCGCAAGCTCTGACGCCCTACTCCGCAGGAAACGTCACCGCCTCGATCCGGTTGCCGTCGGGATCGACGACGAAGGCCGCGTAGTAGCGCACGCGATCGTGCGGGCGGATGCCCGGCGCGCCGTCGGATGCGCCGCCGGCGGACAGCGCTGCGGCGTGAAACGCATCGACCTCGGCCGTCGTCTTCGCCCGCAGGCAGATGTGCACGCCGCTCTCCGGGGCTACGGGCGGCATGCCCTCGCGCAAATTGATCCAGAATTCAGGATAGGCCTTGCCGAAGCCGACCGTGCGCGGCCGCGTGACGAGACGCGTGAGGCCGAGGGCGGCGAGCGTCGCCTCGTAGAATGTGGCGGAGCGATCGAGATCGCTGACGCCGACGGAGATGTGGTCGATCATGTGCTGCCCTCCTCACCCCAACTGTCATCGCCCGGCTTGACCGGGCGATCCAGTATTCCGAGACGCCCGAGAACTGCCGAGAAGCTGCGGCGTACTGGATACCCCGCCTTCGCGGGGTATGACAGCCGTAGCGGGTCTTACGCCGGCGCGCCCGATTTCACGAGCTTGTAGATCACCGAATCCATCAGCGCCTGGAACGAGGCGTCGATGATGTTCGGGGACACGCCGACCGTGGTCCAGCTGTCGCCGTTCTCGTCCTCGCTCTCGATCAGCACGCGCGTGACCGCGCCGGTGCCGCCATTGAGGATGCGCACGCGGTAGTCGATCAGCTTCAGGCCCTCGATGTATTTCTGGTACTTGCCGAGGTCTTTTCGCAAGGCGACGTCGAGTGCGTTGACGGGGCCGTTGCCCTCGGCCGCCGAGATCAGATGCTCGCCGGCGACGTCGACCTTGACGACCGCGAGCGCCACCGTGACGCGCTCGCCGAGCGCGTTGTAGCGCTGCTCGACATTGACGTCGAACTGCTCGACCTCGAAATACTGCGGCACCTTGCCGAGCGTGCGGCGCGCCAGCAGATCGAACGAGGCGTTGGCGGATTCGTAGGCGTAGCCGGCCGCCTCGCGCTCCTTCAGCTCCTCGACGAGACGCGTCAGCTTCGGATCGCTCTTTTCATAGGCGATGCCGGCGCGGTCGAGCTCGGCGATGACGTTGGAGCGGCCGGCCTGGTCCGAGACCAGCACCTTGCGGTGATTGCCGACCAGTTCCGGTAAGACGTGCTCGTAGGTCTGCGGATCCTTCAGCACGGCGGAGGCGTGAATGCCGGTCTTGGTGACGAAGGCGCTCTCGCCGACATAGGCCGCATGCCGGTTCGGCACGCGGTTGAGCATATCGTCAAGCGTGCGCGACACCTTGACGAGAGTCGCCAGCTTCTCGGCCGTGACTCCGATCTCGAAGGCGTCGGCAAACTCCTTCTTCAGTTTCAACGTCGGGATCAGCGAGCAGAGATTGGCGTTGCCGCAGCGCTCGCCGAGGCCGTTCAGCGTGCCCTGGATCTGCCGCGCGCCGGCGCGCACCGCGGCGAGCGAATTGGCCACCGCCTGCTCGGTGTCGTTATGGGCGTGAATGCCGACGTGATCGCCGGGGATGTGCTTGGTCACCTCGGTGACGATGGCCTCGATCTCGTTCGGCATGGTGCCTCCATTGGTATCGCACAGCACCACCCAGCGCGCGCCGGCCTCATAGGCGGCTTTCGCGCAGGCGAGCGCGAAGCTGGCGTCCTCCTTGTAGCCGTCGAAGAAATGCTCGCAGTCGAGCATCACCTCGCGGCCGGCGGCCTTCGCCGCCGCGACGCTGTCGCGGATCGAAGCGAGGTTTTCTTCCTTGGTTGTCTCCAGCGCGACGCGCACCTGATAGGCCGAGGACTTTGCCACGAAGCAGATCGCATCGGCCCTGGCTTCCAGCAGACCGGCGACGCCGGGATCGTTGGAGACCGAGCGCCCGGCCCGGCGCGTCATGCCGAAGGCGGTGAACCGCGCGTGATTGAACTTCGGCTTGCTGCCGAAGAACTCGGTATCGGTTGGATTGGCGCCGGGATAGCCACCCTCGACATAGTCGATGCCGAGCTCGTCCAGCATCGCCGCGATGATCTGCTTGTCGGTCAGCGTGAAATCGACGCCATTGGTCTGCGCGCCGTCGCGCAGCGTGGTGTCGAACAGATAGAGGCGCTCCTTGCTCATTGCGATGCTCCGAGCGTCTTCTTCATGGTGGTGTTGGCGAGCCACTCGTCGTTGACGGTGATGCTGTTGCGCTGCATGGCGACATAGCCGCGCTTGGCGAAGAAGCCCTGCGCGGTGTCGCTGGCATCGACCGACAGGCTTTTCGCGCCGCGGCCGCCGGCAAGCTTCTCTAGCGCATCGACCAGCATGGTGGCGATGCCCTGCCCGCTGACTGCCGGATGCACATAGAGCATGCGGATATGGTCGGCCCCTTGCAGCGAGGCGAAGCCCACGGGCGAGCCCTCCAGCGTCGCGATCAGCGTCAGGTCGGCGGCAAGCCGCTTGCCGAACTCTTCGGTTTCGGCAGCCTCCGTCCAGGCCTGCTGCTGCGCCTCGTTATAGTCGTCGCCGGTCAGCTCCTCGATGCTCGCGGCGAAGATCGCGGCGAGCACCGGCACGTCATCAGGCAGGAAGGGCCGCAAGCCCGGCTTTGGCAAAGTCTGTCCCATCGTCTTCACCACATCCCATAGAGCTTGAGCGCCAGCGCCACCGCGGCGGCGAGGAGCAGGACCTTCAGCGCGATGTAATAGAGCCAGTGCCGCGGAAAAGGCGTGTCGGGCCGCTTCATCGCGAAAACTCCCAGGTCGTCCCTTCCTTGGAGTCCTTGATCGCAACGCCCATCGCGGCGAGCTGATCGCGGATGCGGTCGGACTCTTTGAAGTCTTTCCGTCCACGGGCTGCGGTCCGTTCCGAGATCAGGCGCTCGACCTCCCCGGCATCGACCCCGCTCGCCTGCTGCTTGCGATCTTCCCACTGCGCGGCGCTTTCGGAGAGGAAGCCGAGCAGCCGCAGCGATCCCGCCAATGCGCTCACGTCGCTGTTGCGCAGGCCATGCAGCGCCGCGATCGCCAGGGAGGTGTTGAGGTCGTCGAGCAGCGGTTCGACCACGGACGCGGCGGGCCGGCCGGGATCGACGTCGGCCGCGACGCGATACCAGTCGTCGAGCGTCTTCGCGCTCTCCTCCAGCGATTTCATGGTCCAGTCGATCGGCGAACGGTAATGCGTCTTCAGCATGTTCAGGCGCAACACCTCGCCCGGCCAATCCGCCAGCAGCTCGTGGATAGTGATGAAGTTGCCGAGGCTCTTCGACATCTTCTCGCTTTCGACCTGGAGGAAGCCGTTGTGCATCCAGTAGTTCGCCATGCGCGGCCGGTGGAAGGCGCAGCAGGTCTGGGCGACCTCGTTCTCGTGATGCGGAAACACGAGATCGATGCCGCCACCGTGGATGTCAAAGTGCTCGCCGAGGTGCTTCCAGGCCATCGCCGAGCACTCGATGTGCCAGCCTGGGCGTCCCTGCGCAGCGATGCCGGCCGGCGACGGCCACGACGGCTCGCCGGGCTTGGACGGCTTCCACAGCACGAAGTCGGTGTTGTCCCGCTTGTAGGGCGCGACATCGACGCGTGCCCCCGCGATCATCTCGTCCAGCGAACGATTGGACAGCGCGCCATAGTGCGGCAGGGTGGAATTGGCCGCGTTCATCGCCTGCGGCGAGAACAGCACGTGGTCCTCGGCGACATAGGCAAAGCCGCCGGCGACGAGCCGTTCGATGATCTCACGCATCTCGCCGATATGCTCGGTCGCGCGCGGCTCGACACTCGGCCTGAGCGCGCCGAGCGCATCGACGTCGGCGTGAAACTGCTTGCCCGTCTGCTCGGTGACCTTGCGGATCGCCTCGTTCAGCGGCAGGCCCGGAAAATCGCGCGCGGCGCGGTCGTTGATCTTGTCGTCGACGTCGGTGATGTTGCGGACGTATTTGACGTGCGCCTCGCCATAGAGATGGCGCAGCAGCCGAAACAGCACGTCGAACACGATCACCGGCCGGGCATTGCCGATATGGGCGAAGTCATAGACCGTCGGTCCGCAGACATACATGCGGACGTTGCTCGCATCGAGCGGCACGAACGGCCGCTTTTCCTTCGTCAGCGTATCGTAGAGGCGCAATTCCATATGGATACCCGTCGGCTGTTGGCCGGGCGTCCAGTGCTCTCAATGGTTTTGAGAAAAGACGGCTCCAGCCAGCGAATCGCTAGCTCGTAATCTCGCAAATCGTGCAAATGGCGAGGAGACCGTTCATGCGGGAACATATGGGCTATGAGGCGGCCCCACGTCAAGAGAGCCGCGAAAATGCCGTTCTATCTCCGCAAAGCACGGCCGCCCCGCCATGATGGTTCATCATCATTAACCTTTTGAGTTTATTCGAGATGCTGGCGGTTCCCCCGGCCCCGGTATTTTCATGCGATCCATACTCGCGCTCATTTCCTGTGCCTCCATCGTCGCAGCGTCCGGCGCAGTCGCCGAGACCCGCGTCTTCATCATCGCCAACCAGGCGGACGGCTACGGCATCGACCAGTGCCTGGCCAAGGGTGACAAGTGCGGCGCGCAGGTCGCGCGCACCTATTGCCAGTCACGGGATTTTGCCCAGGCCTCGGCCTATCGCCGGGTCGATCCCGACGAAATTACCGGCTCTGTCCCCAAAACCGGCGCAAACTGCTCCCATGGCCATTGCGACGAATATGTCGCAATCACCTGCCAGCGCTGAATTCGCTCGGAACTGGCGGACCTTAGGCCCAATCTTCGGCCCCTGAAACGACGTGACGATGCCGCAGGAAGCGGCTATGGGAGGGCGCGCTTCGGCCCCTCATGTCACATTGGGCCGTGACCTCGCTAGAATGGCGGATATGCCTGAATTTTTGACTCTCTCCCGTGCCCGCTCGATCCTTGCCTGCACCGTGCTCCTGAGCACCGTCATGCTTGCCAACGGCGCCTTCGCGCAGGCCGGCCCGCCCGGACCGCCGCCTCAGCCCGGCCAGAACGGGCTCGGCCCCAATCCGATGTGCGTGCGATTGGAAGGCCAGCTCGCCGCGCTCGATCGTGGCGGCGGCGGTGACCCCGCGCGCGAAGACCAGATCCGCCGCTATCAGGATTCCCAGGCCAGGCAGCAGGCCGAGCTCGACCGCGTCACCATGCAGGCCAAGCGCATGGGCTGCGATTCCTCCGGCTTCTTCTCGCTGTTCAACGGCCAGTCGGCGCAGTGCGGCCCGGACAACACCCAGATCCAGCAGATGCGCGCCAATCTGGACCAGATCACCGGCAATCTCGAACGCCTGCGTGGTGGCGGCGGCTTCAGCCCGGAGCGCGACAGCCAGCGCCGCTCGGTGCTGGTGGCCCTCGCCCAGAACAATTGCGGCCCGCAATATGCCAACGCCGTGCAGTCGCAGGGCGGCGGCAACTTCCTGAGCAACCTGTTCGGCGGCAACAACGCCAACAATCCCCAAGCCGTGCCGCCCTCCGATCTCGGCCCGCAATCCGGCACCTACCGCACCGTATGCGTGCGCACCTGCGACGGCGCCTATTTCCCGGTCTCGTTTGCCACCGTGCCGGCGCGCTTCCCGGACGACGAGAAGACCTGCAAGGCGCTGTGCCCGGCCGCGGAAGCCGTGCTCTATACTCATCGCAATCCCGGCGAAGACATGAACTCCGCGGTCTCCATCAGCGGCCAGCCCTACACGGCGCTGCCGACCGCATTCAAATTCCGCAGCGAGTTCAACCCGTCCTGCTCATGCAAGGCGGCGGGACAGACCTGGGCTGACGCGTTGAAGTCGGCCGACGACAAGGCCGCGGCCGAGCAGCAAGGCGACATCATCGTCACCGAGGAGAGCGCCAAGAAGATGCAGCAGCAGCGGCTCAACAAGGGCACGCCTGCCGCCAATGGCAAGAAGGGTGCGCCTCAGGCGCCGACGACAGCCACCGCGCCGGCCACGACACCGCCGGCGGATACCGGCACGGCTCCGACGACGAGTTCGGAGAACAAGCCGATCCGCTCGGTCGGCCCGACCTTCCTGCCGCAGCAGCAGCAGAAGTAGGCCCTAACCGTCGTGCCTCGCGCAGGCGGTCGCCGGGCACAGCCGTTTCACTGTTACTGCTCTCCCTCGCGGCTCCACGGGAAGAGATTGGCCGGAAAGTCCGCTGCGTAGCGCTTTCCCTTCGGGGGCGGCGACGGCTCGTCCGGTGGATTCGGATTCGGCTCGACCACCCGCCGATAGAGGTGCCAGGTCGCATGACCGAGCACCGGGAGGACGACAGCGAGACCGACGAAGAACGGCAGCGAGCCGATCACGAGCAGCGCCGCGACGATCAGCCCCCACCCCGCCATCGCGACCGGGTTGGCGGCCACCGCCTGCAGCGATGTACGGATCGCATCGATGGCCGTCGCATGCCGATCGAGCATCAACGGAAACGATACGACGCTGACGCATAGGGCCGCGACCGCAAACAGGAAGCCGACACCGCAACCGACGATGATGAGCGACCATCCTTCCGGCGTGGTCAGCACACGGGTTGCGAAGTCGGGAATGGTTGCAGCCGCCGCGTGACCGAAGATGGCGACATAGATCGCGTTCGCGACGCCGATCCAGACCCCGAACAGGACAAGCAGGAGCACGCCGAGCTCGAGCATGGCGCCGAAGGACGGTGCGCGCAGCACCTTGATCGCATCCCATGCATCGACCTCCTCGCCGCGCTCACGGCGACGGCTGAGTTCATAGAGGCCGATCGCGGCAAAGGGACCGATCAAGGCAAACCCGGCGGCCAGCGGAAACAGCAGCGGCAGGACCGAATAGCCGAGGACCATCCTGAACAGGACGAGACCGAGAACAGGATAGATCACACAGACGACGATCGCGTGACTCGGCATCGCCTGGAAATCTTCCCAGCCCAGGCGCAGCACCTCTCTCAAGTCGGACAAGCCGATCTTGCGAATGGGATAAGAGACCGCCTCACCGAACAGGTGGCGCTTTACGATCTTGTCGGAATAAAGAGTGGCCATGGACACACCCTCCTCTGAAGTCGCGGCTGAGAACCACGCGCTTTCCGGCCACGCGTGTCCGCCCTTATGTGCGGGAGACGCGATCGAGCCGAGTACGGCAGTTCCAGGCTCAACGAGGAAGGAGCTTAGCCGGACGAAACCCGTCGCGACCTGCACCTCAATCTTAGCGCGCGCGATGTGGAATGACCAGCGCTCCCGGCTGGGTGAAATATGCGTCGCACTATTTTGTGCGATGCACATCGAGAATGCGACTGACGATGGCCAGCCTGCACGACAACATGGATCGCCCACGCCACCTAAGCGCGTTGACGTGCTATTGACGCCGGGTTCGCGGGGGATCATTTTAGAAGCGTAGACGCCCCCAGCTCCGGTGAGATCGGCGGTCGCGAATTTTCTCTTGATATCGCGACCGGTTGAAGGGGCGAGGCAAGAGGCGCGGCGATGGCGCATATGTCAGCATAGAAGCATATGCCAGCCTAGAAAAAGTCAGCCATCGCGACAGACGCGAGCTCCGCCCCTGGATTCGTATCCGCAGCCTTCGGTGGCAAGGATGGATCAGGATGGCTGTCGCATTGATACTGCTTCTGGTCGCGATCGGCTCGGTGCTTTTTCACCTCTACAGCCCGTGGTGGTGGACGCCGATCGCCACCAACTGGGTCTATATCGACCACACCATCAACATCACGTTCTGGATCACGGGCTTTGTTTTCGTCGCGGTCATCGCCTTCATGGCTTATTGCGTCTTCCGCTTTCACCACAAAGAGGGAAGACGGGCTGACTACAATCCGGAAAACAAAAGGCTCGAATGGTGGCTGAGCGTCGGAACCGGCGTCGGCGTCGCGGCCATGCTGGCGCCTGGCCTCGTGGTCTGGCATCAGTTCGTGACGGTGCCTGCGGACGCCACCGAGCTCGAGGTCATGGGCCAGCAATGGCAATGGAGCTTCCGCCTTCCGGGCAAGGATGGGCAGTTGGGCACATCCGATGTCCGCAACATCGCTTCCGACAATCCGATGGGGCTCAATCGCGACGACTCACACGCGCAGGACGACGTCGTGATCGAGAACGGCGACCTGCACCTTCAAGTGGGAAAGCCGGTCAAGGTTCTCCTCCGCTCGGTTGATGTCCTGCACGATTTCTACGTGCCCGAATTCCGGGCCAAGATGGACATGGTCCCAGGCATGGTCACCTATTTCTGGATCAAGCCGATCCGAACCGGAACGTTCGATGTTCTATGTGCGGAGCTTTGTGGCGCTGCTCATTATCAGATGCGGGCCAAGGTCATCATCGACGAAGAGCGTGAATATCACGCTTGGCTGGAGCAACAAAAGACGTTTGCCGAATTGTCGCCGGCAAAGGCCCTCGTGAAGGCGACGTACCAATCCGGTGGCAAGTAGCAAGCTGCCGCCGCGAAGATGGATCGGGTGCATGAGGCCAACGCCTCGCCCCCGATGGAAACGACCGAGGAGGTTTCTATGGTCGATATTCCATATGAAGGGATCACAGGCATCCCGCCTGCCGAAGTACCTGAGGTCGAGCTCTATCATCCAAGGAGCTGGTGGACACGGTATGTCTTCTCGCAGGACGCCAAGGTGATCGCCATTCAGTATTCGCTGACGGCCTCGGCCATCGGGCTGGTGGCTCTGGTGCTGTCGTGGCTGATGCGGCTGCAACTGGGGTTCCCCGGCACCTTCTCTTTCATCGATGCCAACCAGTACCTCCAGTTCATCACCATGCACGGCATGATCATGGTGATCTATCTGCTCACCGCGTTGTTCCTGGGCGGCTTCGGCAACTACCTGATCCCGCTGATGGTCGGCGCCCGGGACATGGTCTTCCCTTATGTGAACATGCTGAGCTACTGGGTCTACCTGCTCGCAGTCCTGGTGCTGGCCTCGACATTCTTCGTGCCCGGCGGCCCCACCGGCGCCGGCTGGACGCTATACCCGCCGCAAGCCATCCTCTCCGGAACGCCCGGGCAGGATTGGGGCATCATTCTCATGATGTCGTCCCTGATCCTGTTCATCATCGGCTTCACCATGGGCGGGCTGAACTACGTGGTCACGGTGCTCCAGGCGCGCACCCGCGGCATGACGTTGATGCGCCTGCCCCTGACGGTGTGGGGCATTTTCACGGCGACCGTCATGGCGTTGCTGGCATTCCCTGCACTCTTCGTTGCCTCGGTCATGCTGCTGCTCGACCGTCTGCTGGGAACCAGCTTCTTCATGCCCTCCCTCGTCGAGATGGGACAGCTGTCGAAATATGGCGGCGGCAGCCCGCTGCTCTTCCAGCACCTGTTCTGGTTCTTCGGCCACCCGGAGGTCTACATCGTCGCCCTGCCCGCCTTCGGCATCGTCTCCGACCTGATCAGCACGCATGCGCGCAAGAACATCTTCGGTTACCGCATGATGGTCTGGGCCATCGTGGGGATTGGTGCGCTCAGCTTCGTCGTATGGGCGCACCACATGTATGTGAGCGGCATGTTCCCGCAATTCGGGTACTTCTTCGCCACCACGACACTCATCATTGCAATCCCCACAGCGATCAAGGTCTATAACTGGGTGCTGACCCTGTGGCGCGGCGACATTCATCTCAGGGTGCCGATGCTGTTCGCCCTCGGCTTCATCATCACCTTCGTGAATGGCGGCCTCACCGGCCTCTTCCTCGGCAACGTCGTCGTGGACGTGCCCCTCTCGGATACCATGTTCGTGGTCGCGCATTTCCACATGGTGATGGGCGTGGCGCCGATCATGGTCGTGCTGGGCGCGATCTATCATTGGTACCCCAAGGTCACGGGACGGATGCTGAACGACGTCCTCGGCAAGTTTCACTTCTGGGTCACCTTCCTCGGCGCCTACCTGATCTTCTTCCCCATGCACTATCTTGGACTGCTCGGGGTTCCGCGCCGGTATTTCGAACTCGGCGACGCGGCGTTCATTCCGCCCTCGGCCCATTCACTGAACGCCTTCATCTCCGTGGTGGCCCTGACCGTCGGGTTCAGCCAGATGGTGTTCCTGTTCAATCTTGTCTGGAGCCTGTTCAAGGGTGAGGCCTCGGGCGGCAATCCGTGGCGGGCGACGACGCTGGAGTGGCAGACGCCGGAGACGCCCCCAGGGCACGGCAACTGGGGCAAGGAGCTCCCGATCGTGTACCGCTGGGCCTATGACTACAGTGTGCCTGGCGCCGCGGAGGACTTCATCCCGCAGAACCAGCCGCCACGCGCGACGCAGCTCGTTCAGGGAGCTGCTTCGTGAGCGCCATCATCCTGTTCCTGGCTGTGCTTGCGATGATCGCCGGATGGTGGCTGTCGCAGCAGCGGCTGACGGCCAAGCCCTGGCTGGAGGAGGGCACGGTCGGTGACTTCCCCGGCGGCGATAGCATGACCTGGCCGGCAGCGAAGGTCGGACTTGGCGTGTTTCTCGCCGTCGCGAGCGCATTATTCGTCCTGTTCATCAGCGCCTATTCGATGCGCATGAGCGTGGTGGACTGGCGGCCGCTGCCGGTACCGCGGCTGCTGTGGGTCAACACGGGCGTCCTGGTCCTGAGCAGTGTCGCGCTGCAATGGTCGTACGTGGCTGCCGGGCGACACGATACCGAGAGCGTCATGATCGGTCTGCTCGTTGGCGGAGCATCTGCCGTGATCTTCCTCGCCGGACAGCTGCTGGCCTGGCAGCGGCTCGGGGCCGCCGGATATTTCGTGGCGTCCAATCCGGCGAATTCCTTCTTCTACCTGTTGACCGCGGTGCACGGGCTGCATCTGACGGGCGGTCTGGTGGCCTTGGGCCGAACCTCAGCCAAGATGTGGCGTGGCGCCGAGATCGCCGAGATGCGATTGAGCGTGGAACTGTGCGCCATCTACTGGCATTTCCTGCTGCTGGTCTGGCTTGTCCTGCTCGGTCTTCTCACGGGCTGGACCGATGATTTCGTCAACATCTGCCGCCAATTGCTGAGCTAGGGAGGCGAGACCAGATGGCTGAGACCATGCTGACAAATTCGGGCCAATCGACTGCGCGGCTTGAAGGCTGGCGTGGCATCGCCGCCGACTGGGCATCCGATCAGCGCGCCTTCAAGAACGTGTCCTGGGGCAAGGCCATGATGTGGATCTTCCTCCTCAGCGACACCTTCATCTTCAGTTGCTTCCTGCTCTCCTACATGACGGCGCGCATGTCGACGACCGTGCCGTGGCCGAATCCCAGCGAAGTCTTCGCCCTCAATATCGGGGGCAAACACATCCCCCTGATCCTGATCGCCATCATGACCTTCGTCCTGATCAGCAGCAGCGGAACAATGGCGATGGCGGTCAATTTCGGCTACCGCAGGGATCGCGTGAGAACCGCAATCCTGATGCTGATCACGGCGGCATTTGGCGCAACATTCGTCGGAATGCAGGCGTTCGAATGGACCAAGTTGATCATGGAGGGTGTTCGACCCTGGGGCAATCCATGGGGCGCGGCGCAGTTTGGCTCAAGCTTTTTCATGATCACGGGTTTCCACGGCACCCACGTGACGATCGGCGTGATCTTCCTGATCGCGATCGCGCGAAAGGTCTGGCGGGGAGACTTCGATATCGAGAGACGCGGCTTTTTCACAAGCCGCAAGGGCTATTACGAGATCGTCGAGATCACCGGGCTGTACTGGCACTTCGTCGACCTCGTGTGGGTGTTCATCTTTGCATTCTTCTACCTTTGGTGAGGTCGGCGCATGACAAACGCGACGGTACACATGGAAGGCACGCTCCACGCTCCTGCGTCTGGCGCAGTCGTTACAGGCGCCGTTCACACCAAGGGTCAACAGCACCCGATCAAGCTCTACCTCGTGGTCTGGGGCTGGTTGTTCGTCCTCAGCACATGCTCCTACCTCGTCGACTACTTTGGCCTGCATGGCTATCTGAGGTGGTCGCTGATCCTGCTGTTCATGGTGTTGAAGGCCGGCCTGATCGTCGCCGTCTTCATGCACATGGCCTGGGAGCGACTGGCCTTGGCCTATGCCATCCTGCTGCCGCCGATCGCGGTATTGGTATTTGTGTCGATCATGGTGCTCGAATCCGAATACACGCACTTGCTTCGGGTGCTGTTCTTCGCAACCCCGTCATAGGGCCCGCTCGCTCAAGGCTGGAGCTCAGCCTTCGAACGCGTCGATCGACGCCTTGCTGCCGCGCGAGACCAGCGTCTCGTCCGGGGCGGGCAGCGGCTCGCCCCTGTCGCGAAAGCGGTTGGTGATGGGATAGCGGCGGTCGCGGCCGAAATTCCTGGCCGTCACCTTCACGCCGGGTGCGGCCTGGCGGCGCTTGTATTCGGCGACGTTGAGCAGATGGTCGATGCGGGTGACCGTCTCGCGGTCGAAGCCGGCGGCGATGATCCGGTCCAGCGGCTCCTCGCGTTCGACCAGGCGCTCGAGGATGGCATCGAGCACCTCGTAAGGCGGCAATGAATCCTGGTCGGTCTGGTTCTCGCGCAGCTCCGCCGTCGGCGGACGCGTGATAATATCAGGCGGAATGACCTCACCCGCGGGCCCGAGCGCGCCTTCAGGCTTCCAGCTGTTGCGCAGCGCCGCCAACCGGAACACCTGCGTCTTGTAGATGTCCTTGATCGGGTTGAAGCCGCCGTTCATGTCGCCATAGAGCGTGGCGTAGCCGACCGACATTTCCGACTTGTTGCCTGTTGTCACCACCATCAGACCGGTCTTGTTGGAGATCGCCATCAGCAGCGTGCCGCGGGTACGGGCCTGAAGGTTTTCCTCGGTGATATCTGGCGGCAGGTTCTTGAAGATGCCTGAGAGAATGGTCTCGAAGCCGGTCACGGCTTCCGCGATCGGCAGGACCTCGTAGCGGATGCCGAGATGGCCCGCGAGCTCGCCGGCGTCCGCGATCGAGCTTGCCGCAGTGTAGCGATAGGGCAGCATCACGCCATGCACCTGGTCGGCGCCGAGCGCGTCGACCGCGATCGCCGCACACAGCGCGGAATCGATGCCGCCGGAAATGCCGAGCAGCACGCCGGGAAAGCCGTTCTTGGCGACGTAGTCGCGAAGGCCCACCACGCAGGCCGCGTAGTCGCCGTGGTCGCCTTCCGTCTGCGCAGCGATCGGCCCGGCGCAGCGCCAATCGTCGCCGTTGCGAGTGAAGCGCAACGTGGTGACGCTTTCCTCGAACGCCGGCAATTGGGCCGCGAGCGAGAGATCGCCGTTGAGCGCGAACGAGGCGCCGTCGAACACCAGCTCGTCCTGGCCGCCGACCTGGTTGAGATAGACCAGCGGCAGGCCGCTCTCGGTCACCCGCGCGACCGCGACCGACAGGCGCACGTCGTTCTTGTCGCGGGCATAGGGCGAGCCGTTCGGCACCAGGATGATCTCGGCGCCGGTCTCGGCCAGCGTCTCGACCACGTTCTCGTAATCCTCGGACTCCTCCAGCCAGATGTCCTCGCAGATCGGCACGCCGATGCGCACGCCGCACACGGTCATCGGCCCCGCGGCGGGCCCGCGCGCAAACAGCCGCTTCTCGTCGAACACGCCGTAATTCGGCAGATTGCACTTGAAGCGCAAGCCGGCGATGCAGCCGCCCTCGAGCAGCGCGCAGGCATTGTAGAGCCTGCCGTCCTCGACCCAGGGCGTGCCGACAAGCATCGCCGGCCCGCCATCGGCGGTCTCACGCGCAAGGCTTTCGATCGCGGCCCGGCAGGCGGCCTGGAAGGCCGGCTTCTGCACCAGGTCTTCCGGCGGGTAGCCTGCGATGAACAATTCCGGAAACAGCACGAGATCGGCACCATCGGCGGCTGCCCGCACGCGCGCGGCCCGCGCCTTGGCGGCATTGCCCTCGACGTCGCCGACGGTCGGGTTGAGCTGGGCCAGCGTGACCGCGAATGCGTTGAGACGTACGGTCATGGCCGCCCCTGTCCGATCCAATGGCTAGAGCATGATCCGGAAAAGTGTGGAGCGGTTTTCCGAGAAGATCATGCTCAAACGACAACCTGAAGCGCGATGAGCGCTTTAGACGAAACCCAACCGCTCGACGATGGCAAAGATCCAGAACGCACCGGCCATCAGCAGCGCGACGCCGACGGCCGCCGAGCCCATGTCCTTGACCTGCCCGATCTGCTTGTCGTGATCGAGCGTCAGGCGGTCGGCGAGCTTTTCCACCGCGGTGTTGAGCAGCTCGACCACCAGCACGAACGCGACAGTACAGACCAGCTCGACCGCGCGCATCGCGGTCGCGCCGATGAACCAGGCCAGCGGCAGCGACAGCAGGAGCGCAAAGATCTCCTCGCGGACTGCCTGCTCCGATCGAAGTGCAAAGGCCAGACCGTTACGGGAGTTGATCGTGGCCTTCCAGATCCGCAGCAAGGTCTTAGAGCCCCGCGGCGACCGGCATCGGCTTGACTTTGCCGGCGCGTTCCTGCTTGAGCAGCTCGGCGACCAGGAAAGCCATGTCGATGGATTGCTCGGCGTTGAGGCGGGGATCGCAGACCGTGTGATAGCGGTCGTTGAGATCCTCGTCCGTGATCGCGCGGGCGCCGCCGAGGCATTCGGTGACGTCCTGGCCGGTCATCTCCAGATGCACGCCGCCGGCATGGGTGCCTTCGGCGGCATGGATCGCGAAGAACGACTTCACCTCGGACAGGATGCGGTCGAACGGCCGCGTCTTGTAGCCCGACGTCGAGGTGATGGTGTTGCCGTGCATGGGATCGCACGACCAGACCACCACCCTGCCCTCGCGCTTCACGGTGCGGATCATGTTCGGCAGGTGCTCGCCGACCTTGTCGGAGCCGAAGCGGCCGATCAGCGTCAGCCGGCCGGGCTCGTTGTCGGGGTTAAGCACGTCGATCAGCTTCAGCAATTCGTCGGGCTTCAGCGACGGGCCGCACTTCAGCCCGATCGGGTTCTTGATGCCGCGGAAATATTCGATATGGCCGTGGTCGAGCTGGCGGGTGCGGTCGCCGATCCAGATCATGTGGCCTGATGTCGCGTACCAGTCCCCGGTGGTGGAATCGACGCGGGTCATGGCCTGCTCGTAGCCGAGCAGCAGCGCTTCGTGGCTGGTGTAGAAGTCGGTGGCGCGCAGCTCCGGATGGCTCTCGAGATCGAGGCCGCAGGCGCGCATGAAGTTGAGCGCGTCCGAGATGCGGTCGGCCAGCTCCTTGTAGCGGCGGGACTGCGGCGAGTCCTTGAGGAAGCCGAGCATCCATTGATGCACGCTGCCGAGATTGGCAAAGCCGCCCGTCGCAAACGCGCGCAGCAGGTTCAGCGTCGCGGCCGACTGGCGATAAGCCATCAGCTGGCGCTGCGGATCCGGCACGCGCGCTTCCTTGGTGAAGGCGATGTCGTTGACGATGTCGCCGCGATAGCTCGGCAGCTCGACGCCGTTGATCTTTTCGGTCGGCGAGGAGCGCGGCTTGGCGAACTGGCCCGCGATGCGGCCGACCTTCACCACCGGCACGGCGCCGGCATAGGTCAGCACCACCGCCATCTGGAGCAGCACGCGGAAGAAGTCGCGGATGTTGTTGGCGCCGTGCTCGGCAAAGCTCTCGGCGCAGTCGCCGCCCTGGAGCAGGAAGGCTTCGCCCGCCGCAACGCGCCCCAAGGCCTTCTTCAGGTTGCGCGCCTCGCCCGCGAACACCAGCGGCGGAAAGGTCGCAAGCTGCGCCTCGACGTCGGCCAAAGCCTTGGCGTCGGGATAATCGGGCACCTGTAGCACCGGCTTGCTGCGCCAGGACTCGGGCGTCCACCGCTCGGACATCGCAATCTCTCCGTGAAGCAAAAAGCACAACCTGATCTGTGGGTTGCGAGGGCCGCCTTATACACAGGCTGGCACAGGACCGCCAGTTGTAAATCCATTTCGCACTGCAAACCCTTGCAGGGAAAGCCAAATTCGCATTTGCTTGGGAGCGGCAAGGAAACTGGCAGGACACCGGCTGCCCATGGACGCGGCGCGCGACGACGTTTTCATCGACGAGATCAGCTTCCCGGCGACCGAC
This sequence comes from Bradyrhizobium sp. cf659, assembly GCF_900113725.1. Classification (NCBI taxonomy): domain Bacteria; kingdom Pseudomonadati; phylum Pseudomonadota; class Alphaproteobacteria; order Hyphomicrobiales; family Nitrobacteraceae; genus Bradyrhizobium; species Bradyrhizobium sp. cf659. The sequence goes on from NZ_FOQJ01000001.1 coordinate 1,370,445, forward strand.
GGGTATGCGCTGGCCGGCACCCTGTTCCTGCCGCGCGCCACCAAGCGCAATGCCGTCCTGATCAACTCGGCCACCGCTGTCCCGCGAAAGATCTATCGCGGCTTTGCCTCCTATCTCGCCCATCGCGGCTGCGCGGTGCTGACCTACGACTATCGCGGCATCGGCGACTCCCGGCTGCCGGCGATGGTCGGCTACAACCAGCCGAAATCGCTGGTCGGCTTCAAGGCCTCGATGTCGGACTGGGCCGCGCTCGACGTCACCGCCGCGGTGAGCTGGATGCGCGAGCGCTACAACACCCTGCCGCTCGCCTATATCGGCCACTCCTTCGGCGGCCAGGCGCTCGGGCTGATCGCGAACAACAGCGACATCGCGCGCGCCGCGTTCGTCGCCTCGCAGGCGGCGACCTGGCGGCTGATGACCTCGCCGGAGAAATATCGCGTCCTCGCCTTCATGAACCTCATTGGCGTGCCGCTCGCCCACGCGCTCGGATACGCCCCGGGCTGGGCCGGCATTGGCGAGGATTTGCCCAAGGGCGTGTTCCTGCAATGGGCCGACTGGGTCTCGAGCCCGCGCTATCTCTTCGATTCAAAACTGCCCGCGCTGGAGAACTTCGCCAAATTCAAGGGCGAGCTGCGCGCCCTGTGCTTCTCCGACGATCCCTGGGCGACGCGCCCGGCGGTCGAACTGCTCGCCGGCGGGTTCACGGCGATCAAGCCGGAGGTGCTGACGGTGAAGCCGTCCGACGTCGGCGCCAAGGCGATCGGCCATTTCGGCTTCTTCCGCCCCGAGCACCGCGACACGTTGTGGCGCGGCGTGGCGGAATGGATCCAGGGCGAGTGAGGCGTTAGCGAATGATCGTCGTCAGCGACGAGTAGCGCCGGTTCGGCTTGGCTTCGCCCGGCGCGAACTGCGCGAAGGCATCGCTGACGCGGACTGCCGGCGGCGTATCGCCGGCGAAGCGGAATTCCTTTGGCCGCGGCGCGTAGAAGCTGGCGCGGTAATAGGCGTCGTCGAAGCGCACCTCGCCGACCCCGAACAATGCGTCGCAGACGAACAGGAGTGCGTAGACTCCCGCGACCGCAGCGACGATCTCCTTGAGAATAGACATGCTGATGCCCCACCCTTTTGCGGGCAGCATGCGCATCGGTTCCAAAGCTCTGGTTTAAGGCGCCGTGCTTCTTGTTCGCAGGGTTTGCCGCCGATAAGCGGAATGCAGACAATTTTATCGATCTCGAAAAGAGAGCCCGCCTGACCGGACGATCAGGCGGGCTCCAGGCTTGGCCGCTCGGGAGGTATCAGACGGCCAGGTTCATCCACACCGCCTTCGGCTCGGTGAAATTGTCGAGCGCGGCGGTGCCGTGCTCGCGGCCGAGGCCGGAGTCGCGTTCGCCGCCCCAGGGCAGGCGCACGTCGGTGTAGCCATAAGTATTCATCCAGACCGTGCCGGCGCGGGCCCGCTTGGCAAAACGCTGGAGCTTGCCGATGTCGCGGCTCCAGACGCCGGCGGCGAGGCTGTAGGCGGTGCCGTTGGCGATCCGCAAAGCATCGGCCTCATCCCTGAACTTGATGACGCTGACGACGGGGCCGAAGATTTCCTCCTGCGAGATCCGCATCTCGTGTTCGACATTCGCGAACACCGCGGGGCTGATGAAGTAGCCGCGCTCGCCGACCCGCGTCCCGCCGGTGACGAGGCTCGCCCCCTCCTGCCGGCCGATGTCGACATAGTCGAGGATCGACTTCATCTGCTTCTCGGAGATGACAGGACCGAGCGCGGTCTTGCGATCGAGCGGATCGCCCATCTTCAGCGACTTGGCGCGTGCGGCAAGACGCTCGACGACTTCGTCATAGGCCCTCTCCTGCACCAGCACGCGGGAGCCGGCCGAGCACACCTGGCCGGCGTTGAAGAAGATGCCGGAGGCCGCGGCTTTCGAGGCCGCCTCGAGATCGGCATCGTCGAAGATGACATTGGCCGATTTGCCGCCGAGCTCGAGCGAGACGCGCTTGAAGTTGCCGGCCGCGCCTTTCATGATTCCACGACCCACGCCCGGCGAGCCGGTGAAGGTGACCTTGTCGACGTCAGGGTGATTGACCAGTGCGTCGCCGACGACGCGGCCGGGGCCCGTGACGACGTTGAAGACGCCCGCCGGCAGGCCGGCCTGAAGCGCGAGCTCGGCGATGCGCAGCGCCGACAGCGAGGTCAGCTCGGCCGGCTTCATCACGATCGTGCAGCCACAGGCCAGCGCCGGCGCCAGCTTCCACATCCCAATCATCAGCGGGAAATTCCACGGCACGATGGCCGCGACCACGCCGACCGGCTCGCGCACGGTGTAGGTCAGGGCATCGTCACGCACGGGCACGACGTCGCCGCTGATCTTGTCGGCCCACCCGGCGTAGTAGATCAGCGTGTCGACGGCGGCCGGGAAGTCCTGGCGCAGCGTCGCGGAGATCGGCTTGCCGGCATCGATCGACTCGAGCTCGATGATTTCTTCGGCGTTTGCCTTGAGCAGATCGGCCCAGCGCAGCAGGATCTGGCCGCGCTCGGAGGCGCGCATCGTGCGCCACGGGCCTTCGAACGCCCGGCGCGCCGCCGCCACCGCATGCTCGACATCGGCCTCGCCGCCTTCTGCGATGGTGGCGATGACCTGCCCGGTCGCGGGATTGATCGATTTGAAGGTGCGGCCGGAGCTTGCGGGGACGCGGCGGCCATCGATGAGCAGATGCTGCGGCCGGGCCATGAACTCAGTCGCCGGCGAATGTGCAAAGTCATATGCAACAGACATCATATTTTCTCCCGTTCTGGTATGCCAGATTAGGAGGATATTTGCCGCAGTAAATATGATATGGTGTGCCTATGGCCCACCCATCATATGAACTCAACTTCATAAGGTTGCTTCATGCTCCAGATCGAGATCGAGGCAGTTTGGCGGTTTCGCCAGGAGGGCAGTCCGCGCACGGCGGTGGTCATGCTCGGCGTGCTCAACGAAATCCGGAAGACCGGGAAGATCACGAGCGCGGCCGCCGACGCGCACCTCTCCTACCGGCACGTCTGGAATCTGATCGAGCAATGGTCGGAGTTCTTCGGCACGCCGCTGGTCGAAACCCAGCGCGGCAAGGGCTCCAGGCTCACGCCATTCGGTGAGCGGCTGGTATGGGCGGGCGAACGCATGCAGGCCCGGCTGGGACCGCAGCTCGAAAACCTCGCGCAAGAGCTCGCAAGCGAGATCAAGCCGTTCCTCGAGCAACGCCCATCGGTGATCCGCGTGCACGCCAGCCACGGCTTTGCGGTGGCAAAGCTGCGCGAATTCCTCGACCGCGAGCCCGGCATCGGCGTCGACCTGCGCTATGTCAGCAACCAGCATTCGCTGGTCTCGCTGGCGCAGGGCGCCTGCGATCTCTCCGGCCTGCATCTGCCGCACGGCGCGCTGCGGGCACAAGGCATCAAGGCCGCGCGCGAATGGCTCGATCCGCGCGAGGACCGCGTCATCAGCTTCGTCACGCGCGAGATGGGGCTGATGGTCGCGCGCGGCAATCCGCTTGGCATCGAAACGATCGAGGACCTGACCAGGCCAAAAATCCGCTTCGTCAACCGCGACCATGATTCCGGCACGCGCCTGCTGTTCGACCAGTTGCTGGCCGCACACCGCATCGACGAAAGCCGCATCAACGGCGCGCAGCAGATCGAGTTCACCCACGCCGCGGTCGCCGCCTATGTCGCGAGCGGCATGGCGGATGCGAGCTTCGGCGTCGAGGCGGCCGCCCGGCATTTCGGCCTCGATTTCATTCGCATCGTGACCGAGGATTATTTCTTCGTCTGCAAGCGCGCTTTCCTCGACACCGAGCCGATGCAGCGCATCCTCGACATCATGCGCAGCGCCGATTTTCGTGCCGCTGTCGCCAGCCTGCCCGGCTACGTGCCGTCGGAAACGGGCGCCGTGACCGGCGTGAAGGCGTTTCTGGAGATGCACGCCGTGCGCTGATGCGATACGGCGCCCTCACCTTGTCCGCGGCAGGCAAGAGTGGCAATCTTATCAAGCAAAGTCCAAGAGATGCCCGTCATGCCGCGCGCGAGCGCCAAACCGCTTCCCCAGCTCAGCCTTCGCATCGACCTCGACGGCGAGGATCGGATCGGCCCCGGCAAGATCGAGCTATTGGAGCAGATCCGCGAGCACGGCTCGATCTCGGCGGCCGGCCGCGCCATGGACATGTCGTACAAGCGCGCCTGGGATCTCGTGGACGAGATCAACCGCATCTGCGGACATGCCGCCGTGGAGCCGCAGGCCGGCGGCAAGAACGGCGGCGGCGCGATGCTGACGCCTTTTGGCGCGAAGCTCGTTGCTCGCTACCGCAAGATCGAGCGTGACGCTGCACGCGCTGTGCACAAGGAGCTGTTGGCGCTCAAGAGCGATATCGGCCGATCCCGCAAGTCCTGAGCGCGGCTAGTTCGGCCGCACCGCCACGCCGGGCATGGGCTGCGTCAGCGCTTCGCCGAGCAGGCTCTGCTCGGCCTTCGGGATCGAGAAACGGACCTTGAAGCCGTCCTCGGTCTGAAGCGTGATGATGCGCTGGGTCGTGTCGGTCGATTGTTCCAGCACCCAGGACGCCAGCGGATAGGCATAGCGCAGGCTCTGGTCGCCGTAGCGGGCCTTCAATGCTGCCTCCAGCAATCCCGGAAGGGTCATGATCAACGCTCCGGCCTGATTCAGCGAAACGTTGACCGTGGCTGGATTTCCGGCCGCGTCCTCGAAACCCAGCGAGATCGCGCCCCCGTCGGCGGCCACCTCGCAGGTCGTGAGCGATCTGACTTTAATTTCCATCGAGGGCTCCGGAACGGCAGTCCGCTATATCCTAAAAAATATAGCGATATGTGCGATCAGGTCCAGCCGCTTCTTTTGGAACAACTCCAACCGCCGCAAAGGGCTTCAAACGGCATAGACTTCGGACGTCGGCGCGGTCCCGGCAGCGCGACGCGGCCGCTCAGATCAACGGCTCGTCCTTGAGCGCCGACACCACCTGCTCGCCGCGGTCGGTCAAGCGATAGGTCACCAGCGGACGGCTCGACGGCGGCTTGCGGTCGATCTCGACGATGTAGCCGCGCACCATCAGCGCTTCGAAACTGCCGTAATAGCCGAACATGCTGATCTGGTTCTGCTTGAGCAGCTTGAACTCGCGCAAGAGACGGATCTCGTTGCCCGAAAGCAGTGAGCGGCGGACGCGCTGCACGAACCGCGCGCGCTGCTCGAACCACGCCTGGTCGGGCAGTTCGTGCGAGGCCGGCGCCGGGTCGCGCTCGCAGGGACGCGTCTCGGTCGCGACATCGGCCATGACCTCAGGAAGGCACGGCATGCTGTTGACCACCGCGTCCTTGGCGACATCGAGCAATGCGATCGGCCAGCGTCGTTTGTTGTCCACCATGACCGGCGGCGGCACGACGTTGTCACGCACCAATTGCTCGAAACGGCCGGCGGTCACGCCGACATAGGCGGCCGCCCGGCGGCGATCGACCAGACGGGTGTCCGGCCCGTGCTCCAGTTCGCAAGCGATGTTCTCGTTCACCCCGAAATCCCCTGGCGCGTCGTTGCGCAGGCCCGGCGGCCCTTATTGGGACCTGGCCGAGCCGGCGGCGAACCTAGGGGGGACCAGCGCCCTCGAAAAGCAGAGAATTTCGTACATGTTGATGCCGTTTCGGCAACGGCTATAGTCCGTGCCGGGGGACCCATGCGATTTCACTCACCGGCCATCCAGTACTTCCACGCCGTCCGCCGCACGGGCTCGATCCGGGCCGCGGCGCGTGTCCTGAACGTCGCCTCCTCGGCGGTCAGCCGCCAGATTCTCAAGCTCGAGCAAGAGGTTGGATCGCCCCTGTTCGAGCGCAATGCGCGCGGGCTGACGCTGACGACGGTCGGCGAGATGCTGGCCCGGCATGTCATGAACGTGCTCCAGGACCTCGACCGCTTCCGCTCGGACGTCGCGTCCCTGTCGGGCACCTGGCGCGGCACCGTCAGCATCGCCTGCATCGAATCGCTGACGGAATCGGTGCTGCCGGACCTGATCGCCTCGCATCGCAGCCGCGCCCGCCGCGTCAGCTTCACCGCCGAGGTGAAGGGATCGTCGGACGTGCTGGAGGCCCTGAGCCGCGGCGAGGCCGACATCGGCATCGCCATGGCGCTCCGCCATCCGCCGGATCTGCGCCAGGTCGCCCTGAAGCGGTTTCGTCTCGGCGCGGTGGTGTCGCGCGAGCATCCGCTGGCGCGCCGCAAGACGGTGACGCTGGAGCAATGCCTCGCCTTCCCCGTCATCAATGCGCTGCCGGAGCTGTCGATCTATCATCTGCTCCAGCCGCTGATCGCACAGCTCTCCGAGACGCCGGAGCCGGCGATCCAGGCCAATTCGATCGACCTGATGCGCGAGCTCGCCGCACGCGGCGTCGGCGTCGCCTTCCAGACCCAGCTCGGCATCGGCCGGCTATCGCGCGATAGCCAGCTCGTCTTCCTGCCGCTCGACAACGCCGGCAGCCCGGTCTGGTCCGACCTCGGCATCTATGTTCGCGCCGAGCGCACCCTGCCCGCCTACACCGAGTCCTTTCTCCAGGAGTTGGTGCGCGAGCTCGGCGAGCGCGAGCGGCGCGAGAACGCGGCCTATCCGCAGACGTCGTGACATCGCGGCGCCGCCGCCAAGCCGGCGCAGCGTGGATGCGACCACGCGCCCCGTGGTCTTGCGGACTTGCCTGAAGCAAGGTTGCTCCGGCAACATTTCCGGCCGATGTCGCGCCCGCGAGGTCGAGGATGCGCCGGCACACGCCGAACGCCTGAAGTCACTGGGATCCCGAGATGCCGGTACGTTGGCTCAAGCCGTCGCGAGTCCTGAGCATCGAGCGCTACAGCGATTTCGAGTCCTTTCGACCGAGCGAGGTGCTGGGCGGCGGCGTCAGCACGCCGCTCGAGCCGCGCGAGTTCTCGCTGCACCGCGCCATCCTGCCGCTCCAGGATGGTCTGTTCGTGCTCCAGCGGACCTTCGCCCGGCGCCTCCAGGCCAATGTCGGCACCGACCACGGCGTCGGCCTCGTCATCCCGCTCGCCTGTCATTCCACGGCCAACGGGCGCGAGATCGACAACTCGATGATCGGTGTCGTGCGCGGCAAGGTCGCCACCGAGGCGGTCGAGCATCACCCCAACACCTATCTGATGCTGCGCTTCAACTCCGACATGCGCCATCGCGGCTGGGCGGACTACGAGACCGGGCTCGAATTCACGCGTCTCGACGCCGACACGATGGCGCGCGTGCGCGCGGCCATTCTCGACATGTTCTGCCTGGCCTCGCGCTGCAACGATCCCAGGCAATTCGAAGCCATCGACCGGCCGATCCAGGAAAGGCTTCTCGCTGGCCTCGATGCCGCCCTTGCCCCCGTCGACGCGCAAGACCTCAGGCGCGGATCGTTCGACAAGCATCGCAAGCTGGTCGCACGGCTTGACGAGGCGGCCACGCTGTCCGGCGGCATCCCGCTCTACAGCGGCGACCTCGCAAATGCGCTCGGCGTCTCTGTCCGCACGCTCCAGAGCGCGACACAGGCGGTACATGGCGTCAGCCTGCATCACTATCTCAGGCTGAAGCGGCTGTGGTCGACCCGCGTGCAGCTCATCACCGCAGGTAACGGAACGACAGTGAAGGCCGCGGCGCTCGCGAACGGCTTCTGGCACATGGGCGAATTCTCGAAGCTCTACAAGACGACGTTCGGCGAGATGCCATCCGGGACGCTGGCGCAGGCCCGTGATTTTGCGGACGAGAGCCCGCACCTCTGAGGCAGCTCCGGTCAAACCCGCTGCGCCGCGTTCAGCCGTGCGCCACTACCTTGCGGTGGCCGCTCTCGCTGAGGCGATCGACCCAGGCAATGCCGATCGCCGAGATGATGAAGGTCAGGTGGATCAAGACCTGCCACATCACGCCGGTCTCGGTGAAGTTGCTGCGCGTGGTGCCGAGATTTCCGGCCTCGATGAAGGTCCGGAGCAGCGAGATCGAGGAGATGCCGATGATCGCCATCGCAAGCTTGATCTTGAGCACGCTGGCGTTGACATGACTGAGCCATTCCGGCTCGTCGGGATGGCCGCTCAGGTTCAGCCGGGAGACGAAGGTCTCGTAGCCGCCGACGATCACCATCACCAGCAGGTTCGAGATCATGACGACGTCGATCAGCCCGAGCACGACCAGCATGATCTGCTGCTCGCTGGCGTCAAAGGAGTGCGCGACCAGGTGCCAGAGCTCCTTGAGGAACAGCAGCACGTAGACGCCCTGTGCGACGATCAGGCCGACATAGAGCGGCACTTGCAGCCAGCGTGAGCCAAAGATCAGCTGGGCGAACGGGCCGATTTCCGGCGGCGAAGGCGCGGCCGAAGGTGCTTTGGGTTCAGACCTCATTGATCACTCCGGATTGCAGACAGCAAACGCCGCCTCAGAGACTCGCGATGACGGGCGCGAGCTCGAGCGAGCCGCGATAGATCATCTCGAAGGCGACGTAAACGATGATGGCGAGGCCGACATAGGCGATCCAGCGCTGCTTCTGGAGCACGCGGCCGAGCAGATCGGCGGCGACACCCATCATCGCGACCGACAGCAGCAGGCCGAAGGCGAGGATGTAGGGATGCTCGCGCGCCGCGCCCGCGACCGCGAGCACGTTGTCGAGCGACATCGAGACGTCGGCGGCGACGATCTGCAAGGCGGCCTGGCCGAAGGTCTTTCGCGGCGCCGATGCCGCGCTTCCGCCGCCGCCATGGCTGAACGCAAGCCCGCGGCGATGCGCGGCCTGCTCGCGCAATTCGCGCCACATCTTCCAGCACACCCAGAGCAGCAGCACGCCGCCGGCGAGCAGGAGGCCGATCACCTGCAAGAGCTGGGTCGCGATGCCGGCAAAGACGATGCGCAAGGCCGTGGCGGCGGCGATGCCGACCACGATGGCGCGCCGGCGCTGCCCGGCCGGCAGGCCGGCGGCGGCAAGGCCGATGACGACGGCGTTGTCGCCGGCGAGCACGAGGTCGATCAGAACGACCTGGAGCAGCGCGCTCAGCGCGTCGGCGGTGATGAACTCAGTCATGATTGATCATTTTTCGATGCGGACGGTTCGAGCCAGTGCGGCTTGCGGCGCTCGATCCAGTCGAAGACCTTCGACCGGGAGGAGCGCAGCGCCGGCACGTCCTCGGCAAGCAGCGCGAGGCCGAGCGGCAGCATCCAGACGCCGAGCACCGGCAGGAAGGAGAGCACGCCGCCGACGACGAGCAGCGCGCCCGAGGGGATTCTCACCCAGCGGCTGGACGGCTTGAGCAGATAGGTGACGGTGTCGCCCATGCGAGTCGGCAGGCGATGGACGAGCTTGTCGAGGCGCGGATCACCGCCGGCCAACTGGCCGGCGGCGCCCCCGGTTCTGGTCGTACGCTCGTCCGATGCCGCGCTCATGCTCACTCCTTTGGGAGGGTGCCTGCCGCACCCGGTCCGACCTGCTTGGCGCGCGGCAATACCAGCGTCAGCAGCCGCAGCAGCTTGATCGCCTGCACCTCATGGGGATGCACGTCCTCGTCCGCGGCCGCAACGCGCTCCGACAGCTCCATCAGATGGGACGAGAGCGGCATGTTCGAGACCGGCCGCAGCGTGTCGATCACGACATTGGCAAAGTCCGGCTCCTCCAAACGTTCCGCCAGCTCATCGAACATCGCAAACAATCGGTCGTCGCCGATATGCGGCGCCAATCCGCGATCCTTGATAAAGCGGATCACCTCATCGCGCTCGACCGGCGAGACGCGCCGGTCCGCCACCGCGACAAGCGCGCCGGCGATGATCAGCGCCGCCGCAGCCTGCTCATTGAGGCTGGACGGTTCGGCAATCTCGAGTTCGATCGGGTTGGAGTATTTGGCGTCAGACATCGATGCTCCTCAACGTTGCGAAATGGCCGCGGAGCTGCGATGGGGACGATTGGGTCGGAGGGAACAGAGAAGGCCCGACGATCGGCCGATCCATCGCATTCGCGCGGGACAGGTCATCCGACATCGCGAGGTTGGCCGACATTCGTCGGCGGCCTCGCCAGAGGGGCCCGGATTCTTGTTCTGCTCAGAGATAAAGATGGGCCTGTCGGAATCAAGGCGAGGCGACTGCGACCAGCCGCCGCATCGGTTCCATGTTGGCGGATTTGGTTAAGCAGTTTTGCCGCATATCTCGTGTCCCGGACGCGCTGCAACGCCTTCAGCGTTACGGCGCAGAGGCGGGACCCAGGAAGCCACGAATTCGCCGCTGCGTGGGCCCCGGCTCTGCAGCGCACCGATGAAGGAGCGCTGCGCTGCGTCCGGGACACGAGAGCTTTGTTTGGGCACGCAACTACATCAACGTCGTCATTGCGAGCGCAGCGAAGCAATCCAGAATCCCTCCGCGGAAAGCCTCTGGATTGCTTCGCTGCGCTCGCAATGACGGAACGCACCTTTTACCCCACCCGCTCCACGAGATGCGCGCGCGAGGGTGACGGATCGAACCGGTCGCCGAAATATTGCGTTTCATGCGCCACCAGTCCGTCGCGGAATTGCATGATGCTCACGACGTAGGACGGCACGCCGTCATATGTCAGCACGAACTCGCTCACCCAGAGATCGCCGCCGCCGATGATCCGCCGGACCGTGAAGCGCTTGCTATTCGGCTGCGCGAAACGGCTCTCCTGAATGTTCCGGCGGCCATGGATGCGCTCGCCCGACTGCGGATAGTCGAGCACGGCGTCCTCGCGATAGATGTCGTGCTCGGCCTCGAAATCATTCGCATCCGAAGCGTCCCAATGGCGCTGGAGCGCGCCCAGCTTGGCTTGATCGTCCATTGCGGTCTCCGATCCCCACGCTCGTTTCAATCCGGCAGGACAAGTTGAACGCTGCGCCCGGGGAATGAAGATATACAACGTTGCCCTCACTGCGTACTGATCACGGCTACGAGAGATCGCTCATTCCTGAGAAGGCTGGATGATCCAGATGAAGACAAATCCCGGCCGTAGTGCCCGCCGCATGGGCGCGCGCCAGATCTATGAAGCGCTGCGGGATCAGATCATGTCGCTTGTGTACGGAGCGGACGGGCTGCTGCCGTCCTCGCGCGCGCTTGCCGGCGAGTTGGGCGTGGCGCGCTCGACCGTCACCATCGCCTACGAGCAGCTCGCGGCCGAAGGTTTCATCGAGACACGCCATGGCGCACGACCGCGCGTCGCCCGCGCCGTGGTCGCGCGCGGACGCACGCGCGCGGCATCCCGGTCGTCGGCGCGCAAGGTGCGGCTGTCGGCATTCGGCGAGCGGCTGCGGCAGGACCCGCCGCGCTGGACCGAACCGCCACGCGGGCTCATAGCGAACTTCCGCTACGGCGAGCTCTCGCCGTCGGACTTCCCGGTGCTGGCATGGAAGAAGGCCGTGACGGCTGCGATGGCGCGCAAGCCCGACCGGCTTGCCTATGACGACCCCTGCGGCGCGCTGCGGCTGCGGACGGCGCTTCAGGCCTATCTGTGGCGATCGCGCACTATCCGCTGCGACGTCGATCAGATCGTCGTCGCGAACGGCTCGCAGCAGGGCCTCGACATCTGCGCGCGCCTGCTGCTCGACGCCGGCGACCGCTTCGTGATGGAGGATCCCGGCTATCTGATGGCCCGGTACGCATTCTCGGCAACCGGCGCCGTCGCGGTACCGATCCCGGTCGACGCCGACGGCCTTCAGACGGAACGGCTCGACGGCGTCGAGGCCCGTCTCGCCTATGTAACGCCATCGCATCAATATCCGCTCGGCGGCGTCATGCCGATCGGACGCCGGCATCAGCTGCTCGCCTGGGCCAGGAAAGCCGACGCCTGCGTGATCGAGGACGATTACGACAGCGAATACCGCTACGACACCAGACCGATCCCGCCGCTACATGCGCTGGAGGGCAGCGACAACGTGATTTACCTCGGCACCGTGTCGAAGACGCTCTCCCCGACCTTGCGGATCGGATATCTGGTCGTGCCCACGGGGCTGCGATCGCTGTTCGCCGCCGCCAAGCAGATCATGGACCGGCACACGTCACTGGCCGAGCAGCACGCCCTCGCCGCGATGCTCGAAAGCGGCGCTTACGACAGCCATGTCAGGCGCGTGCGCCGGCGCAACGCCGAGCGCCAGCAGGCACTGCTCAATGCGCTGCGGCGCCGGTTCGGAGATCGCGTCCGGATCGAGGGCACGGCCGCGGGCCTGCACGTGGTGGCGTGGTTCGATGGCCTGCCGCAGGCGCGTGAGGATGCGTTGATCGAGGCGGCCCGCGCCAAGGGCGTCGGCGTCTATCCCGTCTCCGCGCTGTTCGCTGCCCCTCGCCGGCCGCGAAAGGCGATCGGCCTCGTCATGGGCTATTCGGCGCTGGAGATCGCGCAGATCGAGCGCGGCTGCAAGCTTCTGGCCCAGGCCGTCGATGAACTGGACTGATGAAATCGTCGAAAACTGGCAGTTTCGCGTAGACCAGCTTCGGATTATCTCCGCACCAGATACGGAGACACGCCATGTACATTCCCCCCGCCTTCAGGGACGACGACATCGAGAGCATCCGGGCAACCATCCGCGGCGCCCGCCTCGCCAGCCTGGTGACGGCCACAGCCGGCGGTCCGGTCGCCACGCCCCTGCCGCTCTTCCTCGACGAGAGCGAAGGTGAGCATGGCGTGCTGTACGGGCATGTGGCGAAGGCCAACCCGCAATGGAAGCTGCCGCCGATCGGCGATGCGCTTGCGATCTTCGGCGGTCCCGACGCCTATGTGACCCCGTCCTGGTACGCGACCAAGCAGGAGACCGGAAAGGTCGTGCCGACCTGGAACTACGTCGCCGTGCATGCCTATGGCCCGGTGGAGTTTTTCCAGGAGCCGGAGCGGCTGCTCGACGCGGTGACGCGGCTGACCAACAGGCACGAAGGCTCGCGCGCAAAACCGTGGGCTGTCGATGACGCCCCCGCCGATTTCATCGCCGCGCAGCTGCGCGGAATCGTAGGTGTGCGCATTCCCGTCGCGCGGTTCGAGGGCAAGCGCAAGATGAGCCAGAACCGCCCCGAGGCCGACCGTGTCGGCGTCGCGCAAGGCCTCGCGGCAAGCGAGAGCCCGCACGATCGCGAGGCCGCACGCCTGGTCCCGCTTCCGGTCTGAGGGCGCTTCTGTTCCTGGCATCCATGCCCGGAACCATCGTCCGGTCAGGTGTGTTGGTGCATCTCAGCACGCATCGTCCGCCTGACAGGAAGCCCCAAGGAAACCTCATGTGCCGCTGGATCGCATACCGGGGCGAGACCACCTCGTTCGAACCTTACGTCACCGAGCCCGAGCATTCGCTGATCGCGCAAAGCATCCGCTCGCTCCAGTCCACCGCGGGCTCGAATGGCGACGGGTTCGGGCTCGGCTGGTATGGCGAGCATCCGGAGCCCGGCCTCTACCGTGAAACGCGCCCTGCCTGGTCCGATGAAAACTTGCGCTACCTGTGCCGCCATCTGCGCTCGCACCTCTTCTTTGCCCATGTGCGCGCCGCCACCGGCACGGCGGTGACGCGGCAGAATTGTCATCCCTTTGCCTGCGGCCACTGGATGTTCATGCACAACGGATTCGTCGGCAGCTGGAGCCGGCTGCGGCGCAAGGTCGAGGCGCTGATTCCGGATGCCTATTATCCGTCGCGATTGGGGACGACCGACTCGGAAGCCGTGTTCCTCGCCATCATGGGCGCCGGCCTCGACAACGACCCGCTTCGAGCAACACAAGCCGTGCTGCAATCTCGTCGGTCTCGTTAACGAAGGCCAGCTTCGCGAGCGGCTGCGCTTCACCAGCGCGATCGCCAACGGCAGGGATCTCTATGCGTTTCGCGTTGCGGTCAACGATGCCGCCAACACGCTCTATTTCCGCAAGGCCGGCGGCCAGGTCATTGTCGTGTCCGAGCCGTTCGACAAGGAATCGGACTGGACGGAGGTGCCGCCGAATCACGCCCTGATCGCGCGCGCGTCCGAAAGCGCGAAAATAGTTCCGTTCAACCTCGCAATTTCCAGCGGGTCCGACGCGGAACCCGCCCCCGTCAGGAGGATTATTTCCGGCAGATAATGCCTTCGCCGGGTGGCACGATGACATTTGCTTCGGACGTTTTGAAACTGCTGCGCCTCGATTCCTCCGACGACAAGCAGCACCTCGTCATTCGCTCCGCCGGTGGTCGCGGCAAGGCGGCGGAATATTCATTCGGCATCGAGGAGGAATACTTCCTCGCCGATCGGCGCAGCCTGGAGGTCGCGATCCAGACTCCCAACGAGCTGTTCGAGTCGGCGAACTGGTCGACCGGCGGCCAGGCCATGCGGGAGATGCTGCAATCCCAGCTCGAGGTCGCCACCAACGTTCACGTCGACGTCAACGACGCGCGCGAAGAGCTTCGCTTTCTCCGCCGCGAAGTCGCGAACGTTGCCGCCCAGTACGGCTTCGTGATCATGGCCTGCGGCACGCATCCGACCGCCGTCTGGCGCATGTCACAACCGAGCCCGAAGCCGCGCTACGAGGAGATGATCGAGGATCTGCGCAGCATCGGCTACCGCAACATGATGTGCGGCATGCATGTGCACGTCCAGCTGCCCGATCCCGAGAAGCGCATGGCGGTGATGCGGGCGATGCTGCCGCATCTGCCGCTGTTCATCGCGCTGTCGGCGTCCTCCCCGTTCTGGAACTCGCACAAGACGGGCCTGAAGGGCTACCGCCTGGCGGCCTATTCCGAGCTGCCGCGCACCGGCCTGCCCGAACTGTTCGAGAGCAGGCACGATTACGACGAGTATGTCGGCGCATTGCAGCGCTCCGGCGTGATCCCTGACGAGAGTCACATCTGGTGGGCGATGCGCCCTTCCATGAAGCATCCGACCCTCGAGCTTCGCGCGCCCGACACCTGCACCTTCGTCGACGACGCCGTTGCCATTGCCTCGCTCTATCGCTGCCTGACGCGGCGTCTGTATCGGCGGCCCCATCTGTCGAAAGAGGTCACGGTCGTCGAGCGCGCGATCGCGGTCGAGAACAAATGGCGCGCCCAGCGCTACGGCACCGATTGTATCTTTGCCTCGAAGGACGGGCCGGTCACCATCTCGGAGCTGCTTTCCCGCCTGATCGACGGCATCGCCGAGGACGCGGATGCACTGAATTGCACGTCCGAGATCGAGCATTGCCGCACCATCGTGGAACGTGGCAGCTCGGCGGAATTCCAGCTTCGCGCCTACCGTGAAAGCGGCAACGACATCGCAGCCGTGTCACAATGGATTGCTACGTCGACGATATCAGGGACGAGCGCTCCGGCCGGACGCACCGCTTCTGCACCGACATAGCCTCCGCGCAAGCCTTGGGAACGATAACGGCATTCCGGAATTTGCCGTGTCTTGTACGGAGTCCTGTACAGAGTCTTGGAGAAACGCATGACCGATATCACCTGTTGCGCCGGCTGCGGCCACGGCCTGGTGCCCATCCTGTCCGAGAAGGGCGCCACACAATCAAGCTGCTTCTGGTGCGAAGGTGTCGATGCGCGAACGATGGAAATGGCGAAGTGGGCGGACAGCCCCTCCGGCAAGCCCGAGCGGAGCGCGCTTCAGTCGTTTGAATGAGCGGCTTCGGACGTCTTGCGGAATTCCTGTCCCTCGCTGCTGCAATGCCTTCCGGCTTGCAGGATCACCATGCTGAGCAGGTGAGCCAGGAATGAAAGTCCGGCCGTATGCGCAATCTCGCGCAGCTCGGTGCAGATCTCCACAATGTAGCGAGCGGCCTCCTGCGGCCTTGTGTAGCCGTCTTGCATGGAAACTCCCGGGTTAGCGCCGGACGAGAGCTACTGTCTCGGTTCAAAAAGCAATCTAGGACGCCTAATCCCGCCGAACCGAATGCGTTCCGCGGGCGCGCCTCGGGAACAGCCATTCCCTGCACGCAGCCGTCAGGGCTTGCCGACAAATTAGACAGTTTACGTCACGTTGGCGCGGCCGCGAGGTTCGGCAGGACGGTCAGGCAGTCCCGCGCAACCTGCGGTCTAACCTTCGGCGGAACCACTGGATTTTCTGCTACCCGGCCTCGCTATCCCGAGCCACGGAGACGACCTGCTGCTCCGCAACCGAACTGGCCCAAAATTCGCAAAGCAGCATCAGGCCCCAAGTCCCCGCCCTCGCCACCAGGGGAGCCGGGACGAACGGATCAGATCGGAGAATGCCATGAACGTGCATGCTGCGGGCGATCTCAAATTCACCGGCCTCACCCATCCGAATGGCACGCCCCTTCGCCTGAACGATCAGGACTTCGTCGCGATCGATCGCGACAAGAATGCGAAGTTTGAGGCGACCTACCGGCCGCAAGCACTCTACAATCGCGCCAACGAGGGCTTTCACGCCAACAACGAAACCTTCCTGCTGCACGAAGTCGCGACCAATCTTCCAATCTACCTGCCGGACACCGGCCCCACCGATTTCCATCTTCATCTTCCGCCCGGCGGGTTTCAGCTGGTGCTGGTCACCTCGGGCGCGTTCACCTTCGATTACGACGGACGCTTCTACAATGTCGGCCCGGGCGCGGTGATGCTGCAAAGCGCGATCGTGCACCGCCAGCTCTTCTACACCTGGTCGGGACTGTCGACCGAAGAGAATTTGAAGACGCCGCAGACGGTGGTGCCCGATCCGATCTCGATGGGCTATTCGGGCAAATTCCTCGAAGCCTTCATCACCGATCCGACCACCTTTCCGAACCCGACCATCGTCGGTCCGAGCCAGATCAACGAAGCCGAGACGCCACGTGTGGCCTGGAGCCATCCTCTGCATGATCGTCCCGCCGATGCAGGCTTCTGGCTTCAGGACCCGCTGGCGCTGGACGCGCTGTTCAAGCCGCTCACCGATGGTTCGGTCAAATCGGCCATGCCGGTCCATGTGCGCGATATCGGCATCGAGATTCCGAGCGGGCATCTCGTCACCGGCCACATCATCGCAACCGACCCGCCCGGTCAGTCGCTGCTGCCGAAGAGCACGTCGGCGGCGGTGGACGGCACCTCCTTTGCCAAGGGCGAGGTCGTGATCTATCGCGTCATCCGCGGCACGGCCGAATTCAAGAACAAGTGCGGCGAGACGTTTGAACTCTCTGCCGGCGACGTGGTGACGGCCGGCAAGAGCTCGATCAGCCTCGTCGGCGTCGGCGAGAACACCCAGGTCCTCCGGCTCGGCCTGCTCAAAGGCATGAACGACCTTCGCAGCTGGACCCCGACGCAGCGCGACGAGATCGACGGCCTCGCCGGTCAGATCATCACGCACAAGGACATTCGTCCTCTGCGCACCGAAGGCAAGCCGGTCGGATATCTGTACGGGTAAGGCCTGCTCCGCGATCGCGTAAAGGAAAGACGTGGCGGGCATCTCGCTTGCGGCCATCCCTTCGAGACGCCCGCCTGCGGCGGGCCCTCAGGATGAGGTCGTTTTGCGGCGAGATTTTAGACCCTCATGGTGAGGAGCCCGCCAAAGCGGGCGTCTCGAACCATGCAGGCCGAGCGCGTCCGGCAGCCGCCAGCTATCAGTGACAGCCCCTACTCCGCCGCCTGGCGCACGTGGCGCGCGGTCGGGGTGCGCATGGTGACGAGCTCTTCGGCCGCGGTCGGATGCAGCGCGATGGTCGCGTCGAAATCGGCCTTGGTCGCCTTCATCTTCACCGCGATCGCGACCGCCTGGGTGATCTCGGCGGCGGCGTCACCGACGATGTGGCAGCCGAGCACGCGGTCGGATGAGCCGTCGACGACGAGCTTCATCAGCACGCGGGTGTCGCGGCCGGACATCGTCGCCTTGATGGGACGGAACGTCGTCTTGTAGATGTCGACGTGGCTGAACTGCGCGCGCGCTTCGGTCTCGGTCAGACCGACGGTGCCGACCTCCGGCTGCGAGAACACCGCAGTCGGGATATAGGAATGATCCACCCTCACCTCGCGCTTGCCGAACACGGTGTCGGCGAACGCATGACCCTCGCGGATCGCGACCGGCGTCAGATTGTGGCGATGGGTGACGTCGCCGATCGCATAGATGCTGTCGACCGAGCTCTTGGAGAAATGGTCGACCGCGATGCCGCCGTTCTTCGGATTGATGGCGACGCCGGCCTTCTCCAGGCCGAGATTGGCGACGGCCGGATGGCGTCCGATCGCGAACATCACCTGGTCGGAAGCCACGCTCGAGCCGTTCGACAGATGGGTGGTGAATTCCTCGCCATGGCGATCGACCTTCGCCACCGTGCAGCCGGTGAGAATGGTGATGCCCTGCTTCTCCATCTCGCTGCGGACATGGGCGCGGACGTCCTCGTCGAAGCCGCGCAAGATGTTGTCGCCGCGATAGATCACGGTGACGTCGGAACCGTAGCCAGCAAAGATGCCGGCGAATTCCAGCGCGATATAGCCGCCGCCCTGGATCACGATCCGCTTCGGCAGCTGCTTGAGGTGAAACGCCTCGTTGGAGGAGATCACGTGCTCGATGCCGGGGATCGAGGCGCCGTGGTTGGGCGCGCCGCCGGTGGCGATCAGAATGTACTTCGCCGTGACCTTCCTGTCGTTCTCGAGCAGGCGGACGGTGTGGGCGTCCTCGATCACCGCACGGCTCTTGACGATCTGCGCGCCGGACTTTTCGACATTCGTCGTGTAGGCCGCCTCCAGCCGGGCGATCTCCTTGTCCTTGTTGGCGATCAGCGTCGCCCAGTCGAAGCTCATGGACTGGATGGTCCAGCCGAAGCCGGCGGCGTCCTCGATCTCGTGACGGACATGCGAGCCGATCACGAGCAGCTTCTTCGGCACGCAGCCGCGGATCACGCAGGTGCCGCCCATGCGGTACTCTTCCGCGATCATGACGCGGGCGCCGTGGCCGGCCGCGATGCGGGCGGCACGCACGCCGCCCGAGCCGCCGCCGATGACGAAGAGGTCGACGTCGAATTCAGCCATTGTCCACTCCGACCTTCTTGCCCCGCGTCCTCGTCACATTTCCTTGCCGCGCTTCTTCATCTCGGCGCGAAACGCGCTCGCAATGGTTTCGGAGAAACTCTGCGCCCACGAATTCATGACCCTCATGCTCTGGTCGATGGCGCGCGGCTCGGCTTCGATCAGCTTCTTGCCCAGCGGCGACTTGTAGAAGGTGACGAGGTCCTTGAGCTCCTGCTCGTTGAACTGGGCGGCATAGGCCTGCGCCATGCCTTCGCCGATCTCCTTCTCGCGGCCGGCCAGCTGCTGCGCCACGACCGGCGCCAGCTCGTTGAGGTCCTTCTGGTAGTTGAGGTTCTGTCCGATCAGCGTCGCCTTGACCTTCTCGACCATGCCGGGCACCGCGTTCGCGTACATCGCGGTGGCGTTCTTCATGCTCAGGATTTCCTTGGCCGACGCGATCGCCGCCGGCGAGGGCTTGGGCGCGGCTGCCTGCTGTGCCGCGGCCGGGGCGGCCGAGAGGGCCAGTCCCACAGCGAGGGTCGCGGCCGGCAAGAATTTCAACACGCTCTTCATTCCTAGTCTCCTTTCGGCTTTCGCCGTTCAATCACGCGAATTCCCTCGCCGCCCGCCAGAACGGCCGAGCTGGCCAAGCCGATGAACAACCCATGCTCGACCACGCCGGGGATCACGCTCAACGCCTTGGCGAGGCCGGCCGGATCGACAATACGTCCGAGCTGGGCATCGAGGATCCAGTGGCCGCCGTCGGTGACGAAAACGTGGCCGTCCTCCGCCCCGCCCTTGGCCTTGCGGACCGCCATTTGCCCGGAAACGCCGCAGCCGGCAAATGCCGTTTCGATCGCCCGGCGCGTCGCCCCGAGCCCGAACGGGATGACCTCGATCGGCAGCGGAAAGCGGCCGAGCGTCGGCACCCATTTGGTGTCGTCGGCAATCACGATCATGCGATCCGATGCGGCCGCCACGATCTTCTCGCGCAGCAGCGCACCGCCACCGCCCTTGATCAGGTTGAGCTCGGGATCGATCTCGTCGGCACCATCGATGGTGATGTCGAGATGGTCGATCTCGTCGAGCGTGGTCAGCGGCACGCCGCAGCGCTCCGCATCGAGGCGCGTCGCCTCGGAGGTCGGCACGCCGATCACCTTGAGTCCGGCCGCCACGCGCTCGCCGAGCAGCTCGACGAAATGCTTGGCGGTCGAGCCGGTGCCGAGCCCGAGCTGCATGCCGTCCCGCACCTCTTCCAGAGCGCGCGCCGCCGCCTGCCGTTTCAACTGGTCCATGTTCACGTTTGCGCCCGCCTTTGAAGTCACGAATGCGCCGCCGATCGTGGCCGCTTGCGGCGGCCTATGTAGCCTCGTTTTCCGCGCGGGAACAGGCCTATAAGCTGATCTTATGGCATCGCCCCTTGCGCCGGCACGGCCGGACCGATAGCGCTTGGACCATGACCTCCCCTCACACCATCGTCTTCGATCTCGACGGCACGCTTGTGGATACGGCGCCCGACCTGATCACCGCGCTGAATTACGTGCTCGACCGCGAAGGCCTGCCGCCCGTGCCGATGCAGTCGGCCCGCAACATGATCGGCGCCGGCGCCCGCAAGCTGATCGAGCGGGGCCTGGAGGCCGAGGGCCGCACCGTGACGCCTTCGGACATGGACCGGATGACGGCGGATTTCATCGCCTATTACGCCGAGCATATCGCGGTCGAATCCCGGCCTTTCGAGGGGCTGGAGACCGCGCTCGACCATTTTGCGGCGCAGGGCCATCGCCTGGCCGTCTGCACCAACAAGCTGGAATGGCTGTCCAAGCGCCTGCTGGACCAGCTCGACCTCAGCCGCCGCTTCGCGGCGATCTGCGGCGCCGACACCTTTGGCGTCCAGAAGCCCGATCCGGCCATTTTCCGGGAAACGGTGGCCCGCGCCGGCGGTGAGGTCAAAGCCAGCATCATGGTCGGCGATGCCGGAACCGATGTCGGCGTGGCCCGGCGCGCCGGGGTGCCCGTGATCGGGGTCAGCTTCGGCTATACGGACGTGCCGATCGCCGAGCTGAAGCCGGACCGGCTGATCCATCACATGCGCGACCTGCCGGCCGCAGCCCACAGCCTGATGACGGCGCGAGCCTCGGCAAGCAACTGAAATTTCACAACAATCCTGAAGGTACCCGCGTTAACCAACTATTAACTATGCGTATCCCGCCGGTTGCCTGCCCCGGACGACGCACCTAAGGTCACACCGGGGTATGTGGCGGTTCGTCGCAGTAGAAGTGGATGGTCATGCGTCGTGTCAGCGCGATTGCGTTAGCGGGAGCGAGTCTCCTGGGGGCAACAAGTCTTGGTGGCTGCTCCTCGATGTCCTGGGACATGTTCAAGTCGGCGCCGCCGACGGTCCAGGTCCAGCTCGAATCCAGCCCTCCGGGGGCTGACGCCAAGACCTCGCTCGGCCCGGGCTGCAAGACCCCCTGCTCGGTCTCGGTTCCCGCCCCCGATGCCCCGTTCACGGTCGCCTTTGCGCTGCCCAAGTATCAGCCGGCGAGCATCCCGGTGAACATCATCAAGAACCCCGGCGATCTCACCACGCCGGCCTCGGTCGCCACCGATCCGAATCCGGTGTTTGCAGAACTCCAGCCGGCCACCCCGCCCAAGCCGGTGAGGAAACCGCACCGGCCGAAGAAGCCGAAACCGGCCGCAGCCGCGCCCGCAGCAGCCGAACCGGCCGCCGGAGACTCGCCCTTCCCCGATCCGAACGCGGGCAAGCGCTGACCTCCGTTATCGCCCCCAATTGTCCTCGGGCACCGCGATGCTTAGATTGCTTCCAGAGCGCCGTTGAGCAAAGGTGCGCCCGTTGCCGTCAGTGACAAGGCATTTGGTATGAACGGATCTTCCGCGAATCCCCGCGCAGCGCTGTCGAGCGCCATGACCGATCCGTTCGGGCGGACCATCAGCTATTTGCGTGTCTCGGTCACGGACCGCTGCGACCTGCGCTGCTTCTACTGCATGTCGGAGGACATGACGTTCCTGCCCAAGGCGGACCTGTTGACGCTGGAGGAGCTCGACCGGCTCTGCTCGGCCTTCATCGCCAAGGGCGTGAGGAAGCTGCGGCTCACCGGCGGCGAGCCGCTGGTCCGCCGCAACGTGATGACGCTGGTGCGCTCGCTGTCGCGCCATCTGTCGAGCGGCGCCCTGAACGAGCTGACGCTGACCACCAACGGCACGCAGCTGGCAAAGTATGCCCGGGAGCTCGCCGATTGCGGCGTCCGCCGCATCAACGTCTCGCTCGACACGCTCGATCCCAGGAAGTTTCGCGAGATCACCCGCTGGGGCGAGATCGACAAGGTGCTGGAAGGCATCGAGGCCGCGCGCGCCGCCGGGCTCGCCGTGAAGATCAACGCGGTGGCGCTGAAGAACCTCAACGAGGACGAGCTCCCCGAGCTGATGCGCTGGGCCCACGGCAAGAACATGGGCCTGACGCTGATCGAGGTCATGCCGATGGGCGAGATCGGCGCGGGACGGATCGACCAGTACCTGCCGCTGTCGCTGGTGCGCGCGCGCCTTTCCCAGCAATTCACGCTGACGGACCTCGCCGAAAGCACCGGCGGCCCGGCGCGCTATGTCAGCATTGCCGAGACCGGCGGCAAGCTCGGCTTCATCACGCCGATGACCCATAATTTCTGCGAATCCTGCAACCGGGTGCGCATCACCTGCACCGGCACGCTGCACACCTGCCTCGGCCACGAGGATGCCTCCGATCTGCGCAAACCTCTGCGTGCATCGGACGACGATATGCTGCTTGCGGATGCGATCGACCGCGCCATCGGGCTGAAGCCCAAGGGCCACGATTTCATCATCGACCGCCGCCACAACCGTCCCAGCGTCTCCAGGCACATGAGCGTCACTGGCGGCTAGGGCAATCAGACCGGCTTGTGCATGAAGAACTGGGCGATGATCGTCGCGCCCAGGAACGTACCGGCATTGGCCATCAGCGACACGACGACGATCCGCCAGCCGAGCGATCGGAATGCCGGCATGTCTTTGGCGATGGACAGGCCGGCAAATGCCAGGAGCGGCGTCGCGAGCGCGAGAAAGTTGATCTTGCCGGTCATGGCCGCGATGTCGGCAGCAAAGGGCGTGGCAGGGTTGGTCAAGGCCATCGCGACGAGGGACACCCAGACCACGGCCGGCACCCAGCCCTTCGTGAGCCGGTAGACCAGATGACCGATCATGACGGCTGCGACGATGATCGCAGCGCCGGCGAGAACCGAAGCGTCCGGCACGGCCTTGTAGGCGATGTAATTGCCGATCAGGGCGATGAGCGCGCTCACAACCCAGATCGACAGGCGTTCGATCGCCGAGACATCTGCCGTCGGCTGATGCGCAAGCACCGCGCCGGCGACGGCTGGCGACATCGGCTCCTCCGAAATCGTTGCGCGGCCGCGACCGAGGATCGGCTCGAGCACGCCATAAGCCCAGACCGTGAAGGGCAGCGACAGAAACAGCGTGAAATAGGTGCCAATGGTCGTCGTGATCAGATTGCTCGCCGCGGCGAAGGCCGCGATATCCTTGGCGACATCAGCGGTCTGTTGAGCGGCGATCGCGCCGGAGGCGGCAGCCATCAGGCTGCCTGAGCCGACACCGGCGCCCATGGCGAGGGCGAGCGGATCGAAGATGCCGAGGCCGGTGATGAGGCCTGCGAAGATTGCGATGAAGACGGCGCCGAAGATCGTGCCGGTCATGTACTCGGCGAGGACGCCGCGGCCCTCAGCACTGTTCATCCCGTACTTTTCGCCGATGATGGCGAGGCTCGGCTCGCGTCCGACCGAAAAGGTCGCGCCGATCGCCTCCCGCTTGATGCCGAGCAGCAGGGCAACCGGCAGGCCGAACACCATCGTGCCGAAAAAATGCCCGAACTCCTGGAACACCAGCGCCCACCCGGCGGTCAGGATTTTCGGCAGCGAGCCGCCGACAAGCAGTCCGAGCTTGGCGACGAACAGAAGCAAGGCCGGCTGGAGCGCGGCAGCCGCGAGAGACTGAGCGCGCACGTCAAAACGCACCGCCGCTGGAAGACGCGGACTCGCAAGACCCCAGGCAGCGCCGATCAGCAGCGCCCAGAGCAAGGGCAACAGCACGACCTTGTAGGTCCCGCCGAGCGGGACCGTGACCGCACCGATCAATTCGGCGAGCAAAACAGTGACGCCGACGCCGGCGAAGACCTTGGGCAGGCCCGCCCAACCTACCTCGATTCCCGTTGGCGATGCGGATGTGACGTTGCTCATGCGAAGCCCCCGTTCCACGATGAGATTAGAGTTGTTGAGGCGTCACTCCCGTACGCCCGGCGCATAGCCGAAGCCCACGGCTGGATCGGCCGCGGTCTCGACCCAGATACTCTTGACCTGGGTGTATTCGAAGAGCGCCTCGACTCCGCTCGAACGGCCGTAGCCGCTCATGCCGAAGCCGCCGAAGGGCGAGGCGACGTTGATCGTCTTATAGGAATTGATCCAGAACGTCCCGGCCCTGACTTGCGCGGCGACCCGATGTGCGCGCGCGACGTCGCGCGTCCAGACCGCGCCGGCGAGACCGAAATCGCTGTCGTTGGCGAGCGCGATCGCATCCTCCTCGGAATCGAACGGGATCGCGGCGACGACAGGTCCGAAGATCTCGTCGCGGGCCACCGCCATGCTGTTGCTGACGTCGCGCAGGACGGTCGGCGCGACGAAGAAGCCGCCCTTCCCCATACTGCCATCGCTGCCGGTCGCAAGCTTTGCGCCTTCCGCAAGGCCCTGCTTCACCATGGTGAGCACGCGACCATACTGCCGGGCGTTGTTGATCGGCCCAACCTCGGTGTCCGCGGCCTCCGGCGCGCCGACCTTCAGCTTCGCCGCGCCATCGGCGACCATCCTGACGAAGCGGTCATAGACGGAGCGCTCGACCAGCAGCCGCGAGCCTGCGACGCAGCTCTGTCCGGCGCCGGCGAAAATCGCGGCTTGGGCGCCGATCGCCGCGCGTGCGAGGTCGGCGTCGGCAAATACGATGTTCGCAGACTTCCCACCGAGCTCGAGCACGCAGGGCAGCAGGCGCTTGGCCGCGGCTTCCGCGATCAGTCGGCCCGTCGGCACTGAACCCACGAACACGACTTTCTTCACCGCCGGCTGGCCGAGCGCGGCCTGCCCCGTCGTATGGCCGTAGCCTGCGAGCACATTGACGAGACCAACCGGCAACCCGGCCTGCTCGGCGAGATGCGCGACCGCCATGGAGGTGAGCGGCGTCAGCTCCGACGGTTTCAGCAGCACGCCGTTGCCCATGGCGATAGCGGGCGCGACCTGCCAGCCGCAGGTGAAGATCGGCGCGTTCCAGGGCGTGATCTGGAGCACGACGCCAACGGCTTCGCGCCGCGTGTAGTTGAGATGGCTCGACGGCACCGGGATCACGTCGCCATGGAATTTGTCGGCCCAGCCGGCATAGTACTCGAACATCTCGGCGACCTTGGCGACCTCGACGCGCGTGTCGCGGATCGGCTTGCCCGCCGATAGCGACTCCAGGTGCGCCAGTTCCTCCGCCCTGCCCTGAATGGCGCGCACGATCGCCTGCATGACGCGCCCGCGGGCCGCGCCGGTGAGCCGAGACCAGCCGGCTTGCGCCGCGACGGCCGCCGCGGCCGCCTCGGCAACGACCGCCTCGCCGGCATCACGATAGGCGTAGAGCGGCGTGCCGGTCGCGGCATCATCGATCGTGATGAGCTCGCCCGCTCCAAGAGCGATACGGCCCGCCACGTGAGAACCGATCGCCGCACAATCAGGCCAGAACGGCGCAAGCGCATCGCGCAGCCGCGTTTCGATGAAGGAGGTCATGGTGCCACTCACATCTTGCCGAGCTGAGTCTCGACGATCCTGTTGAAGTCTTCGCCGTCGCCGATCGCGGCGGCGCTTTCCGACCAGATCCGTGCGGCTTCGCCGGCGATCGGCAAGTCGAGCGCGAGTTCGCCGATGAGCTGGCTCGCCAGGCGCACGTCCTTGCGCATCAGCTTCATGGTGAAGCCGGAATCGAACGCGCCGTTCAGCACCCAGGTCGGCAAATTGACCTGCGTGACGCCGGACCGGCCGGAGCCGGCATTGAGGCCTTCGAGCAGCCGGGCCGGATCGACCTCGGCCTCGCGCGCGATGCGCATCGCTTCGGCGGCGGTCAACAGATGAGCTGCGCACAGCAGGTTGTTGATGATCTTGCAGACATGTCCGGCTCCGACCGATCCGACATGGACGCGCTTCGCGCTCATGTCGGCAAGGATCGGCTCGACCGCGGCCACATCGGCGTCCGCACCGCCGATCACCATGGTCATGGTGGCGGTGATGGCGCCCTTCGGACCGCCGCTGACCGGCGCGTCGATCATCGCCATGCCGTGCGTGGCGAGAGCCGCGGCAAGGCGGCGGGTAGTCTCGGGATGGGACGTCGAGGTATCCACCACGCGCAGGCCCGTCCTCGCATGGGCGATGATGCCGCCCGCGCCGGCCACACAGGCCTCGACGATCTCGGCGGTCGGCAGTGACAGGACGAGCAGGTCCGCGCGGGCGCAGAGCGGCCCGACGCTCTCGAAAATCGCAACGCCTGCTGCTGCAAGCGCGCTCCGAGCCGCTTCGGACGTATCGGTTCCAAGCACCTCATGCCCGACCCGCATCAGCGACAGCGCCATACCGCGCCCCATATTCCCGAGCCCAACGACGCCGACGACCGCCATATCCCTGTCCCTCGCGCTGATATCGCCGGGAAAACCATACGGATTCGACCCGGGCCCGGGCATCAGCGGGGCGATTGCCTAATGTTGCCTCATGAGCAACACTTGGGCATGAGCAATGCTATCGACGAGAACCGGCTCCGCTACCTGTTCGAGGCCGCGCGCTACGGCGCCGTCCGCGCCGCGGCCGATGCCCTCGGCGTCAACCCTTCCGTGGTGAGCCGCCAAATCGCCCTGCTGGAGCGGGAGCTCGACGCCGCCCTGCTCGACCGGCACAGCCGCGGAGTGCGGCCGACCGAGGCCGGCGAGCTCCTGATCGAGCACTATCGCCGCCACGCCGTGGACCGGGACGACACCCTGGCAAGGCTACGGGAGCTCCAGGGACTGCATCGCGGGCACATCGACCTCGTGCTGGGCGAGGGCTTTGTCGCCGATCTCATGGGCGGCGCACTCGACGAGTTCTGGCGCCGGCATCCGCGGCTGACCATTTCGCTGGAACTTGCCGGCACGAGCGAGGTCATTCGCACCATTGCCGATGACCGCTGCCACATCGGGCTCGTCTATCATCCGCCCCAGGATCCGCGAATCCGCTCCTGCGCCGCCATCCGGCAGCCGATTTGCCTGATCGCGCGCCCCGACCATCCGCTTGCGACGCTCCGCCGCGCGGTCAAGCTGCGCGAGATTGCCAGGCACACGCTCGGGGTCATGCATTCGGGCTACGGCACGCGCCAGTTGCTCACGATGGCCGAAACAGCCGAGAAGATCGGCCTCTCGCCGAAGCTGACCACGACCTCGATCAGCATCTTGAGACATTTCGTCCGCTCCGACCTTGGTGTGACCTTGCTCCCGGCCTTCTCGGTGGCGGCCGATCTGGAGGACGGATCGCTGGTCGCCATTCCCGTCGACAATGTGCTGCTCGCCTCGGCAGAAGCCCACATCATCACCCGGTTGGGCCGCGAACTGCCAAACGCGGCCAGCCAGTTGCTGAGGTTCTTGATCGGTCGGATGAAGGCCTTCCAGGCCGGCCGCCGCGAACCTAAGCTTTTGCGATCTTAAGCTTTTGACGGCGCGTCAATTTGTCCATTTTCCGATTGACGGCACGTGAAGCCACTGATTTGGTGCGACCGCCTTTGCTTGCCCGGCAACATAAGCCGGCCCGCCCGTTGGCGGTCGCGGTCAAGACGGCGAGGCACGAGGGGAGGACTGACGCCGCAATCGCTCCGGAATACAATCCGTGCGGTCGTGTGCATCTTGCACGCGAGCCGAGCGATGTGTGCTGAAGCCTCCCGTGAAGTGTTAGGCCGCGACGGAGAGAAAGTAAGATGCGTCCATTGCTGGCGCTCAGCAACGCCATCGACGCCCTCAACGAAAAGATTGGGTACGTCTGTAACCTGCTCGTGCTCCTGGCGTGCCTGGTCAGCGCGGCCAACGCCATGATCCGCTACGCCTTCAACGACTCGTCGAACGGCTGGCTGGAGCTGCAATGGTACATGTTCGCCATCCTCGTGATGTTCGGCTCGGCCTACACCTTCAAGCGCAACGAGCATGTGCGGGTCGAAATCTTCTACCTGACCTTGTCCGAGCGCGGCCAGCTCTGGCTCGACATGATCGGCACGCTGTTCTTCCTGATCCCCTCCTGTCTCCTGCTCGCCTATCT
This sequence comes from Bradyrhizobium sp. cf659, assembly GCF_900113725.1. Taxonomy (NCBI): domain Bacteria; kingdom Pseudomonadati; phylum Pseudomonadota; class Alphaproteobacteria; order Hyphomicrobiales; family Nitrobacteraceae; genus Bradyrhizobium; species Bradyrhizobium sp. cf659. Next base: position 1,398,745 of record NZ_FOQJ01000001.1, read on the forward strand.
GTCCTGGCCGTTCTTCATGCAGGCCTATAGCGTCGGCGAGACGTCGGCCAATGCCGGCGGCCTGATCCGCTGGCCGATCAAGTTCGTGATCCCCGCCGGCTTCGTGATGCTGGCGCTCCAGGGTGTTTCCGAAGTCATCAAGCGTATCGCGGCTCTCCAGGGCTATGTGACGATCGACGCCAAGTACGAGAGGCCGACCCAATGATTACGCTGGAGATGATGCCGCCGATGATGTTCGGCGGCCTGGTTCTGGCGATGCTGATCGGCTTCCCCGTCGCCTTCACGCTGGCGGCCGTCGGCCTTTCCTTCGGCTTCCTCGCCATCCATCTCGGCTTCTTCGATCTCAACTTCCTCCAGGCGATTCCCGGCCGCGTGTTCGGCAGCGTGCTCTCCAACGAGCTCCTGCTCGCGATCCCGTTCTTCACCTTCATGGGCGCCATATTGGAGAGATGCGGGCTGGCTGAGGACATGCTGGATTCGATGGGCCAGCTGTTCGGCCCGATCCGCGGCGGTCTCGGCTATTCCGTCATCATCGTCGGCTTCATCCTCGGCGCCATCACCGGCACGGTGGCCGCGCAGGTGATCGCCATGGCGCTGATCTCGATGCCGGTGATGATCCGCTACGGCTACAACATGCGCTACATCACCGGCGTGTTAGCTGCCTCCGGCACGATCACGCAGCTGGTGCCGCCCTCGCTGGTGCTGATCGTGCTCGCCGACCAGCTCGGCAAGTCGGTCGGCGACATGTATCTCGGCGCCTGGGGCCCCTCGGTGTTCCAGATCATGCTGTTCGCCGGCTACACTTTCATCCTCGGCCTGATCAAGCCGGGCCACGTGCCGCCGGTGCCGAAGGAAGCGCGCACGTTGACCGGCTGGCCGCTGTGGAAGAAGTGCCTGATGGGCATCATTCCCTCGGCCGTGCTGATCTTCGTCGTGCTGGGCACCATGATGATGGGCCTTGCCACGCCGACCGAAGCCGGCGCGATGGGTGCCGTCGGCGCCATCGTGCTCGCCGCGATCCACCACAAGGACTTCACCTCGACCGACCGCAGGATCTTGATCATCGGTGTGATCGCTGCCGGCATCGGCACCATCATCGCGATGCTGTACAGCGAGAATTTGATCTTCAAGCTCGCCTTCGCCCTTACCTATCTGGCGGTGGCGTGGATCTGCATCCGGGCCGCGCGCATCCCCGACCTGCGCGACCTGATCACGCAGGGCTACCAGTCCACCATGCGCCTCACCTGCATGGTCACCTTCATCCTGATCGGCTCGACCTGCTTCTCCGTGGTGTTCCTCGGCGTATCCGGCGGCGTCTGGCTCGAGCACCTCCTGACCTCGCTGCCCGGCGGCGTCTGGGGCTTCCTGATCTTCATCAACCTCTTCATCTTCTTCCTGGCCTTCTTCCTCGACTTCTTCGAGATCGCCTTCATCATCCTGCCGATGATCGCGCCGATCGCGCAGAAGATCCTCGCTCCCGTGGTGGGACCGGACGCGGCGCTGATCTGGTTCGGCGTGATGCTCTGCGTGAACATGCAGACCTCGTTCCTGCATCCGCCCTTCGGCTTTGCGTTGTTCTACCTGCGCGGCGTGGCGCCGAAGGAAGTGAAGAGCTCCGACATCTACTGGGGCGCGATGCCCTGGATCGGTCTCCAGCTGATCATGGTGATGCTCGTGATCATCTTCCCGGTCACTGTGACGGGCCTGCTCGACAAGCCCCTCAACGTCGATCTCGACAAGGTCAAGATCGAGGTGCCGCAGATCGAGCTGCCTCCGCTGGATCTCGGACCGCCACAGAAGTAGCGGCCATAACCATCGCCGTCATGTTCCGCCCCGGCGGTTCATGACGCGCGCGTCCGCGCACGTGACACGCGCCGCAAACACGGGCATATCGGGCCATCCTCCAACTGAAGGACCGCCCGCGCATGTTCCGATCGTACCCTGCTCCGTCGCTCACTCCCTTGATCGCCTCGCTGTGGCTGGCATGTGCCGCAACGTTTGCGCATGCGGAACCGATGACCGACGTCCACGCGCTGGCGCAAAAGGAGCAGCAGCCGCTGCTCGACACACTGCGCGATCTCGTCGGCATCGAATCGGGCAGCAAGGACATCGACGGCCTGAACCGGATCGCCGAGCGCGTTGCCGGCCAGCTCAAGCAGCTCGGCGGCACGGTGGAGATTTTGCACCCCACCGACATCCATCGCCTCGACGACACACCCGAGACAATCGGCCCGGCCGTGCACGCCGTGTTCAAGGGCACGGGCAGCAAGAAGATCATGCTGATCGCCCACATGGACACGGTGTACCTGAAGGGCATGCTGAAGGACCAACCGTTCCGCGTCGACGGTGACAAGGCCTACGGCCTCGGCATTGCCGACGACAAGCAGGGTGTCGCGCTCATTCTCCATACCGTGGCGATGCTCCAGAAACTCAACTTCAGGGAATACGGCACGCTCACGGTGCTCACCAATGGGGACGAGGAGATCTCCTCGCCCGGCTGGCGCAGCACCATCACCAAATTCGCCGCGGATCAGGACGTGGTGTTCTCGTTCGAAGGCGGCGGCACCGACGGCACGCTGCGCCTCGCCACCAGCGGCATCGGCTCGGCCTATCTCACGGTGCAGGGCAAGTCCTCGCACGCGGGCGCGCGGCCCGAGGGCGGCGTCAACGCGCTGTACGAGCTCTCGCACCAGGTGCTGCAGATGAAGGACCTGTCCAAACCCGAGCAGGGCCTGAAGCTGAACTGGACGGTCTCCAAGGCCGGCACCAACCGCAACGTGATCCCGGCCGACGCCACGGCCCAGGCCGATGCGCGTGCGCTCAAGGTCGCCGATTTCGACGAGTTGCAGAAGGCGCTGCAGGAGAAGATCAAGAATCGCCTGCTGCCCGACTCCAGGGTCGAGCTGAAATTCGAGGTGCGTCGTCCGCCGTTGGAAGCCAACGACGCCTCGCGCCGCGTCGCGGCCTACGGCAAGACGATCTATGGGGAGATCGGACTGTCCCTCAAGGTCGACGAGAAGGCGACCGGCGGCGGCACCGACGCCGCGTTTGCCGCGCTCAAGACCAGCGGAGCCGTGGTGGAAGGCATGGGCCTGTCGGGCTTCGGCGCGCACTCCAACGATGCCGAATATGTGCAGATCAACAGCATCGTGCCGCGGCTTTATCTGGCCACGCGCATGATCATGGACCTGTCCACGGGCAAGCTGAAATAGCGGCCGCCTCGGCCGCTATTTCCATAGCCGATGCAAAGCATCGGCGTTATGAGGACGGCGGCCGAAGGCCGCCTACGCCACCCTCTCCCACAAGGGGAGAGGGGCCGGCGGCTCCCCCCGCCAACCGAAACCGCAGCGTGAACTCCGCGCCGCCGCCGGGGAGATTCTCCACCGCGACCGTCGCGGCATGATCGTCCGCCACGCCGCGCACGATCGACAGGCCAAGGCCGGCGCCATCGCTGCGCTGGCGGTCGGCGCGCCAGAAACGCTGGAAGATCAGCTCGCGCTCGGCGTCCGCGATGCCGGGGCCGCAATCGCGCACGCGCACGGCACCGTCGTCGCCGACCTCGACGTCGACCGAGGTGTCCTTTGCGGTGAACTTGATGGCGTTTTCGGCGAGGTTGAAGATCGCGCGCTGGAGCATCTCGGAATTGCCGTGGACCAGCACCGGCGCATCGGTGCCCTTGAGTGCGATGTCCTTGTGCTGGGCGAGCGCGAACGGCGCGATCGCGCCGACCACCTCGGTGCAGACGGCGCGCAGGTCGGCGGTCTCGCCGGGATCGAGCACCAGCGTGTCGAGCTCGGCGATCTCCAGCAGCTGGGCGACGATGCGGCTCATGCCTTCGATGTCGGCATGCAGCGCCTGCCTTGCCGTGCCGTCGCCGAGCGTCTCGATCCGCGTGCGCAGGATCGTCAGCGGCGTGCGCAATTGATGCGCGGCATCCGCGGTGAACTGGCGCTGCACGCGAAAGCCGTCCTCGAGCCGATCGAGCGCCTGGTTGACGGCGGTGACGAGCGGCATGATCTCGCGCGGGATCTGCTCCGTCGGCAGGCGGATGTCGGTGCGCGCCGGGCCGATATTGCTGGCCTCCTCCGAGGCCTTCCACAGCGGCGCGACCGCACGGCGGAAGATGATGATGTCGGTGGCGAGCAGGATCAGCAGGATCGGGATGGTGATCCACCCGACCCGCCGGAAGAAGTTCGAGATGATGTCGTCGATGATGACGTCGCGATGCGAAAGATCCTCCGCGACCTGGATACGCACCGTCCGGCCTTCGATCACGCGGCTGACGCCGGCACCGGAAATCGTCTCGGACAGCCGCGGCATCGCTGCAGCAGTGCCGGTGCGCCGGTGCGAGGAAAACAGCAGCCGGCCGTCCTCGTCGCGAATGTCGTACTGGTAACGGCCATACGCGTCCGAATAGAGACCCCTGAGACTGTCGGGCAGGTTGAACGTCAGCGTCCCGTCCGCCTGCGGGACGATGCGCTCGGCGAGCACCTCGGCCTGGGCGCGCATGGCGTCGCGATGGAGCTGGTCGACCTCGGAGTTGAGCAGCCAGAACAGCACCAGCGGCAGGAAGATCGCGACCACCGCGACCGCGACGATGTGCATGAACACGATGCGCGAGATCAGCGATTTGAACGTCGGCCTGGCGAATGACCGGGCGGCGGACACGCTATTTCTCCTCGGCCATGAGATAGCCGACGCCGCGGATGGTGTGGATCACGACCTTGGCGCCGTGTTCGCTGAGCTGCTTGCGCAGCCGCGAGACGTAGACCTCGACGGCGTTGGAGGCGACTTCGCCTTCGAGGCCGAAGATGTGGTCCTCGACGTTCTTCTTCGGCACCACCCGCCCCTGCCGGCGCAGCAGGATCTCGAGCACCGAGGCCTCGCGCGCGGAGATGATCCGCGGCTGGTCGTCGATGAAGATCTGGCGGCTCTCGGTGTCGTAGACGAGGTTGGCCAAACGCAGCGAGCGGCCGAGTAGCTGGCCCGGCCGCCGCAGGATCGCCTCCAGCCGCGCCACCAGCTCCTCCATCGCGAACGGCTTTGCGAGATAATCGTCGGCGCCGCTGCGCAGGCCGTTGACGCGATCCTGCAAGCCGCCGCGCGCGGTCAGAACCAGGACCGGCAGCGGCTCCATCTGCCGGCGCAGCTCGCGCAGCACCGACAGGCCGTCGCCGTCGGGAAGGCCGAGGTCGAGGATCATCGCGGCATAGCTGACGCTGCCGACCGCCTCGCGCGCCTCGGCCGCGCTGCTCACGATATCGCTCTCGTAGCCGGCCGCCGACAGCCCGCTGGCAACCAGCCGCGACAGCTCGGCATTGTCCTCGACGATCAGAAGGCGCATCGCATTTCCGCCGGATGTTCCGGTGTGACCACGGCTCGCGCCGCATCCTTGCTCTCTTCTACCATTCGTCCGGATTCAGCCAGTAAAAAAACACCTGACCGGCCGGGCGCTTGGGACGTCAGGTTCGTGTCAGGCGATCAGGGCGTGTCCTCGCCGCGAATATCGGCTGACGGAGCGTGACAAGGCATTGCCGGTTCTGGCCACAAGTCGGAAACACCGAAAAATCTCTTGATCGAACCCTCCGCGTGATCATGATTGATGCAGTTGGAAATCCTTTGAGGGTACAATGAGAAGGTTGCTGCTTATTTCTTTTGTGCTTGCTGCTGATGTCATGGTCGGGCTTTGTACGGCCACTGCACAATCAGCCGTTGACCTTTGTAACCGAGGAAGCGTCGACGGAGTGATCGCAGGCTGCAGCACAGCCATCAAACAAAATCCCAAGAGTCAAAGCGTGTCGATCGCCTATCACAACCGCGGGTCAGCTTGGAGCGCCAAGGGCGATTACGACAAGGCCATCGCCGATTTCGACGAAGCGCTAAGGTTGAATCCGAAGTTGGCGTCTTCTTACAGCAATCGTGGTCGAGCCTGGGCGATGAAGGGCGACTACGACAAAGCGATCCCCGATATGAACGAGTCGATCCGGCTGAACCCGAAGGATGCGATCGCTTATCAAAATCGTGGCACGGTTTTCTACCACAAGGGCGACTACGACAAAGCAATCGCCGATTGGGGCGAGTCAATTCGGCTGACCCCGAGGGATGCGGCGGCTTACAGCGGCCGTGGTTCGGCTTGGATGGCCAAGCGTGACTACGACAGAGCAATCGTTGACTTGAACGAGTCGATACGGTTGGACCCGAAGAATGCGATTGCTTACAGCAATCGCGGTCTGGCTTGGACCGGCAAGAGTGGTTACGATAACGCGATTGCTGATTTGAACGAGTCGATACGACTCAACCCACGGAATGCGGTTACCTACAGCGTTCGCGGCTTGGCTTGGAGCTTCAAGGGCGATTACGACAAAGCGATCGCCGATTTGAGCGAATCGATTCGGTTAAATCCAAAGCTTGCAAATCCATACAATCATCGTGGAACGGCGTGGAGCAAAAAAGGCGATCTGGACAAAGCGATCAGTGATTATAGAGAAGCTGTGCGGCTGAACCCCAACTACGCGGTTGCACAGGAAAATCTCCAGTTAGCGTTAGACAAGAAACAACGAGCGGACTTACGCAACTCACCCGCTGCGGCAGCGGCACCAAACGAGATTGGGACGCCTCCCGCTGCGGCGCCTTCGGGTGGGAAACGTGTGGCGCTCATTATCGGCAACAGCAAGTACAGAAATGTGCCAGCGCTCGATAACCCCACACGTGATGCAGAACTCTTCGCACGAACGCTGCGTAATGTTGGTTTTGACGACGTGACGATCAAGCTCAATCTATCTCGGGCAGAGATGATGGCTGCGCTTAAAGATTTCGAGAAAACGGCCAAAATGTCTGACTGGGCGGCCATCTATTTCGCGGGGCACGGAATGGAGGTCGGTGGCGTCAACTATATGGTTCCGATTGACGCTCAAATGGCAGACGAGAACAGCATCTCAAATCAAATGGTCAATATGGAATACCTGCTGAACGCCGCTGAAGCCAGCAAGAAACTGCGATTGGTTATTCTCGATGCGTGTCGCAACAATCCATATGCAAAGCAGGTTGGTGTCGCATCGGCATCCCGAGGCATTGACGGGATTGGTTCTTCTGTCGTCGGGAAAGGGCTCGGTCGTATAGAGCCAGAACCCGGAACGCTGGTCGTCTACTCCGCGAAACACGGAGAATTTGCTCTTGATGGCGATGGCAAAAACAGTCCATTCGCAGAGGCGTTGGTGAAGAGAATGGAGCAGAAGCCTGCGATAGAGGTGCGAAGGCTGTTTGACTTTGTCAGAGAAGATGTAGTCGAGGTAACGCATAAACAGCAACAGCCATTTGCATACGGTTCCCTTTCTGCGAAAGATGATTTCTTCTTTCTCAGATGAGCTTCGCGGAGCCTGTCATCGGGCCGCGCTTGGCGCGGACCCGTTGGTTCGCAATGACGCCGTGGGAGCAGATGCGCGCCAAATGACGATGTTCGCTCTCGTAGCCGGCTGCCGACAGCCCGCTGGCAACCAGCCGCGACAGCTCGGCATTGTCCTCGACGATCAGAAGGCGCATTTTAGTCCCGCCGGATGTTCCGGTGCCATCGTACGGCCAGGGCCGCATCTTCGCCCTCTTCCACCATCCCGGACGCCTCGGCCAGCGACAAAAACGCGCGGCGGGCCGATCGGCCCCCCCCGTCAGGCCCCCCGTCAGCCGATCAGAGGCGTTCTGAGAAAGCCCCGAATGCTGGCCGTTGGAGCGCAATGCAAGGCGTTGCGGCTTCCGGGCCCCAACGACATCCATGCCCGTCGGTGAGGTCAGCTTCCAGGCCCGCCTCGGCTGATCGTCGGATCTGATCCGCATCAGTTGCCCGCGAGGACTTGTTTGCTAATTTGGCGAATATAGGCAAATTTCTGTCCCGGGACGAAAGGATGAGCTTGATGAGCAAACCAGCCAAAACCGAAAGCGAACTGATCGCAATGGCGAGGGCCGAGTTGAAGGTTCACGCCGACTGCCCCGATGGAATGGCAATTTCCATCGTACGCGATGGCAACTCCTGGGAGTTTCGAGCCAGTGCGGATCAGGCCACTTCCGATCGTCCCGGCTATCCCGAATGTGTCGCCATGCTGGTCCAGATCGGCGATCACCTCAGTAAGCAGTATGACATCGAGGGTTAGACCGGCCTCGACGCTTCGAACATGCGCGTAGCGACTTCAGAACACGTATTCGATCACCATCGTCAGACCACCTGTGAACGCCATCACGACAAGCAGCGGAACTGCCGTTTCAATGAACGGCAGTGCCATCCATCGGTGCGGCTGCCCGTGACGAGGCAGGAAGAACCACAGAAGCGCAATTGACAAGACAACAAGCAGTGCGCCGATCATGAATGGCCCCCATAGCGACTGAAGCATGTTCGGCTGCTGACCCTAACCCAGCTTGCACGGAGCTTCCGAAGGCCGCGAATTTCGGATTATGCGATGATCTACTCTTGCCACTGTTTTGCCCGACGAGTCAAATGGCTCCGTTGCCCGCAGGATCCGTAGAGCGGCGTGTTCGCGCAATCCCGGAGGGCGAAGGCGGAAACGAACCCCATCGCCGGGGGGGCCCGGAGGGTTGTGGGTCGTGCACTTGATGATGCAGCTCTGGCTCTCGACAACGCGGCACTTGGCCCGGCTCCGCGATCGTCGCCTGATTGCGCTGATTTGTCCCGACGCATCAGACCGTTGGCAGCATCCACAGAGCGTCTTGCCCTGACCCCTGGTCTACTGTGCATGGGGTTGTTTTTCATATTTTGAGTCTGGAACCTCCAAAGCTGCGACAGCAGCGCCCCGCAGCCTTCGCTCCGGGGCGCTGCGTGCGACAGGTGTCGCGATCAGCTCTGCGACCGCCGCGCCATGAAGATGTCGTAGCCGACCTCGGCGACCTGGAACCAGGCGTAGCCGTCGCTGGAGAATTTCGCGAGGGAGTCGTGGACCTTCTTGAAGTTGGCGTTGGTCGCGCCGACTTCCGCATGCAGCTCCTTGGCCGCCTTGTAGCAGGCCTCCATGATCGAGGGCGAGAAGGCATGCAGCTTGGCACCGCCCGCGAGCAGCTTCCTCAGCGCCAGCGGATTGGCCGTATCGTAGCGCGCCATCATGTAGTTGTTGGCGTAGTGACCGGCCTGCTCCAGCACGCTCTGGTAATATTTCGGCAGCGCATTCCATTTGTCGAGATTGACGAAGGCGAGCAGCATCGGCCCGCCTTCCCACCAGCCGGGATAGTAATAATGCGGCGCGATCTTGTAGAAGCCGAGCTTCTCGTCGTCATAGGGGCCGACCCATTCGGCGGCGTCGATGGTGCCCTTCTCCAGCGCCGGATAGATGTCGCCGCCGGCAAGCTGCTGCGGCACCACGCCGAGCTTCTGGAGCACGCGGCCGGCGAAGCCGCCAATGCGGAATTTCATCCCGCTGAGATCCTCGGGCGTGTTGACCTCTTTCCTGAACCAGCCGCCCATCTGGCATCCGGTGTTGCCGGCGAGCAGCGAGACGACGTTGTAGCTCTTGTAGAACTCGTTGAGGACTTCGCGCCCACCACCCTGCATATACCAGGCCTGGTTGATGCGCATGTTGGGACCGAACGGCACGGCCGAGCCGAAGGTGAAAGTCGGATCCTTGCCGAAATAATAGTAGGACGCGGTGTGGCCGATCTCGCAGGTGGCGTTCTGCACGGCATCCAGCACCTGGAGGCCCGGCACGATCTCGCCGGCCGCGAAGATCTGGATCTGGAATTTGTTGTCGGTGGCTTCCGCCACCATCTTGCACATCATCTCGGCGCCGCCAAAGAGCGTGTCGAGCGATTTCGGCCAGCTCGTCGGCATGCGCCATTTGATTTCCGGCATCGACTGCGCGATCGCGGGAGCCGCGAGCGTGGCGACGCCGGCCGCACCGAGTCCTGTGACCTTGATGAAGTCTCTTCTCTTCATGATTTCCTGCCCTGATGGATCGAAACTGTGGAGCCTTCTTGCCGAGGCTTGGAGACAGCATGACGCAAGGCCCAACGGAATTCCATCGTCATCGCACTGCGGCAGAGAAAAAGCCTGGCCTCCTCTGGAGGCGCGAGTCTTGCGGCGTGCGACTTAAGGCGTAGCGCTTGGATCATCATCAGCCACGGGTGCGCGGGCGGATCAGGAACTGTCGGGGGCGGGGCAGTCCGTTCACAATCGCAGAGTTCGTAGCGCGTGATCCGAGGCTCCGGTTTCGGAGCCTGAAGCACGTCGCGGGCGCGTCAGCAGATTTTCTGGAAGCGCGGCCGCCAGCGCGGCAGCTCGACCCGCGGCAGCACGTACCTTTTGCCCTCGGCCGAGATCGTCAGCGGCTGCCCGGAGTCCAGAAGATCGAAGACGCGATTTTCCAGCGCGCGCCATTTGTCTTCGGCAAGCTCGGGATAGTCGAGGTCCGGCTGGTTGAACATTGTGGTGTTCGGCGGGAAGGACTCGGGACCGGCGTAGGTGAAGCCGGCGAAATCCATCTGCGTCTTGCCGTTGGCGATCGTGATGGAGGCCTTGGTGTGGTCCTGTTTCGGCGCTTCCCCCGGATAGACCGCATCCATCTCGAAATGCGCGCCGCAGCCGATGCGAAATACTGTCTTGCCCCTGGTGTCGTAATAGCCGAGGTACGGCCGATCCTGGCGATCGATCTCGAATTTCCAGGCACCCTTCCAAATATCTTTCGACATACCGCCGGCCGCCGATGCCGCGGACAACCCGAGCCACGTTACAGCGACAACGATTCCAAGCAGCCTTGCATGCGTCATCATGGCAAGCCCCCAACGCGATCCGCGATCATGCTAACATAAGAATGGATATCGGCCGACCTAGCCGGCAAGGGCTCGGCCGATGTTGGGCCGCTCACGCTTGGCGCTTCTAGGCCGCCCTGGTGGGTCACTAGTGCATTCGGGGACCCGCACCGGCAGAGGCGTCTTCAGCAACTCGCCGCCGAAGAGGTCGTGAATCAGCAGCGAGGCGACGTTGCATTGTCCTGCCGCTGGATTGTACGAGGTCCATTGGCTGGCGGTCGACAACGACCATGACCTGCGCAGCGCGCGTTGAACGTCATCGGGATCGAAGCTCATCGTCAGTCCCAGCGATCGGCGCCGCGCCAATTTCGGATTATGCGATTGTTGCTTTTTGACACTGTTTTGCCCGACGCAACGGGTTCAATCGCGAATTCTCATTGACTGTCGTCGGCTCCGACTGCGAATGGATGAGCGCACGTTCGCGGTATTGGAGAGGTCCATGGCGTCCAATTTTTCGACGATCGGCCTGCCGGTCGCATCAAGTCAGGACCTGACCGAGCTCGCAAATCGTATCGGCCCGCTTGCGGAACGGATGGACGCTCCGGGTGGCGCCTACTTTCGCTGGTCGGATCCGAGCGGTGCGGAAATTTGGCTTCAGGTCAACGAGAACGACGATCTGGTCGGGATGAACCCCCATTACGCCGGCCGTTCGGCGGTTCGGGTCGGCTTGACCTCTCGGCGTGCCTCGGCTGGTCCGAGCAGGCTGGATGGCTCCTTCCACGGCTGGGCCGCCCCCGTGGATGAGGCCGATAGCGGGAGCTACCCGTTTGTTTTCGATGCGCCCGACTATCGATTGCATGAGCGGTTGTCTCTGCCGTCACACAAAGACGTTCAGATTGCGGCATTCGCTCGCGAGATCGCAGCGTTCGAGACAGTCGCAGCCTTCGACGCGAGCCAGACGGGCGATCTCAAATATGCATCGCAGTCGTTCATCCCCTCCGGACTGTTCACGCCAGATGGCGATTCCCGCGTCCCTCCGCAGGCGCGGGCGATCTTCACCGGTCACGTGCTTGCCGCGGACGAGAAGATCAATACGCAGACAGGCCACGTGTTCTACTGGGCCCTCGTCGAAACATACGGTGGAGCCTATGACGTGGTGATCGATTCGAGTCTGCTCCCTCGCGCGCCCATCGTCGGCGGGATCGTCTCAGGTTCGTTCTGGCTATCCGGCCGGATCATTGCTGGAACCAAAAGCGATCATCACTAAGCGACCGACGGCCTGACCGGCCCAAAACGTTGTCAGCACCTTCGCCGTCACGCCGAAATTCTGATTATCCGATGATCGATTAATACCACTGTTTTGCCCGACGGGTCAAAGGGCTTTTGCCGGTCGATGCATAGAGCGACTTGAAGCGGCAGAGTGGGCCCAACTCTATCCGCTCGTCATTGCGAGCGCAGCGAAGCAATCCAGAATCTTTCCGCAGAGGGACTCTGGATTGCTTCGCTGCGCTCGCAATGACGATGTGGAAGCAGACGCGCGCCACACGCCGATGCCATACCGAACGCTAAATGCCAGGCGAATTCGCGGCGCTGACCCGGCCTGCGCGATGATTGCTCGGTCCCACCGATTTGCTCCGACGCATCAAGCTGTTGGCCGCATCCACCAGCTAACGGGCCCTCACCCCGTTTCTACTGTGCATGGGGTTGTTTTCCATTTTTTTTGTTTGGCACTGCCCTCGGCACAGAAAAAGCCCGGCCTCGCGAACGAGGCCGGGCCATTCAGTCTGACAGCTTGGTCGGCGATCAGCCGCGGGTGCGCGAGCGGATCATGAAGCTGTCGTAGGTGTATTCGGCGACCTGCCACCACAGATATTCGTCGGAGCGGTAGGCCTGCATGGCATCGATCGACTTCTTGAAGTCGGCGTTCTTGGCCGAGATCTCCGCCCACAATTCGTTGGTCGCCTTGAGACAGGCTTCCAGCACCTCGTTGGTGAACGGACGCAGCTGGGTGCCGCCGGCAACCAGTCGCTTCAGCGCAGCCGGGTTCTGCATGTCGTAGCGCGCGGCCATCCAGCTGTTGGCGTTGGCCATCGCGTTGGTGAGGATCGCCTGGTAGTTCTTCGGCAGCGCATTCCACTTGTCGAGGTTGGTGAAGGCGTGCACCATCGGGCCGCCTTCCCAGAAGCCCGGATAGTAGTAGTACTTGGCGACCTTGGCGAAGCCGAGCTTCTCGTCATCGTAGGGGCCGACCCATTCGGCGCCGTCGATGGTGCCCTTCTCCAGCGCCGGATAGATGTCGCCGCCGGCGAGTTGCTGCGGCACCACACCGACCCTCTGAAGCACCTGGCCGGCGATGCCGCCGATGCGCATCTTCAGGCCGGAGAGATCGGCAACGGTCTTGATCTCCTTGCGGAACCAGCCGCCCATCTGGGCGCCGGTGTTGCCGCAGGCGAAGCCGATCACGTTCGACTTCTTGAAGAACTCGGTGCCGAGCTCCATGCCGCCGCCCTGGTACCACCAGGAGTTCTGCTGGCGCGCGTTGAGGCCGAAGGGCACCGAGGCGTAGATCGCAAAGGTCGGGTCCTTGCCGACATAGTAGTACGAGACGGTGTGGCACATCTCGACCGTACCGTTCGAGGTCGCGTCGAGCGCCTGGAGGCCGGGCACGATTTCGCCGGCGGCGAACACCTGGATCTGGAACTTGTTGTCAGTCATCTCGGCGACGTACTTCGCCACCTGCTCGCCGGCGCCATAGATGGTGTCGAGCGACTTCGGGAAGCTCGACGTCAGGCGCCACTTGATCTCGGGCGAGGATTGCGCGATCGCCGGCGAGGCCACCGCGGCGGTCGCCGCCGCGCCTGCTGCCGACACTTTCAGGAAATCACGACGCTTCATCTTCAGGTCTCTCCTTGCTGGGGCGTTTCCCCGAACTTCCTCTTTGCCGCCGCTCATTCCGGCGACGCGATTGGCCCGCGTCGAACCGAAGGGGCTTGACTGCCGTGGGCGTTTAACACGGAAGCCCCGCCTGCGGAACGCGACATTGGCATGACGGGGCTCTACGAAAGTCGCATGTCCCCAATCGATTGGCCTCGTCTCGCTCAGGCCGCCGCGATGGCGCCCTTGAGCTGGTCCCGGACCTGGCCCGCAATGGCGCGGTAGATCGCCGCATGGGGGCCGTCCGGCTCGCTGTCGACGACGGGATTGCCGGCGTCCGAGGTGGCGCGAATCGCCATGTGCAGGGGGATCTCGCCCAGGAACGGGACCCCGAGCTTCTCGGCCTCGTGGCGCGCCCCGCCATGGCCGAAGATGTCGGATTTCGTGCCGCAATGCGGGCACTGGAAGTAGCTCATGTTCTCGACGATGCCGAGCACGGGCACGTTGACCTTCCGGAACATCGCAAGCCCCCGCCGCGCGTCGATCAGCGACAGGTCCTGCGGGGTCGAGACGATCACGGCGCCCTTCAGGGGCACGTTCTGCGCCAGCGTGAGCTGGGCATCGCCGGTGCCCGGCGGCATGTCGACGACGAGCACGTCGAGCTGGCCCCACGCGACGTCGCGCAGCATCTGCGTCACCGCCGACATCACCATCGGACCGCGCCAGATCATCGCGGTCTCTTCCTCCACCAGGAAGCCGATCGACATGATCGCGAGGCCGAAGCGCCGGAGCGGAATCATCTTGCGCTCGTCGTTGAGCTCCGGCTTGTCGTGCAGGCCCGTCAGCCGCGGCACCGAGGGGCCGTAAATGTCCGCATCCAGCAGCCCGACCTTGAGGCCGAGGTCGCGCAGGCCCAGCGCCAGATTGAGCGCGGTGGTCGACTTGCCGACGCCGCCCTTGCCGGAGGCGACCGCGATCACCGCAGCGACGCCCGGAATCTCGGATTGCCGCGCCATCGGCGATTGGCCGCCCTGCGGCGGCTTGTGGGCATGGACCGGCTGCACGCCCGGCGTGCCGCGGCTTGGCGTGGGCGGCGGAGGAGGTGCAGAGCCCGGTTTGCGCTCGGCGGTCAGCGCCACCATCACGGTGGTGACGCCGGGAATGGCGCGCACGGCGGCCTCGGCCTCCACCCGGACGGACTCCCAGGCCCGCGCCTCCGCGGCGTCGACATTGATCGAGAAGAACACCTTGCCGTCAGAGGCGCTGATCGCGCTCAGCACATTGGCATTGGCGAGCGCGACCCCGCGCGGCGATTTGATCCGGGCGAGGCTGTCGAGAACCTGTTGCTGCGTCACGCTCAAAGCGCATCTCCATGAGTCCAAGATGTGCCCCATTAGAGCGGAAACGCCCAAAAGGCTACTGCCTGCCGATATCGTCAGCCATCTCGGCGGGCGCCGCCCCCTGCTCCCTGGCCGCCTCGTAGTTCAGCTCGATCATCACCCCGTTGGGGTCGTGCACAAAGATCTGCCAGAGGTCGCCGCCGGGCACCTGGCGGGAGTCGAATTTCATCCCTTTGGACGTCAGTCGCTGCTTCATGCCGTCAAAACCGCGGCTGACAAAGGCGACGTGATGGACAACGCCGGAATCCGGCTTTTGTGGCTCCGGGGTCGGAGAAATATCGACGAGGTGCACCACCGGCCTGCCCTCGCTGTACATCCAGGCGCCCGGGAAGGCGAAATTCGGCCGGGCGCCGTTTTCCAGGCCCAGCACGTCCTCGTAGAAGCGGACTGTCTCGGCCAGATTCCGGGTCCGGATGTTGAAATGATCGAGGACGCCAACGCTCACGCCGCCCATGCTTTCGCTCCCTTTTTTTGAAGTCCTTAAGTCCCGCCATCCTAGCACAGGGGGCCGCCAAACGAAGCCGTTGCCCTCCCGGCCTAACGGTTTATGGTGCGCCTCCGATCCGCCCTCGCGGCGGAAGTTCCAGGACGCCGATTTGGCGCCCCTCGCCCGGCAAGAACCGTAAAACCCAAACTACGGACAAGGTACCACACATGGCTAAAGTCGCTTTCCTCGGTCTCGGCGTCATGGGCTTCCCCATGGCCGGACACCTCGTGAAAAAAGGGGGCCACGAGGTCACCGTCTACAACCGCACCGCGGCCAAGGCGAAGGAATGGGCAGACAAGTTCGGCGGCAAGACCGCGGCGACCCCGAAGGCCGCCGCCGAGGGCCAGGATTTCGTGATGTGCTGCGTCGGCAACGACAATGACCTGCGCGCGGTCACGATCGGCCCCGATGGTGCCTTCGCCGGCATGAAGAAGGGCGCGACCTTCGTCGACCACACCACCGCCTCCGCCGAGGTCGCGCGCGAGCTCGACGCGGCCGCCACCAAGGCCGGCTTCAAGTTCGTCGACGCGCCGGTCTCCGGCGGCCAGGCCGGCGCCGAGAACGGCGTGCTGACGGTGATGTGCGGCGGCGCGCAGGATGCCTATGCCGGCGCCGAGCCGGTCATCGCGGCCTATGCGCGGATGTGCAAATTGCTGGGGCCCGCCGGCTCCGGCCAGCTGACGAAAATGGTCAACCAGATCTGCATCGCGGGCCTGGTCCAGGGCCTCTCCGAGGGCATCCATTTCGCCAAGAAGTCGGGCCTCGACGTCGCCGCCGTGATCGACACCATCTCCAAGGGCGCGGCACAGTCCTGGCAGATGGAGAACCGCTACAAGACCATGAACGAGGACAAATACGATTTCGGCTTCGCGGTCGAATGGATGCGCAAGGACCTCTCGATCTGCATCGCGGAGGCCCGCCGCAACGGCGCCAATTTGCCGGTGACCGCGCTGGTCGACCAGTTCTACGCCGAAGTCGAGAAGATGGGCGGCAAACGCTGGGATACGTCCAGCCTGCTTGCACGCCTCAACCGCTGACACCTGACGACCTTGCTGATCGCGATCACCGCCATCTTCGTCCTCGCCTATGCGGCGATCGCGCTTGAGCACCCGCTTCGCGTCAACAAGAGCGCCTCCGCGCTGCTCGGCGCGGGGCTGCTGTGGACCATCTATGCGGTTGCGACCGGCGACCACGCGCTGGTCGGCCGCCAGCTCGACGAGTCCGTCGGCTCCACCGCGCAGATCGTGTTCTTCCTGATCGGCGCCATGACCATCGTCGAGGTGATCGACGCCCATGACGGTTTCGAGGTCATCACCTCGCTGATCCGCACCACGAGCCAGGTGGCGCTGATCTGGCTGATCGGCTTCGTGACGTTCTTCCTGAGCGCGATCCTGGACAATCTGACGACCACCATCGTCATGATCTCGCTGATCCAGAAGCTGATCGCCCGTCGCGACGACCGCCTGCTGTTCGCCTCCCTCATCGTCATCGCCGCCAACGCGGGCGGCGCGTGGACCGTGATCGGCGACGTCACCACGACCATGCTGTGGATCGGCGGGCAGATCTCGCCGCTGAAGATCATGAGCGCGGTGTTCCTGCCCTCGCTCCTCAATCTGCTCGTGCCGCTCGTCTTCATCAGCTTCTCGCTCAAGGGCAAGACCATCGCACCGCCGTCGAAGGACACCGGGCTGCTGGTCGTCGACCGGTTCGAGCGCAACCTGATGTTCTATCTCGGGCTCGGCACCCTGATCGCGGTGCCCGCGTTCAAGGCGGTGACGCATCTGGCGCCCTTCATGGGCATCCTGTTCGGGCTCGGCGTGCTCTGGCTGGTCGGCGAGATCGTGCACCGCCACAAGGACGAGCATGTGCGCCAGCCCCTCACGCTGGTGCACGCGCTGGCACGGATCGACATGAGCTCGATCGTGTTCTTCGTCGGCATCCTGCTCGCGGTCGCCTGCCTCGAGCACGCCGGCCTGCTCTCGATGCTGGCGCGCTGGCTGGATACCGCGATCGGCCGCCAGGACGTCATCGTCGTCGTCCTCGGCCTGCTCAGCGCCATCATCGACAACGTGCCGCTGGTCGCCGCGACCATGGGCATGTACGACCTCGCGCATTATCCGCCGGACAGCTTCATCTGGGAGTTCATCGCCTATTGCGCCGGCACCGGCGGCTCGATCCTGATCATCGGCTCGGCCGCGGGGGTTGCCGCGATGGGGCTCGAGCGCATCGAGTTCCTCTGGTACGCCCGCCGCATCGCCGGCCCCGCGCTCGCCGGCTATCTGGCCGGTGCGGTGGTGTACATCGCCCAGCACGCGGCGCTGCATTGAGCAGCTCAGGCCGGGTCCAGATTAACGCCCGGTTAACGTAATTCTTTAGCTCCTTAAGTCAGCTCTTAAGGATTTCTTGCCAGAGATAGACAATGCAGAAGGCCCGCGTCCGGCGTGGGCAGGAATCGTGTTGCTTGATGAGTAACCCCGCTGAAAAGCCTGAGGTTGTGCAGCTTCCGGCCGAGCCGGTAAGCGCTCCATCGGCGAGCAGCCGAAGGGCTGCGGCGCAGCGGGTGCGCGAGGCGCGCGATAAGTTAACGTCGACCAGTGGAACCCGGCCGGCCTTCGACGCCGAGATGCTGCGCCAATATGCCCAGACGCGGCTGTCGGCCTCCTATGTCGTGATGCTGCTGGTGGTCGCGACCGGCGTGCTGTTCGGACTGTGGATGCAGCCGATCCCTGCCGCGGCCTGGACCGCCGGCATGCTCTGCATCCACGGCGCGATGGTCCGCAGCTGCCGGCGCTTCCTGACCGAGCCCGCCTCGCCCACCGCGACGCGCGCCTGGCGGACGCGCTTCGTCGTGCTCGACCTGCTCTATGGCCTGTGCTGGATGGCGATCCTGATCCATCCCGTGCTCGACATGGTCACGGAAACACTGATGATGTTCCTGATGCTGCTGGTGATCGCAGTATCGAGCATGCTCGCCGCCAATCTGCCGATCGCCGCCCTTGCCGCCACCGCGCCGGTCGCAGTCGCCATGGCATTGAGCTTTGCGGTGACCGGCTCGCTGGACAATTACATCCTGGCCGCGCTCGCGCTCGGCGCCGAAGGCTATTTCGTGCTGCTGGCGCATCGGCTGCATTCCTCGACCTTCGCCACGCTCGAGGCGCGCGCCGAGAAGGACGCGCTGATCGGCGAGCTCGAGCAGGCCAAGGCGATCTCCGACGAAGCGCGCCACCGCGCCGAATCCGCCAATGTCGCCAAGTCGCGCTTCCTCGCGCAGATGAGCCACGAGCTGCGCACGCCGCTGAACGCCATCCTCGGCTTCTCCGAGGTCATGAAGAGCGAGATTTTTGGCGCGCACGCGGTGCCGGTCTACAAGGAGTACTCGGCCGACATCCACAATTCCGGCGTGCACCTGCTCAATCTCATCAACGAGATTCTCGATCTGTCGCGGATCGAGGCGGGCCGCTATGAGCTGAACGAGGAAGCCGTGTCGCTGGTCGGCATCGTCGCCGACTGTCACCATTTGATGAAGCTGCGCGCATCGAGCCGCGGCATCACCATCCACGAGGTGTTCGAGCAGGCCATGCCGCGGCTCTGGGCCGACGAGCGCGCGATCCGCCAGGTCGTGCTCAACCTGCTCTCCAACTCGATCAAGTTCACGCCGCAAGGCGGCGAGATCTGGCTCAAGGCCGGCTGGACCGCTTCGGGCGGACAATATCTCTCGGTGAAGGATACCGGCTCAGGCATCCCCGAGGACGAGATTCCGGTCGTGCTCGCTTCCTTCGGCCAGGGCTCCAACTCGATCAAATCGGCCGAACAGGGCGCGGGCCTTGGCCTGCCCATCGCCAAGAACCTGATCGACCTGCATGGCGGCACGTTCACGCTGAAATCGAAACTGCGCATCGGCACCGAGGTGATCGTCACCTTCCCGCCGGAGCGCGTGATGAGCGCGCTGGCGCCGCTGTCGGATGATTCTCCGCCGCTCCAGCCGGAGGGCTCCGTCATGCCTGACGAGAAGCGCCGGCCGCGCCACAAGCCAATCATGAGCGCAGGCACGGGGTCTTAACGATATGCTTGCAGAAATGCCCGACGATCCCTCACTATACCCGGATGAGCAAAGAAACGCCGTGCGTCGCCGTCTGCATGATCGATCCCAAGACCAAGCTGTGCTTCGGCTGCGGCCGCACCTTGCCGGAGATCGCGCGCTGGCACGCCATGGAAAGCGCGGAACGGCTCTCGGTCATGGCGCTGCTGCCGGCGCGCATGGCGGAGGCCGGACTTGCGCCGATCGCGGGATCGCAGAAACGCGCCTGACCGGCCCGCGCGCATATGGAGGTGCGCGATGATCCGCTTCCTGCTCGTTCTCGTCATGCTCGCCGGCACCGCAGGTGCCGTCGTCGCCTATGGCGATCCCGATCAGATCGCGCGCGCGAGCAACAAGGTCTCGCACATCTTCCGCGCCCAGACCGTCGCGCCGGCCCCCGCCGTGCAGATCCACCGCGGACAGGGCGGCGAATTCGCGCTGCGCGCGAAGATCAACGGCGTCGCCGCACCGATGGTGATCGACACCGGTGCGACCTCCGTGGTGCTGACCTGGGAAACCGCAAAGGCGATCGGGCTGCCGCTCGAGATGCTCGAATACGACGTCGACCTGGAGACCGCGGGCGGCCACACCAAGGCCGCCCGGCTGACGCTCGACCGCCTTGCCGTCGGCCACCTCGTCGAGAAATCGGTGCCAGCCCTCGTCGTGCAGCGCGGACAGATGAAGACCAATCTGCTCGGCATGAGCTTCCTCGACCGCCTGGAGAGCTGGGGCGTGCGCGCCGACAAGCTGATGCTCACCGGCTATCCGGAGCTCCAGAGCAGCCCCCGCCGCTCGCGGATGGCGGTCGATTAGGGCACGTGGCGGCGGGACGCGCCATCCACTCGGCCGCAGTCTGATAACGCGGCGCGGCCGCTTCTTGAGCACTATCGCTGCGAACGCTCTTCGAAGATGTAGCCGAGGAAGTTCATCAGCACCTGCGCCGCTAGAATGCCCGTTACGCCGGCAGGATCGTAGGCGGGGGCGACCTCGACGAGGTCGATCCCGACGACCTCGCCTCGCTTCGCGAGGCCCTGAAGAATCTCCATCACCTCGTAGTATTGAAAGCCCCCATGGCTCGGCGTTCCGGTTCCCGGTGCGATCGAGGGATCGAAGCCGTCGATGTCGATCGTCACATAATAGCGGGCGCCGTTCGGAATCCGGTCCAGGACGCCCTCGGCGCCGAGCGTGCGTGCCTGGCGGACCGAGAGGATGGTGGAGCCGCGCGCGCGGGCATCCTCATAGCCTTCGCGGGCGGTCGAAGACACGTTGCGGATGCCGATCTGGGTCAAGCCCGTGACATGGGCCTGCTCGGCCGCGCGGCGCATTGGATTGCCATGTCCCTCGCGCACGCCATGCCTCACGTCCACGAAATCGAGATGAGCATCGATCTGGACGATATGGATCGGGCCATGCCCGCTGAAGGCCCTGACGCAGGGAATGTTGACGGCGTGGTCGCCGCCAAGGACGACGGGCAGCGCGCCCCGTTCGAGGATCTTGCGGACCGCCGCTTCGGCATTGGCATGGCTCCTGGACGTATCGGTATGGACGATGTCGGCGTCCCCGACGTCAACGATGCGCACCTTGTCGAGCGGCAGATAGGTGACGTCATCCTCGTGATCATAGGCGCCGCCATGGCCGAAGGAGAAAAGGGTCGAGGCTTCGCGGATGGCGCGCGGCCCGAACCTCGCGCCCGAGCGGTATTGCGTACCCATGTCGAAGGGCACCCCGAGCACCGCGACATCGGCGTCGAGCCTGTCCCACTCAAGACAGACGGGTCGCTTGCCGAAGGTGCAATGCCCGACAAATGGCAGATCAAGTCTGCCGTCTTCATACCCGTGTGCCATGTTTCCTCCGATCGGCGATTGTCCGCATCGGCAGAAGCAGATTCCGTTCCAGTTGGTATGAAGAATCCGCCGTAGCGATCGGCACCATCTATCAGTGCGCGATCAAGCGATGGCACGCTCGATGCATGGGCCCTAAACCGCCGCCGCTGGGCCTTGAGCAGGAGACGGAGTCCGGAGACGACACACATGATCGCCAATCCCGTCCGCTGGCCCAACGGCGCGAAGTGCGCCTGCTGCCTGACATTCGACATGGATGCCGACAGCCTGATCCATGTCGAGCATCCCGGTGACGGTAATCAGCGCGTCTCGGGCATCTCCATGCTGCGCTATGGGCCGACCGTCGCGGTCCCGCGCATCGTCGAGACCTATCGGCAGCTTGGAATCCGGCAGACCTTCTTCGTTCCGGCCTGGTGCATCGAGCAATATCCCGTCGCCATCGAGGCGATGCTCGCCGGCGGCCATGAGATCGGGCATCACAGCTATATTCACGAGAACCCGCTCGATCAGACACAGGAAGAGGAGGCCTATTGGCTCGATCTCGGTATCGACATCATCCGCAAGGCGACGGGACAGGCGCCACGCGGTTGGCGGGCGCCCCTCTACAATTTCTCGCATCGCTCGCTCGACCTGCTGCTGGCGAGAGGCTTCACCTATGATGCTTCGCTGATGGGCGATGACGTGCCCTATGTCATCAAGAGCAGGGCGAACAGCGGCGAGCTGATCGAGCTGCCGACGCATTGGGGGCTCGACGACTGGCCACAATATGTCCAGTCCTTCGACCTCGACTATTTCATGCCGATACGCAGCCCCAGTAACGGCTTTGCGGCTTTCCTCGAGGAATTCGAGGCGGCCTATGCCTATGGCGGGTTGTGGATACCGACGCTGCACCCCTTCGCAACGGGACGGCTCGCGCGTTGGCACGTGTTCGCCGGCTTCCTCGAGCGGACGGTCGCGCAAGGCGACGTCTGGTTTGCACCGATGGAAGAGATCGCCGCGCATGTCCGGCGCGAGATCGACGAGGGGCGCTACCTGCCCCGCGTCGAGCTCCTTCCGCAATATCCAGAACCAATCGGCCGGATCTTTCCGCGACGCCCGCGATAGATCGCGGAGTGTGGCATTTGCGCCATTTACAAACCGCCTAGTCGGTTTATAACCATCGCGTTCCCGGATCGGGGTTGGACACAGGCGCTGCGCCCAGAGGGACGCGGCAAGTGGGAGATTGAAAATCATGACTGCAAGATCCGCCTTACGCCGCGCGATGCGCGCCCTGCCCTTCGCGGCGGCATTCGCCGCAGGCAGCGCCAGCGCTGCGGACCTGTCGCCGCGCTATGCAGCGCCCGCCTCCGCCTATACGGCACCGCAGCCGGTGTATTCGTGGACGGGTCTCTATGCGGGCTTCAACGCCGGCTATGCCGAGAGCGGCGACGACGCCTTCAACAATCTCGTCGGCACGAGCGGCGGCAAGGTCAAGGGCGCCGTCGGCGGCGTGCAGATCGGCTACAACTACCAGCTCTCGCCGATGTTCGTGGTCGGCATCGAGAACGACTTCGAAGGCGGAGACATCAAGAACCACGACGCGCTCAACAGCGCCGCGGTCAGCCTGCCCTGGTACATGACCGGCCGCGCCCGCGCCGGTATCGCGACGATGGATTCACGTCTTCTGTTCTTCGGGACCGCCGGTCTTGCCGCCGGCGAATTGAAGGACGGGCCGATCAACAAGATGAAGATGGGCTGGACGGCGGGCGGCGGCGTCGAATGGGCGTTCCTGCCGAAATGGTCGGCCAAGGCCGAATATCTCTACACCGAGTTCAAGCACGACGACCTGCCGGACTGGAACGCTGCGAAATTCCATACCTTCCGCGTCGGCGTGAACTATCACTTCGACCTGTTCCGCTGAGACCGACCGACGAGGAGCCGGATGTTGCGATCCGGCTCTTCACGTGGCGGCAGTCAGGCGGCCGCCTCGACCGGCGCACGCACACCGACGCGCGCGATCGCATCGCGCAGCACGTCGAGACCGGCGCCCGGCTTTCCCCCCTGCTCGGCAAGATGGCGGCGGAAGGCGCGCGCGCCGGGCACGGCGTGGAATGCGCCGACAAAATGCCGTGTGATGGCGTGCAGGCGTGTGCCGCGCGCGAGCTGCGCCTCGATATAAGGCATCATCGCTTCGAGCGCGTCCTGCATGGTCGCATGCGGCGCCGCCTTGCCGAAGATATCGGAATCGACGGAGAGCAGCCGCCATGGATCCTGATAGGCGGCGCGGCCGAGCATCACGCCATCGACGTGTTCGAGATGCGCTTTCGCCTCGTCGATGCCTGGGATGCCGCCATTGATGATGACGGGCACATCAGGCATCGCGCGCTTGAGCCGATAGACGCGCTCGTAGTCGAGCGGCGGGATATCGCGGTTCTCCTTCGGTGACAGGCCGTTGAGCCAGGCTTTCCGGGCATGCACGATCAGCGCATCGCACCCCGCTGCGACCACCGCGCGCGCAAGCGTATCGAGCGCCGCTTCAGGGTCCTGGTCGTCGATCCCGATGCGGCATTTCACCGTGACAGGAACGCCGACCGCCTGCTTCATCGCATCGACACACCTCGCCACCAGCTCCGGCTCCGCCATGAGACAGGCGCCAAAGCGGCCATCCTTCACGCGATCGGACGGGCAACCGACATTGAGATTGATCTCGTCATAGCCGAACGCCTCGCCGATCCGCGCCGCCTGCGCGAGCTCGCGCGGATCCGAGCCGCCAAGCTGAAGCGCCACCGGGTGCTCCGACGCATCGAACCCGAGCAGCCGCTCCCGGTCGCCATGGATGACGGCGCCAGTGGTCAGCATCTCCGTATAGAGCAGCGCTCGCCGCGTGAGATGACGGTGGAACACCCGGCAATGCCGGTCGGTCCAGTCCATCATGGGTGCCACGGAAAAGCGGTGGTCTAAGCCATTCATCTCATTGATCTTTTGTGCCTCAAGTCGATCCTATAAGGGATTGGACGAACTGCCAAATCTGGCCCGAGCGACCCTGTTTATGCCTGCTTTTCCAGGATCATATTCGCCTCCATTCGAAGCCAAATCGTCGCATCTGCATTCTCAGTGCACACATGGTGCACACGAACGCCCGAGTGCACATGGCCTTCATTCAATCGCATTCCGATTCTCCGGCCGCAGCTTTTCGTTGGAAACATTCTGTCGCCAATTCACATTCAGCGTGAGCCACATGATGAAACGCCGAGAACGACTCATATTCAACCAAAATAAAAATTAGCTTCGGCAACGAAATCTACGCTGATCAAACGTACCGATGATTAGTTCACACGCGGCGCAGCGTCGGCGTAGTTCCGGAAACAACTCAATAGAATGTGAACAATGTGACCACGTTGGCTCACGCTTCAAGGCCGTGTGATTGATTTTCGTTACGTCGGCTGCTTCAGCACATTGCATCGGCACCTCCGACGCTGCGACTATTTGCATGCCCGAATCGAATGGAGAAGAGAATACTGGGTCCGGTAATTGCGGCCATTCCTTACGGTGACAATAAATAGAAATGGCACTGGGCAGGCGCAGCTCATGACGTTGGCGCGGGTCAGGTCATCCCCGCATTGCTGAAGGATATGGACCAGGGTTTGCGCCGATATATAGGCGTAAACGATGTTGGAGTCGTGCTTGTTCTCGCCCGGCAGGTATTTGTCGAGAACTGCGACGAACTTCTTCTGAATACGCGCTTAGAAGGCCACGGGTACGTTGAATTTGAGACGGCAATCGCCCTGCGTCTCGAGTACGCCGGCCGACCCGAACGACACGATGGCGAGCGGCGCATAGTGATGCTCGATACCGTGTGGCGAAAGAGCCCTGGGGCGGCCGTGCTCTTGCGGCCACATCGCGCCGGTAGCGACGCGCGCCGGGATCAACCAGTAATCGCCGGGCCGGTAGATATTGGCGGGGTTTGACTTGTGAAATTGAATCCGCAGGCCGTTCTCCAGCGAAAGCCAGTTGTTGTTGCCTTCACCCTCCTTCAGAACCACGGCCCCATCGCGCAGTTCGAGTCCGCCGCGCTTGGCGTCTCCCGCCTTGTGGTCCCAGCGCCGCATCAGATGGGGCCGGTGCGAAAGATTGCCGTGTCGTGGCGTACCGTCCAGCGTGATCTGGCGGCGGGATGCATCGACCTTTTGAATCTGCCACAGCCGGCCCGGCGCCTTGCCGTACCCAGCCGCATCGTCGATCTCGACCCAGTCACCAGTGCGCAGGCCGAAGCGCCTATCCCGGCCCGACGTATCAAGCGTGACTATACTGTCCTCGATCGCGGCAATCCGAAAGATAACCGAAGCATTTTCGCGCGAAACCTTGAACGTCGCCCCCGACGCGCCGCCACCGGCCACGCCGCCATGATGGATCTCCACGCGGTAGAGCTGATTGTGCGGTCCGCGGTAGCCTGCCTCCTGATGCCGGTGATCGCGCTCGGCACTCTCGGCCGTCTCGGAAACGCCCACCTTGAGGCGCCCCCGGTGCTCCGGCTGCCAGGCATGCGTGATCCTTGACCAGTGCTCCTTGACCTTGTTGCAATCGCCGCTGCCATAGATGCTCTTATCCAGCTCCGCGATCCGAACACGCCAAGTGACCCGGGCGCGCAGACTGGTATCTATTCCGTTGAGCGCCGGCTCGCCGATCGTTTCATCCTCGATCGAGGTGACCGGTCTTTCCCAGACATCGAGATAAATAAGGTAAGGCACGTTCCGCTTGGGCGCGAGCAGGCTCTCGTCATGCTCCAGATGAGCGGAATAGGCCAGATAATGCTTGATTTCGCACAGGATGCCATCGACATAGTAACGCCCGGGGCTGAGCAGGAATTCGCCGGGGTCCTTGAAAAGCGCTTGCAACTCCTCCCGTTCATGCGCCGACACCGCATTGGCCATCACCTCGCGCGTGACGACACCGAAGCCGCATCGATCGTACGGGCCGGCATAAGGTCCAACCAGATCAGTCAGCATGGTTCGCCAGTAATGCCAGAAGATGGCGACCTGTTCGTTCAGATCGGCATCAAGCTGCGGGCGCCCCTGCTGCATGAGAACCCGCGTGAAGCCCTTTTCCGGCCCGAAACTGTCACGAGTAAAATCTCCCGTCATGATACCCTCATCAGCTGGCGAATATGATTCCGACCTCGGTTCCGGCCGGAACATGGTCGGCAAGTCGAGCACGCAGGTTCGCCGCGCGTTGCGCTTCGAATAGATCGTGGAATACGCCGAGTTCCGACCGGTCCTCGGCACCGCGCCTGATTTCCTCGGCGCAGTCCGTTGCCAGGCGACCATAGGCCGGCTCGCCGTAATGGATCGTCGCAAATCGCGGCGCGACGCGAAGCTGCTCCGCATGGCGCAACGTGTGCCGTTCGGCCCGAGACAGACGCTCCGCCCCCTGCTCGCTCTCCTCGATCGCTTTTTCGGCGAGGTCCGGCTGGCAATAGTATCGCGGCGGCGTACGCGAGTTTGGCGCCACGTAGCAGTACCGGATGCAGCCCCACTGACGACGCGCCACCTTGATATGGTCGGTGAAAATGGAGTTCTCGGCGAGCGCGACCGCGTGGACATGAACGTGTCCGAGGAAAGTCGCGCGCTTCGCGGTCAGCGTGATGGGGGCAACCGCGCCTTCGATGGCGCCAATCGCCGGCAGGTCGTCGCTGGTGGCATCGACCATGCTGTCGCTGACTTGCAGCGCGACCGGATCGACCGTCACGTCCTCCTGCGCGGCGTGAATGGCACCGACGATGCTCCGCTCGATCCTAAGGCGGGCCGAGACATTTATCAGCGCAAGGCTCGGCTCGGTCTGGCGGTGAAACCTCGTGTCACTTTGAATCGACCAACCCGGCACCAGCGTGCAGTCCCGGATCGCGATCTCATCGAACGTGCCGCGAAACTCCAGTCCGCGCCCGCTCACGAGCAGACCATTGAGAACAAACCGGCTTCCGGTGTCGCCGCCTTTGACCATGAAGGCGTCCGGGCGGCCCGCGCGCCGATCGAGCAGATTGATCACCGGCCGCCTCTGATTGGCGCTTCGAATTTCAAGGCTGCGCTTCTTGTCGAAGTCGATGTCGATCTCCTCCGCATAAACGCCATTGTCTACCACTTCGATCACGGCCTTGTCGCAACCGTCCGTGCGCCAGCTATCAAGTGCCTGTGCGATAGTCGTGTACTCGGTGCCCTCGCCGACGCGGTAGATTCGCACGCCCGCCGGGACATCTGGCGTGCGCTGATACTCGCCGCCGCCGATGTCACAGCCGAACGCATAGTGGTAGGACACGATGACGTCCCCCGTCGGCGATTGCGTCGGCGGAAACGCCAGGCGGCCGAGTTCGGGATCGATGGCGACGAAGCCGTGCGGTGGACGAAACCGCCAGTCGGCCAGATCAGCCGGGATGATGCGCGAGGCCGGCACCGGCACGGCGTTGGAGTTTCCCGCCCAGCCGGGCGCCCAGACGGCAAGGCTCCTGCCGTCGCCGTAATAATGCGCTGACGCCTCGATGTGCTCGACACCATCGACCGTGACGCGCCGCTCGAGCGCGCGACGGCGCAATGGCACCGGCAGGTTCTTCTCACCAGCAATGTCTTCGGGTTCGGGATCGGGAACCGGCAGCGTGTAGAGCGGGGCGTCATTGCCGAGAATGCTGAACGTGTAACAATGGTCGCCGGCCTCTTCGAGGCAGTAGGCGATCGTTCGCGTCACCGGATAGACCGGCAGGCGCCAGACATAGACCGCGACATTGTCGGCATTGTAGGCGCCCAGCGACCGATCCGAGTTGATGGCCCGCATTTCGACCGCGTGGCTCGCCGAATCGAAGGGGGTGCCGAGCAGCTCAAGCCGTTCCGTCAAACGGAGATCGATCGTTCCGCCGCGGCGCAACCGCAGATGATCGATCGACTGCGTCTGTCCGAGCCGGCGCCCCAGCTCAACGGCGCGCGCCGGCCAACCTGCCACGGCCTCGGCCAATTGCTCGAGCAGCCACAACGATCCCTTGCGACGGCGCAGACGGACGGCGTTGGCGACCTCGCTCCGCGCCGAGAGAATTCTGCTGTTCGGTTGCGCGCCCGCGCCATCCACCACCCCCGTCCCGGCGGGGGGCCGATAGCCGATCAGATCGCCGATATAGGGCACCACCCAGTCATCGCAGGTTTCGATGAACCAGTTCTCGTAGAGTTGGGCGATATCGCTCTCGATCAGGTCAACCTGCTCGCCGATCAACCCGAGCAGTTGCTGCAGGGGCGCACCGACCTCGGCGTCCCGCTGCCGGTAGACCACCGGGAGGAGATTGTAGAGGCGCTCGTTCACCGGCCTGTCGGGGCGATCGGTTGTGACGGTCATGGGGCGACCTCCGAGAGCATCAGCGTGACGGACAGCTCCGCGCTCAGAAAGGCGAGTTGGGCCGGCAGCGGCTTCAGCGTCACAGGATCGATCCGCACCGGCCGGACCTCGATCGAGGACGGCGGCGGCCCAACGCCAAGGCTGGCCAACTTTCGCCGGAGGCTGCTGTCGAGGTCGACATCCGACGCGCTCACTGAATCGAACGTGACGACGTTGACTGCGGCGACACCCGGGACGCCCTGAATGGCGGCGGCCACCTCGCTCAAGGCGATCGACTGGCCGAGCTGGCGCCATTCATATCCGAAGCGATCGATCAAGGCGGCGCGGATGTTAGGCTCGACATTCGCCCAGACGCAGTCGGACCTCATGGTTACCCGCGCCGCGACGATCAGAAGCATGAGCTCGCACGTGTCGATCCTGAAAAAGATGTTGGGATCGCCAGCCAGCGCGAGCGCCTGCCGCAGATTGTCGTATTGCGTCACCCTTTTGTTTTCCTGCCAGGTTGGACCTGCAACCGTCAGGTAGACGAGGGGCCGGCGACCGGGTACCGCAATCGCCGCCACCTTGCCTACGCCGCCGAATAGGCTGGCGAAGCCGGCGTAGTCTTCGACGGAGACCAATCGATCCATTGCTACCGAGGCGCGCGGGATGTTTGCCTTGCCCTGGTCGATGACGTCCCGATCGACACCGCCGCTCGTTGCCAACGGGCTTACAACCGCCTTGACGCCGAACGGTCGCGTCGCGAGTTGGCTGATGGCGCCAGTTGAAACATTTCCCTCGGAGCCGAGCCCGATGCGATAGGACGCCGTGACGTTTTCCTGCCCGGTCGGCAGGCGCATACCATTGACGCCGTCGCCGAATATGATCGTCGTCTTGTCGGCCTCGTCGGTTTGCGTGACGTAGCAGCGATCGGACGGGCCGGCATCGGTGAACGAGTCAACCTGCGTCCAGGGGACGCCGTTGACCTGAACCTCAAGCGTCGATTTTGTCCCGCTTGGCGTCGACGCTGCAAGATGCGTGACCGGTCCCTGCTTCAACGTGAACCGCTGCGTCGCCCGCGACGCGTCGCCGCTGCCCAGCACCTCGCGCTTGGTTTCCCCGTGGGTGACGGAGGCAACGTTGCCGTGTATCACGACGGTGTCGCGCTTGTAGGCATAACCGAGCGGGGTCGCGAACTTGAGCCGGGAATGAACGCGTTCGCCCGGATAGGACGCTGGATCGCCGTCGGGCGGCAGCACATCGACGCCCGCCACGGTGACGAGCTCCGCACCCTTGATGCCGCTGGTCGCCTCGATGTCGGTGCGCTCACCCTCGACGATCAGCCGGCGGCCGACTGGAAGGTCGCCATAGAAATCGGCAAGCTCGACGGTGTCGCCAAAGATCTTCTCCTCGATCGGCGTTTCCGCGAGCTCAAGCTGCTCGCTCTGCGCAAGCACGCTCACCGGCCGCACCGCCGACAGCATCAGGTCGGTCGGTCCAAGCCATGGCTTGGTCAACCGCAGGCGGGTCACCCGCCCGGTGATGCCGTATCGCGCAACCGAGACCTTGTGCACTTCTTCGACCTGCGCGATCACCGCTGGACGCGTCCCCGCAAAATCGATCACCACCCAGCTCTCGGGAGCGATCTGGTCATAGGCCGCATCGAGGTCGATCACGTTCGGCGGCTCAGGCGCGAGCGGCGCTACGCGATCGATTGCAAGACCATGCATGGTCGAAACCCGCAGTCGTTCGCCGCCGGCCGCATTCTCGGCCGCATGGCCGATCGGCATCTCGAACGTGCGCCCGTTCGTATTCACCGTCAGAACCGTGGCCTCTTCGGCAAGACCGATCTCGCACGACCAGGCGAAATCATCGAACTTCAGCGTGAAGGTTCGATTCTCAAACGTGGCGACGACGCCCCATCGGCCGACCCGGAAGGACGAAGTGTCGTTGGGCAGGTCGAAGGACTGGCTCGCCTTCTCCGATCCGCGCGCGATCTGCACTAGGACCGACTTTCTTGCGTCGCTGAACAGCGTCTCCATATCGACCACGGCACCGAGATCCCGCGCCCGCCGTGTCTTGCGCGAGATCACCACGCTGATCGAGACTGCATGCGACAACGGCCACTCCTCGGTGCCGATGGCGATGCCATCCTCATCGGTAACCGGCTTCAGGGGCGCGTTGTGTCCGAAGGGTGCGGCCTTGACCCGAAATGCGTGAACCGCGCCGCCCGGCGGCGGCGCCACGGTCGCGTGCCGCACGGCATCGAAGAACTGTGTTCGCGCCTCGGGTTTCAGCAGTCGCACCATCAGCGGCACAGTGCCTGAGTCCGGCGCAAAGGCGAGCGGCAGGCGGCGCGCGATCTCGAGCGGGTCGGCTGGCGACGCGGCAGGCAGCTTGGCGAGGGGTTGCAACAATGCGACGAAGTTGGTGATCCGGGACGCCGGTACCTCTACATTGCTCGCGTTGAGTTGCTGTGGCGGATCAGAACCGAACAGGGTAATTTTGGTGCGCGCCTGCGGTGGCTCCGGCTCGACGGCGGCGATGGTCCTGACGACCGGATCGCTGGCAATCACGAGCAGTGGATCGTTGGACTTGAGATTGGTCGAGAGCCCGGCCGCGTAGATCGTCGGGCCTTTCGCATCCAGTATCTGCGGCCTGGTCAGCCGTGGCGCGAGATTGTTCCACGCCGCCCGCGCGGCGAGGTTATCGGAAACCTCGAACATCTGTGGCAGTTGATCTTGCACAGGCAGGCTCTGAACCCGGCTGCCGACCGGAATCGTCGCCGCGCTGTTCTGATCCAGCGTATAGGCGACGCTGACGGATGCCGAAACGCCCGGACGCAGCGCTGTGCCGACGAGGGTCGCAAGCTCCAGCACCGAACGGCGCTCGACCGCTGTGCGCAGAAAGCCTTCATTGGCAATGCGCTCCTGATAGAAGGTCAAGACATCGGCGACCATCGCCCAGGCATCGAGCAAGGCGATGGCGGGATCTCCGGGCTCGCGGGTCTTCAAGCCGGACAGATCGAAATGCGAAAGCTTGGCCTTCATCGCCTCGACGAAGGTCGGATAGGTTCCGATCCGGTGGCTCAGCGCGCTGAGCCCGGGGCGGTTGACCGTCGACCTCGGCACCTGCGCCGCCGCCGTCGTGAAGCAGTCGCATGGCTCGGTCATTGCCCACCTCGCACCGTAAGAACGAACCTGCCGTTTTCCGGCGACGCGCTGTTGCCGCCGAGACGGGCGATCTCGAGCGGACCGATCGGCAGGACGCCGTCGTAAAGCTTTTCGTCGGGAGCCTGGAAGCGGCGTTGCAGCCTGGTGACGATGACGCTCTCCACACCCCCGACAGCCTGCGCCGCAGCCATCAGCCTGCTGGCGTGGATACTGTCGCCAAAGCTGAGATTGTCGGGATGAAAGAATCCGAGCTGGCCGTCCGGCAACGTGCGATCGGAGAAGATCCCGCGCAGCACCGTCTCGACATGCCCCGTGGCGAAACCGCTTTGCACCTGCACGGTCATGGCGACGTCGATCGGAACATAGGTCGGCGGGACAACGATCACATCGTGCCCGATGCGCTTGAAGCGGAACAGGTAAACCCGGATTTGCCGAAGCAGTGCCGGATCCACCTCCTCCGTGCCGAGCGGGTCGATTGCAACATGCGCCTCGTATCGCGTTCCAACCCATTGCAACTCGGCCGCAGCCCGCTGCACCCTGGGATTGCGTTCGGCGAGGCGCGCATAATCGTCGGCGCTGACGGCGCGGACAAGTTCGCCCTGGAAGGCCTTGGCGGCCAGCAGCTTCACCTTCTCGATCGACTCGGGATCGGTCCCGCCCGTCGACGGCAGCGGATTGCGCACGGTGATCGCAGCCTTGTGCAGGGTCTCCGAGCTCGTTACGATTTGCGTGATCGTGTCGGCCCCCACATTTCCGCCAGATCCGATCCCCACCCGATAAGTTGCCGCGAAATTCTCTCCGATTTCCGGCGCCTTGCCGTTCCTGCCGTCGCCAAAGCGCAAGTGCGCGACACCCTCGTTGTCGATCTCGACGACGAAGTGAAGGTCGTTGCTCCTGCTCGAAAGCAGGTCACGCTGCGGTGTCCAGATCCGCAGCAGCGACTTGAGTTTGTCCTTCAGTGCTCCGGCCGACTTCTCCGCATTCGCCGGATCATTCGGTATTGGCGCCGGTCCCTCTGCAGCAACCGACATCCGATCGCGAAAATTGAGCCACGCCAATTCCTGTTCCGGGTCCGACAGTTTCTGATCCGAGCGGCTCGGATCCGGTTGCGCCTGATTCAATTGCGCGGCAAGGCGCGCCGGCTGCTGCAAATCCGCAAAGGTGAAAGGCGGGGCCGCCCCGTCGAGCCGCGGAGCAATGCTGTACACGATGAGCTGCGGTATCGCCGATCTCGGGTCCTGCAGCAGTTGCTTCATGGCCGCGCCCCGATCGACCTTCGGATCGCGGAACGTGAGTGGTGCCGCGTGCAGCGCCGGCCGGAACTTCTTCCCCGACACCGGCGCGGACAAATCCTCGTAAACGATCCGGCTGCCCTGCCCGGTCCAATCGCCATGATCTGCAAGGATGATATTGCCGCGGGCCACGCTGACAGTGCTCTCGCCCGGGGGATCCAGTGCATTCGACAGCCGCAGCGCGAACGGAAGTGCGTCCTCCCTTGCCCAGGTGATCTCCAGAACCGGCTGGTCGAACAGCGGGTCGCGTCCCTGCTTGACCTCGGTCAACCTCACAAAATGGCGATGGGCGGGATTCGCGTCGACGGCCTTCCCTGTCTCCGGTCCTTTGACTTCCTCGAAAAGGAGAATATCGCCCGGCCGCAAATTGAGCTGGCGCTCGCCGCTGTGCGTTGCCGGCGGCTCCTTTGGCGGCGCGCTTTGCACAGCGTATCCGGTGGACGATTTGGCCGATCGCTTGCGCGCTCTGGGCTTTTCGTACGGCTGCGTTTCGGCCGTGGTGTATTCGGCCGCGGCTGTTTCCTTCCACTCGTCGCGCAGCGTCGCCGAGGTCGCCCCTGCCGGCAGACAACAGTCGCGATCTCTCCAGGCATAGAACGAGATCTCGTTGTGAGCGGCGTGGAGGGCGATCATTCCCTCGGCCATCGGTTCAAAGATCACGGGCCGGTCCGCCGGCCCGAAAGACATCTGATCAAGCAGAAGCGGGCCCCCCTGAGGAGGCCTGGGTCCATCGTAGCCGGCCGCGAAAAGGATCGCGGCAGGATCCTCGATGGTGACATCCTGCGAGCCGCTGTCGACGAAGACAAAGGCGCGCGCGTTGCAGCCTTCATGCATCGCAAAGTCAACCAGCCGGGCGTGACGGCGCACCGAAATGCGCTGCCGCGCGGTGCCAAGATAGGTTTCGGTCGCCACCGCATCCTGGTAGTAGCTGAGATGATCGGCCACATAGGCCAGCACTTCGACCAGCGCGATGCCGATGTCCGGCACATGGTTCTCCCGCCATGCGGGGACCGTCACGGCAAGGCGGTCCAGCATCAGCTGGCGGAAAGAGCCGTAGTCCCTGGCGAGATAGTTGATCTCGGGTACCGGCAGAACGGCCTTTGGAGCTGCCGGCGGCTGCTTGCAGTCGACATCCGAGACCTCGTCGAGCCGGAAGCTGAAGTTGGCCCGCGCATAGCGGGGATCGATGCCGGGCAGGACGCGGTCCGTCGGCTCGCCGTCGTCATCGAGGTCCACCAGGCTCAACGTATAGGTCGACCCGTCGCCCGGACGGTCGATTGCGACCTCCATGCTGTTGTCGCCGTCGGCGTCCTCGGGACCACGCAGCCGAACGCCGGTCACCTTGATGTCGCGCACCCGCGCCCCGCCGGTGATCGCGACATTGGCGGGAACGATCGGCCTTGTGATCCGGTTCAGGAAGAACACCGTCAACGTCAAACGGTCATCGCTGACTTCGATGTAGTCGATGCCGGTGGAACCGCCCTTGCGGATGTCCTGACGCCGCTGCGGCTCGCGGCAGAATTCGGAGGAGTTCGATGCCATGACTTACACCGCCCGCGTTATCTGCACGATCCGGGTCTCGCCGGTCTGTCGCCTGGCGTACTGGACTCCTATCGTAAGCGTTGACTCCTGGCTTGTGACCTGCAGGTCCTGGAGCTCGATCAGATCACCGAGCCAGCGCTGCAGCGCGCCGCGCAAGGAGAACTGAACTGCGGCCGCCATTTCCGGACTGTTGGGAGAAAACACCATCTGCAGGAGCCCGCTGCCGAAATCGGGACGATTGACGCGTTCGCCGGGATTGGTGAACAGCAATTGCTCGATCATCTCGCGGATATGGGTGTCGTCGTCCGTTGTCGCGGTGCGGCCGTGGCTGTCGAAGTGGAGCGGAAAAGCGATGTTCATGACCTCACATCCCCAGTACGCGGGCCTGGTTGGCCGAAATAATCAGAGGGGTACCGCTCGGTATGCACAGCGCCTGACTGTCCTGCAGCAGCACAGGCACGCCATTCGCGAATACCCGCTTTGCTGCATTGAACCAGGTCGGCGCCGTCGCGCAGGGACCATTGGCCCCCGGAGGCGGCGGCAGCGTGCAGAGCGTGACGACATAGACAGACGTCTGCATGGCAACCGGCTGGCCCATCACCAGGACGTTCGGAGCCGTCATCGTCGGCTTCGCCGGCCCCTGATGCGTGCAGGTGACGGTTGTCGAGAGATTGACCAGAAACCCAGGCACTGTTGATCCTCCGGTGCGACTACTTCACGACAAGAGCCAGTTCATTGATGGCGACAACGCCGGCGATAATGCTGATCGATCCGCCCTTGCCGTCGGTGATCATGATACCGGCCGGCGTTATGGTGATGCGCGGTGAGGTCGGCAGCAGGGGCGGACCGCACGAGAGGGTGATTCCGGTTGCAGGATTTCCGCTCACGAAGACGGTATTCTGCGCGACTGTCTGCACGACGACATCCGGAGGCACGATCGGATTGCTCTGCGGCGGCGGAGTTACCGGCGCTTCCGTGGTCGAACCCCAGAAGCAGCCAGTCCAGATCGGCTTGTTGGGATCGCCGTGCTCGAACTCGACCCACACGTTGGTGCCGACCGCCGGAATCACATGAATGCCGCTCTTCACGCCCGCGTTCAGCAGACACGGCAACGCCCAGGTGGTCGGCACTGCCCCCAGCACGTCGGGCACCATCACCAGGATGCGGCCCTTCAGTTCGGGATCGGCATTCATCTCGACGACGCCGCGATACTTCCCGAAAAATCGTTTCTTGGTCCTGGCCTTCATGGGATTACCCGCGGCGTGAGTGAAATCAGCCCTTCCCGCGCCAGGCTGAAGTTCTGCTTGTATTCGCCACGCTTGATGCTGTGGGTGACGCTGCTGACATAGTACAGGCCGTCATAGGCGGTCCCCGCTCCCCTGACCCCGACCAGTTGCCGCGCCTTGAGCGGACGTCCGTAGCGCAGCACGTCCAGCGTTCCGGAACCGGTGATCGCGTCGGGCTTTGCCGACTCGGCGATGCCGAGCAGCGCGGCGGGAATCGGATCGAGGTTCGCGACATCCTCCAGCGGAGCCGAACGCATCGCCAGCGCCGGCCGTATTGCCAGCGGCGGCCGCAGGATGCTGACATCGGGAATCGGAATGGGGATCGGAATCTTTCCGGTGATCGGGTCCATGATGGTGATCGTCGGCTGCACGCGCGCCATGCCGTCATAGGTGAAGCTGAGCGACTCGACATTGGTCTCCGCGTCCATGTCGATGTTGAGGGCCGGCTGCGGGACGCCGATCCTGATCTCCGGACCGAAATAGCCGACGTTGGTCCCGGGGACCGGACCCGCATCGACATAGAAGACGTAGCCGACGTCCTCGGCCGCGCTCTTGAGAAAATTGAGATCGCTGTCGAACGATGTCTTGGTGGGCCAGCCATCGGTAACCAGGGGAACGTCGACCTGCAGTGGCGGCACGACGAGCGGAATGATGCCGTAGGTGGCATATTTGAGCAGCACCAGTTCGACGATCCCCACCGTCGGCAGGCTGGGAAACGGGATTGCTATCTCCAGCAGACCGCCGATCACGCCGCCATTACCAAGGTCCATCATCAGGCTGATGTCCTGCCCGGTCACCGCGAGCGTGGACTGTCCGGGTTCGTTGCTTGGCGTGACCGTGTGCTGCGTGATGATGCCGTCCATCAGCACGGTCGGCAGGCTGTTCACCGTCGCGACGAGAATCACACGGATTCCCGGATTGAAGGCGCCGACCGGCAGCAACTGGGTATTGAGCGGCGATTTCTTGCTCATCGCGAATGTCATCTGGAAACCGCTGGCCTGTCCGGCGCTGACCGTCACCTGGGCACTCGTCAGCGCATCGATGACCGCCTGCGGCGCCGGCACTGGCACCGTCGGTCCCATCAGAAGCGTGAGGTAGAATCCCTTCAGCATTAGCTTTGCGGTACTCCCTGTGGCAGCGTGATGCGGAGCTGGCGGCCGATGGTTTCTGTCAGTTCGTTCGGACGCATGGCGTTGTTGGCGTCGCACAGCCGCCAGAATGCTTCGGGATCGCCAAGAAATTGCGCGGCGATGTT
The DNA here is from genome assembly GCF_900113725.1 of Bradyrhizobium sp. cf659. Classification (NCBI taxonomy): domain Bacteria; kingdom Pseudomonadati; phylum Pseudomonadota; class Alphaproteobacteria; order Hyphomicrobiales; family Nitrobacteraceae; genus Bradyrhizobium; species Bradyrhizobium sp. cf659. The sequence continues at coordinate 1,436,039 of NZ_FOQJ01000001.1, forward strand.
GTCGAGGCGCTCGCCCTGGACCACCCTGTGCGTCTGCAGCAGCGCGAATTGACCGGGTTGCGGCACGAAACGGCGGGTCAGGTAGATGACGGTCTGGCCGTCCCGGGTCTGCAGGGACGTCGTCGCGAGACCAAAGTAACGGCTGGTCGGCCCGAACATCGTCCCCTGCGCGCTCATGGGCGGGACCTGGGTCAATGCGGCGCTCATGGAATCCCTTTCAGGCCAAGGGCGCTGAGCGCGCCCTGCGCGCCCACACGGGCCAGTTGTTCCTTCTGCTGCAGATAGGCCATGAACAGGTTTCCTCCCTTGTGAGCGAAGCCGAGATCGTTGACCGTGAGCACGCGCATGCCGAGGCTGACCTTGGCGCGAATCGGATTGAGATTGGGATCGAAGGCTTCCTCGGTGATGCTGAACTCCGTCAGCCGCACCGGCAGCACGCGCGACTGGCTCCAGACGAACAGCGCGAGCGCTGCCTCCATCGGTGCAATCTCGAGCACACCGCGCTGCGACTGGCTGTTGTTGTCGGCAAGCTGCGCGCTGGTCGGATAGATCATCACCTCGAGCGCGGCGAGCTGCGGAAAGATGCCGAGCCGGGCGACGATCGATGCTGCCGTTTCGAGCTGGTCGGTCGCGTCGATTTCGGCCTCGAGCTTGATGGTCTCGATCGGCGGCGATTTGAGCCGCAGCGCCTCGAGGCGGTCGCCCGGCTCCGGCCCGATACCCTGGGGCTGCAGCGTGCGGCTCAGCGTATCGGGATTGTACTGCAGCACCACGATCTGCGCCGGCACGCCGGAATCCGGATTGAGCAGCACGATGCCGCCCTTGAGGAGTTTCGGTGAGCCGGGGAAAGAGGTCATAATAAGCTTCGCGCCATTGTTTTGCCAGTCATTTCGCAGCTACTGGATAAGGTTCGGGTTTTTGATCAGGTTGACTATTTCGGCCTCCATCGTTGTCTCGAGAGCGCTCAGATTTTTCATTGCTGCTTCATTTTTCGCATAGGACGACGGGTTGTTTCGGGCCCAGTCCTTGTAGGGCATGTTTCCGCGCGATGAATTGACTTCAGCGGGAATCAATTTCAGGTTTTTTCGATAGTTGAATATTTTGACTTGTTGCTCCCAAGACAGCTTCTCAAAGCCGGGGATTTCAAAAATCTTCGACCTTGGATAGACATGATCGACTTCCAGATCGAGGCCGGTCGTTCCAAAGACTTCATCTTTTCCGCCCGCCTTTACCTCCGTGTACTCCTTGCGTTTGCATGCAGCGTCGGTGAGCGCCTTGAGATAATCGGCTCCGGTCGCGTTTATGAGATCTTTTGCCTGTTGCTTCTGCAGCTCGAGATCTGCGGTCGAGCCCAATTCCTCGGCCTCACGCTTCTTCAGCTTCTCGCGCTGAGCTTCCAAATTCCGCCTTCTCTCCAGCAGGGCGCTGTTGTCTTTGGAGGTCTTTAGCTGCTCATCAATCGACTTCAGTTCATTGTTGATCGATTGCAACTCCTTCTGGACCAGCTTCTTTTCCTGCAGAACCTCGTCGATGCGTGATTGCAGATCTTCAATGCGCTTTTCGAGATTCTGTCGCAGCTCTTTCCGGAGCGTGCTTCTGGATGGTTCGCCTGCCGTAGACTCGGCTCGTGAAGATTTCGGATCAGAAGATTTCGCTTCAGGCTCAGCCTTGCTTGAATCGACGAGATCCTTCCCCTCCTCGATCAGTTCGCCCGGCCTAGGGGGTTTCTTTTTGGCTAGCGCATCGGCCGCTGCAAGATTCTTCCCGGGTAGTTTTTGCGGCGGCTTGCCGGCACCTTGGCCGGTGGGCCCACCGCCCGCCGGCGTCTTGCCCGCGCCTCCGACGCTGGCGCCCTTCGGGCCACCAACGCCGCTCTGCCCTTCCGCCATTAATCCCGTAGGCTTGGGCTGAGCAGGTATGAACTCAACGCCAGAAGCGGTTACGGCGTGCAGGCCATCAGCCGGCTGGAGCACGGGCTGCCTGATGGTTGTGGGGCCGCCGCGCGGTTTTAGTATCTCAACGATACCGGGTGAACGAGGTCCGGGAGGTTTCAGATCGGCGAGCTTGCCTGCCTTGTGGAACAGGATCGCGAGGATAATATCTATCCCGAGTTTGCTTATCGCCCGGGCAAATAGCGTTGCAGCCTCGTCGTAGTCTTCTTCGCTCTTTGCGTTGGAGGTTTTCCTGCAGAACTCTATTAGTAGCTTGACGATCTCAATGACTTCCCTGCCAAGCATCAGTACCGTCGCCGCGAGCAGAATGCCGACGAGGATGTCCGCGGCCCAACCTGCTGGCGTGAGTTGCGAGGCAACGTAAACGATTGTAAAGGCCGCCATCATGCCAATGGCTTCCGGAGTGATCAGTTCGTTCAGCCGCTCCAGCCCCTCTCCTTTGAGCTTCTTGGTAAGCGCGAGCGTGATCACCTTCTTGAACTTGTCCCCCAGAGCCATCATCGGCGGGTCTTTGTCGACCTTGGCCTTGTGAGGATCGACATTCCCGGCCGCGATAACTTGTTCGAGCGTACGAGGTTGTTGCTTTGGACGAAGATGTTCCGGTGGAGCCGAGTGCGCGTTCCCGGTGTCCTTCGCCGCAGCAGGTGGCATTCCCCAGCTCTTTGCGACATCGGGAGAGATTGGCGGAAAACTGGTGCTGTCACGCTGAACGAGGGCCTGGCCGGAGGACCCGCCATGACCCGAACCGTCTTGCTGCACCACATGCGCAAGCTCATGGGCGAGCAATCGCCGGCCACCTGGCGATTCCGGCGAAAACTTGCTCGCGCCGAACACAACGTCATTCCCCGACGTGTAGGCGTTGGCCGAAATGTCGCGGGCCGATCGCGCTGCCGCATCATCGGTATGCAGGCGCACCTTGCTGAAATCGTAGCCGAAGCTGTGCTCCATATCCTGCCGCAGGTCCGGGCGAAGCGGCGTTCCCGGTCCGGCCAAGGCTCGCTCAACACTGGGCGGTGCGACACCGGGGCCTTGACCCGTTGTCGTCGCGAAACGTTGAATGGAATTCACTGAAGCATCGGAATGCGACGCAGGCGCAGCCACAACACGATCCGCAACCCGATCGGCCTCTTGCTCCAGCGGATCGGTGGTAGATCCGATCGTAAGCTTCCCCTCGGAACCACTGCTCCCTTTGCAGGCCTCGCATTGCCCACTCATCGCATGATTTCCGCATGCGCATTTGCGTTGCAGAATGCGGCCCGGCGCCATCGGCGTCGCGGTCTGCTTCTGTGCGGTGGCCAGGGTGCGTCCACTCATTGTTTGGCGATCCCCGAAAACACCGAATGCGCAATCCCGCGACCGATCTGGGCGGGCGTCGCCTCACGCGTCACCTGCATCGGCGCGGCATCGACGCACGGCACCGCCCCGCCCGCGGCGATCTCGCCGCTGACGCCGCGGTCCGCGAGCAGCCGGCCGAGCTCGGCTTCGAGCGAGGCCTTGAGAAGCGCTCCGTCCGAGCCATTCAAACGCAAGCCATCGATCACCAGCCGTTCGATATGCAGACGGATGTTCATGCGCTGGCTCCCGCAGGTTCGAGCCAGCGGAAGTCGGCTTCGTTGACCGGGCGGTCGAGCTTGACGAATTCCGCCCGCGCGGCGGCAAGCGCGAGCGGCATCGTCACCGGCGAGTTTGCATAGGCTCCGAGGAAAGCCGCGTTCAGCGCGGCATTGTGAATGCTGCCGCCGGTCAGGTTGAGGCGCGCCAGGCGGTCGTAATCGAGCATGCGCACCGGGGTCTCCGGCGGAAATGCCTTCTGCCACATTGCCCGCCGCTCCGCGACGCCGGGGAACGGGAAATTGACGATGAAACGCAGCCGCCGCGTGAAGGCGTTATCCAGCGCGCCGCGCATGTTGGTGGCGAGGATCGCAAGCCCCCGATAGGATTCCATGCGCTGCAGCAGATAGTTGATCTCGATATTGGCGTAGCGGTCGTGGCTGTCCTTGACCTCGCTACGCTTGCCGAACAGCGCGTCGGCCTCGTCGAAGAACAGGATCGCGCCGCCATCCTCGGCCGCATCGAACAGCCGGCGCAAATTCTTCTCGGTCTCGCCGATATACTTGCTGACCACGGCGGAAAGATCGATGCGATAGAGGTTCAGCCGCAATTCGTTGGCGATGACCTCGGCCGCCATCGTCTTTCCGGTCCCGCTGTCGCCGGCAAACAGCGCGCTGATGCCGAGCCCGCGGTTCGCCCTGGCGCCAAAACCCCATTCGCCATACACCTTGCCGCGCTGGTTGACCTGCGCTGCGATCTGATGAAGCAGACCGGTTTGCTCCGCCGGCAGGACGATATCGTAGAAGCTCGCCTTCGGCTCGATGCGGTGAGCCAGCGCGTCCAGCATCGGCCGCACCCGCGCGCGGCAAGCGTCCCACAGCCGGTCGCGCAACGGGGTTTCTTCGGAGCCCTGCTCGGCTTTGGTGATCGCGGCAACCCTGGCGATATCGGCGATGTTGAGATTGAACTGGCTGGCCAACGCCGCCGGTCCTTGCGCGTCACCTTCACCGCAAATGCGCTGCCAGGCCGCGCGCTGCTCGTCCATCGTCGGCTTGAGGATGTCGACGGTGCTGGATTCGCGCAGCAGCCGCGGCCACGGCTCGCGCACGGACAACATCACGAACCCGCCGGAGCGGGCCAGGAATCGACGGACCGTCGCAGCATGCGCATCGGAAGCGTCGATTTCCTGCGCATCGATCCAGAGCGCGACAGGAAGCAGCAGGCTTTCGCGCTGCCACAGCCTGGCCAGCATCTCCAGCTCCGCCGGTTGCGCCGGCAGCGCGTCGGCCGGCATACGGAAGAGCCGCCGCCTCAGTTGCGCGGCGACGTCAAGCGCAATCAGTTGCTTGCCGCCGGGATCGGCTCCCAGCAATTGAACGATCGGCGGCGGCGCCGTGGTGGAGGCAAGCTGCCAGGGTGCGGTGACCTGCCGGCTGAGCTCGCACTGCGAGGGCGGCATCTCGGCGGCCGGGGAAGCGGATTCGACCGCGGCGACATAGGGCGCCAGGCGATCGTCGAGGTAGTTGAGACCCTTGAGATAGTTGACGATGCGCTCGTCGGCCCGCAGCGCGCTGACGGTCAGCGCCTGGGCACCCGGCTGATTGATCTCGATCAGCTTGAAGTAGCGCAGCGGCCGCTCCGGAGACAGCGCATCCCAGGTGGGGTCATCGAGCAACGACAGGGCAAGCGCGAATGTCGGCGACGTGCGGCCGGGATCGCCCTGTGCCTTTGCAAACAAGGAAGGGAACGCGCTGTCGAATTCGGCGGCGGCGCAGAGCAGCAGCAGATCGCGCTCGAACGGGGAAAGGCCAAGCGTCCGTTCGAGCATCAGGAACGCCGGCAGGCCTTCCTCTCGCGGTTTGGCGGCCGGCGTCTCCGGGCGGGCGGCCGGCGCTTTTGCCTTATCTCCGCTCGCAAGCCGCTCGAGACGCAGCTTCAGCCGCTTCATGGCGGCCGCGAGATGACGCGAATTCAGCGCCTCCCATTTTGCCGCCTCGCTCATCTGATCCTCACCTTCTGTGTGTCTATGAAGGACGGCTGCCGTTTCGAATGATCGACCAGCTGGCTGTCGACGCCGTCAACGCGCAAGCGGATCCAGAATTCCCCCGCAATCGCGTCGGCGACCACAAACGCGAGCTGGTCGGTCTGCGCCGTGCGCGGCGCTGCCGGGATCTCGCGGCTGCCGAGCAGCAGCGCGACGCGCTGCTCGGGGCGGACCTGCGGCGCGCAGGTCAAGGGGATCGTCACCGTGCCCTGCACGATCTGGGCCTCGATCGGCAGTTGCGACGTGATCCGCGGGGCAACCGCCAGCGGCATTTCGTTGCTGGTGTGGTCGGACTCAGCCCGCTTCCGGACCATCACGGCAATGGTGTACAGCCCGGCTGGCAAATTGGCCGGCTCGTTGGGCAGCTTGACGATGACTTCGGAATCGCTCGACGCACCATCGACCGGCAACTCAACCGGCGCGGCCAGCCGCGGGTTGGTAAACTTGACGGTGACCTGGTCACCGGACAGATTGCGCCCGGCGAGCGTGATCGCATCTCCCAGCAGGGCCGCCGGTTGCTTGTTCGGCGGGGCCACGCTGTCGATGGTCGGAAACGGCGAGAGCGCGTTCGCCAGCGAAGAGATGCCGCGGTCGGACTGACCGCGAGTGAGAACCGGAAGCGGCGTCACGACGGATCGCGTGCTGTCGATCAGAACGACAGCGGCCTCGTAGGCCACCGACAGCCGGTATTGGGTCTGAAATCCGGGCCAAAGCTTTGCGATCTCGTCTACCGAGAGCGGTTGCAGCGTGAAGCGAACACGCTCCGCCTGATTCCACAGATCATTGTCAGGAAGAGCCGCCTTGATCTCGTCGGCGCCGAGCAGCGGATGATCGTGCAGCGTGCTCATGGCGCGGCCGAGCAGTTGATGGCTGAACGGGCGTTGCGCATCATTGTCGCGGCCGAACGCAGTGATCAGGTAATAGAGATTGAGTCCGAGAACCGGAGCGCCGAACTCCCCGGGGCGCACTGTCGTCGGAGAGGGCATGTTGCGCCAGCTGTTGCTCGGCATCACGTGATAGAGAAAGATGTTGATCTGATTGGCGCTGTTGCCATTGGTCCGGGCCCGATCCAGCGGCTGCATAGTGACTGTGGTATCGACCAGGTCGGGGTCGGTCGCCACACCCATGGTAAGGAGGTTGCGAAGTGTCGCCGTGACGGCAGCGATGGCTGCGGAGTTGCTCATGGGCTGCTCCGCCCGGAACGCTGGCGAAGGTAGTCGTCGAGACTGGTTGCACCGCTTGACGACCGCGATTTTTGCCGGGGCTCGGCCGACGTCGAGGCCCGCACCTCGACCCTTCCGATGGTTACCTGGATGACCGGCTCCGTAGCCGTCGATCGCTCGTCGCGCGAACCTTCGCGTCGCGCGGCCTGGCTTTGGCGCGAATGCGCGGGGGCCTGCGACGACCCTCGCCTCACATCGAATTCGTCGCGCCGGCGTGGCGTCGCCCGAGGCTCTATCGTCTCCCGGGCTGTCTCGTCGTTCCAATCAACCGCGGATTGGTGCGATGGTTCGGTAATGTCAGGCCTCAAATCAGCGCGCGTGACGTGTAGTGGACCCGTGGGCTCAATGCGATTGTGCGCTTCGCGAGCTTTCGCGCGCTCAGTCGCCATGATCCGCGGTGGTTCATCGCGATCATCGCTGGCCGGATGCTTCACATTGACGCGTCGCGGGGCCGAAACAGCAATGGGAGCCGGATCGGCTAACGGCGCATCGGAGGGATGTCCGCGGCGCTCACTGCTCTGCGCCGCATTCGAAATTGGGCGGGTCGATGCCCGCCCCGACGCTTCCACCGTCGAACCGCTGCTGCGAACCACGTCATCCGGCTCTGCGCGTGGCGGCGGCTCGAGCGGGACACCAACCGTTTCCGCTGTTGCCTCGCCCGGATGCGCGGAAGGGCGATCTGTCCCGGTCGCGGCTGCGATGGACCCGACCGGCGGCGCGATGATCCCGCTCGCACGCGGATGCGAGGTGGTGGATCGCTGCGGCGCGCTGGCCTGCCGCGTGGGAACTTCACGCCCAACTGGAGTCTGAGGCGGCCGCACCGATGTTCGTGTCATCGGGTTTTCGTGCCGCGGCGCAACGACTTCAGAGGCGAAATTATCGTCGCTTGTCTCAGTCGGGCCGTCCCATTCGGAGGCCGGCATCGGGCCGAAGATCGACGGCAGGCGCGGCCTGACGGCAGGCTCCAATGCCGTTGCACGTCGCACAAGGTTGGTCAGGTACCCGCTCATTCGTCCAACAAGTCCAGGTAGCATTGCCGCCGGGGCGAACTGAGCGCCAGGATATCGGCCTCGCGCCAGCCATAGGCGCGCGCGAGCCGGTGAACATCACGCAACAGGCGCAGCGCCCACGCATCGACCGCGCTCCAGAGAAAGCACACGATGCCGAATGGCGCCTGCCATCGCGCCCGACACGCGGAGCAATCCAGATCGAGCCGAATATCGGCATGCGGATCGACAAGTGACAGACGCCCTTCCAGGGCGTCGATTACGGCCGCGGGCAGGTTTGCCGCCGGAACCTCCTGTTCGTCGCGTGATGCACGAAGCACCACACGTTCGAGCAGACGGAGCTTGTTCTCTTCATCCGGCCGGCCCTGGCGCAAGGCCAGCACGTCGCGACTGTTCGGCAAACGAAACACAATGTCATAGCCGTCATGGCTGAACGATAATGGAGCATCAGCCTGTTCAGTGGCGAACTCATCCTCTAGGGCTGCGCCAAACGCTTCGGCATCGAATTCGAGTTCGAGCGATGCACTGCATTCGGGACAGGTTGCCAGCGCCGTAAGCCGCGGACCGAACAAGTCCTGGTGCAGAGTCAGTAGCCGGCGATCCCGTTCGCCGATGGGCAGTTCGGCGACGGCGGCGCGCGGCAGGTCTGCGTGCGCCGCCGTCAATAGCGCGAGTGCGCGTTCATCCTGTCCCGACACCGCTCGCCCGCGCTCCCAGGCCGCTAGCAGATGCTGTGTCGACGGTACCGCCATCGCATCACTGGGCGGGTACGGTGAAGGTCGGTTCGGTCGGCTCGACGACGCTCTCGTCGCGTTCCCAACCCTCGTTTTCCAGCTTGATATGCTGGATCGCCACCGCGTTGGCGTTGGCGTCGAGGTCGGGCAAGGCCTGATATTCCGACACCCAGCAGCGATAGAGCTTGTAGGTGATCACGACCTGCCCGGCCTCATTGTAGACCTCAAGCAGCAGGTCCTTGCGAAAGTCCTTCAGCGAGATCTCGCTTCCGAGCCCGGCACCGAAGTGCCAGACCTTGTTTGCCCATTTTTCAAACTCGGTATCGTGGGTGACACCGCGCTCGAGCGAAATTGCCTCGTACTCGCTGCGGCCCGGGGACTTCCGACTGCTGCTGGGATCGCCACCCTCACGATGCTTGACCACCTCGGTGGTGCGTTTGAGGCCACCGACCTTGCTGATGCCCGCGACGTATTTGCCATCCCATTTCACCCTGAACTTGAAGTTCTTGTAGGGGTCGAAACGGGTCGTATTCACACTGAACTGAGCCATGATGGCTTCCCCCTATTTCAAGTCTGGATGTTTCCGGCGATCTGCTGAATCCGAAGCACCACGAATTCGGCAGGCTTCAGCGGCGCAAATCCGACATGAATGTTGACGATTCCGAGATTGATGTCGTTCTGCGTGGTGGTTTCCTTGTCGCACTTCACGAAGTAGGCGGCGGCCGGCGTCTGTCCCTGGAAGGCGCCCTGCACAAAAAGGGTGTGCATAAACGCGCCGAGGTTCAGCCTGATCTGCGCCCAGAGCGGCTCGTCGTTCGGCTCGAATACGACCCACTGCGTACCACGGAACAGACTTTCCTCGATGAAGAGCGCTAGCCGGCGCACCGGGATGTACTTGTACTCGTCCGCCATCTGGTCGGCGCCGCGCAGCGTACGGGAGCCCCAGATCACGTTGCCATAGATCGGAAAGTTGCGCAGACAGTTGATGCCGATCTGGTTGAGCACCCCGTTCTCGCCATTGGTGAGCTTCGTCGTCAGTTCGTCTATACCGCTCAATCCCGCGTCGAGACCGGCGGGTGCCTTCCACACGCCACGCCTCGCGTCCGTTGCGGCCATCGCTCCGGCGACCAGACCGCATGGAACAAACGTCGCCTGCTGCCCCTTGCTGAGCGGATCGGGAGCCGCGACCCGCGGAAAGAACAGCGCGGCGTTGCGCGTATGGTCAGCGCTGTAGCCGAGTGCGGTAAGCTTGCCGATCGGATCGTCGACTGCGAAGTTGTCGCCCCAGCTCGATGGCGGATCCACGATCAGCATGGCGCGCCGCTGGGTGCAGTAACTCATTGCCTCCTTGTAGACCGCCAGATCGGTGTCGCCGCCGGGCCTGTCCGGCGGAATGCAAAGCAGGTTGAACAGGTCGGCATTTTCAAGCGCGAACAGTCCCTTCTTGTTGTCCCTGTCGCCGGTGTAGGTGTCTTTATCGACCGGCGCCTCGGCGTCGCTGTCAGGCACATGGACCGTGCCGGAAAGGGATTTCGGCTTTGGCGAGCCGCCGCTCGCCGCGCCACCCGGACCCGCTGCATCGCCACCGCCTCCTGCAGCTCCGCCGCCGGTACCTGCTGCTCCGGCCGCGCCGGCGCCGCCTTGCCCGCCGCCCGCCGCAGCACCGCCGCCGCCTGCGCCTCCCGTCGCGCCACCGCTGCCCTGATCGGGAGGAAACGTGACCGACGTTGTGGCCAGTTTCGACGGATCCGGAACACGAAGCAGTTGCGACGACTGCTGTAGGACGCGATCAACCCGCTGCGCGCGGCCGGCCAAATTCGTGGTGTCCTTTGTCGTGAGATTGAGGAACTGTTCTCGCGCGACGACCTGTCCGTTCACCGTCAGCCTGGCCGTCAAGTTGAAGAGATCGGTCCTGGCGAGGCCGAGTCGCTTAGCCGCATCGTCAGTGACGTTGTCGTCGAGCGTGACCTCCAATCCGTTCGACCATGCGCCCGGATTCGCCGCCTCGAGCGCAAGACCTCCGACGGTGACGCCCCCTTTCCCGGTGCCGCCCTTCGACTTGAAGATGCGGACGATGATCGCCTGGCCGCCACCATTGCGGAAGAAGTCGGCGACGGCATAGCTCATGGGATAGTCGACCCCGAGACCGCCGAACTGGCGCTGGAAATCACCGAATCCGAAAATCGTGATCGGCTTGTCAACGGGTCCCGAGCTCGCGCGGCCGACAAACGCCGTGATCGACGTCGCGACCCCGGTGATGGTCCGGACTCCGCTTGGAATTTCTTCTATGTAGACGCCTGGATAGGAAAGTGCGACGGGCATCGAGGTTTTCTCCCCTTAGCGATAAGCATCTGCAGCGAGCAACCAAAAGAGCAATAGAATCCCTTGCCGTGCCCATAGCGGGCGCAGCTGCGCGATCATTCATTGTCACGACGTTCCGAGCGGAGTCGTCGCGGTCTTTGCTGGGTAAAGGCCGGCAGCGATGTCCAGCCGATAGCAGATGAGGTCAGGCCCGCATTTGAGGGCAGGATCTCGGTCACAGGGAAAGCAACTCACCTGCCAATTCTGGGAATACCGTATTCCCGTTCGAAGTTTCTGATCGTGGTTTCCAGATCGATGCTGTGCCCTCTAGGCTTTGGCCGCACGTCCTTTTCCTGCGGCCTCGCGTCCTGAGGCTTCGGATCCTGCGCCCGCGTGTCCGGGGCTTTGGCGTCCCGTAGTTGCTTATTCAACTGCTCGATGGTCTGATCCCGCGCCGCAATGTCCTGCTTGCTCCGGTCGAACTCTGCCTGAAGCGCCGCCTGCCTGCTCTGCTGCTGCTGAGTTGCGGCGCGGGCCTCGGTCAGCTGCCGCTGAAGCTCTTCGTTCGCGTCAGTACCGGGATTGGGCGAAGATTGGTTCTTGATCTGACTCTCAGCTCTTTTCAGATCGCTGTTGATCCTCTCATAGGCCTCGTGCTGGGACCGCAAAGCCTCCTGCATTTCGCGATTGAGCTTGTTCGCCTCAGCCAGCTTGGCCCGCAGATCGTCGGGAGCCGAGTCGTTGCCGGGCAGAAGGAAGTATCCTCCAGCGCCACCGACACCGGTCGAAACCGTCGCCAGCGCCGCCATCGCCATCGTGCCGAAGGATCGCCTAGTCGTCGTGACCGGCAGAACGGGCGGAACGGACGCGTTGCCGCCTCCGGCGAGTCCCTGCAGCTTCGCCGTCAATTCCTCGATCAGCGCTTCCTTTTGCGCGATCTTCTCCTGGTGACCGTCTGCGACTTTCCCGATCTCGCTGGCATGCCGCTGTCTCAGCGTTTCGATGAGTTTCTCGCCTGCCACTAGCCTGCCATGGAACTCTGCTCCAATCTTTTCCCTGGCCGTCGCGAGATCGTGCGTCAGCGCCGCGATCTTCCCCTGGTGATCGTCTGCGACTTTCCTGATCTCGCTGGCATGGTCCTGTTTTAGTGCATCGACAAGCTTCTCGCTCGCCGCGACCTTGCCATGAAACTCGGCCGCAACCTTTTCCCTGGCCGTCTCGAGATCAAGCGCGAGCGACGCGATCTTCGCGTGACTGGCTGCGACCTCCTCCTTGAGCTGCTCTTGAACGGAGCCGAACTGCGATCTCGCGGCCTTGAGCTCCGACTGTAGGGTCTCGACGCTCTTCTGGCTTTCCGCAAGACGGTCGCGTAGGCGACCTTGCTCGGCCATGCGCTCTTCGGCATCGTTCACCGTGTCGGTGATTGCCTTTTCCCTCAGGACCTTCAACTCATCCCTTGCTTCATCCAGTTCGCGCGTCGCGGTGTCGAGGTCCTGTTGCATCGAGTTGATAGCGTGCTTGCTTTCGCGCAACGCCTCAAGCAAGCGCTGCACTTCGTCGCGATCGGCGATATCGGGTTCTGGTGACGGCGGTACGAGGCGGCTTCCGCAATACTGGCAGAATCCCCTCCCGGCAGGATTGTCGCGGTGGCAATTGTGACAAGCTATCGTCATTGATGCCGACTCAACGAGAATTCGAGAAAATTCCAGCAGCGTGGCTACTTACGCCGTCAAACCGGCCGTGATCATGAAAATTTCAAGCAAACACGCACACTTCTTGATCAAACGGGACCGAGAACATACAAGGCAATCGCGCTTAGCTTAAGATCATGGCCGCCTCCCCAGATCTCAGATCTTGCGGACACTGGCGTAGCACAATCCAAACTTGCAAAGTTTCAATGACCGAAATGCGTCTGATTTTAGGCGTATCGCAGCGGCATCGTTGCTGACCAGTTCGAACAGACCGATTGCGCGGCGAAACGAATTCAGGCCTCGGTGCATGGGCATCTCCGCCGGTTGCGTTGACAGCATATGCTACCTCAGCGGAGACAAGTGTGAGATCGTTCACTCTTGTAGCAAAACATCACGGCCCGCCACGAAGGGCACAGTCCGACGGCACGGTGCGTCCAGCCTGCTGAACGATTGCGGTGAACGCGCAGGCACCCACACGACAACGTCGTACTTTGAGCAGGCTGAATCAGCGAAGCCTCAAGGCACCAGACCCGATTGCTGCTGGCTTTTCGCACTTCGCGATAGCAGCGCATCGTTTGGCAGCTCGTTGAGACGCTCGAAGCGAGGACAAGCTATAAGATGCACTGTAAAACGGCTCGCGTTCGTTGCGGCCGTCGTTCTGCTAAGCGTCTGAAAACCCTGGTGGCGGATGCAGTCGGGCGAAACCGGTCTCCGATGGCGGATTCCCTGCTCATAGGGAAAATTACAGGGAAAGGGCGGTTCTTGGGACACTTCGAGCCCCCGAAATCGGTAGCAAAGCCCCGTGGCGCAACAACTTTCGCGCAAGTTTTCCCAGCCGGTTTCTCCAACATATCGCGAGGATCTGTCGCGAGAAGCCCATGCCTTCGCGGGCCCGACGGGCATGCTCGGCTTCAACGAACTGGCAGAGGCATGTGCCGCGTTGCAAACGGACGTTCACGATGGCTCGCCCCTCGACCCATTTCTACCCAGTGCCGCCACGCGCGACGCTGCTTTAAGAGCGATTGCCGAGATGGTCATTGACAACAAATTCGCGAACCCAGCACGGCAACGACTTGAAGATTTTGAGACTTATAACCTCGCGTAAAAATTTCGGCCCGTTAACGGCGTGTGGCGTTTGGCAGCGATGGACACGTTCCATAACCGCCCATTCCGTGAATTGAGTCCCGGCAATTGACCTACGCAAATTCGCGGCTTGCCGAACTAGACTAGATCACTCCCCTCCCGAACATCAGCCCGCCGCTGACACCCGCAGCGCGTTCAGTTCAAGCTGCTCACGTTGGCTGTTGTTAGATTTTCTTTGATCTTCCGGTGCACACATCGTGCACCCGCCGCCTTCTAACTCATTGAAACAACTAAACTCTCGCTCCAGTCCATCATGGGCAAATTTGAGCTAGCTTCAGCCAGCGGCGTCTAACGAACGGATATCTTGTAGATGGAATCTCAAAGTTCGAACAGGACTCCCACACTGGCGACGCAGTGCTGATCGTTAGACACGGCTCCACCATGTGCGCCGGACTCCGTTTCAAGGATCACAGCACGCATCCGCAGCGGGCGGATTGAGCATAGGCCAAAAGCCGAAGGTCGGCTTTAGAATGCGCCTCGCAAAGGCGATCGATGATTTGGGTCACCTTCTCACTGTAGTCTCGTTGCCAGTGTCCCAGCCCGTGTAGAGCGCTCTCTCGACAAGCAATCGAGTTGAGTTGAAGGATGCGCTCCATCGCGCGCAACGCGTAATCGTGGAGAGTTGGCAGGTCCGGATCGTCGGCAAGAGCCAAGCACGGAAACACATCCCCGAGCACCCCCGCCGCAAGCGCAAGCGAGCATTCGAAGACCTCGAACAGCGTCTCCTGCATGAGATCCTCACCGTCGAGGGCTTCGGAAGCGCGGCCAGCCATCATCTGGAATGAGTGCAGCATCCCTGGAAATACGTCTAGGCGCACTTCGACGCCGGCGGCCTTTGCGCGGTCGGCGATTGCTCGGCTGTCGTCGAGCAGGGTTAGGATGAAATGCGCTAAGGAAGTAGCGACTTTTCCACCCGCAGCTTGGATGGACGTTCCCTGATGACGTTCCTGAGCCAAGGTCGAACGGCGTCCGTGTGTCTCTCGAACAGGAGATAGAAGATGAACGACGCCAGCAAGCAACACACGATGAAGAGCACGTTGAGACCAAGCGACCCCACCGTAAAATCGCGATGGTCGGCAGCCATGGCGACATTGAGAAAGACCAGGATCGGATAGTGAATTGCGTAGAGCGAAAAGCTCCATTTAGCGAGATCACGCGCGAAACGCAGAAACGACGGCAGCGATATACTTGTTAATTCTATGCTCAGGATAACCGTAGCGGTGAGTATGCCGACCGTCAGATGATACGCTGCCCACGCGGGCAAGAGCCCCTTGGCGTGCAAGAGATAAATCCCGGCAAGGGACATCAGAAAGCCGAGCAACCACACCAAGAGCGGCGCCACGATGGCATAGACAAAGGCGCCGACACACCAGATCAGAAAATAGAAGATGAACTTCAGTCCCGTGTGATAGCCGCGAACATCCGCGCGCTCTGCTACGACGAAGAGCGCAAGGATCGCGACGATCACCAAACTCCAGCCTGGCCTCTTGCGGACTGATATCAACGCAAAAATCAACACATAGTACCAGAACTCGTTGGACAAACTCCACAAGGCAAGATTGCCTGCGTATGTTGAGCAGGCAATGGTTTGAAGAAATAGCCCGTTGCACAGGGCTGCGGCCGGGCTCTCGCTGGCCGAGAACAGTCCAGAAGCTGCAAGGAGATATTGGTGGGACGCAACAAATGCCTCCCATCTGTCTGAGTGCCTGGCCGATACATAGAAGAAGAAGGAAACCACGAGCGCCGGGATCAGCACGACATAAAGTCGCGACGCTCTCGCGGAGAAATAATCTATGGCGTTCAGTTCACCATTTTTCGCGCGAACCAGTGCCGGGCCGCCGACCAGATAGCCGCTGAGCACAAAGAAGACGATGACGGCCGCAACACCGTGCCCGCTCAAAGCCCATAGCAAGGAATAGGCGAGAACGATCGGGCCGCCGTAGGTTGGCCCGGGGACCTGCTCTTCGAACAGTAGTTGATAGGAATGAAAAATCAGGACTTCGACGGCTGCGAGCCCGCGCGCCAGATCGAGCCAATCGGGAAGGTTAGACGTCATTCCGGTCGTTGAACGAAATCCAATCACATTCTCCCCCATCTCTCCCCAGAGTACGGTCGCGCGACGGACTGAAGCTCAGGAAGAAGCTGATTTCCGCCCGCACACACGCTCAACGCGTATCGGTCTTCGGGCAAGCAAAGTTGATGGTTCTCAAGAACGGGTTCGCCGTCAGTCAAACCTGGAAGGCTTGCCTGATCGAAAAATGAGCAATAGCTCAATGGTGTCCGGTAAGGATCACTCCGTGCGAGATGCGCGACCACGAAGCTGCGAGCAGAAAAAATGAGGTCCAGCCGATTGGGCATCGCTAGGGCCGTAACCAAGGGCAGCGCACTTCGGACGTTATGCTGCTGACGGTCGGAGCGACCGAAAACTCCGACGTACGGTTCTGTCTGATCCATCGCGCTGGCGCGTAATACCCATGCAGCGGGTTCGCGCCGCCCATCAGATTCCGCCTCTACGGTCCAACAAAGTCGCTGTTCGACAAGGCTTGGGCCCTGCTGGACGTGGAGAAGGTCCCGGCGCCATGACCAAACTGAAGGCAACGGTAAAGGGCGTCTGAATGTCGCTTCATGGCCCTTCGCGACCGTCTGCGCGTTGCCCGGAGATTTCCGAACTTGATGGTAGACCAGACCTGACTGCCCACGGCCGAAACAGGCGCTCCCGTAGCAGATATCGGGATCGCCCCTACGGCTTGGCGATGAGAGGTCCGGTTTTGATGCTGTGGACGGCTCCTCCACGGGCACGAGAGTGCCAAGGAGTGGGCGCCGTTTGAGGCTCCCACGATTCGGAGGAGCAGCCTATGCAGTCAATTTCGACGATTGGTCTGGATATCGCGAAGTCGGTCTTTCAAGTGCATGGTGTCGATGCAGCCGGTCAGGTGGTGATCCGCCGCCAGCTCAAGCGCCGTTTCGTGCTGTCCTTCTTTGAGAAGTTGTCACCGTGCTTGGTGGGGATCGAGGCTTGCGCGTCATCCCATTATTGGTCCCGCGAACTGCAGGCGTTGGGGCATACGGTGCGGTTGATGCCTCCGGCCTATGTGAAGCCCTACGTCAAGCGGCAGAAGAACGACACCACCGATGCGGAGGCGATTTGCGAGGCGGTCACGAGACCCAACATGCGGTTCGTGCCGACCAAGACGGTCGAGCAACAGAGCGGCCTGATGCTTCATCGAGCGCGCCATCTGTTCGTTCGCCAGCAGACCGCCGTCATCAATTCGATCCGCGCGTATCTTGCCGAGTTCGGGATTGTCGCTCCCGTCGGGCGCCGGGGTGTCGAGCAATTGCTGGAAGTCGTCGCCGATACAGCCGACCGCCGGCTCCCGGAGGTGGCCCGCGCATGTCTTGCGGCTCTCGGCAGTCAATTGCGGGCACTGAAGGCTCAGATTCTGGAGTTCGACCGACGCATTATCGTCTGGCATCGATCAAGCGCGACGAGCAAACGGCTGGACGCGATCCCTGGCGTCGGGCCGGCGCTGGCGACAGCTCTGGTCGCGAGCGTTGCCGATGCCAAGGCCTTCCGATCGGGTCGGGATTTCTCGGCCTGGGTTGGGCTCGTGCCGAAGCAGAACTCGAGCGGGGGCAAGGACAAGCTTGGCAGTATCAGCAAACAAGGCGATCGCTACTTACGCAGCCTGTTCACGGCAGGTGCACTCGCCGTGATCCGCTATGCCAAGATCCATGGTGCGCGGCATCGGCCCTGGCTCACAGCGTTGTTGGCGCGGCGTCCCACCAAGGTCGCCGCGATCGCGCTCGCCAATAAGCTCGCCAGGATGGCATGGGCGATGATGGCCAGGAACGAACGCTACAGGGAACCCGCCGCTCTCACGGCGTGAACGAGATCACAGCCGGACATTCGGGTGTGACGTAACGGTTGGAAGGGCGAACAGCACTTAATGCAGCGCCGGTCGATCCGGCGATCAGGACAACCCACATGGGCCATGGCATCTTCGAATGCGTGGTTTTGACCGGGACCTGATCCGCGGAGGGCATTATGGCCAGCGGTCACGTGAACCGCGCTAACAGGCCGAACACATGGCCGCTCCGACCAACGCCGCAAAGTGAAGATTCTCCTTGCCAACCAGGAGCCGTCCACACATGGCCCTGTCGGCGAGGTGGCAATTAGCCCGGTCGCACCGGCCTGACGACCGGATGCTCGCGTTCCTCGAAGCGCTCTGATCATGCTGAACCGCATGGCTGAACGGTGCTGCCCAGCACTCCCTCAGCCATCGGTGGATGCTAGCTATTGCCATGCAGTTCGGTGTTGAGGCCGCCCCAGCGTTCGCCGTTTGTGTAGACGCCTTCGATCGCGCCGCCCTGGCTATTGCGGCGAAAAAGCAAGCCTGACCGACCTGACAGTTCCTTTGCCTTCACGATCTTGCCCTCGGGGGTACGTACCTTGCTTGCCTGCTGTGACATATAGCCCGGCCTCCACAATGCATTCGTCACCCAACGAGATGCCAATGCCGGCATTGGCGCCGATCAGGCTCCTTTCGCCCACCGAGTTGACCTGTTTGCCGCCACCAGACAGCGTACCCATAATGGACGCGCCTGCACCTACATCACTGTTGCGGCCGACAGTCACGCCTGGTGTGACACGCCACTCGACCATGGACTCTCCCAGTGTGCCCACGTTGAAGTTGACGAAGCCCTCGTGCATGATTGTGGTGCCAGGCGACAGGTGTGCGCCCAACCTAACCCGGTCGGCATCCGCAATGCGTACGCCCTCGGGGATTACATAGTCGGTCATGCGCGGAAACTTGTCGATGGAAGAGACCTGCAGGTGGTGCGCCTCGCCCTGCAACCTCGCGCGTAGCTCCAGCACGCGCTCAGGCAGCACGCGACCTGCCGAGGTCATAAACGACGGGCTGATAGCCGGCGGCAGTCAGCGCCCGACAGGCATGCGAGCCGATATAGCCGGCGCCTCCCGTGACGAGGACAGTCGGTCGATCGGTCATGGCTGCTCCCCCCAAGCGAAGTCACTAATCGCCCAATCAATCGTCGACAGCATAAAATCTGCGCAGAACGCAAGCAGCGCGATCTCAAACCATCCAGAATCCTTTGCGGCGCAATCGAGCGCGACGCTGGTTCGGACAAGCGGACCAGAGACAGCTATTGCGGAGAGTCGATAGCAAACTCCTTTGGCATGAGGCAATTTGATGCCCGGGGCCGGTCCCACAACTTGACCGTGATCAGATTCAACATCGCTTCATTTCCCTAGCTTCCAGCTCGTGCAAGGCAGTCTCCGCCGGCACAGGGCGTAGTGCGAGAGCACCTCCTGAGCCCCGGAGCAAACAGCGCGACGAAGTGCGCAACGGAGATCCGCAGCGATGCCCCTTCGGCATGACCCTTCCGGAGAGATGACCGTTGTTGACCTACATTCCGGTATCCTGTTCGCGATGTTTGACGGTCACAAACGAGTGATCTGCAAAGTTGATTGGGACGCTCTTATTGATCGCGCAACGGTCGATGGCACCGATGAAATGGACATTCGCGCGACCTATAATCGGCATCGCGAGGCCATCCAGGCTATAGCCAGCCAGAACTATGATGCGGGGCAAACAAGACCAATTGTCACGACTTACCAGCTCACGCCGCTTCCCTAGCCCCGAAACCCCTGCCCCTTCGTAACCGCCTAAAACGGAGCGCAATAGTGTTGACCCCGCAGACCGCCAAGCAAAAACTTGCTCCGCCATGGAGCCATGACGAAATCGAGCAGGTACGGCTGCTCATTTCAGAGGGAAAGAGCTTGCACGCGGTCTCACGAAGCCTTGGAAGAACGCCACAGGCGGTGAGGAAAATTGCTAGTAGGCTAAAGCTCCCGCTCCGACTTGTCGATCTGACGAGGTGATTCGACTTCAATCTCCGGCACTCGAGTGACGTCATCTCACGCGGACGGTCGTAGAATATCACAAATACCTGTCAAACTTGCGCCTCCCGACGAGACCAAGGCAGGCTCCTGCTCTGCTGATCCCTCCTCGTCGCGGATGCATTTCGCCCCAGACCCCAGCTGGTTGTCGCGAAAGGGGTGCGTTGCGCGACATTCCATATTGCCGTAGCTCTTTTTGAGTTAACCGGGCTTTCAGATCGCGATCACTTTACCACTGCGTCTTTGCAACTAATAGCGAACTGCAGCATATTCTATTTTAAGCTGATTGAAGTTTCGAGAGGCGCTTGCGCCTACAACACACGCAAAGCAGGAAGCATATCTGCAAATAAACGCGGCATATTGCTTATTTGCGCAGCAAAATTGGCATATCTATTGTGGGGATGTGAGCCCTTGGACCCAGAGTTTCGATTTATGCGCGGCATTTTTGCAGCGCTGGTCAGTCTGAATGAACGAAACTCACCCCTCATCGGACCAAGGGGTAACAACCGGTGTTTGAGCAAAAAGAAGTCATTCTACGCCCGATGTGAATTTCTACGCTTCGCAATCTTTACGTCAGACTAGATCATGCGGATGCCGGAGGAACCTTGGCTAACGGATTCGTAGTCTGGTTCAATAAGTTCAAGGGTTACGGCTTCATAAGGCCCGACGGCGGAGGCAAGGATATATTCGTTCATATGTCCGCCGTCGAGGAAGCCGGACTGCCAACGCTCATCGAAGGGCAAAGGGTGAGCTACGAGCTCGTTTCCGCTGGAGGCAGGGTAACAGCCAGTCAGCTGCGAGTCGGATCCCATGAGTCCAATTCTGCGGGATGAATAGAACTTTCGTATTATCGATAGTTCGAAGCCTGCCTCACTTCCGGCCATGCCGGAGTTGGAGGTTCTCGATCATGTCGTTGTAACGACCAATAAGGTCTATCAGACCGTCCCCATGGTCCGACAAAAAACCAGCGATGCTGGAATTAACGATTTGTACGGTCGCGTCGATCTCTCCCAATAGCTCGCGCCGCGCAGCGTCACAGTACTCCGCGATGAGTGCGTCATCGATCGACAACTCGCTTGCTATCCTCATGGTCTCGAACGTTGGCGCTTCGTGCTGCGGCACAACTTCGAACCAGCGATCTGCCCGCGTGTTCCGCTCGACCGCCCTCATTCGAGGAGAGCCATCAGAAACTGCTCTTTCGACATCGATAGAAAGCAACTCTAGCGTTTCGTTGTGAAGGCGTTCGAGCTCAGTCATGGAATGATCAAACATGCTGCGCAGCTGCGTGAGCTGTAGCCACGCGAGTCTCAAATGTTGATACGGCGACAATTGGTCATGGGTCCAAGGATAGTTGCCGGCAACAATGCGACAAAGGATCAGATCGCCGTATACGGTCCGAAGCTTAAGAAGCGCAGCCAGCTCCGCTTTCAGGCGCAGATGAATGGCCGATATCCCTCCTGTCATCCGCTCCGGCACGAACTCGAATGACGGATCGGACAAGCGCACTAAATTTTCACCGGCCAGCTCCATGATCGAAACGATCCGCTCGTCAATCTCACTGGTCGTTAGCTCATCCACCCTGCTCATTCTCACATAATCCAGCAACGCCCGGCGCTTTGACACCTGGCTAGCTTCGTCGGGCTTGCGAATCCCCAACCCGGAGCCTTTCAGGGTTCTGCCGCTTTCGGAAGCCCAATCTATGTTCATTATCTAGGCAATGGGGGAAATCGAGCTAGTGCTGGCGGCTAGCTTTGCCGACCGATAGCATCCGGTCGCAAAAGCCCGTGACTCGCCAGGATTTCGATCGCTGGCTGCAGACTTTGGACGCCACGCCCGTCGGCCATGGCCGGCGCCATCGCCTACCCAATAGTTGCGGGACGACCACAAAAGCTGAGATCTCAGCACTGCGAACCGGGGACGTCCGACCTGAAATCAGGCTCCGAGTAACCGCCACAATCCTCTGCGCCGCCAGCCCGGGCGCAGCATCACTTCAACCCGATCAACGCATGGGGCGCGCATATGTTGCCAGACTTTGTCGTCAAGAGGCTCTGGCAATACCTCAATGGTTGGCAGGTCTGCCGTATGCCGAATGTTGCGACCTTGCGCTGGTGGCCCAGCTTGCGCGCGACAGATCACCTTGCTGCCCTTTGCGGCCAAGCAGGTCATCGTAGATGTCCAGCGTTCGCAATGCGATATCGGACCAATCGTACCGCATGGCGCTCTCGCGGCGTACTACTTCGCGCTCGGTTGCGCTCAGACGCGTCTTCGTCAGCGCCAACAGCTTCGTACCCAACTCCTCACAATCACCGACATGGAAAATGTGTTCGGGATCAGCCACCACCTCCAGGTTAGGTGCGATATCACTTACCAGCACCGGCAATCCATAGCTAAGGGCTTCAAGCAGCACGATCGGCAGCCCCTCATGCGACGACGGCAAGACGAACAGCGCGGCGTGGGCGTAGAGTTGTCGCAAGCCGTCGCCGGTCTGAAATCCGGCCATGACAACGTTCTGGTGGCCGGCCGCTTCTCTAACCAGCTGATCTGCGTACTCATTCCGGTGGTCGATCTTTCCAACTATGGCGAGCTTCCATCCCGGCAGCGCTGTTGCCAGGAATGCGCGCAACAGATCGAGTTGTCGCTTCTCAGGAACAAGCCGCCCGACCGTCAATACGTATCGTCCTGGCTCTAATCCCAACTCGACCACCTTTTCGCTCTGCTGTGGCAAGTCCGAGAATACCACGCCATTAGGCACCACCTCGCAGGGTTTGCCATATTTGGAAGTGATGAGCTCGCCTATGCTGCGGCTGACCGCGATGCGCTTAGTAGCGTAGCGCATTCCGAGAGCTTCGCCGGTCCTCAGCACCATGCGCGCTGCCCGGCCCCATTTTTCTCTATTGTAGTCCTCACCATGATGCGTGACGACGACCCGCAGGCCGGCAGCACGAAGCAATGGCGTTACAATTGCAGGACCTATGCCATGAATGTGGACCAGTGCCGGACGCCGCACCATTGCAACAATTGCGCAGACTACGGAATGGAGCAGAGTCTCGAGGTACTTGTTGCTTAGAGTCCACAGCCGCAGTACCCGCACTCCCCTCCATACTTTGGGGACATCCGGCGGAACATAGGGCGACCGCATGCAGACGGTAACCCGCCTGCCGAGCTCGACCATCCTTGGTGCGAGATTTTCCGCATGTGTCTCGATACCACCCTGAATTTGAGGGAAGCCACGGAAGCCGAACATGTAGATCTCACGCTTTCTCATCTGGACTTCCTCCCAATCTAATTGTTCATAAATTTTCGCAACGGGTAATGCTCGTCCGGGGTTATGCGGCCCTTGACCAGCCGGGCCTTGACATTCTTGTTCAAGAACGACGTTCGCTCGACGTGCGGCGACGGACGCACGTCGGAATAATCAATATAGCTGTCAAAGCATATGCTCTTGCCGATCGAGACCTTGAGCTTGTTCTTGATGACCCATAACAACGGCTCGCCTTTCGGAAGCTGAGGGACCACGTTGGACCGCATCGCGGTCCGCGCGGTCGTCACCATCCAGCAGTTCTGTCCACAGCTCGCGACCTTTTTCCGTGTCTGCTGAGCGGCCTCGCTATTCATGATGTCGTTCCATGATTCCCGCGCAAGATTTCCCATCGGGAGATCCGAGCGGACGTTGCAGGCCCATACGTCCGACCACGGGTCGATGAAGGCAAAATCCTTACCCGCACTGCACGGGATCAACCGGTCATGACCGAGAATCTTCTCGATCAGGCCAAGGTTCAGGTAGGCCCGAAACCAGTTCTTTGGCTTCGGACTACGCAGCATCGCCGAAATAAGCCCCTCAACCTTCCGCGCGACTGCCTTCCGATCATAGAAGTAATTGTCGTTCTTGTAGAACTGCCACGCATTGTGAAGCGTGGAAGTTGCCAGCTCGAATCCCTCCTTGCGAGCGAACTCGTAGACATTGACGAGCTGATCGACGTTTTCGTCCTGGATGACCATCGCAAAGCCAAGGTCGGTGCCGCCGGCTTCGCGCAACATACGAAGTCCCGCGATCTTGGTGCTGTAACCGTCCTTCTCGCCGCGAATTCTATCGCTGGTCTCCTGATCGCCCTCGAGCGAGAAGCGTACCTTGATGTTGGGGTGTTTCTTGATGATCGGAACGAGGCGCTCCGGATGCAGCCCGTTCGACGATATCTCCGTCACTCTTGCCTTCGGATAGAGAAGGTCGATCATCTCTCCGAGGTCTTTGCGAAGCGTCGGCTCTCCACCCGACACATTCAGATTGTCGAAGCCGGAGGGAAGCTTCGACAACGTAGCCAGCGACACCTCTTCCTTTGGCTCAGTCGGATTCTGCCAGATGTAACACATCTGACATTTCGAGTTGCAGCGGAACGTGGAAATGACGGTAAGGTCCATTTTATGATCCAACTTTCCTGTGTAGGCCGGCTGATGCAATCAGATCCTCGTATAGCGAGAACAACGTCGCACCGTGTTCCTCAAGCGAGTACTCGTTCTCGACGATCTTGCGTGCGTTGCGGCCGAACGCCTCGCGACGACTGCGATCGACGAGAAGACTTCTGACGTTTTCGGAGAGTTGAGAAACGTCGCCAGGGTCAAACAACAAACCTGTCGTCCCGTCCCTGACCAATTCGGGAATTCCGCCAATGCGGGAAGCGACGATCGGCTTGCCATGCGCCATCGCCTCAAGGATCGAGAGAGGACTGTTTTCGTGCCACACGGAGGGCACGACAATCAAACCCGCCCCCCTGATTGTGCGCTCGAGGTCGATGCCTGTGAGATGCCCTCTGAACTCCGCCGCAGGGTATTTCCGCCGAAGCTCATCGAAAAGCGGTCCAGTGCCAGCGATCACCAGCCGCCAGGCTCCTTGGGCTGTCGCATGAGCTTTAAGGAGATCCTCAACGCCTTTTTCAGGCGACAGGCGCCCGAGATACAGTGCGTATCCGTCATCGCCGACAGAGGTATCGATACGCGATGCGTCTATCCCGTTCGGAATATGAACCACCTTATCGGCACCGAACCGACGGACAATGGCCTCATACATGAACTTGCTCGGCGCAATGAATTTACCGACGCGATGATAGCTTCCCAGCAGCGCGTGATAGCGCGCCTCCGCCCAAAGCAAAGCGCTGCGCCCTAGAGAACCGTCGGCGCAACGGCGAGCGAGAATCGTCTCGAAGGCGCCGTCCCCGCATCTCGCACACACCTGTCCGTTGCTAAGCTGCGTATAGACGGGACACACCGGTTTGTAATCGTGAAGCGTGAGAACGACGGGAACCCCCATTTCCGCCGCTGCGGTGACGATCGAGGGAGTGAGCTGATGATAGATGTTATGACAGTGCAATATGTCCGGCTTCTCATCTCGGATGAGGCGCGCAATTTGCGAGACAGCTTCGGATGAATGAATAAAGGATAACGCCGATCTCAGCTTTTCGCGTCTGGATGATGCGCGATACGATTTCTGCGAAACGAAGTACGATTGGAAGCGTGATGGAATATTACGATCGTCATTCATGGAGAATTCGACGACGTCAACATTCCGCCTGCGCATCAACTCCATCTCGTCGAACATCACGACTTCGGAGCCGCCGTTGCGAAAGAAGAACTTGTTCGCAAACAACACTTTCAGAGCGTTCCGACCCGATCCGTCAAGCCGTTCTCGTCTAGAAGACGGGACATCTTGCTCCGGACTCAGCCTTGAGCGCGCCACCGAAACAGCGACTTCTTCGCTGAAATCGAACGAAGGCTCCATCATCGCCGCGGTCCTTGTCTGGAGACCGAAACAGGCCACACTGCGGGGCCGACACCAACGCCTGCAGAATGGTGTTCGGTCGGGCGGTGCAAGGCAGATCTCGTCGCAACTACAACCATCAGCAGGATGATAGGCGGCCGCTATGCGCCGATATTGACGGCCGTCAACTCGCTACCGGTGCGCGGCCTAGGATGGGGTGCTGGCCCCTCTTCGAGTCGGAATGCTGCCCAATTCTGAGGATACGGGCTGCGTCTAAGGACGCGCTCGGGCGTCAAAACGACATATCTTCATGATCGGCGAGAACTGCACGGTGACTGCCGGATCGCAACTGCTCGATGCAATGCGGAGAGAGGATGCCCGAGCACCTTGAGCCAACAGGCGCAATCCCCGATCAAGGGTTGATCGCATTGGTCATGATGCTCCGATTTAACGGCCTCGCCATAGATCCTGAGCGCATCCGTCATCAGTTTGGGACCATTATCAGGGTCGCCGAGATTCTCCGCTGTGCCAAGGAGCTCGGGTTGAAGGCGCGTGTCGTCAGGACCAATTGGTCTAGGCTTTCCGGTCTGCCGATGCCAGCGCTCGCCATCCTTCGTGAGAACAGATTTCTTATCTTCGGAAAAGCCACCGAGGAGCGGGTCATCGCGCTCGAGCCGGGTCGCCCGCAACCGGTCATGATGTCGCGAATGGAACTCGAAGCCGTCTGGGACGGCGCGGTCATTCTGATGACGCGTCGAGCCTCTCTTTCCGATCTGGCGCGGCGTTTCGACATCACGTGGTTTCTCGGCGCGATTCGAAAGTACCGGCGATTGCTCCTCGAGGTCCTTGCAGCATCGTTCTGCCTTCAGCTGTTTGCCCTGGTATCGCCGCTCTTCTTCCAGGTGGTTATCGACAAGGTTCTAGTGCATCGCAGCATGAGCACGCTGGACGTACTTGCCATCGGCCTCGTAGCGACCGCGATGTTTGAAACGATCCTTGGAGTTCTACGTACATACCTTTTCTCTCACACCACCAACCGAATCGATGTCGAACTCGGCGCCCGGCTGTTCCGTCACCTGTTGGCGTTGCCGATCGGCTACTTCCAGGCGCGGCGGGTGGGTGACTCTGTCGCGAGGGTCAGGGAACTCGAAAATATCCGCAATTTCCTGACGAGCTCTGCTCTGACCTTGGTCATCGACCTGTCCTTTTCGGTTGTCTTCATTGCAGTGCTGGTCTTCTACTCGCCAACGCTAACCTGGATCGTTCTCGCTTCGCTTCCGGTCTATGTCGCGATTTCTGCCGGAGCGACGCCTCTGTTTCAGCGGCGGCTCGACGAAAAATTTCAGCTGGGTGCGGAGAACCAGGCCTTTCTTGTGGAGAGCGTCACCGCGATGGAAACGCTCAAGGCGATGGCTGTGGAGCCTCAGATGCAACGCCGCTGGGAGCAACAACTCGCCGGATACGTCGCAGCGAGCTTTCGTGTCATCAGCCTGGCGAACGTGTCCAGCCAATCGGTCCAGCTTGTCAACAAACTGGTCGGCGTCGCCATCCTCTATTTCGGCGCTCGGTTCGTCATGGCCGGCGATCTTACTGTTGGCGAGCTGGTTGCCTTCAATCTGATCTCCGGTCGCATCAGCGGTCCGGTCCTCCGATTAGCCCAGACTTGGCAAGATTTTCACCAAGCCAGACTCTCGATCGCGCGCCTCGGCGACATCCTGAATACAGAGCCGGAGCCTGTTTACAGCCCTGGAAAAATGGCGCTGAATAGCATCCGAGGCGATATTGCGTTCGAACAGGTGACCTTTCGCTACCGCATCGATGGGCCTGAGATCCTTCGAGATGTGCAGCTGCACGTTCCGGCAAGACAGGTCATTGGAATAG
The DNA here is from genome assembly GCF_900113725.1 of Bradyrhizobium sp. cf659. Classification (NCBI taxonomy): domain Bacteria; kingdom Pseudomonadati; phylum Pseudomonadota; class Alphaproteobacteria; order Hyphomicrobiales; family Nitrobacteraceae; genus Bradyrhizobium; species Bradyrhizobium sp. cf659. Next base: position 1,463,235 of record NZ_FOQJ01000001.1, read on the forward strand.
TGGGCTCCTCGGGATCGGGGAAGAGCACTTTGGCCAAACTGGTGCAGCGGCTGTATATCCCGGAGCGAGGCCGGGTTCTGGTCGACGGGATCGACGTGACTCAGGTAGACCCCGCCTGGCTGCGCCGACAGATCGGCGTAGTTCTCCAGGACAGTGTCCTCTTCAACTGTTCGATCAGGGACAATATCGCCTTCGCGGATCCCGCGACATCGATGGAGCGTGTGGTTGAAGCGGCCACGATGGCCGGTGCACACACTTTCATTCTACAACTACCGAACGGATACGACACGATAGTCGGCGAACGCGGGAGCAGCCTGTCCGGCGGACAGCGTCAGCGCATTGCGATTGCACGCGCGCTGGTAACCGATCCCCGGATCCTGATCTTTGACGAGGCGACCAGCGCACTCGACTACGAGAGTGAGCACATCGTTCAACAGAACATGGCCAAAATCGTGCAGGGCCGTACTGTCCTGATCATTGCGCATCGGCTATCGGCCTTACGAATGGCCGACCGGATCATCACGATTGAAGATGGCCGCCTGGTCGAGGATGGTTCTCATCAAGAGCTGGTCAAGCGCGGAGGACGCTATTCAAAGCTCTTCCGCCTACAGTCGGGCTTCCATGACCTTACATAGTCTGTCTTTCGCTTGCGTCGACACCAACAGGCGACACGGTCGAGCTCACGCCGGCATCGACGAGGCCGCATGAAACAGACAACGGCAGAGACGTTCGACGATCCGGGGCTGTTTGTGCTCGACCTACTGCTCCGATTGCGTGGTGTTGACAGCAGCCTCGATCACATTCGCCAGCGGTCCGGTTACACGCCTATCGGTGTCCCGGAAATGCTCGCTTATGCGAGGGAGCTCAATCTCTCTGCAAGCTGTGTTCTGACCGATTGGGACGGACTATCGGCATCAGCCCTGCCTGGCATCCTCCCGATTCGCAGCCGAAGCTTTCTCCTACTCGGAAAAATACATGGCCACGAGGCCGTGGTGATGACCTCTGGCGCCGAAAGGCCATCTATCATTTCCAGATACGAGCTTGAATCCAATTGGGACGGACGGCTCGTCGTGATCGCCCAACGACGCGCCATCACCGCTTGGCTTCTGCGCTTTTCACGATACTGCCTGGAATTCATTCGGCGTTCAATGGAGGGCTCCCTGATTGTCGGGGCACGACTGGCTGGTATGTTTTCGTCTCGCGCCCATCGCGCACCTGCAATGTCCAAGCAGCGGCCGGCCGCGCCGACGGAGCCGCCCCGGAATGCGAACAGCGGGAACGCTGTCATTGTTTTCGCGGATCACGCCCGCAAGCTCGGACGCGCCGTTGTCGGGCTAACGCCTTCCGGCGGGATTCATCCGAGCGAAGCACTCGCTTTCCTCCCCGCAGCGCTCGAAATCATCGAGACCCCTCCTTCGCCGGTTGGACGGACCATCGTCATCAGCATCACGGCGGGTTTCGTTGTCGCCCTGCTCTGGGCCTGCCTTGGAACCATCGACATTGTTGCTATCGCTCCTGGCAAGATCATCCCGAGCGACCGAACCAAGACCATCCAGCCCTTCGAGACCGCCGTTGTTCGCGCGATCTACATTCACGACGGCCAAACCGTCAGAGCCGGTGAACGCCTGATTGATCTGGATGCGACCATTTCGGCTGCGGAGCTGAACCACCTCAAGAGCGATCTGATGAGTGCGCAGCTCGACGCCGCCCGCTTGAAGGCGTTACTGTCAAATAAGACTGATCCCGCTTCGGCGTTTAACCCGCCCCCAGCCGCCACACCTACTCTGATCGAGATGCATCGTCGCTTTCTCGTCAGCCAAATCGCCGAGCAGGCTGCCAAACTCGCTGCAATTGACCGCCAAATCTCACAAAAGGAAGCTGAACGAGCCACTTCGAAAGCGTCGATCGACAAGCTGAAGGCTACAATCGGCCCGCTCCAGCAGCGCGTCGAGATACGCGAGCAGCTGTACCAGAAAGAACTCGGTTCCAAGCTGCAATACTTGGCCGACTACCAAGAGCTACTCGGTCAACGACAGGAGATACTCGTTCAGCAAAGCCGTTTTGGCGAAGCAGATGCCGCCATCGCGGTTCTGGTGGAGAACCGCAACAAGGCCATTGCCGAATACGAACGAACGTTGCTCGAGGAACTCGCCAAGGCGGAACAGAAGGCTGCCGGTCTAAGCCAGGACGTCATCAAAGCCGAGCGGCACACCGGCCTGCAAAACCTGACTGCGCCAATCGATGGCGTCGTACAGCAACTCGCGGTTCATACCATCGGGGGTGTCGTCACGCCGGCGCAACCAATCATGATGATCGTTCCAATCGATAGTAATCTCGAAGTTGAGGCCATGATCTCGAATCAGGATATCGGCTTCGTCGAGGCAGGCCAGGACGCCGCCATCAAGATCGATACCTTCAATTTTACCCGGTACGGACTGCTACATGGCAAGGTGATTAACATCTCCCAGGATGCCATTCCCCGGAACAAGCCACCGGAGAACGGCAACACCAAGCCTCTCGGCGCCGGGACAACCAGCAGCGAACCCAATGGACAGGAGCTTGTCTACGCGGCGCGGGTGTCGCTCGACCGCAGCTACATGAACATCGAGAACAAGCGTGTCAGCCTTTCTCCCGGTATGGCCGCCACCATCGAGATCAAGTCTGGATCACGCAGTGTCATTAGCTATCTCTTATCACCGATCATGCGGTATAAGCAGGAAAGCTTGCGGGAGCGGTAGCGCGCGAGTAACTGTGCAAGGGTATCGCTGCAAATACCACGCGCTGTTACTGATGACGTTTCGCGGATGGCGAGGTCAGGATATCGATGAGATGCCGCCAGCTCGGAGCTAAACGGCCGGCGCCGACCCCGCATACTCCTCCAATGACCTTCACTACGGCGTCGAGAATCCGACCATGCCGATCCGGCGTTAGCAACTGCATGCCTTCGAGAGCAAGCGCGCTGAGGATCACCATGGCAAGAACAGCCCATGTACGACGTGTTATGCCGAACCCAAACGCAAAGCCCATTACAGCGAAGGCAGCGAAGTGCTCCAGTTGAAGGCCAGCCAACCTCGGACGACCTTGAATTGGTGTTAGCGTTGCGAACGTGATGAACGCGAGTACCACCCACCCGACAATGAGCGCCACCCTTTGTATCATGACCTCTCGCTGGTCCGGGAATGCTCAAATTCGACGTGCTGGCGAGCCGTTTTCCAGCGGACACCATCAACTCGTCGCCCTTCAGCTGTCTCAACCTCTATCGGCGGCCAAACACCACCCGCCCTGACGAAACTAGTTTGTCGGGCCCGGCTCGGTTTGCTTGATGAGACCCGCTCGGCTCAGCGCGGCGGCCGCTTCCTTTATCACCGCCCAAGGCAACTTGGATCGTTCGGCGATGTCGAGGAGCGAACGATCCCCGTCCGACATGTTCAGGACCCATAGCAGCCCCATCTGGAAGTCTCCGGCCGCGAGCCCGCCCAATCCTCGGTAAAGGCCATAATTGCCCAATTTTGGCTCGCAAAACGGCTTCTCGTTCCGAAAGCAGGCGTTGTTCTCGATGACGTCGATAGCTGCAATCGCCTTCGTTAGAGTATCGTACAGCGCAGCAGGGCGAACAAAGTCCAGATTATCGGCCGAGCTGTGATACTCCGCAAATCTACCGAAGGGCGTTCGCATCACGGTCCCGATCGGTAGATTGAAGCCAGGCGAGCAATATTGCCGCTCGTCATAGCCGTAAGGTGAGAACTCCTGGATTTCGTACGGTTCGCCGCTCTGCTCAAGCACATAGGACCAGGCTCGATCGATCTCTGTGTTGCCGCGGCGGCTCCTCTTGTAGGTCATCGCCCCCGAATCGCCGGCGCAGGTCAACACAAATCCATGCTTCACCCGACCGACATGAGCCTCGTTGAGCGCCAACCAGGTGATCGCTCCAATAGTGCCGGGGATGAATACGAAGCGATAAGTATACCTGAGCTCCATCTTCCGCAGGTGCTGCGCCAGCGCGGTTGCGACCGCGATCCCGGACAGGTTGTCATTGCAGAGCGACGGATGACAGATATGGCAGGAGATCAGCACCTCGTCCGAGGTGCGACCAAGCAGTCTCAGATCGCCGTAAGTCAGATGACCCGGTGCGAGGCTGGTATCGATACAAACCTCGTAATCGTCCTCCTGCATTGCCAATAGTTCATTGTGCGGCAGACAGAAGCCCCAGGTCTTCTGGTAATAGCTTGTCCGATAGGGAATCCAGTCCGGCTTATCCGGATCCGAGTAGAGGTGAGGCTTGAGCTCGTCGAGCGTCATGTGCGCCCTCACCGGTATGCTGTAGCCAAGGAGGTGCAGGTTCGACTTCCTGAAATCGATCACGCGCTCGCCGGCGCTGTTCTTGACATATGCATCACGCACGTTCCACTCCAGTGGAACGGTCCAATCAAATACCTGGAGGCCGGACGGTACTTCGCACGTGGTAAGCGGGACATAGTTTCGGATGAGATCGATCGTTCTTCGGGTCCCATCCCCCGTTATGCTGCGGGAGATGGGATACATATCTGCAATAAACTCGTGGAGTGCACGTCCGGTCTTGTCCGCTGACAGGTCAACGGCCGCGTCACTCTCCCTGAGGTCCGCGAAGTCTGCATGCCTTGCAATGTCATCCATGCTCCACGTCCCTCCGGTATCCGGTTGGCTCAATCCACGATCCTGGGCTCGGGTATCGGCACCACGAACTGAGCTCCCCAGCTGCGGGCGAATGACAACTGGCTAACGATCTCCCGCTTCAGGTTCCAGGGTAGAATGAGGATGTAGTCCGGCTTTGTCACGTTGATGCGTTCGGGCTCGAGAATTGGAATGTGAGATCCCGGCAACAACGACCCCTGCTTGTGTGGGTTTCGGTCGACCGTATACTCAATGAGGTCCGAGGTAATGCCGCAGTAGTTCAAGAGTGTGTTGCCCTTGGCTGGGGCGCCGTACCCGACAACACGCTTGCCCTGTCGCTTTGCATCCTCAAGAAAGGAAAGAAGCTTTTGCCTGGTTTCCATAGCGCGCTCTTCGAACGCGTCGTAGTGATCAAGATTGGCATATCCGGCATCGATTTCGCGGCGTCTGAGATCCAGTACCCGATGAGAGATCGGATGCCATCCCTTGTTGGCGTGCTGAGCATAGATTCGCAACGAGCCACCATGGGTCGGCAACTCTTCGACATCAAACAATGTCAGGCCGTGGGCCGCAAAGATCTTCTCGACAGCGATGAACGAGAAGTATGAAAAATGCTCGTGATAGATCGTGTCGATCTGGCACTCGTCAAACAGACGCATCAGATGGGGGAACTCCATCGTGATGACCCCCGCGTCGGCGAGAAGAAGGCTCATGCCTTTGACGAAGTCATTCAAATTTGGCACGTGAGCCAGGACATTGTTTCCGATCAATAGATCAGCGCGTAGCCCCTCGCGTCGCAAGGTACGGGCTGCACGTTCGCCGAAGAACTCCACACGAGTCGGAATGCCCTTCGCGCGCGCAACGGCAGCGACGTTCTGAGCCGGCTCGATGCCTAGAACCGGCACATCGGCTTCGACAAAGTATTGCAGCAAATAGCCGTCGTTGCTCGCGATCTCGACGACCTTGCTGTTTGCCCCGATTCCGAACCTTTCGATGACTCGGGTGACGTAGGACTTAACATGCTGCAGCCATGAATCGCTGTAGGATGAAAAGTAGGCATAGTCTCCAAAGATATTCTCCGGCGCCTCCCATTCCTCGAGCTGGACAAGGAAACACTCTCCGCAAACGTAAGCCCGTAACGGAAAGAAACGCTCGTCTTGTTTGGCCTTCTCGTTCCGAAGATAGGAATTGGCCAACGGAGACATTCCGAGATCGATAAACACACGTTCAAGAGGCGCGCTGCAGAAACGACAACAGCTCAACTCCACTGCATGCGCAGTCGGTGCTTTGACGTTAAGGGTGGATGCCGCTTCTTTCAGCATTCTATGGCTCCTGCCGGTGGCAATCTGTGATGTCACCGACACGCTAGCGTTGGTCGGGGCAGAGCTATTGACGGTCGTCAAGTCACGTTTGCTTTTTGCGAACGTGGAGCCCTCGCCTACGACCTCTTGGGGACAGCGATATTCATGCGAGCCTTCAATTCGTCCCCGATACTGCTGTGGGGCTTCCATGCCCTGTCACGATCCGAGAGCACGCGCACCTCTGCCGGCCAGGAAATTCCAAGCGAAGGATCGTCATGCGGCAACCCGCCTTCCGCGCCTGGCGTGTAATAGTTGCTGATTAGATAAATCAGCTCCGTATCGTCAGTGAGCGTGATGAAACCATGCGCGAAGCGCTCCGGTATGTAGAGCCCGCGGCCATTGTCCGCGGAGAGGTTAACGATGACATGTCGCAAATAGGTTGCCGATTCCGGCCGCAGGTCGACGATCACGTCGGCCACCGCCCCCTTGGTGCATCGGACGTACTTGTTTTCCGTCGCTGGGGGATATTGGAAATGCAGGCCGCGCAGCGTACCGCGTTTTGCGTTGTAGCTGATACTTGCCTGCGCGACGACAGGCTTGAGACCGTGCGCAAGAAATGTATCGGCGCAAAATACCCGAGCGAAGTATCCCCGGTTGTCCTGATGCCTATCTACCTCCACCGTGTAGGCGCCGGCGAGGATTGTTTCGGAAAATATCATGAGGCAGATGAAATAGCTGGGTTCAGGCTACTAGAGGAACACGATCCGACAGAGTTTGGCGGCAAGCCACAGCAGAGCTAGATCCCACGCAACGACGCTGACCAGCGCAAATGCGATACCGAGGACAGGCCATTCGGGAATTCGGCTCGCCGCTTTCGCGGCCCTGAACTGGGTTGCGTAGGTTGCGGTTCTGAGTTGATCGAATTCAGACATTGCCTGCTCAATCCGTGACATGACCTCACGACAGCCTAGCCAGAGCTGAATTCGCCAATCTGACAAAGCTCAATAACGGTGGGCTATGCAATGGCGGCGTTCAAACGATGCTATGGGTAGCGGGGTGCTGTACCCCGCCAGGCCAGCTGCGTCCGCCCCAAAACGGAGATTGTCGAAAGGTCGACTACCTTTGCAATCAGCCTGAACCGAACTGCGGCAATTGGGAAAGATCGTCTGGAATCCTGGTCGCGGCTGATGCCGAGTTGAGAACCCTCAAATACGTGACATTCTTGTGTCATCAAATGCATCCGGGCGGCGCGTAATTGCGGTTCTTCGAACATCACGCGTTGAGAGGGCTTTGGCGATGAATATTAGGTCAAGTTTTTTCTCGGAAACAAATCTGAACAACTTCGCAACGTCTGGAGCGCTGCGATTTCGAGCGCGCGCTGCGATCCCGGGCGGAGCACATACTTACGCGAAGGGCGACGATCAGTACCCGCTCCTCGCGCCAGGCTTCATCTCGAGAGGCTTGGGCTGCCATGTATGGGACGTCGACGGCAACGAGTTCATCGAATACGGAATGGGACTGCGCGCGGTGTCGCTAGGCCATGGCTTTCCAGCTGTCGTGCAGGCCGCAGTCGGGCAGCTGTCACAAGGCACAAACTTTACGCGGCCTTCGGCACTTGAGGTCGAATGTGCGGAGCGCCTGATCGAGCTCGTCCCCGCTGCCGAAATGGCGAAATTCACCAAGGACGGATCAACTGCCACGACGGCTGCCATCCGGCTTGCCCGAGCTTATACGGGCCGGGACATGATAGCGCTCTGCTCCGATCAGCCCTTCTTCTCTTACGACGACTGGGCGATCTGCACGACACCCATGAACGCCGGCATTCCTCGGGCTGTGGCGCAGTTGACACAGGGATTCCGGTACAATGACCTGTCCTCGGCGGAGGCGCTGTTCGCTCGATACCCGGGTCGGTTGGCAGCCCTGATCCTCGAAGCCGAAAAGGAGGTACCGCCGACGCCGGGATATCTCGCCACACTGCGCAAACTGTGTCATCGGAACGGTGCTCTCTTGATCATCGACGAGATGATCACTGGCTTTCGATGGCCGGAGTGCTCTGCCCAACGTCACCATGGAATTGAGGCCGACCTATCGACCTTCGGCAAGGCGATGGGCAACGGGATCGCAATTTCTGCGCTGCTCGGCAGACGCGAAATCATGGAGCTGGGCGGCCTCAATCATGATCGCGATCGCGTCTTCCTGCTTTCGACGACACATGGTGCCGAGACTCACGCTTTGGCTGCGGCCCTGGCCGTCATGAACACCTATCGTGACGAACCAGTCATCGAGACGCTCCACCGCCAAGGAAGTCGCCTGAAGACCGGCATCGAAGACTCCACGCAGCGCCGCGGACTAACCCGCTATTTCAAGCTCGCCGGCCGGACGTCCAATATGGTCTATGCTTGTTGTGATCGTGACGGAGTGCCATCACAGACCTTCCGCACATTGTTTCTCCAGGAGACAATCCGCCGCGGCTTGCTAGCGCCCTCACTGGTCACAAGCTATTCGCACACCAACGATGATATCGACCGAACCATCGAGGCCATCGACGGCGCACTCGCCGTATATCAGAAGGCGTTGGAGGACGGGCCGGAAGCCCATCTGATTGGCAGACCGGTCGCACCGGTGTTCCGTCGACGGGCCACTTCGACTTCGGCCGGAACGCCGAGAACGAAAGTTCGCGGTTCAAGCGATGCGAAAGCCAGTTAATCGATCAAGGCCTGGCGCGCGGCGGGTTGTATTTGTGAAAGCCTCAATCTGATCACGTTCGACGTCCGAGGATACCCGCCGCGAACCACAAAGAACAGTCGCGGCGAGACGCTCACAACACGAAACGGTTTAATCAACGGCCCGCCCGTTGGAAATCCTCGCGAGCCCCTCAAGATCGGTGAACTTGATCGTCTTGCGATTGGGAAGGTCGATGACCTTCTTCGCCTTGAACTCGGCCAGGGTACGACAAACCGTTTCGAGCGACGTTCCAACGTGATCGGCGATATCAGCCCGGGGTAACTGAAGTCGGAGCGCGCCAGGGCGTTTGGGGTCCGCCGGCAAGTGTGGCCGAATGCGCAACAAGAGCCAGGCGATGCGCGCCACGCAGTTCTTTTGGCTCATGGTCATCACCAAGGTGAGGGTATCTGCCAGCACCTGGTGGGCCCCACAGGGCTCATCGCTCCGGCACACCCCAGAAGTCCTCGATCGGATAACGCGACAATCTGTCACGGCCTCTGCGGTAAACTGCTGATGGGTTGAATGGGTCGGCATAACGACATCGCCGGGCCAGTAGAAAGCAAGTATCTGGCGATTTCCGTTCTCAAGAAGGCGGACTGCCCGTACGACCCCCTCAACGATCTCGATCTTCTGAGCTTCTTCCTCTCCTTCCCAAAAGAGAGCCCTGCAGCGAGGCACGAAGGACGTAGACGGGCGTCGAAAATCGGGAACGTTGGTCGATCTATGAATTTGCGAAGAAGGTTTACCCTGAAGTAAAACGGATTCTGTAAGCATTTGAATTCACCTCAATACGTAACCCAATACGTTGAAGTGTAGGCGGACCTAATCCGAAGGATATTCAGGCTAAAGCGTTAGGATTCTACAGGTTCCGTATAAGCCGGCTGGACTAGTCCGTCCGGCGAAAAAACTATTCGCTGCCTATGCCGCGCTCAAAAGAGCAAAAATCTCGTGCAAGCTTGCAGTGAAAGTGCTCACGCGTGTACCACCTGTGCCCAATTACACAGCGTCTTCTGTCGGATCGATTTTTGGGAAGAGTTGCGGTTGAGGAGTGCAATTGCCCTTGCTGCACGATTTCATCCGAAGCTGCGAGCCCCCACGAGGTTCCCAGAATTCCCATGGCGACCAGTCGCGTGCGCCAGAGCGTTGCGCATGAGGTTGACGCGGCAACGCTGCCAGCTGGCGTTGAGAACCTTGTCCTCGTTGGGGGCGGAGACGACGCCGCGAAGGCCGCGTCGACCTCGAGGAAGCTGAATATCCGTTGCCGAGAACCTCGCGCCGGCCGTGCCGTTGACGCCGACCGCGACGATCGCCGCGACCGGGACGATGCATCCCTGCTGGCTCGCCCTTCACTTAGGCGGCGTCGATCCACAGATATGGCCAGTCGCCCTCGATCGGACGGCAAGGCTTTCACCTTGTTGGTCCACGAGCGTGCGGAGATTCATGATATCGTCGATCATCGGTGGTTCCTCGGTTGCGTTGGCGTGTCGCAACCCGATCCTACCGACGACTCTCCAGTGTCCACCACAAATCTGCCGACCCGCTAGTCACGTGAATCTAAAGTTCGCCACATAAAGTCTGCTGGGCTTTGTGGCAGAAGCGTTTGACGGAAGCCAAAATCTGGTCTGCGGACTTGGTCCATTTGAAGGGCTTGGGATTTTTGTTGTGCAGGTCGATGAAGGTACGGATGTCGGCCTCGAGCTGCCTGACGGAGGTGTGAACACCTCGCTGGATCTGCTTTCTGGTGAGCTCAGCGAACCAGCGTTCGACCTGATTGATCCATGACGCGGAAGTCGGCGTGAAGTGGACATGATAATGCGGCCGGCGGCCGAGCCACGCTTTGATCCTGGGCGTCTTGTGGGTGGCGTAGTTGTCCATGACGATATGGACATCGAGGCCTTCAGGAACTTGAGCATCGATCTCTTTTAGAAACTTCAAGAACTCGACTGCCCGGTGGCGCTTGTAGCATTTGTCGATGACGAACCCCGAGGCGACATCGAGCGCGGCAAACAGCGTGGTCGTACCATGGCGCACATAGCTGTGCGTGTGACGTTCCGGTACGCCGGGCATCATCGGCAAGACCGGCTGCTCGCGATCGAGTGCCTGAATCTGGCTTTTCTCATCGATGCTGAGGACAAGAGCTCGGTTCGGTGGGGATAGGGAAAGGCCCGACGATGTCGCGTACCTTGTCGACGAACAGCGGATCGCTCGATAGCTTGAATGTCTGGCTACGGTGCGGCTGCAAGCCGAACGCCGCCCACATTCGGCGGATCGTGGTGTGGGAAAAGCCGGTTTCCGCAGCCATCGAGCGGATCGACCAGTGCGTCGCATCGGCTGGCGTCGTCCGCAACGTCCGCTCGATCACCGCGGCAACCTGATCGTCGTTGATGGTTCGAGGGCGGCCAGGGCGAGCCTCGTCAAGCAGGCCATCACAGCGGTCCTTCAAAAATCGGCGACGCCACTTGCCAACGGTGTGTTCGTGGAGGCCGAGTTCGGCAGCCACAGACTTGCTTGGCAATCCATCTGCGCATCGCAGGATCGCGCGGCATCGCTCAGATAGCGATCGGGCAACGCGATGACGACGAACTTGCCTCTCCAAGTACGCCCGCTCCTGCGGACTAACGGCCTCGCTCGCCTGGATTAGCCACGAGCTCTCTCCTCCGTAGAGATTCGAGCTATCAACTAATGTGACGAACTTGCGTTCCAGATGACTAGGACGAGATCTCAGGCGCGCGTAGGGACGGCTTTGCCCTACCGAGCCCCACCATCACCGAGGACACGGCCTGGGGATTGCATCTCTAGTAGCCGGCGCCGAGCAAGACGTTGTTGCCAGGCGCGCGCGAGCTGGAAATTGCAGCGATCACCCGGCTGGTCTTCGAAAGAGAGGCCTGTCCGTGGGCTGCGCCCATCGATCGCCAACGATCAACTCCGAACCTGGGCCTGAGCCATTACCCCGGTCGATCGAGAACCTCTTGCTTCTCATTCTGCTAGCCAACCTGTCCCTTGGCCCGACCAACTTCGCGGCTATAAAGGCCGCCTCCGTCCGATTACGGGCACAAAGCGCGCGCAGGAGCGCCGCTGTATGGATCTTGCTGGTTCCTTCCGCGATGCTTAGCTCGCGCGCAATCTCTTTGTTCGACATTCCTTGGGCCAGCAGCGGAAGAATTTCGTTCTGCCGGCGTGTCAACCGCAGGGATTCCAAATTGAAGTTGACCGTCTGAGGGGGCTCTGGTCGGCCCACATCATCATCGGCCAGCCACCGCGGAGCATAGATGCGTCCAGACAGCAAATCGCCGACCGCGGACAGCAATTCCTCATCCGACTGAAGCTTGGGCAAGAATCCATGAAAGCCAGCCGAAAGACATTTCAGCACGTCCGCGCGGCTGCTTGAAGCCGACATCACTGCAATACGAGTAGCGGGTCTCAAGTCGACGACTTCCGAGAGAACCGCGAGCGAACGTTGATTGAGACAACCTAGATCAATCAGGATCAAATCGATGCTTGTCTCCAGCTCAAAATTCTCGAGCTGTGACGTGTCTATGACGCGGGACTTCTTAAACCGGGCCTCAACTACATCTCGGAGACCACTACGATAAACACTGTGCTGATCAACTATTAGAATGACTGGCACTGCTCAATCTCCGAGCAATCCCGTACTCTTACCCGGGACTCTCACATCGTTGGCAGTTTGAACTGATAAAACGACAAAACGCCTTCACCGATCGGTACTTTTGCTCGGTGTCGCTTCCCTCCAGGTATATGCCGCCCCCCAATCGGGATTGCCGCATCGCACAAATACTATGATTAGTTGAGGAAAAGTCAACTGATTATAACAATTCGTTTCCCGACGCTGCCGCCCCGATGGGTCTCGATATGGCTCCATCGGCGTCGGCAGACAAATACGCGAACCTTTTCGCGGACACTAAGTGCGCGCAATCGCCGGAAGGATTTCGGGAATTGGCGTCCACCGCAAGTGAAGATCCAACTGCTCAGTGTGCTGCAGGTGGCGAAGCTCCGACAGGCGCGTAAATGGTGCGGCATTGAAGGTCGCTTCGTCTAGTTGGATGCGCTGGAATACCCCCCTCAATTGACTCGCACCGCGCTGCGCATTCCATTGGCAGCGGAAATCCGGCATGTGGGCCCTAATCTTCGCAAAGGAGACGCGATAGCTGCGATTGTCTGGACCACTCGGGCCAAACGAAAGATCGCAATCGGTGAAAGTGTCGTTAACGATCTCCGCGATCTCGCGCACCGTATAATTCTGACTTTCATCGCCGACATTGAACGCCTCGGCGCAAACCGCCTCGCGGGGAGCGTCTAGAGCGCAAAGGATGGCCTGGCAGATGTCCTCGATGTGGACCAACGGACGACAGGGGGTGCCGTCGCTCATGACGCGAATTTTTCCTGTTGTGAACGCCCACCCCGCAAGGTTGTTCAGGACGAGATCGAAGCGCTGCCGGGGAGACGCTCCAAACGCGGTGGCGTTACGCAGAAACACGGGCGTGAACCGGGAGTCAGTCAGTTCGACGAGATCGCGCTCGACGAGCACTTTGCATCGCGCATAAGCCGTCTGAGGCTCGCAAGAAGACGTCTCGGATTTCACCTCGCTGCCGGCGGCCCCATAGATGCTGCAAGAGGACGCGTAGATGAATCGCCCGATTCCCGCCTCCCTGCACTTGCGGGCAAATTCTACGGACCCGCGATGGTTGATCTCCATCGTGATCGCAGGATCATTCTCTCCCAGCGGATCGTTAGAGAGCTCCGCCAGGTGAACCACAGCGTCAAAGCCCTCCAAATCAGACGGCGACAGTTGCCGCGTATCGCGCGACATGACCATTGGCCGTGTCCTGCCGTCATCGAATAGCCAGCCGCGGCGATAGAGGCCCGTGTCGATCCCGATCGCATCGTAACCGTGCTCAAGCAGTCTCGGGCCGAGCACCGCACCGATATATCCGTCAGCTCCAGTGAAGAGAACGCGCATCTGCTTCATCTCCTCAGATTGTTGCCCGATCGGCGATTGCGGGGTGTGATACTTTGCTGCTTCCATTTGCGGCGCCGCCCATATTCCAGACGCACCAGGGTGGATCTCCGGTATCCCAGAGATCCTGGAGAATGGCCTTGTCGCGCAAGGTGTCCATGTTCTGCCAGTAGCCAGGGTGCCTGTAGACAGCCAGTTGGTCCTGCTCGGTCAGACGGGCGAGCGGCTCGTTTTCCCAGCTCGTACTGTCGTCTTCGATGAGATCGAGGGCCTGAGGTTCGACAACGAAGAAACCTCCGTTGATGACCTGACCGTCGCTCGCGCCCTTCTCGCGAAAGCCGGCCGCGCGGGGGCGATCAGACGAGAGATTGATCGCGCCAAAGCGGCCGGGTAATTGGACGGCGGTGACCGTCGCCAGGGCGCCCTGCTGATGGTGGAATTTGATTAGCGCACGTATGTCGACGTCGCTGACGCCATCGCCGTATGTCATGCAGAAGGTCGAATTCCCGAGATGCTCGCGCACTCGTTTGAGGCGTCCCCCGGTCATCGTCTTCTCTCCGGTATCGACCAGCGTCACCTGCCAGGGCTCCGATCCGTTTCGATGCATTTCGATGCGGTTGCGCTGAAGGTCGAGCGTGAAGTCTCCCTGGTGAGACAAGTAGCTCATGAAATAGTCCTTGATCACCGTGCCCTTGTAGCCACAGCAAATGACGAACTCGTTGAGGCCATAATGGGAATACAGCTTCATGATATGCCACAGGATCGGACGACCGCCGATCTCAACCAGCGGCTTCGGTACCACCGAAGTCTGCTCGCTCAATCTCGTACCGTAGCCACCGGCGAGAATAACAACCTTCATAGGGATCTCCTGTCCTAGGTTCCCGACCGAAACATGCGCAGATGCATTTTCGGATGGCGCAGTTCGGACCGTAGTTCGCTGGGGCACGACCAAGTTGATGACCGTCAACTCGGCAGAACGACATCGGTTGATGCCGCTCACCGCGTCATCACAAGCGTTCGCGTGCGTAACGATTTGACGTTCATCAACTTGCCGATCTGCGCTGCCGATATTCAAAGATCGAGGCGAACGCCTACCACCCCGGAAGAACACGCGATGACATCGATCGGTGACAAGTGGGAAGCGGCGAAGGGACGGCCCGCGGGTTTCGATCTCCTGCGCATCTCATTGGCAGTCGCCGTTATCCTTTGGCACTCAGTCGCGGTTTGCTACGGTTTGCCCGCCGAGCAATGGTTCTATGGTGGATCATTGAAGCCCGTTGTCTGGCTTATCGTCCCCGCCTTCTTTGCCCTCAGCGGATTCCTCGTTGCAGGAAGCCTCGAGCGGAACAGCCTTCCGGCGTTCGTCACGCTGCGGGTTATCAGGATATTCCCCGCCCTGACTGCAGAAGTCGTGATCTCGGCTATGCTGATCGGCCCGCTCTTCACAAACCTCGCCTTGTCGCAATATTTCACCGACCTCGCCTTCTTTCGCTATTTCCTCAATGCAATCGGTGACGTTCACTTTTATTTGCCCGGCGTCTTTTCCGACTTGCCCGTACCGAACATGGTGAACAGCCAGCTTTGGACCGTTCCACACGAACTCGAATGTTATGTTGCCATCAGTGCGGCCGCGTTAATCGGCTTGACGAGGCGTCGCCGGCTCTTCTTGTTCGCAGTCCTGTTCGTCGTGACCGCATTGGCGCTGCGTGACATTGTTGGCGGGAAGCCCGCCTCGCCTGCCGCTCCGCCGGGCCGGATGCTAGTTCTCGCCTTCCTGTGCGGAGTGGCGCTGTTCCTGAATCGAGCCCGGATCGTGTTTTCGCGCTGGCTGCTTCTGGTCAGCCTCGTTGGCTTCGTTGCTTCCGTGCTCGCCTCGAACCGCGCCGGAGAGGATCTGGCGGCACTCTTCGTCAGCTACCTCACGGTGTATTTCGGACTACTCAATTTCAACATCGGACCTGTCACCCGGGTGGCCGATTACTCGTATGGCATCTATCTTTACGGGTTTCCCGTTCAGCAAACAGTTTCCCAACTCTTGCCGAACTACCGCATTTGGTACGTCAATTTTGGGATCAGCCTTGCCGTGACTTCGATCTTCGCGATTGCATCCTGGCATCTGCTCGAATCCAGGGTGATGGCGGGGAAGAAGCCGATCCTGGCGTTCGTCTCAATGCTCGTGGATCGAGTGCGGTATATGCTCGTAACCGCGTGGGGTTTGCTGTTTCGCCGCCCTGCTGAAGCTGGTACTGCGCCTGCCAAGCCGCCGGCTCCGACAAACTGAGCGATATGAGCCAACCGGGGGAGCCACGGAAAACAAAACCCGAGCTGCCTCAAGTCCTCGAGAGGCGACGGGTCAGTCGACGAAATAAGCCCATTTGCCCATAGGTCGCAGGATCGGGGCCGATCCTTCCATCAGGCCGATCGAGCCTCGAAATGACCGCGTGGTCGTCGCTGGTCAAATCAAAGTCGAACAGGTCGATGTTCTCGGCCATGCGGGCCGCGTTTGCCGATTTCGGTATCGCGATCGTGCCATTTTCGAAGTGCCAGCGAAGCACGATCTGCGCAGGCGAACAGCCGCACCGCTCTGCGATGGACAATATTCTCGGATTGGTGAGAGCCGCGCCCCGCCCAAGCGGACTCCATGCCTGAGTGACGATGCCATAGCGGTCGTGGAAATTTCGTAGCTCGCGCTGTTGGAACGCTGGATGCAGCTCGACCTGATTGACCGCCGGTACGACGCCGGTCTCATGCACGATGCGTTCCAGATGATCGGCCATGAAGTTCGATACACCAATCGACCGGACACGTCCCTGCTTCTGGAGCTCGATGAGCGCGCGCCAAGTCTCGATATATGCCCGCCGTTGAGGGCATGGCCAATGGATCAGATAGAGATCGACTACGTCGAGTTGCAACCTGGCAGAGCTTGCGTCGAACGCACGCATTGTCCGATCGTATCCCTGATCCTCATTGCGAAGCTTCGTCGTGATGTAGAACTGGTTTCTTACCCGCTTCAGGGCCGCGCCAACTCCGCTCTCGTTTCCATAATCTGCAGCAGTGTCGATCAAGCGATAGCCTGCGTTGATCGCGGATGTGATGACTTCCGGCGCAATCGCGTTGTCGATCTGCCAGGCTCCAAAGCCGAGTTGGGGCAATACATGACCGTCGTTGAGCAACGCCATCGGGACTCGAGTTGCAACCGCTGCAAGGTGCCCTCGCGACCGTTCTGCCTGCTTCAGCGGCATTCCAGAGGCAGCCGACGGCAAGGACGGTCCGGCTCCAGCAGCAGCAGGGGGCGCCGTGGCACGATCAGATGCGAGTACGTATGGCAGAGCGGCGGCGTCAACAACCACCGTCGGACGCAGCAGAGGGCCGTCGATCCAGCCGCGAAGCATCTTAGCCTTCAACCAGTCACGGATCGTTGGGGTGCGCCTTTCAAAAACGCAATAGAAGATTGCCGCTGTGAACAGGCAGGCCAGGATGAAACTTGCGTTAAGCCCGATCGAGGCCAGCGTGAATTCCTGGCGATCACTGGCAACGGTGACGTTCAGGAGCAGCAGGATCGGATAGTGTATCGCATAGAGCGAGAAGCTGAACTTTGCGAGCTCCCTGCCGGCTCGAAGAAATGAAGGCAGCGACACCTTCAGATGGTCTGCGCCAACAATGAATGCGGCCGTGCCTAATCCGACCGACATGCTGAACGAGGCCCATTGAGGGAAGAGGCCCTTCAATGTGAGAAAATACAGTCCCGTCATACTCAAGAGAAAGCCGCAGCACCACGCCCAGGCCGGCGCAACCACCGCATAGGCGATCACGCCGAGGCACCAGATGAAGAAAAAGAAGATGAATTTCAGACCGATATGCGTACCGCCGGTGTCATGGTGTTCGGCGAGCGCAAACAGCCCGAAGACCGTGACGATCATCGCGATGTAGGCCGGTTTCTTACGCACCGAAATCAGCGCAAAAAACAGCACATAGTACCAGAACTCGTTCGACAAGCTCCAGAGGGCGGCATTTCCTGCGAATTCCGAACAGGCTATCGTCTGGAGAAACAGGCCGTTGCAGATCGCAGCGGCTGCGCCAACAGGCGCGTGAAAGATGACCGCATTGTTGTAGAGGTCCTGATGCGAGGACACATATACCTGCCACCCCGCTGACTGCCGCGCCGAGATATAGAGGCAGAAGGATAAGGTCAGCGCGGGCAGGAGCACGACATAGAGGCGCGATAAGCGCGCCGAGAAATAGTCGACAGCGTTCGGCCGTCCTCGCAAGGCTCTAACCAGAGCGGGCCCTCCCACAAGGTAACCGCTCAAAACAAAGAAAACGAGAACAGCCGCGGGGCCATTCGCGCTTGCGGCCCACAGAATGGAATAGACCGCTCTCATTGCCGGGTCGTAACCCTCGCCCGGCAGCTTCTCCATGAACATCAACTGATAGGAATGGAATGCTAGGACCTCGACGGCAGCGAGGCCGCGCGCAAGATCGAGCCAGTCGGATAGAACATTCGAAATTCCGGTCTGTGCACGAAAGCCGATCACGTGATGCCTTCCGTCTCGAACCCTTTTCGGCGAACCACAGAAGAGACGCCATCCCTCTCGCTTAGACCCAACCGTTCCAATCGAGTTGACGATGCTCAATAATGAGCGGTGCAACAATAAGAGATGCGGACACCTCTCGTCGCACGGATTTCGACCACCGCACTCGTCGAAGGGTCGATGCTCAAAGCTTCAAATGTCAGAAGCGGCATGCGTCTCACCGAGGCGGGACAATTCGACGCAATGCGCTCAACATGCGACCACACCACAGCGAGCGAAACACAAAAACAGCCGGTATTTCCTCGTGATAGCAAACGTGGTGATCAAACAGCTCCTGCTGCCTCAAGCGGCAAACGTCACCATTAGACGGTAATGATGAGAGAACGCCTCACTGCCACCCCATTCCGCAACAAATCAATCACATTGACGACAGATTCTGTTGCAAGCGTGAACTCGCGAATGCGCCGGGTTGCATTTGCAGGTCGTTGCGCTGACGGCCGGTGCTCAAAATGAGTGCAATCAGGGAATCTGCGAAAATTTCGTTGCGGCGCGTCGATTGAACTTTACTGCGGCTTGGTTCATGCTTTTTGGAAAGGCTCAAGGTGATTCGGCAAGTCCGATTTCGGTAATGCGAGACGATGGCCGCAGGGCGTCCGGCCGGTTCTTGCAACTTTCGAGTATCAGCAGAAACAGCGTTTAGTTGGCGCGAACGGCGTGACGTCGATCGTACCTTCTGTCCCCGCACGTTCGCGGGCAGCCTTGAATGCTGTCTCACATCCACGCATTCGAACGACTAGGAAAGTGAAATGGGGATTTCGTTATCGGAGCTGATCAAACAGAACACGCTTGGGCAGAGCGAGGGGTATCCTGCCGGCGTTCCGCACAGCTACAGTTGGTACAAGGGTTGGAATCCCGGTGGTCAAATGACACCGCCTGCCGGCTTCACCGCGGTCGAAGGTTGGGGGCAGGTCTATACGGAAGAAGGCACTCCCGCGTCTCCAGGTGCGGACGTCGAAGTCGCGAACGCAAAAACCTACGTTCATATCAAGGAGACCGGTCAGTGGGTGCTGGTCCAGGACCAGTCAAAGCTTGGCATCGGAGGCGGGCATTTCGTCTCTGATTTCGCCGGCAACTCAGCTTATCCGATGACGGTGACTCGGCTGTCAAACGGAGCGGCGAGCTTTGATGCGCCTTCGACCGGATACAACGATCATTTCTGGTATGGATCGCGCGGGACCTACATGGCCGGTACGGTCGACGGCGTTTACGTCCAGATGGATATGAGGACGACCGATGCCAACGCGAATCTGGTGGGCATGGTCGGCGTGGACTGGTGGCGCAACGCGACGGCTCCGTTTCTTGCCGACCACAGCAACAATCCAGGTGTCGGAGGCAGCAACTGGGTTGAGCTATCAACCCAGTGGAAGACGATCGGTTACTATTCCCTGAGCACTGCGGCGTTCCAGGCAGACTTGCCTCCGCCGTTGCTTGGATCTTCACCTCCAGTCGAGCCTTCCGACACGGTGGCACCGGCATCGCCCACGATAGCCGCACTCACGCCGGATACAGGTACCGCCGGAGACAACGTCACCAACGCCAAGCAATTGACGTTGAGCGGAACGGCAGAAGCGGGCAGCACCATCAAGGTATTTGAGGGCACCACCGTGATTGGCACGGCCAAGGCCAGTGCGAGCGGCACCTGGAGCCTAACCACAGCCCAATTACCGGACGGCAATCATGCTTTCACCGCAACCGCCACAGACGCTGCAGGCAACGTCAGTTCAAAATCCGCTGCTCGCAGTATCCTTGTGGACACGCTGGCGCCGGTGGCCCCCAGGATCACGGCATTCACACCGGATAGTGGTACCGTCGCGGCCAGGACGACGAACACCAGGCAACTGACGTTGAGCGGCACGGCGGAAGCGGGCAGCACGGTTAAGGTCGTTGAGGGAACGACCGTGATTGGCACGACCAAAGCTGACGCGGGCGGCGCCTGGAGCCTGACAACGGCCCAGTTGGCTGCCGGGAACCATGCCTTTGCTGCGATGGCCACTGACGCTGCGGGCAACGTCAGCTCGAAATCTGCCGCACTGAATGTGACGGTGAGCGCGCCCGTCACCTCACCACCGGCAAATGGAAACAACTTGCTGGTCAACGGGTCATTCGAGGCAACGGCCTTGGCGCCCTTCGCTGGCGGCCGTTGGGGAGCTTACAAGTCGGTGTCCGGCTGGACCGCGATCTCCGGCGGCACGATCGAGCTCTGGAACAATCTTGGTGGGGTCAAGGCCAGCGACGGCGGCAATTTTGGCGAGCTCGACTATGCCGGCGCGCGAGATGGATTCTACCAGGACGTCAAGACCGTCGCGGGACAAGTCTATCAACTGTCCTTCGATGCGCGGTCACGACCCGGCTTCACCGGCGCGACCTGCTCGATCGAAGTGTTGTGGAATGGCTCAGTCATTGCGACCGTTCCACCTAGCAGTAGTTGGGACGCCTATGATTTCAAGGTCGTGGGCACCGGCAGCAACGATCGCCTTACCTTCCGCGAGGTAGCCAGCCAGGGTAGCGACGGTCTGGGTGCCCTCTATGACAATATCCAACTCACCGTCGCCACGGCGACGCCGGCCGATTCACTACCGGGGGCCGCGGATAAGAATCTCCTGGTGAACGGATCGTTCGAATCATCTTCGCTGGCGCCCCTCCAAGCCGGCCGCTGGGGGGCCTTCGATGCTATTCCGGGCTGGCACGCCATCAGTGGCGGAACCATCGAGCTCTGGAATAATCTGAACGGCGTGAAAGCAAGTGACGGCGTCAATTACGGCGAATTGGACTATGCCGGAGCTCGCGACGGGCTTTACCAGGATGTGGAAACCGTGGCCGGCCAGCAATACGTTCTTTCCTTCGATGCGCGCTCGCGGCCGGGCTTCACAAGCTCGACCTGCTCGATCGAAGTCCTCTGGAATGGCTCGATCCTTGGGGTCGTTCCGCCCGACAGCACCTGGCAAAACTATGATTTCACGGTGACGGGTACAGGCGGACAGGATCGCGTGACATTCCGCGAGGTTGCGGGCCAAGGCAGTGACGGGCTCGGCGCGAGCTATGACAATGTGTCTTTGGTTGCAAAGCCCGCGAGCTCTGCCTCGGCGTCTCTGCTGAGCAGTGCAAATCAGGCGTTCGCGCTACTGAGCCAGTATACCGCGACCGATGCGACCACAGCCGGCGCCGTGACGAACGGGCCTCTCGCGGTCGATCCGAACGCTTCACTCGTGCAGACGCTCTCGTTGCCTGCCCAACACTAGTTTTCTCGCAATGGGATAGACAAAACCTCGGGGCGCCGTTTCACGGCCCCCGCATTTTGTTTTGCGTCCGCCCGCGCGGAACGCCCTCACGCAAGCAGCCGCGGCCTGGCGAACAACGGCCGACGGAATTGATAGCCGTCAACTCGGACCCCGTCTGTCGCAGTTTAGATGATGCCGGGCGCGCCCAGAATGATGCCGTTCGCCGTCCATGACGCCTTTGTGCGATTTCACACGTGGGAGGAGCCGGCCGTGCATTCCAGCAAGTTCACTTCCGGTCGGGAACCAAGCAACACCGGATCGAGCCTCTCATGGCGATTGCCGCGACGACACGTCTGACAATCGAAATTCCATGACACATTCGGCAAATATCACGGAGTGTCTGCCCTCGAACCATGCGAATGCGATGGCGAGTCGTATGCCTTCGGCCACGACAAGCCATCCCTACGTGACGATTGCAATTCCCACGTATAACCGGGCCGCCCTATTGAAGGGATGCATTGCGTCAGCCCTGGCGCAGACCTACCCCCATTTCGAAGTCCTCGTTTCGAACAATGCTTCGCCCGACGATACCGCACAGACCTTGGACGAATTTAGCGACCCACGATTGCGCGTCATCACCCAGGAAACGAACATCGGCCTGCTCCCGAATTGGAATGCATGTCTCGCGAATGCCCGAGGCGAATACATCATCCTCGTCTCCGATGACGACAGAATAATGCCGTCGCTGCTCGAGCGATGCGTGGCCCTCATTGACCAATACCCGCAACTTCCAATCGTCATTACCCTAAGCAATCTACATGCGGCCTCGCTCGGCCAGACGCGCCCGCCGCGCGTCAGTCGGACTCTCGATACCGGCATTCGGGACGGCACCACGATTCTGAATGCGTTCCTGACCGACCAGATCACCGTTAATGTATGCGGCGTAGTGATGCGCACTGCCCTCCTGCGCGAGCGCGGCGGCATCCCGCTGGATCTACCGCACACAGCCGACGTCGCTGCATGGGCGCCGCTGCTACTTCTCGGCAAAGCAGGTCTCATCAACGAGGCCTGCGCGACCTACACCTATCACGACGATTCCGAGACGGCTCGATTGGGGGTGGAACAGCTTCTGCACGACGGACGCAAGGTAGCCGATTTGATCGCGCAGACTGCGGAATCCAGTGTCCAGGACACACAGCTGCGCAAAACCATTCAGCTCCAGGCCCAGCGCTGCTTTGCGCGTCGGGGACTGATCACGCTGACAGATTTTCGTAAGGGCGGTGCGAGCATAGTGGAGATGTCGAGCGTGGCTTGGCAATTTCGTCGGGATCTCCACGGCGTGAGCCTGCAAGCCGTCCTTCGCTTTGTTGCTGTCGCCCTTTGTCCGCCGTTTCTCGCCGCCCGCCTGCGTCGCCTGAGGCGCAGCACCCCGGAACAACTCGCTTGACGGCAACGGCACGGATTGTGGCCCGTCTCCCGGCCCACGCGTCTGACAGCAATCGCACGGTCGGCCACAGCTTGTCTGCCTAAACCGTTATTGATGCCTCTCAAATTCGGCCGGCTCTTGCACCATAGGCTGCCCCGAAAGTCATTGGTTTTCCGATCGAGCGGACCGGACGCGAGATGAATGCGATGGTGATCTGTTATGCCTGATTCCTTGCCTGCATCATGAGCACACCAGCCTTGCCCGACTCACCCAGCCGCCTCCTCGTCGATTTAATGGTCATGGCCATGCGGGCGAGCGTCATGGGCTGCAAATTCGGCCTCACCCTGTTCATTGCCCGCTATCTTGATCTGTCGTCGCTGGGTCTCTATGGCCTCGCCGCCGGCGCGATCGCAGCCGTTCCGATCGTGGTCAATCTCGGTATGAACCACCTGCTGATGCGCGACGCCGTAACGGCCTCCACCAGCGAAATGATCGACAGCATGCGCCACTATTGGTGCTTCGTGGTCTTAGCGTACGCGGTTCTTCTGACGATCACGACGCTGGTCACCGTCCTCTTCGGCATTCCGCCTCTCTGGATCCTCATCGTCGCCGTGATCATGTTCGAGCATGTTGGCAACGACATTTTCTACCTCCTTTCCAGCCTGCAGCGGCACGTCTGGGCGAACGCCATCGGTTTCATCCGCGGCGCGGCCTGGATCCTCTTCTATGTTCCGCTCGCCATTTGGGACACCAGCTTCAGATCGCTTCCGTATCTGTTCGGCTTCTGGTTGGTGGGAGGCGTTGCCTCGGTGGGGCTGTTCGCTTTCCTGAGCCGGTCATGGCCATGGCTGGTATCCTTCTCCCGGCCGTTCAGACGGTCAGTGATCACCGACGCGATCCGAAAGTCCTTCCTCATGCTGTTGAGCGACCTCGGCTTTATTACGAGCCAGTATATCGACCGCTACCTGATCACACTGTTCCTGGGTTTGAAAGTCGCCGGCATCTACTTCCTTTTCTGGACGGTCGGCAGTTCCGCAACCACCTTCCTGGCTCTGGTCCTTCAACAAAAGCAGCGCCCATCGCTGATCAGCGCATATCGGACTGGCGGCCCCTCGGCGCACCGTCAGCTGGCCTGGCGCTTCCTGCGGACAACCGCGCTCGCGACCGCTGCGCTCAGCACGGCGGTCGGATTTACCTTCCAGGTCCTTCTGCCATGGGTCGCTCAGCCCGCGCTCGTCGCCCAGTGGTCGGCATTCTGGTTGATCGTAGCTGGACTGGCTGTTCGTTATATGGCCGATTTCGGCGTCTTGGCCTTGTTTACAGCGCATCTTGACCGCCTGACGACGGTCACGAACCTGGCCTCGGTAGGGGTTCTGGTGATAGCGCAATTGGCGCTGTTGCCGCTCGCCGGACTTCATGGCGCCGGAGCGGCAATCCTGTTGACGTCGCTCATCATGGCACTATGGCGCTACTGGTTGCTGTTCGGCTTCCCGATCTCGAACGCCTATTCCCGCCGAGTGGGCGCCTAATTGCAGATTCAGAGCGAACTCAGGAATGTTCGGCAATTAGTCGTAGCTGAGACCATCGGCGTAGTCAGTCCGCCTGAATAGGCAATCTACCTCGAGCAGCGACGCTGGATCCCGGGAGTAGTAGGTCACCGGACGCAGCTGGCTCAGCGTAAAGCCAGCCTCTCGCATGAAGCGGAGTGCTTCATCGAACTTCCAGGTATCCTCATAAAGATGGATCAGGGGCAATTCGAGTTGAACGCCAAGCAGGCGATGGAGGGAGTTTGCACCCCCGCGCAGGACGCTCTGCTCAAATCCCTGCGTATCAACCTTCAGGAAAACACGATCGCCGACGAACTCCTCAAATATCGAATCGAGCGTGGCGATCTGGACCTTGTCGACGCGAACCACTTGGGATTCGTAGATGCTGCTCCGACCGATCTCTGTCTGGTTGACGATCGAGCTCATGGCCGTGTTCCTGCTCACATTGATCTGGATGATGCCGTTGACATCGCCCAGCGCCAAGTTTCGGCACTCCCATTTCCGATCGGCCTCGCACCCTTTCTCGAGTCTCTTGAACACATCAACCACAGGCTCGAAGGAGACGATCCTCCCTGCATAACCTTGCGATTTGAGATCGTGTACGAACTGGCCCTCGTTCGCTCCGACGTCCAGAACAAGGTTTACGGAACGGGATCGGAGGAACTCCGCCAAATTCGGATGATGACGGCGAATTTCGTATCCTGCTGACCTCACGAACGATTTCAGTCGGTCTTTCACCACCATGTTTCTCTGCTCCTGTCAGTTTTCGTCCAGCTCGGTTCGGCCGTTGATATCGCGCGGAGATGGGACAGACGGCTCACCGCCTGCCGAATTGGCTTCGACGCCATCTCAGGAGCGGTGACACAATTGCTCTCCCTACCTGGGTCCGCCGCAGGCCGACCTTCACCAGGTCCAAGGCCGGCGACGGAAGTGGCGGCATCAGGTCATCGCGCGTGAAGAACATTCCATCGCCCCGATCAACGTCACATTCAGCGGCCTCTCTCACGCGATCGCGCCAGGAGGCCAGCTCATGCAGGGGGATTGGACCTTTTTCCATCCAGTCAGGCTGCAAGCCCTTCGCAAGCGCTCGGTTCGCCTCGTGCTTGAACAGCCCCGGCTGCTGTTGACGTATCGCCAGTCGCTTGGATATCTGCGCCGGCGAGCGATATGGGAAATGCTTCAAACGTATCCGCGATGAAGATGTCCGTCCGCGATTATGTGGCCAGATCAGTCCGCCCCAACGGAGATCGCCTCGATGGCGAACGAATCGCGGTTCGCTCCAGTTGTTCTGATAGTACCTGAGCCGCTCCTGCACGGGGCGGGCGAGCCATTCAGCCGGGTTCTCTTCGTAGTTCTTCAAATCGGCGTCCGTGAAATAGAAATTCATTGTCGCCGAAAGAACGAAGCCATAGCTTTGGGGCACGTTCTGAAGGAACTGCGCCGGATCATCGATAAAGAACTCGTCAGAATCGAGCCTGCACCACCAGTCCCCCGGCGACGCTACGTGCCGTCGCGTTTCAAATATTTCCCCACGGAGCTCATCGGTGAACGTCCGACCGTCGTGGCCAACAAGCTCGATCTTGGGATAGCAATTCGCGAGGTCTTGAAGCGTCTCCCAGGTTCCATCGACGCTTCCATTGTCAAAAACGAAGATCCGATCGCTCCATTCAAGAGCCGCTTTCAACGTCTCGCCGACAATGTCGTTCTCGTCTCGAACGCAACAAATGCTGAATATCTTCATGTCGAGGATTACCCTTGGTACCGGCGACGGCTACCCACGCGTCACATGGCACTCTCATGGCACTATTCTATTCACCCCTTCAGTGGAGGCATTCTGGGTGATCGTGCGCCAATCCCGCCGCCGTTTTCCTCGTAGTCGGCCCATCCGACGGGATGAAGCCCCCTCACCCCATCCCCTCTTTGAACGGCCATCAGCAAGTTCTTGATCGGATCGTGATCCTCAACGGCGGTGACCGGGTTTGACGCCGGATACATGGTGCTCTTAGCGAGCTCGGGACCGAAGATGCCACCTAAGCCAAGCAGAATTCCGCCAGCGACTGCCAATGCGACAAGCTGCGAGGCTTGCGGAAACATCGGCTCTTTTGGCGTTATCGCCTTCTGCACCACTCTAAGACTGGAGAGCTGGCTCTTCTTGGCCACTTCGGAGCTTATCTGCTCTTCGAGAATACGAGTTGCATACTGTGCGGCGGCCGACGACGCGGTTGTGAGAACTCGTTTCAATCTCCCGTATTCTGCTTCCTTTGCGGAAAGCGACGCCAGCTCCTTGTTTACCTTCTCGAGCTCGGTACCGAGCTGATTCAGGAGCTCCATCTGCCCATTGAGTTCGGCATTCAGCTTCATCAGCGTTGCCATGTTGTCCTGGTAAACCTTGATCAGAAGCAACGGCGGCTGCTCCTCAAACTGCTCCGGCGGCTTTGCGACCGGGTCAAGACCCTTACGGCCATCCTGCCCTCCGAGCGTGGTTACCATCCGACTGACGGCCTTGTTCTGCGCAACGGGCCGCAATACGGCCAATTGATCGGCGACCGACAGCTTCTGCCCCTTCTTGTCCTCGATCGCTCCTCGCGTCGTGGCGATCAGTGCAGACAGATCACTGGCACGCTTGAGAAGCAGCTGCCGCTGGTCGTCGACGGCATAGATCGAGGCCTCGACGGAGAAGCGCTTCAGTTCTGCAGCTGCTATCTCGGCATCCTCCTCCAGCCGCTTCGTTTGCTGCTGGAAGAACTCCTGTGCACCTGGCATTTGCACGTCGAGGCTTTGCACGGTGACCAACGCGTTCGCGAGCTCGTTCAGATAGCTCGCGGCGACCACCGGATCCCTGTGACGGAATGTTATCCTCAATAGATCGGAGCGCCCCTCCTGTTTCGCGTTCACGCGGTCTCGCAAGCTGAGAATGCCCGCTTGGTTGCGCTCGATGTCCTCTTCCGTCTCGTCAACCGGCTTCGCCTGCGCCTTCGGTTCTGCAGTCTCTTTGGCGAACACGTCTCGAAGATCAATCTCCCTTCCCCAGGCCATAACTCTGGCCAGGAGCGTCGGGTTTGAGTCGGACGATAGTCTCTCGTAACCGACATTCTTCGCCGCCTCCAGGATGACCAGATCGATCTTGGCGATGCGCGACAGTGATTCCATTCGGCTTTGGAGGTCAACGCCCTCCCCGAACGGCGTCGCCGCCGTGTTACTGGAAGATCGTTCCTTGATCCCCTGCCCGGCGCGAAGCAAGACGTATGCTTCGTAGCGGTCTCCAACCGCAGCGTAGTAAAGAAAGGCCGCGCCGGACGTCAGCAATAGGCATAGATATATGACCCATTGCCGACGCCATAACAGACCGAACGCGCTGGCTAATACACTGCTGGTGCCACGTTCCACTGTCGACTCCAATTCTTCTGACAGCTTAAGGTCAACCGAAGCGTTCAGACGGGTATTGACGATCGTCAACTCAGACTTGGCAATTCCCGACATGTTGATCCGACAGGTCGGTCCCGGATAGGGCGCTCCCGTTCGGAGGGGCGACGCGGAACCGAAAGGTTAGAAGCGCGGAGTACGCCTGCTGTGAACGATCTAGCTCTGGAAAGAGAGGGTACACCGCACCTCGCTTCCGGTTCGACGACCATGCAGGGTCGCTTCTTCGTGGTGACCTGCTTTGGGCTCGTCTTCCTGAACTGCCTGACCTTTCTCTATCATCTCACCGGCTCGACGGTATTCAACGTCCTGAGCAATTCGACAAGCCTGCTTCTGATCCTGTGGTCTGCGCGCCACGTGCTGATCGCGAACGAGAGAAGCTATTTTTACAATGCCCTGTTGACGCTCGCTTGCATCTTCACAGGCGCGAGCTACCTGGTGAACTTTGGCGCTTTCGAACTGTCCGATGGGTTGAAGCTTGTCTCAATCTACTCGTTCTACGTAGCGGGCCGCGGTATGGCCGAGCGGGTGCAGCCGCCCGAAAAGCGTTGCATCTATGTGCTCGCGGCATTGCCGCTCCTGTTCAAGGTGATCGGCCACACTCAAGTCTACACCGGTATCGAATATCCTGACGTGTTCTCCTACTTTCCGAACACAAACACGGCAGCGCTGTACTTCTCGGCCCTGTTCTTTGCCTTGTCTCCCTGGTTCGGAAACAAGGTCCTGGTCGCACAGTTCATAAACGCTGCCATCATGAATCGTGTTGGCCCAGCCCTGGCGACCATCATCTCCATTGGGCTTTGGTCTTTTTTCCCATTGCGACCACAGGTCTTCGTCGCGCTCATCTTGTTGGCATGCGCTAGCGTTGCAGCCTACGCCGTCGGCGCGCTGGATCGACTGATAACCGGGTTGAACGCAATCGCGCTGATCTGGAGCCTCGATCCGAGCACCGTCGCTCGAATGGCGACAAAACAGTTGATCGATTTGACCGGAACGACGGACATGTCTGCGTTCTTCCGCGTCACACACTGGACGAACATATGGCAGATATATTCGTCGCTCGAAATCGGCGGAATATTGTTCGGATATGGCGCAAGTCAGACCGGCGTCCTTACTGTCCTGCCGCTGCCGCCGCACAATGACTACCTGCGCGTATTGGCGGAGTATGGGCTGCTGAATTTTCTGGTCTTCGCCATCTTCGTCTTCACCATCGTTTTTTCGCTGAAGGATCGGGCGGCGAAGACTATGTACACGGTGCTCCTCATCTACTTTCTATCCGAGAACCTCATCGATAATTTCACATCGATGACGTTGTTCTTTTGCTACGCGGGCCGGTTTACGTCGCCGAAATGGCTCGCGCACAGCCCGTCCAGCGCAAGAGCAAGGAAGTGCAGTTGATGGACTTCTCAATGTCCGATCTCATCAAACAGAACACTCCTGGGAATAGCGAAGGCTTTCCTGCAGGCGTGCCCCCAAGCTACAATTGGTACCAGGGTTGGAATGACGGTGGGCTCTGGTCGCCGCCCGCGGATTTCACCGCGGTCGAAGGCTGGGGACAAGTCTATCCGAAGGTGGGGGCACCGCCCTATTCAAATCCGGACGCGGCCGTCGAGGTCGCCAACGCCAAGACCTATGTTCGCTTCAAGCACGCCGGCGAGTGGACGTTGGTCCAGGACCAATCAAGAACGCAGTTGACTGGGGGACATTTCGTCCCGGACTTCGTTGGCAATGTTGCCATTCCGATGAAAGCCACCCCTGTGACCGGCACGACGATCGCCTTTGGCGCGCCTCCGGCCGGCTACAACAATCATTTTTGGTACAAGGCGCGCGGAACCTACCCGGCTGGCGCTGTGGATGCCGTCTATGTCCAGATGGAGATGAGGGTTACCGATCCGAACCTGCATCTCGTGGCCATGGTCGGCGCCGACTGGTGGCGCGACTCACGAGCACCCTATCTTGACGACCACAGCAATAATCCGGGCGTCGGTGGCAGCAACTGGATCGAACTTTCGACCCAGTGGAAGACGATCGGATTCTATTCCATGAGCGGTGATGGCTTTCGCGCGAGCCCAGCTCCGCCGCTGCGCGACTTGGTGAGAGAGGTGCCGCCCACCCGCCCTCCAACACCCACGCCGAGCGGCGAGAATTCCATCCAAAACGAACCGGGTGAACCTGCCTCCACCTCCAGAGAGCAGAAACACACCACCGCGAACGGAACCGACCGATCCTCTCCAGCGGAAGAGACCTGGCAGCAGTCTATCAACTCCAGTTCACGCACCATGCTCGCCGATCCAACCACGACAGTCCATGCGTTGTCGAACGACTGTCTTTTGGCTTTCGCCCTGACCCTCGGAGCACTGGCCAAAGTCCGCTGGAGTAACCCGCCAAGTCGCAAACGAATAAACCGGGCGTGACAGCATGACGGCTAAATCGTGGAAAGTGCCTGCTCTTCGTGTCGCGTCCGAGGAGATGCTGCATCTGGATCTGCTCCGATTCATCGCCTCCATCGGGATCGTTGTTCGACACTCGTTTGAGTTCTTCTTTCCCGCAGTCACTCGGTCGGCCCTACCGAGCGGCCTCGCCCTGTTCGTCGACCTCTTCTTCGTAATCTCGGGATTTGTGATCGCCCATGTCTACCAGGGAAAAGTCGGCACTGTTTCCGACTACGGGACATTTCTCCAACGACGTGTCGGTCGGCTCATGCCGCTGCACTGGCTGACGCTGGCGGCTTCTATCATTGTCTGGTCCGTATTCGTCGTGCTCGGCAAGGCCGGAAATCATCAACCATCCTTTGAAGCAACATGCATCGCGGAAACCGCCCTTCTCCTCAATGCGATGCTAACCTGCGGCAACGGAATTTCGTTCAGCAGTGTATCCTGGTCGATTGGCGCGGAAATGGTGATGTATCTGATGTTTCCGCTCTTCGCCTGGGCAGCGGTCAGATCAAGGCTTGGGCTTCTGGCGGCGTCCTTCCTTGTTCTTGTCACCATGATCGCCGTCGATCTCACTCACAATTCCGTCGACCGCTCGTGGGTCGACGTGTGGCCGCCCTTCAGGGCGCTTCCTTCCTTCATGATTGGTATTTGCCTGTTTTGCTTTCGGCACAGAATTCAGATCATTCCTGCGCCGGGGCGAGCTTTGCTATTGTCAATGGCGCTATTGCTGATCTCGATGATCACCTATACCCATCATCTCATCTCGCTGGGGCTCGTCTATGTCGTCGCGATCACCGCGATGGCGGCCGATCAGAGAACTGCACCACCCTTTGTGAAGCGCCTAGCTCCCTTAGGCCAACTCACCTATTCAATCTATATGTGGCATTCCCTGGTGATTCTGATTGTCATGAATGCAATCGCCGACAAGCTCTTTCACGCGTCGCCCGGCCTGATGGTCCCGTTCTGCATAGTTTCCTGGTTGATCATATTCGCTATCTCCTATTTCTCCTACTTTGTGATTGAAACGCCGGCTCGGCGCTATATCGACGGTCTCGGGCGAGCGAATAAGCGTAGCGTCGCAGACGTCGTTGTATCCGAGAACGAAGGGTTACGACGTCAAACAGGCTAACCGTAGCAACACGCGGCTGATCGGCCCCAAATCGCAGATCCATTCTTGACGATCGTCAAGTCGGCCGCGCGCCCGGTGCCTACGATATGAGAAGACGTTTAACTGGTTATGGGTCGGTCCATGTCTGACACTTGCCATTTTGTCCCGTCCTGCTCGCCGCCCGCTGCTATTGCGCGTAACGTCCTCGAGCGATCTGCCTCGGGTTGGCTCCTGTCGCTCGGCCTCATTGGAATTCTGGCCGTCTCCACGGAGAGTGCCGATGCGGCGAGCGGGAGACCGGACGCCGTCACCTCTGTGAGTCTCGCTTCGAGCGTCATCGCGCAAAACAGCGTTGGGTATAGCCAGGCATATCCTGCCGGCGCCCCCAAGACATCCTCCTGGTGCAACGGCGCCTCCAAGCCCGAGAACGGCGAACCTCCCGCCGACTTCACTGCCGTCACGGGAATTGCATCGGTATTTCCGAAATTCGGGGCGAACACACCGAACAAGGACGGCAAGATCCTCGTCGCCAACGGAAAGACATATGTACGCCTTCGCAGCACGAAGGAATGGATCCTGGTGCAGGACCAGACAGAGAACGAGATCGTTGGAGCCCATTTTGACGCGATGGTTCCCAAGAACGTTGCTGTCCAGATGAAGATCGAAGTTCAGACGGATGGAGGCACCCTTGTTGACGGTCCCCCTTCCGGCCGCAACGACCTGATGTGGCTCGTGAGACGCGGCGGTTTCGCCGCCGGAGCCGTCGATTCTGTCTACGTCCAGATAGACATGAAGACGACGGACCCCGAAATGAAAGTGGTTGCCAACGTTGGGGCCGACTGGTGGCGTTCTCCGGACTCGCCGCACAACGGCGCCAATAATCGAGGGGCCGGCAACAGCAACTGGGTCGAGCTCTCCCCAGATTGGTCCACGCTCTACTTCTTTTCGGGCAGCACCGCGCAGTTTGTCGCAGACCCGCCTCCACCCCTGGCCGAGTCTCCGCTTCCTGCTACAGCCGCCGGCACGCAGCGCACTGCAGCTGGACCCTCGCCGTGTCTGCGGACCTTGACGCCGCGATAGGCACCCTAACGCAGTTGATACTCGCGATTTCCGTCGCCGAAATGTCGCGAGGAGCTACATCGATATCATCGGGTCTGTAGTCTCTCGATGTAGGCTTTTGAATATACCCTTGCTTTCGTTAGTGCATTGCCGCGTGCAGTCTTTGGAATGAGGCCCTTCATGTCATTAACCACATACGGTTCGAAGTCCTCATCCTCGATGTTGGTAAGACGCGGCGTCTCACTGCAAAGACCGCTTCAATTTGCCATTATGGCAGGCGACTTCCTGCTCATCCTGCTCAGCTATGTTGCCGCCAACCAAATTCACCGCAAATTCGTGGCAACACTGGCCGAGCGAGAACTTTCGGTCGGCGTCGCGTTGCTTGTGGCGACCGCGTTCGTCGCGATCGCCTTTTTCAGAGGATGCTACGATAACCACAATCTGGCCAATACGAGCTGGCAGTTGCGTAAGGCCTCATCCGTGTGGCTTCTCTCACTCGCGATTCTCGCATTTTCTGCTTTCCTGCTTAGATCGACCGCCGAGCTCTCCCGCATCACTATCGTTCTGTTTGCAGCGGCCGGCCTTGTCGGTCTGGGCGCGCATCGCGCGATCTGGCGCCTCGCCTTGAACTCTTCTTTCGCGCGAAGACATTCCGTCAAACGAAGGGTCGTGCTGATCAGCGGCGAGCCGCTCGACTTTACTTCAAGCCGCTTCAAGGACTTGCGCAAGAACGGCTTTCAGGTGGTACGTCACTTCGTTCTGGGCGCTACGCTAAAGTCTGACGACGCAGCAATTGAGCGCGAGCTGACGACCATCATTCGAATTTCGCGCACAGCAGGCGCCGACGAATTTCTTCTTGCCTTCAATTGGAACGACCTGCCGCTGTTTCAACACCTAAGCCAATGTCTGCGCCAGGTGCCAAATCCGGTTCGCCTGCTGCCGGATTTTGAAATCGCCGACCTTGTATCGCGGCCATTCGTACCCATTGGCGGATCAGTCGCGATCGAAATCCAGCGAGCGCCTCTTTCGGTCAGCGAGCGAGCCTTGAAACGCGGCGTCGATATTGGTCTTGCCTCGTTCGGATTGTTGTTCCTTGCCCCTTTGCTTGTCATGACGGCGCTCCTGGTCAAGCTCGACTCCCCGGGCAGCATCATATTTCGTCAGACGCGCCGCGGCTTCAACGGCGGGTTGTTCGACATCTGGAAATTTCGCAGCATGACGGTCTCGGAGAATGGTTCCGAGATCAAGCAGGCAAGCAAACAGGATGCGCGGGTTACCAGGATCGGGCGGATCTTGCGCAAGACCAGCATCGACGAATTGCCTCAACTGTGGAACGTGCTGCGCGGAGAAATGTCGCTAGTGGGTCCGCGGCCGCACGCTCTCGCGCATGACAACTATTACGACCAGATGATTGGCAATTATGCCTGTCGCCGTCACGTCAAACCCGGCCTCACCGGCTGGGCTCAGGTGAACGGCCTTCGCGGCGAGACACCTACCATCGACCTGATGAAGAAGCGCGTTGAGTTTGATGTCTGGTACGTCACCAATTGGAGCATTTGGTTAGACATTCGCATCATGATCCGGACCGTGGTAACGCTCTCGGGTCAGGACGTTTATTGAACCATTCTTGTCGTAGCTCGCGACGCGGATCGCGCCGATTCCGGCATCGATCTGCTCGAATTGCAGGTGGGAAAGGAAGGACTGAAGAGCTTCCCCGCAGAAATCCTGTGGTGCTCGACTTATTGATATTTGCGGTGGCACAACGCAGAGAGTCCGAGTTGAGTGCCGCGATCACCATTCCCATCGCCCGCCGGAAGACCTAGCAAAAGCATACCGACCGCGCGCAGCTCTCTCGTTGATTTTCGCCGCGAGACACGCTGCCAATCGGTGCCACCCTTTGCGGGATTTCAGTACGAACGTTTTACGAATTTCGCCACTCGTCGCACGGCGTGCGACCACAAAAAGTGTCGCACGAGACCCGTTCTGTTCTCAACGCCTCTGCCAATAACGCATTGAAGAGAAATGAGTTTTTGGTGGTGGGCGCACCAGGGCTCGAACCTGGGACCCGTTAAGAGTCAGCTGCTCCGATCCCAGGACGCTGCATCACTGATCGAACAAGCCGTAGGTGTAGCTGCGCGAATGCGTGGCCGAAGAAGCGGCGCCCCGCGACCGCCCCGACCACTTCGGAAAACTCGCTCTCGTTGGATGTCGGAAGATTTTTCTTGATCTCCCGGTGCACACGTCGTGCATACGCCGCCTCTTAACCGATTGAAACTCCAGAGCTCTCGCTCCAATCCATCATGGGCAAGTTTAAGCTAGCTCCAGCAATCACTGTCCGATTGGAGCCCAATCAGAGAAAGGTTCGTCCGTCACCCCTGCCCCATGATTCCACCCATCGAAAAGCAGTGGGGCGGAGAGAGTGGGAGTCAAACCCACGATTTTCGATCATTCCACTTCGAGCAATTCAGAGTACTGCCTTTGCATCCACGCCAAAATTGATCGCAGACAGCGAAAACTCTTGATGCGGCGGGCGCGCTTCTCAGAGGTTGTGACCTGGAAACGGCTGTCGGCCTACAGGGGCTGAAGCCACGGTCGCACACCGTCGAACTCAACTCATCGATGAAGAATTCCAGCATCTATGAGACGATTTTTCGCGCTTCAAACATAGGAAAAGCCGTCGAGCGGCCGGCACAATCGACGCGTAAATCCCTCAGCGCGAGTAATTCTCTTTGATGGATCTGAAGCGTATCGAGCTTCGGTCGTGGTCAGGCTGCTGCCCTACTTCGTCGAATCAAGTGTCGGAAACTGCCGCCGACAACGCGCCCGCGCAGTTGGCCAACTCGAACCAGACGGCATTGAAGGGACGAACTCGTTCCTAAGCAGCAACAAGAATCTGTCCTCCCGAGGACTGCGTTCCGGCCTTGAGGGCCGTCTGGCCAGCAACCAGGCGGGATAGGCCTAATGGCCTAGTCCGCTCGGATGCGAGCGATCAATTGGTGTGTGGGACCGTCAGCGTCTCGCCTCGGAAGGACTACCCGAATGGATGTAGCCGATGTAATGGCTGCCAGACGAAGCGCTATATCCGAACTGACGACTGGGCTTTCGACCTTCCCGGGATGACATTCTGTCTGGAGTGCAGAACCCGTCCGATTGCATGGAGCGATTGCGATGAGGGAGGCCACGATGGTTTTTTCGCGGATGTCGGATGGGATCCGGCCGCATCACGCCTCTCATCGGCACGATGGGTACGATGGTGACGACGAAGCGGGTCCGGCACCGAACGCCCCGTTCCTGACTGACGCGGTCGGCGGTAGCGCCCTGGTCCATGGCCCCGGCCCGTTTGCAGGTCCTGGAGCGCACCCCGCGAACGCGAATACCCAGCATCATGACTCCGACCCGATTCAATCCAAACATCCCATATCGGGGGTCGACACGGGCGGCCACGTCGGCAACCACGCCGCGGTGGGC
This sequence comes from Bradyrhizobium sp. cf659, assembly GCF_900113725.1. NCBI lineage: Bacteria > Pseudomonadati > Pseudomonadota > Alphaproteobacteria > Hyphomicrobiales > Nitrobacteraceae > Bradyrhizobium > Bradyrhizobium sp. cf659. Next base: position 1,499,158 of record NZ_FOQJ01000001.1, read on the forward strand.
CTGGATGTTTCGTCCACCACGCCCGCTTCCGGCGCATCACATCCCGGGATGGGCATTGCTAAGGTCGAGAGCGGAGCGAACACGGCCGGGAACGGCGGAGACGGCTACTTTTACGGAAGTATCATTCACGCGTCCCTGTTGATCTATGAACCGATCAACATCTCGGTGAGCTTGGGATACGGCTCGGTCGCCCTGGCCAACCAGTCCAACAATTTGAATGTCGATCAATCCGCCTTTCAGATGGCCGGCGTCGGCGGCCATGGCGGCAATGACAACATTGCATCGGGAGGCAGCATCAGTACTTCCTTGACCGCCGGCGTGATCGCGAGCGGCGACAACGGCGCCGGAAACGGCGGCAACGGCTATTTCTCGGGTGCGATCGTGGACGCTCCCGTGGTGATCTATCATCCGATCAATATAGCGGTGGCGGCCTCGGGCGGCTCTGCGCATGCAAGTCAATCGAACACGGTGGACATCGATCAGTCGGCCACTCAGATCGCGGGCGTCGGCGGAAGTGGCGGAAATGGCAACGTGGCCGCCGGCGGCAGCGTCATGACGCTCGATCCCAGCTGGGGATCAAGCAACGGAGGGGGCGTCCCCGACGTTCAAACCGGCGGAAGCCAGGCCGGCAATGGCGGCGACGGCGCGTTCTACGGCGGGCTCGTCCATTCCTCCGTCGTGGTGTACGACCCGATCAACATCGCAGTCGCGGGCTATGGCTCCAACGTTCATTCGGTCCAGACCAATGACGCCTACGTGGATCAATCCATCATTCAGATCGCCGGCATTGGCGGGCACGGCGGCAACGCCAACGCCGCGGCGGGCGGCCATGCAAGCCTTCTTTCCCATGGCTTGTGGGGCGGCTCAGACACGATCGCGACCGGTTCGAACGGCGCAGGCAATGGCGGCAACGGATATTTTGCCGGCAGCCTGATCGATGTCAGCGTCGCGATCTATGCACCCATCAATATCGCAATTGCAGGTCCCCATTCGACGGCCGTAGCCGACCAGGTCAACAACGTGCACATCGACCAGAGCGCGATCCAGATCGCCGGTGTTGGCGGGGACGGCGGCAACGGCAATCTCGCGCTGGGTGGCGATCTTTCCGCCCATCTTCTGTCGGATCTTCACCTGTTGGGATAGCGAAACATCGCGCCGCTCGCACAAGCCCGATTACGAGCTGCGTCGACACTCCGCGCATGCAAGCTCGCCCTGCGGGCCCTCGAGGATGTTTCGAGCTCCGGTGTTGCGCGACGAATGTCGTACTTTCGTACGTAGGCCCGCCAAACCGGATGGTGTCCGATTTGACACCTATCGCCATCGCGCGTGGGCGGATCAGACTTGCCGCGCGCGTCCGCCTGATCGGGATGGATGATGCACGAAAGCCAACAGAAACAGGGAGGCCCCAAATGTTGCCCAAAGCGATCCACATCTCGGACTCGATCGAATTCAAATCGATCAACACCGGTGGTCAAAGCGTCGGAAATGGCGGCGACGGCACCTTCAAGGGAGCCATCATCAGCAAGCCGACGCTCAACTTCGATCCAACCAACAAGGCGGAAGGTGCCGACGTGCACGTGAGCACCGGCGATCACGTCAAGCAGACGGCAGATTGGGATGCCGGCGGCGCCAACGCGAAGGCCTCGGTGTTCTCGAAGGCCCATGGCGGAGACGCCGAGTCGAACGGAAGCCAGAAATCCTACAGCGGTTACGATACCTCCAAGGTCTACGCCAATACGGATGCGACCCAGATCAACAAGGTCTCGGTCGACCAGCACCAGGAGGTCGTTGCCGGCATCGGCGGCAATGGCGGAGACGGCAACGCCGCGGTGGGCGGAGAGGTGAGCTTCCATCTCGATGCGTTCTGACGACCGGCTCGTCCGACTGGCAGGACCGGTGGCCGCCGCCACCGGTCCTGACGTTCGAACCGATACCCCGCCGATACCGTTGGCAGATGACGTTGGCCATCGGTCAAGTGCGCCGGACCTCGATTTCAGGCGGTGACGATCATGCTGATGCCGCCCATTCGGCTCCCCATCCTGCCGCAGATCGGGACGCCACTGCACGCGGCCCTCCGGTCCTGCGCGGGACCGCTCGGTCTCGTATTCGCGTATAGCTGCAGCTACAACCTGCTTCTGTTTGCGCCCTCCATCTATCTTCTTCAGATCTACGACCGGGTGTTGTCGAGCCGGAGCGGCGACACGTTGCTCCTGCTCACGCTCATTGTCGCGATCACGGTGGTCGTCGGCGGCGTGTTCGACGCATTGCGGCGCGCCGTCCTTGGACGCCTTGGCGCCTGGCTCGACGATCGCCTTCGTCCTTGCGTGCTCTCGGCCGGCCTCGAATCGGCGCTTCGCAGCGATTGGACGCAGGCGTCGGGCGCATATCGGGATCTCACCGTGCTGCGCCAGTTCGTCGAGTCCGGCGCATGTACGATGCTGTTCGACGCGCTCTGGGCGCCCTTGTTCCTCCTTGTCCTCTTTCTGATCCATCCCCTGCTTGGCGTGGTGGGCGCCTGCTGCGTCGCCTTCCTGTTCGCGCTCACAGTTGCCGGAGAGCTGGTCACGGAAGACGTTCTGCTCAGATCCGGCGCCGCGCTGTCCAGAAGCTGCGGCCGCCTCCAGACTGCAGCGAGCAACATCCACATGATCCGAGCCATGGGAATGCTCGACAACGCTGCGCGTATGATCCACCGTGACGCGCAGCACGCGCGCAGAGAGCACGATGTGGCACTTCGGCGAGGCGAGATCGTCTCACTGGCCGCCAAGCCGGTTCGCGCGCTGTCGCAGGTCCTGATCATGGGGGCCGCCGCGTGGCTCGTCCTCGATCACGGGAAGAGTCCGGCAATCATCTTTGCTGCCACGCTGATGTTCAGCCGGGCGCTCGCGCCGGTCGAAAGTGCGGTCGCAGGCTGGAAATCACTCGTGACGGCCGTGAGCGCATGTCAACGGCTCGGCGCACTTCTCGCCGCATTCCCCGTCGCCCGGCAGCAGAGCGCGGAGGTTTCTCCGCTGCAGGCGCAAAGCGGCCTCGTCGTCGACAATGTTGGCGTGAGGCTTGCGGGGACCAACCATCTTCTCCTGAACGGCGTCTCGTTCAGCCTCATGCCCGGAGAATGCCTTGGCATCATCGGTCCGTCCGGGTCGGGCAAGTCCTTGCTCGGCCAGGTGATCGCCGGGCTGTCGATGCCAACGCATGGCCGTGTCGTCCTCGACAATACCGACGTCTCGCTGCTTCGCGAGGGCCGAAACGGCGACCGCCTCGGATATCTCCCCCAGGACATCAACCTGCTCGGCGACACCATCAACGACATCATCGCACGCCTTGAAGATGCCGACCGGCGGAAGGTCATCGAAGCGGCCAAGCTCGCCGGTATCCATGGGGCGATCATGCGCCTGCCGCTGGGTTACGACACGGTGGTTCAGAGCGAAGCGACCTTCTCGCGCGGGTATCGGCAGCGCCTCGGTCTTGCCCGCGCCTTTTTCGGCAGTCCACGTCTCATCGTTCTCGACGAACCCAACGCCAGCCTCGACTACGGGGGCGAGCGAATGCTCCTGGATGCCATCGCGCGCATGAAGCTCGCAGGCGTCATCCTTGTCGTCGTCACTCACCGGATGGGTCTTCTCGCCGCCACGGACAAGATTGCCATCATGGAGGACGGTGCGGTCGCCGCGTTCGGCGACAGCGAGGACATCTTTGACCAGCACCTGAGCCGACCCCAGGTTACTTCGCAGATTGCGCCATGATCTGGAACTCTCTCACCATCTGGAAGATTCCCGCCGTCTCGAGGCTTCCCATGATCTGGGACCAGCTCATGCGAGCGCCGGCAAGCCCCCCGCCCGCCCGGCGATTTGGCGTCGTGGTGACCGCAATCGACGATTTCGAACCTCTGGAATTTCCATGGTGCTCGACGCCCACGCCGACCTCTCCGCGCGGAAGGCTTCGCGGCATCACCGTCGCGGGCAATCTGCTGGTGCTCTGCTTCATGCTGGGGCTTGGTACATGGGCGAGCCTCGCGCCTCTCGAGAGCGCCGCGATCGCGTCTGGCGTCCTGGAATCGGAATCGAGCCGCAAGACGATCCAGCATCTGGAAGGCGGTATCGTCAGGAAGATCCTGGTTTCGGATGGCGATATCGTGCGCAGCGGCCAAACGCTGATCGCGCTGGACGACACCCGGGCCGGCTCGGAGATGCAAAGCCTCCAAGGTCAATTTTGGGACGCAGCTGCTCGTGCCGCACGGCTTCAAGCCGAGCAGCAGAGATTCGAGAGGATCGCAATCCCGGACGCGCTGGAACAGGACAGCAGGCAGAACGGAGTGGCCGCCGCTGCGGTGTCGGCGCAGCAGTTCATTTTTCAGGCACGCACGCAGGTTCACGAGTCGCAGCTTGCGGTCATTCGCGAACGAAGGCATCAAGTCGAGAAGGAGATCGAAGGTCTCAAAGCTCAGGGAACCGCCACCGGGCAGCGGGTCGACATCGTTCGGGAGGAACTGGATATGGTCGCGACCCTCGTCAACAAGGGGCTCGAACGGCGGCCGCGGCTTCTGAACCTGCAGCGGGAGCTGGCCGACGTCGAGGGCCGCCGCGGCGAGATCGCCGCGCAGATTGCCCGCGCCGGGCAGGTCATCAGCGAACAGCAGGCCACATTGTTCAAGCTCGAGAGCGAGAGGCAGAACGAGATCGCACAGTCGCTTCGTGAAGCACAGAACCAGATATTCCAGCTCCGCGAGCGGTTGCTTGCGGCCAGGGATCAGCTATCGCGAACGGAGGTCAAGGCGCCCGAGGACGGCGTGATAACCGATCTGCGGGTTCATACAGCCGGCGGTGTCATCGGAGCAGGTGCTCCGCTCATGGACCTAGTGCCCCGGCAAGACCGTCTCATCGTAACTGCGCGCCTGAGGCCCGAGGACATCGATGTGGTTCATCCCGGCCTCAGTGCCGAGGTTCACCTCGTACCGTACAATCAGCGTCGCGTGCCTCGCCTGAAGGGATCCGTCGTGCACGTATCCGCAGACCGGCTCCTCGACAAGCGTACCGACCAGCCATACTACGCGACCAAGATCCGGATCGACGATGGGCAGATCGCGGCAAACGACATCCAGATCGTCCCCGGCATGCCGGTTCAAGTGTTCATCACGACCGGGCGCGGCACCGTGGCTCTCTACGCGCTCAGGCCCCTGCTCGACAGCTTCCGTGGTGCATTCAGAGAGGACTAAAGCGCGATGAGATTGGGATGAATCGTCATCGCGCTTTAGGTTGTTGTTGGATCATGATCTCCACGCAAACGCGTTCCGCGTTTGTCGCGAGGGAAAACCGCTGCGCACCTTGCGCTAACGCGGCCCTCCGGGTCCGGATCATGCTTTAGGTCTCCGGCATTAGAGCCGCGCCGGGGTCGTGATCGCGACTCTGCGCGGGCAACCGGCCGCGCCAGCGGAGGACGGCTTCCGTGCGATTGTGCGCAGCACATTTCCTCATGATATGCTGAATGTGCATTTTGACTGTGCTTTCCGAGAGGCCCAATTTGGCGGCGATCAGCTTGTTAGGCAGGCCGAGCTCCAGTTCCGCCAGAACCTGTTGCTCACGAGGCGTGAGATCGGTCACGCTCCTCCTGTCGATAGCCATTCTGGCTCCCTCGTTAGTCAGATATGCGGGCACAAGCCCGCGCGCATCCGGTGGCTCGAAATCCGGTATCCTGTTGATCCCGGCCACGGGCAACGGCCTGTAGGCGCCGCCGACAAGAACAAGGCGCAGGCCAGCTATGGCGATCTCGATCGGTAGCGAGGTGGAAAGAAAGCCACGCACGCCCCGCTGCATCGCGGCCTGCACGGCCGGTTCGTCGTCATGGTTTGAGAGGACAACAGTGGCGGCGTTGGGACAGCACTCCGCAACGAAGGCGAGATCGTCCTCAACCGAGGGATCGCCGATGGGCTTGTCCGCGATACTCAGCATCACCAGACGAACATCGCGGACTAACGTGCAGTCCAGGCCTTGGACCGTTGCCATGTCAAGGATCTCAAGTTCGTCCAACTCCCTCCTGAGGACGTGCAGAATGCATGTACGAGGCAACACGAGCGGCTCGATGATCACCAGAACCGGCAAGTGAAGCGATTCATTGAGCCGCTTTGAAGTGTTGATTATGTCGTGCATGATGCCCTCGAGATGAAAAGAATTTCCGCTATATTCCCATTCCGTATTGCGTCTCCCGTGCTGCTGCATTCATCCTGAATGCATCATCACGAGAGCGGCGCAGTGCCGCCGTTAGTACCGCATCCACTGCGGGATCACTTGACACCTGGGTGGAAATTCTTTCCGCTCAAATCATTTGGGCGTGTACCGCACGGTGGCGCAGTCGACGCATCCCTAATTGCAGATATTTCGATACGCCGTTGAGGCCGCCGACCCTGACCTACCGTCGACGACGTATGCTTCATCCTCCTTCACGAGATACAGAAACGGCCTCTCTCCAGTCTCGCCGCCTGACGCGCTTCTTCCTTTCACGCGCCCGCAAATCGTATCCACGCGGCGTCCAAGCATGTTCTTTCGCATTGCGCGCTTCACGTCGCTGAGTTCGACCGTTTCCGGATCCCCCATCTGCGTCGCGATCGCAACCTTCGCCTTGTCCAGAGCAGGATCCGACATCTCCGCGGTCCGTTCGGGTGCCGGGACGCTGATCCTCGTCCGCGGGGACGTCGCTTTGGCAAGATCGGTCGATCCGCGTTTCTTCGGAGTTGATGTCTTGCCGGGCCTTGCCTGCGTCGCGGAATTCGATCTGACAACCGCAGGCTCTGGCGCCAACGCAGTCGGCATTGGCTGCGCGGGTTGGGCGACAGCGCCCCTGTCGAAACAGGGTCGTGACGCGCACCCGAGGAAATACCCCCGGGAAGGCGCGAACCAGCCAAAGCCGATCAGGACTCCTGCCAGCACTCCGACAAAAAGCAGTCCCATCCGATTCCCCTCCTCGGGAGCTCGGCTCGCACTCGTAACTAGGACTAATTCCGCGCTGGTGATCTATCTGTTGCGCAAAAGCATTAAGCGCCCATTAAGCGCGCGCCGTTGTCCGGCCCATGCCTGGATGGACGAATTAGATCGGACTCCAGACCCGTGCCGCGATGATCGCAAAAGGCCAATCGTGAAAGCAATCATGGCCGATTTGGTCCGCTCTCGGACCATTCTGCAACTTGCGAGTTCGTCCGAAGGTTTGCACCACCAAAAGCTGCCAATCGCCGACTTAGGCCTTCAGGTAAGTTTCGGAGCACGCACCAGCTTCGCACCAGAACCGGCGTAAACGAAACGCAACGAAAGCACTTGGACCCGAACAAAACCGCAGGAGATCAACGGAGCTGACCAATCTTCGGCCGCTCATAACGGTCTGGTTGCAGTTCCACGGGGTCGATCTCCCGGCCGACATGCGTAGCTGAACCAGGAAGAAGCCGTGACAGCCGTTTCGCGGCTGTCACGGTCAATGAACAATCAAGAAGGATATTACATGCGTCTCGTCATCGGATCCGACCACGCCGGCTGGCCGCTCAAGCAGACCGTCATCGACCACATCCGTAAGCTCAGCCACGACGTCGTCGACGTCGGCTCCTATGACGACAAGCCGGTGGACTTCCCCGACATCGCGCGCGCCGTTGCGCAGAAGGTCACGTCGGGCGAGGCGGCACGCGGCATCATGGTGTGCGGCACCGGCGTCGGCGCCTCGATCGCCGCCAACAAGATGAAGGGCATCCGCGCGGCGGTCTGCCACGACGTTCATTCCGCACATCAAAGCGTCGAGCACGACGACGTCAACGTCATGTGCATCGGCGCGCAGATCGTCGGCGCCTGGCTCGCGGTGGACCTCGTCTCGTCCTACCTCACCGCCGAATTCTCCACCGACGAGGATTTCCGCCGCCGCGTGGAGAAGCTGCGCGTGATGGACGAGCAAGGCTGACGGCCTGTCCGCCATGATCCTGGTGTTCGGGTCGCTCAACAGCAAGTGCCCGTCATCCCTGGCCGCGACCGGACCGTGCTCTCCCCCTCCTACCAGACGCATTTCGGCGGCAATGGACGAACGATCCTAGCGAGTTGCAGGGTCGCAAATGGTGGACTTCGGAGGAACGGGGCGGCGATGAGGTCGAAGCGTCCGCCCGAGACGCCAATGTAGACCATTTCATCGCAGCGAGCGCGCCGGTATCGACCGACTGCCTCATGGCCCACGCGTCGGCAGCTACGTCATCCGAACCCAGGCGCCTTTGTGTGTCGCGGACTTCACGGCAGCATCGATGAACTTCACGCCTGCTAGACCATCCTCAACGGTTGGGAAGATCACCTCAGGATCTGGCTTCTGGCCGGCCTCTGCCGCGTGGATGGCGCGCGCTGCCTCGGCATAGATGGTCGCGAAACCTTCAAGGTAACCTTCGGGATGGCCAGAGGGGACACGCGTAACGCGACTCGCCTCGCCCAAAACGCCGGCGCCGCCCCGGGTCAGGAGCTGCTTCGGCCGGCCGTAGGGCGTGAACCAGAGCTGGTTCGGATTCTCCTGCGACCATTCGAGGCCGCCTTTGCTGCCGTAGATGCGTAACGTGAGGGCGTTCTCATTGCCGACGGCGACCTGACTCGCCCAGAGCATGCCCTTGGCGCCGCCTTTCCACCTGAGGAGGATCTGGACATCGTCATCGAGGCGCCGCCCCTCGACGAAGGTCGACAGTTGTGCGAGCAATTCGTCGAGCTTGAGCCCGGTGACGAAGCAGGCGAGATTGTAGGCGTGGGTGCCGATGTCGCCGATGCACCCTCCGGCGCCGGACCGGGCCGGATCCGTGCGCCACGCCGCCTGCTTGTGGCTGCTTGCCTCCAATCGCTCGGTCAGCCAATCCTGGAGATATTCGGCCTGGACCAGCCGGATCTCGCCGAGGTCGCCATTCGCGACCATGGCGCGGGCCTGCCGGATCATGGGATAGCCCGTATAGTTATGTGTCACCACAAACACCTTGCCACTCTTCTTGACGAGCGCCACCAGCTCTTCGGCCTCCGCGACCGTCGTCGTCAGCGGCTTGTCGCAGATCACGTGGATTCCGGCTTCAAGGAAGGTCTTCGCGACCGGGCTGTGCATGTGGTTTGGAGTTACGATCGAGACCGCCTCGATGCCGTCCGCTCGCGCGGCTTCGGCTTTCGCCATCTCCCCGTAGGAGCCATAGGCGCGATCGTCCGCAATGCCGAGCTCCCTCGCCGAGGCCTTGGCTCGAACAGGATCGGACGCGAGCGCGCCGGCAACCAGCTCGAACCGGTCGTCGATGCGAGCGGCAATGCGGTGGACCGCGCCGATGAAGGCCCCCTGTCCGCCGCCGACCATGCCGAGCCGGATACGAGCATGACGGCCCGTCTCGTTGCTTGCTTTGATCGTCATTTGCTCCTCCCGCTCAGGATAGGCCTAGCATCTTACGGTTCGCTGTATCGTCGGTGCCGGCACCAGCGAAATCGTCGAAGGCTCTCTCGGTGACGCGAATGATATGGCTTTTGATGAACTCGGCACCCTCACGCGCGCCCTGTTCAGGATGCTTCAGCGCGCACTCCCATTCCAGCACCGCCCAGCTGCCGTAGTCGTGCTGCGTGAGCTTCGAGAAGATGGCGCCGAAATCGACTTGGCCATCGCCCAGCGAGCGGAAGCGGCCGGCACGATCGATCCAGCTTTGGAACCCGCCGTAGACACCCTGGCGGCCGGTCGGATTGAACTCGGCGTCCTTGACATGGAAGGCTTTGATGCGCGCGTGGTAGATGTCGATGTAGTCGAGGTAGTCGAGCTGCTGCAGCACGAAATGCGATGGATCGTAGAGCAGGTTCGCGCGCTTGTGGTTATTCACCCGCTCGAGGAACATCTCGTAAGAGACACCGTCGTGCAGATCTTCACCCGGGTGTATCTCGTAGGCGAGATCAACGCCGTGCTCATCTGCATAGTCAAGGATCGGTCGCCAGCGCTTCGCGAGTTCGTCGAAGGCGGTCTCGACGAGGCCGGCCGGACGCTGCGGCCAGGGATAGATGTAGGGCCAGGCAAGTGCGCCTGAGAAGGTCGCATGCACCGTGAGCCCGAGACGCCTGGAGGCCAAGATCGCGCGCTTGACCTGGTCCACGGCCCATTCGGTGCGCGCCTTCGGATTGCCGCGAACCTCAGGTGCAGCGAAGCCGTCGAACGCCGTGTCATATGCCGGATGAACGGCGACAAGCTGTCCCTGGAGATGGGTCGAGAGTTCGGTAATGGAAAGGCCGTGCCGGGCCGCGATCCCCCTCACCTCGTCGGCATAGTCCTGCGACTCCGAGGCTTTCTTCAGGTCCAAGAGCCGCCCATCCCAGCTCGGAATCTGGACTCCCTTGTAGCCGAGCGAGGCGACCCATCCGCAGATTGAGTCGAAGGAGTTGAACGGCGCCGCGTCCGCAACAAATTGGGCGAGGAATATCGCTGGTCCCTTGATCATCTTCATCGAATGCTTCCTTCTCCCCTGGACGCTCCAGCAGCGCGCGCCCGCTGAGTTCGATACCTCATCAAAACTCGCCTCCCCTTGCTGGTTCCAGGAGACAGAGCGGGCATTTCACCCCGATGTCCAGATCGGGCAATCGCATCTGGGGACGGTCCCGGCTTCAGAACGTCTCCCCGGCCCACAACGCCATCGCCTCGAGGTCGGACAGCGGCGCCGGTCGCTCGACGCGCGAGCGTACTGCAATCTCGCCGCCTTCGACGCCGGCCTTTAAGATCGCGTGCTTCACCTCCAACGCGTGACTCGCCAGCGCTCCGGAGGAGCGGTGTGGCGTGCCGCGCAGCACCGCACTTGCGAGTTCGGCGACGCCCAGGCAACGATAGTTGGCCTGGTTCGGTATGTGATCGGCCCAGTTTGGCGACCGCCAGTTGGGTTTCCCAAACGGCCGGTCGTCGGCGGGGACCGAGATCCAGTCGCCACCCTTCTCGGTGTATTGTATGGCGCCGCCGAAAAAATTGGGGTCCGGTACGCGCAGCGAGCCCTCGGTGCCGTAAAGCTCGATCGGCGGATGTCCGTGTTTCCAGACGTCCCAGCTCATCGCAAGGACGATGTCGGCGCCCGACTCGAAATGCAGCAGCGACATGATAGTCGTCGGAGTTTCAACCGCGACGGTCTTTCCGTTCATCGGCCCCTTCGAGGTGACGAGCCGCGTAGCGAAGCCGGCGCTCGCACGCCCCTGAACCATTGCAACGGGACCCAACAGGTTGATGAGGGCCGCAAGGTAGTAGGGCCCCATGTCGAGGATCGGTCCGCCGCCCGGCTTGAAGAAGAAGGTTGGATCGGGGTGCCAGTGCTCCATGCCATGCGACATCAAAAAGCAGGTACCGTAGAGCACTTTGCCGATCCGCCCCGTATCGACGAACTCGCGTGCCATCCGTCCGCCGCCGCCAAGGAAAGTATCCGGCGCGCAGCCGAGCTTCAGACCGCGACGCGCTGCTTCCGCGACCAAGGTCGCGGCGTCGTTGGCCTCCACCGTGATCGGCTTTTCGCCGAACACATGCTTGCCGGCGTTAATTGCCGCATGACTCACGCCGTAATGCGCGTTCGGCGTGGTGAGATTGACGATGATCTGGATATCGGGACGCGCCAGCAGCGCCTCGATCGACAACGCCTCGATGCCGAACTGCGCCGCCTGGGCTTGCGCGGCCTCGGCCCGCAGGTCGGCACAGGCAACCAGCTCAAGATCGCGGAATTTCGGCAGGTTGTGCATGTAGATCGTCGAGATGTTGCCGCAACCGACAATGCCGACTCCGAGCTTGCTCATGATCCCCTCCCCGTCACGTCCAAGCCGCCACGGTCTCGCGCGCCCGGCGCGCGAAGCGGGCGACGTCGCTCGGCTTGTCGTGTTCGGCGACAAACAGGGAGACCCCGGCCTCAGTCATCGCCGCGCGCAGCGCCTGCCAGTCCATGATACCGTGGCCGGGATCGGCCCATCCGTCCTCGTCGGCGCATTGTCCCGAGGGTGCGAGGTCCTTGATGTGGCAAGCGACCAGGCGCCGCGCATGCTTCTTGATCTCGGCGACCGGATCGCCGCCGCCGCGCACGATCCATGCGAGATCGGCCTCCCAGACGAGGTCGGGGGCCTCCTCGAAAAGGCATTCGAGATAGGTCTTGCCGCTTCCTGTGCGGCCATATTCCCAATGATGATTGTGCCAGCCGAACTTGAGCCCCTCGCCGGTCACCGCCTTGCCGATCTCGGCAAGCTCACGCCCAATGTTGCGCCATTCCTGCTCTCCGCCCTCGCGCTCGCCCAATGGTGGGGCCGGCGCAAAGATGGTCCCGATGCCGAGTCCCTTGCACATCCTCGCCGTGCCGACCGCATCCTCACGCAGTCGGTCGAGGCCGACATGGGCGCCGGGCGCAGTCATCTTGTGGACATCGAGGAGCCTCTTCAGCGTCTCGGGATCGTTGAACAGTCCGCCCCAGGGCTCCACCATCGTGTAGCCCAGGTTGGACAGCAGGGCGAACTGCGCCTCGAGCGGGGTGATGGAGCGGGCAGAATACAGCTGGATAGAAAATCGGTCGATCGGCTTGGTCATGTCGCGCTTTCGGCAGTTGGAGGATCTAGAGGCGCTGTCCGCTTATCTCGTCGAACAGCGACAGGGCTTCAGCGGGGAACCGGACGTTGAGCGTGTCTCCCACACACACCTGCGCGTCGGCGTCGTGGCGTAAGGAGAAGGTGGTATTGTCGGCAAGACGGCACCAAATCAGCGTGTCGGCGCCCATCGGCTCGACCATCTCGACGCGGGCCGACACCGCGGATAGATCGTCGGACGCAGTCAGCTCGATATGCTCGGGACGGATGCCGAGAACGGCCGGCGCGTCGGTCGGCAGGCCACGAAAGGCGTAGCCGTTCAGTCCGAGCCGGTTGGCGCCGGCGATGAATCCAGTCTCGCCGTCACGTGCGATCCGGCCGGGAATGAAATTCATTGCGGGCGAGCCAACGAAGGAGGCGACGAACCGGTTGACCGGCTCGCGATAGATCTTCTTCGGCGTGTCGAGTTGCTGGATCACGCCACCTTGCATCACCGCGATCCGGTCCGCGAGCGTCAGCGCCTCGATCTGGTCGTGTGTCACGTAGATCATGGTGGCGCCGAGCCGTGCATGCAGCCGCTTGATCTCGACTCTGAGCTCGGCGCGCAACTGGGCGTCCAGATTGGAGAGCGGCTCGTCGAACAAATAGACGCCGGCATGGCGCACCAGCGCCCGTCCGATCGCGACACGCTGGCGCTGGCCGCCGGAGAGCTCGCTGGGACGGCGGTCGAGGAGGCTGTTGAGTTGCAGCATCCGCGCGGCCTCTCCGACGCGGCGCTCGATCTCGTCTCGCGGCGTGCCCGCGACCGACAGCCCGAACGACATATTCCGGCGCACGCTCATACGCGGATACAGCGCGTAGCTCTGGAACACCATCGCGATGCCGCGATCCTTCGGTTCTGCCCAGGTGACATCGCGGCCGCCGATATGGATCTCGCCACCCCTGACGTCGATCAGCCCCGCGATCGCGTTGAGCAATGTCGACTTGCCGCAGCCGGACGGCCCAAGCAGCACGAGAAACTCGGACGCCTCGACATTGAGATTGAGGTTCTCCAGCACCTTCAGGCCGCCAAAGCCGATCTGCAGGCTCCTGATGTCGACATTCGATTTCTGCATGCTGCGTCAGCCTTTCACTGCGCCGGCGGCGATGCCGCGCACGAACCAGCGGCCAGAACCGAAATAGACGACGAGCGGCAACAGCGCGGTCAACAGCGTTGCCGCCATGTCAACATTGTACGCGCGCTCGCCTTGCGTCGAATTGACGATGTTATTGAGCTGCACCGTCATTGGCAGATTGTCACGGCCGGCGAAAACGAGCCCCAGGATGAAATCGTTCCAGATGCCGGTGGTCTGCAAGATCACCGCGACCACGATCATGGGCGTGGCCATCGGCATCATGATCCGCGCATAGATCTGGTAGAAGCCGGCGCCGTCGACGCGGGCGGCCTTGAACAACTCGACCGGCAGCGACGCGAAATAGTTGCGAAACAGCAGTGTCATGGTGGGAAGGCCGAAAATCGTGTGGATGATCACGATGGTTAAGAGCGACTGCCCGAGCCCGGTGAAGGAGAACACGCGCACCAAGGGATAGATGAACACCTGATAGGGGATGAAGGCGACCACCATCATCGTGCCGAACAGGATGTTGCCGCCGCGCACACGCCACAGCGACAGCGCATAGCCGGTGAGCGAGCCGACCAGGATGGAGATGACCACCGACGGCACCAGGATGCGCAGCGAGTTGAGAAAGCCGATCTTGATGCCCTGGCAGGTCAGACCGGTACAGGCCGACGTCCAGGCCTTGACCCACGCGTCGATGCTGGGAGCTACGGGCAAGGCCAGCAGATTGCCCTGCCGTATCTCTGCCATCGGCTTCAGCGAGGTGACGACCATCACATAGAGCGGCAGCAGGAAATAGAGCGCGGTAATGAAGATGAAGGCATAGAGGCCCCAGCGCGCCGGGGTCATGCGCTTCGACCGGCGAGCGGCGGGCAAGGGCTGAGCCGCCGCTGTCATCGCATTTCTCCCTTGCGCGTGCGCCAGTAGAAATAGGGCGCGACCACCGCGATCACCGTGATCAGCATGGTGGTGGCCGCCGCCGTCGCAAGCCCGATATTGGCGCGTTCGAACAAATGATCCATGACGAATTTGGCGGGTACCTCCGAGGCGATGCCGGGCCCGCCGTTGGTCATCGCGACCGAGAGGTCGTAGAGGCGCACCACGCCGGTCGAGAGCAGCACCGCGGCGGTCGCAAAGCTTGCACCCATCATCGGAATGATGATCGAGACATAGACCCGCCATTTCGGCAGGCCGTCGACTCGCGTCGCCTTCCAGATCTCCTCGTCGACGCCGCGAAGGCCGGCGAGCATGATGGCCATCACCAGCCCTGAAGCCTGCCAGACACCCGCGATGACCAGGCAATAGATTGCGGTCTCCGGCCGTACAATCCAGTCGAACGTCGCGCCTTCGAAGCCCCAGCTGCGCAGCACATGCTGGATGCCGAGCGTCGGGTTGAGCAGCCATTGCCAGACCAGGCCCGTGACGACGAAGGACATCGAATAGGGATAGAGATAGATCGAGCGGATCGTGTCCTCGGCACGCACCCGCTGATCGATCGCAACCGCCAGCAGGAAGCCGATGGAGAGAGCGAGCGACACGAACAGCACACCGTAGATAACGATGTTGTGGACCGAGGTGATCCAGCGGTCGTTGCCGAACAACATCTCATATTGCCGAAGCCCGACGAAATTGTTGTTCGGCAGCATGCGCGAGTTGGTCAGCGACATCCAGACGGTCCAGCCGGTGGCACCGATATAGACGACGAGCATCACCAGCAGCGCCGGCAAGAGCGCGGTGATCGCGGAAATTCGGGAGTTCAGCGAAAGACGCATCGCATCGCCGGATTGAAGAGAGCTCGACGGGTGGGAAAGGCGGCCAACAGCTCGTCAGCCGCCTTTTGTGATGCATCACTCCTGGGACTTCAGCACAGCCGCGACCTTGGCGGAGAATTCATCGGCGCTCATATTGGTGTTCCAATATTGCGAGATGGCATCCTGCAGCGCGCCGATCATCGCCGGCGGCGCCAGCATGTCGCCGGACGGCATTTGCTGGGCCTTGTCTGCGACATAGCGCATGCCCTTCTGGGCACATGCGTCGAGTGCGGACGTATCGACATCGCTACGCACCGGGATCGAGCCCTTCTTCAGCGCGAACTGGATCTGGGTCTCGGGCGTCAGCATCAGTCTCGCCAACGTCATCTGCGCCTTGGTGACGGATGGGTCCTTCGCCTTCGGGAATACGAACACATCGCCGCCCATCACATAACCGCCGCTGCCGTTAGACAGCACCGTGCAGCCATAGTCCTTGTCGGCGATTTTGCCCGCCGCGATGAATTCGCCCTTGGCCCAGTCGCCCATGATCTGCATTCCGGCCTTGCCCTGGATGACGAGATTGGTCGCGTCATTCCAGTTGCGGCCGGGCGCGCCGGCATCGACATAGTCCTTGAGCTTCTTATAAGTGACGGCGACCGCCTTGAACTCGGCGCTCCGGGCCAGCGACGCGTCGCGCTTGCCGAGGATGCCGGTCCACATCTGTGCGCCGCCGACGCCGATCAGGACCGAATTGAACAGGTTTTGCTCCCAGTTCTTCTGGCCCGAGAAGGCCAGCGGGATCACCTTGCCCTCGGCCTTGAGCTTGTCGAGAATAGTAATCGCGTCATTCCAGGTCTTCGGCTCATCGGCGCCGACGGAGGCAAGCACAGCCTTGTTGTACCAGAGCCAATTCTGACCGTGGATGTTGATCGGCACCGCATACATCTTGCCGTTGCGGGTCGCGGCGGCAGTGATCGCGGCAGGCATCACGCCTTTCCAGTTGCCTTCGGTTGCGACCGCATCGACATCGGCGAGCAGGCCGCCTTCCACCAACTCGTCGAACTGCTTGCCGGTGTTGAGCTGCATGGCGGTCGGCGGATTGCCGGCGACGGTGCGGCTGATCGCGGCGTTTCGCGCATTCGCAGCGCCGGCGACCGCGCTGTCGATCCAGGTGCCGCCGGCCTTGGTGAACTGGTCGGCAAACACCCTAACGGCGGCCGCCTCGCCGCCGGAGGTCCACCAGTGGATGACTTCGGCCTTCATCTCTTCTGCGGAGACCGGTACCGAGACGCAGGCCGCGGCGACAATCGCCACCGATGCGAACAGTGTGCGCTTCATCATTCCCTCCCGATATGCCTTTGCAGGCGTGTGTATTCAGCGTGCGGCCCTTATGGGCTCGTTGTGGCTTTACACATCAAATGTAATCGATTACATGCTAACTCTAGCAGAACTTTTTGATTTTGCAAGTCCCGGTACGACGCCGAGATGGCGAGCCTCAATATGTCCAAGCGAACCAGAGTGATACGTCAGAAGACGGCCAAAATCGCCGATGTCGCGCGACTGGCAGGAGTCTCGGTTGCGACCGTCAGCCGGACGCTGGCGCGCCCCGAGGTCGTGATTGAAGAGACCCGCACACGCGTACTCGCGGCCGTGCGCGACACCGGCTACACGCCGAACATTTCCGCAAGGAACCTGCGCGTCCGGAAGACCATGGTCGTGCTGGTGGCAGTGCCGGACATCGCCAACCCGTTCTTCGCTGAGGTTCTCCAGGGCATCGACGATACGCTGTCGGCCGCCGGCTACGGGCTTATTATTGCCAATCTCGCCGGCTCGCCGGAGAAGGAGGCGCGCTACGTCGACTTGGTCTGCGCCGGCCAGGCCGACGGCGTGCTGCTCTTGTGTGGCCACGTGATGCGCAGCCCCGACCGCGACTTGCGCGACGCGGGCGTGCCGTTGGTTGCCGCCTGCGAGTACATCCCGCGAGAAAGCTTCCCGCAGGTCACGATCAATAATGTCGACACCGCGCGCGAAGCGGTGCGACACTTGGTTGAGCTCGGCCACACAAGCATCGCCTATTTGTCGGGGCCGAACTTCAACATCCTCGAGCAGCAGCGTCTCGAAGGCTATCGACAGGCCTTGCACGACGCAGGAATTGCGACCGATGCGAGCTTGATCCTGCCCGGCGATTTCACTTTCCGCACCGGTGTCGAGGCCGGCCGGACACTTCTGGCGCTCAAGCCCGCGTCGCGCCCGACAGCGCTGTTTGCGGCCAACGACGAAATGGCAATCGGCCTGATCAAGACCGCGCGCGCCGCCGGCCTCCAGATCCCGGACGATCTCTCCGTCGTTGGCTTCGACGGCATCGCCTATGCCGACTATTGCGAGCCGACCCTGACGACCATCGTCCAGCCCCGTCGCGATCTCGGGGCCACCGCTGCAGCAGAACTGATCGCGCTAATGACGAACGGCAGGACGGAGCCGCAGAAGGACATTAAGCTTCCCGCCATGCTGATGCTGCGCGACAGCACGCGCCCGCCGCGGAGGTCCGGCTAGGACGGCTACATTCTTCTGGACCCAGCCAAAAGCCGCGGCAAATCACTGCCGACCAGCACAGCCTTCATCGGCATCATCTCGGTGGGCATGTGCTTCGTTATCATTTCCGGCGGCGACCTCAGACGGCGTCGACGGCCCGCAAGGGTTGGCTCAAAAATCGACGGCTCCGATCTTTGGCAGGCAATTATTGATAGCGGGAGAGGGACTCGAACCCCCGACCTCAATTTTTGTCCTCACTGCAGTTCACATTGCTCTTCGCGATCGGCCGAACACGAAGTTCTGCGCCTGAGGGGCGCTATCAACTCCAAGCCTTACGCGAATGCCCTACCCTTGCGGCGCCACTCTTTAGACCATCAGGCTTCTGCGGACGTGTCAGATCAGTCCAAAACGACCGGCTTCACACTTGCCCACAATAGATTCTTCTAGATCTCCCGGTGCACACGCCGGCGTCTAACCAATTGAAAAACTTGAACTCTCGCTCCAATCCATCATGGGTGCCGTGGCAAATTTGCGGTCTAAGCTATTCATCTTATTGATGTATTTTAACTCCGATCGGCCCTTTATGTGATTGGACCGACTGAGAATTCTCGTTTGACGAGGCTTCCGTAGATTGGCTCTTCTAGGACGATATTTGCATGAATTGGAAGCGGAAATCGCTTCTTCGGATTATCAGCGCACACGTCGCGTGCGTGGGAGCGGGAGTGCACACGTCACTCGTATGGCGTATGTCAGAGATCCTTGAGAGCGATGGGCTTCGTTATACTCATGCAGCTATGGGAGTATAATTCGCATCCTTATGCTGCGCCCATTCAATCGCGGGCCATTCATTAACCGGCCAAACCCGGATTTCCGCCCCCTATTTGACGGCTGGCACGCGAATGCTAATGAAACACCGTCATGCGCCGAATGAATACGAACGAACTCGAAAGGCAGGCAAAGGGGGTGGCCGCCCTGATGCGCATGCTTGCCAATGAGCATCGTCTGCTCATCGTCTGCAAGCTCGTCGAATATGGCGAAATCAACGCGAGCGCGCTTGCCGAGGATGTCGGCCTTTCCGCTTCGGCCCTATCGCAGCACCTTGCAAAGCTGAAGACAGAGCGCATCGTCGCCTGTCGGCGCGATGGTCAGACGATGTGGTACCGTGTCGCAGACCGGCGGATCGAAGAGCTGTTTTCAACGCTGCACAGGCTCTTCTGCAAGACACCAAAACGGTGACCTGTGATTTGCTACATCCGCTTCTGCCCGGCTTCCACAGATTCGATCCACCAGAAGAAGAGTCCGGCACCGACTGCAAGAGCGGCAAACCAAATGATGTCCGGGACGTTCGTCAGGTCCGGAAGGCGGACTTTGCCGAGCGCCCAGACGTTGAGCACGTGCGCTTTCAGCCAATCGAAACTCAGCGCGTAAAGGATAGCACCGGCAACCATGCCGAGCGCGCCGACCAAGGCATGGATGCTGCCGGTGGCGATGGCGCCGAGCGCCGTTCCCGGGCAATAGCCATAGACCGCCATGCCGATACCGAACAAAGCGGCGCCGAGCGCGATCGCCAGCATGTTGGCATCCTTCACGTAGTACTTCGTGTTGCCGGTATCGACGAGCAGCAGCACGCCGATGCCGCCGACGACGATCGCCGTGCCCATCACCTTCAGCACAGTAAAATCGCGCAGTCGAAACTGGTTCTCGATCACATTACAGTTCGTCACCTTGCCACGCTGCAGCAGGAAGCCGAAGGCAGCGCCCATTAGCACGGGGCCAAGGATTGTC
Source organism: Bradyrhizobium sp. cf659 (assembly GCF_900113725.1). Lineage (NCBI taxonomy): Bacteria > Pseudomonadati > Pseudomonadota > Alphaproteobacteria > Hyphomicrobiales > Nitrobacteraceae > Bradyrhizobium > Bradyrhizobium sp. cf659. Next base: position 1,518,886 of record NZ_FOQJ01000001.1, read on the forward strand.
ATCATCGCGGTCATCTCGATTCCCTTCACCGTTTGCGGAACATGAGCGCGGAGATACCGAGTCCTGTGGCGAACATCACCGCCAAGAACAGCCAGCTCGACACCGCGAGCTGCAAACCGCCGGAAATGCCGTGTCCGCTGGTACAGCCGCCGGCAAGCCGTGCGCCGTACATGATCACGACGCCGCCGAGGAACGCGCCGACAAAGCGCTTGGCGATCGATGGTCCGAACCGCTCCTTCCAGACTTCCGGCACGAGCTCGAGCCGCCACGTGCCCGACATCACCGCGGAGAGGAACGCGCCGAACGGGATGCCGACGAGGAACCAGACGCCGTAGTCCCACTTCAGCGGCATGCTCTTCCAGTAGGAATTCTGCGCCACAGCCTCCGGCCCGATCACCGGGACGGCGAACAGCGAGGCGACGCGCGAATAGGCGGTGGTGACGCCGAGCGGATCGCCGAACACTGCAAAGGCGATCCAGCTCAACAGCCCGATCCCGGCGCCGACGAGGTAGGGCGACCAGTCGATGCGCGCAGCGCGCGGCGCTTCGCGAACGTAGCTTTCCGTGATGGTGGTCATGTGTGTTTCCCCCGACAGCGGCGCGACCGGTTCCGCACCAGAGAAAATCATATTCAAGAATTGAAATTTAGCAAACTCTAAAATACTAGGTGCCCGGCGAACCCACCGCTTGCTGCGGTTGCGGCATGCCGGCGCGGTCGACGAGGAGATCGGTAAGCCCTGCCCCCAGCCACATGCCGCCGAGCACGAGCCAGGCCGTGAGCGCAAACACGGATGCGCCGGTCACGCCGGCGCCTACCGCGCAGCCGCCGGCGAGCATCGCGCCGAACCCCATCAGCATCGCACCGAGCAGATAGCGGCGCATGCCGAGCCCGTCCGAAAACCCCTCGAGCTTCAATTCATGCGCGCTTGCCGCAGCGATGAACGAACCGAGGAACACGCCGGGGATGATGCCGAGGTCGAAGCCGAGCCGGAGCTGCGAGCTGTTCAGAACCAGCATCAGCAGTTCGGCCGATGGTCCGCTGAAGGTGAGGCTCTTCAGCGTGACCGGCGCGAAAGAGGCCTGCGAAAGCTGGTAGGTGAAGAGCCAGCCAGCGACGACGGCCCCGCCCGCGGCCAGCGCGGCGAGGATCAGCAGGCGCGGCAAATGGCTGCGCAGGGCGAAGGCGAGCCCCGCGATCAGCCACAATCCGCCGAAAGCGAGCTTCTCGGGCGTCCCGCCGCCGAACACCGCCATGATGTCGCGCGACGGCCCACCGTCGACAAGCCACAGATTGGTCACCCATTCGCGCGCGGGCGACAGCAGGCCGCGATAGGAAGCCTGCGCCGTCACCGCAAACACCAGGCCCGACAGCAGCGCCCTGAGATTGCCGTTGGCCGAGAGCACGAGCAGCCGGCTGGCGCAGCCGCGGGCGAGGATCATGCCGCAGCCGAACATCACGCCGCCGACCAGCGCGCCGGAGATGCTGCCCTGCTGCGCGAGCTGCCGCGCCTCGGAGACATCGAGCCAGCCGAGCGCGACAAAGCCTTCCGTGCCCACCAGCGCCGCGGCAAAGGTCAGGAGCCAGACCGCGAGGCGCGGCCCACCATCGCCGCGGGAGAATTCGACCGCCGCGGCACGCAGGCAGAAGCGGCTGCGCTGGGCGAAGAATCCAAAGACGCCGCCGACCAAGAGGCCGCCGAGCCATGACAGCCGGTCTTCGCCCAGAAGATCGATGAGTGTCATCAGCACGGCCGCCTCAGTGTTCCTTTGAGGTCTGCCAATCTATCTCTCGCTGCGGCCGCGCCATATGAGCCAAATCAAGGCCCGGCCGCATGGGCGCCACGCCTGTTCAGGGCCGCAGATAGGCATATCCCTGCTGTTGCAGCTCGGCGAGCCGCACCACGCCGCCTTTCTCCGCCACCACGAAGCCGGGCGTGAGGTCGTCGAGCTTGACGCCCTGCGCCTTCATCGTGTTAGCGCAGGCATCAAAGCCGACCCCGGCGTCGGTGAGCTTCTTCATCATGTCAACGGTATGATCTTCGGCGGCGAGCGCGTGGAAGGCGCGCAGCGCCGGCCCATGCACGACCAGCCTGATATCGGCCTTGCCGGGTCCACCAACGCCATCAACGTGGTTCTGGAGGTTGCCCAGAACGAAGACGGCTCGGTCAGCATCGGCCAGGTGATAGACGACGCGCTGCCGCGCGGGCGCTTCCGTCGCCGCGGCCGCCTCACGCACTGCAAAGGCGCCGAATAGTCCGGCAAGGCTCGCGCGAAGCATGGATCGACGCTGCATGGTCCCTCCTATCGTGTCTGCTTGATGAATTCGACGATGCGGTCGGCGACGTCTTCCGCGAACAGGTCGCGGAAGAAATGATCGGCGTCCTCGATCTTGTCCAGCTGTACCCCGCCGCCGCTCGATGCGGCCAGCGATGCGAAGGACGCGGCCACATCGGGCACGACCGTATCCTTTGTTGCGGCGAGCGCCAGCACCGGCAACTTGAGGTGCGCCACGAGCGCGGCGGTGTCCTGGCCGGCGTCGGCGGCATAGAAGGATTTGATGGCCCGCGCCGTCACCACGGCGTTGCGGCAATAGATAAAGCCCGGCGCATCCATCCATTCACCACCGCGTCCCGCCGCGACGGCTTTGCTCGCCTTATCGAGGAGCGGCTCGAGCGGCTTGCCGTAGGTCTGCGCATAGGAGGCGCGCAAGTCTGTCTCGGCTTTTGCCGTCACCGGCGCCAGCAGCACCGCACCCGCGACCGGCGGGGTTTCACCCGCCGCCAGGTAGCGCGCGACCTGATTGCCGCCGCGCGAATGACCGAAGGTAAAGACGAACCGGGACATGCTCTTGGCCTTGGTCACCCAGGCGCCGATCTCTGCAACCGCATCGTCAACGACATAATCGTGCCGTGTGGCGCAGTCATACATGCCCTTGCGCCGGTCGAGCCCCAGCGAGAGCGTATGGGCGAGTGAAGCGATGCCGCGCTGCTCGAGCGCCTTCGCCACGCCCTGAATGACTTCCATGTCCTTGTGCGCGAGCGTGCCGTGGGTCATCACGATGAGCGGCGTATCCGGCCCCATCGAAGCCGGGGTACGCAGCGTCGCGAGCGTCGCGCGGCCGCCGACCAACAGTTCCAGCTCCTGCTCGGTGGCGCAGGCGGGCCGCGCGAGAGCGAGCAAGACAGCCAGTCCCATCAACCATCGCATCGGCGGCGCACTCCTCAGGGACGAACGATCGTCCAGTTCTTCTCCGCGAGATCCATCAGCGCGGCGACGCCGACCTGGGTGACGCTGACGCCCTCGATCAGCGGCGGTCGCCTGCCTTCCTTCACCGCAAGCGTCTCCAGCGTATTGCCGCAGGCGATGAAGCTCACATTCGGCATCGATTTCAGGAAATTCAGCAGGCGCTCCTTCACCGGCGAGCGGTCGTCGAGCAGCATGTCGAGGCCGCCATTGAAGGCGATCACAACGATCTCGACGTCCTCACCCTGCCCGGAATATTGCCGCGAGACGTTGGCCGCAACATCGAGGATGGCGCGCATCTTGGCCGGGTCGTCGTCGCTGATCTGCAGCGCGAGCCTGTGCGGCTCGGCCGCCCGAGACGGGGCGGCCGGACTTGTCACGATGAAGGCCGCAGCGAACAAACTGCGAAGCAACCCACGGCGGCTCGCCCGACCGCGGATCACTCTACGCCCCGCGGCTTTCCGTTCTTGGTATCCTCAGGGGTCACGTCTATGACGGCAGCGCGCGCGGTGATCTTCACCGGCGCGATGCAATCCTTCATGCAAGGGTCCTTCTGCCAGAAGGATTTCTCGCTCGCGGCACGATCGTCCATCACAAAACCCTGCTCGTTGGGCATCTTGATCGTGGCAAGGTTCTTGTTGGTCAGCTCGAAATTCTGGTCGGTGATGACGTCGTTTAGATACAGGACATAGGCGACCACCGCATAGTACTCGTCGACCGACAACGACTCGGCGTTGCCGTAGGGCATGGCGTGACGGACGTAGTCGAACACGGTGGAGGCATAGGGCCAGTACGAACCCACTGTCTTGACCGGATTGTCGCTAGTTAGCGAACCCTTGCCGCCCGCCAGGACCGGCCAGCGGCCGTTGCCCTCGCCGAACTCGCCGTGACAGCTCGAGCAATTGTCCATGAACAGCTTCTCGCCCTGTGCGGCCGAACCCTTGCCTTCCGGCAGGCCCTGTCCGTCGGGCCGTACGTCGATATCCCAGCCGCGGATTTCATCCGCGGTCGGCGCACGACCGATGTGATAGCGCGAACCGCTCTTGGCGTCTGCCTTCTGCTGCGCGAGTGCTGGCGCGCTCAGCGCGCAAGCGAGCAGCGCGGCTGCAATGAACTTAGGCGACTTCGACATTTTCGACCTCACCATTGGCCTGCACATGCCAGGTCTGGATGCCATTGTTGTGATAGATGGAGTTGACGCCGCGGATCTTGCGCAACTCGGCCTTGCTCGGCTGCACATAGCCGGTCTCGTCCTGCACGCGCGATTGCAGCAGCAGCGGCTCGCCGTTCCAGTCGAACTCGTAGTAGAAGCGTGTCAGCGCCTTGTCGAGCACCGGCCCGTCGAGTCGGGTCGGCCACCAGTTGCGGCCGCCGTCGAGCGACACGTCCACGCGCTTCACCTTGCCGTTGCCGCTCCAGGCGAGACCGGAGACGATGGTAAAGCCCTTGCCGTGCTTGATCGGCGCCTGTGGGCTCGGGCTCGTGATCACCGATTTGGCGTCCATCGCCCAGGTGAAGCGGCGCGCCTTGCCGCCGGGCAAGAGGTCCGTGTATTTCGACGTCTCCTCGCGGGTATGCCAGGGCTGGTCGCCGACCTTGATGCGGCGCAACCACTTGACCCAGAGATTGCCCTGCCAGCCCGGCACGACGAGCCGCATCGGATAGCCCTGCTCGGGATAGAGCGCCTCGCCATTCATCTTGTACGCGATGATGCAGTCGTCGAGCGCCTTCTCGATCGGCAGGCTGCGATCCATCGCAGCCGCATCGGCGCCCTCGACGAGCAGCCACTTGCCGCTGGTCTTGACGCCGGCTTCTTCCAGCAGTGTGCGCAGCGACACGCCGGTGTACTGCACGCAGTGGATCATGCCATGGGTGAACTGGCAGCCATTGAGCTGGGCGCCGCGCCACTCCATGCCGGAATTGGCCGCGCACTCCATGAAGTGGATCCGGTTGACGCGCGGATAGCGCTTCAGCTCCTCCAGGGTGAGGATCAGCGGACGCTCCACCAGCCCGTGGATCATCAGGCGGTGATCGGCCGGATCGATTTCGGCGATGCCGCCATGATGCCGCTCGAAGCAGAGGCCGTTCGGCGTGATGATGCCTTCGAGCTCATGCAGCGGAGTGAAGCTCACCGAGGATTCGCGCGAGGCGGTCAGCCATTCGACGTCGCGGCGGATGACGTCCTTCTCGAACTTCGACGGTTTCCCATAGGGGCGCACGGCGACGCCCTCGCCGAGCGACCTGGTCCATTCCGGCACGTTGGGCGGCTGGTTCGCCGGATTGCCGGCGCCGGCCAAAGCGGGCTTGGCGAGCACCGATGCCGCAACGCCGGCGCCAGCGGCCAGGAAACTGCGTCGGGATTGCCGGGGACTGTCCAACTTAGACATCGCTTCTCACGCTCCGGTGACTTTGACCGCTCTGTTGGGTTCGAGGCGAACCGTCTTCTGTCGGGTCAGATAATTGGCCACGACCTCCCAGATCGGCGGCCCTTCGGTCCCTTCGTTGACGCTGGCCCAGCCGGCGACCTGATATTCCCTCGCGGGATCGATCGGCGCGCCGGTCTTGAGCAGTTGCATGTCCGAGATGCGGCTGCCCTGCGGCTTCGCGATATCGATCGCATAAGATAGACCGCCGATCCGCACCATGTCGCCGCCCTGCTGATAATAGGGATCGACGTTGAAGAGATTGTCGGCGACGTCCTCGATGATCTCCTTCAGACGCGCCCCCGTCATGCCCATGCGATAGACGGCCGGATAGGTGATCGCGGTCGCGTTGGTGACGTCCTCGAAAGTGATGTCCTGCCCCGGCAGCACGCTAGTGCCCCAGCGGAAGCCCGGCGAGAGCGCGATCTCGGCGTCGCGCTCCTGCAACAGGGCCTGGCAGATCAGATCGTCGAACGTGCCGTTGAAATTGCCGCGCCGGTACAGCAGCGAATCGGTCTTGCCAAGCACTTTGGCCAGATCCGATACAAAGGGCTTGCGCACCTCGGCGATCTTGGCGGCCATCTCGGCATCCGCAGCGATCACGTCGGAGAATAGCGGGATGAGCTTGTAGCTGTAGGCCTTGACCTCGCCGTCGCGGACGTCGAGATCGAGCCGCGACACGAACTTGCCGGACGAGCCCGACGCGATCAGAAGAGTCTTGCCGATTTTTACGGCTTCGGGCAGCGCGTCATGCGTGTGGCCGGTCAGGATGACGTCGATGCCCTTGACGCGGCTCGCAAGCTTTCGGTCGACGTCAAAACCGTTGTGCGAGAGCAGCACGACGAGCTGCGCGCCACCCTTGCGCACCTTGTCGACCTGCGCCTGCACGTCCTCCTCGCGCACGCCGAACGACCAGCTCGGAATCATCCAGCGCGGATTGGCGACGGGCGTATAGGGGAAGGCCTGGCCGAGCACCGCGATCTTGACGCCGCCGCGCTCGATCATGGTCGAGGCATCGAACGCCGCCTCGTTCCATTCGGTGTCACGGATGTTGAGGCCGAGGAACGGGAAGCCGAGGCCCTCGATCGCCTGCTTAACGCGCTCGGTGCCGTAGGTGAACTCCCAATGTCCGGTCATGGCGTCTGGCTTCAGCAGCGCCATGCAGTCGATCATGTCCTGGCCGCGCGTCTTCAGCGAGGACCACGATCCCTGCCAGGTGTCGCCGCCGTCGAGCAGCGCGACCTTGTCACCGCGCTCGGCGCGAATGGCCTTGATCACGGTGGCGGCGCGGTCGAGGCCGCCGATCCGGCCATAGCTCTTGGCGAGCGCCTCGAAATCCTCCGACGTCAGGGCGTAGGCCGCCGACGAGCCGGGCGCGATGCCGAAACGGCTGAGGAATTCCTTACCGGTGACGTGCGGCGGAAGGCCTTTCGCCTCGCCCACGCCGAGGTTGGTCGAAGGCTCGCGAAAATAGAGCGGCATGAGCTGGCCGTGGATGTCGGTCACATGCACCAGCGTGACGTTGCCGAGCGGCTCGAAGGCCAGCAGCTCCTTCTGGGTCAGGCGCTGCTGGGCGACCGCCCGCGTGAGGCCGGCGCCCGCACCGGTCGAGAGTGCCGCCGTTGCCGCGGCGACCTGAATGAACTCGCGGCGAGAGATCATGCGCAATGCTCCTGCGTGCTCATCGTTTCAATTGCGCACCGAAGGCGTCTCGACCGGCAGTCCGATGCCGCGCCAGGCGACATAGAGCTCGAGCGCGAGGAACTCGTCCGAGAGCGGCTTGAATGGCTCGGCGCGCACGTCGAACATGCAGCCCTCGAAACGCTCGTGCAGCGGCACCAGGCGCTGGTCGCGGAGCCGATAGGTCGGAAAGCCGTTGGTCTGGCCCTGGCTCAGGAAATCGGCGCGCATGAACTTGCCGTTGTTGCGCTCGTGGCAGGATTCGCAGGCCAGATCTAGCTGGCCGTAGCGCGTGTAATAGATCTGCTTGCCGCGCTCGAACCAGGACGACATCGGCCCGTCGGTCTTCACCGCGACCGGCATGCCGTGCGATTGGTAGCGCACGAAAGTGGTCATGTCGGTCAGCTCCTGGGATTTGAATTTCCAGGGTTCGGCCTTCATGTGCTCGCTGCGGCAGATGTCGATGCGCTGCTCGAGATTGACCGGCTTCTTCAGCTTGTCGTCCCACTTCGGCATGGCCGCGCCGACGCCCTTCATGCTGGTCTCGGCCTCGCCGTGGCAGCTCATGCAAGACTTTCCTGCACTGCCCTCGACCTTCTTCCAGACGTCGGCGGCGCGCTCCACGGCGAGGAAGCCCGGATTTTCGAGATCGTCGTCCTGCAACGCACGGGTCTCCTTGCTGCGGAACTCGTAGCCGGAGATGATGGTCTTGAAGACGTGGCCGGGCGGCGCCGCGATGCCCTTGCGTTCGGCGTCCTGTGCGAACGCGAACGTCGTAACGGATGCGGCGGCCACGATCGCAGCGGCTAACCCAACATGTCGTGGCGCCATCCCAGCCTCCCTCAATGAGCGATACGCATCATGCCTTGAGCGCGATCTTCTCTTCGGCCGTGATCACGGTGCCGTCGTCGTCGGTCCAGGAGAACTTGAACGTTCCGGCCTCGTCGATCTTGGCGTCGAACTGGATGTAGGGATTGGCCGAGATCGCCGGTTCGAGGGCGCAAGCGAACACCGGCTGGCCGTTGAACTCGCAAGCGAACTTGTTGATGATCTTGCGCGGAATGGTCTTGCCCTGCGCATCCTTGCGCTGACCCGATTCCATGACGTGCGAGACCAGGGTCTTGATCTGGAGGACCTCGCCCTTGGCCGCTTCCTTGGGAAGCTTGATGCGCGGTTTGTCTGCCATCTTTATCTCTCCTAATCCCCTAACCGCCGCAGCCGCCGATGGTGACCTTCACGGTCTTCTGCTCCGTGAACAGCGAGCCGTCGCTCATCTTCGCGATTGCGACCACGTTCTGCGTGGTCGCAAGCCGGATCCGGATCGAGGCTTCCGCCTTGCCCGATAGCGGCGTGAACGACAGCGTCGCGACGCCGGCATTCGGATTGCCGTCCGCGATGATCATGACGTCCTTGACGTAGGACTCCGCGGTCATCGGGCTCTCGATGTTGATCGACAGCGGCACGGTGTTGCCGTTCTCCGCGATCTCCGGCAGGTCGAGGGAAATCTTGCCCTTGGCCGGCTGCTTGCCGCCGGTGAACTTCTCGATCCACTTCGACGCGTCGTTCGTCACTTCGGCATCGGCCGCCATGGGCAGAAGGGTCAGCATGACGAAGCCGCCCCCGAGCGCAAATGCCTGCCGTCGATTGATGACGTTCATTCCTGATCCTCCTCGCCGTCAGTTCAGCGTCTTGAGAAAAGCGATGACGTCCTCGACCTGCGCGGCCGTCAGAATCGACTTGCCGACGAATTCCGGGCGCACCCGGCTCAAGCCGTCGTTCTTGAAGAACGCGGGCATGACCGTGTTGGTGAAGATGCGCTTGGGGTCGGCGACGATGAGGCGCAATTGCGCCTCGGTGTAGCGGTCGGCCACGCCGTCAAGCGACGGACCGAACTCGCCGTGGAATTCCTCGGATTTCAGGCTGGTGACCTGGTGGCAGGCCAGGCAGTTGCCGAGCGTGCGCGTCAGGAACACCTTTTTGCCGGCCTCGGCATTGCCGGGTGTGCCGGTCAACGATTTCGGCAGGGACTCGTTGACGATATCTAGCTTGATGGGCGTCCTCATCGGCTCCTGGGCGAAGGCGCCCCCGGCCGACAGACACAGTGCAAACGCAGCCGCAAGCAGACGCCGCATGTTCCCTACCCTTGTGACGGGGTGACGCCCGCCTTTGATCACGACGGACTCACAGTCCATCAAATTCAGTTATCATGATATGTTCATGTAAATAACGCCGTCAAGCGAAATTCGCGAGGCGCTCTCAGCTATCCATTCGCGGCGAGAAAGTCGCGGAACGAGCCGCGCTCATAGGCGCGCTCCCGTACGAAGCGAAACATCGCCAGGAAATGCTGCGGCTTGAGATAGCCTGGCGCCCGCGCAACTTCCCTCGCCATCGGCTCCTTTGCTTCAATACCGGCCGACGATGGCGGAAAGAACTGAAACGTCGGGGTGAACCTGATCCCGTATTTCTGCGCGAGATCCTTCTCTGACAATTCCTGGCCGTCGACGTCCGTAACTTTGCGGGAGCCGATCAGATTGAGCTGCAATACCTCGAAATTGTCGCGGATGTATGTGGTGATGTCTGCATCGGCAAAGTTCACCAGATGCGTCTCGCGGCAATAGGGACAGCCGCGCAGCTCCCACATGATGGCGAGGCGCTTGCCGCCGGCGGCTGCACCTTCGATATCCTCGCGCAGATCGAGGAAACTCTGCAAGAACCACGGCTCGTGATAGAGCCCGTCCTCCCCGAGCGCCGGCTCGGCGGCCGCCACGCCGCGACCCGCGGCAAGGGCAGCGCCCGACGCAAGGGCGAGAAAGCCGCGCCGCGTGGGCATGCGAAGCGACATCCGAGATTCGTACGTTGGAAGATCTTGCACATCGGTCATTCTTATTATGATATTCAGATACACGAATATGACAAGGATTTCCGATCTTGCGGTGCATCATCGTCCTGTTGGCATGGCTGGCTTCGCACGCGCTCGCCTTCGGTGCGGAGGCCGGCAAGCCTGCGGATTTCGCATCGGCGATGAGGCCGATCATGGCCAACCTGCGCAGCGCGGCGAGCTATGCGCGCACCGGGAACATCGCGCTGGCACAGATGGAGACCGACGAGGCGGTGGCCACGTGGAAACGGCTCGCGCCAAACGCGCCCGGTCCCCTGCCCGCTTATGCTCCGGCCGCGCTGGCGGAATTTCTCGGTCGCGGCGCCGAGCGGCTCACGGCAGCAACGCGCGCGCTGGATGGTGGAGACAATGTCGCGGCCGGCCGCGAACTGCTGGCGCTTCGCTACTCCTTTCATGAGCTCAGGCGTCATGCGGGCCTCTACGATCTCGGCGACTGTGTCTTCGAGATCGCGCCGGCGATGGAGAAGCTGCGCGTGGCGGCCACGCGATATGGCGAACGGCCCGCGCATGGGAATGCCGAGGAGACCGTTGCCGCGGCAAGCGCGTTCCGCGAACGTCTGGAGCGCTGCAACGATTGGGCAAGTGCCGAGATCGCCGGGCATGGCGAGTTCCGCCGCCTCATCGACGGCGCGATTGCCAGCAGCGGCGAGATCGCCCATGCCGCGATGTCCGGCGACGGACCGCTCGTGCATCGCTACCTGATCGAGCTCCAGTCCTATGCCCAGCTCCTCGACTTCCGCTACGGCTGAGCATCAACCGATGCTGGTGAGCCCCGGGAAACGCTCCAGCAGCCACTCAGAGACCGCCGGCATTAGGCCGGTCAGGAACATCAGGCCGGTCGCGACCAGAAAGACGCCCATCGTCTTCTCGACCAGGCCAAGATGCTTCCGCGCACGCCCAAGCGCCGCAATGAATCTGCCGGTGAAGGCGGCCGCGATCAGGAAGGGAATGCCGGTCCCGATCGAATAAGCCAGGAGCAGCAGCGCGCCTCGTCCCGTGGTCTCCTCCGAGCCTGCCATCAGCAGCACCGCGGCGAGAATGGGGCCTGCGCAGGGCGTCCAGCCGAATGCGAAGGCCAGCCCCATGACGAAGGCACCCGCGAGACCGGCCGGCCGCTTGTCGACCTGCACGGCCGCGCTGCGATAGAGCAGCGGAATCCTGAACAGCCCCAGAAAATGCAGGCCCATGACGATGATCAGGCCGCCGGCGACGATGCCGAGCGTCGACAGATGTGCGGAGATGAAGCGTCCCGCGATCGACGCGGTCGAGCCGAGCGCGACGAACACCAGGGAAAAGCCCGCCACAAAGGCCAGGGCGGAGACCAGGATGCGTGGCCGCAGCTCCGGCCTCTCGCTCGACAGATCCGTGACGGAGACGCCGGCCATGTAGCAGAGGAAGGGCGGCACCAGGGGCAGGATACAGGGCGACAGAAACGACAACAGACCCGCGACGAAGGCCGCGCCCAGCGTGACGTCCAAGGTCATTGCATCTCATCCCTATCACATATACGAATTTAATGATATAAAGGGCCATCGAAGTCCAGAGGTCCTTTGCCCAGGATGAATCGAATCATCACCTTGCTCGCAACCATTGTCGCCCTCGCGCTTCCCGCGGCGGGATCGCGCGCGGCCGAGCTCGTCATGTTCGAGCGGGCGGGCTGCGTGTGGTGCGCGCGCTTTGACGCCGAGATCGCGCCGATCTACGGCAAGACCGGGGAAAGCCAGGCCGCGCCGCTTCGCCGAGTCGACCTGAACAGCCCACTGCCCGCCGATCTCGCTGGAATCGACCCCGGCGCCTTCACGCCGACCTTCGTCGTGGTAAAAGAGGGCCGTGAGATCGGACGCATTCGCGGCTATCCGGGGAACGCTTTCTTCTTCGGCCTCCTGGACCGGATCCTGTCCGGCACAGGTTCGGAACCGGGTAGGTCGTAACCGCTCTCGAGGGATTTTGGTCAGGAGAATTTGACGCGATGCCATTGCCAAAGCTGAAGGAGATCGAGGGCTCCGCCGAGCTCGAGCAGATGATCGAGAAGGCGCGCGAGGCGAGCGACATGCTCAAGGCGTTGTCGCACGAGTCCCGTCTGCTGCTACTCTGCATCCTTGCCGAGGGCGAGAAATCGGTGACCGAGCTCGAGCAGTTCCTGGGCGAGCGGCAGTCCACAGTTTCGCAGCAGCTCGCGCGACTGAGACTTGACCGGCTGGTGACGACCCGCCGCGACGGCAAGGCGATCTACTACAGCCTCGCCAACGAGGACGTCCGCAAGATTCTTACCGCCGTCTACGACGTGTTCTGCGAACCAGTGCGTCGGCGCCGCCGGTAGTTTTCCGTTCTGGATTTTCGCGCCTTCCCGGCGCAGACTGCCTGACAAGAAGAACGAACATCCCCGGGAGGAATGCTGGGCCCTTCGACCATAGCGTTTGCATGCGGGCTTGCCGCCGGTGCCGTGCTCGGCGTTTCCGGCCGTGCGGGCCGCTTCTGTACGCTCGCGATGCTCGAGGATGCGTTCTTCGGATCGGATTTTCGCCGGCTCCGATCCTTTGCTCTGGCCGCGGCGGTCGCCCTGCTCACGACCCAAGCGCTGGCCGAGTTCGGCATCGTAGACCTGTCGCGGTCGATCTATCTCACGGCATCGATCGGCCTGGGCGGCGCGATCATAGGCGGGTTGATGTTCGGCGTCGGCATGGCGCTGGTCGGCACCTGCGGTTTCGGCACGCTGGTGCGAATCGGCGGTGGCGATCTGCGTGCCATCGTAGTCTTTCTCGTACTCGGTCTGTCCGCGCTCGCGACTATGCGCGGCATCACCGGCATGCTCCGCGTGAAGCTGATCGAGCCATTGTCGGTACGCCTCACCGAAGGTAACAACCAGACGCTGACTTCGCTGCTCGGGGCCGGCAGCACGACGCGCGCAATCCTCGTCGCGTCGATTGCCGCCGCACTCGCTTTCTGGGCGCTCGCTGATGGCCGGCTGATCCGGTCGCCGCGACTATTGATCTCCGGTCTTGCCGTCGGCGCTGCGATTGCATTCGGATGGTTCGCGACTGGATGGCTCGCGGATGACGAATTCGATCCCGTACGCGTCTCCTCGCTCACCTTCGTTGCCCCGCTTGGCGACACCATCCTTTACATCGCCACCTTCTCCGGCGCGCGGTTGAACTTTGGCATCGGCTCGGTCGCCGGCGTCGTCGCCGGCTCGTTTGTCGCCGCCATGCTCGGGCGCGGCTTTCGCTGGGAGGCTTGCGACGACGCCCGTGAATTGAAGCGTCACATGAGCGGCGCGCTTCTGATGGGCATTGGCGGCATCATGTCGATGGGCTGCACCATCGGTCAGGGATTGACCGCATTCTCAACACTCGCTCTCTCGGCGCCGATCACAATGCTGGCGATTGCCGTCGGAGCGCGGCTCGGGCTTGAGTTCACGATGACTGGCGAGTGGCTGCCAGCAGTGCGCAAGCTGTTCGGCGTCTCGACGTAGTGGAAAAACCACCGCTTCTGCACATGTGGCCGGAATTCGAAGCGACTTCACCAAGAAGCAGTCAGCTCTCGACGGCTTCACCCTTTGTCCAAGCCAACGCAATTCGTACTAGTGGGATTCGTCCGCGATCGTCAGAAGTGCAACATCGCATAAAATCGCAGTCCGGCGCGCAAAATCGTGGTCCACGGTAGAGGGGCGTGACTCGCCCCCCAATACGATTTTTGTCTTCACCGCAAAATGGTCGCGACAACACGCCAAGCCGAGCTCTCGTTGGTAACGCGCATCAACCACCTTCACGCAAGCACCCAGCTCTAGACCCTGCATCCCTTCAGAGAGCGAATACCCCACCCTTGCTGACGATAGATTTTTCTTGATCTCCCGGTGCACACGTCGTGCACACGACGCCATCTAACCGGTTGAAAAACCTGAACTCTCGCTCCAATCCATCATGGGGAAGTTTGAACTAGGTCCAGCCAACAAAAGCTAGCTCGGGACATGAACCGCTGCATGCGGGCTTTGTCGGCCTCGGCATGCTCACGGCCCGCCAAACGGCTTTGGTCTCTCCAGCGGGACGAAAGCGCTCAGATGGGCTGGGTATGTCGACGCGCCGCCGCCTATCGTCGTGCCGGTGCTGATGCTCAAGTAGACGTCCTTCACCCCCCTTGGGCGTTTCCAGCAGGATCCAGTTCTTGCTCACGTCGCCTATGCCGATAGTCGTAAAGCGCATCGACCTGCCGAACTGCGAACAGGAGATTGGCTTTTCAGTCGTAAACGAATTCCAGGGGCCATGCAGGGTACCCGATCTACCGCCGGTCTTCGGAAGGCTTAAGCCAAAGCCCAGGCCGACCGCCGCATAGACGTAGGTGCACTTCAAATTGTTTTCCGTGTCCCATATGGAGAACAAGGCGCTGGCAAACGCAATCCCGGCTCCAGCCCTGCCCTTCACGATGCGCTTGATGGCCGCCCTCGCGGCGAACGAGATCGAACCGTCGACCTCAAGCAGCATGGCTATCTTGAAATTTCGACTGACTTTTGGCTTCGGCGGAACGGGTCGCGGCAAGTCTGGCTTTATGATCGGTTCGAAATAGACCTTCGGCAGCACCCAAAGGACCACTGATCTATCGTTGTCTTCGTCCAGCCTATGATTTGCCGTCTGTGTATTGCCGATGGCGTGCGTCTGCATTTGCTCCGGGTGGATGCCCATCTCGGACAGAGACCGCGCGACTGTAATCACGCGGTTGGCTGATGTCGTCATATTCCAATCGGCCGCACCGATCCGGCTCGCGGAGCCCGTCATCCAGATCTGACCGGCGTCGTCCTCGAGTAGGGGGGCCACTTTGCTCTTCAGAAATTCGGAATGCTCTTTCTTCAAGCCCCGAAACTGGTAGCCGGCAAAGTCATCGAAATCGAAATTCCAGAGCCGCGCGTGCAGAACCCCCACTCCTGAAAACTCCAGATCGACGTCAACCTTGCCCGGACCAGTTTTGTGAAACATGTCTCTTCGACCTGCAGTAAACAGATAGCAACTCGTCGGCGATCGGCCGGACGGCGCAGGACCGCCTTGTCTTTAGCGCGGGCAAGAGAAGAGAAGTTCATGAAATCGGCAGCTACAACGAAGGTTGTGATCTTCTTCCCATTTCGATCTGGCGCCGAAGCAGTGTGCGCTGTGCAACGCGACATCATTGTCGCGATCGGAGCAGCGACGACCTAGGAGGGGTCGCGGTAGGACAGGCCGTGGAACTCGTACAGCACGACGGCTTCGAGGAATTTCCCTAGACTTGGAAGCCCCTACCCAACCGCTGTCAAAACGGCAGCGCATCTAGATAGGACTTTTGCCGGCTTGCTCTGCGTCTGCCTGATCCCCATCAAAAACAGAGCGAAACGGTAGGCGTCGCCCAGCAACCGCAGCGCAATATCGCGGAAGCACTTGGTGTGCTCGTTGGTGATTTGGGGGCATTGCGTGTGAATTGCGGATGGCTTTGCGCAAAGCAGGCGAAGTGGTCGCCAGTCCTGTGATCGCAATCATGGACTCTCGCGCTAAACGTCTGAACTGGAGCGACGAGGTTCTCGCGAACAGGAACCTGGCGTCGTTTCCTCGATCTACTCTCACTAAGGCTGTCGCTGCCATGCGCGAAACGCAGTCATTCAATTGCTTTTCGATTTCCGACAAGGGGCTCGCCAAGGGCTCCACCTACGAGGCCTGGCGCGATGGAACTTGCCGTAAGTCCGGCCGCCTCGACGTCGGGCCGGGAGCACACGACTACGTCGATTGCCACAATGTAATCGTTTGGCTGAATTCAGTGGAGGCCGCCTCGCGCAGAGGACGTTCGGACCGTTTCGCGCGGACGCGCGATCTGCAGGACGACGGAGGCGACGACTTCTGCGGTCGGCCGACGACTTATCCGCCAAATCGCTTGACCAGCTTTGAGCCTTTGGCTGCATCGATCTGCTGGCCAGTCAAGTCGGAGCCAGCGCTCAATCCTATCGTCATGAGGTTCTTGACGCGCTGTGCCGCCTGCTTCTCATTGGAATAATCGATCTCGACGTGATCAAGGCTCATCAGATGACCAAGCTCGTGAGCCCAGGCGCGTCCATTGGCGTGGTCATTGCCATACCACTGGACGAAGCTTGCCGGCTCGGGTTCGCTATTGGGGTATGAGCCTCCGCCAGCGGACAGATTTTCAATCGAATTGACGAGGTAGATGTGGACGGCATTGTCCGGATCGTGCCGAGAGGTAAGAACACCCAGCAATCGCTGATCATTGCTGCGTGCGCTCTTTGCCATGTCGAGCGGCTTCTCCATCAAGCAATCGCTGATCACGAACGCGATCTTGGCCTTTGACCAGATCGTATTGACCACGTCGAGCGCCTTCTTGGCCGTGTCGCTGCTCCATTGCCTGGGCTCAACGACCCCTCTCTCGGCAAATGGCGTGATGTAAATCCTCAAGGGAATTGGCATTGGTTTCTCCGAAGTTCGGAATTTGCGATTGTATCTCCGCGCGCTGTCCTCCGCAATTCGGAGGACTGGTTTCATTTCGACTCTACCGAAGGAACAATGTCCGGGGGACATGACCCCGATGGAGATTCACCGCGCCGGCTACACCGACATCCAAGAAGACGCCGATCTCGTGTCTCACCGTCGGGCACCGGCAGTATAGACAGGGCGAGCCGGCTATTTGCCGCGGGCTACCGCGTCTGTTTGCTTATCGACGCCCAGTTTGCTCGACGCGTCGGATCAGGCGACGTCGGGCTCGATGTGGCTCAAGCTCGTCATTGGATCGTCCTGCGCTCGAAGATCGAGCGCTCCGGCGGGAACTTGAAAATGACGGTCTTCACTTGGGGAGATGAAGAGTACAAAGGCCACAAGAACGTCCTCTCTCACGGAGGATCAGCTCCTGGAGAACTCCTACGGCTTCGTAGTCGCCAAGCCATGGCTCGATGGACGAGTCGAATTCTTCGCAAAGTCCATCACTGCCCGAAGCCGAACTGACGGCCTCGCTCCGCGCTGTTGACCTGAATGCAAGCTGCGACCGAGACGGTCGATCCGCGAGCCCGTCCTTGGACTTCACGTCCCCTCGATTGCCGTCAGCGGAACTTTCGTTTGAACCACGCCAGAGCCTTCTGGTGCGCTGCCGCGAACATGCCAGCAAGAATACAATAACTGTTTTAGATCAACATCTTATACCGAGCTCGCACGACAGCACTGGCGGGCGCCCATCATCCACATGAATCGGCGCACAACGCCCGACCGCAATAATCCTCCGCACCTTTTGAACGCCTCCGCATTTCAAAACAACACATAGGAATGGATCGGGCTCGAGATCGGTATTGTATGCAGATAGGCAGCCGCCAGTAGCGTACGGATTCAGGAATTATTTCTTACGCGGCCGTACTCGCGACGTTACCATTCTACGGGCATAGGTTGGGTGTTCGCCATGAGATTGCACCTCCGGGTTTGTCTTCTTCTCGCCGCTTCGCTGTTCCTGGCCTCTCAGCCAGCCTGGGCGACAAAGCGCGTGGCTTTGGTGGTCGGCAATTCCAGCTATCAAAACGCCCCACTGCTTCCAAACCCGGCCAATGACGCTGCGGCCATCGCCGCGACCTTGAAGGGCGCAGGTTTCGATGTGGTTGACTCAAGGCTCAACCTCGCCGCGACCGACATGCGGCGGGCCCTGAGAGAATTCGCCGATCAGGCCCGCAATGCCGACATTGCCTTGGTGTACTATGCTGGCCACGGTATCGAGATCGACGGAACGAACTATCTGATCCCGACAGACGCCCGACTCGAGCGTGACACGGATATCTATGACGAAGCATTCTCGCTCGACCGTGTCCTGCTGGCGATCGAGCCTGCGAGGCAGCTGCGCGTTGTGATCGTCGACGCGTGCCGCAACAATCCGTTTGCCGACTCAATGAAGCGTACAGTTGCCTCGCGATCAATCAGCCGCGGGCTGGCCAGGGTCGAACCTGCCGTCTCCAACACACTGATCGCGTTTGCCGCGAAAGCCGGACTAACCGCACTCGATGGCAACAGCAAGAATAGTCCGTACGCGACGGCTCTCGTGAAGTATATTGCAAAGCCGGGGCTCGACTTGCGCAGGGCTTTCGGCTTCGTCCGCGACGATGTCTTGCAAGCCACGGGCAACCGACAGGAGCCCTATGTCTACGGCTCGCTGGGCGGCGAAGACGTTGCACTTGTTCCGGCTGCCAAGGCCGAGGAGCCGATACAAGCAGCCAACCCCCAGTCGGAAATTCGTCGCGATTACGAATTGGCCTTGCAGCTCCGCAACAAGCCCGCTCTGAACGCGTTCCTGACCCAGCATCCGGACGGATACTACTCAAATCTGGCCAAGCTGCAGCTTAATCAGCTCGAGGCCGAGGACGCACGCGTCGCGGCGACGGCGAAAGCGCAGCAGGCCGAGCAGCAACAAGCTCGCCTGATGTCCCAGGGCGCCCAGCGTGCCGAACAGGAGAAGGCGGCCGCGGATCTGAAGGCTGCGGAAGAGGCCCGGATTGCCGCCGAGAGGACGAAGCAAGCGGCGCAGGAGCAGGCCACCGAGGCGGAACGGAAACGGACTGCATCCGAATCTACAATCGTCGCTGCACTCTCCGGGAATAAGCCGGCCGTTGAGAGTACCGTCGCGGACAACCCTACGGCCGCTGCGCCCGGTGAGGACAGCAAGACGCCCAAGCTTGCGGCACTGAGCGACGAGCCGCGCCAGACCGATGTCGCAAGAGCCGATATCGCCAAGTCCGTACAAGGCGAATTGAGCCGCGTCGGCTGCTTCGCCGGCCCCGTCGATGGCCAATGGAATGCGGCCTCACAGCGCTCGTTGGCTCTCTTCAACCGGCACGCAGGCACCAAACTGGACGTCAAGCTTGCAAGTCTGGATGCTCTTGACGCGATCAAACTTAGGCCATCGCGGGTCTGCCCGCTGATCTGCGATCGCGGCTACAGGCCCGACGGCGACCAGTGCAGCAAGATCACCTGTGCCGAGGGCTCGTTCCTCAACGACGACAATGAATGCGAGAAGCAGCGCGGGAAGAAGCCGGTTGCCAAGAGCAATACGGATGACCGTCCGTCGCGCGCGGATCGTTCGGCCCGCCAGAGTCGGCAGCCGACAGCGGACGTTCCGCCGCGACAGGCGAGCCCGAAGCCGCAGGCGGATGGTGCCAGGCGCAGCGCATCAGGCGCGGGGGGACAGATCTACTGCAATGACCTCTTGTGCCGCCCCGTCAGGCGCGGCTGCCATCTCGAATATCGCGGCGGAGGTGGCCCCTACGCCAATCCCAATGCCGAGGTCTGCAACTAGCGCGGCGAGACGCCACGCTGGCGTCGTCAGGAGCTATCGGGACGCCGGATTATCTCGAGTGTGCCGAGCCGCCGAGCCTAACCTCGGCTCGGTCGACGACCTTGTGTCTGACTTGGCCGAAGCGGAGCGACCTGCGTGGTGGCGTGTGAGCTCGAGCAGAAGGACGCCAACGCCTTTCCAGGGGTGACGCTCTTCACGAAGCGGCAGGCGCCCGGCATGAAGCCGACGGCGGTTTATCTTCCGCCAAAGCACCCAACAGCCGCCACCAAGTTCGATGTCGTGATCTGGCTTCACGGCTTCTACGTCAAAAACCATGAATTTCTGTTCCACAACGATCCAGCGCGGCTGCGCGAACAGGTCCGGGATTCCGGCAAGGACGTGGTGCTCATCGCGCCATTTCTGGGCTACGAATATGCCGTCGGCGACAGCTTTGCCGGAGACTACAACGTGAAGGACCTGGCAGCCCCGACATGGGGCGAGCGCTACCTCGACGAGATCCTTCGAGCTCTCGCCAACTTCCTGGGCGCTTCCTCGACGCCCATTCCGCAGCTGCAGATCGGCAAGCTCATCATCGCATGCCACTCCGGTGGCGGTAACGGCATGCGCAACCTCGTAGGAAGCCTCGGAAAGTATCAGTCAAAGCTGACGGCATGTTGGGGATTTGACTGCCTCTACGGCGCCAGAGCGCAGCCCGACGATGCGACGTTCTGGTACCAGTGGCTGTCGGGACAGAACGGCCGCGCGCTCGAGATCGTGTATGGTCCGTCAACTCTCCCGCAATCCGTGAAGCTGGACCTGATCGGACGCGGGCTGGCGACGACCGATGGCAATCAAGCTCAGCCGCAGCGCCCTGCCCTCAAGAACCTCACCGTGAGCTTGGGCCACTACGATCTATTCCCGGCATTTGGCCAGATGGTCAGGGTCAACGATCTGGACCCGGCTTTCGTGGATCGCTTCATGATTCCGCAGGTCGCCGACCAGCCCCGGGTGAACAATAAGCCCGCGCCGCAGCGCGGGGAATTCCTCCAGCATGCGATTTCCAACGTTCGCAGCGCTTTTCCCTTTCCGAAGGACATTCACTACATGATCGCCCGGGGCGGCTTCTTCAGCCGGCTAAGCAAACTTTAGCCTTCACAATGCCTTAGCCTGACGGGCTCACTTGATGGTGTAGGACTTGACGTCGAACGACCAATTGTTTGTCACCAGCTTTCCGCTGCCGTTGTCCAGCACTCGCAGCTCACTGGTCCAGGCCGATAGATAGCTCAACGCCTCGGCCTGATCTTGTAGCTTGCGCGGCAAGTCTGGCAAATCGAGCAACTGCACCCGCCGCTCGCTCAGGATGGCGATCATCACTGCTGATCCGGTTGGCGGTGAGACGGCATATTCAAAACCACGCTGCCTTGCCGCCGGGGTCGGAACGACAAATTCGACGCCGGGCTTGACGAGATTGATGTCGCGTCCGTCCGACTGTGCCAATAGTTCCGGAGTCGGAAAGATCTGGGACATCCGCCCTTCCGCGTCGACGTCGACGAGAATGAGATATCCCGGCTTCCTCGCGGTGACGCCGAACGAAACCTTGCCGCCGAGGTTGACGGTCTGACCCGGCAGGATCTGAAGGGACACACTGGCGGTATTGGCCTGCCTGCGCGTCGCTTGTACGGGCCAAAGCCAGGGTGCATACGTCGTGCCGACATGCAGCGATGCCGACGGCAACGGTGCTGCGGACGCAGCTCCGCTACCCGCCAGCAGCAGCAGGAATGCGAGCCATGGTCGCTCCTGGCGGATCGGCTGCGATGACGGCATGGCCTGCTCTCCCTAAAAGTCAGGGAGCACTGAAGAAGCCGATCGAGGCGATTCGTGCGTCCGCAGGCAAGTAACGTTCGAGACTCTTGATCACCTGCCCCGAGGCGCGACGCCGGTTGAGCTGCATCAGGACCGTCTCAAGATCGACCATACGCTGCTGCGAGGTCACAGCGACGATCTGTTCCGCACCGAACGGCTCGCCGACCCTGAGCGGTAGGCGCAAACTCGCCGATCGGGCCAACGCCGCATCGGAACCTACCGGATACAACAATTGGATGGTGCCATCGCCGGACACATTAAACAGCAACACCGCTCTTGACCCCACATCAGACAGATCAACTTCGACGGTCTGGCCAGCACGCTGTTGACGATCGTCTGGCCAGATGCGCATGATCTGCGGCGACCGGGTCGCAATGCGCTTCAGTTCACGAATTGCCGCTGTCCGGTCAACGACCGTCGGCAGGCTGGCAACGTCGATCCCGTAGGCGACTACGTCGCCCCACGCGATCACGTCGTGCGACACGGGATCCCAGATCAGGTCGGGATTGTCCGTCGGTTGAACAGCCTGCACGGGAACATCCTTTGGCACCACGCTCGCAAAATAGTTCGTCTTGCCGTCGAGCGCCGCCAACCGGATTGGCGCAGCGAGACGGAGGGGGGCCGGCGCGTCGCCGGTCGGAAGTTCCTTGGTCGCCGCCGCGGCAAGGGTGGGAATGTTTGGTGCCTTGGCCGTGACAGCCGGCGGCCCGGGCGCTTGTCCCTCGACGGGCGCCCCGGATCCGGCCGGGCCGGAGGCCGCTCTCGCGGCCGGCCCCTGAATCAGCACGACACCGCGTGTCAATTCGAAGGCGATGTCGGTATCCGGCGTCTGAGGCGGCGATGATATGGTCACGATGTTCTGGCGCTGGTCCGAGAGCTGATAGACCACCTGTCGAACATTGCTGAAGAGCTCCTTGAGCGTCACCTTCCCATCGTGATTGATGTCCGCGCTCCCCTCCACCGCCCGCGCGACCGCATAGCTGAGTGCCCCGCGCAGGCCATCGATGCCAGGGATGCGGACTTCCGGCGCCTTGGTGTAGCGGTCCACCGCAGCCAGGAACGCCGTGTGGTCAAGATCGAGTTCTGACTTCGGATCGTTGCTGTCCGACACCGGCTTCAGTTCGTCGACCAGCAACGTGTAACGCGGGACCTGCCGGAAGCTCATCTCAGCGGCACGCGGATCGATATCGCGCACCATACCGCCGCCGTGGCAGGTATCAGCCACGAAGATCACCTTCGCTCCGCGAAGCTCGAACTGCCGGATGAAATGGTTGAACTCACTGCCCAGAACACGTTCAACGGACCCGGTTGGCGTGGTTTCAAAGCCTGGCAGCAGGAACACGTTTTCCATCCCGTCCGGCTCCGAGCCCTTGACGCGCTCCGGCTCCTGGGTTCCATGACCTGCGATCGACAGAAAGATGAGGTCGTTGTTCTTGGTCCGCTCCACCAGTGCACTGATCTCGCGCAAGACGCTTGCCCTGTCGGCCTGGGCGTTAGTCAGTACGACGACGTCGCCAACCCCCATGCTCGTCAAGCTGGTCACGATGTCAGTGGCGTCGGCGACCGCGCCCTTCAATTTCCGCACGTGCTGATAGTCATCGATCCCGATCACGAGCGCGCGCACCGCCGCTCCGTCCGGATTGCTGATCGACAATCCTCCTGCCGCATGCGCGTGCGGGGGTATCAGCCCGATCAACGCAGCGAGCCCGATGGTGGCGCATAGCCGCTTGATCCCGCAATCAAGTTCCCTGGGCATCCACATCGTGATCCACCTCGACATCCTGCCTATCCATTCTGTAGCGCCAGCGACACACCGGGTTCAGCGCCTTTTGCTTGCCGTCTTGCGGCCCGCCTGCGGTTCGGCCTCTTGGTAGGCGCTCGCTGAAACTGTCGCCTGGTCATCCGCGAACGCCCGAAAGCGGACCGGAACGTAGCCACGCGAAAGCAGGCTCGCCAACGGGTAGACGTTGCGGCAGACGCGGCCGTTGCAGCCACCGGTCGAGGATTCCATCACCTCCGCCTTGCGATCGGGCGTGAACCGCAGGAACAACATCACATGCGAGCCCGGCTTGTTCAGCGCATCGCCGGGCCTCAGGTCCCAGGGATTTGCCACGGGGGCTGCGATCGCAGGAATAGCGGCAGTCGTGTAGTGGACGGAGAGCCCCCACGCGGCGCTGACGAATGCCGAACAGTCGACGCCAGCCACATCCGGCCGTGGCGCATTGCGAGTGCACACATTGCCAGCCAGCGTTCCGCTCTCGATCCGCTGACGGAAGTTCGCGAGCGATCCGTGGCAGCCCCAGCAATAAGGTACGCCGCGCACCTCCTGGTTCACTTTTCCCTGCAGATACCACGGCCGACGAACACGGCTGAAGCCGCTGCATTGGCTGTCGGGATCGCTGCCGTAGTTGGCCTGCGTCAGCTTCCACTGGATGCCCTCGAACGCAAACGCGGTCTCGATCGCCTGCTGGCGATTGGAAGGTCTCACAGCGGCCGACGCGTCGAATTTGACGCCGGATTGCGGTGCCGGCGCGGCTGCCGTTCGCGACGGCCGCACGTCGATAATCGAAGCGTTGGTCAGAGGCCGGAAGCCGACGCCAACCACTTCAATGCCGTCCGGCTTGGTCCGGAGGAAATAGACATCGCCATCGCCCGAAACCGTGACGAACCGCCGGGTCAGCGGCGTATTTTCCAAAGGAAGCTCATAGATTCCTTCGAGACGGCCGTTCGCAGCATAGCGTGCGACGAACGTGGAGGCGTTCTTTCCCGATGGCGGAACGTCCTCGGCAAGCACGTAGAAGCGATCGCCGTTGTCGATCTCAAGAAACTCCACCGTTCCGAGCTGGTTGCGCACCCGCAAGCTTAGCTGTCCGATCGTCTCGTTGGTGACCATGGTCTGGATCTCGACCCTTACGCTGGCATTGCCCTTGTCCGGAATGATATCGGCGATCACCGAGCCCTTACTTCGAGACGCCACATATTGCCGGTCGGGCTGCCGCGTCGTCTTGACGATGGCCGCGCGGGTATTCTGGTCGAGCAAGTCGGCCGCGCTGCCGGGCGCCTGCGATCCCATCTGGGCGAAAGCGGAGACGGCGACCTGATCGTCCGCGCTACGGCTCGAGACCTCCTCAAGCTGGATCACGTCACCACCGATTCCGCGCGTGGACTGCCCTGGCGCCGCCTTCAGCGTCCGTACGCCGCCGTCCCAAACCATGATGTCGTCGTTGTGGACCACGAGATCGGTCGGCTGGACGTCCTTCGGCATCTTGAGGACGTCAGGGTCTAAGTTCGGCTGTTTTGGGTCAAACTGCAGGATGCGACCGTTGACCTGATCGAGCACAAACAGGTTACCCTGCCCGTCGGCGCTGAGTGCTTGTGGTCCCGCGAGTTCCACGTCCTCGCTGGCCGGAACGATGCCGACCATGGAAGCAGCCAAACCGCTGGCAAAGCTGCGGACGACAGTATCGTCGGCATGCGCCTTGGTTCCGAAAATGCCAGCGCCAACGATGAAGACCCAGATCCAACGATTTGGACGAAGCATGTTCGCCTCAATGTACCCCGAACCGATCGCCGCGTCGGATCGACTAATCCGAGATGCCGTTGATGCGGCACGTCAATTAGTGGTGAGCAATCTCAATCACGTTCAATTCTATCACTTGACGGTGATAGTCCGAATTTTCTTCAGCTTGCGGTGCAAAACATGGCCCGGAACAGATTTGAGCAGGTCAATGAAATCCAGCCCGACGCGATCACGCTGGTCCTCAAGCGCGATAATGACGGCGCCTCCGGGTCGATCGTGCTGCCGGCAGCCGCGAGCGGGGGGCGGCTGACAACTGACCAAGTGAGCGCACAGCTACCGGCCCAGGACGCCTTTCGCGGGGCGATTCGGTTGGCGAACGACGTAAAGCTCGCGATCGTGGTGTGCGATCCAGACGGGGTCTGGAAGTCCGAATGGGGCGATCTTTATCAGCCGATCGAATGACGCGCTCCGGATGGAACCGGCATATGCTGCGGCGCCACATGGAGACTAACGTGGTGAGTAGACCCTCCACCCGGCCGTCGTTCCGGGTACCAGCCTTAATGGTCGCGCTGTTGATTGCGAGCGGCTGGCCGGCGCGGGCCAACGACTCGGCCGCCGAGCTGTCGATCGGCGGGCTCCAGTTCGTTCGCACCAATGACGTGGCCATGGAGAGCGAGGACCTTCGTATCGCGCTCGACAGGGTCAGCGTTCGCTACCAATTCGTCAACGTCACCAGCAAGCCGGTTACGCTTACTATTGCCTTTCCGCTGCCCGACATCGACCTGTCGGAGGCCGAGAACATTGCGTTGCCGTCAAGCGATCCGATCAACTTCGTCGACTTCGAGACTAAGGTCGACGGCAGCCCAGCGCCGCTGACCATCGATCAGCGTGCCATGGTGGGCAACAAGGATGTCACCGCCCTGCTCCGGGAGCTCAAGCTGCCGCTGCTGCCGATCGGCGGCCGCGAGATCCGCGTGGCCGACCTGCCCGAGGCAACCAGAACCCGGCTCGTGGATAATGGCCTTTTGATGCCTGCTGGCATGAGCGACAACGGTCGCCAGCAATATGCACCAGGCTGGGTCACGAAGACCTCGGCTGTGCGCCAGCAGGTGTTTCCGCCGACGCGCACCGTCACGGTCGAACACCAGTATCGGCCAAGCGTCGGCTCCAGCCCTGACACCATCCTGCGCTCGGGCCTGCGCCGTAGCAACGCTCTCAGTCAGGAGGTCGCTCGTTACCGGAAAGAGTATTGCGTCCAGGATACGTTCCTCGCCGAGATCGACAAACGTGCGGGCAATAGCCAAGCCAACACCGCGAAGCTGCAGGAGCGGCGTATATCATACGTGCTCAAGACCGGTGCGAATTGGGCAGGACCGATCCGGTCGTTCAAGCTGACCATCGACCCAGGCGGCAGCGACCGCCTGGTCAGCTTCTGTCCGGGACGGCTCAAGGCATCCTCCACCGGAAGCACACTTGAATATACCGCAAACGACTTCAAGCCGGATGCCGACCTGAAAATCCTGGTAATCGGAACATTCTGAGCGTGCCGGTCAATTGGTGAGTAGCACGTAGCGCGCGGCCGCGATGATAGTCACCTTGTTGCGCTGAGCCTCGCTTAGCGCCTGCAGGAAGAACGTATCGGCAGCCATCGGTCGCGGCTGGCGCAATGAGTCCAGAACCTGGGGGACCGCCACGACCAACAGCAATTGCGGACCGCTCGCGCGCGCTGTCGGGAGCGTAAACGAAAGTGAGTCGATGCCCGGCTTCAGAAGATAAGACAGGCTCTGGACTTCGCCGCGATCCGACACCATGAACAGCTCCACCACGCGGTTGGCAAAGTTCTCAATGGTCCCATTGAGGGCTTCACCACCCTTCAGCTCTGTCGCTGACAGGGTGATGCGTGGCATTCGCGCCTGATCGCTCCCGACCTGACTCAAGAACTTGACGGCGGGGCATTGCGCCTGGGTCACTTGCCTGACGCCGATCGAAGCCTCGAAACCCTGCTCACGCCGAAACGCTTTGTCGAAGGTGTCGAATGGGGCGGTCGAGGCACCGAACCCTTCGATGACAGCGGCATTTGGGCTCACGGCAATCGGCAAGACAAAGAAGCAGTCACCGCCAGAATATTGGGCCACGTATTTGCGGATGCGGTCAGTTCGCCCCGCCCCATCGAGTGCCGGAGACGGCGTCGCCGTCGGCTGCGCGGACAACTTCTCCGGCTCTTGGCGCCCGGGCTGTGGTCCAGCGGGCTCGACCTTCGGCGGCGCCATTGTTCCAGCGAGTTTTGGAGGTGGCGGCAAGACCGCGGTGCCGGGCGCTGACCAGACCAGCTTGTAGAAGGCATATCCACCACCGCCGACCAGCAGTAACAGAGCCGCCACGCCCGCCCCCAGCCAGCGGCCGCGCGGACTCCGCGCGGTCGACGGCATCCTGTCCTGCGGCACCGGCGCCGCGCCTTCCGGCCGCCGCAGCGGATCGAAGCCATATAACGGCGCGGCCGGCGTCTGCACCAAACCGGTCGGCTTCCAGCTGGCGACCTCTCCCATGGTCGGGCGCAATGCCGGATCAGGCTGCAGCATCCGCTCCAGCAAAGGCCGGATGCGCATATCCACCGCACCGAGATCGGGCACACGCCGGCGCTTCTCCACCAGTTGAAACTGGCTGCCACCCATGTCGAGCTTCTGTCCGGTCAGCGCGTGAAACAGCACAAGACCGAGGCTGTAGACATCAGATTTCGCAGTCACGTCATTGCCGTACAACCCTACCTGTTCCGGCGATGCGTAGTTGTCCTTGCCAGCGAAGCCCGAGCCGATGATGGTCTTGTCACCCACCTGGGTCGACCGGGCGATGCCGAAGTCGATGATCTTAGCCCGCCTGACGTCGTCGAGCGGTACAATGATGTTATCCGGAGAAACGTCGCGATGGATGATGCCGTGCTCATGGGCAGCCTCCAGTCCCGATGCGACGCGCAGCATCAGCTTGATCAGCGCCTCGAAAGTCAACGGTCCATCGTCGAGCATGTTCGAGAGCGAGCGGCCATTCACGAACTCCATCGCGAGATACGGTCGCTGCAGTACCGGCTCCACGGTAAACAGGAAGTAGCGAACGATCGCGTCATGCGGAAGATTGTGGAGTGCCGCGGCCTCTCGACGGAACAGCGCGAGCGCCGCCTCGTTATCGACCATGTCGGGCAATAGCATTTTCACGGCAACAGGCGATCCAGTCTGGATCTCTCGGCATTTGTAGACCTCACCCATGCCGCCCGCGCCGATCACCGCTTCGATCTCGTAGATACCGTTGAGACGGGTGCCGGGGGGCACGCCGTAATAGGACGGTCGGAACGGATCGTTCGGGGTCATGGTTGCGGCTCCCGATTAAGCGGAGATCTTGTCGCCTCCTGAGATCGTGGCGTCAGCAGTCGCACGATCACAATCGTTACGTTGTCAAGCCCGCCACGATCAAGAGCCAGCGCGAGCATGTCATCGCAAGCTGCCTGGGCGCGTCGCGTAGCCGCGTGCTGCAGGATCTCGTCGTCCCGCACGTGCCTGGTCAGGCCATCGCTGCAGATCACGAAGATATCCTCCGGCTCGGCCGGGCCTGTTACCACCTCAAATTCCGGATCATCGGCGACACCGACGGCGCGAGTAATGGCATTGCTCGGCCAATCATTCACGTCTTCGCGCGACAGCGCACCTTCGGCGATCAGTTCCTCCAGTTCGCTGTGATCATGCGACACTTGGCTAATTGCGCCGCGACTAATCAGGTAAACCCGGCTGTCACCCGCCCATATGCAGGCATAGTAGCTATCGCGAACGAGCAGAACCGCCGCTGTAGTCCCGACGGTGGCACCCTGTCGTTCATGACTAAGCGCCAGTATCTGCTGGTTTGCGCTGAATAGCCGCTCCTCGCATTCCGCCAGCAGGTCTGCGGCTGATTCTGGCGTGCCGATCGCGTCAAGCGACTGCACTACAATGCGACTGGCGAGATCGCCGGCCTCGTGACCACCCATACCGTCGGCGACGGCCCACAGGCCAACGTCGGTTCGTACCAAACATGAATCCTCGTTCCGCTCCCGCACCCTTCCGGCATGGGTAACGCTACCAACATCGAACAAGGATGGAGTATGCACCATCGTGCGTCATCCATTCCCGGATGCCGCGAGGCCGGGATCACCGGTCAGCAGCGTAATGTAGTGAAACGGATCTGGTAATCCGCGGCAACTCAGCGCCATTGGCGGAAAGCCTTCCCCTCCGGCGGTCCACCAGAAGCTAGCCGCGGCGTAGACCTGTGGGTTGGCGGCGCAAAGTGCTGCAAACGCCCCCGCGAAGGCGTCGACCGCCGAAGCCCTCCCCATTGCCGCAGTACCAAGCGACGTGATCGGCGGACCGCTGGCGATGGTCTCCTGCAGTCGTGGCACCGCAAGCCGGTCCAATCCATCGGAGATCTGCTCGAAGGTCGCGGCCCGATCCAGGGTCGAAAGCAGGAACGCCTCCACTTGCCCGAACCATTCGTCCTGCGGATCAATGCTCGGCGGCGGCAGCGAGACGGCCTCGCCGGTCACCGCATGCAGGGTCAAGGGATAGTATCGCCCCACCCCGTCGAGCGAGGGCATAATCGCCCCCGCCACCGTCGTTCCGCAGATTGCGGCACCGAGCCAAAACCGCCAGACCGGCGCGGTCAGAAAGGCCTGCTGCCATCCTGGGCCAAGCTGGTGGCGACTTGCTGACAGCGCAGCCTGTACCCACGGCTCCCAGGCTTCCAGGAAGCTGCGCGGGGTTGCGATCGCGATGAAATCGCGCTTCGCGCCGATTTTGCCGAATAGCCCGCAACGCATGGTCATATCCCGGTCGGGCAACGAAACTCGCGCAGCACTGACAGGTTCAGCGGGTTGCGCAACGATCCAGTCGAAATTTGATAGCTGAGCTCGCGCCCGGCGACGATGAAAGTCGCGCTGGCCGTTTCCGCTTTCACCACTAACGAGCCCGCCTCCAGCATCCGAAACAACGACCAGGGACCAATGCGCTCAAGCACGGATGGCGGGCCGTTGTCGTTACTGACTGAAATTGCCGTTCGCGGCGCGGGGCCCGGCCATAGGACGGTCGTTGGCGAGTTGCTCTGTGGCTGTGGCGGTGGCGTAGGTTGCGGACCGCCGAACAAGGATGAGGTCGCTGGACCAGGTGTGGTTGGGCTTGTAATTGTGGTGCCGCCGATCTCGGTCTTGACGGTCACGCCTGGCCCGGCTGCCCCAGGCGGCCGGATCGCGAACGATACCGCCGGCACACCGCCGCCGGTCTGGAAGAAGGCGTCGCGGATATAGGCCGCATTTTGGAATTGCTTGAGCGTATCCGGCGAGAACGACCGACCAACGGGGCTCTCCTTTCGCCAAACCCAGTCCGATCGCGACGTGTCGGCATAAGGTGCCAGGTACTGGGTGAAGAACTTGTCCATAACGCCGTTCGGACTGAACAATTTGGCAAAATCCGCCAGCGGAACTTCCTGGCTGCTGCTGCGGATAAACGGGTAGCGGTTGGTCACGGTCTGTTGGCAGACCGGCGTGACCTGATCGCGCAACGTTTGAAGGATTTGCCCGGCGGTTGAAGCCGCAATGCTGCCTTCGAACTCCGCGGCGGCTGCTCGCAGCATGTCGGAGAATGGCGGCGGCATGCGCGAGGCATTGTTGCGGAGCGCTGCGACCTGGGTCTGAAGCGCAGCTGTGGCCTGTGCGGTCAGTTGGGGATTCTCGATGATCAGCGTCAGGTTCTGCGCGATGTCGTTCAGGTTCGCGACCGTCGAGTCGATCGGCCGGCGGGTGCTCTCGCCTTCGAGCGCCGCGTGGTAAGGTTTGAACTGCGCCTCGATCATCGCGCCAGGCGGTCCATCCTGGGCATTCGTGAAGAGTGCTGGCGCCGGTGCGGCAGCTGCTGCCGAAGCGCTCGCCGGCTTCGCCCGTTCCTTGGTTAGCACCGTCTCGTCGCGCACCGATTCCAGAATTTGCCGCATCGGCGAGGTCGGCGCCGAAAGCGCCCGCAGCACCTCATATTTCGGCTTGTCGGCGAGCAGCTTCTTCAGGCGCAGGCTCCCGAGCGCCGTTCGCCAGGTCGTCACGAAATCGTTGGAATAGATGCTGAGCAGATCGCCGGCCAGATTATCGTACTGCTGGTCGATGGCCGACTGCTGGCCGGCATCCCCCAAAACCCATCGTTCTCGCTTCATCCGCTCAGACAATCCGGACAGCCGGGCAACGAACTTCTGATGGAAGCCATTATACGTGAAGAACTCGGGTACCCGCACGGCGTCCAAAGGCTGTCCCGTCGTGGTTTCGAACACGACACCCATGTCGGGTCCGCCATGGCGGCTGGCGATCCAGTCGCCAGCGGTCGATGCGCGAGCCTCCGATTTCAGAAACTCGTAGGCACGTTGCGACACGCTCAGGCGCGCCAAGGAGCTCTGGGCCTGCTTGATCAACCGGCCGTCGAGTTCGACCAGCGGCTGCTGTTCGGTCTCGAGGTCGAACATTGCCACGAGGTTCTCGTCGAGCAGACGCCGCCCTTCCGCGTTGGTGGCGCCAGGATAGAGGTTGTCCGCCCAGTCACGTTGCATCCAGGAGCGGATCAACTCGCGGTCCGGCGACTGCAGGCCGCCGACCATCAGATAGACCTTGAGCGCCTCGTAGACGAAGGCAGGCTCGTTTATGCGCGCATTGAGCTGCTCCTCCAGGCGATACAGCAGCCGCGGCCGGAACATGCGCTCAAGCGCCGTATGATAGGCCGCCTTCGAGGGCGACAGCAGCCGGGCGCGCTGACTGAGCCCGTAGCGAGCCGACAGAGGCACCGACTCGCCGCGCGATCCGTAGCCTGCCGGGGCGTTGCGCAGCCGGTAGAGTAGCGGCAGCACCTTGTCTAGATCATGATCAGCAATCAGCGTCTGTTTGATAAGTGGTGCGCCGGCGGCTGCATACTCGCTATCGGCCTGCAGGCTTTGCTCAATCAAATCGGAGTTCCGCTTATAGCTCGTCAGCCAGGCTGCGATCAGTCCGATCGAGACCAGGCCGATCAATGACAAGGCCGCGGTTTTCAGGAT
Source organism: Bradyrhizobium sp. cf659 (assembly GCF_900113725.1). Taxonomy (NCBI): domain Bacteria; kingdom Pseudomonadati; phylum Pseudomonadota; class Alphaproteobacteria; order Hyphomicrobiales; family Nitrobacteraceae; genus Bradyrhizobium; species Bradyrhizobium sp. cf659. Next base: position 1,550,857 of record NZ_FOQJ01000001.1, read on the forward strand.
CAGCGCGCGGCGCACCGCGGCACGGTCGGTCGAGACCCAGTCGGCTTCGCCGATGATGACTTTGGAAATCAGATCGGCGAGGAAAAAGCTCTTGCCCGTGCCCGAATAGGATCCGGAACCGACCTCCTCAGCGCCGAACGTACGCGCCAGCGACCCGATCAATTGGTCGATCGGCGTGCCCTGCTGCGTACCCGAGGTAAAGTAGAAACCGCGCAGGTTCGCGTTCACGTGATAGCGCGTCGGCTCGAAGATCAGGTTGAGGAAATCGTGGATCTGCGGCTTGAGCCGCGCCATCTGTGCCGGAAAGCCGAACAATTGCACGCGGTGCTGGGGCGTCGGCTCGTCCTGCAGACGGTCGAGCGTCTCCTCGCTCAGGCGCTCCAGCAGACGGTCGAACTCGACCGGGATCTGCCCCACCAGATTCTGGGTCTTGTCGGCGGTCTGGAACGTGGCACCCCAGACCTGGCGGCGGCCGGCATCCCCGAGATAGGCGAAATACTCGGTGAAGCCGGCAACGAGATCGGCTTTGGTAAATAGCGCATAGACCGGGAAGCTGACCTTGAGCCTCTGATGCAGCTCGAGCAGGCGCATCCTGATGGCATCGGCGTGAAGTGCGAGCTCCTGCTTCGGCAGCGTTAGAATGTCTTCGATACTGATGGCGACAAGGACGCCGTTGATCGGCTGGCGTGATCGGCTTTTCTTCAGGATGTCCAGGAACGCCAGCCAGCTGTCCTTGTCGGCCTTGCTATTGGAGTCCTGGGTGGTGTAGCGGCCGGCGGTATCGATCAGCACCGCCTCCTCGGTAAACCACCAATCGCAGTAGCGGGTACCGCCGACCCCCGCGATCGCCGCGGGCGTCGCCCCGCGCGCGAGCGGAAATTTGAGCCCGGAATTGACCAGCGCCGTGGTCTTGCCGGCGCCGGGCGGACCGATGATGACGTACCACGGCAGATCGTAGAGAAAGCCCGATTTGTTGCCGCTGGCGGTCTTCAGCGTCGCGAGCGCATCCTTCATGCGCTCCTTGAGCACCGGTTCATCGCTGACGGGCTGGTCCGCACCAGCGATGCCATCGGCAATCTCCTTGGCACCCTTGCGTCGCTTGAACAGATTGAGGCCAACGATGCCTGCCACGATCGTGGTGAGCAGCAGAATAGCGATCTGCCGGACGATATGGTTCTCCAGCGGCCGCCAATCGCCGAACGCAATGAAGGGACCCGCGAAATAGATCACCGCTCCGAGTGAGCTGAGCCCGACTCCGTAGAGAACGATGCGAAGAATGTCCTTGGCAAGCATCTAACCGTACCTGTCGCAAACCACCTGACCCGGTGGAATCTGCCTATTCGCTGCGTTCGATAAAGATCTCGACGCGCCGGTTCTTGGCGCGTCCCTCGGGTGTCGTGTTGCTGGCGATTGGCGCATCTGCTCCTTTGCCCTCGACGTCGACGCGCGAACCATCGGTCAAGCCAGGCTTCAGTGCTGCGGCAACCGCCTTGGCGCGCTCGACCGACAACTCGAAATTTGTCGGGAAGCGGACTGTGCGGATCGGCGAACTGTCGGTATGGCCGACGACCCGGATCCGTCCCGGCTCCTTGTCGAGGGTTGCTGCGACGCGGAGTGCGATCGGCTTGAAACCGTCGAGGATGGTCGCCTGACCCGATGCAAACAAGGCCAGATCGCAGACCCTGATCACGATGAAACTTGGGGTCTGGTCCGCGGTCATGGCACAGGCTGTGTTCTCCTTCGCGAGCGCGTTGCGGATGCGTTGCAACTGGGTGATGCGATCCGGTGGCGGCGGAGGCGGAGGCGGCGGCGGCGGTGCAACGACCTGGCGCTTGAGCTCGATCGGGCCGGCCGGATGGAGCGCGAGCGCCACCTCGGCAGCATTCTCTGCCCGGCCGGCGAGGAGCGTCCGCAGGACGAAATAGGACCCGGTCAGCAGCGCGGCGACGACGGCCGCCACGAGCCAGACCGGAACACGCAAACGCTGCCGGCGCCCCGCCAGCGCCTGCCCGCGCCAGTTGGGCGACAGGTCGGTCATCGTCTTCGGCCGGACCCGGCGCAGCAATTCATAGAGGTTACGCTGGATCAGCTGCAGGTTCGCAAGTCCGCCCCCTGACGTCCGGTGAATGCCCTGAAAACCAAGCGCCAGGCAGGCGTGCTGAAGTTCGAGGACCGGATAATTGACCAGTGGATCAATCTTCAAATGGTCGAGGATCTCAAAGAAACGGACGCCGCCGACACGCTCGCCGAAGAACCGGCTCAGCATCGAGTATTGCGTCCAGACGTGACGCTCCTCGGTTGGGATGTGCTGCACGATATCGTCGGCAGTAGCACATAGGATATATTTCGCTGTGTTGGCCTGGTGCTCGGAAATGCCCGCTGAACGGATGTCCTTCTCAAAGAATTTGATAGCGTCTGCGACCTGCTCCATCAGGCTCGCGAATGACGCGCGCATGAGCGCCACTCGCAACCGACCGAGCAGTTGCAGCAATGGGCCCGCAGCGCGCATCACTGGATTGGCATTTGGCGCGACGAGATCGTCGACGCGTAACGGCGGCCCTGCCGGCAGCATGGGTTGCGGCACCTGGTCTTGCGCGGGTGTCGAGATCCATTCCTCGGTTGGATGGCTGGCCGGCGCGGAGGCGTAGTTCGAGCCCTGTGGAACAGGCGAAAAGGATGATGGTGGCGCTGGCGCGCCGGGAGAAGGTACGGGTGACGGCGAATAGGCCGGACGTGCTGCAGGCCCCTCGCCCGGCGGGGGCTGAGAGGTCGGCGCCGGCGGCAACTTCCCGCCGGGGTTGGGACGGATGATCGTCCGTTCGCCCCGACCGAAAGGATTGACCGGCTTGTCCCTGTCGCTCATGGCCTGTCTTCCAGGATAGCCCAAAGGTACAGCTCAAGCTCCGGCCAGTCGCCGGAGAAGTGCATTCCGATCGAGGCCGCCGTGCTGAACTCGGGCCACAGCGGCGACTTGCGGTCGAGATAGAAATAGACGTGATCCGTGATGGCCCGGATATGCGGCGGCGGCGTCGGCAAATGCACCAAGGTCAGGCCCGGCAAGTTTGCGTGCACGATCTCGTTCATCTTGGTGTTCGGCCCGACCTTGAACAGGTGCGGGAAATCGTTCTGGATCTCCACGAGTGGCCGCCGTGCGGCAACCTCCAGCACCAGGGTCGCATTTCGGAATAGCGCTCGATCGCGGATCGGCGATACGAACGCATTCTGCGCGCGCTCGATGATCTCCAGACGGATCGCCCGCCGGCCCAGCCGCGCGCTCAAGAAGTCCTGGATGTCGCTCACCAATGGTGTGAAGACGTTCTCGAGATCGTCGTGATCGTACGCCGGATAGTTGCGCGCCCGCCGTTCCGCCGTGGAAAAAGTCGCAAGTTCACCCGCGAACCTCAGCAATTCCTCGTACAGGCGCTCGGGGTGCACGCTGCCGGAGCGTTGGAAATGAGTCAGCACGGGAATGGTACGGTTCAGCACTTGCAGGACCAGATAGTCGACGCTCTGCAACCCACCGCCGGATGACGGATCGACCGCGTAACGCGCCAGCTCGTCGAGTTTGGTCTCAACCCAGCCGATGATGCGGTTGAGCCAACCATCGATGATCGGATGCGCGGCGCAGACCAGCATCGGCGGCACGAACTTGTCGTCGAACAGGATGTTCTTGTCGCGCACTTCCAGAATGCGCGCGATGCCGAGGCCCATGTATCCGGGCTTGCTGGTCTTGCGCAGTTCGAACGACAAGCGCGGATAAGCGATGTCGATCTCTTCCTCGATGCGTAGCGCCGAGGTAGAGTCAATGAAGGTTTCCGAAGTACGAACATAACGACTGGCGCTGTCGGTGCGGTCCTCGTCGACCTCGCGGGTGTTTGGTGCCGCGACAGGCATCATCAGCCAGACGATCTGGCCTGCAGCCGTCTCCGGCACATCGATCGCTTCGGGAATTGGGCTGTCCGCAGGGATATCGAACGGCGTACCGTCCGGCATGACGCCGGACGCATTGCGCACCGCGAACTTGCTTTGTTCGGTAAGATCCTTATCGATCTCCAGCTGGGCAAAGCCCCAGGGGTATGGTGTCGTGTAGCGAACGCGCTTTTCCAGCAAGTGTTCGATGTAGCGGTCGTTCTGCTGCAGATGATGCGGCCGCAGAAACAGACCTTCCGACCAGAAAACCTTGCTGTACCAAGACATTCCGACATCCACTTAGAAAATGTCGGCGACCGCATGGTCGCCGATAGCTTACTTTGAACCGGGCTTGTCGCCGCGGTCGTAATAGTCCGAGAAGTGCAACATAAAGGTTTCGATCGGCGCGCTGTTGTCGCGGCCAAGATGTGCCTTCCAGCGCGTCAAGAACTCGTCCCAGAGTTTGCCCTTGTTCGTGCCGAACCAGGAGCTTGCTCCACGCTGAAGCTCGAGCTCGCGCGCCATCAGCGTCGGATCTATGTCCGCAATCAGCTCATGGACAGCGTGCTGCATCGCCATGTAGGTCTTCAACTGATGTGATTTGAGATCACTGAAGCCCTGTGCAAAGGCGCGCTGTGCGTCGAGGTAGCTACGCGTCGGCGGCCCAAAGAGAATGCGCATCGCCTCTTCCGCGGTCGGCGAGAATTTCAGCGGATTATTTTCGAGGGCTTGGACGGTGGTCTGGCTGGTGCTGCGGGTCAGCTGTTTGGCTTGGGTTCGCGCTTGCAGCAGCGCCATGAGATTATCCACGGTCATACGCAAGATGATGCCAAGCTGTTCGGCGAGTTCGGCGTCGGACTTGTTGGCAAAGAAATTGTCCGGCAATCCTGCAGCGCGCTCCACCAGTCGCGCGAACTCGGTACCGCCGACTGGCTTGGCCGTGACAGACCCCTCGCCTGCTGCTTGCGTCTGGCGCGGCGTCGCAACCTCTTGGTGTGATGGCGATGCCGGCTGCTGTGCACCGGCTGGTTCATCATCGATCCACACCGACGGCCGGCGTGGAGTCGGCTTGACTGGGGGGCGCTCGACTTGCGGTTTCGGCGCGGTGACCGGACCCGCTGCCCAGTTCATGTCGTCGTCCTGCACGGACGGTTGGTCCGGAGACGTCGGCGATGACGGTCGAAATGGGTCTACACCCGGCGCCGGGACGCTCGCCGCCCAATCCAGGAACCCCGGATTAACGGGCCGCGCAGCCTCGCGTGGCTTCTTCAACAGGTGCGGATCGATCGGCGGCGGAACGTCACGATCGGCCGTCCAAAGCTCTCCGTAATCGGCATGCTGCTGGACCGAGGGTTCGTGCAGTTGCGCCTCATGGTTTGGGCTGCGCCCGCCAGCCTCATCCTCCAGCGAAACTCCGATGATGTAGTGGCCGATCGTCAGTCGGTCGCCGTCGCGCAAGCGGTGCGGCCCCCGCATGCGCTGGTCGGCACCATTGAGAAAGGTGCCGTTGGTCGAGACGTCGTGCAGCCAATAGCCGCCGTCGCGAAAGTGCACTTCGCAGTGCTTTCCGGAAATCGTCCGCGCCGGATCCGGCAGCGTCCAGTCGAGGTGACGATCCCGGCCAATATCGACCGAGCGCCTGCCGGTGACCGTAAACGATACAGGTCCGCCGTCCGGAAGGTTCAGTTCGTTCTCGATATTAAAGCGAAGCACCATCACATCGTCTCGTTAGCGCGGAGGGCGCGGTTCGCCGCGTGCCAATTGAATACCATCCTCCAGGCATGACGTCATTATCTGGTCCCGGGAGTCACGGGGGAGCCGGCAGAGGCCAATCAGCAGCGCTGCACGCACCGCCCGTGCGGCCTGATCTGGCTTGGCTTCCACGGGCGCAAATTCCGGGGGAACCACGCTTCCGCCGGACCAGCCGGCCGCCAGCGCCAGCCATGTCGCTGGCTGCTCAGGATCGTTGGCATTGCCGACAGCCAGCGCCTTGTTCCGGGACTGCTCGTCCGGTTGCCGGACCCAGGTCTCCACAACATTCAGCGACCTGCTGTCGTAGGCGTCGAAATGGTCGAACATCCGTCGCAGAGAGCGGCATCCCCAGGCGATCGCCACGCGCCTGGGAAGCAGATAGGCGCAGTAAGATACGGCCTGGTGCCAGTTGCGGGCATCGGCAGCCTCCTGAAGGAAATCCAGCGAAGGCTTGTCGGCATCGGCTTTGCCGACATCATAACGCGCCAAGGGATAGGCTTGAAACAGATCCCGTACCGTGCCGAACCGAACCTGCACCATGACCGTCAGCCGACAAGAGTTGGAGTGCCGTGCGCGACCAGCGGACCGCCGGCGGCAAGCGCCATGCCGGCCTGCGCTGTCATGGCGATCGTCGGCGCGTTGATGACGATGCCCGCCGGGCTCAGGATAATCTGGCTGGGACCAACCTGTAGGGTGATATTGGCATTGGCCGTGAGCGTGATGCTGATGCCCGCATTGACAGACTGGTCCATGGCCAGCGTGATGTGCTGACCGCCCAATTCGATATCGAGCTTATCATTGCCTTTCTTGAGCGTGGTTTTGCGGGTGTCGCCGCCGAATGCAGCTTCGCCGATGGTCCGTGTCTCGGTGTCGCGGACCGTCACGTCGTGGTCCTTCTCAGCATGCACCGTGATCTTCTCGGATCCCTTCTTGTCCTCGAAGTTCCACTCGTTGAAGCCGCCACCACCTTTGGTGGAGTCGGACTTCAATCCTGCAACCGTCTTCTTCGACGGCAAATCATAGGGCAGCTTGTATTCGTCGTTGTACACGGTGCCGATCACCAGGGGCCGGTCCGGATCCCCCTCCAGGAATTCGACAACCACTTCCTGTCCGACGCGCGGGATGATCTGACCGCCCCAGCGCTTGCCAGACCAAACCTGAGCCACGCGCAACCGGCACGACCGCTTCTTCTTCCGATCCCAGAAAAAGCGGACATAGATTTCGCCCAACGATTCAACGTCGATTTCCTCGTTCGAATTATCGTCTTTGGTCACCACCTTGGCCGTTTGGATGCCGTTAATCCTTGGCTTCGGCGTCATCATCAGCGCTCGAAACGGCCGATCGCTTGGCAGAAACTCATAGCTACCGAAATAGACATGTTGCCCGGCGTCGCTGGGACCGCCAGTGCGGTAAGATTCGAGCGAGAACGAGTGCGTGGCTCGCACCACGAGATATTCCACGTTCTGCGAGTCCTTGGAGTGCTTTTCGAGCTTCGTCAGCCCACCGGGGAACAGGTTGACCGCGTCACCATTGCCGCGACGCCGCCGGTCCATCGCCTGCTCCGCCTGGAGCTGGATCTTCGCGTAGCGCTCGCCGTCGGACTTCTCCTTGAACTTCCCGGGATAGTCGTAATACTCCAACTCCGACCGAGTGTAATGCTCGGAGCCCTTGGCATCGCTGATCAACTGAGCGTTTGGCTTCTGGTAGTTGTAGTCGTTGAGTTCGATCTTGCCGGTACGAAATCGGCGCTCCGACACCCATTCATAGATGTGCTGCTCGCCTCGACGATCGGCACCCGTCAGCGGGATGTAGGGAATCGTAGCAAGACCTTTGATCGGGCTGTGCGACGATTTGGAGTCCGCCAACACCAGCGTGTGTTTGCCGCCCTCATGCTTGAAGAAGTAGGAGATGCCGTGCTGCTCCATCAGCCGGCACACGAAATTCATGTCGGTCTCGCGGTACTGAACGCAATATTCGAGCTTCGGACAGGAACCCTCTTCGGTCAGTTTGGATTCATAGTCGGTGAAGCCACGTTCGTTGAATACCTCCTTGATGATGTCGGGCGCCTTCTTGTCCTGAAATATCCGGCAATCAGTTGTCCGCGACAACAGCCATAACCAGGGCCTCAGCACGATCCGGTAGCTGAAATAGTCGTTCTTCACCCCGAGCCATTGGGCCTCCGTCAGAATGCCACTGAACTCGCGCTCCTTTTCATGCAGCTTTATGGTCAGCGTACACTGCTGACCGATGGCACGATCGAAGTCGAGGTCGGCATCCTCACTGAGACACTCGATGCGATACTCGAACAGTTCGCTGAGACCTTCCGAGCCTTCGAACCCGGCAAAAACCAGAACGTCCTTGCCAAGAGGCGTCTTGAGTTCGCAGAGGCGGGTATCCTGAGTAAGCTGGCCCATGTGGGCTTGAACTCCCTCCTTCGATCGAATGACCCGCTGCGAAGAGCTGATCAGACGTTATGCAAGAACCACGGAAACCCTGCCTGCCGCCGGCAGTGCCGGCAGGTCCGCCCCAGGGCTGGTCCGGACGTTCCACAACAGCGGTCCAAAGAACCGCCCCGGTCATCAAGTAGTCGGCTCCAAGAGCTTGCCGGTTCACGCGAAAATGGCATGATCTTCGGGAATGAACCAACACCAGCAGGCATCTGACCCATGGATATAGACTCGGATCATGGATCCCCCGCGATCCGGCAGTCGCCACGGGCTCGGCAGCGGGGCCGTGACCGAGCAGATGGACGATCGTCGTATGCTTGATGTCGCCTCCCTGACGAACCCCGTTGCCGCTGACGATCCCTGCGGGCCGGATCTCGACGCCATCGGAGACGTCCAGTATCTGAACTTCTTCGCAGGTGCGGAATCGCTGCTGCCGATGTCGTTCTTCGAGGTCGTCAATGCCAACGGAGAGCGTGGACGCTTCGATCCAAAGGCAGTCGATTTTGCCGGCCAATTCGCCGCCGCGCAGCCCCTCCTGGCGCGTACCCGCGATCTGCGCCTAAACCTGCTGCTGGCCAAGTTTTCAATCCTCAACCGCGATCTCGACGGCTTTCTCTGCTGCCTGAAGGCGACCAACTTGCTGCTGCGCGAGCAGTGGGAAGCGGTGCATCCGAGAGGCGAGGACGGCGACTACGCGCTTCGGGCTGTCACGGTCGAAGCAATCGACGTGTTTCCGACCGTGATCAACCCGCTCCAGTTCCTTCCCCTGATCGAGAACCGCAGACACGGCAACCTCAACTACCGTGCCTATCAAATCGCCCAGGGCGAAATTCCCGCCGGTGACGCCGACGCCGACGGGCTCGATCTCGCGACCATCGAGCGCATCGTCAGCGAGACGGATCTCGACACTCTCAAGACAGCCAGCGCGCGGTGCTCCGCGGTTGCGGCTGAAATCGCGGGCATCAAGGCGACCTGGCGTGAGAAGTTGAACTCGGGGCAACCGATCAGCCTCGACAGGCTCTCGGGCTTGGTTAACGGGATGGCTGCCTGGCTTGCGGGTCTTGTTGCGTTGCGGGATCCTACGGCAATCGCCGGAACTGCGGAAGATGCCGGTCCTGTCGATACACAGGTGCCGTCGGACACGATCGGGGTGGTGGCTTCATCCGCACAGGCATCTGCAGCGCTTGCAGCGGCGGCCGATTATTTCGCCCGAATGGAACCATCCAACCCGGCACTGTTGTTGGTGCGTCAAGCGCAGGAGATGGTCGGCAAATCATTCATTGAAGTGATGCGGATGCTGGTGCCGTCCCACGTGGAGAGCGCCGCGATCAACATCGGACGCGACAAAGTCTTCGACCTGCCGATCGAACGGATGGCCGAGCTCGCAACCTCGCTCTCATCGACGACCGATGACAGCGCTCAAGATATTGTGTTTTCAGTGGAAAATAGAGCACAGGCCTTGGGCTTGCTGACCAAGGTGGCGTCGTTTTTCCGAACCGCGGAGCCGTCCAGCCCCATCCCCTTTTTGGTCGATCGCGCGCGCGACCTCGCACAACGAGATTTCCTCAGCCTTTTGAATGATGTCCTGCCTGAGGGTGCTCTCAAAACAATCGACAGATCGCATTGAACCCAGCTTTCGCTCGAGGGCACTAACTTGACACAAGGATGTTTGCCGACCGCAGCAACTTGAAGCGCCCTACTCCATCTGCGTCGCGCAAATTCGTCTAATGCGATTTCGTAGTGAGGGAACCATGGCTACAGACAGCGGTCAAAAATTCATTCGGCGAAACCGCGCACCACGCGTGCACATCACATACGAAGATCCTTACGACGCCGAGCGGCTGATCGAACTGCCGTTCGTCATGGGCGTCCTCTCCGACCTCTCCGGCAATAACCCCGGCGTCGAGAAGACGAAGGTCGAGGAGCGCAAGTTCCTCGAGTTCGACATGGACAATTTCGACAACCGCATGGCGGCAATCCAGCCCGGCGTGACGGCGCGTGTCGCCAATCGCCTTAACGATGGATCCGACGAAAAGATCTCGGTCAACCTGCGCTTCAACAAGATGGCAGACTTCACGCCGGTGGCCGTCGCCCGCCAGGTGCCGGCTACTGCCAAGCTGCTCGAGGCGCGCGAACAACTCGCCAACCTGCTGCGCTACATGGATGGCAAGGTGGCCGCCGAGGACCAGCTCAAAAAACTTCTCGCCGATCCTCAACTGATGGCGGCGCTTCGGGAACGCGCGACAAGCCAGTCGACCGAACCTGGCACCGAGAGCTAAGGAAGGAATGGGGACCATGGCAAAAGAAGCTGTTCACAAAGAGAGCACCACCCAGGTCAAGACCGTCGAAGCTGACGAGTTTGCCACTCTGCTGAAGCAAAGCTTCAAACCGCGCACTGAACGCGCAGCGACCGAAGTCGAAAACGCGGTATCCACGCTCGTTCAAGAGGCGTTGAAGGACACGAGCGTCATCAAGTCGGACGTCCTCGACACCATCGAGGAGATGATCGCGCGGATCGACCAGAAGCTGACCGCGCAAATGAACGAAATTCTTCACACACCTGAGTTCCAGGCAATCGAAAGTGCTTGGCGCGGCCTCCACTACCTCGTCTTCAATTCCGAGACCGACGCCAACCTCAAGATCCGGGTGATGAACGTCTCCAAGACCGAGTTGTATCGGAATCTGCGGCTTTACCCCGATGCGCGCTGGGACCAGAGTCCCCTGTTCAAGCAGATCTACGAGTATGAATTCGGCCAGCTGGGCGGCGAGCCGTTCGGCTGCCTGATCGGTGACTACTATTTCAGCCACCTCCCGACCGACGTACAGTTGCTCCGCGATCTCAGCAAGATCGCCGGCGCCGCGCACGCTCCCTTCTTCAGCGGCGCCGAGCCGACGCTGATGGGAATGGACTCTTGGACCGAGCTGTCCAACCCTCGCGACATCGGTAAGGTGTTCGACACGCCGGAATATGCCGCATGGAAGGGGCTGCGCGATCAGGACGACTCGCGCTATCTCGGCCTGTGCATGCCCCGCGCGCTCGGCCGCCTCCCCTACGGCGCGAAATCGGAACCCGTGGAAGAGTTCGCCTTCGAAGAGGAGACGGACGGACACACCGGCGACAAATACGGCTGGATCAACGCCGCCTACGCAATGGCCGTCAACATCAACCGTGCCTTCAAGGAGTTTGGCTGGTGCACGCGCATCCGCGGCGTCCAGTCCGGCGGCGAGGTCATCAATCTGCCGACGCACACGTTCCCGACCGATGACGGCGGCGTCGACCTGAAATGCCCGACCGAGATCGCCATCAGCGATCGCCGCGAGCACGAACTTGCGAAGGCGGGCCTCATCCCGCTGATCCATCGCAAGAACACCGACAAGGCCGCCTTCATCGGCGCCCAGTCACTCTACAAGCCGAAGAAGTACTTCGGCGAAAAGGGCGTGGATGCCACCGCGTCCGACAACCTGTCGTCCCGACTGCCCTACATGTTCGCAGTGTCTCGCTTTGCGCACTATCTGAAGTGCATGGTTCGCGACAAGATCGGATCCATGAAGGAGAAGGATGAGCTGACGATTTGGCTGCAGACCTGGATCAACGAATACGTTGATGCCAACCCAGCTCTCTCGTCAGAAGCTCAGAAAGCGCGCAAGCCGCTGGCCGCTGCGAAGGTTGAAGTCATCGCAAACGAGGAGAACCCGGGATATTACAACGCGCGCTTCTTTCTTCGTCCACACTTTCAATTGGAGGCGATGGACGTCGGCCTCAGTCTGGTTTCACGCCTGCCCGGCCCCGGTTCCTGACGCCGCGACATCGCAACCGTAAACATGCAGAAATTTGAGAGGACTACGCTATGGCTGTCGACATCTTCTTGAAACTCGATCCGATCAAGGGCGAGTCGCTGGACGACAAGCACAAGGACGAAATCGATATTTTGAGCTGGTCTTTCGGCGAAAGCCAGTCAGGCACTTTCCACAGCGGTTCGGGCGGCGGCGCCGGCAAGGTCAGCGTCCAGGATCTCCACTTTACACACTTCGTCGACAAGGCCACGCCGGAGCTTTTCAAGGTCTGCGCGAACGGCAAGCACATTGATACGGCGATCCTTACGGTCCGCAAAGCGGGTGAAAATCCGCTAGAGTATCTCAAGATCGAGATGAAGCACATCCTAGTCACCAGCGTATCGACGGGCGGATCGCACGGTGAAGATCGCCTCACCGAAAACGTGAGTCTGAACTTCGCGAAGGTCAAGATGACCTACAAGACCCAGACGGAAAAAGGCGGCGCTGGAGCTGCGCCGGTGTTTGGCTGGGACGTTCCCGCCAACAAGGAGTGGGCCTGATTGTCGGCTCTACCTGGCGCCGGTTGCGATAAGCGCGAACCGGCGCCAGGCGACGCAATTGCGGTCGCACGTCTTTGTGGGCCCGACCGCCTGTCGAGACGACATCATCTTGGAGACCAGCTGATGCGCCGCGGAATAGAATAGCGAGTCGGGCGGCCATCTTGGGGACCGTAAATGACTATTGCTCCAAAGAGGGACCGGCTTTCTCCTCCATTGATGCTGGCCTTTCGCTCGGCTCATGAAGCACGCGATGCGCGCAAGAAGCTCAATCTGCGCGATGAGTTCGGTGAGCGGATCATTGCCGGGCGGCGCAGCGCAGGCCGCTTTCCGATCTCGGAAGCGTTGTTGCGGCGGGAGGTCTCCCATGACCTTGAAACGCTCCTCAATACCATTGCTCTGGAATCGACCCTGGATCTGAGCGGGCGGGATAGGGTTCGAACCTCGATCCTGAACTACGGCTTCCCCGATATCGCCCACCGTTCGATCGACGAGGTTACGGACGACGAACTCACCGACGCCCTGCGCGAGACGCTAACGACCTACGAACCAAGGCTCGATCGCAAGACGATCCGGGTCCGCCGCGACGGCTCCGTCGGTCCCGAGCAGCTCAAACTGCGCTTCATCGTTCATGCCGACCTTAAGGCCGAGCCGCTCAACGTCCCCGTGGAATTTATCGCCGACGTCGACCTCGACAGCGGCGATATCCAGATCAATCGACTTTAGCATGAATCGCGAATTCCTCGATTTCTACAATCGTGAACTGTCATTGCTGTACGAGCAGGCGGGAGATTTCGCCGAAGAATATCCTGGCATCGCGGAGCGCCTCGGCGGCCTCATCCGGGACCGCTCGGACCCGATGATCACAGGACTGCTGGAAGGCGCCGCGTTTCTTGCCGCCCGCGTTCAGCTCAAGCTCAAGCACGAGTTTCCGGAATTCACTGCAAACCTGCTTGAGCAGCTGGTACCGAACTATCTTGCGCCGACACCATCGGCCATGCTGGTCACCGCACGGCCACCCTATGCCGACCCGGCGCTACGCGACGGCAGAAAGATCGCGCGCGGCGCCTATTTCGACGCGACCTACCGCGAGAGAGAACGAAGTCTTTCCTGCCGATTTCGACTTTGCCGCGACATCGTGCTCTGGCCGTTTGACGTCACCAGCGCCGAGTATTTCTCGACGGCGGGCGCTCTGCAGGCGCTCGGGATCCCGGTCGGCGGCGACGTCATCGCCGGGCTGAGGCTGTCGCTGACCCATCGTAGTGCGGCCCGGCTTGACGAGGAGCTGTCGGACGCAGAAGCCCGGACCAAGTCGGAAACCTGGTTTGCAGGCTGCCGCGTGAGCGAACTTCCGATCTACCTGTCAGGCGCGGAATCCGACGCGATCGCGCTTTACGAGCAATTGATCTCGAATTGCAGGGGAGTCTACTTCCGGCATCTCGACGACTTCGGCGATCCGGTGGTGACCCGTGCGCCCCATGATTGCGTGCAGCAAATTGGCTTCGACGAGAACGAGTCTCTGTTTCCTAACGACAATCGGATCTTTCGCGGCTCGGAGCTGCTGCGAGAATATTTCATGTTTCCACGCAAGTTCCTCGGCATCAACCTGACGGGACTACGCAGCGTGATGTCGCGACTGCGCAGCAAATCGATCGATATTGTCTTCGCTTTCGATGAACACAATTCGCGGCTGGCTGCCTCGGTGCGCCCCGAGACCTTCAGGCTCTATACTGCACCGGCGATCAATCTGTTCGAGAAAACGAGCGATCGCATTCCCGTCAAGTCGAATACTTACGAGTACCATGTGGTGCCAGATCGCAGCCGCTATCTGGAATACGAACCGCACCAGGTGCTCGAAGTCTACGCGCACCTTCCGGCAGAGAAGGACAAGCGGCCCGTCCGCCCGCTCTATTCGGCCGCCGTCGACCGGACCAGCGGATCGGTCGACGGGCTCTATTTCACCGTCCGCCGCTTGCCCCGGCGCCGCACAGTGGAGGAGAAGACATACGGTGCTTCCTCCGACTACACCGGGACGGACATGTTCCTCTCACTGCTCGAGCCCGGTGAACTGAGTGGCGGAGGCTCCGTCGCCGAACTGAGCGTCCGGGCTCTGTGCTCCAATCGCCATCTCACCGAGCACTTGCCGGTCGGCCAGGGTGGCGCCGACTTTCGTCTGCTGGACGATACCTCCCTTGATCTGATGTGCGTCGCAGGTCCCACGCCACCACGCGAGCCGGTGGTCGCCCAACTGCGCAGCCGCAGCGAAATCGCCAACAGTGGGATTGTCAGCTGGCGGCTGATCAATATGCTCAGCCTCAACTATCTTGGCCTCGTCGAACGCGGTGGCGGCAAGAACGCCGGAGCGCTGCGCGAGATGCTGGCCTTGTTCGCCGATCAGTTCGACGACGCCACGGAGCGCAAGATCCGCGGCGTGCGCAGCATAGAAAGCCGACCTGTCGTGCGGCGCGTGCGCGAGCGCACGGGCAGCGGCGCAGCACGGGGCTTGGAGATTACCGTTACGCTCGACGAGAAGGCATTTGAGGGCAGCGGCGTGTTTTTGCTCGGGGCGGTACTGGAGCGCTTCTTCGCCGACTATTCGGGCTTCAACACCTTCACTCAGACGGTCATCTCGACGCCGGAGCGCGGCGAGATCATGCGGTGGCCACCGCGCATGGGCACGCGGAGACCGCTATGACGCTGATCGACCAGATGAAGGCCGAGCCCTGGCGCTTCGATTTCTTCCATACGTTACGCCAGTTCGAGCGCGCCAACCCGGATCGACCGCGGATCGGCGACAGTGCCGCGCGTCGCGACGAATATATCGACCTCGGCCAGGTGCCTTATCTGGAGTTCCCCGCCTCAAACCTCGCGGCGGTGGACGACCAGGGTGGCCGGCTCAGGATACTCGTCAAATTTCTCGGCCTCCTGGGCCCGCAGGGCGCCCTGCCCATTGCCACCACCGATGAAAGCCTCGGCTGGTGGCTGATGCGGGATGACGCCTTCCCGCGCTTTCTCGACCTCCTCAACGGACGCTTCCTGCAACTCTTCTTTCGTGCCTGGGCCGACGCGCGCCCGATCGCGCAGCATGACCGCCCGGCGGACGATCGCTTCATCGCCTATGTCGGCTCCTTCGCCGGCTTGGGCTCCGATGTTTTCGCCGATCGCGATGCGGTTCCGGACATGGCGAAGCTCAGCTTCGCTGGACTGGTCGCGCCCAGGGCGAAGTGTGCATCACGGCTGACGCGGTTCCTGCAAGGACTGTTCGACGTCAAAGTCGAGATCGACGAATTCGTCGGCA
Organism: Bradyrhizobium sp. cf659; assembly: GCF_900113725.1. Taxonomy (NCBI): domain Bacteria; kingdom Pseudomonadati; phylum Pseudomonadota; class Alphaproteobacteria; order Hyphomicrobiales; family Nitrobacteraceae; genus Bradyrhizobium; species Bradyrhizobium sp. cf659. The sequence goes on from NZ_FOQJ01000001.1 coordinate 1,566,594, forward strand.
CCTGGCTCTCATTCGACCCAAGTCACTGCAGCCGGCTCGGCGGAACGCATGCGAGGCTCGGCCAGGACGCCCTTCTCGGCTCGCGTGTGTTCAGCGTCGAGGACAAGATCAGAGTTCGGGTCTTTGTCAGAACTTTTGCTCAGTACGAACAATTCCTGCCGACCGAAACACCCAACCTGTCGGCGCCACTGGCCGACGCCGTTTTCTTCTATATCGGCGACGAATTGGAATGGGAGGTCGAGCTCGCCATTCCTGCGGGAGAGGTCGTGCCGGTCAGGCTGGGACAGAGTGGGCGACTTGGATGGACCACATGGGTCTCGCCGAACTGGGCCTCCACGGAAGAATATCGCCGCGATGCCCGCTTTCAGCTCGGCGAACGATTGAGAGCCCGCCGGAGTGCCGCAGCCAATGCCGCGGCGATTTGAACCTATCCATCGCGCTGATCGCCTAATGCTATGGAATTCGAAGCAATTTCTGCGTGATGGCACGCATCCGCGGAGGAATTGAGCAGGAGGAGCCGCCGTGACCGATATCAGCATTGAAGCTGTAACGGGCAAGCTGAACCGGGCCGGCTATGATGCCTTCATACAGGCCCTGCGCCACGCAAAGAGCGCCGGCAATCGCAACGTCGAGCTTGCGCACTGGCTGTTTCATATCCTGCAGCAGGAACGCAACGATCTCAGCCTCTCGGTCGATCATTACAAGCTCGACCGGGCACGCTTGTTGTCGGACCTTGCCGGCGTGATCAATGGCTTTCGTAAGAACGAAACCGACATGCCGGGCGTCGCCAATTCGGTCATCGATCTGCTCGATCGGGGCTGGCATTACGCCACGCTCTTCTTTGGCGAAACCCAGATCCGTACCGGTCATCTGCTTGTGGCAGGCCTGAAATCGAACGATATTCGTCGCACGCTGAACAACCTCTCGCAGGAATTTTCCAAGGTCAACGTCGACGCACTGGCCGCGGAGCGCCGCGCCGTCTGGGCCGGCTCCGACGAGGAGACCATGCGGCCGATGGACGGTTCGGGCCTGGTCGGCGCCGGCACGGAAGGCGCGGCCCAAGCGGGTCCCAAGGGGACGACGCCGCTCGATCGGTTCTCCCAGGATCTCACCGCCAAGGCCAAATCGGGCGAGATGGATCCGATCCTTGGCCGGGACGAAGAAATCCGCCAACTGATCGACGTGTTGATGCGTCGGCGGCAGAACAATCCAATCCTCACCGGCGAGGCTGGCGTTGGCAAGACCGCAGTTGTCGAGGGCTTCGCGCAGCGTATCGCCGCCGGCGACGTGCCGCCACCGCTCCGCGGTGTAAGGCTTTGTGCGCTCGACATCGGCCTGATGCAGGCCGGTGCCTCCATGAAGGGTGAGTTTGAGCAGCGCTTGCGGTCGGTGATCGACGAGGTCCAGAGCTCACCCACCCCCATCATCCTGTTCATCGATGAAGCCCACACACTGATCGGCGCCGGCGGCGCGGCCGGCACCGGTGATGCAGCCAATCTCCTGAAACCTCCCCTTGCGCGTGGCACGCTGCGCACAATCGCCGCCACCACATGGGCAGAATATCGCCAGTATATCGAGAAAGATCCCGCGCTCACACGACGCTTCCAGCCGATCCAGATCGATGAACCGGACGTGGAGACCTGCTGTATCATGCTGCGCGGACTTCTCGGTCCGATGGAAAAGCACCACGGCGTTCGCATCTCGGATGCCGCGATCGTCGCAGCGGTCAACCTGTCCCACCGCTACATTCCTTCACGGCAGTTGCCGGACAAGGCGGTCAGCCTGCTTGATACCGCCTCGGCGCGCGTGGCGATCAGCCAGAGCGCGACGCCGGCCCTGATCGAGGATGCACGCGTTGCGATTACCGCCCGTGAAGCTGAGAGATCGGCACTCGTCAGCGACGGCGATCTTGGGATTGAGGATGACGAGCGCATCGTAGTGATCGACAACGACATCGCAGCACTGAAGGACAAGCTGACGAACCTCGAAGCCGATTGGGCCGCAGAGCAAGAGCTCGTCAAGGACATCCGCAGCATTCGAGAGATCCTTTCCGAACCCAAGGAAGGCGACGATCCGGCTGCCAGGCGCGCGGAGCTGCGCGGCAAGTTCGAGACGCTCGAGAACATCAATCCGGAAAAGCGGATGGTCTACGCCCATGTAGACCAGCAGTCGGTGGCGTCCGTTGTCTCTGACTGGACTGGCATCCCGGTCGGCCGGATGATGCGCGACGAGATCGAAACCGTGCTGAAGCTACCGGAGATCCTCAACCGCCGCGTCGTGGGCCAGTCTCACGGACTGACGATGATCGCCAAGCGAATCGAGACCAGCCGCGCCAAACTGGACAACCCGTCGAAGCCGATCGGCGTGTTCATGCTGGCTGGTCCATCCGGCGTGGGCAAGACTGAAACCGCCCTGGCGCTTGCCGAGACCCTCTACGGCGGCGAGCAGAACATGATCACGATCAACATGTCGGAGTTCCAGGAAGCGCACACCGTCTCGACCTTGAAGGGAGCGCCTCCCGGCTATGTCGGCTATGGCGAAGGTGGACGCCTCACCGAGGCTGTCCGGCGCAAGCCCTATAGCGTCATCCTGCTCGACGAGGTCGAGAAAGCTCATCCCGACGTCCACGAGATCTTCTTCCAGGTGTTCGACAAGGGAACCATGGAGGACGGCAACGGGCGGCGGATCGACTTCAAGAACACCTTGATCATCCTGACCACCAACGTCGGCACCGATCTGATCATGGGCCTGTCGCGCGATCCAAAGTATCGCAACGAGCCGGAAGAGCTCGCCAAGATGCTGAGGCCGGAATTGCTGAAGGTGTTTCCGGCGGCGCTGCTCGGACGCATCGTCTCGATACCGTACTTCCCGCTATCGGACGAGATGCTCGCCGGGATCGCTCGGTTGCAGCTCGACCGGATCGGACGACGCCTCCGTGACAACCATAACGCGGCATTCAGCTACGATGACGCGGTCGTGGAGCACATTGTGTCACGTTGCAACGACCCGGACTCCGGCGGGCGAATGATTGACAACATCATCACCAACACCCTGCTCCCGGAGCTGTCGCGCGAATTCCTCAGCAAGTCGCTTGCCAAGGAAGAAGTCAAGCAAGCACGGGTCTCGATCGAGAACGACACGTTCGCCTATTCGTGGAATTGAGGACGATGAACATTCAAACCGAGCATCGCCACCCGAGCACCGGTCCCACGCCATACGACGAGGTCTACTACCCTGGCCACGTCTACGGGCTCACTCATCCGAACCATCTCGCTACCATTGCTGCCGTCTACGGCATGCAGGCGGCTCCGGTCGAGCGTTGCCGGGTGCTCGAGCTTGGCTGCGGCGTTGGCGGCAACCTGTTGCCGATGGCCTTTCAATATCCAAACAGCGAATTCGTCGGTGTCGACCTGAGCGGCGTGACGATCGAGCGCGGCCAGCAAAATATCGCCACATTGGGCCTCAGCAACATCAAGCTCCTGCACTGTGACATCATGAATGTCGACGAAAGCTTCGGGCAATTCGACTACATCATAGCGCACGGCGTGTATTCCTGGGTTCCGCCGGCGGTGCGCGACAAGATGATGATGATCTTCAAGCAGAACCTGGCTCCGCGCGGGGTCTGCTACGTCAGCTACAACGCGCACCCGTTCTCGCATCTTCGCGACATGGTCCGCGACATGATGCGGTATCACACCCGCCGTCTCACCGACATGAAGGAGAAGGTAGGACAGGCCCGCGCGATCTTGAAGTTCCTGAGCGACGGCTCGAAGGCCAACTCGGTGCACGGCGCAGTTATGCGCGACCAGTACAACCGCGTCCTCAAGTCCCCCGACGAACTTTTATTTCACGACGATCTCGATGATGGCGCCGAGGCCTTCCTGCTGCATGAGGTTGCCGAAGACGCAAGCCACCACGGCTTGCAATATCTGAGCGACGCTGATTTTTCACGACGCTATCTTGCCGGCTATTCCGAGGAGGTTCGCGCGACGCTGCAGCGCTTCCCGGAAAGCGAGTTCACGGCGCGCGATCAATATCAGGACTTCATCGACGGCAACGGCTTTCGGCGCACCTTGCTCTGCCACGACAGCATTTCGCTATCCCGCCAGATCGACCTAGATTTCGTCACCAGGTTCCATTTGCTGAGCACGACCAACCCGGTTGACCCCGGCGCCTGCGTGACCGACGATTCCGCGATGGAATTCGAGAACCAGGACGGCAGCAGGGTCACGGTAACCAATCCGCTCTTGAAGGCTGCGTATCTATGTCTCGGCCGGGCCTGGCCGCGCGCATTATCATTTGGCGAGTTGCTCGATGGCGCCCGCGCGCTGCTGGGCGGCCGCCACTCGGATGATGCCGAAAAGGTGCTGACGGAGGCAATGTTCATCCTGGCTTGCAGCGGCGAGGTTTCTTTCCTGCTGTCGCGCCCATTTCTGTTGAAGGAAGCTACCGAGCATCCGCAGGCGAGCCTGCTCGCACGAAGACAAGCGCAAACAGGTCCGCTCGTCACCAACCTCCTCCACCAGACGGTACAGTTGGAGGACGACCGGACCAGGGATTTCCTGCAATTGCTCGACGGTGCGCGGACCATCGACCAGATCACGGCCGAAATGACCGAAAAATTCGGCCCGACCATCCAGGTAGACCAGAAGGATAGTGCCGGGAAGCCTGCCGATCCGTTGTTGCTGTCAACGCGAGAAAGCGTTCAACGCTCGCTTGCGATGGTCGGCAAGCTGGGCCTGCTGGTCGCATGACGCGCTCAAGTGCGTCGGCTCCGTTGGCGATGAACGGCAGGAGTTGGAAGCTCCTGCCATTTCCTGAAACGGATGCGGCCCCCGTCACTCTAGCCGTCGTGGGTATATTGCTGGCCGAGGAGCCATCCCGTGAGAATACCGCCGGGTCCGCCGGCATAGACCGGATCGAGGCCAACACCTGCACGCAGCATCTTCCATTCATGCTCGCCGACCCAGGGAATCCCGGGATCGCCCTTCTGATACTGGGACAGCAGCGTTCGGGCGACCTCTGCGGCATTGGCGTAGATCGGCCCGTTGGCCCAGCGAGGGCGGGGCAGGCCTGTCATGCGGCAATAGAGCGCCGTGCAGACGTAGGCAGACGCCTCTTCCGCATTGGCATCAAGGCCGGTACGCAACAGATCATATGCCGCATGCAGGCTTTCGTGGACGATATAGGCCTCGTCCAGCCGCCCCGTCGCCGACACGACCTCCAGCGTGTTCGCCGCAACCGCTGTGCCGTCCGCCCTGGTTCTCGCGACATCGTTGTATTGTGCAGCAACGCCTGCCGCGAGATCCGTCGGAGGTCTGACGGTGACCTGCCCCAACCGGATAGCGCGGGCGACGTGATGGAACGTTTGCGGCGCAATCGTCACATGGCTGCCGCGGATCGGAAACCGGAACCGCATGCGTGCGACCGCCGGGCCATTGAGTACGTCTAACACCCTGCTCCGCAGTGACATTTGATCGTCCTCGTTGTTCACACTACCCCACGGATGGTGGTCGCCGTTTCCGATCGGCAGGTTCAAACAGTCACTGCGCTGGCGCGACAGGAATTCGAATGACCTGGGCCGGGCGGCAGGTTGATCGAACGAGCCGGCATTGAACCCGAGCCCGTTCGGGTGAGACCAATCTGAGGGGAGGATCGGAGGGCGTTCCATGACGACGACTGATCCGACGACGACCGACACTTACCGGAAGATCGCGGCGCGACTGACCATGCTTCGGCCGCAGATCGATTTGAAGAATTACTTTGCCGGCCCCAACCCGGATGTGCGCCTTTATGACGAGAAGCCCTACATCCGACACCAACTCGAGAAGTATGGTGTCGCTGCCGCGACGACCACGCTCGACGGCGTCACCTTCTTGCCCAAGGACTGGGAAGAGCTGATCAAGAAGCTGCGCATTGCCAAGACGACGGACGGATTCGACGCCTTCGCCGAAGGGCAAAGCCCGGAGAAAGCGTCGCATTGGGCCCTCGATCTGTCGATGGCGGCAACGATCGGCAAGGGGTTTCGGGAGATCTGGCGCCCAAAGCTGTCGGACAGGCCGCTCTCAACGCGGGATCTCCCGGGCCGCCACGGCTTCGGGCTCGGGCGCGACCGCGGACAATGGAGCGACGCCTACAGCTCGCAATTCGGCAAGGACCCGCAGCCCCAGGACATCACCTCGCTGCATTTCGCAGTAGCACCTGATCGGGTGAACGTGCACATCGACGAAACGGGCTTCGTGTTCGAGGGCGTGGACGGTGCGCTTACGGTCGGGCCGAACTTCGTGCATCACGCCGGCAATGAACTGTTCTGGAAGAGCAACAAGCATATACCGCAATGGGCCGCAGAGCACATCGATCTGATCCTGCCCAACAGCGCGAACGACTTTTCGCGCGTGGGCATTTCGGTCGACATGTACCAACGCAAAGACTTGCGCGTTACGGTCACCGGCTCCTGCGGAATTTTCGGTGGTTTCGAGTGCTCGGGAACGGTGAGCATCAGCGGAACGCATGATCTGCTCGGTTCGAAGTCGAAAGGCAGGCGCTAAAGCGGACAATGCTCGTTCGGCATTGCTCCGTGTCTATGCCTCCAAGCTACGAATGAGGCTCCTCGATTTGCCACTGCCAGTTCGTGGCCCGAATGAATGGAACTATCGAACCGCCTCGAGGTAGCGGCGACCAAGATATTGGTCGCGAGAACGCGTAGTTCCGCAGGAATCAGCAGGGGAGGTCTCACATTGCCGAACCAGGAAAGGCCCTTGAAGCCTGTCGTCGAAAGCTATGTACCGCCAGCAGGAATCCGGCATGCGGTGACGGCAGGCGAGACCTGGATATCCCTCGCCAAGCGGATCGGCATCGACCCCTGGGACCTCATCGAGTTCAATTTTCCGGGCATCAAGCTCGTCAAACAGCGCGATTTCCAACAAGCCACACGGCAGGTGAACTGGTACCTGGCCGAGTATGTAGGCTGCCGCGCGATGTCGCCCGACCGGCAGAATTTTGCGTTTTCTTCCGGTATGACCGGCGGGAAAGGTGGATGGCGAGGGGGATTCATCTATCTGCCGCCAGGTACGCCGCCTCCCCCGCCGATTGCGCCCACTCCACCGGTTGCGCCCACCCCAGCGGCTCCGACCCCGCCGGAATGTGAAGGAAGCCGACCCGACTTCGCGCGCGTGCTGGACGTCAGCGAACGGGATTTCGCGCGCAACGTTTTTGGCCCGACGTTGCCGCCGTGGGAGACAATCGCGATTACCAATGGCCTGGGAGCAGGCGGAAGACCGTGGACGAACGATGGACCGTTCTTTAGAGGAAGCAATCCCATGGTGCCGAGCATGCGGTATGCCATCAATCTTGGCAATGTCGCGTTCAGTAATCTGGCATCGCCTAGCCCCACCTTCGGCCTCTTGTGCGACAACTTCGGTCGCATTTGCGACCTCTTCGTGCACGAAATGACCCACGTGTGGCAGGCGTTCAACGATTCAAACTGGACGATGGCGCGCTCCTTCTGGGCGCAGACGATCGGTGCCGGCTACGACTACACCCCCGGGGATAGCTGGGACTCATACAACGTCGAACAACAGGCACACATCGTCGAAGATTGGCACAAGTACAAGATCAGTTCTCCGATGCTTGCCGAAGAACGGTATCCGTATGTCCGGCTCGTGATCCGCTCTGGACGCCTCACTTTTCCTCGCGGGCTGGATCTGGTCGCATTGAAAAAGGACCTTCAAGATCTGCGCGCAAGGCACCTGGACTAGAATCCGCTGCAAAGGAGTGGTCGGGAGTCTACTTAATGATGCACCAACACACCGAGAATTCGACGCGGTGCGGTAGCGCATTCTTCCTCTCGAGAGCACTTTTCCGACTTGTCCAGCGTGCTGGTCAGCTTCGCAGCGCAAGCACACGGAGAAGAATTGCGCGGCCGCCATGCGACAGGCGATCGTGAAACAGTTCGGAGAGCCGGTCTCCACGCTTCCGCACCGAGAACCTCTTCCGGAGCTCATGGGCGCGAGACAGCGAGCAATAGAGAAAATCACGACGTAGCCGGCGCATGCGGCTGCCATAACCTCTAACATCGGTGCTCGCGTAGGCCTCCATCAGGGTGCGTATCAAATAGTCATCGCTCGGATCAACATAAGCTTCGTGGGAAACGCTCGATGATCGCATGGATACGGGTTCATCGCTCGACAGAAACAAGTTCCTGCGGATCAGCCCATCCGATACGCCGGTCGCCTCTTTAGCGAACTTTCCATAGTTCACAAAAGGCAGCGCAGCGAGTTGCCTGCGCAGATTTTCGAGCGTTGCCGACGGGATCCGGACGCCGTTGCCCGCGCTGGTGTCGAGCTTGTTGGCGCGCACCGTGGCGTAGAGGTCGCCCCAGAATTTGTCCCAGGGGGCCGTGCCGTTGCGGTTAGACGACGGATTCCTGCGAACGCTATATGTCGTTTGAGTGAGGTAGGCCGCCAGTTCGCCCATGTGGCGCGTAACAGTGCCGTCAGGATCATAGACGTCGATCATGGCGTGGACGCATTCATGCAGGAGCAGCGCCCGATCGCCATCATTTGCGGGAGGCGACTTCTTCTGCGTCAACAGAATATCCGTGGCCTGATCGTAGAAGGCGAGATCCTGAGTGCCGCCCTTCACCAATATATTACCGGCACGAATGTGATCGCGAACTGTCGCCAAGTATTCGCCCTTGATATGGATCTTGTCGACGTAAAACTCGATGCCAAGCGCAACCGAGTCACTGAGTGTGTCCAGGACGTCGCCTTCGGTCAGTGGCATGACCTACCTTCCTTGCGTGGTTGAGCAATAGTCGTCCGGCTAGGCTCCGGCAAAAGAAACGGCAGGTTACTCCTAACTGGACTTCGGTCGGTGTAGTCGGGAAGATTTGCCAGGATCTCCTTCACGTGCGGCCGGCATCCAGCCGGAAGCGGATGATGCTCCCCGATGAAAATCGGCAGTTGTGTTGCTGCGTGTCCAGGCATGGTTCCGTCGAAGAGCAGGCGGCACGCATCTCCAGTATACCTAATGAACCGCAACTCGTCATCGGTGCTCTTCATGATGCGCCCGCCGTGGCTCGCAATCGTTAGGTCTACGACGTCTTGGCAGACGGTTTCTGCGTCGCTAGCGCGCCGCGCCCGTCACCGCCATAAGGCGTGAATAGCTAGCGACATCCGCAGTCAGAATAGCCTCCACTCGACGTACAACTCGCTCGCCCTCGCAGCCGCCAACGAAGTCCAGACCGCAAAATCGACGCCAGCACATTGCCCCGCATGGCTAATTTCCAGTATGTTGCTGGCTCAACCGGCGAGCAATGATCACGGATGGTTATCCCGGGCGCGGTGGTCCGGGCGCGACACTATCGTGATTTAAGGTTTGGGAAAGCTATGGCAAGCTTCGCTCAGTTCTTGCAGGATTCCGGTGTGTACGCGGCGCAAAGCTTCATGATCGTTCCTCGGGGAGGCTTCAACTTGGTCTGCCTGCGCGACAGCAAGGACGTTCATCTATCGTATGATCGCAACCGGTTACAGGTTGAGGATGTGCGCTTCGAGCAAGTCGAACGCGTCGCTCAGGAATACATCAACAGCCGCTATGGAAAGCAAAAAAGCCAGGAGCGCGATGATCAATTGCTGCGCCTGCGTACAGCGCTGTATGGCACCGCGCGATTGGATGGCAGTGCGCGCGGCCTCAAGGTCGTTGCCAAAGGTGTCGGTATTCCGGAACTCAAAGCCGCGCGCGGCAACACGGCCATCAAGTTGGAGGTCGCCATTCTGCAGCGCAAAGACTTCACGATCGCGTTCAGATTCCTCAAGCACCTCGATCAGTCAGGCAACGTCATCAACGCCACGAAATGGACGCCGGATGACGTGCCCTGATTCCTCACCAGGCTGAACTGGGTCTTCGGGGCTCAGACGAACATCATTTTCACGCTGGTCGATGCCAAATGGATTACGGTCCAGAAAGCCTTAGCACCAAAAATCTCGCGGGATGTTTTTCGAAAGGATATCGTACCATTGAAGAGGCGCGGCGCCGATCTCACCTGCTTTCTCGTCGGTGATTATGATGCAATGGATACTGAGGCGGCTGGGGAGTATCCGCCTGATGAGCAGGTATTCGTGGTTGTTGACCAAGGTAATCCACCCGTGTTCGATCTTGGCGAAGCGTTCATTGGTGTAATGGCGCACGAGATCGGGCACTTCTTGCACCACAAACGAAACATGCCCGGGAGTGGACACCATAACCGAAGCGGTATTTTGCTTTCAAGTGGCATGGAAAGCTTGTCCTTGGATAAGCAACTCGTCACCAACTTCAACGCATGGTGAGAGCAATCATTCTCGGCATCCCTTTAGCACGTTGAGGCCGCGCGAGCCTCGCGGTCGTAATCCGGCGGTAATGTCCGCCTGCGATGCGCGTTACTGCAACATCGTCTAGGCCACCAATATCGACGCACGGAGCTCTGATGCGAGTACTGATCGTCGACGATCATCCCATCATCATGGCTGCTTGCCAGGCCTTGTTTGCCGACGAGGCCGGATTCATTGTCACAGGAGCGGCAGATGCGGCAAGTGGATTGGCGTCCCTTATTGCCATTGCCGGACCTCCTGAGGTCTGCGTCATAGACGTTAACCTGCCATCTGTCTCCGGCATGGAGCTCGCTCGACAGATCTTTGGAAGAGATGCCGAAGCGCGCATCGTGATGTTTAGCATCAAGGACGATCCTGTATTCGCGGCAACCGCGATCGACATCGGCGTCAAGGGGTACGTTTCCAAATCGGGAGACCCCAACAACCTAGTTCTTGCAATTCGTGAAGTCCGGAAAGGCGGCACTTTCCGTCATTGCGTGCCATTCAAACGCCAGCATTGGCTGATCCGGCGATTGCAGCAAACCGGCTTGCGCAAGTCAGCCCAAGAGAATCGAAGATTCTTCACCTCCTCGCCTCCGGCAGGGGCTTTTCCGAGATCGCAAAACTGATCAGTGTTTCCTACGGAACGGTCGCCAACGATACCGCGGTTGTGAGGCATAAGCTTGGCCTTAGGTCGACCAACGAATTGGTCCGGTTGGCGACTGAACTCTCTGCCGAGCTCCATCGTTAAGGAGCGATCAGCAAGTCTTCGCGTTTCCTTCGCGTTCTCAACGCCTATTCCGACAATTCACAGACTGCAGTGCACCAGGATCGGTGATCAACAATTGGGCCACGGAACCGGCGGCGGAGGCGAACTCGCAGCCAGCCCCCGTGGTCGCCGGCTCCCAGGGAGAAGCCAGCATGGGCAGCTCACGAGATCTTCTTCAAGCGTCCCACATTAGCCAACTACGGATGCATGATCACCGCAACATCAAATGAGTGAGCGCTACTGCTCCGACGATTGGTCAGCAGATGACAGTTTGCTGGACAGCTGCATCGCTAGACCCACTATTTCGGAGGCCCTGTTTTCTTATCGGCGCGCAGCGCAAGTGGCTTGGTTGCGCTTTGATAGTCCGCCAGATGCCACCTTTTGTTCGCGATCAAACTACGGCTTCGAAAGCTACCGAGTAGAGTCGAGTAGAGGCGTCGATCGCTCGATGCCTCCCTCACAGATCCGGTGGGCGCAGGCTCGAACATGGGACCCGCCGATTAAGAGGCGTATGATTTCTGCGATTTATCAATGGCCATTCCGACAGCATGCCGGTTTATGGTGTACTAGCTGAGGCGGTCAAGAATACTGCTAAGGGCTCATTGCGACATATATGGACGACGGCTCCGCAACGTTGGATAGTCAATCAAAGCGAGAAGCCCGATCTCGTCAAGGGAGACGCCGCATGCTGAAATCGATCGATCCGCTTTTGAATGCCGATGTTCTCTATGCACTGCGGTCCATGGGGCATGGCGACGATCTCGTGCTCTGCGACACGAATTTTCCGGCCGACGCGGTCGCGCGTCAGACTGTGCTGGGGCGGCTGTTGCGCATCGACAACGTCACCGCGAGCCACGCCGCGCGCGCGATCCTGTCGGTGCTGCCGCTCGACAGCTTCGTGGACAAGCCGGCATCCCGTATGGAGATCGTCGGCCAGCCAAACGAAATTCCGCCTGTGCAGAGCGAGGTCCAGGCCGAACTCGATGCGGCGCAGGGCCGATCTTTTCCGATGGCCTCAGTCGAGCGCTTTGCATTCTACGAGCTTGCGAAGAGATCCTATTGCGTGATCCAGACCGGAGAGCGGCGCTTCTATGGTTGCTTCATCTTCAAGAAGGGCGTCATCCCGCCCGATGTGGCTTGAGGTGAACACCTCAAACCGTCTGGACGACGCGGCTACACGAAGCGTCTGACATAAATACGACGTCGAGATGATGTCGCGCTCGCGGAACCTGCTCATTCACGGTCACCGCGACGGTGATCGGCGCTGCGCAGCCTCAGTCATCTTGCAGCGCGGCATTGCGAAGACTGCGCTCATCGTTCACGCATCGACGGCACGCTCGGCCTCAAGATCACGCGCATTCGTTGACTTTGATATGTGCCGTTGCATACTCGAACCGGCCTCTGCCGCCATCGCCACGACGCGACAGTTCGCCGAGTGTCACGTCATCGAGGTGCATGGGCGAAGTGGACTTCACAAAAGAAGGTCACTCAAAGAAGGTAGAAAACGGGAGGGTATCGCGGTGAAACAGCACGATCACGATCAGCATTCCGCATTCCAGCCGAACCGGCGGACGGTGCTAAGAGGCGCGGCGAGTGCCGCTGCACTCGGCACCAGCGGCGCACTCGGCACGTTCTCGGAGCTCGCATTGGCGCAAGCCAACCTACGTGCGCAGATCACGCAAGTTCCGGGTGTCGGCAAGGGCGCACCCACGGACGCCGACTGGCAAAAGGTCGGTGAACTCTGCCTCGGCCCGACCAAAGCGAGCATCAAGGAAGGTGAATTCAAGGGCGTCGAGCTCTCCTTCATGGGACTCAACAATCAGAACCTGCATAATCTCCTGTTCCGCGGCTTCCTCAAGCCGTGGGAGGCTTATACGGGCGCGAAAATCTCCTGGATCGATCTCGCTCAAGCCGACTACAACCCACGGCTTCAGCAGGCGATCGCGACGAGCACGGTCGATTTCGACATCCTCGAGATGGGCGCGCCGTTCGAGGGCGATGTCTGTGGCAAGGGCCTCGCATCGGAGATGCCGGACTGGGTCAAAAAGCAAATCGATATCGATGACTATGTCGACTATCTGAAGCCGCCGGTCGGAACCTGGAACGGCAAGACCTATCGCGTCACCATCGACGGCGACTGCCACAACTTCAACTACCGCACCGACGTCTTCTCCGACGCTGCCCTTGCCAAGGCCTGGAAGGACGCCGGCAACACGGGCGAATGGGGCGTTCCGAAAACCTGGCAGCAGGTCCAAGCGGTGACAAAGTTCCTCAAAGGCAAGAAGATCAAGAACCAGAACACGTTCGGCTATCTCGATGCGCCAAAGCCCTGGGGCGGCTTCGGCTTCTATTTCCTCGGCAGCCGAGCCTCTGCCTACGCCAAACATCCCGACGACAAGGCTTGGCTGTTCGACATCGACACGATGAAGCCGCGCATCAACAATCCGGCCTGGGTGCGCGCTATCCAGGACGTCATTGACGCGCTGCCGTTCGAGCCGGCCGACCAGCTCAACGCCGATCCGAACACCACCGGCTTTCAACAATTTCTCGCCGGCATCGGCTCGATGATCCCCTGGTGGGGCGACATCGGCCAGGTCGCCAAGGCGAGCGACACCTCGGTCATCGGCGATATCGTCGGCTTCGACATCCTGCCGGGATCGGACGATGTCTATAATTCCAAGACCGGACAGTGGGACAAGCTCGCGAGCGGTCCGAACCACGCGCCGAACTGCGCCTATCTCGGCTGGGGCGTCTATGTGATGGCCAGGGTCAATGGCGACGAGAAGAAGCACAAGGCCGCCTGGAGCGCGGCTGCGCATCTCGGCGGCAAGGATCTGTCGCTGTGGATGGTGATGTATCCGTCGGGCTTCCAGGCCCACCGCACCAGCCACTTCCAGTTCGATGAATGGGTGGCCGCGGGCTATGACCGCAAATACATCACCTCCTACCTCAACTCGCAGCTTGGCTCCTACAATCATCCGAACCGGGCGGTCGAGCCGCGTATCCCCGGCATCTTCCAGTACTACAGCATCGCGGAGGATGAGCTGACGAAGATTTTTGCCGGCAAGGTCGACGCGCAGACCGGCGCGAACAACATCGCCGCCGCCTGGGAGAAGCTAACCGACCAGATCGGCCGCGAGCGGCAGATTGGACTCTACAAGGCCTCGCTCGGCGTGTAGCCGCATGAGCATTACGAAGATCCTCGGCTGGCGACGCTCTCGCGGTGCCAGCCGAAAACTTGCCCGGCGGGTCGGCTGGTCATACAGGATCGGGAGAGTTCGATTGCCATGCAGAATTCAGCTCCCGTGACCGACGACCTACACCACCAGTCCGCGGTAGCACGCGCGCCGGCCCGGCGGAAGGCCGCCGGCCGCGCGCTTGTCGCGCTGGCGTCGCTCGGCTTCCTGCTCGTGCTCCTCGTCGAGATCCTGCATACGACCGGTGCGACCGCGGCCGGGTTCTCCGATTGGCGACCGATCCTCATCGCCTATCTCGTCTGGGCCGTCGCCTTCGCCGTCGCCCAAGTACTGATCCGCGGCGAGCGCGGCCAGCGCGCGCTGTTCCTGCTGCCGGCGGTGTTCTTCACCATTGCGGTGGTGATCTTCCCGACCATCTTCGGGATCTATATTGCCTCGCTCGATTGGAATCTCAGCTCGGTCGAAGGCCCGCGTTTCAGCGGCTTCGACAATCTCGTCGGGATGTTCAACGACACCTATTACTGGAACGCGCTGGGCAACATGTGCTTCTACGCGGCCGCAGTCCTCGGCGAGTACGCGATCGCGTTCGGCCTCGCGCTCCTGCTCAGCGCCGATATCCGCGCACGAAAATTCTTCCGCATCGTGTTCCTGCTGCCGATGATGCTGAGCCCGGTCGCGGTGAGCTGGATGATCGGCAAGTCGCTCCTCGAATTTCGCTTCGGGCCCGCTGCGACGCTGGCGCGCTATCTCGGATGGGAGAACCCGGCGTTCTTCGCTTCGTCTTGGATGGCGCGCTTGACCATCCAGGCGATGGACGCCTGGGTGTCGATCCCCTTCATCATGATCATCCTGCTCGCCGGCCTCCAGGCGATGCCGCGGGAGGTGCAGGAGGCCGCCAAGGTCGATGGCGCCAACGGCTGGCAGTCGTTCCGGCACGTCACCTTTCCGATCATGCTGCCGGTCAGCATCACTGTCCTCATCATCCGCATTATCTTCAAGCTGAAGCTTGCCGACATCGTGATCAACGTGACGGCCGGCGGGCCCGGGGGCGCCACCGACACCGTGTCGAGTTTCATCTATCGCGTGTACCGCGACCGCTCCAATGTCGGATACGGCACGGCACTCGCCATGGTCTATCTGGCGCTGATCATCGTCCTCCTGACGCTGCTCCTGCGCTTGTCCAAGCGTTGGACGCAGAAAGTCGTCTAGAACCAAGGAGTTCACGCGCGTGTCAACATTGGCATTGAAGCCCGTCCGGCGGCATCCCGCCGCCCCGCGCGCCAAGCGGATGCTTGGCCGCGTGCTGGTCTATGCCGCGCTCCTGTTCTGGACGTTCATTTGCCTGTTCCCGATTTACTGGACGGTGACGACGTCGTTCAAATCGGCAGTCGACGTCACGCAGGCGCATCTGATCCCATGGGTCGATTTCCAGCCGGACTGGAAGGGGTGGCGCTCGCTCGGGCTGTCGCCAGACACGCTGTTCGGCACCTCGACCGCCCGCGCGGAGTTCACGAGCCGGTTCGTCAATAGCATCATCACCTCGGTCGGCGCGTCCCTGCTCGCATTGATCCTCGGTTCGCTCGCCGCCTATGGCCTCAGCCGCTTCCGCTACAAATTCGCCTGGATGCGCAACGACGACATCCTGTTCTTCTTCATGTCGCAACTGATCCTGCCGCCGGTCGTGCTCGCCCTGCCCTTCCTGGTGCTCTACAAGGCGCTCGCGCTGCTCGACACCCGCTTCGGCCTGATCCTGCTCTATACGCTCTCGGTCCTGCCCATCGTCATCTGGATCATGCGCGACCAGTTCAACGCGATCCCGATCGAGCTCGATGAAGCCGCCTTCGTCGATGGACTGTCGACCTGGGGTGCGTTCCTGCGCATCATCCTGCCGCTTGCAGTGCCCGGGATGGTCGCCGCTTTCATCCTGTCGCTGGTGCTGTGCTGGAATGAATATTTCTTCGCGGCCCTCCTCACCAGCACGGATGCGAAGACGCTGCCGGTGATGGTGGCGAGCCAAACCGGCTCGCAAGGCATCAACTGGTGGTCGATGGCGGCGCTGTCGACGGCGGCAATCGCCCCGCTCGTCCTGGTCGGCATCTTTCTTGAGCGCTATATTGTGAGTGGCCTGACGACAGGCGCGGGAAAGTAGCACGGCGGAAATTGTGCCAAAACTGTGCGATGGGGGCGCGCCGGCCAGATGCAACGTTGCATACGACGCTCGCCCCCCCGGCGCGGACCTGACTAACCGCCGGTTGCTGGGCCGGATCAGCCGGTCGGCCGAACCGAAACGCGAGGACGCAATGACGATGAGCGTGATCAAGACGCTCATGTTTCACGACGAACCTCCACCAAAGCTTGGCGATCGCCGGCGACGCCACGATGACAGGCGCCGGCGCCCCGGTGGCGCAGAACGCGGGCGACACCGCCGACGACGATCACCACGCCGCCGCGCGACTTCGGCACTCGCGGCGCAGCAACTACCTACTTCAGAAACCCCGAGACCGTCAGGCCTCACTGCTGGACGCGATTCTCAAAGGAGCGAAAGTCAGCAAGCTTTCGTTCGAGCGACCGACGCTTTTCAAGCTGGCGATGAACCTTGTCGCCGATTCTCCTCGCCCGCGCTAATGAGGTTTTCAAATAGGCACTGGGTTTCCGATCGCGTCCAGCGCTCCAACCGCTACCGCCAGGAGTACAACATCGTAAGATCGGTGTAGGAAATCATGGCGGGGCGTAGCGGGAGAGCGACTCGAACCCTCGACACCATTTTTTGTCAACAATGCAATCCGCAGCGCTCCTCGCTGTCAGCCGAACACTGAGCTCTGCTGGTGACCCAACTTCGCTAGGCCGTCCTCGGCGCTGCCGGCCCTACATCACTCCAGACAACGACCGCCCACACTTGCTCTCAATGAATTTTTCTTGATCTCCCGGTGCACACGTTGTGCACACGCCGCCTTCTAACAAATTGAATACTTTGAACTCTCCGTCCTATCCATCATGGGCTAGTTTGGGCCATCTCAGGCAATGGTGGTCGAACGAGCGCAAATGATCGGTAGCCCGCGTCGAAACTCGAGAAGTTGACACTAGGGTTTCAAGTAGAGGCATGGATCACTCGACGCCCCCCCCACACTGGCCGCGTGGAATGACGTGGCGGACGATTCAACCGGCGATGAAAGCGGAAATGGCAGTCTCCAGCGCCTCATGAGCCCGTTCGACCTGATTTTCCAAGCCGTCGAGCAGTTTCGCATCTGCATCGAGCTTACCGCGCGCCGTGCCTACTTCACGGCTGATCGCTTCGGGAGCCGGCCCACCCAGGAGTCTGCGGCGGCGTACGAACGCTGCGGGGTCCATGGCATCCGAAAAGACGTCCGCCGGGAGCCCCGGCGCCGCGACACCAAGTTCGGCGGCCGCCTCGTCCAGCGAGGCTGATGTCGCCTTGTCCGGTCGGATGCCGGCGGCGATGTTGCGGCGCACGAACACGCTGACGATCTGGTGCGAGTTCCGCCAGTCGATGCCGCTCTCGCGGACGAGCGCTGCGGCAAGGTCAGTGACCTGCGCCCAGTTGGCGCCGGCAAGCTCACGCATCCGACCGACCTTGACCTTGAGGTCACGCATCAATGACGACAACGTCTCCAGGCGGATGCCGAGCGCCCGACCCATGTCCCAGAGGATCGCCTGGCTGTTACGGCGCTCCATGATCGGGAAGCCCGTGGGTCCCTTCTCGGCCATCATCACGGTCGCCACAATGCCGAGCGATTGCGCAGCGACGCCCTTGATATCTTCCAGCCCGTCGGGGTTCTTTTTCTGGGGCATGATCGAACTCGTGCCGCAGTAGCGGTCGGGCAGCTCGATCATGTCGAATTCCATCGTCGACCAGATGAAGAGATCGTCGGCCAATCGGCCGACATTCTGTGCGAGAACGGCGAGCACACCGGCATATTCCATTTCCAGATCGTGGCTGAGAATGGCATCCATTGTGTGCGAGAGCGGGGAATCGAAGCCGAGCAGGTCCGAAACGCGCTGGCGGTTCAGCGGAAAGTCGGAGCCGGTCATGATCGCGGCCCCGGCCGGCGACCGGTTGACACGCAGATGGAAGGACAGCAGCCGCTGCGTATCGCGAGCAAAGACCTCCTCGAACATCGTGAGCCAGTGCGCGAAGGTCGTGGGCTGGGCGTGCTGGCCATGGGTGTAGCCCGGCATCACCGTCTCGCGATGCTGTTCCGCAAGGTCGAGCAACGTACCGCGCAGCGCGATCAGCCCCGCCAGCATGCGTTGAACATGGCCGCGGAAGGTGATGCGTCGCGCCACCTCGATCAGATCACCCGAGCTGCGGCCGAGATGGAGCCGCCCGCCGATCTCCTCGCCCAGCGTCTTGGTGAGATAGTGCTCGCCGGAATGCATACCGCCATCGGCCTCGGCGCGCGCCGCCTCGACGCCGCGCTGCTCCATCTCACGGAAGGCCTTCAGCATCGCGATGCCGGCCTTGCGCGGCAAAATACCCTCCTCACTCAGCATCAGTGCGTGTGCCTTGTCGAAGGCGTGGATCGCATGCACGGACTCACCGAGCAAACTCGAACGATGGAAGTCGAGATGGCCAAGCGGCTCTTCGGTCAGCCGAGCACCTGCGGTGCGGAAGCCGCGATAGTCCGAGGCTTTGGTCATGGGTCTTGCTCCATTATGTCGGTCCACCGGCCAGCGCCGGCGTCGCGAAAATCGTGCCTGATGTCAGCGCGCCGGCAGACGCAGCGGTTGCAGGATCTCATTCGGCCGCACGCCTTTGCCGAGGCCCAGCACGGCGTCTTCGAGCCGGCTCGCGGCCTCCGGCCCGATGATCGGGGTGGCCAGGGATCTGTATTTGGCAATCACCCCATCATCCGGAAGAGGATTGGTGGCGGAACCAAGCGGGACATCGATGCGCAACCGACGCTGCCCGCCATCCTTGAATTCGAGCACTAGCTCGGCTGCGACGTTGCTCATGGGCTCCACGCTTTCCGCGACCTCGACCCGACGCGCCTGTTCAAGCACGACATGATCGCGCCGCACCGCTTCGCTGAACATCGGCAAGTCGGCGCCGCCATGCACCAGTGCGACGGAGACCGCATACGGCAGGCTCATCTGGGCATCGAGCAGGCTCGACACCTGCGTCGCCCCGCACATGCGCACGATGGTCGGGTGCACGTTGACGCGGATCGCTGCCAGATTTTCTGCCGACGCGCCTTCGCGCCGGAACCTCAGCATTGCGTCCACGGCGGAATGGGTCCCGCGACAGGAGGCGTAGGGTTTGATCGAGGAACGGTGGATGCGCCAGTCCTTGCCGAAACCGGTCGTCAGCGCGGGCCAGTCGGCCTTGTCGCCGGCATAGGTCGACAGGAAACCACCCCAGGGCGCATCCAGGATCTCGGCCGGTCCCGCCATCCCTGAACGCGCGAGCAGCACGGCCAGCACGCCCGACGCGGCCGCATGGCCAGGGTGGAGCCGCTTTGTCATGGCGCCCTCGCTCATGAAGGCCCATGTACCTGAGGCAAAGGAACCAGCGATTCCCAACGCATTGCGGGTTGTGGCCTCGTCGCAGCCGAGCAGACGGGCAACTGCGGCTGCCGCACCGAAGACACCGCAGGTGCCCGTGGAATGCCAACCGGCATTGTTGTGCGCGTCGTAACCTCCGGACGCTTCGAGCATGCGTCGGCCCAAATCATAGCCGGTCACGACGCCCGTAATGAGATCGTCCTCGCCCGCACCGGCGGCCAGCGGCAACGCCGCCAGCAGGGCCGGCACCACCACTGCACCGCTGTGGTCGCAGCCGCTGGCATCGTCAAGTTCGAGCGCATGCGCCGCCGTGCCGTTGACGAGGGCAGCCGCCGCGGGCGCAGCGGTCTCCGCCCGGCCCCAGAGAAACGCGGCACCGCCGTCGCCATAGGCAATGCGGGTCGTCGCAAAAACGGCCTCCGGTTCGGGTTGGCGAACACCTGCAAGCGCGGCACCGAGCGTGTCAAGCACGTGACGCCGCACCGCATGGACGGTCTCGGCCGGCAGATCCTCGGCGCGCAGCCTCGCGTAGAAGGCGGCCAGCGTCGCGGCGGCGGGGTGTGCGGTCTCCGGGCGCATGCGATGATCCTCAGGCAATGCCTATTGATTGCGTGGCTCGGCGTTGATCATCGTCTGCTTGACCATGGCGTAGGGCATCTCCCATTTCGCGAAGATCCTGCCGTAGGAGCCGTCCTTGATCATCGCGTCGACCGCATCAGCCACGAGGTCGCGCAGCGCCGTGTTGGGCTTCGCGAAACCGAAACCGGCAAAGTCGACCGCGATCGCCTCACCGATCAGCGCGTATTTACCACGATCGGGCGAGTCCTTGCTCTCATTAAGATAGCGGATCGCATCGACGCCGATGGCGGCCGCCACAGCGCGGCCCTGCAGCAGCTGCAGGCGCGCATCCGCCGTCTTGTCGACCAGGACGTATTTGACTTCGGGCAGGCCCTTGGCGATACAGGTCTTCTGGTTGAAGTCCTGCAAGCGGATATAGAAGATGCCGTTGCGGTTGACCGAGACCGGCTTGCCGCAGACGTCCTCGATCGTCTTCAACTCGCCGCCGACGGCCGGCATGGTGAAGAGCTGGGTGCCGGTCGAGAAATAGTCGACAAAATCGGTCTTGCCGCGCCGGCTCGGAATGTCGGTCATGCCGGACGCGCCCATATCGATACGGCCGGTATCGAGCGAGTTGATGAGCTGGTCGAAGGACTGCTCGCTCCATTCAACCTTGAGGCCGAGACGCCTGCCGATCTCCTCGGTCAGGTCGATATCGAGCCCCTTCAAGGTGAGCGTCGCAGGGTCCTTGAATTCGAGCGGCGGATAAGTCGCGCTCGTGCCGACGACGAGCTTGCCAGCCTCCTTGATCTTCGCCGGCACGCGGGCGGCAAGATCCTGAGCCTGCGTGGTGGCGCAGGCCAGAACAGTCGCGACGGCGGCGCCGAGGGCCAGACAAAGCGCGCTCCGGATCGATGGCATGGTAGTCCCCCTTCTCGTCACGTTAGCTTTCGTTGCCGCATTCATTCCGCCGCCTCACGACATATCGAGAAAGCGATCGAGCCCAAGCAGCCATTCGATCGCAAACACCACCCCGATACTCATCAGGATCAGCAAGGTCGCCATCGCGGCGACGGTCGGGTCGTCGATGTCGCGGATATAGCTGTAGGCTTCGACCGGCAGCGTCGTCGTGGTGATGCTGGTCAGGAAGACGGTGATCGAGAAATTGTCCATCGCCTCGACGAAGGCGAAAGTGCCGCCGGCGACGAGACCCGGCGCAAGCTGCGGCATGGTCACGGACCAGAACGCCGCAAGCGGGCTCGCGCCAAGATTGCGCGCCGCCTTTTCGAGGTCCGGGTCCAGCCCCGATAGATTGGCGACCAGCGGCCGCAGCACCAGCGGCAGCGTGAAGCAGATCATCGCCACCGTGATCGGCCCGAAGCCCGGCCCGATCCCGATCTGTGCGACAAAGCTGAGGGCAGCGGTACCGGTGATGACGCCCGGCACCAGCAAAGGCGCCGAGATCAGCGCCATCATGAGATCGCGGCCGCGGAAGCGGTGCCGGACGGCGACGATCGCGGTTGGAGCGGCAATGAGCAGCGCCACCGCCGTGGTGATGACAGACACCGCCAGCGAATTCTGCAGCGCCGCCATGAAGCGGTCGTTCTCGAAGAAGCGCTGGAACCATTGCAGGGTAAATCCCTGGGCCGAGAACAGCGTGTAATTGTTCCTGCTCAGCGCATAGAGGACGATGAAGGGCAGCGGCAACAGCACGAAGCCGAGCGTCACAAGCCCGAGCCCTGTTACCACCGGAGAAACGGACCGCGCATGGTCGACAATGGCGGGCTTCATGTCGCCTCTCCCGCAAAACGGATCGCAACGACACGCCGTATGCCGCCGACGACCGCAAGCATCAGCAGCACGAGCAGGAAAAATAACACCGCCAGCGCAGCCGCCGAGGGAACATCATAGCTGGCCTGGATGCGGTCGTAGATCGCCGTTGCCAGGACTTGAACGCGCCCGCCGCCCAACATCTGCGGGAAGAGGAAGGCACCCAGCGAGAGTGCGAAGCACAGCGAGGTCGCCGCCGCAAGACCCGGCAAGGACAGCGGCAGCGTAACTGTGACGAAGCTGCGCCAGCGCGACGCGCCGAGATTGCGCGCAGCATGTTCCAACGTCTCGGGAATCGTGCGCAGCGCGCCGAACAGCGTCAGCACGAAGAAAGGTAGCACGAAGTTCAGTACCGAGACGACGACCGCGAATTCGTTGTTGATCAGCGCCACGCGCGGCAGCCCGACGGCCCGTAGCCCCTGATTGATCAGCCCCTGATTGCCGAGGATGATCAGCCAGGCATAGGCGCGCGTCACGCCGCCGGAGAGGAAGGTCGCGACCAGACAGAACAGGATGACGCGACGCAGCGTCTGCGAATGTGAACGCGCCAGCACCCGCGCCAGCGGATATCCGAACAGGACCGTCAACACGGTGATTTCGAACGAGAGCCGCAGTGTGGTCAGGACGGCGCGCCAGGCGCCTTCTGATACCAGCAGCTTGCCGTAGTTCGCCAGCGTCGGCGGCCCGTGGAAGACGGCGCCACCGGGATCGAGCACCATCAGGCTGACACTGGCAAAGGACAGCAATACGATCATGAAAAGCGCCAACACGGACATTGCCGGCAGCGCGAGCAGGAATGTGCCGCGGCTCATGATGCCAGCACCGTGCAGCGGCTGGCGGCGAACCTGAGCGAGACGGCGACGCCGGGCTCGAACGGAGGCGCGTCACGGCGCACCTCCGTCACGGTCACCGTCGCGTCGCCCGCAATCGCCACTTCATAGCGCACCGAAGCACCGAGCATCTGGACGAAGCCGATCACGCCGTCGATGTCGCCCTGCCCGGGCAAAAGAACGCTGATTGCCTCCGACCGGATCGCCAGCGTGGCGGCGCCGGCCGCGGTCGCCGCCGCCTTGACGCCGGATATCTTCCTGCCGCTCAGCTCGACCGTATCACCGCCGAGAAAACGCCCAGGCAGCAGATTCTCCACGCCCGTGAAGGTCGCGACATAGCGTGTTTGTGGATGGTCGTGGATCTCCAGCGGCGTGCCGATCTGCTCGAGACACCCTTCCTTCATGACCGCGATGCGATCCGACAGCACGATCGCCTCGCGCTGGTCGTGGGTGACCATGACCGTGGTCAGACCGAGATTTCGCTGCAGCTTGCGCAGCTCGACCTGCATCTCCTCGCGCAAATTCTGGTCGAGCGCGCCGAGCGGCTCGTCGAGCAGCAGCAGGCGCGGTTCGGTGACGACGGCGCGCGCCAGTGCGACGCGCTGGCGCTGGCCGCCGGAGAGCTGCCCCGGCCGCCGCCCCGCCAGTTGCGCGATACGCACGAGCCCCAGCGCCTGCTCGATACGCCTGGAGGCTTCGGCCTTCGGCACGCGGGCCATACGTAGGCCAAAGCCGACATTTTCGCGCACGCTCATGTGCGGAAACAGTGCGTATTGCTGGAACAGCATCGCCGTGCGGCGCTTCTCTGGAGGTGTCGAGAGAATCGAGGCGCCATCGAGCCGGATGTCACCGCTGTCGGGAGCGACGAAGCCGGCAATCGACTGCAGCAGGGTCGTCTTGCCGCAACCCGAAGGCCCGAGCAAAGCGAGAACCTCGCCCGGCTCGACCGAAAGCGAAACGCACTCGACGGCTTTGACTTCGCCATACGCCTTGGCGATGCGGTCGACTTCCAGCCGGCAGGATGATCCCCTGTTCATCACGCGAGACGCTCTTTGTTCATGACCCTTGCAGGACCGCTACTTGGCCACCGCCTTGTTGAACTCCTCGGTCCATTCACCGAGGCGCTGATTGATCTTGGCCTCGTCGAAGGTGACTGCGTTCTCGGGTGTCGGCAAGACCTTGACCAATGCCTCGGCCGGCGTGACGTCCTTGTTGACCGGACCGAGGTTGTAGATATCGGTCATGTGCTTCTGCCAGTCCGCGGCCAGCGAACGGTTGATGAAAATGGCCGCGGCGTCGGCGTTGCCATTGTTGACCATCATCATGCCCTCAAAGATCAGCGGCGTCGGCTTGGGGCTGACCATGGCGACAGAGATGTTCTGGTCCGCAAGCTCCTTGACTGCGGAAGGCGATCCGATCATCGCCATGATCTCGCCGCGCGCCAGCGCCCGGCGCGCGTTGGTGTCCGAGGAATTGAACATGGCAACGTGGTCGCGCATCTTGCCGAGGAACTCAATGCCCGGCTTCACATTGTCGATCGAACCGCCGTTCAGTAGCGAGGCGATCAGGATGGTGCGACCGGGATAGACGGTCGGCGCCGGCAGCGCGATGGCATTCTTGAAGGCAGGCTGGAAGATATCGCTCCAGGCGGTGACCTTGCCACCCGGCACCAGATCGGGCCGATAGACGATTGCCGTCGGGAAATACCAGTAGGCGACGAACATATCGTTGTGCGAACCAGGAATGAGCTTGGCGAGATTGGGCAGCTTGTCGACCGGCAGCGGCAGGAAGAGGCCCTTGTCGGTCGCCGCGCGCATGGCGATCGCCTCGCCGGTGAACCAGACGTCAACGCCGGGATTCTGGCGGGAGGCCTGCAACTTCGCCAGTCCTTCGGCCGAGCTGTTCTCGATGAC
The DNA here is from genome assembly GCF_900113725.1 of Bradyrhizobium sp. cf659. Taxonomy (NCBI): domain Bacteria; kingdom Pseudomonadati; phylum Pseudomonadota; class Alphaproteobacteria; order Hyphomicrobiales; family Nitrobacteraceae; genus Bradyrhizobium; species Bradyrhizobium sp. cf659. The sequence goes on from NZ_FOQJ01000001.1 coordinate 1,591,560, forward strand.
CGGAACGATCTCGATGCCGGTTTCCTCTTTGAAGGCTGGTGCGAGCGGTTTGAGCACACGCTCCCAGGTGGAGCCAAAGGTCATCACCTTGACCTGCTTCTGCTGCGCGTATGCACCACCGCAGGCGGCGAGCGTCGCAGCGACGGCAGCGAGACCGCGCCAGGATAGCTTGGATAGCGTCATCATGTTCATCCCCTCTCCTCTCAGTGTACCGTTTCGCGAGTGATCGTTCTGGCGTCGAAGACGACGCGGCCGGCAGCCATCGTCCAGACGACACGCCCGTCCGCTCCAACGAGTGCGAGATCGGCGTCCATGCCGGGCGCGATCGCTCCCTTGCGGTCGGAGAGCCCGAGAACGCGGGCAACGTTGACGGTGACGAAAGCCAGCGCCTGCGGCCAGTTGAGGCCACCTTCTGTCGTCAGCCGCAGCAGATCGCGAAACAGGATCGCGGGCGAGACGGCGCGAAAGCCGCCCCGGCCATCCGGCACCGCCACCCCTGCATCTGATGACAGCGTGATCCGTTCGGCCGGAACGCCGGCCTCGAGCGCGCGAAGGACCGCTTCGACCGGATCAACTCCCGCAGGCAGGCCGTCGCGCGGGCCCAGACAGCAGGTGAAGTCGATCGTGCCGCCCGCTTTGGCGAAGCGGACCCCCTGCTCGAAGACGGGCGAGACGTCCGGCGCGCGGTTGACATGCGTCGGCACGGCCTGGGACGGCGGGAAATCAATCTTCTCGACGAGGTCGAACAACGGCGCCAGCCCGTTCGCCAGCCGGCCGACATGCAGATGCAGCACAGAGGCTTTGCCGCTCATCGCCTTCGCCTGCACAAGGCTGCCCGCAAGCGTTGCGAAGGCTGCGAAGTCGAGATTGGGAAACGCGCGCTCGGCGATCGCGCTCTTGGCGCCGATCACCTTGTCGACCAGCATGATGTCGGACCGCACGCTCTGCGTCAGGAACGGCGCCGGCAGCGCCATCGCGCCGGTATAGATGAAGGTCGTGAGCCCTGCGCGATCAAGCTCGTGCGCCTTGCGCAACAGCAGCGGCAGCGTCTTGGCCTCGATTTCGCTGCCGAGCAAGCCAACCGCCGTGGTGATACCCGCGGAGACAAAAGCCTCGAAGCCGAGTTCAGGCATGCGCGCATCCGGCCCGTCGCCCTCGCCGCCGCCGATGAAATGGACATGCTGATCGATCAGGCCCGGGATCAGCCGCCCCGGCGGCAATGTCTCCACACGGACGAGGCCGGCAAGCGCCGCCGCGGCCGACAGATCGGCACCGACCGTCAGGATGCGACCGCCACCGATCAGGATATCCTGCGCGCCAAGCTCGGCTGGCGCGAACACATGCGAGCCTCGCAGGAGACGCAACGGGGCGTCCTGCGCATCCTCGTTCCGAGCCGATCCGTGCTGCCCACGGAGCATTCGCATCCCCTGTCTGAAGCGATCCCGAAGCGCACGATCTCTGCGCGGCTCCGGCAGCTTTCCGGGGGTCATCAAGCAAGAGGTCGCGGCCGGGGGCAATTGATCATTCATCAGCAGATGCATGATCTGAATTCATGTATAAAACAGTATCGCCGAGCCTAATCGCTGAGCAGCGCCCCAATCCATGAAATTAGCTCAGGCAATGCGTGAGTATCCTTCACTTCACCTCACATCGGGAGCGTGCCTTTAATCGGCCCACAGCCGATATGAAGGAGCGCGCCTTGACCACACTCGACCTTCTCCCCCCCGGCCTCGTCGTCAACACGATGAAGGGCGATGTCGCCGAGCACCGGGCCGGGGCCTGGCTGACCTGGGACGGTACGCTCAACCTCGATTGCGCGATCGTCGGCGTGCCCTATGACGGCGCCTCGGTCGTGCGGAGCGGCTCACGCCATGGGCCCGACGCGGTGCGCCAGGCGCTGATGTATTTCACCACCTATTCGAGCCGCGACCGCCGCGCTATGACCGCGTTCCGCGCTGCTGATATCGGTGACATACAGGTCGTGCTGACCGACATGGAGAGCACCTTCAAGCGTATCACCCAGACAGTGCGGACGCTTGCCGCCAAGGGCATTGTGCCGGTGATGCTCGGCGGCGACCATTCGATCGCCTTCCCGAATCTCCGCGGCGTCATCGAGGCGATGGGACCGGGCAAGAAGCTTGGCGTCATCCATTTCGACGCTCATCACGATCTGCGCAAGGCGCATCTCGGTGCGGAATCGAGCGGGGTCCCCTTCCGCAAGACGCTGGAGATGCCGGGTACGCTGCTCAGCGGCCGCAATCTCGTGCAGATTGGCATGGCCGAGTTCACCAATTCTCCTCAACTCGACGACTATGCAAAGGAGATGGGGGTGACGGTGATCTCGGGCCTCGAAGTGCGCGAGCGCGGCATTGCTGCGGTGGTCGACCAGGCCCTGCGCATCGCCGGCGATGGCACCGACGCCATTTACCTCTCGGTCGATATCGACGTGCTCGACCACTCGCAGGCCCCCGGCACCGCCGCACCGAACCCATTCGGCCTCGACGCGCACGACGTGCAATACGCCATGCGCAAGATCGGGGCGAGCGGCAAGCTCATCGGTGCCGACCTCGTGGAAATCTCGCCGCCCTTCGACCCACGCAACATCACCGGCTCGACTGGCGCCTCGCTGATCCTGAGCCTGCTCTACGGGCTGTCCCAGGCCAAGAGCTGAGACTCACGCCTCTCCATCCCCCTCGGTCTCAACGGCGGAGGGAAGCGTCAACGCCTTGCCGAAGCGTGCCAGCAGCCAGTGCAGGAAGAGCCGGGTGTTCGAACGTTCGAGCTTGTAGTCGTCGCAGAGCACATACCAGCCGCCGGTCGCCAGAATGGTCCCGGCGAAGGGGCGCAGCAATAATCCGTCCGCAACAAGCGAGGCCGACAGGGTATCACTGACCAGGACCACGCCTGCCCCTTCAGCTGCCAAGTCAATCGCGATACTGAGATCGCTGCAATAGAGATGGCGCCGATAGGATTCGAAGGCGTGGTCTCCTTCGGCCGCCAGCCAGCGTCGCCACTCGGCTCCGTCGTCCTGGTGAAGCAGGATAACGTCGCGCAGATCCGACGGCCTGGTGAAGGCGTGACCAGCGCGGCGGAACAGCAAGGGGCTGCAGGCCGGGGCTATCGCCACCGTTTCCAGCAGCGTCGACCATTTGGCCGGCCACGACCCGCTGCCGAACTGAATGCCAAGATCGGCATCGGGCACATCGACGACGTGGTCATTGTCAGCGAGCTTGATCTGACATTCGATGGCCGGATGGTCGTCGCAGAAGGCGGCAATGTTCTTCGCCAGCCATTTGCTCGCGAACATCGGCGGGCAGGCGATGGTCAGCCGACCACCGACCTGAGCCGCATCCGCCAGGCTGTGAGCAGTGCGGGCAATGTCGTGCAGCGCCGCTGCGACGGAGCGGGCGAAGACGCGCCCGGCATCCGTCAGCGCCACGCCGCGCCCGGCCTTCTCGAAGAGATTGACACCGAGCGCCTCCTCCAGCCGCCTGAGTTGATGGCTGACGGCGCTATCGGTCAGATTAAGCTCCTGCGACGCCTTCGCCAGACTCTGATGGCGCGCGGCCGCATCGAACGTACGCAAAGTGGCTAGTGGCAGATTCCGGAACACGATCGCCTCGATCCAGGCTGGCTTGGGGTCGATATTGTCGCCCGCGCCAATGGTCCCTGTCCAGAATGGTATGCGCGCCTCGCCACGACGAGTCCGCGGCAGCAGGTTGGCGTGGTACTACGCTCGCCATCCGTTCCAGGCAGAGCTCAACGCAAGATTGCGCGCAGCCAGATGGATTCCGGCGAGCATGCACCGCACCGAACCTCCTGCAAGCTCGATGGTCGGAACCTCGATCGGCAGAATGGTCGCCAATCCTTCCAGCGTCGCGACCTGTTGCGGCCGCAGGGCCTTCAGGGCCCGCGCCGACATGGCCACGATCCGCCCGTCCTTGCCTTGCAGTTCGATCGCGTTGCCGGCGAATTCGCCGATCTGCTCATGGCTGAGGTCGATCACGGCGCGCCCCGTTCCGGCGAGCCGCCCGGCGATCTCGGCGCGCCGCGCCGAATCGCGGATCGTGTCGAGCCCGATCAGGCAGAAGTCGGTGCCGACACACATCAGCACGTTGGTGTGGTAGATCGGCCGCCCCATGGCATCCACCGCATCGAACACCACCGGCTCGAAGTTGAAATGCGTGCAGAAGCGTTCCAGCGCGACTTCGTTGGTACGATTTGAACGGGCGGCATAAGCGACGCGTTCGATATGGTCGAGCACCATCGCGCCGGTGCCTTCGAGATAGAGGCCGTCCTGCTCCAGCCCGGAATAATCGATCACGTCCTGTACCCGATAGCGCTGCTTCAGCATCTCGATCACGTCCTGTCGGCGCTCCCTGCGCCGGCTCGGCGAGAACATCGGATAGAGCGCGACATGGCCGCCCGAATGGGTCGAGAACCAGTTGTTGGGGAAGACGGAATCGGGCGTCCCGCGCCCCTCATCCTCGAACAGATGCACCGCGACACCGGCTGCTTCCAAGGCCTCGGCGGCCCGCGTCACCTCCGCATGGGCGGCAGCGGCGATCGCGGCGGCGGTGCGGCCCGCATCGGTAGCCTGGAAGACGTTGTCCTCGGCCGTGGCCGTATTGGGGCTGAAATGATGCGGGCGGATCATCACGACGCCACGCGGCGCCTGCACCGAGAGCTTCTGCATGATCAGCACGCTTGCGGCACCTTGCGCGGCTGCAGAGCCGCAAGGTTGAGCAGGCCAAACAGATTGCGCGGGTCTTTCGGCTCGGTCAGGAGATCGATCTCCTCATAGTAGTCCGTCCCCTCGACGAGATCGCGCAGGTAGCGCAGCGCCGAAAAATCCTCGGTCGCGAAGCCGACGGAATCGAAGATCGTGATCTGGTCCGGCGAACGGCGCCCCGTCGCTTCACCGACGATGACCCGCCACAGCTCAGTTACAGGAAAATCGGGCGCCATCTGCTGGATCTCACCCTCAATCCGGGTCTGCTCCGTCAGCTCAACGAAGACATCGGCGCGCAGAAGGATCGCGCGCTGCAATTCGGTCTTGCCGGGGCAATCGCCGCCGACTGCGTTGATATGGACGCCGGCTCCGACCATGTTGTCGGAGAGGACCGTCGCCCTCTGCTTGTCGGCGGTCACGGTCGTGATGATATCGGCCCCGAGAACGGCCGCCCCGGCACTTGCGGTCACCTCGATCTCGAAGCCGTGCGGTGCCAGGTTGGCCTTGAACTTCCCGGTGGCGGTTGGGTCGATGTCGAAGACGCGCAGCCGCCGGATGCCATTCACCGCCTTGAAGGCGAGCGCCTGAAACTCCGACTGTGAGCCGAGCCCGATAATCGCCATCACCTCGGCGTCCTCACGGGCGAGATATTTCGCCGCGACGGCCGACGTCGCGGCGGTGCGCAATGCGGTCGTGATCGTCATCTCCGACAGTAGACACGGATAGCCGGTCTCGACATCCGACAGCACGCCGAAGGCGGTCACCGTTTGCAGACCGGTGCGCGTGTTCCTCGGATGGCCGTTGACATATTTGAAGCCGTAGAACTCGCCGTCACTCGTCGGCATCAGCTCGATCACGCCGTCGCGGGAGTGGCTGGCGACTCGCGGGACTTTCTCGAAGGCGTTCCAGCGCCGGAAATCCTCCTCGACATAGCCGGCGAGACCGATCAGGTACGGCTCAAATCCAACCGCGGCGATCAGCCGGACCATGTTCCCGACGCCGACATACCGAACCATCTGTAGAGCCTCCTGCACGAATCCTGTCGTTCAGGAAACTTAGATCAGAGCAATTTGCGCTATAAACTGCTAACAAGTTCGCTTTGAGGTGCTAAACTGAACAAATTGAATAGCATAAACTAGCAGATTGCTCATGCACGTTCTCGACGAACTCGATCACAGGCTGGTTTCCGTGCTGCGCGAGGATGGCCGCGCGCCGATCTCGAAACTTGCGGCAATTCTCGGCATCTCGCGCGCGACGGTTCAGAGCCGGCTCGACCGGCTCATCGCGACCGGGGCCGTGCTCGGCTTCACCGTGCGCTTCCGGCAAGACCATGACGTCAGGGCTATCCGAGCGATCATGATGATCGAGGTTACCGGCAAATCCACTGCCGCGGTGATCCGGCAATTGGGGGGCTTGCCCGAGTTGCACTCCCTGCACACCACCAACGGCACCTGGGACCTGATCGCCGAGATCCGCGCCGAGAGCCTTGCCGATTTCGACCGCGTGCTGCGCGAGGTCCGCACCATCGATGGCGTCCTCAACAGCGAGACCAGCATCCTGCTGAGTTCCGTCTAGATCCGGCGCGCGTTCTGCGGGGGGCAGCGGTCTATCGGCGGTCGGGTGGCATTGCCTCTTACCTCGTCCCCTTCAACCAATCCGCCATGCGCTCAGCAATGGCGACCGTGGTCAAATGGGTGTTAGCGCGCGGCACCTCCGGCATGATCGAGGCGTCGATCACGCGCAACCCCGTGCAACCGATCACCCTGCATTCGTGATCGACGACCGAGCGAGCGTCGTCCGGTGCGCCCATGCGGCACGTGCCGCTCGCATGCTGCGCGTCGCTGCACTCAGCAAACAGCCAGTCATCCAGTTCCGCGTCGCTGAGCGGCTCGTCCATAGGGCGACCGCTGGCGCCATAATCAACGCGGTGAGCGATATCGGTCACTCCAGGTTGCAGGCAGATATCGCGCAGGCGGCGAACGCCGTCGCGCAGGCGCACCAGATCGCGGGAGTCAGACAGCATGCGCTCCTCGACCGTCGGATCGACGTCGGGGTCGGTCGTGGTGATGCGGACATAGCCCTGACTGAAGGCCTGATAGACGGAGACGGCGATGCGTCCCAGCGCCACATCAGCCATCGATTGCTGGGAGCGGGCGAGATTGCCGGCGATCATGATCATGTCGTTGTCGCCGGCGCCTGCGAGGCCGGACGAGTAGCGCAGGCAGCAATTGGTGTGCCGGTGCATCAGCGTGCTCACCTGGCTGCCTTCGCGCAAATGCAGCAGTGCGTTCACAATCGGATGGTCGAGCAGGTTCTCGCCCACTGGTAAGTCCGCGCGAATCGGGACGCCGAGCGTCTCCAACAGGGCGACGGGCCCGATGCCGGAGCGTTGCAGGATGGCCGGCGAATGGATGGCGCCGGCGCAGAGGATCACCTCACGCGCCGCGCGGGGCGTAAAGGATTGGCCATTCACGCGGACCCGGACGCCGCTGGCGTGCAGCCGGTTGCCTTCGAAGGCGATGGTGTCGACCAGAGCATGACCGACGATGTCGAGGTTGGCGCGGCCGCGCGCCGGCTCCAGATAGCCGTCATTTGTGGAGGTCCGCAGCCCGGCGTCGCTATTGATGGCATAGGGCGAGACGCCAGTTCCGGTCGGCGCGTTGTGGTCCTCACACCAGCCATAGCCGAGGGCGAGCGCGGACGAACGCAACGCCCGGTCGACATTGCCCCAATCCGGGATCGGAGCTCGATACACCGGGATCGGACCACGATCGCCGTGATAGGGCGCGTCGGCGAAATTCTTGTCGGTCTCGAGCTTGCAGAAATGGGGCAGCATCTCGTCCCACGACCACCCCGTGCAGCCCGCGGCCGCCCAGCGGTCGAGATCGTCGGGCACGGCGCGGATCGCGATCTGGCCGTTGATTGTGGAGCTGCCACCCATGGCACGGCCGCGCCAGAGCAACAGCGGCGGCTGCCGCTCGGTGCGTCGCGCCAGGAGCCTCGACCAGCGGAAGTCGTCATCGTCGATGGCGCGCATCGGGTTCGGAATGCGGATGTGTTCCGGCGTGGTCGCGGTGCGCAGATCTTGCCCGGCCTCGAGCAGCAGCACGCGATGCGCCGGGTCCTCACTAAGGCGCGCGGCCAGCGTCGCTCCAGCGGAACCTCCGCCGACGATGATCGTGTCGTATTCCTGTTCAATCACGTCGGGTCACTCCCACTGCCTGCGTTCGTTCCAGGGAGAAAGTCGTAGCATGAGAGGGACCGGCGAAGAGCGATTTGCCGGCATAGGCTCACCTTCTCCGCATCCAACAACTGAGGTCGGCTCGTTCTGCGCTGGCGTCTCTGCTCAGCTCTCAAGAATATTTGCGTCGCCCGACTTCGCGCCAACAAATCCCGCTTCAGACACTTGCTTAGATTGGTGCTCACAAGATTTCTCTTGATCTCCCGGTGCACACGTCGCCTTCTAACTAACTGAGAATCTTGAACTCTCGTTCCAATCCATCATGGGCGCCACGGAAAAGAGATAGTCTTTATATTTCAATATGTTAACCTCATCCATTTCGGATAACCTGCGAAGATGCACCTCCCGCTGATCATCCAGCGGTGCGCGAATATCATTCGCCTGAACGCGCCTCATGTTCAATTGAAATGAAATTGGTGGCAGGCAAGAAAGGGCCATGCCGATCAAGCGTGATGAAACAACGCGATGCTACATCCGTCGTCAGCGCGAATGGTCCAGCGCTTCAACATCACGTGAAGGCCGGCTCGCGCTTGCAGGCCTGAGATCCCATGCGCTCGCTACGGATCGCTCTGAGAATTTCGAGCCGGGACTTTTCATTCCAGTTGGTCCGCAGAGCGTGCGTCGAGCCCTGTGCCGGTCTGAGATTGGTCGCCATTATCAAGCGCACTCGTCCTTCGCTTGAACATGTCCGAGGCCATGAAAGCTGCGACTGCATTGGAATATTCCTCCAATCCCTCAAAGCTAAAATGCATATCGCCCGGCCAATAGAACTCCTCGGGCCGCGATCCGAACCGCCGCTTCAACGGCTCGGTGGCATTGAAGAAAAGAAAGCCATTGTCGATGCACATCTTCTCGACAGTAGAGCTGACGAGATCGTTCCAGACGTGCCCTTCAGCGTCGGGCTTCAAGTGCTCAAGATGAGGATGAAAGATGAAGAGCACCCGGCTCCCGTCCCCGGTGTAATCCTTCAGGATGTCAGCCAGCTCATGCAGGTTCTGCTGGAAAGTCGAGAGCGGTTCTGCATATCTCCGCTCGAGATCGGCGCCGTGGTCCTGCGAATAGCCGAAGAGAACGAGATCATCCGGTCGGTTCTTCTTGATCACCGCCGGCATATGTACGAAGGAGAGCCAACCTTTCGCCGCGAACCGCATCAGATACAGTGGATGCTCGCGAGCCTCCATCAGACCGACGCTGCATTCGTGTCCGATGGGTGAAGCCTTGACGCCAACATTCTGTCCGCGCTCGTTGCGGACAATCAACTTACGATATCGTGCGAAGTCGTCGTAGAGATCAGTCTCGTCCACGTCCACAACGATGTAATCGGGATGCACAATAGGCAGCAGCTTCTTCGCCTGGGGGACGAAGATTGCCGGAGAATAGGACGTGTATCCAGCATTGTGCGTCTTCAGACAGACCCCGCGTTCCTTCTTGATATATTTTGCAACGTGATACGGGAGCGTGTTCGCGTCGTCATAGCCTTCCATGAAGGAATCGCCGAGAAACAAGACCGAAAGCGGCTTCCTACACCCCTCGAGTAGAGCCTTGTCGTCGATTACCCTGACACCGTTCTCGTCATAGCGCCTCTGGTAGCTGAAGCCAGTCAGGTCGCCGTAAATGCAGAGGTTCTGGCTTTCCGGAGCCGGCTTATGGTTCAGGACGTTGGATTCCCAGTTCAGATTGACACTCGCCATCTCCAAATCGAACAGAGGCCCAAAATACTGTTGCAGCCGCAGCCCGATCTCGAAAATCGCGCCCCAGGTAATGAAGAGCAACGCCCCCTGTCCGAGGAGGCGAAACCATGGCTTCATTGAAAATCTCCTAAATGAACTCCAAGTGACTCAATAGATGCATCAACTTCGGAACTGTGATTGCTCTCGATCAATAGATTCCTGACGTTCAAAGGAAGCGAGCAAACGGGCAGCACCCCCGTCCAGACACCTGATAGGGCAGCTTGGATTATCCATTGATGCTTGGCCAGCCACGATGCCGCAAGCAATCCACGAAAGTTTCGTCCGCGACGAGGTACCGAGTCCGGGTTCGAATCGGAGTTTCGGCTTGGTGATGGCTGGTGCGCAGCTTTCTTAAGCCTCCTGAACGGCCGGCATCACGGGCGGCTGTGGCCATGGACTCTGTCCGCCGCAGGGCTGCTTCTCGCCGTCGCCTGGAGCAGGCCGTCCTTGTTGCATCCGCTAAACCGTCTCTGGACGAAACTCGGCTTGCTGCTGCACAGGATCGTCAACCCAATCGTCATGGGCCTTCTCTTTTACGGTACAATTTTGCCGACCGGCCTCGTCATGCGGCTGCGCAACAGAGACCTCTTGCGGTTGAAGCGTGAGCCCGACGCCGAGAGCAATTGGATTGCGCGCACGCCGGGGCCGGCACCGGAAACGATGAGAGACCAGTTCTGATGATGGATCTTCTGGTCGAACTCTGGCGCTTCATGCGGGGGCGCGGAAGAACTTCTGGCTGATGCCGATCCTGATCATGATGGTGGTATTCGGCGGCCTTACCGTACTGACGAAGGGCTCCGTGGTCGCACCGTTCATCTACACGCTGTTCTGAACCGACGCGCATCCTCGGCATTTCGGCGTTCTATCACGACAGCGCCGCGGCGCTGGTCGAGGGCCGCGCTCTACCCCACGATTACCAGTGCGAGCAGACCGGAGCCGAGCAGAGCGACGCCCGCGAGCGTAACCGCCAAAAAAGCAAGAGATGTGAATTCTTCACGCATGTATGTGTGGCCAAGGAGTCACCACGCTCCGACCATCACAAGAGTGGCGATGCTCAAAGCCGAGCAGCACAGAATGATGACTGGCGCGACTAGATTTTGGTGAGACCGCATTGCTGGCTCTCCCAGTTAGAACGATCGTAAACACTAGACCGGCAATGTGTTTCCCTGACTTCGAGGTTGCTGGAAAGTGGTTTCAATCCGACGTCATTTGTTTCGTCTTGGCGGGGCGAATGAAGTCTCCTCACGGGTTCGCGAACGCGAAACGGGAACCAGAGACCGATTCTCCCAATCTCGGATCAAACCTCAAGATGAGGCCTCGTCCGGGTTGGTTTGACAGACACAGTTATTACGAGGCCTCGATCGACTCGCTGGGCGTCGCATTTGCCGCTGCCTTCTATAAGGCGACGTCTGGCGTCTGTAGGATGAACCGTCGTGCGCGGCCCCGCGCCCAGGCGCTGGCGCGACTGAGACCATCTGCGGATATCCCGATTCGATGCTGCTGCCCTTTTCCTCAATTGACATAGGGCTCGCTTATCGGCACGGTTTACGCCCACGTCCCATGCTGGAATGATTTGCAGATCTGGCGGCGTCGGCCGGTAAACGCGCAGTGTGCAAAACAACCGCCTCATTTGATGCTCCGGGCGGAACAACCGCTGAAGTTGATAGATGGCTCCATCGAGAACGGATACGGGCCGGCCTAATCACCAGATGGAGGATGATCCGTCCCGCACTCATCCGCGCGCCGCCGCTCATCCCCTGGCGGACGATCACGTCGCCGAGGACCGAGAGCCGCAGCCACGCACCGATCATGGTAACAGTGCGCCCATAATTCACCCGCCCCAGGGGCCCCCTGCCCTGTCGTCCGCGCACTTCGGTTCCGGGCAGGAGGAGTCCGGACGTGGGACAGAAATTGCGAATTGGACACAGCGTGGACGCCGCATCTGGCGCGGGCACCTCCAGCGCGATCAACTCCCCGAGGCAACCGGAGGGTCGATGGGAAACATCGAGCGCTGGCTGCTCGCGTTGCTGAGCGTTCTCGTCATCGTGAGTTGCGTTTGCGCGACCATTGTCTTGATGCAGGCCACGGCGCTCAAAGCAGAGATCGCCACACTGCAACGCGAAATCATCGCGCTCAAGCTACGCGTAGCCAGGCTCGATCAGATCGCAAGCGCCAATGAGGCACGTGACAAGCCAGGCACCGAAGCCCCCAAGCCGCCGGCCGAGAATCGCCCCGACCAGGCTGTTCTCGTCCTATCGCGCGAAGAGATTCAGCTGATCCGCGACTATATCAAGCCCGCCCCAGTTGCGGGCTCCGCGACTGAGTCGATCAAGGTCGGCGATCCCGTCACGGGAGAAACAATCCCGTTCCCTTCTCCGATCACGGAGAAGGTCCGCAAACTACTCGGCGCGAGATTTACCATCCGCAACGGCGTCATCGTCATTACCCGCATCGGCAGCCGTTACGCCGATGTTGTGATCGGGCCCAATTAATGAGAGGCGGCTCGTGCCACGTGCAACTGGCTCATACCCGGCGCATGGCATGCCTTCCAACGCACGTCAGCGTGCATATCCGACAAGCATCAGATCTTTGCTCGTAGTTATTCCACCTATGGCTGATTATTCGGCGGCCTTTCGATGAATCGACGGCTACCATTGAGAAGCTCAAGGTTATTGGCGATAACCGGGTTACCTGGATCGAGCGAATAAGCCTTCTCGAACTTCCGTCGCGCCGCACTGAGATTGCCGCGCAGCATGTACGAATACCCCTGATCATTCAGGATTTGGACGGTCTCGCCCCCCAGCCGAATCGCCTGGGCATAGGCCTGATCAGCCAAGTCAAAACGACGCAGGCGGTCGTAGCTTGCCGCAAGCCCAATCCAGGCCGTCAGGTCCTTCGGTGATTTCTCGACAGCGTCCTTGAAGTAGCGCTGGGATAGCCCGTAGCTGCCGCGGTTGAAATGCTCCAGTCCCAGCCGCACCGGCTCGTCGGACGGATAATATTTGACGTCGGTCGGTTCCTGCACGGGGTCCCCGCCCGGCGGATCGACGGGAGCCACGATCGCAGCCTCCCTCAGCGTGTAGTCACACCCCGCAAGGCCTGCCCCCAAACAGCAACAAGTCAGCATTAAGATGATGCGCCGCACAACTCTTGTCCCCGTTTGGCCCAGCGCACTCATTGAAATATCTTCGTCAGATCACTCAAAGCTATGGCCCCCTCGGCTCCTTCACTTGCTCGCCGCGCCGCCGACCGGCACCGATATTCCACTCGTCGACCCAGCGCCCATTCCGGTTACGTTGACATTCTGGGTAACGGGGGGCCGCTGGCCCATCGCTTCCGTCGCCGGCCCGATATCGGGAAGCTGATCGACCGGCCGCTGAGTATTGCCATAACGCGTCACGGCGGCGCCAACGCGCCGAGCGTCGTACGCGATCCTTCGGTCACCGACGTTTCGTGGCCATGGATGGATCGTATGTGTGACCGCGTTGACCTCCTTGGCATCGCCGGCGGTCATCGTGATGGTGTTGGAACGCTGGAAGTAGCGGTCCACCTCGTCATGACCGGCGAGGCCGTAACATCCCCCGAGCAGCAAAGGCGCGAACAGAACCAGATACCTCTTGGTCATCTCTCGCTCCTAGTTGAGGGTCTTTACGACCGGCTGGTTGGCAGCGGCCGCCGGGGGCGGAACGGGCGTCCTGAGCTCAGGAGCGATGATGTGGCCGTACGGGCCCTTCACGTCACCACCGGAATTGACGTAGTCATCGTAGCGCTTGCGGACTTCCATCTGGCCATTGAGGAAGAAATCGACGTCGTTGGCCGGAAGGCGGGAGTCGAGCGGAGACGCCAGTTGCTGACCGGGCACGGCCGGCGCAACCAGGCGCGGCGTGACGATGATGACGAGATCCGTTTCCTCCTGCTGGTAGGACTTGCTGCTGAACAAGGTTCCAAGCACGGGCACCGAGCCGATCCAGGGCAATTGCGAAACGTCCTGCCGGTTGCGGGTCTGAAGCAGGCCGGCGATGGCAAAACTCTGGCCGTCGCGCAATTCGACGGTGGTGCGCGCGTCGCGGCGGGTCAACGCTGGAACCGTCGTCCCCTGAATCGTCACCGCATTGGCGAAATCCAGCTCGCTGACCGACGGCTCGACCCGAAGATTGATCACGCCGCGAGAGAGCACCGTGGGCACGAAGGCCAGCTCGACACCGAACTTCTTGTAGTCGATGGTGACAGTGGGAAAGCCGTTCGTCGTCGTGGTCGGGATCGGCACTGGAAATTCACCGCCGGCGAGGAAGCGGGCGGCATCGCCAGACAGCGTGGTCAAGTTTGGCTCCGCCAGCCGGCGCGCCAATCCCTTGGTTTCCAATGCAGAGATCAGCAGGTCCACCGAGCCGCCGTTGCTGGTTCGAATGAGACTGGTCAACAAACTTCCGAACGGGGCCGGTGCTACACCGCCCGCGGTCCCAAGGAGCGTCCCCAGCGTTCCGAGTATCGGAAGACTGCCGGTCGGGGAAGCACCGACAGGCGTACCGCCAGTATTACCAACTGGGTTTTCGACCGTGTTAAGACCACCGATCGGCCGTCGACCCGTCGCGCTAGTTGCACCACCAAGTCCCGTATTCCCGACATTGGTCCCATTGGCATTCGCCGCATAAAGGTTGACGCCGAGGTTTCGACCGGCCTCCCGGCTGACCTCAAGGAAGCGCACCTCCAGCATCACCTGCTGCGGCGCCGCGACGCTCATCGCGTTGACGACAGTGCCTCCTTTGGCAACGGTGCTGGTGGCAATTGCCATGGCCCGCTCGGCCGCAACCGCGTCAACGGCGGTCCCGCTGAGCACCACCTGGCCCTCGGAGGCGGAGACGCGAACACCCTGCATGCCGGTGCCGGTCCGGATGTTCTGCTGCAAATTGCCGGTATCGATCACGACCTCGACGTCGAGGACCCCGATCTGCTTCATCGAGCTGTCGAACAGAATGACGTTGGTGGTGCCGGTCTGCTTGCCCTGGACATAGATCATGTGGTCGCTCAGCGACTTCACATCGACGATGTCAGGCGAGCCCGCGATGATGGTCGCAAAAGCGGTATCGACCTTGAAGGTGCGCGACTTGTTGACGACCACCCTGACCCGCTGGACGTCGTTCATTTCGCTGACAAAGACGCCGCTGGAGGAACCCCGCCGGTCTGCAGCCTCCGCGCGGTCGGCGGACCCAAACAAGGCCACCGCCGCGCCAAGAGCCATCACACCCGTGGCGAGAAGCCTCCCTACCCTTTTACCCGAAACGCCAGCGCCACCCATTCGAGTCCCCCCGCTGCGACTCACGGCTATCCCCGCAAATCTACGTGCTCGATGTCCCCAACAATTCTCCTCCGCGCACCACGTCGCAGAGCTTACATTCCGTCCCACTACAATTCGTTACTTCGTGTTTCCGAGATCATCGTCCCTCATACAGCCTGCTTGCAAGAAGAGACGCTTACCGCATTGCCGCAGGCGGCAAAGAAAACTTCCCAATGTTGCCAGCGAGCATCATTCTCTCTGCCCGTTCTGCCCGTTCGGAACAATCCCGCAGCACAACCGCTCGGGTATGAGTTCCCGTCGTCGCCCCCGCAGTCGAACGACGTCGAGTCGCGCTTGGAGATTCGCTTGGCCAGGCGCAGATAGCTCTGGCGGAGTTCCATAGCTCTGGCACAGTTCCATGCCCACGCACGTAGCCAACTCGACCGGCGCGGCCACGCCGCGATGCCGACCAATACACGTAAGGTATGCTGCCATATTCACGACGGCCTGCGCCAATGATGCCGTCACGATCGCACTTCTCATGATGGCATTTGTCTTGGCTTCGCATCCGGCATCATTGGAATCGCCATCGCCAGGGGCTGGACGGGTGTTCATCGGTGATGCTCGGGAGTGCGCTAGAACGGAATACTTGTGGACGCGCTCGGCGCATTGAGTGACGTGCCCCATATCGGCATCAGCATAGTGAAGCGTGCTTGAGAAGCTGTAACAGTCAAACTGTTGTCGCTGGCCCCCACGGTCAGCGTCGGCGTGAGATGGCCGAAATACAGGAATGGCGCCGCGTTCTGCTTAGCCGTCGAGGACAGGGGATCCCCGGTGCAGCCCGCCGGCGACTGCGGCGGGCTTTGGACCACGTCAGGCGTGTAGCAGCTAATCATGACCGCCCGTGCGCCGGCGCTCGCCAGCGTCCGTAGGGATTGCATCGTGATGGCATAGCGTCCGAGATCGATGATGATGAACATCAAAGTGAAGAGCGGCACGAACACGAGGATGAATTCGAAGGCTGCAACACCGCGATTGTCGAGCTTTCGCATCATTGCACCAAAGCGACAACTTGGGTGTAAACGATGGTGGCCGGGTCACACCCTTGCGTGCTCAGGTAGCCGCCACCGCTCATGTCGAGCGTTTTCGCGATCACTTGTGAACAGGTCGTATTGGTACTGGCGGTGTTTCCGCTCCAGCTAACGTCGACCTTGGGGAAGTACATGGCCCCGCCCAGGCTAACGAGACCACCGCCGTTGATGGTGACCTTGTTGCTGGTCTTGCTCGGAGCCTGATCATCAATCAGGACGCCATTCAGATCAGACGAGAAACTGTTCGTGGCAGGTGCGGAGAGATCAACCGTACCCCCGTTGATGGTAAGCTGCGAGTCACCGAGCAATACCAGGGTTACGCCTGTTCCTTTCAGTTGTCCGCCGGTGACCTTTATGGTTGCATTGTAAAAGAAATATGTTCCCGGGTCCAAAATGTACTTGTCGTTGTTCTGCACCGTGAAATTACCGTAAGCTCCACTCCCCGCGCTATTCGGCGCGCAATGCTTCCACCCATCCGCCAGAACGGGGCATGACGGGCTTGTATTGCCAGTCCTGCTGTTGAACGATTTGGTGTCCAGTTTGCTGAGCGGATTGTTAGCGTACGTCATGAAATAGTTGTGCGGCACGCTAACATTGCTGCAGGAGCCTGAGGGGGTGCAGCCACTTACACCATAAACCGCCCATCCCGAACCGGTGAAAGATGGAGTGCTGGCAAGTTGAACACTGGTATCCGACATCAGCGCGCAGCCAGTTCCGTTGTTGCTGAGGTTACCACCAAGCTTAAGCGCGCCTGAGTCAGGTCCAAGCGCCAAGGCGCACGCCTTGGTCGGCTGCTGGACCAGCGCAATGGCTTGGGCCGGGATGTTGACCGTCATCAAACCCAGCACTGCCGACAAGTAGGCCGGTTGTTGCTGGCTGACCCTGGCGCGAACGGCGTTGCCGGTGCCTGCAGGTGGCGTTGTGAACGTGCCCGCATTGTAGGTGCCGATATCGATCTGCACGGCCCGCGAGACTCTGGTCGGAAGACTCGACACACACGTGGTCCCGGGATAGGGCGTGTTGTCCTGCGGACTTGAGTTGCAGAACCCATTCTGTGCGGCGAATTCCTTGCCGCGATAGTCCACCGATTGCGTGTCGCAGGTCGCGCCAGCGATCGTGCACGAAAGCCGCAATGCACCCGAGTAAGCCGCCGAGTCGGCGGCGTTCTGCGCATGCTGGCGGGTAACGTACCACGATCCGGCCTCGGCCCCGAGCGCGACCACTCCGATGAGCGGCACGAGCGCGATGGCCGTTGCGAATGCGGCAGCGCCTCGTTCGGAACGGAGCAGATTACGCATGGAAACAACCTACTGGAAGCGTTCTGAGTAAGGCAGCGTGTACGTACAAGTGGTCGGACACAGCACCGACCTCCAAAAAGGCGCGCGCGCCCCAATCGGAGCCAAGGTGATGGTTGTCGAAAATGTAATGTACTTGGGAGAATCAAGATTGCTCGGCGAGCAGGCAGCACCTGCATCTCCGCATTTAACCTGGAGGTTGCCGATCGTATGACCAGCGACTGTTGTCTGTAGCCCTGGCCTCCAGGTCACCGTGCCGTCGGGGCCGAGCGGATTATAGTACTGCACATACTGCCCGAAGGAGCGCAACGCCGACCACGCGGAGATGAACTGGAAGCCTGCGGCGGCTACGTCGGCGAGCGGCACAAGCAGGAACGACACCAAGAAAACGTAGACGATCATGCTCTCCAACGCGACGGCGCCGCGCTGATCCGCGACGAAAGACCCCTTGGCACGCGCGCGCCTGGCTCGACCGATACTTACCACTTCCGATCGCCGAGTCCGCGCAGTAGGGATTTGAACCTTGTCCATGACAATTCGGCCACGCATAGTCTTTCACCAAACATAAGGGACTACTCTCCAACGCGATGCCTCGTAGCTGGAATACTCAGGGCAATTGCGCCGAAGCAGGTCTTCTTCGTAAAGAATTCGGCATACCTGGACGCCGATATGCAGGACAAGCAAGACCGCCGTCAGCGGCGTCGGGTTTCTCAGCACGACTCCCAACACCGCGATTTCTTCCGCAAGGTAGAGCGGGTGCTTGATCCACCGGTACGGACCCGTTTGCACCACATTGCGCGCCTGTGGCACCAGACTGAACGACCTGCCAAGGTGTCGGATGGTGATCAGCATCATGATCATGCCGACCAACACGCAAGCGGTGGATGCCAGGTTTGGTAACGCCTGGTCGGTCTTGCCGAAGAAGGCGATCGTCCATGGCATATAGGTGCCGACGAACGCCGCTATTCTTGGGAGGACGCCATCCGCTTGCGCCTTTGCCGGCGACCGCGTCATCGTCAATAGCGCCAGGAGCACGTAGAAGGCACCAAGGCAAACACTCGACAGAAGCGACGGCCAAGGTTTATCGGCCGATGATCCAATATTGAAGGCGACGCCAAGTGCCAGCAGCATGAACCACATGCCGCCGAACAGTTGCATCGTCCGGTCGTAAGAGGAGGCTTTCGACAGGGCAACCGTGCTCATGGCTATTTACCGAAGCTGGCGAACGAACGCACGAGGTGCAGAATGGGACTTCCTCCCAAAACGACGAACATGGCTGGAAGCAGGAACAGCACCATCGGAATGGTCAGCTTGGCGCCCAATTTGTGTGCTCTTTCTTCAAGCTTGGTTATGCGTTCTCGCCGGAGGTCGACAGCGATATTCCGCAGAGCCTGGCCCACCGGCGTTCCGTATTGCAGGCTTTGAGCGACCATGGTGCCGAATCGGCGAAGCCCATCCGATGTAGACCCTAATTTATCGAATGCGTCGCTGCGATTTGGCAGTATCCGGAGATCATCAAGAAGGCAGTGTAGGACCCGGGCCATAGGGGGATTGGTCTCGCTCATTTCTTGCGCGACGCGAGCGAGCCCGCTCTCCAGGCCCATTCCCGCTTCGCTGCACACGACCAGCAAATCGATCATATCCGGCGTGCCTACCCGAATGGCAGCATCAAACCGCCGCTTCAGCACCGCCAGTATCAATCGCGGCCCCAAGATTCCGATCATCACGCCAATGAGCGTGAAGACCAGCACATCCGTCAGTGCCTTCCCCGAAAGCTGAGCGACACCCCCGGCGATGATTGGGCATAGGAACATGGCGACGGCTTTGACACCGATCCAGGTCGGCAACGCTCGACGATGATTAAAACCTGATGATTGAAGGATCGTTCGCAGTTGATCCAGATTTTCCTCAGCGTAAAAGCGGCGATACCGCGTGCCGAGCCATGAAAACCAACCGGTCACGTCTTGGAAGGGTGCTGCCCCGCCAGCACCGCCCATCACGGCGTTTGCCACCCGTGCGTCCACAGTACGGATGTGTATCTCGCGGATAATCAACAGGCTGGTCGCAGTCCCAGCTGCCACTGCGAGGGCCACCAGACTGAGGCCAAAAGTCATAGTGTTGTTTCCCTTCTGACCATCCAACTTATCACCAAGGCTCCGACAAGCACTGAGGCTACCGCGTAAGCGAGCAGCTTGTTTCCAACCGGATCGGTGAACAAGAGATCAACAGTTTGCGGATTGGCCGCGTATAGTACCCCGCCTCCAATCAAGGGCGAGATTGTTAGCGCTCGTGAGGAAAAGATCACCTCTCCTGCCAGCGCCTTGGCGCGAGCAGCAAGCGCAACACGTTGCCTCACAGTGTCTCCCAGGTTCTGCAAGGTTTCGGCCAGGCTGCCACCTGACTTCAGCTGGACTGCAAGCGTCACCGCGAACATCGCATACTCGGCCACTTGCGTTCGGCGATAGACACCTTCGACAGCTTCCGCCGGAGGCCTCCCCAGATTCACTTCGTTGCATACGATGGCAAACTGCCCAGCTGTTGGTTGCGGCATTTCGCGCGCGAGGGCGCGGAATGCTTCGTGCACGGGCAAACCCGATCGAACCGTACTCGTCACCAGCTGGATCGCATCCGGCAGCTGCCGAAAAAGCTGGAGGGCGACGCGACGTTGCTGCCATCCAAACAGCCCTCGCGTCACGATGATGGCTGCGATTGCAGCGGCAATGCACCCGTAGAGAATGGAATATCCGAGCTGGTAATTCGCATAGAGGATTGCTGCCGCTACGAACGCACCGGCAAGCAGCACATAGGCCGGATGCCAAATGTTCGGTATCTCGGGATTGTAATTGACCAGGCGATGGAGGAACAGAGTCTGGGATCCAGTCTCCGTGCGGCGAATGGACAGCAGGTTGGCTGGATGTGAGGCTGGCAGCGCAACCGCCAGCCGGCGATCGATGCGTCTTTCCCGAGCGTCGAGCCACAACGCAATGGCTGCTGCGCACATCGCGAGCGCCAGAACAGTGACGATCACGGACTCCGGCATCATATTTGCCTCATCGCCTCGGCCCAAGCTCCATCCAGCCCGTAATAGACAAGACGGCTTTTGAATTTCGGGGTTGCAAGGTTGCACCTGTAGGTGCCCGATAACCGCCCATGCACATCCTCGTCCTGGTACTCGAAGGCTGCGATGTCATTGGTGGTGATCACGTCCCCCTCCAGGCCGATTACCTCGCTGATCTGAACGATACGGCGCTGTCCGTCCCGCATGCGTTCGACCTGCACAATGAGATCCAGCGCAGCGACGATCTGAGTTCGAATGGCGCGCGACGGTAGATTAACCTGCCCCATCTGCACCATGTTTTCGATGCGGGTCAGGGCATCACGGCTGCTGTTGGCATGCACCGTGGAGATCGAACCATCATGGCCGGTGTTCATCGCCTGCAGCATGTCAAATGCTTCAGCGCCGCGCACCTCGCCCACGACAATCCGGTCAGGACGCATGCGCAGCGCATTCCACAAGAGATCGCGCTGTGTCACCTGCCCTGTGCCTTCGAGACTGGGAGGCCGGGTCTCCAGGCTGACCACGTGCGGCTGCTGAAGCTGCAATTCTGCCGCATCCTCGATCGTGACAATGCGTTCGCTGTGATCGATGAACTGGCTCATCGCATTCAAGAGCGTCGTCTTACCGGATCCGGTGCCGCCGGAGACCAGAACGTTGAGCCGAGACCGGGCGGCGACCTCCAGCAATTGTCCGATGGCCGCGGTCATTGAGCCGTTTTCGATCAATCCGGCCATATCCAAACGAAGGCTTGGAAATTTTCGGATGGAGATGCACGGACTATGAATCGCCAGCGGCGGGAGGATGATGTTGACGCGGCTGCCATCCAGCAGGCGACAATCCACCATAGGGCTGGACTCGTCGACGCGCCGACCAACCTGCGCGGCAATCTTCTGAGCGACGGAGGCGATGTGATCATTGTCGCGGAATCGCACCGCAATTCGTTCCAGCCTGCCGCTTCGCTCCACGTAGACGTTACTCGGACCGTTCACCATGATATCGTTGATCGATTGATCGAGCAGAAGCGGACGCAACGGCCCGTAGCCGGTCATGTCGTCCGCAATCTCGTCCGCTAGCTGAATCTGCTCGCGACCCGACAGTTCAAGTCGTTCCTCGTTGGCGATTCCATGGATGATTTCCTCGATCTGCCGCCGAAGGACATCCCGCGAAACCGTTGCGGCAACCGACGGATCAATCTGCTCGATGACCCGCTCGCGGAGCGAGGCCGGCATCAGGGGCCGTTGAGTCGAAGGCGCGTGCCTTGGCGCAGATGCAGGCAAGCTCGGCGTCGACGCAGGCAATGGCGTCACTGCAGGCAAAGGAGCTGGCGTATCGTCGTCGCGCCTACCAAAGGTCTTCATAGTCCCAGCAGCCTCCTCAGCCGTCCCTTCTGCTCGGCGCCAAGCCCTGTGATTTCCCGTACAATCGGGGCGAGGTGACGCCGCAGTCCCGATACGTGCTTGAGCGCTGGAATTCCGAGATTGACCGCCTGGGTCATCCCCTTCCCGAGATCGGGTACCACCATGTCTGGTTCTGCCCCCAAGGCCTTGACAATCGCGGCCCTGGGGAGGCCGCCGGGGCGATCGGCGCGGTTCAGGAGAGTAAAGACCCGATCCTTGCCGGCGATGTTGGTGACAGCGGTCCGCAGCGCATGAGCATTGCGAAGTCCAGTCACCTCGGCTTCCAGCAGCACCAGCACGTGACGAGAAAGAGTGATCACCGGATAGATGGATGGCGGAAATGGGACCGGTACATCGACAACGATGTAATTGAAGCGTTGGCGGAGCAGACCGAGCACGTGTCTCACGCCCGCTTCAGTGATGTCGAGCTGCGCATCCAACTCCTCATCGGCGGAAATCAGGCAAACCCGCTCGTTGACCTCAATTGCCGCGCGCTCGAGGAACAACGTGTCCGCCCGCATTGGGTTCTCCAAGGCGATACGGAGCCCTGGCCCAGGCCGAACACCCAACATCACGGCTGTTTCGCCGGCTTGCAGGTGAAGGTCGAGCAGCGCGACCTTGGCCTTGGTGGTCTCGGCCAGCTGCAGGGCGAGGTTGATGGCGATACTCGTCGCTCCGGCGCCGCCCTGCGCTCCGCAGATCGAGATCACATGCCCGCCGCGATCAGGCTGACTGTGGGCCACATCGCCAAGCAGCTTCGGGCGCAGCTGGTCCAGCACCATGTCCCGCGTGATCGGCTTTGGCAGATACTCGGTCAGGCCAAGATCCATAAGCTCGCGGTAGAACGTAATCTCCCTGCTCTCGCCGACCAGAGCAACCCGGACATCGGGCGGGCAGACGCCGGCCAACCGTCCCAGCTCAGCAAATGGGTCTTCGATGCCGCTGATGTCCGTCACCAACGCGGATATATCGGTGTCGGTTTCGAGCATCCGTATGGCATTACGGATCGTGCCACGCTTGATCGATATGTTGCTACCTTCGAGGCCCTTGCGCAGAGCCGCAGCACTAAGCTCGTCATTTACAAAACAGACGATCCGGTTGCGGGCTACAACAGATGTAGCTTCTTCAGGTGAACTGACGACTGCAATGTTAACGCTCATCAACGTTTCTCCAGCAACTTGCCTGCCTGAACCACCATCGTCGCACCCCGGCGGGAGACTTCCGACCCATCGCAGTTAACCGTAGCGTCCCCGTCGCCTGAGTCTTTCCTGACTGAGTATTGCTTGACCTGACCGCCAGCATGAACGACTACCGCTGCAGTCCGGCCAGCAACTGCATTCTGGCGAGCAATTTCCGGCGACACATCGCAGCTGGACATGGCGCCAGTGTCCGCCGTATCCCACTGCTCGACTGCTGCCCGTACGGCCAGCGAGATCGTTCCGATCTGCTTTGCGACTGTGATCTTCTTGACCTGGTCTGGCGCAAGCTCCAACGACACAGTTTGCGCTTGCTTGCCGGCCAAAGAGCTAACGGTTCGCCCGCCTTGCACAATCTCCTGGTCAATCGCAATGACTCGAACGTTGCCCAGAACGACTTCGCTCAGGGCCCGACGCGCGGGGTCTGCCTTCTCGAACACTTGGGTCAACAGGACATCGACATGATCACCGGGCCTGATCAGCCCCGAGACGCCAGACTCCTCGTCAACCTTGATGCTGATTGCACGGCTATCCGGTGCCAAGACGCTGGCCAGGAAGCCGCGATCACGCGGCCGCAACACGTCCTGCAAGGTAATTGGACTGCCAGCCTCGACGAACTTGCGAACCAGAGAGCCGGTAAGTCCGGCCTTCGAGTCGGGCGTTTCGAGAACCGCCCCCGCTGGAAGACGTTCAGGCGGCGCCGAGCGTACTGCGAAATCTTCATCGCGGGCCAATGTACCTTTCGATAGCGGGCGTGCCGCAACAAAGTACCCGACCGTCGAAGGAGGCGCCGGCCCCTGCTCCGCGACCGCTACCGGAACCTGTTTCGGCAGGTTCATGTTGTAGGCAATGAGCCCGAACGCGGCGGTTGCAAGCAACAGAACTGTGATGATCGAGAGACGTAACGCGGATGACATGTCAAAGTCCTCGACTGAAAATGGTCCAAATGCCACCGCATGCTATGGCCACCCCGTAAGGCAGCGGTGCATGTCGCAAATGTCGCCACCGCTCGATCGCGTAGACGCGGCGCATGAGTGACGAGCCGGCGGGCGCTAGCCTGGGATACGGCAGGAGGCGCATCAGCAGATGCACCAGGGCGAGAATGCCGCCAGCCAACACGGTAACGGTCAGCAGCTGAATCACGCCCGTCAGCGGAAAGCCGATCGCCAACGCAGTCAGCAACTTGACGTCGCCGCCGCCAATTCCACCGCGCGTGTACAGGACAAACAGCAGCAGAAAGAGGATCGCGGCTGCTATCAGCGACTCGGCAATCTGCATCGAGTTGGGCAATTGAGTGGCGATCCCGAGGAGCGCCAGCGCCAGACAAATTTCGTTTCGGATCAAGCGCGTCGCGACATCGATCGTTGCGACATAGAACAACAACAGGATTTGCAGAAGCGAGGCTGCGGGAGCAATCCAATTCATGAAATGCACGCCTCAAAAAAGCGGAAGGTAAACTTGTGGGGGGCACTCAAGAGGGGGGCAGCCTGGATTGCCCCCCTCTGGCGTCGAAATGGCTGTATCAACCAGCGATTGCCGTAGCGAAAGCGGTGGTGATAGCGGTGATACCAGTAGTCAGTGCCGCCCCGATCTGACCACCAGCTCCACCACCGAACACAGCACCCACTGCGCCAACGATACAAACCGCGACGATGATGTACTCGAACGACACCACGCCGTCCTGGTCCGTGCGCAAACGCTTCAAAGCTTCTCGAGCCTCAATATAGTACGTCAACATAGGAGGATCCCTTCCTTGGAGATGACAGACATCGGAACGTTCGTTGGCGAAAAACCCCTGGCGCCAACTGGACTCATTTATAAGGTCTGCTCCGAAGGTTTCGCGTGCTCCATAGAGTGGTGATGCGGAGCAAAAGGGGTACTCCTCCCTCGATTAACCATTTCGCTGAATGGCTTGCGTTCGGTCGACGCGCGACAACGCGCTGGCGCTTCGCAAGCGCTCAGCCATCATGGTCCGACGATGCACAGCGTTGTCGACCCCAGAGAAACGCGCCGAGGACTTGAACGCAATCGAGGACCGAGGGCTCTATTCAGCCGCCAATCTCGATGCGCTCTATTCTATCGATCGGCCGAATCCGGCCATTCCCGACCTTGGATAGCGGACAGCGCCAAGATGACCACTCGCCGGCACTACACATGAAGCACGGACAACAGCTAGCGTACACATTGGCGGACGTAATAGCCGTTGACCCGTATCCACTGGCAGGGGCTCGGCGGAGGCTCCTTGATGATGGTGTAGCCGTGGTAATCAATGTCGGTTGGTGCGGTCAGGCCACGCCAGAACACTGCATTCGCGCTGGACCAGCTCAGGGTCATCGCTGCCGAGA
This sequence comes from Bradyrhizobium sp. cf659, assembly GCF_900113725.1. Lineage (NCBI taxonomy): Bacteria > Pseudomonadati > Pseudomonadota > Alphaproteobacteria > Hyphomicrobiales > Nitrobacteraceae > Bradyrhizobium > Bradyrhizobium sp. cf659. Next base: position 1,616,920 of record NZ_FOQJ01000001.1, read on the forward strand.
AACAAGCCAGGGCGACACAGAATGGAAAGAGTGTTCGCATCAGCGTCTTCCGGTTTGGAATTGCTTACCGTAGCGCGCTTATCCTGACTGGTCCCAGAGAGGCTCGCAAGTCCGATCGCGCCATCAAAAGGCCAGCCGGCAGCAGAACTTCCGTGCTGGTTCGGGGTCGACATGGCCTCTCTCACGCCGCAAGCTTCGCCTCGCGTGCGATGGTCGAACCGAGCCAGAGCCCATGGGTGCGCGGCCCCATGATCGGCACATCGCCCTCGTGCCATTGGCCGTGCAAGAATGTCCATGTCCGCGAATGGCTGACGGAGTCGGTGCCGGGAAACCAGGACGAGCCTCCTGGGACGACGGAGTTATGGCCCGTAGATCACGAGCTCACAATCCGACAGATCGGCAAGCCGGGGGCAATGCGGACCCTTGAAGTATTTGCGGCCGATCGGCTCCCTGCTGACGAAGCCGGTCACGGGGCCATTGGCAACGCCGGTCAAGCCTGGTCCGGCGAGAACGACACCTGGTCAAGATTCTGCGTAGATGGTGCGACGGCTCAATAGCGTGTGAGCCGCCGGTTCAAATTGGTCCAACGCGAGGCAAAGTTCCTACAACTGCACCCCACGCGTGAGTGCTCCGTCGACGACGAGATTTGTGCCCGTGATGAAGCTGGCCGCGCGGCTGGCGAGAAACACAACGGCGTTAGCCATTTCCTGCGGCGTTCCCATCCGCCCCGTCGGATTGAGCGCCAGCGCCGTCTTGTAGAGCTCGGGATTGTTGTCCTTGATCATGTTCCAGACCCCGCCGTCGAAATAAGTATTGCCGGGGGAAACCGAGTTGGCGCGGATATTCTTCCCCGCGAGCTGATTGGCGAGTCCTTGGGTGTAGTGGATGATTGCCGCCTTGAAAGTGCCGTAGGGACCGGCGGCGAAATCGACTTCGCGCCCGGACACGCTCGATATCGTGACGATCGCACCGGCCGCGCTCTTCTCCAGATAGGGCATAGCCGCATTCACCAGCCGGACCGTGCCCATCATGTCGGTCGAAAATTCCTTCTCCCAGCTTTCCTCGTCCTGCCCGATCGCAAGCGCGCTGACATTGGCGACGACGACGTCGATGCCGCCGAGCTTTGCCGCCATATCGCCGACCCAGGCCTTCAGCACGGCCGCGTCGGCGACGTCAACCGCACCGCCATAGGCCGCGACGCCCTTGGCCTTGAGTGCTGCGACCGTGCTCTCAACCTCGGCCTGATTGCGGGAGCACACGCCGACGTCGGCGCCTTCGGCGGCAAATGTCTCGGCGATCGCGCGGCCGATTCCCTTGGTGCTTCCCGTGACGAGAACCTTGGCGCCCTTGAGTCCCAGATCCATGGTCGGATTCCTTTTCTTGGTTCAGTAGTTGTTCGGGGCCGCCTTGACCAATCCACGATAGCTGTGCGGCATTCGCATCGAAACCAGATCCTTTCGCCGCACGACATTGGTCGGATAGACGCTGTCGAGATTTGAGGTGTCGACCAGCGCGGTTGCAAGGCCCGTGCCGCCAGCCACGATCGCCTCCCGCCGCGGAAACGCAAATGTGTCAGGGCCGAACACGCCGCTCAACCCGGTATAGCCGCGCCCGGGATCGGCGACATTGGCGAAGGCGAAGAAAAGGTTGTTTTCGCCCGCGCGAACGCGGAAATGATGCCAGTGATGCGGATCGGGGCCGGTCGGGATCGGCTTTGGCTGCCCGACCTCCGTGCCGTTATGCGGCGAACTGAAGCGCCCCTTGATCGCGGCGGGACATGCGATGAGATCGCAGCCGCGCAGCGCCAGCACCCGGCCCGCTTCCGGGAAAGATGCGTCGTGACCGATCAGCAGCCCGATGCGGCCGATCGGCGTGTCGACGACGGTCCAGCCGTCGCCGGCGGTGGCCCAGCTTCGCTCGTCGGAGGTGAGATGCGTCTTGCGATAGACTGAGATATCCCGATCCGGCGTAACCAGGCAGGCGCTGTTGTAAAGCGTATCCCCGTCGCGTTCGGCCAGGCCGCAGGCCAGGTAGAGGTCAAGTTCCCTTGCAAGCTCAGCAAGGCCGTCGGTCACCGGCCCCGGTATCGGTTGCGCCGATGTCGCGGGATCGCCAAGTCCCGTCAGGGCAAGTTCGGGAAAGACAACGAGCTCAGCACCGTCGGCGCGGGCCTTGCGCGCGAGTGCTGTGATTTCCGCGAGATTTTGGCCGAGGTCATCGCCAGGTGCAAATTGCGCGACGCTGACCTGCGACGTCTTTCCAGCTGGCCAGGGCTCGTGGCCGTAGAGGCCGAAGAAGTCGCGCGGATTCCAGCTGAAGGTATCGGTGAGCAGTTCTGGATAGAGCTCCGGCCGCCGCTGCGCGAACACGGCTTCGCCGAGCACGCGGCGCGCGCGTGCAGCGTCGAGATCGATCTCGGACAGCAAAACACCGTCGCCCTTGTCGAACACGGCCACCACCTGCCCGTCCGGCGCGATCACGCAACTTCCGCCGCTGAACTGCACGGTACGTTCGAGCCCCCATCGATTGCTCTCGATGACATAGCAGCCGTTCTCGAAGGCGCGGCTGATCCAGTATGGCGCCGGCGTGCGCTCGGCCAGCCAATTTGAGATGTGGCAGATGACGTCCGCGCCGCCGAGCGCCATCAGCCGCGCGGTTTCCACGAAGTGGATATCCATGCAGATCAGAAGCGCGATCCGTCCGATTGGCGTCTCGAACACCTGATTGTGCAGGTCGCCCGCCGCCGCCCATTTCGGCTCGGAGATATAGGGATGCGTCTTGCGGTGGCGGCCGACAATGCCATCAGGCCCGACCAGAACGGCCGTGTTGAAGTAGATGCCGTCCTCATCGACCTCAGGCATCCCGACGACGATGTAGCAGTCATGCCTGCGCGCCAGCGCCGCAAAGCGGTTCGTGGTCGGTCCCGGGATCGTCTCGACGAACGGCGCGACCTCGGCGCGGTCGAACCAGCAATAGCCGGTCGTTCCCATCTCCGGCGTCACGATCAGCTTGGCACCGGCCTCCGCCGCCTGCTCGCAAAATTCGAGCAGGCGCGCGATATTACGCTCCTTCTCGAACATGGTCGGCTCGAACTGGACGGCGGCGACCTTGTGTATGGTGGGCATGATCCGGCCAGCCTCAAACGAGATAGGACTTCTTGATGGAGGCACCGAGCGTATATTTGGGATCGACCATGTTGCCGAGGCGGACGCGGCCGGCCTGGGTCAGCAGCATGTACGCGTCGATCTCCTCGAAGCCATAGTCGGCCGCCATCCAGCGGCAGAGCTCGCGATAGGCGATGCGGGCCGCATCCTCCATCGGCCGCGCCGAGCCGATGGTCATGATGAACTCCTTGGTCTCGAGCCGTGGCCAGGCGATGGTCCAGTTCTTGATGAGATCGATCTGCACCGTCGTCACCGTCGGATGCTCGATGGCGACGCCGCAGAGCTCGCCGTCGCCTTGTGCCGCATGACAGTCGCCGAGATAGAGCAGCGCGCCCTTGGTGTTGACCGGCAGGTAGATGACGGCGCCGACGCCGACATCCGGCAGGTCCATGTTGCCGCCATAATAATCGGGAACAAGCGAGGAGATCGCCTCGATCTCCGGCGAGGTGCCGATGGTGCCGATGAAGGGCTCATAGGGCAGCGTGATCTTGTCGTTCCACTTCGTGCCCGTCTTGGCGTCGATCTCGAGTTTCTTGACGCGCTCCGGCAGCGCCGGATTGAGCAACGCCGTGTTTCCCGTGCCCACAAGGCCGCCGAATTCCGGCATGATCACGGTCGTGCCCCGGGGCTGCGGTCCGCGCGGCACGATGCTCTCGATATAGACCGCGAGCACGTCGCCCTTCTCGGCGCCGTTGACGTGGATCGGCCCGTTCTGCGGATTGAGGAATGGGAAGTTGAGGATTTTTGACGGGCTGTCGGTCTCCTTCTTGATCGCACCTTCGAACGCATCATGCGTCTCGGCAGAGACGACCGCGCCGGGATCGACGGTCAGCACCGGTTTCACGTAAGGCCCGTACACATAGTGATACTTGCCCTGCTCGCCTTCGGTGATCGTGTATTCCTTGCCGCGCTCGCCCTTGGCGACGCCCTTGCGTGCCATGATTGAATTATCTTGCCAGGCCATTGCTGTTCTCCTTTGTTGTAGGCGTCGCTTCTAAACCGCGAGATGGCGGCGCATCTCCGCCTCGTCGTCGAGCGCGGAGCGGTCCAGACTTGCGACGATGCGTCCCTTGTCCATGACGTAGCACCGCTGCGCCATGGCGCGGATCATGTCGAGGTTCTGCTCGACCAGGATGATGGTCACACCGGTCCTGCGGTTGAGCGCGACCATGTTGCGTGCGATGTCCTGGACGATGTTGGGCTGGATGCCCTCCGAGGGCTCGTCAAGCAGGATCAAGTTTGGATCCGCAATCAGCACCCGTCCGATCGCGAGCTGCTGCTGCTGGCCTCCGGACATGGTGCCGGCTCGCTGATGCCAGCGCTCTTCGAGAATCGGGAATGCTTCGACGATCATGCGCCTGCCCGCCTCGGGAATGCCGCCGCCCTTGATCGCAGCGCCCACCGCGACGTTCTCGCCGACGGTCAGGCGCGGAAACACGTCGCGCCCCTGCGGCACATAGCCCATGCCGAGGCGCGCCCGCTTGTGCGCCGGCACGGATTCCACGGCTTCGCCGCGATAGACGATCGAGCCGCTCATAGCCGGCACGAGCCCGATCAGGCTCTTCATCAGCGTGGACTTGCCGACGCCGTTGCGTCCGATGACGGCGACGATCTCGCCTTCCCGCACCTCGATCTCGAGGCCCTGGAGCACCGGCTTGCCGCCATAGCCGGCGCGCAGTGCCAGTGTCGAGAGGATGACTTCCCTGCGCGGCATATCAAGCATGGGTCTGTCCCAGATAGATCGCCGCCACGCGCTCGTCCGCCACGATCTCGTCGATCGAGCCTTGCGCGAAGACCTGACCGAGATGCAGGACGGTGACGCGTTGCGCGACCTGGCGCACGAATGCCATGTCATGCTCGATCGCCAGCACGGTCATGCCACCGGCATTGAGCCGCTGAACCATTTCGCCGGTCATGTGGGTTTCCTCCGGAGACATGCCGGCGGTCGGCTCGTCTAGCAGCAGAAGGCGTGGCCTCAGGCTGATCGCCATACCGATCTCCAGCCATTGCTTCTGACCGTGACTGAGATTTCCCGCGGTCTGCGCCTGCTCGGCTTCGAGGCCAAGGAAGCCGAGCAGCCGGCCGATCTCGGCCTCGAGCTCGGCGCCGCGGTGCCGGCTCTGCAAGGCGATCTCGAGGTTCTGGCGAACGGACAGGCCCTTGAAGACGCCCGGCACCTGGAATTTGACCGACAGGCCACGGTGAATCCGTGCAAAGGATTTCAGTGCCGTGATGTTCTCTCCGGCGAAGAGGATCTCGCCGCTTCCAGGGTGATGCTCGCCCAGGATCAGGCGGAACAGCGTGCTCTTGCCGGCGCCATTCGGGCCGATCAGGCAATGGATCTCGCCGGGCTCGAGCGTGAGGTTCACGCCGTTGGTGACGTGCAGCCCGCCAAAATGCTTGTTCAGCTCGCGCAGCTCGAGCAGCGACATCAGCCGGCCCTCTGCGTAAAGCGCGCCGCGAGGCGGCCGAGCCAGTTCATCGCCCCGAGCACGAGCCCGTTCGGAGCGATCAGGACCGTGAGTACCAGCAGCACGCCCATGAAGACGAGCGCGTACTGGCTGCCGTAGATCGTCAGCGCCTGGAACGCGGCGAGCACCACCAGCGTGCCGATCACGGTCGAGGTCAAATCGCTGCGGCCGCCGACCGCGACCCAGATCAGCGGCAGCGCCGCTGCCGTCATGCCCATGCTCGACGGGGTGATGTACTGCCCCCACACCGTGTAAAGTACGCCGGACAGCCCGGCGAGCGCGGCGCCGATGACAAAGGTGATGAGCTGGTACTTGCGGATGTCGTAACCCAGCATCTCCGCCCGCTCGGGGTTCTCGCGGATGGCGACGATGACGTTGCCAAACGACGAATTCATCAGGATGCGCAGGCCCAGATAGACAAGCACCAGAAGGCCGAGCACGAAATAATAGAGTCCCACGTCAGCGAACAGCGCGATGGGCTCACCCGGCCACGGGATGGTCAAAGGTGGCATCGCGCTCATACCGTTGAAGCCGTTGAGCCGCGCGCTGCCGATGTGCCATTCCGGTCCCGCGGTCTGTGCCATGAAGCGTTCCAGCATCAGGGTCACGGCGAGCGTCACAATGCCGAGAAAGACGCCGGCGATGCGGCCGAAGAACATGAAATAGCCGAGCAGGACCGCGAACAACGCGGCGATCGCCACCGCAATCACCAGCGCCACCAGCGTGAAGCCGTAAGCCGAGCCGAAATTGATGGTGAGGACGCCGTAGCCATAACCAGCGATCCCGAAGAACGCGGTCTGCCCGAAGGAGAGCGAGCCGCCATAGCCCCAGATCACGCAGAGACTAAGCGCAATGAAGACCCAGACGAAGAAATAGACGGTGTTGCCAACCGTGTAGCCGTCGCTGAACAGCGGATAGGCGATCGCGATCAGCAACACTATGGCAAAGAGCAGCCAGAAGGTCCGGCCACGACCGACGGTCTGCGGGCCTTCGAGACGGCGAAACAACGAGAGAAAACCGGTCACGACGTCATCACTCCGTCAGGTGCGCTCACGCAACACGAAGCCGGAGATGCCTTTCGGCAGAACCCGGACCACGATGATGACGGCAACCAGCAGGCCGATCTGGCCGAACAACTGTCCCTGCCACGACGTCATCACCGACTTCACCACCGCAAGCACGCCGCCTGCCGGCGCCGTGCCAAGGAAAACGTCGGCGCCGCCGATCACGACGGTGACGAATGCCTCCATGATGAAGGTCGCCCCCATGGTCGGCACCAGCGTCATGGTCGGCGCATACAGCCCCCCGGCAAGGCCAGCAAGCCCCGCGCCGCAGGCAAAGGTGAGGCTGTAGATCAGGCGCGTATCGACACCGAGGGCTGCCGCCATGTGCGGCACCTGGATGGTCGCCCGCGCCAGCACGCCGAAGCGCGTCCAGTTGAACAGCGCATAGAGCGTGGCGAGCACACCCAGCGCGGAGCAAAACAGCACGATGCGATAGATCGAATAGGAGTAGTCGCCGACCTGGAAACTGCCGAACGGCGTGCCGACACCCGCCATGGTCGAGCCGACCATGATCAGCGTGCCCTGCGTGGCGATCAGGCTGAGCCCCCAGGTGGCGACGATGGTGTCGAGCGGGCGGTCGTAGAGATGGCGAATGACAGCGAGCTCCACCACGACGCCGACCAGCGCCGACACGAGGGTGCCCGCCAAGATGCCAAGCGGCAACGGCAGGCCGGCATGCACGCTCGCCGCCGTGACATAGGCACCGCACATGATGAACTCGCCATGGGCGAGATTGATCACGCCCATCATGCCGAAGATCACCGCAAGCCCGCAGGCCGAAAGCACCAGGAACGCGAAGGCGTCGCCGAATTGGTAAAGCGCCGAAAAGACGTGGGTCGCGATGTCCATGAACCAACCGATGTGAGGGAAGACGCGAAATTACCGTCGCAAGGTGTCCGTGATCGCCCCGGCCTGCCGCGAAGGCCGGGGCGACCAGCCGCCGGTCAGGGTTTCGGCGGGGGATTCGATGGCGTGTACTGCGCCATCGGATCTTTCTTGGTGAGATCGCAGCCGGCCTCACCCAGCCAGTACGGCTTGATGTCCTCCCAAGTCTTCGGGAAGGAGATCGCGTGGTCGGCTCCGACCTTGGCGAGATAGATCGTGTGCGACATGTGCTGGCTCTTCGGGTCGATGCAGACCTTGCCTTCCGGCGCGTCCATGCAGACATCGCCCATCGCGATCACCTTGCGGATGTCCTCGCGCTTGGTCGACTTCGCCCGCTCCACCATCTGCTTGTAGAGGTAGACGGCGAGATAGGAGTTTTCCGCCTCCTGGTTCACATAGGGTTCGCTTGGGAATTTCGCCTTGAACTTGGCGTAGAACTCCTTGCTCTTCGGCGAGTCGATCTCCTCGATGTAGTTGGTGGTGACGTACATGTCCTTCAGGCTCGGCGGCTTGAAGCGCTTGTGCTCGTAGCCCTGTCCGACATTGACCGAGGACGCCATCGGCAGGTTGACGTTGGCGGAAGCTGCCTGCTCGTAATAGGAGGCCTGTGCAGTGCCGACCAGCAGCGTGACCACGAAGTCCGGCTTGGCCTTCTGGATGTTCTGGATGCTCTGCGAGAACTGCGACACGCCGAGCGGGATGAACTCCTCGCCGGCCATCTTGCCGCCGTTCTCCTTGACGATCTTGCGCACCCATTCCGCCGAGATCTGACCGAAATTGTAGTCGGCGGCGAGCGTGTAGACGTTCTTGCCGTACTTCTCCATCATGTAGGGAATGAGCGTGGAGAACTGCTGCTCCGGCACGGCGCCGGTGACGATCATGTGGCCGTCGCAGACCCCGCCTTCGTACTGGTTGTTGTAGAAGGCAAAGCCGTTGAACTGGTCGACGATCGGCCGATACGCCTCGCGCGAGGCCGAGGAGAATCCGGCGAACACGACATCGACCTTGTCGCGCTGGAGCACTCGGCGCATGAACTCCTGGTAGCGGGTGTTGTCGGACTGCGTGTCGTAAGGAACGAGCTCGAGCGGTCGGCCCATGATGCCGCCCGCCTTGTTGATCTCGTCGGCGGCGAGCTGGATGGCGTGGACCTTTCCGATCGTGGCGGCGGCGAAGTCGCCGGACTGATCCTCCAGCACGCCGAGTTTGATCGGGTTTTCCGCCGCGAGTGCCAAGGTTGATCCGAGGACAAGCGTCCCCGTGAGGGCTGCGGCACGCAGCCCCCGCAATACAGACTTGCTCATTTTGCTTCTCCTAGATGGCTTGCTTGTTGCCGCCTTGCAGCATGATGCCGGTCGTGCGGCCAGTCGTGTCGGGCGGCTTCGCCCGCTTGCTCAGAAACTCCTCGCAGTAGAGTTCCATGTTCTGCCGTGCGCGCATGCTTTCGCGACGGAGCTGGGAATAGGCACCCTCCTCGTCGAGGCCGCCCTGCTGCATCAGCAGGATCACCGCCCGGATCACCGCGCGGCGCCCGCGGCGGCGTTCCTCGAGGCCTTGCAGGCGCTCGCTCATTTCGGCGCGCAGCAGGAACTGGTTGATGCCCATGAACAGAGACGTGTAGACCGCGCCACCATGCACCGGCTTGCGCAGGAACGAGGTCGCGCCGAGATTGACGAGCGCCTTCAACCGGCTCGGCGCCTCGACGCCGACGAGGCCGATAACCGGCACCGGCGGCAGTCGCGAGGCGGGATTGACCTCGATCGCGATGGCGCCTTCGAGGTCGCCGTCGACGAAAAGGATGTCGCGGTCGGCCTGGAGGCTCGCAACGTCGATCTGCGCGCGGCCGTCGATGATTTCAGGATATTCGGTGGAGACGCCCAGCTTGGCGAGCGTCGTTTCGAGCGTGCTCTCCCATCCGCCTCGCCGGGTTACGACGATGGCACGGCCGCCCTTGAAATTTTGTAGCAGTCGAGAGCTCATGATTGCACCACTTTCAACAGCGGAGAGCGCATTGCGCTGGCAAAGCGCGGCGACGACTGGACGAGATAGGGATCGGGTGCGATCGGCTCGCGGGATTCCAGCAGCACCTCGAACTGCCCGTTCGCAGCCGAACGGCCGATCCGTGGCGTGAGCCAGGCGTGAAAGGTCTCCCGGTCGATACGGACCTCTCCTTGCGGAGCGCGCAGCCGCTGATCCGCCACGGCGGCGCGCACCGTGCGCGCGTCGTCGGTGCCGGCTTGCGACAATGCCGCTGCGAGCAGCTTGACGGCGATGTAGGACGACTCGGCGTCTGCCGACGAGACCGGTCCATCCGGAAAAGATTGCGCGTAGGCATGGATGAAGGCGGCATTCTCCGGCGAATTCAGCGACGAGAAATAGACGCTCGACGACAGATGCCCGTCGATAGCGTCGGGTCCGATCTCCGGCAGTTCCGGTTCCGACAGCGTGCAGCTGGCCACGGGAATTTCCGCGGCCTGATCGATACCGCGTGCCCGGCAGGCGGCCCGGAACGCGCGGAAGAAGGCATAGGCGCCGGTGCCGATCAGATTGTTGAAGACGAAGTCAGGGCGCTGGTCGATGATCGCGGCAATGACCTGGTCGACCTCGGTATCGCCGACCGAGAGGTAGCGCTCGGCGAGCACGGTGCCGCCGCACGCAATCAGCGCCTCGCGGAAGATGCGGTTGTTCTCCCAGGCCCAGATGTAGTTGGAGCCGATGCAGAAGGCGCGCGAGCCGACCCGGGACGCCAGATAGTCGACCAGCGGCAGCACGTGCTGGTTGGGCGCGGCGCCGGTGTAGATGACGTTGTCGGAGCTCTCGAACCCCTCGTAATGCGAGGGGTACCACAACAGCCCGTCGAACTTCTCGAAACACGGGATCACCTCCTTGCGGCTCGACGAGGTGTAGCAGCCGACCACCTGGCGGATGCCGGACCCGAGCAGCTCGAGGCTGAGCGAACGATAGCGCGCGAGGTCGCCGGACGGATTGACCACGACCGGCTCCAGCTCGATGTCGTGGCTGCTGGCATTGACCTCCTGGAAGGCGAGCAGAGCGCCATTGAGGATCGAGCGCGCGACGACGCTGTACGAGCCCGTCGTCGAGAACATCACGCCGATCCGATAATGCCTTCGCGTCATCACTCGATCCAAAACAAAAAAAGCGCCCGCCGGCTGTGAAGCCGAGGGCGCCCTCGCCGCCAACCAAACACGCGCTTTGCGCGTGGCGTTGGAAATGGTTTGAACTTATCGCGTTGACGGGCTGCGTTGCCCGACGCTCGTGCGTTACGGTCGTTGAGATCGATTGCGATGTCAAGCGCGTTGTTGCAGCGGAAATTGCCGCAATTCGTGCCGACGTGTAGCAAAACTGTGCAAGGTGGTTCATGATCGCGGAAGGGGCCTGCCAAGGACGACCGGCATGGCGGCGGGTCAAAATACTGCCCGCACAAAGTGGCAGGCGCGAGCACGATGGATCAGGTTCCCGATCAAACCAGGCTGCAGCACCACATCGCGACGAAACAACACGTCGCGCGCGCCGCCCGCCGAACGATCATTCCCCGTTGTCCCCGACACCAGGCCCCCAGCGGCCATACGCCGGGCTCGCGGCGACCAGGACCGAGAACACCTTCGCCAAGTGGCTTTGATCGGCTGACCCGGCCGATATTGCGATCTCGGGTCGCGACAGGTCGCGCACTGTCATCGGCTGCTTGGCCGCTGCCGCGCGCGGAGTGGAGGAGCCACTGGTGCGGCGGCGGACATCGCCGCAGGACGGCGAGCAATCTCATTTCCGATCGCGTGCCGGCATATGATCGTCCGGCCCATCCGGCCGGCCGATTTCAGCGTCTGTCTCTCGGGCGAGAACATGAGTATCCATCTTGCGCGCAGCCGGACGGAAATCACGGGATTGGGCGACCATCAACCCCGAGTTTGCAATGCAGATCTCTGCTGCAGCGCACGGCCGAAAAGTTCAGAACCGTCAAGCTCAAGCAAGCGCTGATAGCTTGCTCCTGTTCGCGTTCCTGCCCATTTGACCCTCGTGGAGTCCTTGGATAGGTTGCGCTCAACCTACGAAGTCAACTCAAGCGAGCCACGACCAAGGTGAGCGCATTCGTCTCTGCGACCAGCAAGGCTGTCGATCCCGCATCGTCAATCGGCTCCAGCTTTCGACGCTTTACCGTCGGATTCATTGGATTTGTAGCGATACCTCCGTTCGCCCTCTCCGCGCTCATCGTATTGGTTGATCCCTACTACGTGTTCGGAACCCCTGACATTCCGGGGATCAATGTCGTGCGGCCGCGCTACGAAAGTCACGTTCCCGCCGTGAAGCCTTATCAGGTGCGGCGAATCAAACCCGACGCCGTCATATTGGGTAGTTCCCGCGCCGAGGTCGCGCTCGATCCGCAGCATCCCGGTTGGGCCGACAAGAATGTCTTCAACTTCGGCCTGCCTTCGGCCACCAGCTACGAGGTCATGCTGGCGTTTCTCCACGCGCAATCAGTTGCACCGCTCAAGCAAGCCGTGATCGGCCTGGATTTCTTCGGCTTCAACATCTTCTTTCCGCGCGACCAAGCATATCTGGAGGGTCGATTCTCCGGCGACGGGGTTCAGGCCTTCGCCGATTTTCTGACGGGAGAGCTTGCAAAGCGCCGGCCTGAAGGCGCGGGCAAACCTTCTGCCTCCGTTGCGACGCCTGTGCCCGGAGAAGTGACCCGCAGGGAGGCTCAGCCCGCGCTGCCGACGGAAGCCGCCACGGACCCCGCTTGCAAAGACGCGGACCGTGAGAAATGCACGCAGGCCGAGATAGCGGAGGGCAGTCCCCCCACCGACTGGGACGAAGCGCTCTACCTTCGACTCTATCCGGATGTCGCCGCCGAAGTTCGGCGAGGCACCTTCGTCAGCGGCTATCACCACTATCTTGCCGCCGGGCGCACCGAAGGCCGGCAGAGCGGAGCGGCGCCACCTGGCTGGAACGAGGCGCAATATCTTCGAATCCATCCCGATGTCGCTGCCGAAGTTCGGCGAGGCACTTTCGTCAGCGGCTATCACCACTATCTTGCCGCCGGGCGCGCCGAAGGCCGACAGGACGGCACGCCGCCGCCCGGCTGGAGCGAAGAGCTCTATCTGCGCGTCAATCACGACGTGAGAAACGAGGTCGCCCGCGGCACCTTCATCAGCGGCTATCACCACTATCTCGCCGCCGGCAAGGTGGAAGGTCGCGAGGGCGGCTTCACGCCGAAGAGTTGGAGCGAGACGAGATATCTGCAAGTCAACCGCGACGTCGAATATCAGATCTCGCAAGGTCTTTTTCTGAACGGTTATCACCACTATCTCGCGGCCGGACGTGCCGAAAAGCGAATGGGCGGATTCCTCCCCGACGGCTGGAACGAAGCCAACTATCTGTCCAAGAACCCCGATGCACGCATCCGATTGGCGCTCGGCGAATACGGCGACGGCTATTCGCACTACGCCGCAGTCGGTCAAAAGCAAGGATTGACGGGCGGATTTCCGCGCGCCGATCTTTCGGACGCGCTACTGTCGCGTTGGCAGACGCTCGGAAGAGCATCGTTTCAGATCGGAGAGCTATTCCGCCTGATTTTTTCGACAACGGCAGTGCGCGACGCACTCGCAACACTTCGCGGGCAATCGGAGCCCGTGTCGTTCGACAGCCGTGGCATGCGTATTTGGGATTGGCAGGACGACAACATTCGCAAGGACGGCGGAAACGGCCAGGTTTTCCGCAACAACATTCTAACCTGGCGGTGGTACGTTTGGCTCATGCCGCCGCGGTATATGTATTGCTTCAACAACACCGACACCGGAATGAGCAGTTTCGAAGCATTCCGCTTCCTGGTTCGGCGGGCCCATGAACGGGAAACCGATCTGCGACTCTTCATGACGCCACTACATACTTCGGTTCGGCAATTGTTCGTCGCGCTCGGCCTCTCCGGCCGTTACGAATTCTGGCAGAGGGAATTGGTCCGAATCAATGAAGAGGAGGCTGCGCGTGCCGGACGCAAACCGTTTCCCCTGTGGGACTTCAGCGACGCCAACTCGGTGGCGCGTGAAACCGTTCCGGAACGTACCGATCTAACGCCGATGCGCTGGTTCTGGGAGTTTTCGCATTACCGCCATGCGGCCGGCAATCTCGTCCTCGATCGCATCTTCGGACATGGTCGTCCGGAATCCGCGCTGCCCGCCGATTTTGGCCTCCGCCTGACGGGTGAGAACATCAATGCGCACCTCGCGCATAGCCGGGCGGGAATTGCCGATTGGGCGGCCACCAATCCCGAATTTGCAGCGCAGATCTCCGCCGCGACCCAAGGCTCGAAGGTTCAGAATCGTCAAAGCCAAGCGACGTGTTGGTAATCCTTGCTGTTCAACTCGCCCGTCTTCCTGTTCGTCTTCCTGCCGATCACGCTCGGCGGCTTTTACCTGCTTGGTTGGCTGCGCGGGCGGAATGCGGCGCTGCTGTTTCTGCTTGCTGCATGCCTGATCTTCTATGCCTATTCGAGCCTGTTCAACTTCGTTCTCTTCCTTGTTTCGGTGGTCGTTAATTTCCTCTTTGGCTACGCGATCGCGCATTCCGGCCTGAGCTCGCGAGCATGGCTGATCGGCGGAATTGCGCTCAATCTCGCGCTGATCGGCTACTTCAAATACACCGGCCTTATCATCTCCACCGTCAACGGATTATTTTCGGCCTCGTTCTTCATTCCAACCATCGCGCTGCCGGTCGGGATTTCCTTCTACACTTTCGAACAGATCAGCTATCTGATCGAGACCCGGCAACAGAAGCGGGCCGAACCGTCGCTGGCGCGCTATTCGTTGTTCGTCAGCTTCTTCCCCCATCTGATCGCCGGCCCCATCATCCGCCCGCATCAGCTGTTGCCGCAGTTTTCCGCCCCGACTTTCGCGCATTTCTCCTGGCAGAATTTTGCATTCGGCATCAGCTTCCTGCTGTTCGGTCTGTTCAAGAAGACCATCATCGCGGACAGCATGGCCGCCTACGCCTCGCCTGTATTCGCCTCTGCGGCGAGCGGCGGGACGCCCGGCTTCGTCAACGCCTGGGGAGCCGCCCTGGCCTACACCTTCCAGATCTATTTCGACTTCTCCGGCTATTCGGACATGGCGATCGGCCTTGGCCTGATGTTCGGCGTCGTCCTCCCCTTCAACTTCAACTCGCCCTACAAGGCGACGAGCATCATCGACTTCTGGCGGCGCTGGCACATCACACTGTCGCTGTTCCTGCGCGACTACGTCTATATTCCGCTGGGTGGCAACCGGTCCGGTCCGGCCCGGCGCTATGTCAACGTCATGCTCACCATGCTGATCGGCGGCCTCTGGCATGGCGCAAATTGGACGTTCGTCGCCTGGGGCGGGTTGCACGGCCTGTTCCTGCTCGTCAATCACGCCTGGCGGAATCTTCGCGGCGAGCGCGAGGTCAATGCCGTCGGGCAGTGGATCGCGCAGATTGCCACCTTCCTCCTGGTCGTGCTCGCCTGGGTTTTCTTTCGGGCCGAGAGCTTCGATGCGGCGCATCGCATTCTCGATGGCATGAGGGGCATGCACGGCTGGCTCCATGGCCCTCTCCTCGATCCTGCTCCGGGATTCTCGGAGACGCTGAAGGCGATCGGCGTCAGTGTTGAAGACGACCGGCTCGCCGGCGGCTTGCTGCTCAGTTGGTTCGTCGCGTCATTCGCGATCGTGTGGGGGCTGCCGAACACCCAGCAATTTCTTCTCGGCGAGGGCCGCCCGAAAGACGCCCGGCTGGCCTGGCGTCCGACGCTCGGCTGGGCGGCGGCGCTCGGCCTGCTGTTCGGCGTCGCCTTCACCTACAATTTGGTGGCCGTCAACCGCGTGAGCGAATTCATCTACTTCACTTTCTGAAGCAGCATGACCTCGAACGGCTCATGACGGCGGCTCAGCCCAGCCCCTCATAAAAGGCGAAGCCTTCGTCGACACCGCCAAAGAAGACGCTCTCGCCCTTGGACAGCACAAGCGCCTTGGTGCACATCAACCGGCACAGGTCTTTTGAATGTGACGCCAGCAGCAATATCCGCGCGCGGCTGACGAACTGGTTCACCCGCTCGCGCGCCTTCTCCTGGAAATGTGCGTCGCCGGCGCCGATGCCTTCGTCGATCAAGAGGATGTCGGGATTCTGGGCGGTCGCAAGCGCGAACGCGAGCCGCGCCTGCATGCCTGCAGAGTAGATGCGCGTGGGCAACGACAGATAAACGCCGAGTTCGGTGAATTCCTCGATGTCGCGCACCAGGTCCTGATACTTGTCGCTGGGCCAATTGTAGAGGTTTGCGATCAGCCTGATGTTCTCGTAGCCGGTAGCATCGGCGTTCAACGCGATGCTGCCGCTGAGCAGCGTGAACGCACTCCCCTTCACGTCCACCGAACCGGTCGACGTCGGATAGATTCCGGCAACCAGGCGCAACAGGGTGGTTTTGCCCGCGCCATTGTGGCCGATGAGGCAGACGCGGTCGCCCTCTTCCAGTTCGAGCGAGAGATTCTTCAAGGCATGAATGACGATGACGCCGTTGGTGCGGCTTGCCGAGTCCGAGCCGACCCGGACGTTGCTGAACGACGGCAGGCGGATCAGGCGGAGCGCATGGCTGTCGTAGATCGGTATGCTGACGTTGACGTTCTTCAGACGCACGTGAGTCATGGGTCAGCCGCTTCTCAGGGTCATTGCTTGTTTGAGCATAATCTTATCGGAAAACCGGTGCCCCCCTTTTCCGACATTCTCTAGACGCAGAATGCGAGTTGACCGCGCATCCGGCGATAAACGAAAAAGGCCAGGCCATAACCGGCCACGGTGAACCCGAGAACCGTCAAATAGTGCGCGAGCGGCGGGACCTCGCCGAGCAGTGGATTGCGGATGATCTCGATGAAATAGAACAGCACGTTGTATTCGACGAGGAATTGCCGGTTGCTGGCGATTTGCCGATAATTCCAGAATATCGGTGTCACGAAGAAAGCGAGTTGCATCAAATTGCGCACGATCAGTTCGACGTCCCGGTACCGCGCACAAATGAAGCCGAGTACCATCACGATCCAGAAGCCGTTGACGAACAGCAGCACGATCCCCGGGATCGCGAGCAGGCTGGTCCAACTGAGTGGCACGAGCGCGAACACGATGCCCATCACATAGATGATCGCGTGATGACCGAACGTGATCATGATCTTGAAGACGGTTCGTCCGACATAGAGACCAAGACCGAGTGTCGAATTGCTGAGATATCCGGCATTCCTGACGAAGGCACCGCCTCCCTCGATGACCAGCGCCGACATGGCCGACCAGACGATGATGCCGACGCCGACATAGGCGATGATATCGGAGATACTGCTGCCGAAGATTGCCGAAGAGACGACGCTCAGGCCCAGCAGCATCACGAGAACGTTGAGGGTCTCCCACAGGGGGCCGATTCTCGACCGCCGATACTGGCAAACCGTATCGAGCCACGCCCAGCTCAGGGCATTCGACAACGTGTTCAAGACCCCGTGGATCGCTGACATCACGGGATGCGGTTCTGAGATCGGCTTTACAACGGTTGAGACCAAGACCACTCCCGACTTCGTGCGACACTCCGCGTCAGGCGCCCGAACCTGGGTATTGCACCCGACGGGCGGACCGGACGAGAAGTCCGCGCGAAAGAACTTGCGATGCCCCGCAAGATTACCCCAAACGTCAGGCCCGCAACCGGGCTTCGTAACGGCGGTAGACGCCTTCGATGCCCAGCATGACATCTGGCCCAAGCGGCCCCTGCTCGCAAGCCGCGACGCTGGCCAGAACTTCGCTACGCGTTAGCATGCCTGGAATCACGGTGGCAACTCCTTCGACCGAAAGGCAAAATCGCAATGCCAACGCAACGCGATTCCCGGGCGTATCGGCCCAATCGACGCCGCCGACGACCGCTTCGGCGGCCTCGATCCAGGTGACGATTCGATCTCGTGGCCATCTGCTGCGGTGGTCGTTGGCAGGAAATGCGGTGTCCTTGCCAACACCTCCGGCCAGAAATCCCGAGGCGAGCGGCGTACGGGCGATAATGCCTATGCCCCGCGATGCCGCCTGACCGGGCAATCCGGCATCGATCGCACGCCAGTCCAGTATGTTGCAGTTGACCTGAAAGCACCCGACGCCGGCCACATCGATCAGCGCGAGCGCGTCCTCCGGCGAGAGCGTCGAGATACCCCAGCATCTGACCTTGCCCTCGGCAACAAACCGTTGCATCAGCTCGACGACTTCGAGGCCGCCCATAACGATGTCCGGACTGCCGTTGTGGAGCTGGAGCACGTCGACGTAATCCGTCCGCAGCCGGCGCAGACTGCCTTCGAGCGATGTCCGCAACGCCGCCGGGCCGAAGTCGTATCCACGATAGGATGCCGTGATGCCGACCTTGGTGGCGATGACGACATCGCTTCGGCGGCCCTCGAAGCACTCGCCGATCAGTTCCTCGCTGTGACCGTCTCCGTAGACGTTCGACGTATCATAGAAGGTGATTCCGCGGTCGAACGCCGCATTCAGGGCACGAAGCGATTCCTGGTCATCGGTCTCGCCGTAGGAGGTGGCGCCTGGCGTGCAGCCCCCGATGCCCCAGGCGCCGAAGCCGATGGCCGAAACCATAATTCCGGTGGAGCCGAGCGGCCGATAGCGCAAGGGCTTGGCTCGCTACGAGGTCAGTAATGTCCGGCGAGCTGCGGCTCGGCCGGGATACTGCGGTTGATATAGAGATAGGCGCCCTTCTTGTTGCCCCACCACACGACTTCTCGGCACCAGTCAAGAATATCGGAATAGCGGGACTTGCTGCGCTCGATCAATACCTCGGACGGCGCCTCGCGCAACGCCGCCGGCGCGCCTTTGCGCACATTGTCGCAGAACTCAAGGACGTTGTAGCGCGTGGACATCCGAACATCGTCCAGCACGAACGGTTGCGAAATCAAGGCCGCGTTCAGCTTGATCGCCTCCTTCACCGCGCCTTCGAGCAGCGGCCAGGATTGATCGACCATGGACTTTGCGAGCAGATCGGGCAGCAGCCGCTCCGCCTCCGCGTAGAATGTCTGCAACCGCCCTTCCGAGGTCAGCTTGATGAACATGTATTCGTCGGCCGGCCAATAGATCCCGAGCCATTCCTTCGAATAGACGTATTCGGGTCCGCCATTCTGCATCGACAGCGCCTCGCTGTCGAAGAACTCGCGTACGCTGCGAATGACGGGATACTCTTCTTTGGAGGCCGTCAGGAACGCATCGATGATGTCGCGATAGGCCAGCCCGCCGAGCTCGCATGCCACCATCATCGGCAGCTGCAGCAGCTTGTCGAAATGCAGGAAGGCCGCCATCCAGCCGAACACCCGCGTCTTGCGCCAATCCTCCGGCGGTAACGAATAGGTTGCAATCACGAGGTCCTGAACCTCGGGAACATCGTCGGGCATCTGTTCGCGCGTGCCGTGGATGTTGATGATCTCGGACTGCACCGTCACCATCTCGAACTTCTTGAGATAGTCGGGGTTGCCCATTTCCGCGTTAGGCAGAATGGTCAGATTGTTGAACTGCACGCGGTTGTGTTGACCAAGCCGGATCAGCTTGTCTACGCCGCTCCGGAACGTGTCATAGGTCTCGCCGGGCAGTCCGAGGATGATATCGCTATAGGTCTCGACCTTGTCGGCCGTGAATCGCCGCGCCAGTTCGAAATAGGTCTCCAGCGAGATGTTGTCGCGCTTGATGTTCTTGAGCGTGGTCGCATCAAGACTCTGCATCGATAGCGCGACCCCCTTGTTCAGCTTTGCGTCCGCCAGGATCTTCTGGGTCTGGTAGGCGCGCTCAGTGGCATTCTTGGTGTTCTGCACCGAGAACCCATGGGGAAATCCGGTCCGCTCACGGATCTCCGCCACCGCCTCCGCGATTTCAACGTCGCGCTTCTGAATGCCGAAATTGGCGTCGCAGACGAAGATATATTTGACCTCGTGCCCGGCAAACCAATCAAGCTCGCGACGCAGACGATCGAATTCGAACTTGGTCACCTTGCCGGCAGTCGCCGAGCCCCAATCGCAGAACGTGCACTGGAACGGGCAGCCGCGATTGGTCTCCCAGAGACCGATCCACTGCTCTTCCGGGTTACTGGCGATCAGGCCATCGAAGATGCCGTTCAGGAACGGCGACGGCAGCTCTTCCAGGTCGCGCATCCGCTCGACGGGCGCGGCGCGCACGAAGTTGCCGGCGGCGTCGATGTAACTGATGCCGCGAATTCCGCTCCAGTCGCGCTCCGGAAGCCGGTTCAGCAACTCGACGAAAGTCTTCTCCCCCTCGTTATGGACGACGAGATCGATAAACGGGTTGCTGCGCAGGAAGCTTTCGGCATGGTCAGGCACATGCGGTCCGCCAAAGATCACCAGCCGATCCGGGTGGAGCTGCTTGACGCGACGCGCCGCCTCCAGCGATATTCTGGCGTTCCACACATAGGCGCTGAAGCCGATGACGTCGGCGCGTTCCAGCCGGGCCACAATCTCGAACACCGGAATCCGCTTGTAGATCATCGGGAGGAAATCGAACTTGCCAGGCGGCAGCCGTTGTTCGGCGTAGGATTGCAGGCACGCAATCGAATACGGCAGGTAGTTCTGACCGGAAAAGCTATTGTTGATCTGGACGAGCCCGATCCGAACCATTGTCAGTTCCCAGGTCCCCACCCGCCGAAGTAGCCAGCACCGATTGGATACACGCCAGATCGGCTGTCAACAAGTCAATACCAAATAACTTCTCGGCCACATAGAGCCCGCCCAGCGCCGCGGTTTGGTCAAAACGATGCGATTTCACCAGATCAAGCAGCTCGGATCGTGGCAGGAAACGCACGGTTCCATGCTCCGTCCGCTGGTATCCCTTCGCCTCGTGGGCCCCCAGACCCACGAAGAAATGGTCGACCACATCTTCCCGCTGAAGCGCGAGGCGGCACGGGGTGATCGAGTGCCAACGCTCGCAGACCAGCCCCGTCTCTTCCAGAACCTCTCGAACGACGGCGGCCTCGAGAGTCTCTCCCGTGTCCACCGACCCCGCCGGCATCTCCAGCGTCACCCGGCCAAGCGGTGGGCGATATTGCTCGACCAGAACGACCGCTCCCGCGCGATCAAGCACGAAGGCAATGACGCCATTGGGACGAACCAGACAGTAATAGGGCTCCGTGGTTCCACTCGGCTCCTGACCGGGATCAACGGTTCTGATCTCAAACCAGGGGGTTTGAAAGACCGTCTTGAACTCAGCCGTCATTTGGCAAAATCACGTTATTCGATTGATGGACTGTGCGCACGCCTTCGCGCTCCAGTGCAAATGGCACGTTGACGCACTGGGGCGTCAGGGCATCGATCACAGCGGCCTGGCATTCCCTAGGCACATAGAGCAAGACAAAGCCCGTTCCACCCGCGCCGAGAAGTTTACCCCCGACCGCCCCTGCTCGCCGCGCCCGATCGTAGAGGTTGTCGATCTCCGGTGACGATACCCTGTCGCTCAAACAGCGCTTCAGCTGCCATGTTTCGTGCAGCATCCGTCCGAAGTCCATGAGGTCGCCGTGGCGCAGGATCGCCTCGCCCTCGCGGACCATCGCCACCATGCGGCGAATCTCGGCGACGCGGTTCGGCAGGTTCTGCGTCACGCTGAGCGCCTGGTCGGATGAAAAGCGGCTCCTCCCGGGAAAAAACAGCATGAGATTGGAAGAGAGTTCACGCTCGCGTTCGGCGGAGAGGCCGAGCGGATTGACGTCGAAGCGACCGTTCTGGTGGAAATTGATGACGTTCAACCCGCCGAACGCCGCCGCCACCTGATCTTGCGATCCGACGGTCTCCTTCATACGGACCTGTTCGAGCTCGATGGCCATTTCGGCGATCTTCTGCTGATCGGCCTTCAACCCACGCAGGCCCGTCAGCGCCTTCAACAACGCCACCACGAAAGTTGAGCTCGAGCCCATACCGACACGCGAGGGAAGATCGCCCTGATAGTGCAGTTCGATGCCAAGACTGTCGTCGAAATTGAGATAACGCAGACCTTCGCGAACGGCGGGATGCAGAATTTCCCCGATCGAATCGACCTGCTCGACGTAGCGCCAAACGACGCGGTGCTTCGTGCCGAGAAACGGCGGCAGATAGCGGCAGGTGATATAGATGTATTTGTCGATCGTGGTCGACAGCACCGCACCGGGCTCGTCACGATACCACTCTGGATAATCGCTGCCGCCTCCGAAGAAGGAGACCCGGAACGGAGCCCGGCATACGACCATCGACATGTCAGCAAACACCCTCCGCGCGAATCGCCTCGCGCTGATAATCGAGGAGATCGCTCAGGGTTTTCCGCGCCGGAATCTGCGGCGTCCAGTTCGTCGCCTTGTGGAATTTTCCTGAATCGGGAATCTGCAACGTGACGTCCGACGGACGCAACCGCCTCGGATCGACCTTGTGCTCGATCGGTACGCGCGCCAACGATTTCAGGGTCTCCAGGATGTCGCCCACCGTCATCGTCTCGTTACCGCCGATGTTGTAGACCTCGCCGCTTGGACAGTGGTCCAGCAGCAGCTTGTAGGCCCGTACCGCGTCGCGCACATCAGCCAACGTGCGCACGCTGTCGAGATTCCCGACGAGCACCGGACCGCACCTCTTGTTCGCCTCGATCTCTGCGATCTGCCGCGCAAACGAGCTTTCCGCAAAGACGTCGCCGCGACGCGGGCCGGTGTGGGTGAACATGCGTGTTCGCACCAGGTCGAGCTGATACGACAGCCCGTACTGACAGGCGATCATGTCCTCGCCGACTTTGGAGACCGCATATGGGCTTGCAGGGCGAAGCGGCGCTTGTTCCGTGATCGGAATTTCTTCGGGCCTGACCTGCCCATAGACCTCGGACGACGAGCAGATATGTACCCTCGGATTGATTCCAACGATCCGGATCGCATCCAGCAGATTGCACGTGCCGATGATGTTGCTGTTCAAGGTGTCCGCAGGCGCGACAAAGCTCATATCGACGTAGGACTGCGCCGCCAGATGATGGATGCGATCGGGCTTCACATTGCGCAACAGCACCACCAGGGAGTTCAGATCGCGCAAATCGCCCTGATGAAGCTTGACCTGCGACAAGATGCCCTTGATGTTTCGCAGCGGACTCCGCCACCGCACCAGCCCGTGGACTTCGATCTCGGGAAACGTCGATAGGAAGTATTCTGCCAGATGGCTGCCGACCATCCCCGTAATGCCGGTAATCAGGACTTTCATGATCTCATGCGGACGTTCCGCCGTCCCTTTGCGAAATGATGGGATTGTGGATGGGCCACCAGATTCTCAGTTCAGGATCGTTCCACAGCAACGTGAATTGCGATGATCGATCATAGGTTGTGGTCTGCTTGTAGTGGAACATCGCCGATTCAGTCAACACGACGTGGCCATTGCCAAATCCCGGCGGAACCAGAACCTGCTCGCGATTCCGATCCGACAGCGTGAACGCGGTCCATTGCCGATATTGTGGCGATTCCGGAATATTATTGACCACCACCAGATAAAACGCTCCGTGGAGGCACGAAACCAGCTTGGCCGTCTTTCGGTCGCCGTGGATGCCCCTCAAGACATGCTGCCGCGAAACCGAAATATCATCTTGAATGAATTCATAGGCGATGCCGGCGGCCTTGTACGCCGGGTCGTTGTAGAGCTCGACATATTCACCGCGAAAGTCCTCGAATACAGTGAGCGGTTCCACGACGAGCACGCCGTCCAGTGGTGTTTTTCGAGTCCTGGGCGGCAAATCAGCCGTCATATCAAACACCCCCTACGATTGTGACTCAAACACTATTGTTGATTGTAGTGATGATTATAGCTACGTTTCCGCACTGCGCAAACTCGAAGTTGCTTTGCAACCGAAAGGTGAAATCATAATTTGTGAAGCGCTCATCCTGGCCAGCGGTTCGGGTTGCCGGTTCCGCGCGATGTCAGTGACCGACCAAAACATTTGGCTGATATCGCCGGCCAACCATTCATCCCATTCAGGCTCAACCGACTGTTTGCTTCGGCTTCCAGCGGGCCGTGCATCAACGCCAGGTCCACAACGTGCTGCGCAGCAGCGAGCTCGATGTCGTACCGGCCTACCCGCGCCGCTTCTCGCAAGGAAGCAACATTTCCCGGGATGGCGGCGTGCCAGGAGTTCTTCGCCCGGCAAGTCGGGACTCGTTGCGTCGATATCGCAACTCCCGAAAGTCACCGGACGGCCCAGTTCTTTATCGATGGCCTGACAGAATGAACGACATCGTCGCGGCAAATCTCTCCTCACGGGCCACGCAACCCACGCGCAATGTGCTGGTAACCGGCGCGCGCAGCGGCCTCGGACACTCCGTACATCGCGCGCTCGGCGGGATCGCCTTTGTGCGCGGGATGTCGATCGACGATCCCTTGATTCGCGCCGCGGCGCCGTTCGACGCCATCATCCATTGCGCCGTCAATGCCGCAAAGGACGTCTCGATGAAGACGGCCTATGGCTACATGGCCGACAATCTCCTGCTGACGCAGCAGCTGGTCAACATTCCGCATCGCAAGTTCATTTTCGTGTCGACGCTGGCAGTCTATCCGCCGACCGGCCGCGCCATCCGCGAGGACGAAGACATCGACCTGCTTCCGCTCACAGGCCCCTATGCTTTCACAAAACTGTTTTCCGATCTCTACGTGCAGGAGCACGCAACCGCGCCCCTGATCCTGCGCACGACGACCCTGCTCGGTCCTTCCATTCGCGCCAGCACGGTCCACCGGGCACTGACCCAGAGAGATTGCCAGCTCTTCCTGGCGCCAACCGCGCGCTACAATTTCGTGATGCACGACGAAATCATCGACTTCATGATTCAAGCCATGGATTCCGGCCACACCGGCGCGTTCAATTTGGGATCAGAGGGCCTGGTCCAGTTATCCAGCATCGTCGATCAACTTGGCCTCTCCGTGCGCTATGGCGAGTATCCGTACGATATCGGGCCGGTGGACAGCCGCAAAGCTGGCGCGCTCCATCCCGCCTTTGCCCGGCCCTCCTGGCAGACGCTGAACAGGTATATCGATTGGCTTGGACCCGCCTATGTCGGCACCGGTCGACTGCGGGGACCTTGATGCCCGAAGATGTGTCGTAATGCGAGATCCCGCACACATTTCAGAGCAACTTCCCGTAGGCGTCGGCGATCTGCGGCACTCACTAGACGCGCCCCTGATCCGCAGTGTAGATAAAATCAGCTGCGAAATCCGGCCACCCCTTCATCCGCGACACCCCAGGCGATCATAATGGCGGACATCAAGACACAGAAGCACGATGCGATCGTGCTTTCGAGCCAAAGCGAGAAGGACCTGCAGCTCAAATTCGTTGAGATGCTCAAGCAGGCTCCGTTGCCGGAGGACGAGCTCCTCGCCAATCTCGGCCTGTTTCTCTCCTCGAAATCGCTTTCGCGGATTCTGTTCTTCTATGAGATCTACCGTAAGATCATCAACACCCATGGTGTGGTGATGGAGTTCGGCGTTCGCTGGGGGCAGACGCTTTCGCTGCTGTCGGCGCTGCGCGGAATTTTCGAGCCTTTCAACCGGCATCGCAAGATCGTCGGCTTCGATACGTTCGCCGGCTTCAAGGGCATGAGCGACAAGGATGGCAAGCTCTGCAAGACCACCGACGGGTCATTCTCGGTCAGCGACAATTATCAACAATATCTCGGCGAGATCCTTGAACTGCAGGAAGCGCTCAACCCGATCTCGCATCTGAAGAAATTCGAGCTGGTGCAGGGCGACGCGACGGAAACGATCCCGGCCTACCTGAAGCGCCAGCCGGAAACCCTGGTGTCGCTCGCGATCTTCGATTTCGACATTTACCAGCCGACCAAGGCAGCGCTCGAGGCGATCAAGCCACATCTGTTCAGAGGCAGCGTACTCGTGTTCGACGAACTCGCGGATGATATCTTCCCCGGCGAGACGATTGCGTTGCGCGAGGTGTTCGACGTCACCAACCTCAGGGTAGAGCGCATGCCGATGACGGCGCGCGTATCCTACGTGGTGCTTTGATGAACGATATCTGCAGAAAGATCCGGTCGGAAATCCTCAACATCTCGCACAAGAGCGGGCATGGCCATATTCCGACGTCATTCTCGATCGTGGAGATGCTGACTGCCGTCTACCAGACCATGCGGCACGATCCCAAGCGGCCCGACATGCCGGAGCGCGATCTGTTCGTCCTGAGCAAGGGGCACGCATCGCTCGGCTTCTATTGCACCCTTGCCGCACACGGCTACTTCAGCTTCGAGGATGTCTATGCGTTCGGCGCATTCGACTCCCGGTTCGGCTGCCACCCTGATCGCACCAAGGTTCCCGGCGTCGAAGCCTCGACCGGTTCGCTTGGCCACGGCATCGGAATCGCAGTCGGCATGGCGTTGGCCGCGAAGATCGCCGGCACGACGCGCAAGGTCTACACCCTGATTGGCGACGGGGAATCCAATGAGGGCAGCGTCTGGGAAGCGATCATGGTCGCGGTCAACACCAAGCTCGACAATCTGACGGTCCTGTACGACAACAACCAGTCACAGGGACGCTGCCTGCCAATCATGAATCCGGCCGAGCGCTTTCGCGCGTTTGGCTGCGACGTGGCGGAGATGCACGGCCATGATCTGCCGGCAATCAAGCAGGCGCTCACCAAGCCGGCCGACCGGGTTCGTGTCGTCGTCTGCAATACCGTGAAGGGCTATGGCTGCCAAACCCTCTCCGAGAATGTCTACGAATGGCACCGCCGCGCACCGAAACCGGACGAACTGAACAAGCTTCAAGAGGAGCTCCATGCGGGCGCAATTTAAGAACACCGTCTCGGAGCTGGCCGCGCAGGACGACAGCATCGTCATCGTGCTCGGCGACATCAGCGTGTACATGTTCAAGGACTTTTGGGAGAAGCACCCGAACCGGTTCTACAACATGGGCATCTGCGAAAACACGCTGGTCAGCGTCACCGCGGGCCTGAGCTCGCAGGGTTTCAGCCCGTTCGTGCATACGATCTGTCCCTTCCTGACCGATCGCAGCCTCGAGCAGATCAAGCTCGACATGTGCTACAACAATTTCGCCGGCAACATCGTGACCTGCGGCGCGACCTTCGATTACGCCTGGGACGGCGCCACCCACCATGCCTATACCGATCTCGCCTCGTTGCGCATGCTGCCGAACATGGAAGTCCTCCATCTCGGCTCCAAGCGGGAGGTGGATGCGCTGATCCGGTCGCAATACAAGAGCCCGCGGCCGACCTACTACCGGCTGTCGGATCATCCGCATACGATCGAGACCAATACCGAGTTCGGCAAAGGCACGGTGCTGAAAAACGAAGGCGCACCGCTGACCGTGATGACCGCAGGCCCGATCCTCACCAACGTGATGGAGGCGTGCCGCGACCTGCCGGTCAACCTCGTCTACTTCCATACGCTCAAGCCGATCGACAAGGCGCTGATCGAGCAGTTCCGCGATACCGAGATCCTGGTCGTTCATGACGCCTACGGACTTTACGAAGCGATTTCCGAAGTCCCGGCCCTGCGCATGCGCTATCACGGCCTGCCGGATGCATTCTGCGGCTGGTACGGGACGGTGCACGACATCCGCAAGCGCATCGGCCTGGATCCAGCATCGATCCGAGGTGCTGTCCAGACGTTGCTCGAGGACCGCTCGCAGGCAACGCGGCCTCGCTGAACACGACGGAGATCACACCGCGCCCGGTCGCGCAGACGGGTTTTGAGCCGCTGATGTTTTTTCAACACCGCCTTTCTCTGGTGACCGGGGGAACCGGGTTTATCGGCACCCACCTCGCCCAGGCGCTCCTGAATGCAGGCGGCCGCGTGCGCCTTGCCGTTCACCAGCGCGCACCGATCATTTCCGATTCCAGCGTGGAGACCGTCCATGGCGATCTTGCCGACCCGCAGGATTGCCTGAGAGCAATGCAGGGCGTGCAATTCGTCTTCCACGCGGCAGGCGCAGTGTCGGGCGTCGGGGTGTCACCGGAAGACGCCATGGCCGGGATCGTCAAGAACCTGAATTTGACCGCGCAGGTGCTGCACGCCGCCTGGGCGGCCAAAGTCGAACGCATCCTGATCTTCAGCAGCAGCACGGTCTATCCCGCAACCGATCACCCGATCCGGGAAGACGAGTTGTGCGAACAACCGCCGCCTCCCTCCTATCTCGGCTATGGCCGGATGCGTCGCTATTTCGAGCATCTCGCCGAATTCGTCGCCAGCCGATCGACAGTCAAGGTCGCGCTGGTGCGGCCAACGGCGGTCTACGGCCCGTATGATGATTTCGACCCGAGCCGCAGCCACGTTATTCCCGCGCTGGTGCGCAAGGCCGTCGAAAAGGCCAACCCGTTCGAGGTGTGGGGAAGCGGCAACGAAATGCGCGATTTTCTCCACGTCGAGGATTTCGCGCGCGGCTGCCTGCTCGCGATCGAAAAGCATGCGGTCTGCGATCCCATCAATATCGGATATGGGTCGGCCGTTTCGATTCGTGAGGTGGTCGAGACCATCCTCAAAGCGGCGGGCCATGACGTTTCGCCCCGCTTCGATTCTTCAAAGCCGACGACGATCCCGATCCGGACGGTCGACACGTCAAAGGCCAGGCGGGTGCTCGGCTTTGAGCCGCATATCCCAATCGAGGCCGGATTGAGCGACCTCGTTCACTGGTACGCCGCGCGGGCGGCAAGCTAGAGCCACGTGATGACCGCTCAGACCGGTCGCCAGATCGTCTGCGAATAGCCTTCGTGCAAGAGACTGCCGAATTCCACGCGATGTTCCTTGAGGATTTCGATGCGCCCTTCCTCTTGCAAGGCGTGGAGCGCGCGCGGCATTCCATGCAGGAAGTTACGGATCGCGTGCCCGCGCATGGCCAGATGATCTATGAAATTGGCGGGGTCATACCACTCGTAGATCGGCTCGACGAAAACACACAGCCTGGGACGCTTCGCGAGCAGAAACTCGACGAAGGCGCCGAACGAATCCGACACCTGTTCGAGGGCGGCAAACGTGTAGACGACACTGTTGCGCGGAATTTCAATATCGTAGTCGGGCTTGTAGAAATCGAACAGTCGCCCTTCGGTGTTCCAGCCGCGCAATTTCTTCATGTTGTTGATGATCTCGCAGGACGGTTCGGCCCAGTCGAGGCCCGTGATTTTCTTGTCCGGAAACATCTGCGCGAGCACGCCGACGTGGCCACCGGAGCCGCATCCGAATTCGAAGATCTGCTCGCTGTCCGCCATATAGGTGCGGAACAGCCATTCCTGATACACCTTGCGCCAGTTCTGCTCGAAGTTCGGTTCGACCGGCTGGGCATACCGCCGGTACAGCCGGACCGGCATGTTCGGCCGAACATATTTCGGCGCCAGCGCGTCGACATCGCCCTTGCTGGTCACGAAATCAGTGAGGTTCTCGCCCCATCCCTTGACCCAGCGCGACTTGTCGCCGGGCACAACGATCGAAAACTCCTTGCGGCGGATGCGCTCGAGCAAGCCGGTCACGACATCGTCGAGCTGCTCGCCTTCGATCCAGTCATATCGCCAGTCGCATCGCGCGATCTCGGCGAGGCAGCCTGGCGGCAGCTGATCCTCGGGATGTCCCAGAAGGCGCGCGAAGTCTTTCGTCTCAAGCGAATGGCTCGTCATGACCTGATGCTGTCCATCTAGAAAATTGCGTAAATGAAGGGCGCGACCGCAGAGCCTTTCGACAATACCAGCAGCGAGCCGAATAGCAGCATCATGATGAAGATCGGCAATAGCCAGAACTTCTTCCGCACTCGCAGGAACATCCAGAATTCGCTCAGAAACGAGAGCATGTCCAACCCCAGAAGCGATGATGCATCGAGTCCGGGCAGGACGCCGACAGCTTTCGCGGTGATAACAGGTTTCTGCGAAACTATCGCATGTCTCAGGTCGATCCGGAACAGATTTTAGTGGCCGTGGTTTGCCACCTCCGATAGTCCAGGGGTTCGCAGACCCAAGGTGCTAGTGGAAGGACGGAAGCCCCAGCGAAATATTCCGCTTCTCGACGGCTCCGGCCGCCAGATAGTGCTCAATTCCGGACCGGAACATCTTGCTGGTGATCGCGTTTCGTACGTCCCCGTAGGGGATGATGTAACCTTCTTCATCCCACCCGGAGAACCCGCCTCGCCGGTTCTCGAGCGCACCGACCTTCATATAGTGCTCCTCGCCGCTGCCATACTTGCCAGCCTTCACCGCCGCGGCAACGTCCGGGTTTGCTGCCAGATAGGTTTCCTCAATCCACCGCATGGGCATCCCCTTGCGGCGCCCTTCCGCCCGTCCCTGCCTGACGTAGTGCTCATATCCGCTGGCGAAGGCGCCCGAGCGGATCAAGGCGGCGACGTCCGGATTGTCTTCGAGATACGCTTTCTCATTCCAGCTGGGAAACCCGCTGTGGCGGAACTGAAGGAAGCCCACAGCCCGGTAATGCTCGAAACCGTTCTTGAACTTGCCCTCTGAGATCAGGTCACCCACGTCCGGATTGGCCGACAAATAGGCGGCTTCTTTCCAATCGTGCGGCGTTCCAGGAATATGGCTCCGGCGCCAGTCCGGCAACACCTTCCCGGCATAGAGAGCACGTACGATCTCGTCCGCCATCCGGCCGGCCATCATCTCGCCGCCGGTGCTCAGCTCGAGAGTTTCGTACTTCATGTGCGCGAGATCCTCGAAAACCTGTTCGCGGGTAAACATCAAGCTCAAATCGACATAATGGTACGACGGGTTGCGGTCCGCCGCAGCCTGCAGCTTCGAACGCACGACCGGATAGACTTCGTCCATCCATTTCAGCAACGAGGGTTCCGTCCTCTTGATAACCTCCTTGTCCACCTCACCCACGATCTTGTGCTGGAGTGAGAAATAGGGCTGGAGGAATCCCACGAACTTGGCGCCCGCTCCTTCCGCGAGATACGACATCGCCAGCTGATTGCTGACGTAAGTATCGAGCCGTTCGAGGTTCGCGGTGGAATAGCCCTCGCTCGTGGGCCTGCCGGTCACACCCTGGAACGGATGCATAGCCTGAGGCGCCCCGAGCAATGGCGAGGCCAGCCGAACCAGCGCAGAGCCGGCTGCAAGCTGTTGCAGGACACCTTGCTGCTGTATCTTTCCAGTTCGCGGATCGAACGCCTTGGCCATATCGACCTGCGTCTTGTAATATAGCGAGTGCTTGAAAAGACCTTCTCCGAACCGCAAGATCGTTCGATCGTCCAGCACAAGCATATCGTTGATCCCGTTCAGCGAGGTCACGACATCGGGCCGGAATTGCATGGCATCGTGCGCCAGAGTGCCCAGAGACACGCTCGAGAAGCCGGCGCCGACCGACGTGTTGATGACCTCCCACTCCTCGTCCGTCCGGAGCTCGAGCGCCCGCTTGAGCTCGCCCCCGAGAGAAGCCTCCTCGCGACAGCCCCAGCAAGAAAACCCGACACTGTCGCCCAGCAAGATCGCGCGTCTGACCGATTTGCTGCGCTCGATTTTGGGCTCCGGACCGCGCCACCCCCAACTGTTGATAACGATCGGCACCCAATTGCCTAGCTCGTACCGGAATCCGGGCGTGTTGCGAAATCCGGCCCACGGATGGAAGGCGCCGTATTGATTTTGGACCGTGATCTTCCTCGCCTCGGGGGGCGGGGGCGCGATCGAACGCGCCCACCATTCACCGATCAGCAGACAGACGACCGTTAGCAGAAGGGTGTTCCCGACGATCAGCGACGTCGTTCGCAAAAAGCTTCCCAGCGTGGTCAAATACCGCACCGCCAAAACCACCTTCCGCAAGAAAGACTGATAGATTCAGAATAAAGCTGGCCGCTGTTGCGCATGTCAATCCCTGGTCGCCGGCAGGCAGTGGACGTCGCCCCTGCGAAACGATACAGGTTGCATCATTGCAGCGATATTCGGGATAGTAGATATGAAGAGCGGGTCGACACTGGACCAGGGCCGCGTCAGGATCTTCGTGTCCGGCGCGTTGACCGTCATCCTGACCCTCTTGATATGCGCCGCCGCCGCCGAGGGCATGCTCCGGCTGAAGAACGCCTCGATGCGGAACTACGATATCGAGATGTGGCGTTATAGCCGCGAGCTCAAGTTTGCCAGCGAGCTTGCCGTCCTCGGCCACGAGCACCAGCCGAATGCAAAGGCGACGCTGCAATCGGTCGAAATACGCACCAATGCCTGGGGACTTCGCGGCGGCAACGTGAGCGAGACCCCTGCCCCGGGCCGCCGGCGCGTCTTGATGCTCGGCAGCTCGATTGCCCTGGGGTGGGGTGTGCCGGAGGAAAGCGTCGTATCCAGTCGGCTGCAGGCAAAATTCGAGGCCGCTGGACAAGACGTCGAGATCCTCAATGCCGGCATCGGCAACTACAATACCGAACGCTACGTCGAACGGTTTCTCCACCGGCTGACGCCGCTAAAGCCGACCGACCTGCTGGTTCTTGCCTTCGTCAGGGATGGTGAACCGCTCGAGCAAGGCGGTGGAAATTTTCTGCTGCGCAACAGTCAGCTCGCCCTGACCGCCTGGACCGTGGTCAATCGCGTGTTCGGCGAGAGCGGCGAGAAAAGTCTCGTTGCGCATTATCAGCGGATTTATGCGCCGGGTTCATCCGCAGTGACCAGAATGAATGTGGAATTCGCCAAACTCGCCGCCTATGCACGGGAGCATCGTATCCGCGTCACGCTCGCGATGGTGCCGGACATCCATAATCTGGATCACTATCCTCTACAGTTTGTTCACGACATCTTCAGCAAGACGGCCCGCGACAATGGCTTCGCCTATGTGGACCTGCTTCCCGCGCTGAATGGAATAGCTTCCAGCGATATCTGGGCGATGCCCGGCGACCCTCACCCGAACGCGCGGGGACACGCGCTGATGGCAGAGGCCATTTATCCGGTCCTGGCTTCGCCAGCCACGCGTTCCAAGGAAGAATGACAGGTGCTGTTCAGCTCGCCGGCCTTCATCCTCTTCCTCGGCTGCTATCTGCCCCTGCATTGGCTCACTCCGAAGCATCTGCGCATCTACACGATGATCGCAGGCAGTGCCGTGTTCTATGGTTATTGGAACTGGGCCTACGCGGGCTTGCCGGTCGTTCTCACCCTCGTGACATTTATCGCAACAGCCTGGACGACATCAGCCGCCCCGGAGCGCCGCCGATGGCGGCTCGGCATCAGCGTGCTGATGCTGCTCACGCCGTTGTTGTTCTTCAAATATACCAACTTCATCTGGAATGGCGTGATCGGCGCCGTGAGCCGTCTGGCCGGCGTTGCAAACGATGAAAGACTGTTGAGCCTCGGGCTGCCGCTCGGCATTTCGTTCGTCACCTTCACGCTGATCGCCTACCTGGTCGATGTTTCAACAGGCAAGTATCCGCATCGATCATCGCTTCGCTGGCTGCTCGGATATGTGCTGTTCTTTCCTCATCTGATTGCCGGCCCGATTCTGCGTCCCCACGAACTGATCCCGCAACTGCATCGGCAAATGCCGATCCTGCGCCGGAATATCTTGCCCGGCCTGGCGCTCTTCACGGTCGGCCTCATCAAGAAGCTGGTATTTGCCGACCCGATCGGATCGGTCGTCTCCGAGATCTATGCCCGGCCGGCCGGGCTCGGCACGGCCGAATATCTATTCGCACTCTATGGGTACTCGGTGCAGATCTATTGCGATTTCAGCGGCTACACCGATATGGCCATCGGTCTCGCACGACTGATCGGCGTACGCTTGCCGGGCAATTTCCGGCGCCCCTATTTGGCGACCTCGATCGGCGATTTCTGGCGCCGCTGGCATATCACGCTATCTCATTGGCTGCGTAATTACGTCTACATTCCCCTCGGCGGAAGCAGGGATGGCGACGCCAGGACCTTGCGCAACATTCTGCTGACCATGGCGTTGGGCGGCCTGTGGCATGGCGCCAACTGGACGTTTCTGGTGTGGGGCATTCTGCACGGGGTGGGCGTGGCGGCGAGCCGACTCCAGGCGCGGCTGCCATTCGGCGGGCTGAAGCCACCTCGATGGGTCCTCGTCTTTCTGACCTTTCATGTCGTCGCCCTGCTCTGGGTTTTCTTCCGGGCCCAGGATTTCGGTTCGGCACTCACCATACTCTCGGGCTGCCTCTTCTCGTGGTCGTTCGCCAACGCATCGACGTTTCTGACGGCGCACGCGTTCGAGCTCACGCTGATTGTCGGCTTCTTTCTGCTTCACCCGTGGGACGATGCACGCCGCGTGCGCATTGCTGCCCGGAAAGCCCCTCCGCTCGTGGTCTACACCGTCATGGCGGTCGCGTGTGTTCTGGCATATTCGATTGGCTCGCAGAGCTCGAACCAATTCATCTACTTCGAGTTCTAGCGCCGACCAGTTTCCTTGCGGGTTGGACGCCAGGTCAATCCAACACGCCACGCTGCCGCAGAAATTGCATGATCCGGTCGGCGAGATGTTCGGCGCCCTCAACCGCCGTGTTGAGGATCAATTCCGGATCCTCGGGGCGCTCATAGGGCGAGTCGATGCCGGTGAAGTTGCGGAATTCACCGCGCCTTGCCTTGCGGTAGAGCCCCTTCGGATCGCGATGCTCGCAGATTTCGAGCGGTGCATCGACGAATATCTCGATGAATTCACCTTGCTCGACGATTGCACGCGCCATCCGTCGTTCAGCGCGGAACGGCGAGATCAACGCAACCAGCGTGATCAGGCCGGCGTCGACAAAAAGCTTGGCCGTCTCGGCGACGCGGCGGACGTTTTCCACCCGGTCAGCTTCCGTGAAGCCGAGGTCGCGATTCAATCCCTGACGAACATTGTCGCCGTCGAGCAGGTATGTTCGCTTGCCCAACGCGTGCAGCTTCCGTTCGAGCAAATTCGCGATCGTTGACTTTCCCGCACCCGACAACCCCGTGAACCAGACGATGACAGGACGCTGGCGGTTCAACTGCGCACGTGCAGCCTTGGTGACGTCGAAATCGGCATGGTGAATGTTGGCGGCGCGGTTGAGGCCGAAGCGGATCATGCCGGCCCCGACGGTCTCGTTGGTAAACCGATCGATCAGGATAAAGCCGCCGGTCGTCCGGTTCTCCTGATAAGGGTCGACCGCGATCGGCTCGACGGTCGCAATGTTGACACAGGCGATCTCATTGAGCGCAAGCTGCCTGGCCGCCAAATGCGCATAATTCGTAACGTCGACGCGGTACTTCAGAGTTGTAATCGTGGCCCCGACGATCCGGCTGCCGCACTTCAACAAATAGCTGCGTCCCGGCAGCAAGGGAGCCTCCGACATCCAGACGAGGTCACAGGCGAACGCGTCGGCGATTTGCGGCGGTTTGTCCGGGCTGGCGAGCAGGTCTCCGCGCGAGACGTCGATATCGTCGGCCAGCAACACCGTGACGGCATCGCCCGCACCGGCCCGCGCCAGGTCGCCGTCCATCGACACGATCCGCTCAATTCGCGTCCGAACGTTGGTCCGCGCAATCAGGACCTCGTCGCCGGGACGCAATTCGCCGGATGCCACCGTCCCGGCATAACCGCGAAACGTCGCATCCGGCCGATTGACCCATTGCACGGGCATCCGGAGCGGCCGCTGCGGCGCATCTGGGTTGATCTCTACGACTTCGAGCTGCTCCAGCAGCGTGGGCCCGTGATACCAGGCCATGCGGTCGCTGCGCCGTGTGATATTATCGCCCAGCACGGCGGATGTCGGTATCGCTACGACGCTCCGAAAATGAAGAGAAGCGGAGAACCCGGCAAAGGCATCGCGGATGCCGTTGAAAACGCTCTCCTCGAAATTGACGAGATCCATCTTGTTGACGGCGAGGACAATGTCCCGGATTCCAAGCAGTGCGCAGATAAAGCTGTGCCGCTGGGTCTGCTCCAGCATTTCCTTGCCGGCATCCACGAGCAGAACGGCCAAATCCGCGTTCGACGCCCCCGTCACCATGTTGCGGGTGTAATGCAGATGACCGGGCGTATCGGCGACGATGAAACGCCGGCGCGGCGTCGCAAAGTGATGATAGCCGACATCGATCGTGATGCCCTGCTCGCGCTCGGCCTGCAACCCGTCGAGCAACAGCGCGGCGTCAGGCGCGTCACCGGTCGTCCCTGCGACCTTCGAATCCCGCTCCAGCGCCTGCCGGCGGTCCGTGAACACTGCGCCGCAATCGAGCAACAGTCGCCCGATCAATGTCGATTTGCCGTCATCGACCGATCCACAGGTGATGAGACGCAGCAAGTCGCGCTGGACCGGGCCCGCCCCCCGACCTGACGGCGGCTTGGCCTTCGGATCAGAAATAGCCTTCACGCTTCTTTCTTTCCATCGATCCAGACTGATCGAAATCAATTAGCCGGCCCTGCCGCTCGGACATCAAAACCGTCTCCAGCTCGCGCACGATATCGCTGACCGTCACTGCACTGGACTCGATCGCGCCGGTCAGCGGATAGCAGCCCAGCGTGCGGAAACGGATGTCGAGATCCTGTACCACCTCACCGGCCCCGATCGGAAGCCGCGCATCATCGACCATGATGAGATTTCCGCCACGCCTTACCACCGGCCGTCGCGCCGCAAAGTACAGCGGGACGACCGGAATATTCTCATATTCGATGTAGCGCCAGACATCGAGTTCGGTCCAATTGGAGAGCGGAAAGACGCGAATGGATTCACCTGGTGCAATTCGGCAGTTGAAGATATTCCACAATTCCGGACGCTGGTTTCTCGGATCCCAGACATGGTTTTTCGAGCGAAACGAGAACACGCGCTCCTTGGACCGGCTCAATTCCTCGTCACGGCGCGCCCCACCGAGCGCAGCATCGAATCCATGCGCAGCCAGCGCCTGTTTCAACGCGTCGGTCTTCATCACGCCAGTATAGGCAGCGGAGCCGTGCTGAATTGGGTTGATGCCCTGCTCGACCCCTGCGCGATTGACGTGGACGATCAGCTCGAGCCCGAGACGCTCCGCGGTTTCATCGCGAAACTGGATCATGTCGCGGAATTTCCAGGTGGTGTCGACATGCAGCAGCGGGAATGGCAGTTTCGCCGGATAGAACGCCTTGCGTGCCAGATGCAGCATGACCGAGGAGTCCTTGCCGATCGAATAGAGCATGACCGGCTTGCGGCACTCGGCGACGACTTCACGGAAGATGAAGATCGCTTCCGCTTCCAGGCGGCGCAGATCGGCGGGTAGATGTTCCATCACCGACATCCCCCCTTGCCGGGATCGGCGCATCCAGGACATTCACCTCGTGCAATGCATACCGGGAGCATATCAAAACTTGCCACACGATCACGAAACAAACCAGCATGCTTTACTAGTGGATTTCCGGCTACCTCGCCATGGGCTTGGGCTTGGCAGCAGAGGCCGAATTACGCAGACTGTTCGTTCCAGTGCGGAGTGGTTATAGTCGGAACATGCAACTGATCGGGACATCAGCTTGACGCTCATTTGGCAATCCGGCGATGTGCCATTCGGGACCGAGGCCACGAGACCGCAGACCGGTTATCGCCGATTCGCATTTGCCGTACTGGCATTCCTGTTGATTCCACCGGCGGCCTTCGCCGGCTTTACGATCGCGGTCGATCCTTATTTCGTTTGGGGATCGCCGAGTTGGCCCGGCATCAATGTGGTGCGCCCCGCCTACGAGCCGAAGGTGATCATAGCCAAGCCGTACCAGGTCGCCCGCCTGCACCCGAGTGCCGTATCATTGGGAAGTTCGCGCGTCGAGGTCGGTCTCGATCCCAGGCACAAGGGCTGGACGCCAGGCACTGTCTTCAACTTCGCCCTTCCCTCCTCCAATTCCTACGCCGTGATGCTCGCATTCCTGCATGCGCAGAAGTATGGCGCCCCGCTGAAGCAGGCCGTCGTCGGCCTCGATTTCTTTGCCTACAATATCAACTTTCCACTCGCTTCCACGGTGCAGGAACAGCGCTTTGACGAAGGCGCCGTTCGGGAATTTGTCCAATATCTCGACGGCGCGCTTCCTGGCCGCCCCAAATCCGCGGCGACGCCGGCCACTACGGGCGACTGGAATGAAGCGCTCTATCTTGCCGTCAATGCGGATGTGAAAGCGGCCCTCCTTCGCAAGGAATTCAAATCCGGCCGGGAGCATTTCGAGCTCGCTGGCCGGGCCGAAGGCCGCAAGGGGGCCACGGTGCCCGCGGATTGGGATGAGGTAGGCTATCTCCAGGTCAATCCCGACGTGGCAGCCGCCATCAAGGAGGGCACTTTCGTAAACGGCTACCACCATTGGCTGGCAGCCGGACAGACAGAAGGACGACTGGGCGGGTTCAGGCCCGTGGATTGGGATGAAGCGCGATATCTCGTCGCCAATCCCTTCGTGAGGATTCGAATAGCGCGCGGCGAATATCGCGACGGCTACCTGCACTACGCTGCGATAGGCCGCAAGCAGGGCCTCCGTGGAGCCACCCCTCCCACAAACGTGCTCGACCGCCTGTTGCTGCAGTACCCCACGTTAAGCCACGCGGTCTATGTCGCCAGCGAACGGTTCAGTCTGCTGTTCTCGACCACAACTCTGCGCGACGCCATCGCGACGCTCCGCCGGCAATCGGAGCCGGCCGATTTTGATTCGCAGGGCATGCGGGTCTGGCACGGTCAGGAAGCAGTCCTGGATCGCGTCGGCGGCGCGACCGCGGTCATTCACAGGCTCCAGAAGGCATGGAATCCCATGCTGGTTGCGCCAAAAATGCAATACTGCTTCACCAATCCCGAAACGGGAATGACGACGTTCGATCCGTATCGTTTCATGATCCGGAAGGCGTACGCCGAGGGCACCGATCTGCGGCTGTTTCTTACACCACTTCATGCCGTGGTACGCGCCACGATCGAAGCTCTGGGGCTCGGAGAGCGCTACGCGTTCTGGCTCAAGGAATTGGTACGGATCAACGAAGAAGAGGCATCGAAAGCCGGACACCAACCCTTCCCTCTTTGGGACTTCAGTGCGCCCAGCTCCATTACCACCGAACCAGTACCGAATCTCGGTGACCGTTCGCCGATGCGCTGGTTTTGGGAGCGGTCGCACTATCGAAAGCAAACAGGCGACTTCATTCTTGACCGGGTGTTCGATTATAGTGGTCCGAGTCGTGCGGTTCCCGCCGATTTTGGCGTTCGCCTGACATCGGCGAACATCGATGCACATTTGGCCGAGGGAGCGAACAGTCTCGCAAAATGGGCCGCGCAATCCGAGCTGGCTTCCAACATAGCACGTGAAGCAGGCAAACCGAGTAAATTCAACCAGCAGGCCAACGCAACATGCTGGTAGCCACCCCGCGAATGACTGGTCCCAAGTTGCCTCGATGAACGTCTACAGCTTCGACGATTTGCTCCATCGGCGCGAGCCGTTGGCTCCGCCGCTAATCCACGTCCATGTCCAGAAGGCTGCCGGCTCCACACTGAACGGGCTTCTGATGAAGAATTACAAGATGCGGGTTTCTTCGCGCGGCGTCGATTTTATTCCTCGGTTCACCAAAGCTGAAATCATCACTCTTGCCGGGCCGCCGCGATCAGAAGATGATCGGGTCCGCCCAAGCTTTTTCACTGGCCATATCGATCTGGACAACGAAATATTCGGCCTGATGCCCGGCCGCTTCGTAACCGTTGCGGTCCTGCGCGATCCGGTTGAGCGCGTGATTTCCCACTATCGCTTCAACTCGACGCAACCGGACGTGTTCCGGAACACCATCAACAAAGAGGGCATGTCCGTCCTCGACTATCATCACAAGTTCGCAGGTGCGATTGGTACTCAGTTCGGCGTATTCGCGCCAAATGGGTCCGTCAACGATGCCGTGCGGCGGCTGGAGCATGAGGTGTCGCACTTCGGCCTTTCATCGAAGTGCGACGAATTTACCGCGGCGCTTTCATCGCTGCTCGGGTTTCAAACGTGGGTCTACAAATCCTTGAATAGAACGCCGTTCGACGCGGCCAAAGTGAGCCGTGAAGAGGTCTCCGAACTGAAAGTCATCCTGGCTGACGACATCGCGTTCTATGAGGAAGCCGTCGCACTTTACGATCGAAGGAAGCCGCACTTCCCCTCGTTCATAGCCCAGCACGAGTGGACCAAATTCTACACTTAGCCGAGAAACCGCGCAGTTCGGCCCTGGTTGGCTAGTGCCGTCGCTACCCATGATATGCAAATCCAGCGCACCAAAGCGAAACCCGGCAGGTCGCGCGCACACAACCAGAATTCCACGCTAACTGCTGGTAGGGAATCCGAGCTTGACGCGCTCGGCGATATCGCCGGCCGGCTCAATTTCGGTCGGTGGCGCCTCAAATCGCCAAAACTTCGCAAGATGCAGCGTCGTCCGAGGGACCTGAAGAAATGACCGCCCGAGATAAAACAACACGCCGAACCATCGCTTTTGGTTCGAGCAACACGCCGCACGTTCAATATTCATATACGCCCTGAACCGACGTGCCAGCTTTCCAGAGAGACGATCCGGGCTCTGCTTGGTAAGATACTTCAGGCTCAAGCGCGCGACCGCCCGCGTCAAATGAACCTCGGCAAAATGAGACTCGAAGCCGATCAACGCGGCCGGCTTCTTCCAAACTTTCAGGGCCCCTCCTCGAAGCGCCAACCGCAAGAACCAGTCCAAATCCTCGAGACGACGCAATTCAATATCGTAGGGACCGATCGAATCGAACGCCTCCTTGCGCACCAGGAGCGTCGAGCCAGGTGCGAACCAGCAACCGCTTGCGAAGTCCAAGGGATCCGAACTTTCGCGGGGTATGCGCGTTTCCAGCCGCTTCGTGATCGAGCTTTCCAGGATGAAGCCTGCGGCGTGGACCGCCAGCGGATTCCGATCGATGGCGAAACCAGCCTCCGCGACTTCCAGCCGGGGCGCCAATGTCCCCGGAAGCCAATAATCGTCGGAGTCGAGGAATGCGATCCAATCCGCGCCGGCCGAGGCAATACCGGTATTTCTCGCCGAGCTCGCACCTAGATTTTCGGGATGGCGGACAAGCTTTATTGATTCATTCGGGCGAAGGTCCGCCGGAATTTGGAATGGCGGGTCCGAGGCATCATCGACAATAATGATCTCGGCTTGCAAAACGGCCTGGGCCGCGGCGCTCCTCAACGCCCGCTCTCCAAGCTCTTGCCGATTCCTGATCGGAATAACGATGGTCAGTCTTGGCTTGGCCACACGCGCGCATCCACATTGAACGCCATCGAGCT
Source organism: Bradyrhizobium sp. cf659 (assembly GCF_900113725.1). NCBI lineage: Bacteria > Pseudomonadati > Pseudomonadota > Alphaproteobacteria > Hyphomicrobiales > Nitrobacteraceae > Bradyrhizobium > Bradyrhizobium sp. cf659. The sequence continues at coordinate 1,657,676 of NZ_FOQJ01000001.1, forward strand.
TCGAGTTATCATTTTGCCCGCTGAAATGCGCGACGGCTGGGATTTGCCGGATCCCGCAGCGCCAAAATCTTACTCATTGCCTCGCGGCTCGATCTGATCAGTGGCAGCACGTCGGAGAACACAGCCTGCAATCGCTGGTCGGCCATACGCCTGTCGTACTCCTTGACCGCCTCCTGATAGAACCAGATATCGTCCTTCATCAAGCTTCCCAAACCGTCCCGCTCCTCCGCCGTCAGCGCCGTCTTCAGCGGAAGCCCGGTCAAATCCTGGATTTCACTCGTGACATTGGCCGGAGCGATCGCCAATATCTTTGCGCGGCCGAGCAGGTATCCGGTCAGTGCCGCAAACTCATCGAAGCGTTCGCTCAATCCGTAGAAGCTGACCTTTGTCAGCAGATTGGCGAGACATTCCTGCACCGGCGCATTGCCGGTACGAGCGAATACTCCTTTGCCGGTCTCATCGAAGAAGCTGTATTGCGGGCCGATCGCGTCGAGCATTCTGGACGAATATTCCACGAAGGACATGCCCTTGTTGACCACCTCGTCATGCCAAGGATTGGCAGGCCTGCGCAGCGTGAAATTGTAGTTGGACAGCATACGTTCAACGGGATCGCGCAACACCGATACGATCATGTGCGGCATCCAAAGCCGGCGGAACATTGGCTGATCGAGGCGCATATGCCCCGTCATCAAGTAAGCATCACGCGGCGGCGGCGCGGCATATCCTTCGAACCAGCGATCCTCTCGCACGGTGGCAAAAAACTCGTTGGTATTCATATCAAGCGGCACCGGAATAAAGCCCAACTGCCGGAACAGGGCATTGACGGTGTTGCCTGCAGCCTTCGGAATGTGAACGTTGAATACCAAGTCCAATCCGAGGCTCTCCACCTCCCGATTCAACAACTGCTCAAAGTTATAGGGCCTGACGGCGGGGCGCGAGGGCTGGTCGCTCCGACTTCCCTCCACGGCATTGACAACGGCAGCCGGCGTGCTCGCCGGCGCCGCCGTCATCTGGCGGACGATGTCGTTGAGCGCCGCAAGCTGCATCTGCTGCGCGGTGATCGTCGAATTCAACGCCCCGAGCTGAAGCTGCTGTCCGTGGAGAGCGGCCTCCAGGTTCAGGCGGTGCGCTGGAGGCAGATGCTGCGAGACCTCGGCCAATCCCGCGCGGTATTTTTCGCCATCGGCGATCAACCGGTTGACCTGCGCGATCAGTGCATCGATCTTGGCTTGTATGGATTGAGTCGCGTCAGGCGTGGCCGGCTGAGCTTGCTGTGCGATCAGTTCATCGATCTTTTCGTGCTCGGTCTGAATAAGCGATTCGATCTGTGCGTGCTCCGCACTCAGTTGCCCCCGATGAGCTTCGAGCGCATTGAGCCCGGCCTCGAGCGCATTGAGCGCAGCCTGCTGCTTCGCAATCGCATCTTCCACATTCAACAGTCGCAGCATCACGCGCCGTACGGCCGGAACCTTCATCAGGAGTCGAACGCCACGCCCCATCTAGCCGCTCCTCACAACGTCACAGGCTTGATCCTGAGCGACCACCGCCCGCAGAGCAATCCCCGCGCCTCCGAAACCACCTGAAAATCGATGCACACCGATCATTCACGCCGGACAGGCCCCCTGCCCAGCCGCGTCAGCCACATCCGCAACGAGGAGATTCCCCATCTTCGTGGCCGCGGACGTGCGTTCAAGCCTTCGCCCTTGGACCATTTGCTGACCGCCGACCATTTTTGGGTACGCACCAGTGCTTGCTTGAAGTCGCCGCGCAATCCGAGGCGCACCGCCTTTTTGAGGTAGATCCAGCGCACATCACTCGGTGCGCGTAGCCAGATCTCTATCGCACGCAGGATGCTGGAAAACACCACGCGCTCCTGCCCGTAACCACTCTCGGCCAGCAAGCGGGCGATCTGATCGTCCGCCTGGGCCTTTGCAGACCTGAGGGACCACCACTTTCGCTTTCTCTCGGGGGAATTGCTGATCCGCGCGACTTCGATCATGCGCCGTTCAAGCTGCGTCAGATCTTGCACGGATTCCATGTCCCAGAGCGCCTCATCGATCCGATCCAGCAGCGTCTTGGGAAGCAGGGAGCGGTGGTTCCAGAGCAACCCGTACAGCGCGAGTTGATGCGCCTCGTCGTCGACGCGCAGTTTGTGGACGATGTTGGAAAGCTGGTGCCACCCCGCAAGCACCTCTCTCGCCGCCTGTCGCTCGCCGTTCTCCGCAAGGATCGGAACGATGGTATAGACATGCGTCAGCAGGATCGACGGATTGACGTTCGCGACCGCAATGAACGACTCGGCGAGATCGGACGCCAGGCTTGCCGGAAGCTTCGGAACCTTCGCGGCAAGCCGAAGCAGCGTGTCGAAGTGGAGACGCAACATCGGCAGCCCATGCGGATAGAGCTCCGTGCCACGCCGCAACCACGCGACGCCGCCCTCATTGTCGTTGCGCTTGAGCCTCGCCCAGCCGACGTAGCCATAACAGGCGGCGATGATCATGTCGCGCGTGCTGTAAGGCAGCTGCTTTCGATCACGAAGCTCCGGTGTATTTTCCAGCACCAGCTCGCTGGTCGCAACGTCGGCATATTCATAGCAGGGAAACACCTCGTCATTGCCATGCAACGTATAGGCAAACGCGACGTCCGCGCCGCGCGGATCGAAGATGAGCTCCTCGCCCCGATCGATGATATCAAGGAACTTCTTTTCGGTCGCTCGAAAATCCGCGCCGGGCCTGAAGAAGCTCCAATGCGCCTCGTTGAACCGCAGTAACAACGAGTTCGGAAAGCGCGCCAACCCTTCCCTGAAATATTGATCGGCGCGCGCTGCCCATTTCCCGGCGCTCCTGTTTTCGTGGAACGTGAAGACCGCCTGGGCATGCAAATGGGCGGCGTTATTGTAATCGATCTCGTCGGACAGATCGTCCGGCCCCACCTTCCCGCCGAAATCTGCAATCTGCTCGCGGATGTGATCGGTACCGAAACATCCGCAATCGACCGCCGGCGTCAGCCATACCAGCCTCCGCTGGCGCTGCCGTTTGGGGACCGGCGTCGCGTAGGGCCAAACCAATCCCATGAACAGCGCATACTTCAGCAGCCGCTGATAGCTTTCCTCACGCGGCTCGCGATGGATTGCGAAGCGCTCGTTCACTACCGGTACGACGGTCGCAAATTCGTAATCCGGATGGCCGGCCGCGCAGCGATCCAGATGACCCGCAATATCAGCCGTCATGGTCTCCGCGCGAAACGAATAGCAGCCGGGCGCGATCTCGTCGTAGAACGATCCTTCCGGAAACAGCAGAAACGCACCGTTGGAAAGCGCATCCCGCCATCGCGGCGACGGCGAGCCGGCGTAACGATTGACGATGGGGAGGAATTTCGCGTGCGAGACGACCTCGAAATATTCCTTCTCCGGCATATGCCCTTCGATCACCTTGACCTTGTAACGCGGAGCCAGGCTGGAAAGGTTGAACAGGAACCGGGGCTTTTCGGAATGGAATGGCGCCAGCGCGGAGCCGGTGAAGATGATATCGACGAGCTTTTCGCGATGTGGCGATGCCTCGGGAAACGGCGTCGCTATCGGGTGCAGCAGCATATTGGCCGCACAGTAGAGACCCGGCGTCCCCTGGCTCAGTTCAAAATGTTCCTGTGAGCAGTTGCAGATCGCGACATCGTAAAGCGCATAATTGTCGGCGTTGCGATATTGGAAGGCATCGGAGTCGTGACACCAGATCACCTTCGGAACGGTGACCTTGTGGAAGTCCTTTGCCACCAGCCATTGCGGGCTCAATGAAAAGATTAGGTCCGGCCGCTCGCCCTCAGGCAGGTCGTCGATGAATTCGCTGAACGAGTCCGTCGGTGAATAATCGTAGGCATTGCTGGCAAGCTGACTTCCGACGTACTTGACCGTGATCGAACCATATTTGTAGACCGGAGCAACGAAGGTCTCCGAATAATGCTCCGGAAATACAGACAGGATCGCGCCGGGCACGAAGATGGTCACATCGTCGCGCTTGATCAAGGTCCGGAAGGCGGTCGCTGCCGGCATGAACTCCGCGCCGCCGACCTTCGCCAATTCCGCGTCCGCTTCCGCATCCCGCTTCAGCGACCAGAACGCGAGCGCCCTGCACAGCCGCGCGCGATCGCCGACGGCGGTCAGGCCATCGAGCAGCGCCAAGCCCTGCTCAAGCAGGCCGCCCAGAATCAGCGCACACCCCCGCAGCTCTGAATCCGCGGGCGCCATCTGCGCAACGTTCAGGAAATCGCCACGCGCGAATGCGGTGTCCGCCGAACCATACGCATGGCGGATGTCTTCAGCGGTGAATCGGAACGAAAATTCGGGGGCGATCTTTCGGGAGTTCATGCCTCACTTCGTTTCGGTCAGGCGGAGGCGGTCGATCGCCTTCGCGTTGTAGAGCCTGTGCCGGAGCCGTCGCGCCTCCACGATGCTCAAGGCGCGAAAAATCCACAAGGGGTCGGCCAATTCTTCGCGAAAAAATGCCTGTGTCGCCTCCTTCCAATGCCGGGCGCGGCACTGATAGACCATGAGCCTTACCATCTCGCGCGCCCGCCAGTTGTGCAGGAAGCGCCGGACCTCGTCGGAGATGTCCGTACGGTCCAGCCATTGGTCGGCGATACGCACATGCTCCTCCAGATAGGGCGGCGTAAAGCCCTTGCGAAAATGCATGGTGCGCGAGTCATCGTGCATTCTCATTTCGGACACGACAACATTGAGCGAACCTTCCCGCACTCCCGCAATGGTCGCCCGCAACAGGAATTCGCGGTCACTGCTTTCCGAAAACATCGGATCGAAATTGCCGATCTGGGAAAATACCGAGCGATGACAGAACCGCGCCGACAACAGAGGCATATCATCGCAGATGTTCTCGAGCGACAACCGGGTCATTTCCTCGCCAACCATCCGGCGCACGACGACTTCCTCGCCGTCGGGGAGCGTGCAGAACATCTGCGCGCCACCGGTCCAGATTTTCACGTCAGGACGAGCGGCTGCCTCGCTTGCCAATCGGGAAAGCACGCCCGGACGAATTCGGTCGTCGCTATGAACAAGCAGAATGAAATCGCCGGTCGACGCTTGGACACCGAGAGCCGCGGCCGCCGTGGCGCCGGCCCCGCGTCCGCCGACGAATCTGATGTGCGGATATTTCTGCGCCAGGCGCCGGGTGAAGCTCTCGGTGCCGTCGTGGACGACAATATGCTCGAGTTCGTAAGGCCCCTGATGCTCGACGCTGCCAATAGCTTCATCGACATAGTCCGACGAATCAATGGTCAACGTAATAATTGACACTCTCATTTAGCTTCCGCGACCAGAACCTGCCCTTTTAGGTTGCCGAACCAGGGCTCCTGCCCTCATTAAACGAACCGCGATCGGTTTCAAAGCCGTGAATGGCCGGACGCATCGGCACAAACCGTACGCGCGTTGTCAGCCGGCAAGCCCTGAAATTCTCCGCCGCATCGCTGCGCTCGAAGGCTCATGCCCCCCGCAATTCCCACGCCCAGCACGTACATCCACCCTTCGACAAAATCGAACAGGTGAGCATTGAAAAGCGAGCTCACCAGATTTTGGACGACGACCAGAAGTCCGATCCAGTTCGCCAGGCCCTGGCCGCGGAATAGCAGCAGATGCGCGACCCACATCGCATACAGCGCCGCTATTCCGACAATGCCCCATTGGACCGCCACGTTGAGTGTCTGATTGTGCGGGTTCTTGGTGATCTCGGCGGCAAGCCCGGATTGCCCGACCGCAGCCTGCTCGAACAAATGCCGGATCGAGCCGGTTCCATGACCGATGAGCGGCGCATCCGCAAAGAAGCCGAGCGACTTTTGCCAGTATTCGAGCCTCCTGCCGGTCGATGCGGCAATGTTTTGCTGATAGTCGCGATATTCAAGCGCAAACGCTGCGATCCGGCCCTGCAAATAGGGCGACGTGAACCACACCGTGGCGGCCAGCACGACAAGACCCGCGAACAGCAGCGCCGTCGCCCGACGATCAAGGTGCTTGAAGGCCAGCACGACCAGCAGCGCCGGGACATAAATCAGCGCCGCGCGTGCCGAGACCACGAACGCCATATTGGCCAAGAAGCCCAGCACCAAGGCCGCGCAGGCCAGCGCCGCCGCGTATCTGCCCTGCTTATAGAAAGTGAAAATGAACGGCGTCAGCGCCACCATGCACAGCGCGAATTCCTGACTCTGGTCGATATAGTTCTTCACGGGTACGCCGGGGCTCTTGCCTGGCGCCAACGCCAGTTCCGGTGCGAACCACACGACCCAGGATAGCCCCATCAGAATCGCGCAGGAGACCAGAAACCCGACGAAAACCCAGGCACTGCGCTGCCAGCGCGCGAAATGGTAGAGCAGGAGCGGAAGGGCCAGCAGCTTGGCGACAGGACTGATACCTTGAAGCCGCTGTTGCCACGGAACATCCGCCCACAGCGTTCCAACCAGCGCGAGTGCGACCAAGGCGAGCGGCCACAAGCATATCGGATTTGCGAGCAGGCGCAGGAACGCGCGGCGATCGAAGGTCGGAAGCAGCGGGACCAGCGAGAGCAGCCAGAATCCAAACAATATCGCGACGGCGCTCGTGGACCAGGGCAAGGCCACCGCCGCGAGAACCACGAGCAGATTGGCCTCAAGAGGCACTGCGGCCGGGCTGAACTTGGAAGCAGCAAGGGCGGCCCAGTTGGAAACCATTGACGTGCGACGCATGGCCTCAGTCATGTTCGACCGCTGGGCAGGCTTCCAAGGTCCGAGGCGGCACCGGTTCCATAGGGCTGGCCGGCAGCGCTTTCGGCGACCGATTGAATTTCTCCCTCATAACAACCGTATGCTGGATGCGACCAAAAATCCGTTTCCTGGGGACCTTCGATCAGGCTGGGTACGTCATTTTTTCAGTGAATGCGATATTTGGGTAGCGGTTTGTTTAGGAACCGTCCACCCTTCAAGGGGAAGGCCTCGAAAGGCAACATGATCCAGAGCAGGCAAATGGACGGGCGGAATTCCGAGCGTCAGGGAAACTTGATCCCAGAATTCGAGGGCCCCCAATATTGCGGAACCGGATATCGGGTCCTCGTGATTTGCAACGATGGCGCCTACTTTCTTCGCCATCGGCTGTTGGTCGTCACCCATCTCGCGTCCATCGGTGTCGACGTAACGGTTATCGCTGGCGGCGATCTAATTCCTGCAGAGAGCATTCGGGGCTGGAAATATATCCATGTGCCGATCGAGCGCTTCCGATTCGATCCATTTGGCGATGCGGCGCTGATGATTCGGACGGCGCGGACGATCCATGCGTTCAAGCCGCATGCCGTGCATCTCGTAACGCTCAAGCCCGCCATTTTTTCCGGATTTGTGTCGATCGTCTCGCGTCTTCTCCATGGGTACCCGAAACAAGTTCTGATCACGCTTCCAGGTTTGGGCCGGATGATGTCGCCGAAGGCCCCCGGCCAACGGCGCTACCCGGTCGCAAGCACGCTTACGCTTCTGGCATTTCGAATGTTGTCGCGACGGAACTACGTACACTTCACTTTCGAGACAAGGCACGATTGCGAATTCTGGGCGGACAGGGGCATTGCCAACGACAGGAACTCATCACTCATCGACGGCGCTGGCGTGGACCCCGATCTGTTTTATCCGCTGGAAACCCCACGATGCAGTCGCACAACAAAGGTCCTGTTTGCTTCCCGGCTCTTGAAGTCGAAAGGCTTGAGCACTTTTCTGAAGGTGGCGCATGACCTGGCACATCGTAGCGACGTGGAGTTCGTCGTCGCCGGCGTTCCGGACGATCACGATCCCGACGCGATACCGCACCGCGATCTCGAACGAATGACGGAAATCCGTTTCCTCGGCCACGTCACGGATATGCCGAACCTGCTCCGGCAATGCGACATCGTTTGCCTGCCGACAACGTATGGCGAGGGAATCCCCCGCATCCTGATCGAGGCCGCAGCAACCGGCCTGGCGTCGATCGCCTCCAGCCACCCCGGATGCCGTGAGGCGGTCGAAGATGGCGTTACCGGGCAAATCCTGTCGGCGACGTCGGACGCCGAAATGAGGCGGGAGCTATCTGATGCCATCGTCGGATATCTCGAACGTCCCGACCTGCTGAAGAAGCACAAGCAGGCGGCCTATCGACACTTCCAGTCACGGCAGTTCGACCAGGCTGCGGTTGCCGACCGCTTCACAAAACTCCTGGGCGTGCCTGCCGCGCCGTCGTCGGAGTGATCGAGACAGTCGCCAACCGCGGGGGATGGGGCCCGGGCGGGGCCTTTTCTTGAAAAACAACCCCATGCACAGTAGACGGCCCCAGTTAAATCAATGGCTTAGCGGAACCAAAAAAGGCGACTGTGGCGCACCGTCGGCAGTTCCAATGCACCAAGCTCTCGGGGCGCCGTGCCTACTGAATATGGTATCATAGCACCTCACGCGCTCAACCCAATTGGCGCGAAGGCCGCTGCAGCCGGATTGACTCGGCTCGCGGTCCAGTGGCATGCACGTCATGCACAATCAGAAACGTTTGAAGCGAAGCCGAGCCAAACGATATGACTGCCACTACGCACCGCGATTTTTTGGCTTCTGATGCGGGCTCGGACTAAGGGTGGAGCAGAACACTCACGAGCTTTTCTCCCGAGAGGAGCAAGTGGTTGTTGGCTCCGACCGGACTTTTGGATGGGTGATGGCCGCCGCGCTCGCGCTCGTCACCCTCATCAACGGCTGGCATTCTGGCCGTCTGTGGCCATGGACGTTAGCCCTTGCCGCGGTGTTTGCGGTCATTGCCGCAATCCGTCCCGCCGCACTGCACCCACTGAATCGTGCCTGGACGAAGCTTGGTCTGCTTCTGCACAAGATTGCCAACCCCATCGTGATGGGGCTGATCTTCTACGGTACGATCCTGCCAACCGGCCTCGTCATGCGCTGGAGCGGCAAGGATCCGCTGCGGCTGAAGCGTGACGCTAGCACCGAGAGCTATTGGATTCGCCGCACGCCCGGCCCTGCGCCCGAAACCATGCGAGATCAGTTCTGATGATCGATATGCTCCCCGAAATCCGGCGCTTCCTTCGCGCGGCTGCGCCACCTATCAACACGCTGCCTTGAGACATGCGCGTTCTCGGCATCTCGGCCTTCTATCACGACAGCGCGGCGGCTCTGATTGAAGACGGCCGCGTCATTGCTGCGGCGCAAGAGGAACGCTTCACCCGAAAAAAGCACGACGCAGAGTTTCCGCACCATGCCATCGCGTACTGTCTGGAGATGGCAGGCGCGAGGCTTTCCGACATCGATCAGGTCGCCTTCTACGACAAGCCGTTCCTCAAGTTCGAGCGGCTGCTCGAGACCTATGTCGCCCTCGCGCCGCACGGTTTCCGCTCCTTCCAGATGGCCCTGCCGCTCTGGCTGAAGGAGAAACTGTTCCAGAAGAGCCTGCTGCAGAAACATCTCGCCAAATTCGATGCTGACTTTCCCATCGACAGGCTCCTGTTCACCGAGCACCATCTGAGCCACGCGGCAAGTGCGTTTTTCCCATCCCCATTCGAGAAGGCGGCCGTGCTCACGATGGACGGCGTCGGTGAATGGGCGACCACCTCGGCGGCGATGGGAGATGGCAACCGTCTCGAGATATTCCAGGAGATTCACTTTCCTCACTCGCTCGGTCTGCTGTACTCCGCCTTCACGTACTACACCGGCTTCAAGGTCAATTCCGGCGAATACAAGCTGATGGGGCTTGCGCCCTATGGCGAGCCGAAATACGCGCAGCTCATCCTCGATTCACTGATCGATCTGAAGGCGGACGGCTCGTTTCGCCTCGACATGTCGTATTTCGATTATTGCACCGGGCTGACGATGACCAATGACCGGTTCGCCAAACTGTTTGGGCAGCCGGTGCGTTCGCCGAACGAACTGCTCACGTCGTTCCAAATGGATATCGCAGCCTCCATCCAGGCAGTCCTGGAGGAGGCGGTACTTCGCTTGACCCGCAGCCTTGCGGCTCAAACCGGCGCACGCAATCTGTGTCTTGCGGGCGGCGTTGCGCTCAATTGCGTCGCCAATGGCAAGGTGTTGCATGACGGCAGATTCGATTCGATCTGGATTCAGCCGGCCGCCGGTGACGCCGGCGGTGCAGTTGGGGCCGCACTCGCCGCCTACCATCAGTTCAGACAACAACCGCGCCAAGCCGTGGCCGGCGACGGCATGTCCGGCGCTTTTCTGGGACCTGAATTCTCGCAAGAGGTGATCGAGCAGCGGCTGCGCGCCGCCGGCGGCCGCTTCGACGTACTCAGCGAAGATGCAATGATCGAGACGACAGCGGCGGCCCTGGCCGACCAGCTCGCGGTCGGCTGGTTTCAGGGCAGGATGGAATTCGGCCCGCGCTCGCTCGGCGCACGCTCGATCCTGGGCGATCCGCGGTCGCCCTCAATGCAGAAGAACCTCAATCTCAAGGTGAAGTTTCGCGAGAGCTTCCGGCCGTTTGCGCCGGCCGTCACGCGCGAGGACGTTGCGGATTGGTTCGAGCTCGATGGCGACAGTCCGTACATGCTTCTGGTTGCCGGCGTCAGGAGCGACCGGCGTCACATGATGAGCGCGGACGAGCAAGCATTGTTCGGCATCGACAAGCTCAACGTGGTGCGCTCGACGATCCCCGCCGTGACGCATGTCGACTATTCCGCTCGAATTCAAACGGTGAGCGCCGACACCAATTTGCGCTTCCATCGCTTGCTGTCTCGGTTCAAGGCGCTCACCGGATGCCCGGTGCTGGTCAACACCAGCTTCAACGTTCGCGGCGAACCGATCGTCTGCACACCGGAGGATGCCTTCCGCTGTTTCATGGGTAACGAGCTCGACATGCTGGTGGTCGGCAACTGCATACTGAGAAAAGAACAGCAGGATCCCGCACTCAAGCGTGACTACAGTGCAGCCTTCACGCCTGACTGAACTTACGGCATGGCAGCGTGCCACGCCTCGGCGAAGCCGTAGGACTCACCAGTCCTCCGACCAATTCCTCCCTGCTCTCAATCACGATGCGGGTTTCAGGCGCTTCCGGAAGAATGCGAGAATCTCGTCCCGGGCAGCGAGCGTTGGCTGCCCCACCTCATCGACAAGATGAACTGTTACGACACTGTGGGGCGTCTTCACGAACTGCTCGAAGAACGGCGGCTTGGGTCCGGTATTCGCGGCCGTGTCGGGCAAGACGCGACCAATGAAGCGGTCGCCGAGCGCGGCCTGGTAGGCCGCAAACCGTTCGGCGCGGCAGAATGAATCGCCCGCAAACCGGTAGGCAAGGACAGTCAGATCTTCTCGTTCCAGCCGCGAACGGACTTGCGCCAGCTCCTCGGCGGAGCTCTCGATACCTGCGGGATTGTCCAACGGGAGCGACGGCTGGGAGACGACAGGGGCCAGCAGCACCGGCTCCAGCATCATGTTCAGCGCGAAGTTGCCGGTAAAGCACATGCCGATAGCGCCGACGCCCGGCCCGCCGCTCTCGTCATGGGCCAGCCTGGCGAGCGCCCGCAACCAGTTGGACACGGGGCTCGATGATCCGCCGCCAAGTGCGCGGAATTCCGCGCTGACGCACGCCCGCCGAAAGACGCCGACAGCGGTCTCGGCGTCGGGAACATCGCCATCCTTTCCAAACAGCGAAGGCATGTAGACCCGAAAGGCGGCATCGCGAACCCAGCGAGCGAAACGCGCGACGTGAGGGCTGATACCCGGCATCTCGGTCATGACGATGACGGCCGGTCCCTCGCCCGCAACGTAGACCGGTTTTGTCGTCCCCTCCAACGTGAGGACCCGCTGGTCGAAATCCGATAGATCGTCAGGCTTCAGCAGCGCATCGCTCATGTTGTCCTCCGGAAAAGGTTGCACAGACGGTATTTCCCGGGCATTTATTTCGACAAGTGTCAAAACTGACATTAATCGGGTCTATTTTGCCATGCTGCTCATTGACGTTCTCGTCCTGGAAGGCGCCTCCGCGGCAAGCGTCGCCATCACCTTCGAATTGATCGCAGTAGCCAACGGCATTCGTGCAAGGGCCGGACGACCGTCCTGCTTCGACGTCAGAATTTCCGGTTCCGGGGCGAGATGGGCCACGAGGCTCGCAAGGCTTTCCTCGAAGGTAGTCGCCAGCAGACCCGCGGACGTGGTGATCGTCCCCGGCCTGGCCTGGATGGATGAGCAACGCATTCGCGAAGGATTGCAGCGGCGGGACGCCGAAACGGCCAGGAAGGCTCTGCAGGCGGCCTCTCGATCCGGAGCCGAAATTGCAAGCTCCTGTTCGGCCGTATTTCTGGTCGCGAGCGCCGGGCTGCTGGATGCCCGCCGTGCAACCACGACCTGGTGGCTAGCGCCGCTGTTTCGGACTCTGTTTCCGAAAGTGATGCTCGACACGGACGCGATGGTGCTGACCGACGGGAGCGTAACGACCGCCGGCGCGGCGATGGCTCAACTGGACCTCATGCTCTCGATCATAGCGCGCCATGCCGGACCCGACCTCGCGGACAGCTGCGCACGGTTTCTTTTGCTGGACCAGAGGCAGTCGCAGTCCCGCTACATGGCGCTATCCTTTCTTGCCGCCGCGGACGAACGGGTTTCTCGCGCCGAGCGCTGGGCAGGAGCGCGACTGCATCGGACCTTTTCAATTTCCGAGCTCGCGAAGGCCGTGGGACTGGGGGCGCGCACGTTTGCGCGCCGATGTGAGCGCGCCACCGGGCTTTCGCCGGTGAGATTTGTCCAGAAATTGCGCATCGACAAGGCGATGGAGCTTCTGGAGACCACTCGGCTCAGCCTCGACGAGATCGCGGAGAGGGTTGGGTATGCCGACCCCTCCATGCTTCGCAAGCTCCTGCATCGGGAGAGGACGCCCGGTGCGCGGGCCTCCCGTGTCGGCCGCAGGCGAGAGAAGAGCGCCGCGCCCGCCAGAACGCCTGCAAAAAGGCCGCCTGCACCGCGCCGGAAACCACCGGCCGGCACTGGCAGGAAGGGATCGAGGACAGCTTGAGGTGTACAGCCTCTCTTGTCGGACGCTCGGCGCCTCCAGAGCGTCCTATATGGATCTGCACGGCGTCCATTCCAAGACAACGGCGGCGTCTCTCAAGGCGCGACCAGCTTCTTGCGAATGGCATAGCGGACCAGTTCGGCCGTCGACGACATTCCGAGCTTGCGCATAGCCGACGCACGATGGGTCTCGACGGTCTTCACGCTCAGCTTCAAAATGGCGCTCATGGATCTGTTGGTATGCCCTTCCGCAATCAATTGGACCACGCTCTGCTCGCGCGACGTTAGCAGCATGTCCGACTTGCCATGCTTGTTGAGCTGGTAGTCATGGAGCAGCTTCTCCACCAGGGCGCTGGTGAAGTAGGGCCTGCCGTCGAGCAACGCCTCGATTGCGGAAATCAGGTGCTTCTTGGCATCCGACTTGAACAAGAAGCCGCGAACTCCGGCCAGAACGGCTTCAGTCAGCAGCTCCTCGTCTTCATGCATCGTCAGGATCAGCACTTCCGTGGGCAGATCAAGTGCCCTGAGCCGGCGGCTGACCTCCAACCCGTTCATGAGTGGCATCGAATAGTCGACGATTACGATGTCCGAGCTCGTCTCCACGGCCAAATCGACGGCTTGCTCACCATTGGTAGCCTCACCGGCGACGATCCAGTTGGACTGCGTTTCGACAATCGCGCGAAGCCCTGAACGTACGACTGCATGATCATCCGCAATCAAAATGCGTTTCATGGCGTCGTTCTCGTTTTCCGGCCGCAATCAATAGAGACGGCCGGCAGCAGCAAGGTCGAACGATCATGCCGATCATGGTTCGAAGGGCTATCCTGCAAAACCCTGAGCAGCGTCGGCGAATGTACCGACGTGGCCGCCTTCAAGGAGATCCCACGGACCGACGCGCTGTCATGCCTCAACCAACTGCGCGCGAACGGCGTACCGGACCAGACCTGCGGTTGAGTTCACCTCCAGCTTGCGCATCGCAGCCGCCCGATGTGCCTCGGTTGTCTTGACGCTGAGGTTCAGGATCGCGCTGATGCCCTTGTTGCTGTAGCCTTCAGCTACCAGCTTCACGACAAGCTGCTCGCGTGGCGTAAGCCCGCGACGCCGGTCTGCATCGCCGCCCGCGCCGTGATCCAGTTCGTTCCGACAGCTTTCGCTGCAGAACCGCTTATGCACCAAGAGTGCGTCGACGGCCGCCAATAACAATCTGTTCGCATCCGATTTCGCCAGAAACGCGCGTGCACCGGCCTCGAACGCCTGCTGCGCGAGCAGACCGGACTTGTGCACCGTGAAGATCAAGACCTCCGTCTGCAAGGGATAGTCCCTGATCCGCCGCGCAACCTCCACTCCCGTCATTCGCGGCATGGAGAAGTCGACGATAGCCACATGCGGCCGGCTTTCGATAGCCGCAGTCAGCGCCTTGCTGCCGTCGTTCGCCTCGGCAACCACTTCCCAATCCGCCCGCTGTTCGAGCACCGCTCGCAAGCCCAATCGCACCGCTTCGTGGTCATCCGCGATAAGAAAGCGTTTCATGGCAGAGCACTCCAATGTCGTTATACGGCAGCCATTTCGCCACCGATAACCTTCTTCCTCCCTCAGTGGGTGCCTGCTTGGGCCCTCACGAAGCCCGTGGCCTTTCGCCGGCCACGTTTGTTCGTCACCAGCCCATGCGGAAACACCGCGCGCAAGATGGTGCCGGAGAGCTGTATTGCTGGATCCGAATGGATATCCAATGACCCTCCGATCTGCTCGAGCCGTGCCCTCATCGCGGGAATTCCGACGCCGATGGATATGGTTTTCCCACCTTGCTTCGCGTAGTCGGCGCGAATCCCCCGCCCGTTGTCGGTGACCGTCAGTCGAAAATGCCGGCCGGTCGCCTCAATAACGATGCTCACTTCCGTCGCCTGCGCGTGGCGGAATATGTTCGTGAGGGCTTCCTGGACGATCCGCAGCAGGGCGCGTTGCTTCTCGTAAGGCAGCCTATCGACGTCGGGCACGATCCTGGTCGTGACCCGCAACGAGGTACGAGCCGCAAATCCATCGGCGTAGTGCTCGATCGCGGCTTTGAGCCTGTCGACCGTCAGATTCTGGGGGTGTAGCAGATAGGAAAAGGCACGGATTTCCCTGAGTGCCTCGTCGATAGACGCGTCGATCTCACCGCAAAGGCGTTCGGCGCCGACCGGGTCGCTCATGTTACGACGGAGCCGCATGAGACCGAGGCTGGCGGCAATCAAATGCTGACATGTCGAATCATGGAGATCGGAAGCAATCCGCTGCTGGATGTCCTCCTGAATGGACGCCAAATTGGCCCCGACGTGTATATCATCGGCTCCTTCGGTCGCGGCTTCGAACGCACCATTACGCATGGTACGATGGCTGCCGATCAGCCGGATCGCACCACGTGTTACGGGATCCACAACAGGAGTGATGGTCGTCTCCATATTTTGCCGCCGCTCGCCAAATGCGAGACGATGGCGAATCCTCACTTCCGTCCCTTCCGCAAGACAAGCACGGAGGGCTTCATAGATGGATCTGGCGTCATCCCTGCTCATGCAGCTGGAGACGTCCATCTCCCGGATGTCATCGGATGAGATGCCGAGATGCGACTCGAAGGCCGGATTGATCCCCTCATAGACGAAGCGTCCGCCAAGCGAAGGGCGCACGACGAAGAGAAAGTCGGATGAGTACAGCCAGTACAGCCGGTCGCCGGTTTCCTCGAAACCAAGCGGAAACCTCCCCGTGCCGCTGGTTCGAATTGACTCGGAAGCGGGAAAGCTATGAGGCTTCACGGTACGCACTCACTCTGCTGCGGCAACGCCCGACATTGAAGTGCGATATCGAGAGTCGCCGACCTGCCCCGCAGGCGAGGCATCATCCTGGATCAGAGTACGGACGCCCGTGGGGTCAGCAGATTATACACCGTTAGGTTGATAGCGCCATAAGTAGTAACAGCCCCAGGTTGGAATTTCGAAGTCGTGAGAGGAGACCTGAAGGGATCAAACAGGCGGCTTGTGCCAGACCATTCGGCACTGGACTCAAAAGAGATGCAACAAATGCTAAAGTGCCGTCTACAACCTTTACGAGCGAATTGCCACGATAACAGCTTTCCTGATACGCAACCAACGCCCTCCGAGAATCATGCATATCGTTCTCGGGTCGAGATCGGACGACATGTACCACCATGCGCTAGCGGGTTCCGGCTCCGCTTGCGCTGGACTTCTTTTTCTTTCCCGCCTTCGCGTTCGGAGGGGGCTGTTGAGGCGGCGCGATCACCAGCGGATGAGACGGCACTTGGAGGCGGTTAGTGCCGACGTCGTCCCTGAGTGCATCGGTATCCAGGCGCTGGCTTCGGTCGACGGAATCGCGCGGGTCTGCGGCAGCGGCAGACGGCGCCGCTAGACCAACGGCGACTCCCATCAGCACCCACGCGCATTTCATCATCTTGCAGGCCCCTCAAAAAGCGAAGTCAAGTCGAGGACCGATCCTGAGGTCCCTGTAGCGCCGCACCGCAACGTTCGATGTACGCGCCTCGTACAACACGCTGGTCGTAAGCGACACGTTGCTGGCAAAATTGTACTTCACACCTATGTCCGCTGAGTAGATTTGGTCTTGCCGCCCCCGGTTCAGCCCGTCGGTGAACCAGAAGGCTTCAAACAATGGTGTGCTCACGATCGACCAATTCGGATCGAGCTTGAATTCGATGCCAAGCAACGCATCGAAGCGCCAGCGGCGAGCTTCCGCAAGATCGGAAAACCGATAGGTCACAAGCAACAGCGGCGATAGTGTCACATTGTTCATGCGGAAGTCGCGCGCCACCGAGCCCATCACGTCATGCGAAGTGAAGGCAAGGTCCCGGTAGACGCCGTCGAAATCGTATCGGTTCTCGTAGATGGCGGAGAAGCGCCAGCCGTCCCAATTCTCCGTCAGGCGCGCTCCCACGCGTGCGACTGCCGCGTTGCCATCCTTCTCCCTCGAAAACGCCTCGTATTGGGCGCGGGCGTAGAGCCGGTATGACAGGTCATTTGTCAGATTCCCGTCCAACCTGACGCTCACGTCAGGCTCGTAGTAGATATCCGATTTGCGGTTGTCCCGGCCGAACAAGGCATTGTCGGTGAAGGTCGGTGCAACGGAGCCGACGACGCTCCATGACGGAGCTGAGTAGTACGGTACAGGACTGCTCGCCTTCAGCTCGGTGAGATCAACGTCCGCCGCCCAGGCGGTACCTGCTCCAAGCAATCCAAGGACCGGCAAGAGAACTCTGGACCTGCGCATGGTGTTCCTCGATGGCTTCTGCGTACACCAGGAATCGCCTCAGATTGGGCAACGATTGTGGCGTGTTAGTGATAGGATTTTAAATCAGGGATTGAATCGGCAGATTGCCATTTCGTAAAATGCCGGAAGCTCCCGACGCTGCCGAACAGACGCCGGAGAACTCACTCCACCTGACCAGATCGGTTGCGTTGCCCCAGGAAAAGCGGAGCGGCGCTCGGCCGCGGCGCGCCGGCCTCACAGCCAGGCCCACTCGATCCGCCTAGTAGTCCACCGCATCCCTGGTGATCGGACAGGTCATGCAATGACCGCCTCCCCGGCCCCGCCCCAGCTCTGCACCGACGATGGTGATCACCTCGATCCCTTCCTTGCGCAGCAACGTGTTGGTGTAGGTATTGCGGTCATAGGCAAACACCACGCCCGGGGACGCGCAAACCAGATTGGCGCCGCTGTCCCACTGCGTCCGCTCGCGCATATAGGCGTTGCCGCCGGTCTCGACCACGCGCAGCTTCTTCAGGCTGAGGGCTTCAGCCACCACATCCACGAACGGCTTTTCGTCCCTGCGCAGTTCGAGGCCGGCGGAATTGTCGGCCGGCCGGTAGGAGAAGGCCGCGATGTTGTTGACGATGTCGGGATAGAGCAGGACGCAATCCCGGTCTGCGAACGTGAAGACGGTATCCAGATGCATTGCGGCGCGGAGCTTCGGCATCGCAGCCACGATCACGCGCTCGGCCGCATTTTTCCTGAACAAGGCCGCGGCGACCTGGCTGATCGCCTGCCGCGAGGTGCGCTCGCTCAACCCGATCAGGACGTTGCCCTTGCCGATCGGCATCACGTCGCCGCCTTCCAGCGTCGCGAGACCGTGGTCCCGCGTCGGATCGCCCCACCAGACATTGACCTTGCCGGCGAAATCCGGATGGAACTTGTAGATGGCTGTGGCGAGGATCGGCTCCTCGTGCCGCGCGGGCCAATAGAGCGAATTCAGCGTGACCCCACCGTAGATCCAGCATGTCGTGTCCCGCGTATATAAGGTGTTGGGGAGCGGCGGCAGCAGATACTCGGTCATGCCGGCGGCCTCGCGGAAGAGCTTGAGCATCTCGCCGCCATGGGCGTCCGGGAAGTCATGGGTCGAAACGCCGCCGATCAGCGTCTCGGCCAGATCGCGCGGCTTGAGGCTCTCCAGATAGCCCCGCAGTTCGTCGACGAGACCGAGACCGACCTGATCGGGAACAACCTGATTGTCGAGGATCCACTTTCTGGCCTCAGGGATCGCGACCGTCTCGGTCAGCAGGTTGTGCATCTCGACGACTTCGATGCCGCGATCACGCATCTTCTGCACGAAATCGAAGTGATCGCGCTTGGCGTTTTCGACCCACAGGACGTCGTCAAATAGCAGGGTGTCGCAATTGGAGGGCGTGAGGCGCTGATGGGCGCGGCCGGGTGAGCAGACCATGACCTTGCGGAGCTGGCCGACCTCCGAATGAACGCCAAAGGCACTGTTGGATTCCGATGCCTGCTTTGCCATGGGACTGCCCTTGAGGGTTGCCTTGCCTAGATCGTGATATAGCCGGTGGCCAATCCGTGGATCCCGACAGCAGCGCCGACGGCGGCTGCGATGAAGATGCCCCACTCGACGGCCGTGAAGACCCTCGCCTTCTGTTCCACGCGCGCCCAGAAATAGAGTGTCGTGCCGGGCGCGTAGAGGATCAAGGACAGCAGCAGGAACTTCATTCCGGCCGAATAGATCAGGAACAGCGTGTAGATGACGGCGATGCCGGCAAAAATCGTATCGCGCGTTCGCTCACTGCCGCTCTTCTCATAGGTCTCGCCCCGCCTGACGAGCAGGAGCCCGTAGGCTGCGACGAGGAAGAACGGAATGAGTGACATCACGCTCGTCAGATTGAGCATCAACGCGAACGCATCCTGCGACCAATAGGTGCTGATGACGAAGAGCTGGACGATCACATTGGTGAGCCAGAGCGCCGCGGCGGGCACCTTGTTCGCATTTTCCTTGCCGAACAATGCCGGCATATCCTTGGTCCGGCCAGCGGCGGAGAGCACCTCGGCACAGATCAGCGACCAGGCGAGATAGGCCCCCAACACCGAAACCAGAAGTCCAACGCTGACGAAGATCGCACCCCAATGCCCGACCACGGCCTCCAGGACCGTCGCCATGGAAGGTTGCCGCATGCCGGCGATCTCGGCGCGGAGAAGCACGGCGTATGGCAGCATGGTGACGAGCACCATCAGGCTCGTGACGATCGCGAACCCGAGCAGGGTCGCAGCACCGACATGCGCGCGCTCCTTGGCGTAGCGTGAGTAGACGCTGGCGCCCTCGATGCCGAGAAAGACAAACACCGTGACCAGCATGGTGGCGCGGATCTGCTCGAACAGACCCTTGTCCGGCATGCCTACGCCGCCCCAGAAATTGCCGCGGAACATGTCGGCGTTGAACGAGAATATCAGGATGACGATGAAGATCAGGATCGGCACGATCTTGGCGACAGTGACGATGGTGTTGATCGCGGCCGCCTGCTGCACGCCACGCAGGATCATGAAGTGGAACAGCCAAATTCCGATCGAAGCGACGATGATTGCGGTGACCGTGTTCCCATCCCCAAAGACCGGAAAGAAGGCGCCCAAGGTCGACTTGATGAGAACCCAATAGGATACGTTGCCGATGCAGCTGCCGATCCAGTATCCGAATGCCGACAAGAAGCCGGGATAGTCGCCAAATCCTTCCTTCGCATAGGCATAGACGCCGGCGTCGAGCTCGGGCTTTCGCTCGGCCAGCGCCTGGAACACCCGCGCGAGGGTGTACATGCCGCCGCCGGCAATGCACCAGGCGAAGATCGCGCCGAACGGACCGGTGGCGATCCCGAAAGTTCTCGGCAGCGAGAATATCCCCGAGCCGACCATCGAGCCAACCACCATCGCGGTCAATGCGAACAGGGAGAGCTTCTGGATTGACGGCGTCCCAGTCATGTGAAGACCTCGCGACAGGCGGGTGCGCAACATCCTGGCCGAGCGGCTTGCCGGCGGTCGCACGATGCGCCTTGGGCGACATCTGGAATATCGGGTGATTACCTAGTCGAGCGTCGGGATTTCCCTCGCTGGAAACAGCCACTCAAGCCGACGATGGAGCGGAAGCCTCGGCTGGTCCCTTCTCCCCGAACCAGGTCACGTACAATGTCGGCAGCAACACAAGCGTCAGCACGGTCGCGACCAGCAGGCCGCCCATGATTGCAACTGCCATCGGCCCCCAGAATACGGTCGGCGCAATCGGGATCATGCCGAGAACGGTCGACACCGCCGTCAGCATGATGGGACGGAAACGCGAGCTGCTGGCATCCACCGCCGCGTCCCATGGGCTCTTGCCCTGCGCGCGCTCCGCATCGATCTGGCTGATCAGAATCACCGCGTTCTTGCAGATCATGCCGAGCAAAGCGAGAACGCCGAGAATGGTGACAAAGCCCATCGGCCTGCCGGACAGCAACAGCGCGGCCACAACACCGATCATCCCGAGCGGAGCCACGCTTACGACCATGGCCAGTCGCGAAAAGCTCTGCAGCTGGACCATCAGAACCGTGAACATGACGAACAGCATCATCGGAACCACGGCGAGCACGGACGCCTGCGATTTCCGGCTCTCTTCCACGGTCCCGCCGACGGCCACATCGTAGGACGCGGGAAGCGTCTTCCTCAGCTGTTCGATCGCGGGCGATAGAGCATCCACCATCGTATCGGGCAGCGTTCCACCAACGATGTCGGCACGCACCGTCAGGGTCGGGATGCGGTCGCGTCGCCAGATCAGGGGATGCTCCTGGTGATATCCGAACGTCGCAAACTGGCTGAGCGACACCGTCTTTCCACCCGGTAGCGGCACCAGGAGCGTGCGCAGGTTGGACAGCGAAATGCGCTGTTCGTCGATTGCCCGGGCCACCACGTTGACCAGATAGATGTCGTCGCGGACCTGGGTGACGACTGCGCCAGATATCACGGTGTTCAACACGCTCGATATCGCCTGCGAGCTCAGGCCGAGACGGCGCGCTTCATCCTGATCGACGTAGATCCGCAGCTGGCGCTCCGGCTCCATCCAGTCAAAGTTGATGCCCTTGGCCCTGGGATCCGAGGCCAGGATCTGTCCAACCTTGAGTGCAATCTCACGGACCCGCTCGACTTCAGGTCCGCTGACGCGATATTGCAGCGGCCATCCGACAGGCGGGCCCAGGCCGAGAGGCGAAACCGACGAGACGGCCGCCGGAAACTCCTCCGCGAGAAGACGCTCCAACCCCACCCGCAGGCGCTCGCGCGCTGCGACGTCCTTTGCCACGACAACCGCCTGCGTGAAGGAATCGTTGGGAAGCTCCACGCTCAGTGGGAGATAAAAGCGGATCGCACCGCGCCCCACATTGGTGCTCCAATGATGAACGTCCGGATCGGCGGCCAATGCTGCATCCAGGCGCTTGGCTGCCATCTCGCTCGCATGGATTGATGCATTCTGCGGCAGGCTGAGGTCCACGAGCAATTCGGGCCGATCTGACGACGGAAAGAACTGTTGCGGGATCAACGGAAGCGCGAGAACGGACGCAACAAAGAGCGCCAGCGAGATCGCGATCGTCAGCCACTTGGCGCGCATCGCCAGCGTCAGAAAATTCCGATAAAAACGGAACATCGCGCCGGGTTCGGCAGCGCCCTTCTGCACCGGTGGGACAAGGATGACGACACCCAGCAAGGGCGTGAAGACCACGGCAACGAGCCACGACACCAGGAGCGCGATCGCAACCACCGCAAACAACGAGAACGTATATTCGCCGGCCGAGCTCGCGGCAAACCCGACCGGGATGAAGCCCGCGATCGTCACCAGCGTTCCCGCAAGCATGGCAAAGGCATGGCTGCGGTAGGCAAACGTCGCCGCGTCGACCCTGCTGCCGCCTTGCGCCAGCCGATTGAGCGTTGCGTCGGTGGTCGTCATCGCATCGTCGACCAGCAGTGCGAGCGCGATGATCAGCGCTCCCAGCGAGATCCGCTGCATATCGACGCGCGCGATCTCCATGATCGGAAACACGATGGCCAGCGTCAACGGGATGGCAAGCGCGATGATGAGGCCGGGACGGATTCCGAGGCTGATGAAACTCACCACCAGGATGATGGCGATGGCCTGAAGGAGCGAGGTCATGAATTCGCCGATCGCGCCTCCGACCACGACTGCCTGGTCGGCAACGAGGACCGGCTCGATTCCGATCGGGAGATCGGCGGTGATCTCAGCCATCACCTTCTTGACGTTTCTGCCGAGCGCAAGAATGTCGCCGCCGTCGCGCATTGCGATGGCAAGCCCGATTGCGGGCTGGCCGTTGACCCGGAACGTCGGTTGCGGCGGATCCACGTAGCCGCGCCGCACTTGCGCGATGTCGCTCAGGCGAATCGTGCGTCCCCCCGCGACGAAATTGACGCTGGCGATGTCCTGCTCCGACTGAAAACCGCCCGACACCCGCACGGAGATGCTTTCCTTGCCGGTCTGGATTACGCCCGCCGGGCGGACGATATTTTGCGATTGCAGCGCCGCGAGCAGAGCCGCCCGATCGACGCCCAAGGTCGCAAGTTCCTGCTTGGAGAATTCGACGAAGATCACCTCGTCCTGCGTACCCAGGAGCTCGATCTTCGACACGTCCGGGACCTGAAGCAATCGAGAACGGATGTTCTCGACGTAATCTCGCAACTCCCGCTGCGTGAAGCCGTCGCGGGTGAAGCCGTAGACGATGCCGAACGTGTCACCGAAGTCGTCATTGAAGCCCGGACCGACAACGCCGGCGGGCAAGGTGTGCCGCATGTCGCCGATGCTCTTTCTCACCTCATACCAGGTGTCGGAAACCTGCCTCGCATTCGCACTTCCTTTCAGGTTGACGAAAATGGTGACGAGACCCGCCCGGGTGAAGCTGCGCAGGAAGTCCAGGTGGGGCGTCTCCTGCAATTGGCGCTCGAGCCGCTCCGTCACCTGCTTCATCGTCTCTTCGGCCGTTGCCCCCGGCCAGGCCGCCTGAACGACCATCGTCTTGATGATGAAGGAGGGATCCTCGTTTCGGCCAAGCCGGAAATACGCCAGCCCCCCGGCGATCACGGCAACCATCATGACATAGACGACGAGCGAGCGATGCCTGAGGGCCCAGTCGGAGAGATTGAGCCCGGTCATGGCTCTGACCCGAGCACCCGCACCTTCTGGCCCGGATGAAGCGCCTGCACGCCCGCGGTAACGACGATCTCTCCGGCGTCCAACCCCTGCGAGACGATGACCTGTGCCTGGTCGAAGCGCAGGATATCAACGTTGCGCGCCGAAACGACGTTCGTCGACGGATCGACAATCCACACGGCCGGCTGTTGATTGATCCGCGTCAACGCGGTTGCCGGTATGTCGATCACCGGTCCGGAACTGGTTTCGACGCGACCGTTGACGGTCGCGCCGAGCCGCATCGCTGCCGGCGGATCCGTCAAGCCGACCTTGACCTCGAAGGTGCGGGTGACTGGATCGGCTTGTGCCGCGATCTGACGAATGCGGCCTCGCGCCGTAATCTTCGGATCATCCGTCAGGCTGACGGTGACCTGCACGTCGGCTGGGGCCGATCTGACCATCTGGGCAGGAACATCGAAGATGGCGTCGCGGCCGTCCTGTCTGGCGATCCGCGCGATCATTTGACCGGCCTGAACGACCTCGCCGGCCGACGGCCCCGTCGCGGTGATCTTGCCCGGCGCGTCGGCTCGCAATTCGGTGAAACTGACGAGATCGTGCGCAGAACTCAATTGCGCCTCCGCCGCCTCGACCTGCGACTGGGCGGTCTGTCGTGCTTGCGTCGCCGCCTCGAAATTGGCACGCGTGGTCCACCCTTGTGCCAACAGAGTCTCCTGGCGCTCATAATGGTTGCGTGCCTGCGTCAACTGGCCCTGTGCAGCGGAAAGAGCAGCCTTCGCCTGCCGCAACGTGCTCAGCTCATTCTGAGGCTCCAGTTGCGCCAGCAACTGCCCGGCCTCGACCCTGTCACCGAGCCTTGTCTCATTCGCAAGCAGACGTCCGGAGATCCGGAAAGCGACGTTTACTTCGTCCTCCGCCTCGATGCGCCCCGTGAAGGTCAGCGGCACCAGGCTCTCACGCTTCTCGATCGTCGTGGTCCGGACCGGACGCGGAGACGACTTCTTTGCTTCCACTTGACGGTCACACGCAGCCAGGATCGACGCGGATGCGACTGCCATCAGCGTCAATGCAATGGCTTGCCGAGGTGTCGTTCGGCGACCGCGCATAGCCAAGCTCCTCAAATTCCTGAAACGTTGCCGGGCAGGTCAGCCGCTCCCGAGGTTGCGATTTCGCGGCATCGCCCCTCGGTATTCTTGCCCAGGGGATCGGCCGCACACATCGGCAAATCTACTCGGTGCGGCCGGATGCAATCGCGGTTACGACACGGCGCAAACGCAGGCAAAAACCTGACGAGGCGTGACAACCGGCCGACAGCGCTCTGGGGAATTCCCGATGCCTGATCAGGCAATCACCCAATATCGCCGGTCTCATCAAGAGCGCACTGTTCCACGCTCAGATGAAGCGATCGCGCGCGGCGGGTCGGCGAATCAGAGGGATCTGGGTGGAGTACCTGCAGTTCACCATCCCTTTGAACTTGGTTTTCGAAACGCCGCAGGACGGCGCGACCTGACCCGCCGCCAATCGAGGACTCCGAAGTGAGAGGGCCTTCAGGAAAACGAGACGCGCGTACGGGCGTCGGAGTCGGGGCGTCCTGGCGAAGCGCGGCGTCTCGAGCGGCATGGTTCCTCTGCCTTTGGCTCGTGCTTGCCGGCACCTCTCTCGATGACATTCCTGCCGCAACAATCGCCGTCGCGACAGCAACCTGGACCAGCTTGCGTTTGCTGGAGCCTGGCACGTCGCGGCGCTCACCTCGCGCGATCCTCCGACTGGCCCTTCTGTTCCTGTACCAGTCCATTGTAGCCGGAGTGGACGTCGCAAGGCGCGCACTCGATCCCGGCCTGCCGCTGCGCCCTGGATTCGTCGCGTATCCAACCCGCCTTCCGCGTGGCCTGCGTCGCAATGTGTTCGCGACACTCACAAGCCTGTTGCCCGGCACCGTGCCGGCCGGAGAGAAGGAGACGCAACTCCTCTATCACTGCCTCGACGTCGATCAGCCCGTGATCGCCGAACTTGATCAGGAGGAGTCGGCCTTGGCTCGAGCGCTTTACAATGACTGAGTTCCTGACGGTCGCGGTCGGCTTCATTCTGGCAATGCTGGCGCTTGGACTGTTGTCGATCCTGCGTGGCCCTGGCGACGCTGACCGAGTCATGGCGACGCAACTGATTGGGACCGGAGGCATTGCGACGCTGCTGCTGCTCGGCACCGTCGCGAGCATCCCCGCAGCGATCGACGTGGCCTTGACCCTGGCGCTGCTCGCCACCTTCACCTCCATCGCGTTCGTCAAGAAGGGGCTTTCCCGCTTCACCGCCGATGGAACCGCATCAACGGAGGACGAATGAGCCTCGCACGCGACGTGATGACGATTGCAGCAGTGTCGGCCGGCGCGTTCTTTTTTCTGGCCGGCACGGTCGGCCTGCTTCGCTTTCCCGATACCCTGACGCGCCTGCACGCGCTGACCAAGGCGGACAATCTCGGCCTCGGTCTGGTCGTGCTTGGACTGCTCCCGCAAGCAGCAGGTCTTCGCGACGGGTTGAAGCTGGTTGGTATCTGGCTGCTCGGCCTGCTCGCGGGCGCCACCGTCTCGCAACTAATTGCGCGCGCGGCGCGCCATGGCCCATTGAACCGATGAGCATTGAGACGGCCTTCGAAATCGTTCTTGCCGCGGTCGTGCTGACCCTCGGCGTCTGGACGATCGTCGTGCCCGAGACGTTTTCGGCCACGGTCGGGTTCGTCGCCTATGGACTGCTGGTGGCACTCATCTGGGTACGCCTCGATGCTGCCGACGTCGCGCTGACCGAGGCCGCAATCGGCGGCGGGCTCGGTGGCGTCTTGCTGCTGGGCGCGGCGGCGCGATTGCGGGATGCCGACATGATGGCAGACGCAACGCCAGGAAAACTGCTGCGAGCGGGCGCCGCAGCGCTATCCGTACTGACGGCTGTGGCGCTGGCCGGCGTCGTCCTGTTGCTACCCGATCCTGCTCCGACGCTTGCTCCGGCCGCTGTTGCAAATGCCTGGGCGACGGGCCTGTCAAACCCCGTCACCAACGTGCTCATGGCGTTCCGCGCCATGGATACCATGCTCGAGAAAGTCGTGCTGTTGCTGGCCATCATCGGCGTTTGGTCGCTTGCGCCTGACAGCGCGTGGGGCGGCCGTCCCGGGCCGCGCCACCAGGCCGATCCACGTGGCGTTCTCGCCTTTCTTGCGCGGCTGCTGCCACCGGTTGGCATCGTCATCGGGATCTATATCCTCTGGACCGGTTCCGACCATCCCGGCGGAGCTTTTCAGGGCGGCGCGATTCTCGCGTCGATGTGGCTGCTGGCCATCATGGCCGGATTGGCGGACACGCCGCTCGTGAGCCATCGATCGGTACGGTTCATCCTCGTTGCCGGGCCCGGTCTGTTCCTGCTCGTCGGCCTTGCCGGCCTTCTGCTTGGCGCCGCATTCCTGTCCTATCCGCCGGCGCTGGCCAAGCCGCTGATACTTGGCATCGAGGTCGCAATGACCCTGACGATCGCAGCGACGCTCGGACTGCTGCTCGCCGGTGCCCCGGAACGGAGCACGGAGCCCGGAGCGGCGTGACGGTGTTCGGATTGTGCGCTGCTGCCGCAGTCGGACTTGGGCTCTACGGCCTGATCACGAAGCCCCAGCCCCTCCGCAAGATCATCGCCTTCAATCTGCTCGGCAGCGGCGTATTCCTCCTGTTCGGCGTCGTTGGACGGCGCGGTGCGGCGGCAGGGATCGGCAATGATCCGGTGCCGCAAGCCTTGGTGATCACCGGCATCGTCGTCGCGTTTTCCGCAACGGCTTTGGCAATTGCACTGCTGCTGCGGCTGTTCCAGACGAGCGCCTCCGTGGCGCGGAGCAGTCGCGTCTCGCCGGGCGATGACCCAGATCAGGCCGGTGGCTGATGCTGCCCCCTGCCCCTGCGCTGGACGCGACAACAACCCCGAGCGGCTTCCTGCTGGTGCTGTCGATTGCCCTACCCATCGCGGGGGTTCTGCTGGCCTTCGTTCTGGGCGAGCGATACGTCAGGCTGGTCGCATTCGCGATGGTCCCGCTGGGGCTGGCGATCGCCGTGACGATTCTGGCAGCAGTGCCGCAGAGCACGGGCCCTCTCGTTTACCTGCTCGGCGCCTGGCCGCCGCCGCTGGGGGTGGCGCTGCGCGCCGACGGATTGTCGGCCGTGATGCTTGCGGCAACCGCAGTCGTGATCTCCGCAGTCGCCGTCTATGCCGGTGCTGAATTCTCCGTCACGACGACCAAGGCCCGCGCGCCATTCGCGTTCTGGATCCTGCTGCTGGCGGTCTGGGCCGCGCTGAACACAATCTTTGTCGGTGGAGACCTCTTCACGCTTTATGTTGCCCTGGAATTGCTGACATTCGCCGCGGTGCCCCTGGTCTCGCTGGATGGCCGCCCGGAGACCCTGCGAGCGGCGATACGGTATCTGCTCTTCGCGTTGCTCGGCTCCGTGCTCTATTTGCTGGGCACGGCACTCCTCTATGGCCTCCATGCCACCCTGGATATCGTGCTGTTGTCGCATCGGATTGGAATAGAGCCTGCCTCGCTCGTCGCGGCGGCATTGATGACATCCGGTCTTCTGGCCAAGACCGCACTCTTTCCGTTGCATCTCTGGCTACCGCCTGCCCACGCGGGCGCGCCAGCTGCCGCCAGTGCGATCCTGTCCGGCCTCGTCGTGAAGGGATCTTTCTTCGTCATCGTGCGGCTCTGGTTCCAGGTGATGCCGGGGCTGCCTGGTTTCGCCGCCGCGCAACTGCTCGCCGCGCTGGGAACGGCGGCGATCGTGTTTGGAAGCATTCTCGCCTTGCGCCAGGAGCGACTGAAGCTCCTGATCGCATATTCAACGCTGGCCCAGATCGGGTATCTCTTCCTGATGTTTCCGCTCGCGTTCAATGCCTCGGGTCACCAGGAGAGTGGCGGGGCCCTTGCGGGCGGCCTGCTACAGGCTGCCTCTCATGCCACCGCGAAGGCGGCGATGTTCATGGCCGCCGGGTCGATCTACGCCCGGCTCGGCCACGATCGCATCACGGGGCTCGGCGGTATCGCGCGGGTCCTGCCCTTGAGCGTGCTGGCGTTCGCCTTCGCCGGCATCGCACTGATGGGCGTGCAGCCGAGTGGCGCCTCCCTGGCGAAAGACCTGTTGCTTCAGGCCGCGACCGAGAGCGAGCAATGGTGGTGGGCGGTCGTGCTCCAGGCCGGCGGGGTATTCACTGCCGCCTATGTCTTTTTGGTTCTGGCTCATGCGCTGGCCCCTCCGGACAAGTCTGTTGTATTGACTGGCCCCGCACCGCGCCATCGGGACGTGGCGCCGCTCGTCCTGGCGCTCTGCTCGTTATTGCTTGGCCTCGTGCCTTGGGAACCGTATCTGCCTGTCCGGCACATTTCGCCGTCCGGTCTCTCCGGTCTCGGGACGCTCTCCAAATCATTGTTGCCTGTCCTGGGAGGCGTGGTGCTGGCAATCCTGCTCAGCCCCTGGCCGCACCCGTTTGCGTCTTCGGTGCGCTGGAAGGTCGCGATCGGCGTGCTCGATCGATGCCGACGCAGCTGCTCCGCGTTCGGTAGCTATGTTGAAAGGGGCAACGATGTTCTCTGCAAGTGGCCGGCGGCAAGCACCTGCCTTGTCATGCTGGCGCTGCTGTTCAGCGGGTTGATGCTTGTGGCCGCGTGAGGGCGCGCGCTCATGCATCGGTCAGGAACAGGTCAGACCCAAGTGTTCCCCGTTGCCATGATCAGGAACATTCATCCCGACGCCCGAGGGTTTTCTCCGATGCCGCGCCAGTGAACCGACGGCTAATCTCTGACAGCGCGTCCCGCCAACGGCGCTGGCGTACCAGGCTTGGCCGGCGGAGTGCGATCCAGCAGGAGGTCTTCATGTCCGATTTAGTCGCAATCGTATATCCATCCGAAGCGAAGGCCGAGGAAGTGCGTCAACGGCTGCTCAAGCTGCAGAAGGAATATCTGATCACGATCAGCGATGCCGTGATCGCCGTGAAGACCGATTCCGGCGGCATCAAGCTCAATCAACTCGTCAACACGACGTCGATGGGAGCGGTAACCGGCGGTTTCTGGGGACTCCTGATCGGCATGATCTTCCTCAATCCGATCCTCGGTGTCGCCGTCGGCGCGGCCTCCGGCGCGCTCGGCGGCGCGTTGTCCGATTTCGGCATCGACGACTCGTTCATGAAGGAATTGTCAGGGTCACTCCACACCGGCAATGCCGCCCTGTTCGTCCTGATCAAGAATATGACGGCAGACAAGGTCCTGAAGGAGATCAAGGACGCCGGAGGGACCGTGCTGAAGACGTCCCTGGATGACACCAGGGAGCAGGCCCTGCGCGACGCGCTGGCAAGCGCCGCGGAGCGACCCGCGGCCTGACGGCTGACGGCGCCATTCCTTTGGCCGCTTAGCGCCGGCTGCCGGCCAGACGCAGCAGCATCATGAACAGGTTGATGAAGTTGAGATAGAGCGACAGCGCTGAAATCACCGACTTGCGGCCAGCCGACGTTTCATCGTCCCCGCTGTCGTACATCGCCTTGATCCGCTGGGTGTCGTAGGCCGTGAGCCCCGCAAAGACGCCGACGCCCACGATCGAGATCAACCAGTCGAGCCCGCTTGATTGCAGGAAGAGGTTCACCAGGCTGGCAATGATGACCCCGATCAGGCCCATGAACAGGAAAGTGCCGAGACCAGACAGGTCACGCCTTGTGGTGTAGCCGAATACGCTGAGCGCTCCGAACATCGCGGCCGCGATGAAAAACACGCGCGTGATCGAGGCACTGGTGTAGATGTGCAGCAGTATCGAGAGCGAGACACCGACCAGCGCGGCATAGATGAAGAACAGGAGCCGCGCCGTCGCCGCCGACAGCGTATTGATGCGCGCGCTGAGGAAAAAGACCAGCGCGAGCGGCGCCAGTATGAAGACCCACATCAACGGACTCTGCAGCAATGCGGGACCGGTGAGCTGATAGGTCAGCCATGCCACAACGGCGGTCAGGCCGACGCCAGCGGCCATGTAGTTGTAGATGCGCAGCATGTAGCCGCGCAATCCGGCGTCCACCGCGATTGCGTCAGAGGTCGCCAGGTTCTGATCGTAGTTCGACATCGCTTCCCTCCTCGCGGAGCCCTTAGGATGCAGCAACCCTATTCCGCTGCCCTCGCACGGGATATCGGACAATCACCCGATATCCCGGGGCAAGATCACCCTACTCCGCCTGCAAAGTCGGCACACCTGCCCTTCGGCTTGCGGCGGTTTTCCGCCTTACAGAATCGTAAGATGGAGCCGCCGCTTGAGTTCGTCTTTCTGATTACGACCCTTACGCATTTGTCACTGGAAGCGGCACGCTTTCCGGCCTAATCGGCCGACATGCGCTACTTCTTTCACATCGTCGACAGGTACGGCCTCTCGCCGGACGAGAGCGGATGCGAGCACGTTGACCAGCACGCGGCGATGCTGCATGCCCGGCGCATCGTAGAAGAGCTGGCCAAGGCCGGGGAATTCGTCCGGTCGAGCTTCGTGTTTGTGGCCGATACCGCTCCCGGACTTTCGTCCGGTCGCAACTGAGGAAAGACGAAGCTGGCCGGACCAGGTCCGGCCTACTGGTTTCCTGCCAGTGCTCTCTACATAGAATCACCGATGTTCGAGCAGAGGGGCTGCTCCTAAGGTCTTGGCCAAGGGGTGGCCGGCGCTCCACCGTCGCAAGGATCTGTCGCGCCTGCCCGATCTCCGATTGGAAGGCCAGCTTGCACCATGGCGCCTCCATCGAGCCAGGCCGATCAAAGGCTCTCCCGGAATGCGCTCATCGCGCTCGTGATCGGGTCGATGGTCGGGTCCGGTATCTTTGCATTGCCTGCAGCGTTCGGACGGAGCACGGGCGCGCTCGGAGCAATCATCGCCTGGGCCATCGCGGGCACGGGCATGCTGATGCTCGCCTTCGTGTTCCAGACCTTGTCACAGCGCAAGCCGGACCTCGATGCCGGCATCTATGCCTATGCCAGGGCCGGATTTGGCGACTATATCGGCTTTGCTTCGGCAGTCGGATACTGGATCGGCTGCTGCCTTGCCGATGTCGCCTGTCTCGTCTTGATCAAGGCGACGCTCGGACAATTTTTCCCGATCTTCGGCGATGGCACAACGCCGGTGGCGATCGCTTCGGCATCCGTCCTGCTCTGGGGCGTGCACATTCTGCTGCTGCGCGGCATCACGGGAGCCGCCGCGCTCAATACGATCGCGACCTACGCCAAGATCATCCCGATACTAATGTTCATTGTCGTCGCCGTCATCGCCTTCGACGGCACGCTGTTCTCCGTTAATTTCTGGGGGACGGAGCAGCCGGACCTTTCGAACGTGGTCGCACAGGTTCGCAACACGATGCTGCTGACGGTGTTCGTGTTCGTCGGAATTGAGGGCGCGAGTGTCTACTCCCGCTACGCCCGGAGCCGCACCGATGTCGGATTCGCAACCCTTGCCGGCTTTCTGGCGGTTCTGTGCCTCCTCGTCCTCGTGACGCTTCTGTCGTACGGCGTGCTGCAGCGAGCGGAGTTGGCGGATCTCCCGACACCATCCATGGCCGGCGTGATGGAAGCGGTCGTCGGCCGTTGGGGCAGCGTTTTCATCAGCGTGGCACTCCTGATCTCGGTCCTCGGCAACTACCTGTCCTGGTCACTGTTGGCGGCCGAGGTCCTGCATTCCGCCGCGATCAACCGCACCATGCCCTCCTTTCTCGCCACGGTAAACGTGTACAAGGTCCCTGCCGGCGCGCTCTGGCTCACCAACTGCGTCATCCAGATTTTTCTGCTCGTCACCTGGTTTGCCGAATACGCATTCACGCTTGCCTTGAAGATGACGAGCGCGATGACGCTCATCCCATATTTCTTTGTTGCAGCGTACGGCTTGAAGCTCGCCTGGACCCGCGAGACCTATCACGCCGGCGAGCACGCCCGCGTTGTCGACTGGATCAGATCGGCCATCGCGACACTTTACGCGGCCGGCATGATCTACGCAGGCGGGCCCAAGTTTCTCTTGCTGTCGTCGATCCTCTATGCACCCGGCACGGTGCTGTTCCTTCTCGCAAAACGCGAGCGCAAGGAAGCGACCTTCAGGCCGTTCGAAACTATCCTTTTTGCAGCGATCACGATCGCCGCATGCGCCGGCGTCTACGCGCTGGCTACCGGAGCCATCTCGATTTGAGTCCTTGTCCCTGGTTACATGGAGGCGGATATGAGCACACGGGCTATCTGTGGCGCCTTGATCCTCGGCGGATTGGTGGCGGTCTCCGCATGTCCAACGCTGTCGCCGGCCCAGCCGACCGAGACCGGCGTGCCTGCCCAAAAAGATGCCGGCGCGTCGGCACCGAAGAGCGCGGCGCCCAACACCAATACGAACCCGACGAAGCACCGCTACTGGCGTCATCGCGGCGGAAAGCATCCGCACTATGGCAGCCGGCGCGTCCGGACCTAGGCGCCAAAAGACGACAGTCGACTCCAGCGATTGGACCGATCCATGAGCGAGTCCAGGACAGGACAGGAGAAGCTCCACGAGGTCGTTCTACGCAACGATGCCACCGGCCAGCCGGAGAACGACGCACCGCGCAGCATTCTCGCGACCGGCTTCACGCTGCTCGCTGCGTGCGTTTGCCTGTTTCTGGTGTGGCAAACGGTGTCCAGTCTCCTGCTCATCTTCGCAGGCGTGTTGTTCGCCGCATTTCTGGATGCATGCGCGAGGGCTCTGGCGCCGGTCCTTCCGCTCAATCGCGCCTGGCGATTGACGCTGGTCCTGTTGCTGTTCTCGGCTCTGTCGGGGTTTGGAGCGGTCTGGGGTGCGGGCAAGCTGCCTGAGCAGACGCGCCTCCTGCTGAAGGTCATGGACAGCCAGATCGATATCCTGCAGGAGCACCTCCTGTCATACGGCGTTGACCTCCTCGGCCCGGAATGGGGCCGCGACTTTGCGCAATGGCTGTTCTCGGATCAGGGCCGTTTTCTCAGCCATGCTCAATTTCTGCTCGGCGGAGCCTCAACTCTTCTGACCGGCGCGCTGGTGATCCTGTTCCTCGGGATCCTCTTTGCCTTCGATCCGAACAGCCATCGCGAAAGCCTGGTCATGCTGGTGAAGCAGTCCTATCGCGCGCGGACAAGAGCAGTCATGGACGAGATAGGCACCGTCATGCGGCTGTGGTTGGTTGGACAGTTCATCCGCATCATCCTCATGACGCTGTGGGTCTGGGTCGCACTCTACCTCATCGGGCTGCCCGGTCCTTTCGTGCTCGGATTGCAGGCGGGACTGTCCAATTTCATTCCCTATCTCGGACCTATCGTGGCCGCAATTCCGATCGCGCTCGTCGCAATGCCGCTCGGCAGTTCTCTGCTGATCTGGGCCGTCCTGATCTACACGATCATCCAGTCAGTCGAAGGCTATGTGATCGGCCCGCTGATCCAGCGTCAGGCGGTCGAGATCCCGCCTGCCTGGACGCTGGTCGCGATTGTCATGCTGGGCGCGCTGTTCGGCGTCTTGGGCATCGCGCTGGCCATGCCACTGGTCGCGATCGGCCGTGTCGCGATCATCCGCTTCTACGTCGAGGACTACCTCGGCGACGACCTCAAGCAAACGTTCAACGGCGGTAGATCGTGAGTGGATAGCCCATGAGCAAGATCGATGTACAACGGAACGTGGGTACGGAGCCTCCTTCGCCTCGTTCCGGAATGGCTCATTTCCTGTGGCAGCAGCTTCCTTATATCGTGGCGCTGGTGCTCGCTATCGGAGGCGTCGCCTATACCAACGTCTCCGACCAGCCTCTCGTCGGCTACTGGGAATTCCTGGCGCTTGCCATCTGCGTCGTCTGCGTCGTTACCAAATGGCCGGAAACCCAAGGCAAAGAGGCCCAGCTCCGATTGATCTGGACCCAGGCGCTGCATTGGATTGCCGTCCTGGTCACGATGAACATCATACTGGTCTCGGGCGTCCAGCAGTTGCTTCCGACACCGGCAACCGGCCTGGTCCTGCTGACGTTGCTCGCACTCGGGACGTTCCTTGCCGGCGTCAGCCTGTTGTCGCTGCAAATCTCGTTCCTCGGCCTGGCGATGGGCGTTGCCGTCCCGGCGATTTCCTGGCTGAAGCAGTCCGTCTTCTTCTTCCTGCTGGGCGCAGTGCTGCTGATCGGCCTCGGCATCACGTTCTGGCTCCGCCAGGACGGCCGACCGAGGGTCGCGCCCTCCGACACCAACAGCCAAGTGGAGGCTTGAATGCGAATGACACGGCTTGTTGCAGTCTTCGGCACATCCGCGCTGCTATGCATCGCCAACCTGCCCGCGCGCGCCGAAACGTTCAGGGTCGGCCGGCTCCTCTGCTTGAGCACCCCGCGCGTCGGGCTTGTGCTTGGATCGGCGCAGTCACTGCGCTGCACATTCTTTGCGAGAAACCCGCCGAGGCAGTTCATCTATGAGGGACGGATCCGGCGCGTTGGCCTTGATCTCGGCGTGACCAGTGCAGGCTCCCTGTCTTGGGCCGTGCTCGCCAAGAACTCGCGGATCGGCTCCGCCACCCTGCGCGGCAACTATGTCGGCGCGAGCGGCAGCTTGGCATTCGGCCCCGGTCTCGGCGCCAACGTCCTGATCGGCGGCTCGCGCAGGAGCGTGATGTTACAGCCGCTGTCGGTCGAGCGGTCGATCGGCATCAATCTCGCGGCCGGCGTCACCAATCTGACGCTGGGTCCGCGCGGCAGCCGATAGCTCGCAACGGCGATTTCACGCGCGATCGCTGGAGCCCGGTTGGGCCCACGAGAACATTCCCACCCCGTCGCTCAGGGTTTCGTCGGATGTCGACCGCGCGGGTTCGAAGCTAGCATCCCAAGCGTGCTGATCATCGCGCGGATCAGGAGGATGGCATGACAGTCTATGACAGCCGGTCGGACATCGGGGTTCTGGGCTCGCCTCCGCTATGGGTCTGCGCTCTCCTCGGCATCGTGATGATCGCCGCCGGCGTCGCGGCTCTCAGCGACGTGGTCTTCGCGACGATCATCAGCGTCAAACTGATCGGGCTGACGGCTATCGCGGCCGGCGCATTCGAGATCGCCCATGCCTTCTGGACCAAAGGATGGGGCGGCTTCCTGTGGCAGATTGTTCTCGGCGCGCTCTATCTCGCCTTCGGGCTTGTGCTGCTCACCCAGCCGGCATCCGGTGCCCTGATCCTCACCTATTTCCTCGGCGCGGTGCTGTTCGCCTCGGGCGTCATTCGATGCGTGCTGAGCTTCGCCCATTGGCGACAGAACGGACGGATGATGCTGATCTCCGGCATCTTCGGACTGCTCGCGGGCGTGCTGATCCTGTTCGGCTTTCCGACCATCAGCGTCTGGGCCCTCGGATTCCTGCTTGGCGTCGACCTGATCTCGCACGGCCTGGCGTGGCTGCTTTATGCGCTTCAGTCCGTGCGGCGAACTGCGTAACGGAGAAGATGATGATGGACACTCCCAACCGTCGAGCTTTCCTTGGCTTCGCTCAGAATGCCGTCGCTGCCGCGGCGATCGGCGCTATCGGACTTCGCCTGATTGAGACTGCGGAAGCGATGCCGATTGCCCACGATCTTGGCCAGGCCAGCGAGTCGTCGGACCTCCTGACGCAAGCTCAGTGGTGGGGACCCCCGGCCGGTCCCGGTTGGGGACCTGGTCCGGGCTGGGCTCGTCCGCGACCGCGCTGGCAAGCGGGGTGGTGGGGACCGCCCGCTCCCGCCTGGGGCCCTGCCCCGGGCTGGGGACGACCGCCGCTCCTCTGGCAAGCGCAGTGGGGACCGCAGTGGGGACCGCCGCCTCGTCCAGGCTGGGGCCGTCCACCGCCGCGCAGGCGCCGATGGGTTTGCTGGTGGCATCGCGGTCGTCGTCATTGCGGATGGCGGTGGCGCTAGGGACGCCCCTCCCAACTTGCGCAATCCGCCGGCAGCAGATTTGCCACGAAGGCGATGCAACCCGGGCGATGGAGGCGATCGTGCGCCACGCGAATCAATGGCTCCTGTGGGCCGCTCTGATAGCTCTTCTCGTGGTGGCAGCCGCCTTCTGCGTGTCGGTATGGCAGGCAACTCCATCGATGCCGCTCTACCGCAACATCATCCTCGGAGGGGCCGTCGTCCTGATGTTGGTGTTCGGCTGCGGCCTGATCGCGCTGATGTTCTATAGCCGTCGCAAGGGTTATGACGAACCCGCGCGCAGCGATCGGACACGGCGGGAGTAACGAGGCGCTGGTGAAGCACCGACCCGGCCCGGCTCTCAAGTCTGGAGCAAGGAGCGGACAATGAACCTTGCTGGGGTCTCGATCAGGCTGCTGGCGGCAACTCTCCTGACGATCATCGCCGGTGGGACCGCCCGGACACAACCCGCCGCGGCCGGAGCCCCTGCCGTCGGCGTCGTGGAAGCCACCAGGCGGCCGATCACCGAGACCAGCGAATTTCTTGGACGGATCGAGGCGATCAATCGGGTCAGCGTGGTCGCGCGCGTGACGGCATTTCTGGACAAGCGCCTGTTCGACGAGGGCGCCGAGATCAAGGAAGGCGATGAGCTCTATCGGCTCGAGCGTGGTCCCTTCGAAGCGGATCTCGCATCGAAACAGGCGCAGGTCGCGCAGCTCCAGGCAACGCTCGACAATGCCAAATTGACGACCGAACGCGCGCGGACCCTGCTCGGAGGCCCTGCCGGGCAACAATCCACCTACGATGCGGCGATCGCGAACCAGCTCAGCCTCGAAGCCCAGGTGCAAGCCGCGCAAGCCCAGGTCCAAGCCTCCCGGATCAATCTCGGTTACACGATGATCAACGCGCCGATTGCCGGCAAGATCGGACGCACGGCGGTGACCGAAGGCAATGTCGTCGGTCCGAGCTCGGGCGTGCTGACCACCATCGTCAGCCAGGACCCGATGTATGTCACCTTCCCGGTGCCGCTCCGCCAGGGACTCGAGCTGCGCGAACGATACGGACCACAGGGCGGCCTGGACGCGGTGGTGATCAGGCTGCGACTGCCCGATGGCCGCATGTACGGCCACTCCGGCAGGCTGAATTTCGTCGACAACACCATCGCCCAGGGCACCGATACCATCATCGTACGCGGGGAGATCGGCAATCCGATCCTGCGGGCTTCTTCGGCGGCTGGCGTCACCGTCCACGAGCTCACCGACGGCGAGTTCGTCACCGTCGTGCTGGAGGGCGTCCAGCCGGTCGAGGTGCTGGCAATCCCGCGCGCCGCCGTGCTCTCCGATCAGCAGGGCGACTATGTGCTGGCTGTCGGCGCCGACAACAAGGCCGAGCAGCGCCGCATCCAGCTCGGACAATCGACCACGACCATCGCCGCCGTGATCGCCGGACTTGCGGCCGGCGACAAGGTCATCGCGGAGGGCTTGCAGCGAGTTCGTCCCGGCCAGACCGTTTCGCCGGGACCGGCAAGTCCGCTGATCCTGTCGAGCATGAAGCCCGCCGCGGACGCCCCGGCTCCGCAAGCGGATCACGGTGCCTCCGGCACGACCCGCCCGCAGGACCGCAAACCATGATATCTGCCGTCTTCATCGATCGCCCGCGGCTTTCGATGGCGATCGCCTTCATCATCACCATCGCCGGCGCGCTGGCGTTGATGCAGATTCCGGTGGCGCAATTTCCGGACATCGTGCCGCCGCAGGTCACGGTCTCCGGCACCTTCCCCGGCGCATCCGCCGAGGTGGTCGAGAGCAGCGTCGCCCAACCCCTGGAGGCGCAAATCATCGGCGTCGACCGCGCGCTCTACATGAAATCGACCAGCGCCAATGACGGCAGCTACACGCTGACGGTTTCGTTCGCGCTCGGCACCAACCCCGACATCAATACCGTCAACGTCAACAACCGCGTGCAGAGCGCTCTGTCGCAATTACCGACCGAAGTGCAGCAGCAGGGAGTGACGGTGCACAAGCGGTCGTCGTCGATCCTGCAATTCCTCGTGCTCTACAGCGCCGATGGCCAGCAGGATCCGCTGTTCATCACCAACTACGCGATCATCAATGTGCTTGATGCGATCGCCAGTACGCCCGGCGTCGGCCAGGCGAACCTGTTCGCCAAGATGAACTACTCGATGCGGATCTGGTTCGATACGCAGCGGCTCACCAGCCTCGATCTCACGCCATCGGATGTCATTGCCGCGATCCGCACGCAAAGCGTCCAGGCGCCTGTGGGGCGCATCGGAGCACGTCCGATCAGCGACGACCAGCAGCTCCAGTTCAATGTGCAGACCCTGGGCAGGCTCGCCACCGTCGACCAATTTGCCAATATCGTTCTGCGTGCCAACCCGGACGGCTCGTCACTGCTCGTGAAGGACGTTGCCCGTGTCGAGATGGGTGCGCAAAATCTCGACAGCGAAGCGCGGATCGACGGCCGCGCGGCCGTGCCGATCGCGATCTATCTGGCGCCGGGTGCCAATGCGATGACCACCGCACAGGCCGTGGCGGCGACGATGCAGCGGCTGTCGCTGCGTTTCCCTGCCGGCCTGAGCTACCTCGTGCAATACGATTCCACGAGCTTCGTGCGCGACACGATCACGGAGGTCTTGCGGACGCTGGGCGAGGCCTTCATTCTGGTCGTGATCGTGGTGTACCTCTTCCTCGGCAATCTGCGGGCCACGGTGATCCCGGCCGTTGCCGTTCCGGTGAGCCTGATCGGCACCTTCGCCGTCCTGCTGGTGCTGGGCTATTCGGCCAACACGGTGTCCTTGCTGGCCATGGTGCTCGCCATCGGCATCGTGGTGGACGACGCCATCGTCGTCGTCGAGAACGTCGAGCGGGTGATGGAGGAGGAGCCGGGCCTTTCCCCCGCCGAGGCCAGCAAGAAGGCCATGACCCAGATCACCGCGCCGATCATCGCGATCACCCTGGTGCTGCTCTCCGTCTTCGTGCCGATCGCATTCATTCCCGGCATTTCCGGAACGCTGTTTCGCCAGTT
This sequence comes from Bradyrhizobium sp. cf659, assembly GCF_900113725.1. Classification (NCBI taxonomy): domain Bacteria; kingdom Pseudomonadati; phylum Pseudomonadota; class Alphaproteobacteria; order Hyphomicrobiales; family Nitrobacteraceae; genus Bradyrhizobium; species Bradyrhizobium sp. cf659. The sequence goes on from NZ_FOQJ01000001.1 coordinate 1,697,072, forward strand.
TGCGGTGACGATCAGCGCCGCGATGATGATCTCGGCGTTGAACGCGCTGACGCTGTCGCCCGCCTTGTGCGCGCTGTTCCTGCGCCACACCGGGCCCAGGCGCGGCATCATGGGGCGCGTCCTCGGCTTCATCGACTGGCTGCGCGACCGCTACAGCGGCGGCGTCCGCCGCCTTTTGCGCGTGGCGGGTCTCTCACTGCCGTTCGTCGCTGTCCTTGCCGCCGGCATCTTCGGCATGTCGCTGATCACGCCGACAGGTTTCCTCCCCGAGGAAGACCAGGGCGCCTTTTTCACCTCGGTGCAACTGCCAGACGGCGCATCGGTGGCGCGAACCAGCGAAGTCACCCAACAGATCGAGGATCTCCTGAAGCAGATTCCCGCCGTCGATCACGTCCTTGCCATCGTAGGCTTTTCCCTGCTCGACGGCGCGTCCGAGCCGAACAGCGCATTGGTGGTCACGCGCCTGAAGCCGTTTTCCGATCGCAAGGCGGCAGCCGATTCCGCGCAGGCGCTGATCCGGCAAACCTTCGCAGCCGGCGCACAGATTCGACAGGCCAACGTGTTGCCGTTCAATCTGCCGCCGATCATTGGGCTCTCCACCGGAGGCGGGTTCGAATACCAGCTTCAGGCGCTGGAAGGACAGAGCCCGGCCGCGATCTCCAGCGTCACAGGAGCGCTGATCGGTGCAGCCAACGCCGATCCACGGCTTGCGCGTGTGTTTTCGACCTTCACTGCGACCAATCCATCCGTTTATCTCGACATCGACCGCCGCAAGGCGCAGGCGCTCGGCGTGACGGTCAGCGACATCTTCACGGCCTTGCAGGCGACGCTCGGCGGCATCTATGTCAACAACTTCAACCTGTTCGGCCGCACCTGGCAGGTCAACGTTCAGGGCGAAGCGTTCGACCGCGCCGATATTTCGGACATCTGGCGGATCTATCTGCGCAACGGCGCCGGCCAGATGGTCCCGATCAGGTCGCTCGCCGGGATCAAGATCGTGACCGGGCCTCAGGTGATCACCCGCTACAACAATTATCGATCGGTGACGGTGAACGGCAGCCCGGCGCCGGGCGTCTCCTCAGGAACCGCGATGGCCGCGATGGCAGACATCTCCAACACCGTGCTGCCCGCGGGCTACAGGTTCGCGTGGACCGGCACCGCCTATCAGGAGCAGCAGGCCGCCGGCCAGACCGGCATCGTGCTCATGCTTGCGGTGCTGTTTGCCTACCTGTTCCTGGTGGCGCTCTATGAGAGCACGGTGATCCCGATCCCGGTGCTGCTGTCGGTCGTCGTCGGCGTGCTCGGGTCCTATGTCGGCATCAAGCTCGCCGGCCTCAATCTCGACCTCTACGGCCAGATCGGGCTCGTGGTCCTGATCGCGCTCGCCGCCAAGAACGGCATTCTGATCGTCGAATTTGCCAAGGAGCGACGCGAAGCGGGCGTCGCGCTCGACGACGCCGCGATCCAGGGCGCGCATATGCGTTTTCGCGCGGTCATGATGACGTCAGTCGCCTTCATCCTCGGCCTCCTGCCGCTCGTGATTGCAACCGGTGCTGCGGAGCTCAGCCGCAGAGCCGTCGGGACGGCGGTATTTGCGGGCATGCTTGCGGCAAGCTCAATCGGCATCTTTCTCGTCCCGACGCTCTACGTGACATTCCAGCGTCTGCGGGAGCGGATCAAGACCACGCCAATGTCCAGCCACTGAGTTGCCCCAGCGAAACTCAGGCATGGCTGGATCGACATCGCACGCAATGCGATCCGGGCCCACGTCGAGCGGGCAGTCTAGGCCGCAGTCCGTCAACGCGGGACGACAGCCGTCGCTTCAATCTCGACGCGCGCGGCCGGCTCGACAAGACGCACGACCTGAACGAGTGCCATGCTGGGATAGTGGGTGCCGATCACCTCGCGATAGGCTTTGCCGAGCGCCTTGAGATTGGAGACGTATTCGTCCATGTCCACGACATACCAGGTCAGACGAACCAGATGATCCGGCCGCGCGCCGCCTTCGGCCAGGATCGCGACGATGTTTTCGAGCGCCTGGCGGACCTGCGCAACAAATCCGTCGCCAAACCGGCCTGAAACGTCCCAGCCGACTACGCCGCCGGTCACGACGAGACGCCCGTCGGCCATCATGCCGTTCGCATATCCCTTTGGCTGCGGCCAGCCGCCGGGCTGGAGCACCTGCAAACCATTCGCCTTGTCGGGAGCCGCTGCGCCCGGCTGTCTCATCACGCTCATCGGTTTCTCTCTATCGTCTCAGCGCGACTTCAGTAAATCACGCGCCACAATCAGTTTCTGGACCTCGGTCGCGCCCTCGTAGATGCGCAACGCCCGGATTTCGCGGTAGAGGCTCTCGACGACCTCACCCTTGCGCACGCCGCGTCCGCCGAACATCTGGACCGCGCGATCGATGACGCGCTGGGCGGTCTCGGTCGCCGTCAGCTTCGCCATTGCAGCTTCGCGCGTCGTCGAAAGCTTCTGGACATCGCGGCGCCAGGCCGCGCGATAGGTCAGGAGCGCGGCGGCGTCGGTGTCGGTCGCCATGTCGCCGAGCGCGGCCTGGGTCAATTGGAGATCTCCCAGCGTCGCGCCGAACATGCGCCGGCTGCGCGCGTGCAACAGCGCCTCGTCGAGCGCCCGCCGGGCAAAGCCGAGAGCTGCGGCCGCGACCGATGCGCGAAAAATATCCAGCGTCTGCATCGCCAGCTTGAACCCGCCGCCCGGCGCGCCGAGGCGACGGCTCGCCGGGATCCGGCAATTGGCAAAGCGCAACGTCGCCAGCGGATGCGGCGCGATGACGTCGATGCGGTCGGCGATGCCGAAGCCGGGATCATCGGGAAAGACGACGAAGGCCGAGATGCCACGCGCGCCCGGCGCCTCGCCGGTTCGCGCAAACAGCGTGTAGACGTCGGCAATGCCGCCGTTGGAGATCCAGGTCTTCTCGCCGTCGATGATGTAGTCGTTGCCGTCGGCGCGCGCGGTGCAGGACATCGCCGCGACGTCCGACCCCGCCTCCTTCTCGGACAACGCGAAGGCCGCAAGCCATTCGCCGGAGCGAACCTTCGGCAGCACGGCCTTGCGCAGCTCGGCCGAACCGCCGAGCGCGATGGCGCCGGAGCCGAGCCCCTGCATGGCGAAGGCGAAATCGGCGAGGCCGTCGGCATAGGCCAGCGACTCGCGCGACAGGCAGATCGAGCGGGAATCGATCGTCGTCGCATCGCCGTCGGGCGCCGCAACCGCGCAATCGAGCACCCCCGCCTCGCCCATCGCGCGCACGAGCCTGCGGCAGGCGGCGTCGACATCGCCGTGATCGATTGTGTCGAGAACCCCCGACTGCACGAAGCGGTCGAGCCGGTCACCGATCGTGTGGTGGCGCTGTTCGAAGAACGGCCAGTCCAGCCAGTCCCGCTTGATGACCTTTGCCACGGAGCTCATCTGATCCCTCCTCCGCTCACTGCGCGCTAGCTGCCGCAGCGCGCGCCAGATTGGTTTCGTATTGCCCCTTGGCGGACAGATACTGCTTCGGCCAACTGATCGCAGTGATGCCGATGCGCGCGGCTTCGTGCAACGTCCAGGCCGGGTCGGCAAGATGCGGCCGCGCAATGGCGCAGAGGTCGGCGCGGCCGGCCGCGAGGATCGAGTTGGCGTGGTCGGCCTCGGAGATCGCGCCGACTGCGATGGTCTCGATGCCGACCTCGTTGCGGATCAGGTCGGCGAACGGCGTCTGGAACAGGCGCCCATAGATCGGCCGCTCCTCCTTCCAGACCTGCCCCGACGAACAATCGATCACGTCCGCCCCCGCCTCCTTGAACATCGCGGCGAAGATCGCCGCATCGGCCGGAGTGTTGCCGCCTTCGGTCCAGTCGTGGCAGGACAGACGCACCGACATCGGCCGATCGGCCGGCCACACCGCGCGCATCGCCTTGAACACCTCCAGCGGAAAGCGCGCACGGTTTTCGTGACTGCCGCCGTATTCGTCCGTGCGCCGGTTGGTCAGCGGCGACAGGAAGCTCGACAGGAGATAACCGTGGGCGCAATGCAGCTCGAGCCACTCGACGCCGGCGGCCTCGGCGCGATGTGTCGCCGCGACGAAATCGTCGCGCACGCGGTCCATGTCGCTGCGGTCCATCGCCCGCGGCAACTGGCTGTGAGCCAGATACGGCAACGCTGACGCGGAGATCAGAGGCCATTCTCCGGATTCAAGGGGTTGATCGATTCCTTCCCATGGCACTCTGGTCGCGCCCTTGCGCCCGGCATGGCCGAGCTGAATTCCGACCTTGGCGTGTCCGAGACTGTGGACCAGCTTGACCAGCCGGCGCCACTGCGCTTCTTGCGCATCGTTCCAGAGCCCGAGGCAGCCCGGCGTGATCCGCGCATCTGGCGAGACGCAGGTCATCTCGGCAAAGATCAGCGCGGCGCCGCCCATGGCACGCGCACCGAGATGGGCAATGTGGAAGTCGTTGATGAGCCCGTCCTCGGCCGAATACATCGCCATCGGCGACACCATGATGCGGTTCGCAAGCGAAAGGCCACGCACGCGGTGCGGCGTCAGCATCGGCGGCGGCACCCGCTCGCCGTCCTTGACGGCGATGCCCGAGCGCGCGGCGAACCAGCGCTCAAAACCTTCCAGCCAGGCGCGGTCGCGCAGGCGAAGGTTTTCGTGGCTGATACGCTGGGAGCGGGTCAGCATCGAATAGAAGAATTGCGGCGGCTCGAGCGTGTCGGCATAGCGCCGGCCGACCACCTCGAACCATTCCATGGCGTTGCGCGCCGCGTTCTGGATGCGCGCGACATCGACGCGGCGCACCTCTTCATAGGCTTCCAGCACGGTTTCGATGCCGGCGCGACCGTGACCATGGCGATCGAACTGGTTGGCGAGCTCGATGGCGTCGTCGAGCGCGAGCTTGGTGCCCGACCCGATCGCGAAATGCGCGGTGTGCGCGGCGTCTCCCATCAGCACGACATGAGACTTGCCGTTGAACACGCTCCATTTGCCGCAGATCAGGCGGCTGAAATTGAGCCACGCCGAGCCGCGCAGATGGCGGGCGTTGGTCAGGAGCTTCGCGCCATCGAGCGTCTCTGCGAAGATCTTTTCGCAGAAATCGATCGACGCCTGCTGATCGAGCTCGCCAAGCCCGTGGGCGTTGTAGGCCTCTTCCGTGGTCTCGACGATGAAGGTCGAGGTCTCCGCATCGAACTTGTAGATGTGCGCCTGGAACCAGCCGTGCTCGGTCCTCTGAAAATCGAACGTGAAGGCGTCGAACGCCTTCTTGGTGCCGAGCCAGATGTAGCGATTCGGCCGGATCACCATGTCGGGCTGGAATTGCTCGGCATAGCGGGCGCGGATTCTGGAATTGACGCCGTCGCAGGCGACGATCAGGTCGGCGTCGGGAAATTCGAGATCGGACTCGACGTCGCGCTCGAAGGCGAGCTCGACACCCAGCGCCTCGCAGCGCCTCTGAAGGATGTTGAGCAGATGCTTGCGCCCGATACCGATGAAGCCATGGCCGGTCGTGCGCTGGCGCGTGCCCTTGAAGACGAGCTCGATATCGTCCCAGTGATTGAAGGCGTCCTCGATCTCGGCGGCGCTCTCGGGGTCGGCAAGCCGCATCGCGGTCATCATGGCATCGGAGAACACGACCCCCCAGCCGAACGTATCGTAGGGCTTGTTGCGTTCGACGACCGTGATGACGTGCTCCGGATGCCGGCGCTTCATCAGCAGGCCCAGATAGAGACCCGCCGGGCCGCCGCCGATACAGACTATGCGCATGATCCCTCGCTTTCGCGCGCCGCGCCGTTTGCCGAGCTCGCGCCCGAATTATTTTAAGCATAAAGTATTTTGTCGGCACGGGCCTTGTCAAGGTGGGTTCTGCAAGGAGCCCGGGCGACGCCCCCGGCGCCACAGCGTCGATCTTGAGATACGATCAAATTGGACACACGGCAGAGCCGATTCCGGGGCACCCGGGCTCAGCCTTGAATTTACTTTTGGCACGAACTATCTTGCCGGCATCCGCGAAAGCTGCATCAGCTTTCGTCAGGCCACCAAGCCCGGGAGATTCGATTGGCACTCGCGAAGGAGCCCACGCCTGTTTCAGCCAAGAATGGGGCGGATCAGGAGGCCGAGTACAGGGCTCAAACGCGAGTTTGGCTCCGGCTGCTCGCCTGCACGACCCTGATCGAAGGGGAGCTGCGGCGCCGGTTTCGCGAAGAATTCGACTTCACGATGCCCCGCTTCGACGTTCTCGCGCAGCTCGACCGCGAGCCGAGCGGACTCGTGCTGGGAGAGCTGCCCAAGCGCCTGATGGTCTCGGCCGGGAACCTGACACCGATCGTGGACCGCCTGGTCGAAGACGGATACATCACCCGCACGCCGTCGAACCTCGACCGCCGCGTGCAGATCGTCTGCATGACGGTCGAAGGCCGCAAGGCCTTCAGGCGAATGGCCAAGAGCCACGGCGCGTGGCTTGCCGAGCTGCTGGCGGATTTCCCGGCAGACCGGTTCGACGGATTGATCGGCGAGCTCGACGAGCTCAAGGGCGCCGTCAAGGACGCGCTGCAAAAGCCCTGAGCGGACCGACGGTCAGCGCCGCAACCTCACTCCGGCCGCCTCGCGATCCCATGTGTCCGTGGTGACGCCCGCCTCGCGCAGCACGCCCTTCTTGATCTTGCCGTTCTCCGTCAACGGCATCTGGCTCAGAATCCGCACATAGCGCGGGATGGCGAAATAGGCGATCTGCCCTTCGCAATGCCTGATGATGTCGACGGGCTCCAGCGATTGGCCCGGTTCCAGCAGGATCGCAGCCGCAACCTCGTCCTCTCCCAATTCCGAAGGCAGCGGGTAGATCGCGCAGGCGGCGACCGCGGGATGGGACTGGATGGTCTGCTCGACCTCCCACGAGGATACGTTCTCGCCGCGCCTGCGGATGGAATCCTTCATGCGATCGATGAAGCGATAGTGTCCGTCAGGGTCGCGGACGACCCGATCGCCCGAGTGAAACCACAGATTTCGCCACGCCTCGACCGTCTTCTCCGGCATGCCGAAATAGCCGGTGGCGAAGGCAAAGGGCTCTCTTGCGCGAAGCAGGAGCTCCCCGGCCTGTCCATCCGGAAGCGGTGAATCATCCTCGTCGACGACCCGCGCCTCGATTCCGTCGGCGAGATAACCCATCGTCCCCGGGCGATCGGACGGGATCGTGCCTGCGAACACGAAGTTCGTCTCGGTCGACCCGTAGCCGTCGACCAGCGGCACGCCAAACCGCTCGATGAACGGACCGTGGATTTGCGGCGGCACGCCGCCGCCAAGCGCAACGCGCAGACGATGCGCCGAATCGTTCGCATTCTTCGGCTGCGCCAGAAGCATCGATGCCATCGCGCCGAGCAGATAGCCGACCGTCGCATTGTGCCGTTGCGCGGCGGCCCAGAAGCCGGAGGCGGAGAATTTCGGCTCCAGCACATAGGTGCATCCGTTCAGGAGCGCCTGATAGAACGCATTCAGCGCGTTGGTGTGGAACAGGGGCAGCGTCGTGAACAGCACATCGCCCTCGCGGACGCCGAGCGCCCGCGCCGAATAGATGCCCCACCAGAACAGCTGCGCCTGCGGACAGCACACACCCTTTGCAGGCCCCGTGGTGCCCGACGTGTAGAGGATCGCGACGGTATCGCCAGGACGCACGGCACCCGCCGGGGCCGCGGCTCCGAGCGCCGGCAACGGTGACGCGGCAAGCCTGGCATCGATTGCATCGGCGGCAGCCCCGATGATCCAGGTCCGGGGCGGCAGCTCGACACCCGCCTCGACACTCTCGATCGCGACAACGAACTGAGCCTCGACGACAAGGAGCGCGGGACGCGAGTTGCGGAAGATGTGGGAGAGCTGGAAACCGCGGAGCGCGGTATTGATCGGGACTGCGATGGCTCCGAGCCACGCACAGCCGAGATAGACCTGCAAAAACTCCGGACGGTTCGAACACATCAGCGCGACCCGATCGCCCGGCTTGATCCCCGCATCGGCGAGCGCCTGGGCCGACGCGGCCGCGATCGCCGCGGTCTGTGCAAAGGTCCAGCGCGTCTCACCCGCGACCAGCAGGACGCGATCGCCATAGCGCTCGGCCTGCCGCGTGAGAATGGTAGACAGAATCCGGTCCGACGGCGGAAACGACGTCGCAGCGCGCGCCCAGGCCGGCGCTTCGCTGGTGTTCGCCGGCGCCTCGTTCTCCGTCACGATCATGCTTCCGCCTCAGGGCAACAGCTTGTATTTGCCGTCCTCGATCTGGACCAGGATGCGCGAACGAGCGTCGACGCCATGCCGATCCGCCGGCAAGTAGGTGTAGACGCCCTGCGTCCCGACGACCTCCTTGGTCGTGAACAGCGCTTGACGAAGCGCGGTACGGAATTCCGGCGAGCCGGGCTTGGCACCGGTTGCCATCGCGCGCTTGGCGGCATCGGCGAACACCAGCCAGCCATCGAAGGAATAGGACGAAAACGAATCCGTGGGCGCCTCGCCGTTCGCTTTCTCGAAGGCCGCACGGAAATCCAGGGCCACCTTCTGGATCGGATTGCTGGCCGGAAGCTGCTCCGCCGCGGTCACCGGCCCGGTCGGGCAGATGATGCCGTTGGCGGCCTTGCCGGCAAGACGGAGGAAATCGGCGCTGATCAGCCCGTGATTGCCGTACAGCGGCCCCTTATAGCCGCGCTCGGACAAGGCGATGACCGGCAACGCGCCGGGCGTCCCGGTACCGCCGAGCATGATGGCGTCGGGACGCGCGGCGAGTGCGCGCAGCACCTGGGCGGTCACCGAGGAATCCGACCTGGCGTAGCGTTCGTTGGCGATGACCTTGATATCGGCCGTCTTCGCACTCTGCTCGAGCGAATTGTACATGAGGTCGCCGAACGCATCGGAGAAGCCAATGAACGCGACGGTCTTCAGGCCCTTCGCTTTCATATGGTCGACAATGCCTTGCACGAGAAGTGGCGTTGGTTGCGGTGTCTGGACGACCCAGGGACCGCCATCGCCTGCGGGCACCGGCGCGATCGGGGACACCGCGATCATCGGAATCTTCATCTCGATGGCCGCAGTTGCCATCGCGAGCGTCTGGGGTGCGCCGGACGTGCCGATGAGCACATCGACCTTCTCTTGCTCGACGAGCTTGCGGGCATTGCGCGCCGACGCGGTCGGATCGGAGCCGTCATCGAGCTGGATAAGCCGGAGCTTCTCGCCGCCGATCTCGCCGATATAGGCCTGCCCCGCCGCGATCCCCTTCGCGTTCGGGATTCCGATCGACGACACCGGCCCGCTGAGGCCGGTGACGAATCCGACGAGGATCTCGGCCTGCGCAAGCTGCGGGACGGCAAGAAGCAATGCGGTGGAGGCCAGCAAGCCCTTGATCAAGTTCATGGCACCTGTCTTTCGTGAGAATTTCTTGTTCTGCTTGGCAAGCGCCATTCTTCCGCTTCAGGTTGACGAGACCAGCGCGATGACGCGAAGCGGACTGCCGGAACCGTTCTGGATCTTCAGTGGCGAAGCCACGATGACGGCCCCGGTGGCCGGAAGCTGATCCAGGTTGCACAGGCATTGCAGGCCGTAGCGGCCCGCGCCGTGGAGGAAGTGATGCGCGGGATAAGGCGGCTCGAAATGCCCGGCCTGCCCCGCATCCGTGCCGATGGTCTCGGTGCCAAACCCGATGATGCCGCGCTCCTCCACCAGCCACTTCATGACATCCGGGTTCGGGCCCGGCGTGTGCGCGCCGTCATCCCCGAGATTGGAGTAGTCGCGCCAGCCCTTCTTCGACCAGTCGGTCCTGAGCAGCACCCAATTCCGCTCGGGGATCCGGCCGTGCTTTGCTTCCCAGGCTTCGACGAGCGGGACGGTCAGCAGGAAATCGGGATCCTGGGCCGCCTGCGCGGAGCAATCGATGACGCAGGCCGGCGCGATCATGTCCTTGGCCGGCATCGTGTCGACGGCATTGTTCGGCAGGTTCTTGCCGGTGAACCAGTGAATCGGCGCATCGAAATGCGTGCCGGTGTGTTCGCCAAACGTAATGTTATTCCAGTACCAGGCCGGGCCGCGACCGTCGTATCGCGAGATTTCCTGGATGCGGACGGGCGCCGCCTGGCCGAACTCCGGCGGCAGCACGATGACCGGAAAGTCCGGACTGAGCGTGAAGGTCAGATCGACGACGCGCACCGCGCCGGAAGAAATCGCACCCGCCAGCTCCAGGAGATTGTTGCCTTGCATCGTCACGTCCTCCGGCTTGGTTGAAATTTCGATGTCACCTGTCGAGCTCTCGCTCGAGCGCTTTCGGATTGGCCGCCAGCCGCTGCCGGATCTCTTCGGCGACGTCTCCGACATACATCTCCTCGAGCCCGCCTTTGAGCCCCGACACGATCGCCTGCGCGATGGCGCGCGGCGCGACCTTCGGCGGCGGCACGGTCTGGAACCATTCGGTGTCGACGGGCCCGGTGAACAGATTCATCACCCTGACCCCGCCGGGCCTGAGCTCGGCACGAAGACAGTGCGAGAGCGACAGGCACGCCGCTTGCGAGGCCGAGTAGGCGCCAAAGGCAGGCCAGTTCGCCAGCGCATAGACCGACAGAATGTTGACCCAAGCCGCACTGTTGTTGATGCCATCGGCACCCCGCATCCGCATGGCGGGGCCAAAGGCCTGCGCGAGGTTGATGAAGCCGAGATAGGCCTGGTCGACCTCGTCCCGTGCGATGCTCGTGCCCCTGCGGTCAAGCAGGCCGCCCGGCCGCACATATTCCGTCGTGTTGACGAGGATATCGACCTTGCCGCCGATGTCGGCTGCAAGATCGGCCGCGGATTTTTCGTCGGCCGCGTCAAGGGTCACGATCTCGATCCCGTCCTGGCCGCGCAGCAGCTTCTCGCCGGCGAAAGGCCGCCACGGCTCGGCAACGCCGACGAAGACCGTCTTGGCGCCCGCGGCCTTCAAGGCGGCGACGGCTTCCTGGCCGATCACGCTGCGGCCGTTGGTCACGAGCACGCGCCGGAATTTCGGATCGGCCGTCATTTCCCGCCACTGCTTGTCGTCTGCCATGTTGGGAGTCTCCCCCTCGGGATGGGCAAAGGCCACCGCCTGACCGCTCTTGTCGAGCTGAAGCGACATGCGAACCGGTGCACCCTCCACGCAGTCGGCATGGAGATGCGCCACGATCGTCGGACCGCAGTCCATCTTGACGAGGCCGATGCGCCAGGGCGCCCGTTCGCGGAAATAGACGTCGCTGGGCACGCGCGCCGTGGTCTCGGAAAGAAGCATGCCCCGGCGCGGCGCGTCGACGAAGGCGAGGCCGGACGACAGGCATGACGGACATGCCTCCCGCGCCGGATAAGCAAAGGCGCCGCAAGCCTCGCAGCGTTGCAGCATGAAGCGGCCTTCGGCGGCTGCCCGCGTGAACCCATGCGACGTCCTGCTGCGCGGTCGCGGTGGCGACGCAGGCAGCCGCGTCCGCAGCAGCGGGTTCTTGCGCCGGGGCGGCTTGATCGGCTCAATCATCGCGACGGCCCTGCAAAGATCGCGGCGCCGGAGGCGAGACCGCGGTCGTAGTTGATCATACCGAACCCCGCGGCCAAGGCGAGGCTCGCATTCCTGACCTGGGTGGGGCCCGCAGTCCCCAGAACCTGCCGCAGTCCTTCGACGAGGCCGAGATAGGCGCCGGCCGCGCCGGCCTGCCCGGCCGAGAGTTGTCCGCCCGAGGTGTTGTGTGGAAAGTCACCGTCGATGGTGAGGTCGTGCTGGCGCACGAACTCGGCCCCCTCCCCCTTCTGGCAGAAGCCGAGGTCCTCGAACTGCATCATCGTGATGACGGGATAGTCGTCATAGGTCTGGACGACATCGAGATCGTCAGGCTTCACGCCGGCCATCGCATAGAGCTCGCCGATATCCATCGCCCAGCCGCCGCGCACCTGCATGGGGTCGTCGGCGAAGGCATTGTGCCGCTCGATCGTCGACAGCAGTCGCGCCGCTGGCAGCCCCAGCGATGCCGCGGTATCTTCGCGCATGACGAGGAACGCTTCCGCGCCGGCGCAGGGCATCACGCAGTCGAACAGGTGGATCGGATCGGAGATCGGTCGAGCCGCGAGATACTGTTCGAGCGTCAACGGCGCCTTCATCAATGCATGCGGATTGCGCAGCGCATTGGCCCGTTGGGCGACCGCGATCCGACCGACATCCTCCCGCGTGACGCCGAAGGTGCGCATATAGTTGCGCGCAATCAGCGCGAAGCTCGCATTGGCGCCGCCCGCGCCGTAGGGATAGACGGCATCCTGGTTGAAGCGCGAGAAATTCTCGAGCGTCAGCCGGAAGGAATCGACGTGATTGGTGTCACCCGCCACGCACGCCACGATGTCGGCGTCATGAGCCTGAACCGCGCGCGCCGCCTTTCGTAATCCGGCGACGGCGCTGGCGCCGCCGAGCGGGATCGTATCCAGCCATCGCACGCAGAGCCCGAAATGCTGCGTCAATCCGATCCCGCTGTCAGTCCCCATGGTGAAGCTGGAGACGCACAGGCCGTCGATGTCGGAGGCCTTGATGCCGGCCTGCGCGACGAGTGCGCTGAGCGCACGGCCGATCCACCACTGCGCACTTTCGATGGAGTAGCGCACATAGGGAATCGTGACGGGAGCCGCAATCACGACGCCATCATACGGTGTGCGTAAGGAATTGGTCACCGACCGCCCGCCTCGTTCATCCGCCTCAAACCACCGTCAGCTTCACGTCAATATTGCCACGGGTTGCGTTCGAATAGGGGCAACGCTCATGCGCGCCCGCGACAACCTCTTCAGCCACTGATTTCTCGACGCCGGGCAGGTTGACCTTCAGTTCAACGGCGAGCGCATATCCGACGGGGACCGGCCCCATCGCAACCTTCGCGGTCACGGAGGGCTCGGCGGATGGCGCAACCTTGCGGGTGCGCGCGACGAGCTTGACCGCACCGAGAAAGCACGCAGCGTAGCCGGCCGCAAAGAGCTGCTCGGGATTGGTGCCTTCGCCGCCGGGGCCGCCCATCGATTTCGGCAAGGACAGCGACACCGACAAGAGACCGTCGGTGCTGGCAGCCTTGCCATCCCGACCTCCGGTCGCCGTCACCTCGGTCTCGTACAGGATCTTTTCGGGAGTCATCATGGCTTGTTCTCCAAGGCTTGTTCTAAGGCTAGCTCTCCGGGGCTAGCGGGTGTTGCGGGCAAGCAGTGCGCGGAAATCGTCGCGCGCCTGGGCGCTGGCCCGCTTGAAGCTCGGCCCGCGGCTGGGCTCGGTGCCATTGAGCTTCCGGAGCTGCACCCACATCTCGGCACTCTTCAGGGCCACGGCTGCGCAGTTGACCACCGGCGCGTGGCCGACCTTCAGGCCATGCTCCCTGCCGATCAGGAGACCCGGCAGCACACCGGCCGGAATCACGACGTCGGCGCCGCGCTCGACCAGCGGACGTGCGCAGGCGACAAAATCCTCGATCATGCGGGCTTGCGCGGCATGGTCGCCGGCGAACGCATCGGCGAAATCCTCCGGCTTGCAGCCAAGACCGGTCACGTGGACCACGCGACCGCCGAGGCCGTAACGCTCGGCCTGCTCGTAGTGCCAGACCTCGAAGACAGGATCGAGCGTCACAAGGCCAAGCCGCCGGCCGAGCTGCGAGGCCGCCAGCAACGTCGCCTCGCCGGTCCCGATCACGGGAATGTCGAGCGCCGAGCGCAGTTCGTAAAGTCCGGGATCCTGGAAGTGTCCCATCACGAAGGCGTCGAACCCGCCCTCCTCGGCCGCGATGCCGTTGTCGATCGCCTGGACGGCACAGCGCAATTCCGCAAGCCGTCCGAACTCCCGGTCCGGCGGCATAATGCCCTCGACATGAACCGTCGTGCCCGATGCAGCGATGTTGTTGAGGTATTCCGACAGCCGCGCCATGTAGGGCGCGTTCACGCTCGCATCAACGAAGCTCTGCCAGAAGATGCGCATCGTCCTTCTCCTCAAGCGGTGATCGGAGGATCGGTCGTCGGCTGCCGATGAATATATTTCAATCATAAACTAATTCACGCGTCAAATGCCCGCCGCGACGCCGCCGACGGGCCCCGTCACGGCAAGGCGGGCACGTCCGTTTCGTCCGATCCAATGGCAAAGAAGCGCCGCGCTCTGACGAAATTGTATGCAACGACATTTTTTTCTGACAGCACCGTGACACCTGTTGACGGCCCCGCCGATAATACTTTAGGCTTTAAGTAATTCCTCGCCGGTCAGGGACCGGTGGCCATGACAATGATGTTGCAGGGCACCGATTTTGAGAGACTCGATCGTGTGGACAGTCGCCGTGCTCGAACAGCCGGCAGCAGCAGCACCGCCGGTCGCGCATCGCGGCAGGGCCAACGACCTTTCATCGCTTCAAAAAACGCCCGCCCGCATTCGCCGATGGGCCCGTTGTTCGAGCGGCAAGCAACATCATGGCTGCTGACGCCCGGCCGAGCAGACTCTCTTCGGCCGCGCCCGGCATTCGGCGCTGCAGCAATGCTTTCAATCGGTTCGTCCGCCGTTCGGGCTCCCCGCGCGGCAACATCAAGGCATTCCTATCGAGCATCAACGGAGGAGAACGCAAATGCGCAAGACTCTGAGCCTACTTGCACTTGTCGCCGGCACCTTCGCAGCCCCGGCTGCGCGGGCCGATATCACCATCGGCTTCGTCACCTCGCTCAGCGGCAACGGCTCGTCGATCGGAATCCCCTATGGGCGCGGCATCAACGCCGCCTATGAATACAAGAAGACCATCAACGGCGAGACCATTCGTCTGATCCAGCTCGACGACGGCTCGGACCCGTCGGCCGCGACCCGCAATGCGCGCAAGCTGGTGGAAGAAGAGAAGGTGGACCTGCTGATCGGCACCGCGACCGCCCCCTCGACCATCGCCATGGCGGCGGTGGCGAGCGAGCTGAAGGTGCCGATGATTGCGGTCTCGCCGATCGGCAAGCTGCCGGAATCGCCCGAGCAATGGGTGGTGTCGGTGCCGCAGCCGGCTTCCCTCCTCGTCAAGATCGTCGCCGACCGCATGAAGCGCGACGGCATGAAGAACATCGGCTATATCGGCTTCTCCGACGCGTGGGGCGACCTCGTCTACAACGGCGCCAAGGCCGCCGAAGCCGCCGGCGACATCAAGATCCAGACCAACGAGCGCTATGCCCGCACCGACACCTCGGTCACTGCGCAGATCCTGAAGGTGCTCGCGGCGCGGCCGGACGCGGTGCTGGACGGCGGCTCGGGGACGCAGGGCGCGCTGCCTCTGCTCAGCCTTGCCGACCGCGGCTTCAAGGGCAACACCTACGGCACCGTGGCGCTGGTCAATCCGGATTTCGTCAACGTCGGCGGCAAGGCGGCCGACGGCATCCAGGTCTCCGCGGGTCCCGTGATCGTCGCCGAGCAGCTTCCCGACGAGCACTTTGCCAAGAAGATCGCGCTCGACTTCCGCAGCGTCTACCAGAAGACCCATAACATCCCGACCACCGACGGCTTCTCCGCCTACTCGTTCGACGCCTGGCTGATCTTCGCCAACGCCGCCGAGCGCGCGCTCAAGACCGCCAAGCCCGGAACGGCCGAATTCCGCACGGCGCTGCGGGACGCGATCCTCAGCACCAAGGAACTGCCGGGCGTGCATGCCGTCTACAACTTCAAGCCCGGTGCGGTGACCGGCGTCGACGAGCGCGCGCTCGTCGTGGTGCGCCTGACCGGGGGCGCCTGGAAGTACGCGCCGTAGTCGGAAGGCGGCAGACAGTCAGAACGGGGGAACGGCGTCTCAATGACGAGTGACATCGCAGCCATTCTTGCGATCGACGGGATCGCCACCGGCGCAGTCTACGCGCTGGTGGCGATCGGGACCGTCCTCATCTTCACGGTGACACGGGTCATCTTCATTCCCTTTGGCGACATCGCCGCATTCACCGCGCTGACGCTGGCGGCCCTCGATGCGAAGCGCTTTCCGGGCACGGGGGCGCTGGTCGTCATCCTGGCCTGCCTCGCAACCCTGATCGAGATCGTCTCGCTCCTGCGCGCCGGCGAGCTTCGGCTGCTGCCGCGCGCGCTCTTGTTCTACCTCGCGCTTCCGCTGGCCGTGGTTGGCCTCGCCTGGCTGACGATGCGCGCCGATCCTCCTCTCGCCGTCAGGCTCGTGCTCGCGCTGATGCTGATCACGCCGATCGCCCCGCTTCTGGACCGGATCGTCTTCCGCCCCATCGCGGACGGAACGGTGCTGTTGCTCCTGACGGTCTCCGTCGCACTGCATTTCGCGCTGGTCGGCCTCGGCCTGCTTTTCTTCGGACCTGAAGGCGTCAGAACCGAGCCGCTGACCTCGCTCTCGACCGAGTTCGCCGGTGTGCTGGTCTCGGGCCAGACCATGCTGATCGTGATCGCAGCGCTCGTCTTCAGCGGCCTGCTCTATCTTTTCTTCGACTTCACGCTGGTCGGCAAATCGCTGCGCGCCACCGCCGTGAACCGGACCGGCTCCCGCCTGATGGGGATACGGCCGGCCCGCGCCGGCACGATCGCCTATCTGCTGGGCTCGCTGATGGCCGGCGTGTCAGGCATCCTGATCGCGCCTGTCAACACCGTGTTCTACGATTCCGGCTTCCTGATCGGCCTCAAGGCCTTCGTCGGCGCCATCGTCGGCGGCATGACCAGCTATCCCGGCGCGGCGATCGGCGCCGTCGGCGTCGGCATCCTCGAAAGCTTCGCATCCTTCGAGAGCAGCGCGCTGAAGGACGTCATCGTGTTCTCGCTTCTGATCCCGATCCTGATCTGGCGTTCCCTCGCCTCGCTGCATTCCGAGGAGGAGATCGAGGAATGACGCGCTTCCAAATTCAGCTCGTGGCAATGGTGGCGCTGGCGTGTCTGGCGGTAGCCCCCTTCGTGCTCAATCCGTTCAGCATCACGCTGATGAACTATATCGGCATCTATTCGCTGGTCGCCATCGGCCTCGCGCTCCTCACCGGCGTCGGCGGCATCGTATCGTTCGGACAGGCAGCGTTCGTGGGCATCGCGGCCTATGCGACCGCCTGGGTCTCCGCGCTGAACGGGTACTCCCCGTGGCTCGGCCTCCTGTTCGGCGTGGCGCTGACCTGCTGCGTCGCGGCCATCCTCGGCGTCGTCACCTTGCGGCTTCAGGGCCATTTCCTCTCGCTCTCGACCGTCGCATGGGGCCTTGCGATCGGCTTCCTGTTCGGCAATGTCGAGGGGCTCGGCCGCTTCAACGGCATCTCGTCGATCCCGCCGATCAGCATCGGATCGTTCGCGCTGGTCTCGAGCGCGCAGATCTATTTCCTGATCTGGGGCATCGTCGCGGCCGTCCTCCTGCTCGGATATAACCTGCTGGACTCCCGGCTCGGCCGTGCCATGCGGGCGCTCCGCGGCGGCAACACGCTGGTCGAGAGCCTCGGCATCAACGCCTTCCAGATCAAGCTCGTGACCTTCGTGATCGCGGCCTTCCTGGCCTCGCTCTCGGGGTGGCTCTACGCCCATATGAGCCGCTTCATCAGCCCGGGCCCGTTCGATGCCGGCATGGGCATCGAATACCTGATGATGTCGATGGTCGGCGGCGCCGGCAGCCTTCTCGGCGGCGTCGTTGGTGCCGCGGTCGTCACCCTGCTCAAGAACAGCGTGCAGGACTATCTGCCGCTGATCGCCAAGGGCGCTTCCGGCCAGCTCGAGATCGTCGCCTTCTCCGCATTGTTCATCCTGTTCCTGCAATGGGCGCGGCAGGGCATCGTGCCGTTCGTGGCGCGCTACCTGCCGAAGGCCAGGCGCGAACGGCCGCTCCCCGCGCCGCCCCTGCCGCGCCGCGCACAGCCCACTCCGGGCGAACTGCTCTTGAAGGTCGATGGCGCCGAGCGCCGGTTCGGCGGCCTCGTCGCCGTCAACAATGTCAGCTTCGAGGTGCGCTCCGGCGAAATTCTCGCCGTCATCGGCCCGAACGGCGCCGGCAAGAGCACGATGTTCAACTGCCTGACCGGCGCGCTCCGGGTCAACAAGGGCGAGATCGTCTTCGCGGGGCGTCCGATCACGCGTGACGCGCAATCCCGCATCGCCAAGGCCGGCATCGCGCGGACCTTCCAGCATGTGAAGCTGCGGCCGCGCATGAGCCTCTTGGAAAACGTCATGCTCGGCACCTACGCCCGCACGCGCACCGGCCTGTTCGCCGGCGCCTTCCGCCTCAACCAGCGCGAGGAGGCCAGCGCGCGGCACGAGGCCCTGATGCAGCTCGAGCGCGTCGGGCTCGGCGAAAAACCGTTCGAGCTCGCGGGCAACCTGCCGCTCGGCAATCAGCGCATCCTGGAGATCGCGCGTGCGCTCGCCGCGGACCCGGCGCTGCTGGTGCTGGACGAGCCGGCGGCCGGCCTGCGCCGCCAGGAGAAGCTCAGGCTTGCCGAACTGCTCCGCTCACTCCGCGCCGACCACCTGACCATCCTGATCGTCGAGCACGACATGGAGTTCGTGATGTCGCTGGTCGACCGCATCGTGGTGCTCGATTTCGGATCCAAGCTCTGCGAAGGCGCTCCCGCAGCGATCCGCAGCGACGAGCGGGTTCAAGAGGCCTATCTTGGAGGCGTCGCGTGAGCGAGATGTTTTCCATGACGGATGTGACCGTCTGCTACGACAATGTCGAGGCGGTCCGCAACGTCTCGCTGTCGGTCGAAGAAGGGCAGATCGTCACCGTCATCGGCCCGAACGGCGCCGGCAAGACCACGCTGCTGATGGCCGCCATCGGCCTGCTCGCATCGCGCGGCCGCATGGTGTTTCAGGGCAATGACATCGGGAAGATGTCCGTCGAGGACCGCGTCGAGCGTCGGCTGTGCCTCGTGCCGGAAAAGCGCGAGCTGTTCTCCGACATGTCGGTCGCCGACAATCTCCTGCTCGGCTCCTACAGCCTGCGCGACCGCTCGGGCGTCCAGAAGACGCTGGACGAGGTCTATGATCGCTTTCCCCGCCTGAAGGAGCGGCAGCGCCAGGCCGCCGGCACGCTCTCCGGCGGCGAGCGCCAGATGCTCGCACTCGGCCGCGCGCTGATGGCCAAGCCGAAGCTGCTCATGCTGGACGAACCGAGCCTCGGCCTCGCGCCGCTGATCGTGCGCGAGATCTTTCGCACCATCGCCTCCTTGCGCGATCTCGGCGTGTCGATCCTGCTGGTGGAGCAGAACGCCCGCGCCGCGCTCGAGACAGCCGATTACGGCTACGTCCTCGAGACCGGCGAGATCGTGCAGTCCGGCCCCGCCAAGGATCTCATCCACGATCCCAGGCTGATCACGGCCTATCTCGGCGGACACTAGGACCGGCTCTTGCAGGCCGCATAACAAAAAGTCGAAAAACAACCCCATGCACAGTAGCCGGTGACAGCGATATCAATGGCTTAACGTTCGACGACTGCGGATTTTACGAAATCGACTTGATCCGTCGGGCAAAACGGTGGCATGATGCCATCATCGCCGCGCTCGCCCTGGTTGTTGGCTGGGTGGGCGCCGTGCTGATCCGGGGGCAACGATGCGCGACACGCGGGACCGCTGGCATCTATCCTCGATGCTCCTGGCAGTCTCCGGCATCCTGTTGGTCGGCGTCGGCATCTACTTCCTGTTCCTCCGCCCTCCATTGTTGCCGGAGGACATCCGGTACATGAGCCTCACCCCGGCTGAATTGCAGTCGGTCGGGCCCAGACTGATGTCATGGCTGACCTACGTCTTTCGCGTCATGGGCGGCTACGTGGCGGCCACGGGAATGCTCGCGCTCACCTTGGCCGCGACGTCCTTCCGCGACCATCGCCCCGTGGCTGCGGTCGGCGCCGGGGTTGCTGGCGGGCTCTCGATTGGGTTGATGGCCGCCGTCAACTTCATGATCCATTCGGATTTCAAATGGGTGCTGCTCGGCATGGCGCTCGTCTGGGGGACGAGCATTGCAATGTTCGTCAGCGAGTCTGCCCTTGCTTCGAAGGCCGCGACCGAGCCGGGTACGAAACCCTGACCTGCGTCAAGACCTGAACGGCCCGTCCATCCGACGATCGCGTCCCAGCCGGTCCGAGCACCACCGACCGCGAGCTGATCGCATCCGTCGATCCGATGATCGTTGCCGGTGAGGCAATATCCCTGACCGATTCACAGGGAGAGGGCCTGTCACTCGTCCTTCGTCGCCTTGATCAAATTGTCGCGGAGCGTGACGACGCTTTTCTGCAGCCGCGCGAAATCATCCTGCTTGAGCCCGCTCGACTTCACGAGATTCATGTGCATGCCTTTCTCGCGCAGGCGTCGGCCGGCGTCGGTGAGGTTGACGCGCACCTGCCGCTCGTCGGCGGGATCGCGCTGGCGGCGCAAATAGCCCATCGCCTCGAGTTTTTTTAGTATCGGCGTCAGGGTGTTGGATTCCAGGAACATCCTGTCGCCGAGTTCACTCACGGTCTGGTCATCTTGCTCCCACAGCGCCACGATGGCGATCCATTGCGGGTAGGTCAGGCCGAGTTCCTCGAGGCCCTGCCGGTAGGCCCGCCCGTAGGCGAGGTTGGCCGAATAGATCGCGAAGCACAGGAAATCAGCGAGGCTCCGGTCGCCCGCGGCCGGTTCCTGGTTCTGATTGTCTATTGAATTATCTCTGGAATCGGCTCTGAGACCGTTCGTAAGGCTCATTGTGGACGCCCTTTCAGACACGGACATGTGAAGTCTCGCATGCATATATATCGCATCCGATTAAATCGAAAGGGTTGACATCAGAGCCTGGCGGCACTTTATGACTCGCACACGATTATATCGTATACGTGCTAAATCAGGAGAGGACCATGCCAGTCACAAATGCAAACAAGACCACCAGAGCACCAACGATCGACATGAAGCTCGAAGTCGTCGTGATCCCCGTTTCCGACGTCGATCGTGCCAAGGAGTTCTATGCAAACCTCGGATGGAGGCTCGATGCCGATTTCGCGGGGCCTGATGATTACCGCGTGATCCAGTTCACGCCGCCCGGCTCCCCCTCCTCGGTCATTTTCGGCAAGAACGTCACCGCGGCGGCACCCGGCTCCGCCCAGGGCCTGTACCTGGTCGTCTCCGACATCGAAGCTGCGCGAAACGATCTGCGCGATCGCGGCGTCGAGGTCAGCGAGGTCTTCCACGCCGGAGGCGACGTGCACACCGGCCCGGACGAGCCCTATCTGTTCGGGCGACGTCGGATCGGCGGTGCGGATCCCGCGCACCGCAGCTATCGTTCGTACGTTTCGTTCCACGATCCCGACGGCAACGGCTGGCTGTTCCAGGAGGTGACCACGCGATTGCCGGGACGCGTCGAGGCAGCAGACACGACATTCACCTCCTCGACCGAGCTTGCGAGCGCGCTCCGGCGTGCGTCCGCGGCACACGGCGAGCACGAGAAGCGGAACGGCGGTCAGTACGATGCGAACTGGCCGGACTGGTACGCCGACTACATCGCCCGTGAGCAGGCCGGCCAGCCGCTCCCGGTCTGAGCCGCGGCTGCGACGTCACCCAACCGAAAGAGTGAGGGAGAGTCCCAATGCGTGCGCAATCAGTTTCTGAAGTCATCAACCCGGACCGGCGCCAGCTCTTGCGTTCCGCCGCGGTGGGAATGGCCGCGGCGGCCGCCGCGAGCCTTTTACCCGCGCACCCGGCGCCGGCGGCCACAGCTGACGAAATCCGCCCCTTCCGGATCAACGTTCCAGAAGAGGCGCTGATCGATCTGCGCAGACGCATCAACGCGACGAGGTGGCCGGAGCAGGAAACAGTCGCCGACGAATCGCAGGGCGTGCAGCTTGCGATCCTCCGGGACCTCGCGCGCTATTGGGCGACGGACTACGACTGGCGAAAGATCGAGGCAAAGCTGAACGCCCTGCCGCAGTTCATCACAGAGATCGACGGGCTGGACATTCACTTCATTCACGTTCGTTCGAAGCACGAAGATGCGCTGCCGCTCATCGTCACGCATGGATGGCCAGGCTCGATCATCGAGCAGCTGAAGATCATCGATCCCCTCACCAATCCCACGGCGTACGGCGCGAGCGCATCGGACGCCTTCCATGTCGTGATCCCGTCAGTTCCCGGCTACGGGTTTTCGGGCAAGCCAACCACCAGCGGCTGGGGCCCTGCCCGCGTCGCGCGCGCCTGGGTCGCGCTGATGAAGCGCCTTGGCTACGCACGCTTTGCCGCGCAGGGCGGCGACATCGGCGCCCTCATTTCCAATGCGATGGCTGAGCAGGCGCCGCCGGAACTGCTGGGCATTCACACCAACTTCCCCGGCACGATTCCGCCGGAGATCACCAAGGCGCTGCAGAGCGGTGAGGCACCCTCCGGTCTCTCGGCCGACGAGCAACACGCCTTCGACCAGGTGAAGGATTTCCGCGCCAAGCATTTTGCCTACGCCGCCATGATGGCGACCCGGCCGCAGACACTCTACGGATTGGCGGATTCGCCGGTCGGCCTGGCCGCATGGATTCTCGATCACGGCGATGGTGACGCGCAGCCGGCGGCGGCGATCACTTCGGCCGTGCTCGGACGCACCATCAACGGGCATCCAGCCGGCGCCGTGACCCGCGACGACGTCCTCGACGACATCACGCTCTACTGGCTGACGAACACCGCGATCTCGGCGGCCCGCTTCTACTGGGAAAACAAGGGAATGAGCGCGCTGAACGCGGTCAACATCTCGATTCCCACCGCCGTGAGCGTCTTTCCCGGCGAAATCTACCAGGCTCCGCGCAGTTGGACCGAGCGGGCCTACCACAAGCTCATCCACTACAACAAGGTCGACAAAGGCGGACACTTTGCGGCCTGGGAACAGCCGCAGCTTTTCACGGAAGAGGTTCGCGCAGGCTTCCGGTCGCTGCGCAAATAGAACTGAACATTCTGCCCAAACCAAGAGAGCACGAAATTATCTCCATCGAGCAGAATTCATCACCAAGGAACAAAACATGAGTCAGCGTCTCGACTACAATCAGATTGCACCGGCAGGCGTGAAAGCGCTGGGCGGTGTCCGTGGCTACGTCATGCAGAGCGGCCTTTCCCCTACGCTGGTCGAGCTGGTCTACCTGCGAATTTCCCAGATTAACAATTGCGCGTACTGCCTCGATACGCACACCCGGGACCTGCTCAAGAAGGGAGTGAAGATCGAAAAGATCGCACTGGTGCAGGCGTGGAAGGAAGCCGGCGCCCTCTTCGACGAGCGTGAACGCGCCGCCCTTGCGTGGGCCGAAACGGTGACGCGCGTCGCGGATACCGGCGTGCCGGATGAAGCCTATCAGGACGCCCGCGCCGTGTTCGACGAGCGAGAACTCGTGGACCTCACGATCGCGATTGGCCTGATGAACGCCTACAATCGCATGGCGATCAGCTTTCGGAACACGCCACAGGCCGCACTCGGGACGTAAGCCCCAGGAGGCGCCGGAAAGTTCTCTGCCGAGCTTCTTTCAGACTCCAGATCAACTTGGCCTGCACGCTGATTGGATAACGGGACGAAAGGACGCTGATCATGTCATACCGGATCAACAACACAACAATCGATTTCTTCGAGATCAACGAAGACATCACGCTCAGAAGAGTGGTTCTGCGTAACCCGAGACCGAAGGGGACCGTTCTCTTTCTGCACGGCTTTCCGGAGACCCTGTCCGCCTGGAAGGACATTGCCGAGGCCCTCGCCGACGACTACGAAGTCCACGCTTTCGATTGGCCGGGTTACGGTCTTTCATCGAGGCCAATGGTCGACAGGTTCTCCTATGCGCCGAAGGACTACGCACATGTTCTGGATCAGTACATCGTGAAAGCAGGCATCGACACGTCGAGCCTCACGATTTACGCAACGGACATCGGGGCCCTGCCGGCACTCCTGCTGGCGGTGGAAAAACCCGATATCGCAAGGACAATCATCGTTGGCGACTTCGCCCCGTTCAACAGGCCGCAGTTCATGTCCGAGAAGCTGCAAAATCTGAAGGCGGGGCCTGCCATGGAGCAGGTCCGCGCCAACATGAACATGAACCGCGACGAGATCCTGGAAAACATCTTCACAAGAGGCTTGCCCAAGGAAGCGCAGTTCGAAGTTTCGCAGCAGTTTAGGGACGACATGTCCCACGGATGGAGCCACGGCGCGATGACGACCGTAGACGCGTTCTCCCACTACTACTCGCACTTCACGCGAGACCAAGACCACTTCGAATCGCAACTAGCCCGGCTCAAAACCCCGGTGAAGGTGGTTTGGGGCGAGAAGGACCTCTACATCAAGAAGGAGATGGGAATAGAGCTCGCCGCAAGGATCGACGCCGAGTTGGCGCTTCTTCCCGGCATCGGGCACTACCCTCACCTCCAGGACCCGAAGCGCACCGTCGACGAGGTTCGCGCCTCACTACGCGGCACGTCAACTTGATCTCATCGTGCTCTCGGATCTCGCGGGGGCCGCACGGCCCGCGTCAGCATCGGAAAATGCTTGTTGCCGCCTGCGAATGGCGGGAATTTTACGAAGTCCGCACGCATGCGCTTGATCACGTCGGAGCCGAGCGCGTGCGCGAGGGCTTGCGGGCTGTCGAACACCAGCTTGTTGCGCTGCATGTGCTCGACCCGCTGCGACGGCAGCCGGTCGACCCAATCGATGCGGGTGTAGATCTCGATCTGGCGAACGTCCGGGAAGGTTCGCATGATCGATGGATGGTGCTCCAGATAGTGCAGGTTCCAGGCGTTCATGTCCTCGGCCGGACCGGGATAGTGCACGAGGTAGCTGCACGGGGCGGTGGTGCCTTCCGGATGCGCCGCGACGTCCACGGGAAAGGAGCGCGTCAGCATCACCTGGTGCGTGACATCCAGTCCGGTGAGGCCTGACAAGCCCGCACCCGTCGCGAGGCTGGCAAGGATTCCGCCGCGGTCCATCGCCGCCTCGCACGCGGGCAGGTCGGGAAAGCGCAGTTGAAGCGCAAATACGGGGCCGGAGCCGTCGGCCTTGTAGGGATGATCGACCGACTCCTCCAGCGGCGTGAACAGCAGGGCCTCGGTCATGTCAGGGATCGATCCGACCCGCTCCGCCACGGCGGCAACCTCGTCGGGATGAATCCGCCGCTCGCCTGCCGGATCGGAGAACGTCAGGAAGAGCGAGGTCATGCCGGCGTTGCCTCAGCGCCCTCGCCCGCGCTCACATGCGCCACGAGTGCGGTGCGGATATCATCAGGCCATGGGATCGCATGGTGCCCCACCAGCGAGGTGGCGGCAAGGACCTGGCGGGCGCGCCAGCGCATGCCATTCGCACCGGAGACGACGTGCTCCAGATGGAGAGACGATCCGCCGACCCGGCGGATGCGCAAGTCGAACGTCAGGCGATCGCCAAACATCGACGGCCGGGAAAAATCGCAGGTCAGGTGCACCGTGGGCGTTCCGATCTTCCGGACCGTGATCAATTCCGGCCATGGAAAACCGACCGTCGCCCAGAAGTCTTCGACGACGCCGTTGAGGATGTTCAGGTAGGACGGGAAGTACGCGATCCCCGAGGGATCGCAATCGCCGAACCTGAGCTCGCGATCGAACGAAAACGCCGTCATCAGATCGCAACGACGGGATGCCTGATGACACCGACGCCGTCGACCCCCGCTTCCACCACGTCGCCCGGCCACAGCCATTCCTGCGGGCTCATGCCGGCGCCGACGCCTTCAGGCGTTCCGGTCGCGATGATGTCGCCCGGTTCGAGCGTCATGCCCGACGAAATGTCCGATATCAGCACCGGAATGTCGAAGATCATGTATTTGGTGTTGGAGTCCTGCTTCATGACCCCGTTCTTGGTCAGCCACAGCCGCAGATCATGCGGATCCGGAATTTCGTCCGCGGTCACGATGCAGGGGCCGAACGGTGCATAGGTGTCCATGCCCTTGGAGAAGATCCACTGGCCGGCGCGGCGATTGTCGCGCGCGGAAATGTCGATCATCACCGAATAGCCGAAGACGTGCTCCATCGCTTTCTCGGTCGCGATGCGGGTCGCGGTCTTGCCGATGATGACGGCGAGCTCGACCTCCCAGTCGAGCTGCTGCGTCATCTTCGCGTTGTGCTGGATCGCGCCGCCCGGGCCGATCACCGAGGTCGGCGGCTTGGAGAAGACGACCGGCTGCTTCGGCAGGTCCTTGTCGGTATCCAGGCTCTTGGCGGATTCGGCCACATGCGCGCGATAGTTCAGCCCGATGCCGAAGATGTTCTTTCGCGGACGCGGGATCGGCGCCTGCAACTTAACATCCTCGACCGGAACGGCGGAGCCGGCCGGCAAGCGTCCATTGGCATTGTCCAGGCATTCCCTGAGCGCCGGCAACAGTGTCACGCTGTTGTCGATGAACGACAGCATGTCGCTCGGCCAAGCAAAGCCTTGCGACGCACCGAGGTGCTCGACGTCCACAACCAATCCGTCAACGAGGACCCCGAGGCGGGCACCGCTGGAGCCCAAGGTGTAGGTAACAAGGCGCATCGAATCTTTATCCGGCTCTTTCGGTTGAATTCTGCAGGGAAACGTCAGGCAGCCACTGGCTGGTGGCCCGCATTGTCGCCATAGGCCTCTTCACGATAGAAGCCGAGACCTTCGATGACAGGCAGGTCGTTGAAGCAGAACAGGCAGGCGTCCTCGCTGTCCGAGGCATTGCCGTGCTCGTGCCAGGCCCAGGAGGGAACGCAGAAGATGTCGCGCTCTTGCCATTCGAAACGCTTGCCGGCGATGATCGAATAGCCGCGGCCGTTGGCGACCTGGTAGATGAAGCTGCCGGTGTGCCGGTGCGACTTGGTCTTCTCGCCCGGCCGCAGCAGCTGCATGCTGGCGCCGATCGTCTGCATCACGTGCCCGCCGGTGATCGGATTGACGTAGTTCATGAGAATGCCGTCATAGGGTGAGCCGTCGGTCGCGGCGGCATACTTTCGCAAGGACTCGTAGGTCGGCTCCCACTCGTATTTGAACATGGGGGAATAGCCCTTCGACCATTTCGAATCCGCCGGCCGCAGACCGGGATTGCCCCAGGTCTTGGTCATGTCGTCCACGGGATAGCCGGAGTCTTCCTGCTGAACCTTGGGATGGACCGCGAAAAAGTTCGCCTCCAGCGCATTGACGAGCGGGATGTCCAGGCCATCCTGCCAGATGCAGACGGAGCCGCTGGCTTCGACGCCATGCTCGTGCCAGGTGCCGTTCGGCGTGAGCACGAAATCCCGCGCCCCCAAGGTCATCTTGTGCCCGTCGACGATGGTGTAGGCGCCCGCCCCCTCCATGATGAAGCGCAGGGCCGAGGCCGAGTGCGCGTGCGCAGTCGCGACTTCGCCGGGGTGCATCACCTGCAATCCCGAATAGAGCCAGCCGACCGCGGCCGAGACGTCGCGGCGGCCGGGATTGTTGAGATAGATCACCCGCCGCCCCGCCTTCTCGGGCGAGACCAGCTCCACCGAGCGCAGCACGTGCTCGCGCAGATCGTTGTAGCGCCAGAGCACGGGAACGGATGCCGATTGCGGCTGCCACGGCTCGATCTTGTTGGCGACCGTCCAGAGCGCACCGGCTTCGTACTTTTCGAGATCCTTGTAATAGGCCTTGAGCTCGGGGGTGTCCTCGACATTGGCCCGGCCGATGATGTTTTCGCGCATCCTATCCTCCAAGTCCTGTCCCTAACTAAGTCCTGTCTCGTGGCACCGCCTGGAGCATGATGAGTTTGCAGGCGGACGTCTCCACACCGTCATGGCCGGGCATAGCCGTCTAAAGGACGGCGTCGCTTCGCTCGCCTGTGTCCCGGCCATCCACGACCTTTCGCGCGGCACAAAGAACGTGGATGCCCGGGACAAGCCCGGGCATGACGAGTTTGTGGCACGTACATACCGAAGCACGGCAATCCTCATATGCGAAGTAGGATATCCGGGAACGAAGACTTCGGGGAACGCGACAAGCTTCGCGCCGTTCGCTGCCGCTTCACGGACCAGTGAAGCCGCCTTGTCCGCTGTCGCGCCGGCGTTGAGATAGACGGGTGAGGCCTGGACGGCGGCAGCTCTAAAGCGAGGCAGCTTCAGCATCGGCCCTACCCTGTCGCTGGCTCATGACGCCTTGCCGGAGAGAAGATCCGCAAGCGTGATAGCATGGCGCGGCGTTGACTTACTTCACATGTAAACGTATGCTATCGCATATTTCTGGAGGGTGCAATGGCTGAACGGTCTTTTGCTCGCGAAGTCGAGGATCTCCGGCTCGGCGACGGCGATACGTTCCGCGGCGAAGGTATCCTCGCCATCACCAAGGCACTGCTGCAATCCGGCGTCGCCTATGTCGGCGGCTACCAGGGCTCGCCGATCTCACACCTGATGGATGTGCTCGCCGACGCCAAGGACGTGCTCGACGATCTCGGCGTCGTGTTCCAGAGCTCCGCCAACGAGGCGGCCGCGGCGGCGATGCTGTCGGCCTCGGTGATGTATCCGCTGCGCGGCGCGGTTGCGTGGAAGTCGACCGTCGGCACCAACGTCGCCTCCGACGCGCTGGCCAATCTGGCCTCGGGCGGCGTCACCGGCGGCACCATGATCATCGTCGGCGAGGACTATGGCGAAGGCTCCTCCATCATGCAGGAGCGCACCCATGCCTTCGCGATGAAATCGCAGATGTGGCTGCTCGACCCTCGCCCCGACCATGAATGCATCGTCAACCTGATCGAGAAGGGGTTCGAGCTTTCCGAGTTCTCGAACACGCCCGTGATGCTCGAGGTTCGCGTCCGCGCCTGTCACATGCACGGCAGCTTCGCCTGCAAGGACAACGTCAAGCCGGCGCATACCATCAAGGACGCGCTCAACAATCCCAAGCGGGATGTCAACCGCATCGTGCTGCCGCCGGCGGCCTATGAGCACGAGCAGGAGAAGATCAAGACGCGGATGCCCGCGGCTGTCGGCTTCATCCGGGACAACAAGTTGAACGAGTGGATGGGGCCGAAGCACGCCAAGGTCGGCATCATCATGCAGGGCGGGATGTACAACAACGTCATCCGCGCGCTGCAATATCTCGGGCTGTCGGATGCCTATGGCAAGACGCAAGTCCCGCTCTACGTCATGAACGTCACCTACCCCGTGATCGACACCGAGGTCGCGGAGTTCTGCGTCGACAAGGATGCCGTGCTGATCGTCGAGGAGGGCCAGCCGGAATATCTGGAGCAGGCGATCAACACGGTGCTGCGCCGCAGGGACATCCAGGCGCGCGTCCATGGCAAGGACGTGCTGCCGATGGGCGGCGATTACACCGCGCAGGTCCTGCTCGGCGGCGTCAGGGAATTCCTGGAGAAGACCGAGCCGCGGCTGCTCGGCAACCGGCCGCCGGCGCCGGACGCGGCGCCCGTGCTCAGTCACCCCGCGGTCGAGAAGCTCAAGCAGGTCGTGCCGGCGCGTCCGCCCGGGCTTTGCACCGGCTGTCCGGAGCGGCCGATCTTCGCCGCGATGAAGCTGGTCGAGGAGGAGCTCGGCCAGCACCATGTCTCGGCCGACATCGGCTGCCATTTGTTCTCGATCCTGCCGCCCTTCAATATCGGCGCGACCACCATGGGCTTCGGCCTCGGCCCAGCCTCGACCTCGGCCTTCAACGTCAAGGCCGACAAGCGCTCGATCGCGGTGATGGGCGACGGCGGCTTCTGGCACAACGGCCTGACCAGCGGCATCGGCAACGCCGTGTTCAACAAGCATGACGGCGTGTTCGTCATCGTCGACAATTTCTATACCTCGGCGACCGGCGGTCAGGACATCCTGTCGTCGCGCGCGACCAACAAGCGGCGCAAGACCAACAATTCGATCGTGCAGGCCGTGAAGGGCATCGGCGGCCAGTGGGTGCGTCAGCTCGACCGCACCTATGACGTCGGCAAGATGCGCGACACGCTGAAGGAAGCGCTGACGACCAAAGACGAAGGCCCCAAGGTCATCGTCGCGTCCTCCGAATGCATGCTGAACAAGCAGCGCCGCGTGAAGCCGCAGATGAACAAGGCGATCAAGGACGGGGTGCGCATCGTCAAGGAGCGCTTCGGCGTCGACGAGGATGTGTGCACCGGCGACCACGCCTGCATCCGCCTCTCCGGCTGCCCGTCGCTGTCGGTGAAGCAGCTCGACGATCCCTTGCGCGACGATCCGGTCGCGGCGATCGACAATTCCTGCGTCGGCTGCGGCAATTGCGGCGAGGTCTCGGAGGCCGCCGTGCTCTGCCCCTCGTTCTATCGCGCCGACGTCATTCACAATCCGACCCGCTGGGACATTTTCAAATCTGGGGTCGCCATGGCCGTGATCGGCTGGCTGCAACGGCGGCGTGATCGCCGGCGCCCGGCGCTCGAGGCACTGGCATGAGGGACGAGACGATCCGGCTGGCCCTCCCCGCCGCGGGCGAGGCAACCGAGCGGCCGATCTCGATCGCGATCGTCGCGATGGGCGGCCAGGGCGGCGGCGTCCTGACCGACTGGATCGTGCAGCTTGCCGAGAACCATGGCTGGGTCGCGCAGTCGACCTCGGTGCCCGGCGTCGCGCAGCGCACCGGCGCCACGATCTACTATATCGAGGCGATGCCGCCGCTCGACGGCCGCAAGCCGATCCTGTCGCTGATGCCGACGCCCGGCGACGTCGACGTGGTGATGGCGGCGGAGTTCATGGAGGCCGGCCGGTCGATCCTGCGCGGGCTCGTGACGCCGGACCGCACCACGCTGATCGCCTCCAACCACCGGTCCTTTGCGATCGGCGAGAAGATCGCGCCGGGCAATGGCATCGCCGACGGCGGCGCCGTCACCGGCGCCATCGGGATTGCCGCCAAGACCGAGATCATCTTCGACCTCAACGCGCTGGCGATCGCGCATGGCAGCGTCATCTCGGCTGCGATGTTCGGCGCGCTCGCCGCGGCCAATGTGCTGCCGTTCGGCCGCGAAACCTATCTCGACGTCATCCGCGCCGGTGGCAAAGGTGCGAAGGCCAGCGTCGAGACGTTTGAGGCCGCCTTCGACCGGGTCAAGACCGGCGCTGCCGACGTTGCAGCGCCGCCGCAACCGAAACAGGCCGGCAGTATCCCCTCTCCTGCAACGCCCGATCCGGATCTCGCCAGGCTCGTCGCAAGACTGAAGCAGGAGCTGCCCGAGCCGGCGCTCACCATGGCCCGCGCCGGCCTGAAGAAGGTGGTCGACTTCCAGGACGTCGCCTATGGCACCGAGTATCTCGACATTCTCAAAGCGCTGCACGCGGCCGACCGGAACGCCGGCGGTGGTGCGCGGACCTATGCCTTCACGGAAACCGCGGCAAAATACCTCGCCAACGCCATGACCTATGACGACGTCATCCGCGTCGCCGACCTCAAGACGCGCGCCGGTCGCCGCGCGCGCATCGAGAGCGAGCTCGAGATGTCGGAAGGACAGCTGCTCCAGACCACCGAATTCATGCATCCGCGCATGGAGGAGGTGATGGGCGTGCTGCCCGCGGGCTTCGGCCGCTGGCTCGGCGGAAAGCCTCGCCTGCTCGGCTGGCTCGATCGCCGCGTCAACCGGGGGCGCCGGGTGCGGACCTACTCGCTGCCCTGGTTCTTGGCGCTTTATGTCGTGGGCGGCCTGCGCGGCCTGCGCCGCCGCTCGCTGCGTCACGCCATCGAGACCGCTCACCGGGACGGATGGATCAAGGCCGCGACCGACGCGGTCGGCACCAACTACCAGCTCGGTGTCGAGATCCTGCAGTGCCGCCGGCTCGTGAAAGGCTATTCCGATACCCACAGCCGGGGGCTGTCGAAATTCGACAAGACGCTGGCGGCGATCAAGCTGGTGGAGCAGCGCGAGGATGCCGCCGACTGGGCGCGCCGCCTGCGCGAGGCGGCACTGAAGGACAGCGCCGGCAAGGAGCTCGACGGCGTGATCCAGACCATCAAGACTTTTGCATGATTCCATCGGAGCGGGCGCAGGATTGGATTGCCGTTCGTCCCACGGGACGTCAGGATCAGACGGCTTGACTACGATTCTCAGGTTGCTAATCGGAGCGAAAGACCCGCGATAATCCCTCCAATCGACGAGACAATTTGTACTCGATGGTCATGCGATGCCGGCAGCACTCAAAGAGAACATCGTTCCCGTCCCTGGGCAGATTGAAACCCGGCTCTGGCTTCAATTGCTGTCGCTGCATGGCGAGCTGTTCGCCTCGCTGAATTCGATGCTGAACTCCGAGTTCGGCCTGTCGCTCGCAAAATTCGACGTGCTGGCCCAGCTCGATCGCTACAGGGATGGCCTCGCACTCGGGCAACTGTCGCAAAACCTGAAGGTGACGGGCGGCAATGTCTCGGGCCTCGTGCAGCGTCTTCTCGCCGACGACCTCATCAGCAAGGAAATGTCGAGCGAGGACCGGCGCTCCTTCATCGTGCGCCTGACGCCGAAGGGCGAAGCGCTGTTCAGGAAGGCAGCCGACGTCCACAAGAAGCATCTCGGCAAACGGCTCGAGAACGTTTCGGCCCAGGAGCTGGACACCGCGCTGTCCGTGCTGAAATCGCTCTCGTCAAAACTTCACACCGACAGCAAGAAGCAAAGTCGCAAGAGATAATGGCCAGAGAATCCAAGAGCAGATGGAAGTCGGGTCCGCCGAGGACCAGGGACCAGCTGCAAACCTACATCCCGTATCTGTTCAACCGGCTCGCCAATCGCTGGAATCTCGACCAGAACCGCGACCTCAGCGAACACGGCGTCAACAATGTCGTGTTCCGGACGCTGTCGGTCCTGTTCATCTACAAGACCCTCACCGTCAACGAGATCGCCGTACTCGCGGTGACCGAGCAGTCGACGGCGAGCCGCATGGTCGAGTCCATGGTATCGTCGGGCCTCGTCAAGCGCGAGATCGCGGAGGAGGACCAGCGCCGCCGCGTCGTGGGTTTGACGCCGGACGGCGAGGCACTGCTGCGCAAGATCTGGCCAGTCATGGCGAACAACTATGACAAGCTGATCGAAGGCATCGATCCTGACGACATCGAGGTCTGTGCGCGCGTGCTGGCCAGGATGGTCGAGAACATCCGCCAGAACCAGATCTAGGACGCGTCAGGGACCGAGGCCGACGAGGCTGGTTCCGCCGCAGACATAGAGCACCTGGCCGGTGACGAAGTCCGAGCGCTCGTCGAGGAAGAAACTGATGGCGTGCGCGACGTCCTCGCGCGAGCCGAGCCGCCCGACCGGGACGTTGCGCGCCATCCGCTCCTGCTGCTCGGAGCCCTTGGGAATGACGCCCCAGAAATTGTCGGTCAGGATCGGCCCCGGCGCGACCACGTTCACGGTGATGCCGCTCGCGGCGAGCTCCAGCGCCCAGGTCCGCGCCATGCCGTGCACGCCGGCTTTGGTCGCCGAATAGGCCGAGCGCGTCGCCGCGCCCATCGCGGCGCGCGAGCTGACGAACACGATGCGCCCGAAGCGGCGCGACCGCATCCCCTCCAGCGCCGCCTGGGTCAGCAGCATCGGCGCGCCGAGGTGCAACTGCGCCAGCATCAGAATGTCTTCCGGCTTCGCATCGGGCAGCAGGTTCGGCAGGATGACGCCCGCATTATGCACGAGGCAATCGACGGCGTGATCCCGGCCGATCTCCTGCGCGATCGCGCGCGTCTCCTCGATATTGGTCAGATCGGCGCGATAGGCCGCGAGCAGATCATGGGTCCAGCCCGGCTTCTCCAGCCCGACCGAGACCACGCACTGCCCGCGCTCGACCAGCTTTCTCGCCAGCGCCTCGCCGATCCCCGAATTGCCGCCGGTGATGAGTGTCGTGCGGATCTCGCTCATGATCAAACCTGCCGCTTCTTGAGGTCGCGCAGATCGAAGAACGCGCCATCGCCCATCAGCCTTGCGACAAAGTCCTTCAGCCCGCCGCGCTGGATCTTCTCGGTTGCGGTCAGCGGCAGGCTGTCGACGAAGCAGATCCAGCCCGGCGCCTTGTAATAGGCCATCTGCTCCAGGCTCCAGCGGACGATGTCTTCGGCGAGCGCGCGGCCGGCGCCGGCCTCTTCAGTGATGATGACCGCCGCAACCTCGTCGCCGCGCACCTGATCGGGCGTCGCCGCAACCGCGGCCTGCCGGATCGCGGGATGGCGGTTGAGGACGGACTCGACTTCGACCGCGGCAATGTTCTCGCCGGAACGGCGGATTACGTTCTTCTTGCGGTCGACGAAATGAAGATCGCCGTCCGCATCGCGCGACACGATATCGCCGGTATGGAGCCAGCCGCCGTCCCATGCCTCGGCGGTCGCCTGCGGGTTCTTCAGATACTCGCGGAAAAAGCCGTAGCGCGGGTCGGCGCCCGCCCGCCGCACCAGGAGCTCGCCCGGCGTTCCGCTTGGGGCGTCATTGCCGCTGTCGTCGACGATGCGAACGTCGACCTCGGGTGCGGGCCGTCCGAAGCAGCTGGTGCCGATCTTGCGCGGCTCGACATTGGCGGCGATGACGCCGCCGCTTCCCGTTTCGGTCATCGCCCAGGCCTCCAGCAGCGGAAAGCCGAAGCGTTGCTCGAACGGCGCGTGCAGGAGCTTGTCGACGCCGGCGCCGAAGCCGAAGCGAACGGTGTGGGCGCGGTCCTGCTCGGACGGCGGCGCGCTCATCAGCATCGAGGGCATGACGCCGAGATAGTGCAGGCAGGTGGCGCGGCTGTCGCGCACGGAAGCCCACCAGCTGCGCGGATGGAAGCGATCGAGCATCGTCAGGCTGCCGCCGACCGACAGCATCGCCATCAGCGACACCGCCATCGCGTTCATGTGGAACAGCGGCAGCGGCGTGATCATGCGCTCGCCATCCGGCTTGAGAGCGATCAGCCCGCCGACGTCGCGATACCAGTTGCCGGAATGCAGGAAATAGGTGTTGGTGAGCACGCAGCCCTTGGGCTGCCCCGTCGTCCCCGACGTATAGAGCAGCGCGCATTCGGTCGAGCCGTCACTTGTGCTCGCCGGCCGCACGCCATCGAATGGCGCGGGCACGTCGTCCTCGCCGGTCACGACGGCGATCGGCCGGCCGGCCTGGCGCGCCGCCGTCTCCACCTCGTCGCGCCGCTCGGCAAGGACGAAAGCAGCGTTCATCTCGGAATGCGCGATGATGTATTCGAGCTCGCTCAGCCGCAAATCCGGATTGATCGGCACCACGGAGACGCCGAGTGCGTTGAGCGCGAACCACAGCTCGACGAACACCGGCCTGTTCTGAAGCAGCAGCCCGACCCGGTGGCCCTCGCCATAGCCGCAGCTCGCAAACGCAGCGCGCCAGCGCTCGACCCGATCGAGCATGGCGCGATAGGTGATTTCGCCCGCCGCGATACCGTAGATGCCGGCCGTCTCCGGCAGCACGTTGAGGAAGCCCGCCTCGCCGCGGCGAAGGGCGGTCTCGCGAAAGCGGGCGTAGACTGTGGTCGCTGCGGTCAAATTCGTCTCACATGAAGAGCTGGATGTTGCCGAACGGCGCGTCGAAATTGACGAGATCGACGCGCTTGAGCTTGATCTTCAGGGCATCGCCGACCTCAACGAGATCGTGCGAGGCCCATCCCGAATAGCGCTCCAGCATGTCACCGCGCGTCTCGGTATAGATGTAGGACGTCCGCGCCTTGAACACGCCGGCAGCCGTGTCGCACGCCACGATCTGCGGCGCCTGCAGCAGATGGTGGCAACGGCTCTTCGGCTTCTGGCTGAAGGTCCGCTCGCCGGCAAGCCGCTCGACCCGCACCTTCAGGAGCAGCAGGTCCTCGTACATCAAGGACGGCTGGAGCACCGGATCCTGCTGCTGCCATTCCAGCGGCATCCAGTAGCGTCCTTCGGGGTGAAACAGATCGAGCCAGGCCTGCCACTGCATCGTATCGAGCAGATCGGCCTCGCGATAGATGAAGTCCGTGATGGCCTTCTCGGTGATCATTCGGCGGCCTCGACGTGCTTGTCCATGTCCATGGTCATGAATTTCGCCCAGGCGTGGAACTGGTTGCGCATCTGGCGCTCGGAGGTGCCGTTGATCACGGCCGTGACGTCCTGCTCTTCATGGCGCTCATAGAGCCGCCGCAGATTGACCCATTGATTGCCGTTCGATTTCAGGCCTTCCTGCGCCCGCTCATACATTTCGAGGTCGTCGTGTCCGACGATCGAGGTCGGCGCGTTGATGAAGCGGTTGTACATCAGCGCCCGCTCGTAGAGCTTGTCCGGCGCGCCGACCAGGCGATAGACCCAGCTCTCGACCAGCGTCCTGTCGACCGCGATCGGGATGAAGTTGCGCAGGATCTGGACGGCGCCCTTGACCATGATGTTGGGGAAATAGACGGTGTTGTGCCTGACCTCGCCGAGGATCTCGTGCGCCCGCTTCTCGCCATAGGCCGCGACCATCTGGTCGAGATAGCCCGGGATATCCGAGTAGTTCGAATGGATGGAGTTGGCGACGCCGGTATGGCCGTGGCCGTTCGGCCAGATCCTGATGCCGCTCTGCTCGTAGAACTCGTACGGGCTCATGAAGGGACCGTAGAGCTGCACCGCCATCGGCGTTTCCGTGGAATCGCCCTGCTCGCGCTTCCAGACCTTCACCGCGGTGCCGGCCGAGCTCTCATGCGCCACCATCGGATGGCAGGTGTCGGTCTGGTTCTCGACCAGCATCTTCCAGTTGCAGGTGTGCATATAGCGGATCGGCGTTGCCATGACGGCGAGCTTCCCTTCCGGGGAGCGGTCGACCATGTTGTCGATGGTCGAAAGGCTCTCGCCGAAATAGTCCTCGAAGGACACGCCGCTCTCGCTCAGCCGTGCGAAGATGAAATCGCGATGGATGACGACGTTCTTGACCCTGGACAGCCCCTCATTCGCCTGGGTGTCGCCGAAGCCGGTGCCTTCATAGCCCTTCTTCAGCGGGATCGCGAGCAGCGAGCCGTCGGTCTTGAAGGACCAGGCGTGATACGGGCAGCGGAAGAACTTTCCGGTGTTGCCGCAGGGTTCGGAGGCGATCTTCACGCCCTTGTGCGGACAGCGATTGTAGAACACGTGGATGGAGCCGTCGGTATGGCGGCTCGCCAGCACCGGCTGTCGGCCGATCGTGGCGGTGATGAAATCGCCGGGCTTCGCCAACTGGCTGGCATGCCCGACATAGACCCAGCTGTTCGGGAACAGATGCTCCATCTCGAGCTCGAAGATCTCGGGGTCGACATAGACATCGCGATGAACCTCGGCCTCGCGCACCAGCGCGGCAATCGCGTGGGCATCCCTTCCGTATTTCGCCATGGCGTCTCTCGCCTCCCTCACAAGTCCAGCACCAGACGTTCCGACTTCGCGCGCGACACGCAGATCTGCATGACCTTGTTGGAGGCCTTCTCGTCGTCGCTGAGGATGACGTCGCGATGGTCGGGCACCCCTTCGACGACGCCGCACTGGCAGATGCCGCAATCGCCGCGCTGGCAGTCGTAGAGCACGTCGAGGCCCGCCGCCTCCAGCGCCTGGATGATGGTCTGGCCGGCTGCGACGCCGACGACCTGTCCGGTCGATCTGATCTCGACTTCAAACGGCAGGTCGGGTGAGGACGGCTGCTCTGCCTTGAAGAGTTCGTAGTGGATGCGGTCCGCCGGGACGCCCCCGGCAAGCGCGGCCGCCTTCACCGCGTCGATCATCCCTGCCGGACCGCAGACGTAGATGTGGGAGTTTGCGGCCGCTTCCCTGAGCGCCGTGGCAATATCCAGACGGGACTCGTCGCTGTCGTAGTGAACGGACAGGCCCTTGGCGCAAATGTCCCGCAGATGCGGCAGGAACGCCAAGAGTCCTTGCGTGCGGCCCGCGTAGTGCAGGCGAAATGGACTTGCGCGGGCGGTGAGCTCTGCCGCCATCGACAGGATCGGCGTGACACCGATGCCGCCGGCAAACAGCAGCGCGGGCGCTGCCCCCTCATGCAGATGAAAATTGTTCACCGGCGCGCTCGCCTTCACGACATCGCCGATCTTCAGCGCATGCATGAACTGCGAACCGCCGGTCGAGGCCTCCTCGCGCAGCACCCCGAGCGCCAGCGTACCCTCAGGGAGGCCCGGCAAAGCCATCAGCGAGTATGGCCGGTCGCCTCCATTCGGGAGCGC
This sequence comes from Bradyrhizobium sp. cf659, assembly GCF_900113725.1. Lineage (NCBI taxonomy): Bacteria > Pseudomonadati > Pseudomonadota > Alphaproteobacteria > Hyphomicrobiales > Nitrobacteraceae > Bradyrhizobium > Bradyrhizobium sp. cf659. The sequence continues at coordinate 1,735,077 of NZ_FOQJ01000001.1, forward strand.
CACCCGGATATGGGCGCCTGGCTGCCATCGCGGCACGGGGGCGTCCTCCACGTCAAGCACAAGGCTCCGTATGAACGGCGTCTCCGCGGCATACGACCTGACCTTGAGCTTGAGCGGATGCGCGTCCATTCAGGCATCTCTCGAATTATATGAATTTGCATATTTTTAGACATGTAATAATTGGATGTCAATCGGCCGCGAAGGGGCGACATGGGGCGGCTACGGGGCGGCCATGGCCGGAGGCCTCGGCGCCCCGCCCCTATTCGATCGGCGCCGGCCGCACCAGCTGGAAGAGATCGCGAGGCCTCGCATACCAGCCCGACCCGTGCATGCGGGCGATGAGGTCGAGGCCGATCGTATCGATATAGCCTCTCTGTGCATCGATCACGAACTGCTCCGCCACATGAGCGCAGACGATCTCGCCGATCACCGCGATCTGCCGGGGCCCGGTCTCCTGAACCGAGAGGGAGCGACATTCGAACGCCACCGGGCACCCCTTGATGAGTGGAGGCGCAACCATCTGCGAAGGCAGTGTTTGAAGCCCCGCAATCTCCATCTCGTCGACGCCGGCCGGAGCATCGACGGCCGTCGCGTTCATGGCTTCCGCCATCTGGTGCGACACCAGGTGAGCGACGAACTCACGCGTCTCGACGATATTCTGCGCCGTGTCTTTCAAGCCCTTGTTCGGATGACGCAGCAGGCCGAGCACCACCGTCGGCGGTTCATGCCCGAGGACGTTGAAGAAGCTGAAGGGCGCGGCATTGGCGGTGCCGTCCCGGGAGCGGGTCGTCACCCACGCGATGGGGCGCGGCGTAACGGTCGCGGTGAGAATCTTGTAGCGGATATCCGCCGGAAGCTGGCCCATATCGAAGAGCATTGGGTCCCTCAATTGCGCGCGCGATCGGCGCTGACGGTTGATACCGCCCGCTTCGGCCGATCGTCGACGACGAGCTGGAAAACGTCCGGACGGGAATAGTGCCCCGCCGCGTCGAAATCAAACTTGCCGCGCGTCACCTCATCGAGCGCAATGTCGGCATACAGGATGGTCTCACCCTCGAAGCATGGCCCCGCCAGCACCTTGCCAAGCGGATTGACGATGGCGCTGCCGCCGCGCATGAGCACGGTCTCGGGATCGGCACCCAGCGCGCACTCGTAGTCCGCCGGGAAGGCGCCGCGCTTGAGATGCTGACAGGCCGTCAAGACAAAGCACCGTCCCTCCAGGGCGATATGCTGCATGGTCGGAAGCCAGGTATCGCGATCATCCGCGGTTGGAGCGCAGTAGATGCTGATGCCCTGGCTGTACATGTGCATGCGCAGCATCGCCATGTAGTTCTCCCAGCAGATCACCGCGCCGATATTGCCGAGCGAGGTCTCGAACACCGGCATGGTCGAGCCGTCGCCGAAACCCCAGATCAGCCGCTCGCCCGCGGTCGGCATCAGCTTGCGGTGCTTGCCGACGAGCCCACGCGCCCCGTCGAAGAACAGCGCCGTGCAGTAGAGCGTGCCCTGCTCTCGCTCGATGCAGCCGATGACCGTAAAGGCACCGGTTGCGGCCGCCGCCGCGGCGATCGTCTCGACCTCCGCGCCATCGAGATCGATCGCCGCCTCCCAATACAAACGGAACGCCTCACGTCCTTCGGGCTTGCGCATGCCGACGGGAGCACCGAACGAATTTCCCTTGGGATAGCCGCCAATGAAGGCTTCAGGGAAGACGACCAGCCTGGCGCCGGCGTCAGCGGCCTGCTCGATCAGGGCCGCCGCCTTTTGCGCCGACGCCAGCGAGCTTGTCGGATCTGACGCGGCCTGAACGACGGCCGCCTTGTACGTGTTCGCTCGATTGATATCCATGATGTCATCCCGGGCACGGAAACGGAGAGCGGGCCGCTGCTGCGGCCCGCCGGCATGTCACACTCAGTGATCAGTCTCGATTTGCGGCCTGTTCGGCAGCATGATCGATCCGATCACGGCGACGACCGTGCATATGACGACCGGATACCAGAGCCCCGCGAACACGTCGCCGACCGCGAGCGAAAGATAGGTTGCGAAGAACGGCAGGAAGCCGCCGAAAATGCCGGCACCGATGTGGTAGGGGAACGAAAGCGCCGTGTATCGGATGTTGGCCGGGAACACCTCGACCAGGAACGATGCCACCGGCCCATAGACCATCGCGACGATGACGGTCATGACGACCAGCAGAAAGACGATGTAGGCCGACGACACCTTTGCGGGATCCGCCTTGGCGGGGTAACCCGCCTCGGACAAGGCCTTGCGGTACGCCGCCGCATCGTATCCGGGAATCGTCCTGCCATTGACCGTCATGGCTACGGCCTGGCCGTCGACCGGAGCGGCATAGCTGAAGTTGATGCCGCTTCCGATCAGCAGCTTCTTGGCCTGGACGCAGGGCTTGCCATGATCGCCGTGCGAGCTCAGCAGCGCGGCCACAAGCCCGAACTTGCACGCTTCGCTGGTGGTGTCCGCATGCACGGTCACCGGCGCACTGCGGGTCGCGGCCACGAGCTGCGGATTTGCTGCCTCCAGCAGCGATGAAAACATCGGCCGGTAGCACAGCGCCGAAAGCACGAGACCCGTCATCATCAGCCATTTGCGTCCAACCCGATCGGACAGCCAGCCGAAGAAGATGAACGCGGGAGCGCCGATGACGAGACCGATGGCCATCAGGGTGTAGGATGTCTGCAGGTCGATCCTCGCGATCTGCTGCATGAAGATCATCACGTAGAACTGGCCGGTGAAGTAGGTTGACCCCATCCCCGCGGTCACACCGAACAGCGCGATCAACACGAGGCGAAGGCTGGACCACCGGGCGAAGGTGTCTCTCACCGGACTCTTGGACAGGCGTCGCTCGGCCTTGAGACGCGTGAACACGGGCGATTCGTGCAGCCTGACGCGGACGTAGATCGAGAACGCCAGCATCGCGATCGAGATGATGAAGGGAGCGCGCCATCCCCAGGCCTTGAAATCGGCCTCGCTCATGACGCTCTGCGTCCCGATGATGACCGCGATGGAGAGCGCCAGCCCGACCGACGATGTGATCTGGATCCAGCCGGTCAGAAGCCCGCGCCGATCCGGGCGCGAGTGTTCCGCAACGTAGACGACGGCGCCGCCATATTCGCCGCCGACCGCGAGGCCCTGGATCAATCGCAGCATGACCAGCGAGATCCATGCAGCGTGACCCACGCTGGCATAGGTGGGCAGGAAGCCGATCAAGGCCGTGCCGCCTCCCATCATCACGATGGTGATGAGGAAGGTGTATTTTCGACCGACCAGATCGCCGATGCGGCCGAAGACCACTGCGCCGATCGGCCGGATCACGAATCCGGCCGCAAGAGCACCGAGCGAAGCAAGCACGGCGGCGGTCGGGTTGTCCGGCGGAAACAATACCGAGCTCATGAACACGGCGAGCGAGCCGTAGATGAAGAAGTCGTACCACTCGAACACCGTGCCGAGGGTCGAGGCCAGAACGACCTGCCGCTCCTCGCTGCGCGTCAGATTCTGCTCGGCGGGTACCGCCGTCGCTCGTGCATCCATCGTCATTCCCCTGTTTGCGCCCGCGGCCAAACCCAGCCTCGCTCCAAGCAATTTTATTTAGTCATATACATATGATGTCGTCAAACACAGCAAGCTTGAATATCCGGCGCGACGCGCCCAATAATGCGCCATCACGACACCCGCCATAACACCCTGATCTATAAGGATTTTCAGTGAAGAAGCCGCGCCGCCCCCGCCCGCCGGATCCGGCGCCTGCGTCCGCACGAGGAGCCAAACCCGGCAAAACCACCACGGCCGAACGGACCGGACGACGCGGCATTCAGTCGATCGAGATCGGCTTCAAGATCCTCGACTACCTCAGGACCGAGATGCGGCCCGTGCCGCTGAAGATGATCGCCGCCAACACCGGAATGTCCGCGGCCAACGTCCACTATTATCTCGTGAGCTTTCAGGCGGTGGGCATCGTCCGGCAGGAGAGCGATACCGGCTGCTATGCCCTCGGCCCCTACGCATTGAAGCTCGGCATGGCGGCCATCGAGCAATTCGACGTCTTCGCCGTCGCGCGGCCGGCCATGACCGAACTCGCAACGACGATCGGCCACACCGTCTTTCTCGGCGTGTGGGGCAATCGTGGCCCGACCATCATCTATCGCGTCGAGGGCGGAGCCAGCCGACCCATCATCGAGCTGCGTGTCGGAAGCGTCCTGAGCCTGCTGCGGTCCGCGCTGGGGCGAAACTTCCTTGCACATCTGCCGCGCTCGCTGACGGGCGAGATGCTGGATCAGGAGCTCAAGGAGGAACGTTCGCGCGAGACGCGGGTGGATGACGCGCCAACCACCAAGGCCGAGGTGGAGGAGATGATGGACACGATCCGGCGCGACGGCATCAGCCGTTGTCGTGACGCCCTGCTGCCGAACTTCACCTCCCTGTCCGCACCGATCTTCGACCAGGCCGGCTTCATGATCGCAGCCATCACGATGATGGGACCCATCGGTATTCTCGACGATGACCTGAAAGGTCCGACGGCGACGGCCCTGATCGCCCACGCGCGCGCCCTCTCCGCGACCGCCGGCTGGCAAGGCGGAGGTTGAACCGCCCGGAGTTACGGCAGATTGTCTCGCAGAAAAATATCGATGCGAATGCGCTCCTGGTCGGGGCTGATGGGCTCCCCCGAGCAATGCGCGAGCAGGACTCGCGCCGCAGACCGCGCCTCGTGGCCGGGATCCTGGTTGATGATCGCATCGAGCGTGCCGCGGACCAGGAAACGCCGCGTGTACTGGGTCAGCTCATGGGTGATCCAGACCACTTCGCGCGCGCGCCCCGAGGCCTCAAGCGCATCGGCGATGCCGCGATTCCCGGCGCCGCAGCAATATATGCCGCGGAGATCGGCATGGCGGGCGAGGAGCGATGCTGTGAGCTTCTGCGTGCGCGCGCTGTCGTCGCGGCCCTCGATGACCGGGAGCGCGCGCAAATCCGGATACTCGCTGGACAGGATCTGGTGAAACCCGAACTGCCGCTCGGTGTGATCGCGCAGCGACAGCGATCCCGCGATCACGGCGACCGCTCCCTCGCGGCCGGCCAGGAAACGCCCCATCAGGGTGGCCGCAGTCCGCCCCGCGGCGGGGTTGTCGATACCGACATAGTGCAGGCGGCGCGAGCTCGGCGCGTCCGATACCAGGGTCACCACGGCGACCCCGCGCGCTGTGAGCTCGTCGATCGCGGCGCGCACCCTCGGATGGTCGAGCGCGATGACGGCGACGCCCTGATAGGCCGGCGACAGGTTTTCCAGCGCGCTGGCCAGCACGTCCGGATCGAACACGTCGACATGGAGGATGTCGATGAAGCCGCGCTGGCCGGCGAGCCAGTCCGCGGTGCGCTGGACCTGCTCGGTCAGGTTGGTCATGAAGCTGTTGCTGCCGGTCGGCAGCACGAACGCGAAGCGGAACGTCTGGCCGCGGGCGAGCCGCGCGGCCGCGATGTCGGCACGATAGCCGAGTTTTGCCACCGCGGCCTCGACACGCGCGACCGTCTTGGCGCGCACGCCCTCGCGCCGGTTGACGACGCGGTCGACGGTGGCGAGCGAAACGCCCGCCGCGCGCGCGACATCCTCGAGCGTGGCGCGAAGCACCGGCTGCGCCGCACCGGCTGTCATTCGCGCGCCGCCCACAGCATGCCGCGGGTCATCATCGTCCGGATCTCCGGGACGTCGAGCTCGTAGGCGCGGTGGCCGAGCGAGGAATAGAACACCCTGCCCGCGCCGTAGCGCTTTTTCCACACCACGGGCATGACCACGCCCTCGATCCAGGGCGCGTGCTCGCCGGTGAAGGTCGTCGTCGCCAACACCTCGTTGGCGGGGTCGACATGCATGTAATACTGCTCTGAACGATGCTCGAAACTCTTCAGACCCTTCATGATGGGGTCATCCGGCTTCGTCAAGTCGACCTTGTAGTCGATGATGTTGCCGGGATGCGCAACCCACTGCCCGCCGCACAGGAACTGGTAGTCGACGGACTCGCGGAACGCGTCGCACATGCCGCCGTGATGGCCGGCGAGCCCGACGCCGCTGCGCACCGCCGCGCAGAGATTGAGCGCTTCCGCCTTCTCGATCTTCGACATGGTGTAGATCGGGATGATCAGCGACAGATCGTGAATCGCGGGATCGGCGAACGCCGCCGTCGTGGTTTCGATCCGCACCTCGAAGCCTTCCGCCTTCAGCCAGCCGCGGATCATCGAGGCACAGAGATCCGGATCGTGTCCCGGCCAGCCGCCCCAAACAATCATTGCCTTGCGCATGTTTCTGTCCTCAGTCGATCTGTCCGGTTTCGCGTCCGGCCGGCAGCATCGCCGGCCGCTCGACGCGGCTCTCGATCCTGACGCGCCGCCCTTCGTCGGCGGAGGTCTGGAACGCCTCCATCACCTCCAGCACGTGGAAGGCAAGCGCCCCGCTGGCGCGGTGCGGCCGGTTGTTCAGGATCGCGGCGGCCATGTCGGCAACGCCGATCGAGCGGAACTCGCCGTCGACATGACCGTGCGTCAGCGGCACCGTCTCCCATTCACCGCCGGCCTTCGCGACCTGCACCTCGCCGCCGAAGCGGTTCGGGTCCGGCACCAGCATGCTGCCCTTGTCGCCATAGATCTCGATCGGCGCATGCCGGTGCTTCGGCACGTCGAAGCTCATGGCGATCGAGACGACCGCCCCGCTCTCGAATTCGAGCGTGCCCGCTACATGGGTCGATACCTCGACGGGAATCAGCGTGCCGTTCATCGGCTGGCTGGTGACCAGGCGCTCGGATCTCGGGCGCGCGGTCGAGCCCATCACGCTGGCGACCGGGCCGAGCAGCTGCACGAGATCGGTGATGTAATACGGCCCCATGTCCAGCATCGGCCCGCCACCGCGCAGGTAATAGAAGCCTGGTGCCGGATGCCAGCGCTCGTGGCCGGGGCAGCCGAAGAAGGCGCTGCCCGCAACCGGCGTGCCGATCGCACCGTCGTCGATCAGCTTGCGCGCGGTCTGGTGTCCGCCGCCGAGGAACGTATCCGGCGCGCAGCCGACGCGCAGGTCCTTCTGCGCGGCGAGATCCATCACCTTGCGCGCCTCCGCGACGTTGATGCCGAGCGGCTTCTCGGAGTGGACATGCTTGCCGGCATTGAGCACGGCGAGGCTGACGTCGGTGTGGGCGAGCGGCACGGTGAGATTGATGACGATCTCGACGTCGTCGCGCCTCAGCAACTGATCGACCCGCATCCCGGGCAGGCCGAAGGCCGCGCCCTGGCGCTCCGCGGCATCGCTGCGCATGTCGGCGAGCGCCTTGACCTCCATGAAAGCAAAGCGCTGGGCCGCCTTCAGATAGGCGGTACTGATATTGCCGCAGCCGATGATTCCGATGCCTATTCTTCTCATTGTGATCTCCGTGAGATACCGTTCATCCCTTGACCGCGCCTGCGGTGAGGCCGGCGACGATGTGCTTCTGCGCCAGAAGGAAGAGAACGACCGTCGGCAGGATGGTCAGCGTGATGAAGGCCAGGATCAGGTGCCACTCGGACGAATACTCGCCTTGATAAACCATGATGCCGAGCGGCCAGGGATACAGCGCATCGGTGTTGAGCATCACCAGCGGCAGCAGATAGGCGTTCCAGCTGTTGACGAAGGTGATGGTGCCGACGGTGGCAAGGATCGGCCGTGACAGCGGCAGCGTCACGTAGCGAAAGAACTTGATATAGCTGCAGCCATCCACCAGCGCGGCTTCGAGCAGTTCATAAGGAATGTCCTTGAAGAAGCGCCGCAGCAGCAGCACGCTCATGGCCAGGCTGAACGCAACCTGCGGCAGTGCGACGCCGAAATACGTATCGAGCAGCCCGAGATCGCGCACCTTGATGAACAGCGGCAGCACCGCTGTCGCGGCGGGAAACAGCAGGCCGAGCGTCAGATAGCTCAGCAGCATCGAGCTGCCGTAGAACCTGACATGAGCGAAGGTGAACGCGGCCATCGAGGCCGTGATCAGGGTCAGCGTCACCGCGAGCGTCGAGATGACCAGCGAGTTGCGGAGCAGCTGCCAGTAGCGCGCCGAGAACAGGATGTCGGCATAGTTCTGCCATTCCCAGTGCCTGGGCAGGCCGAACGGATTGACGCGCAGCTCACCGAGCGACTTGAAGCCGCCGAGCAGGGTCGCGAGCAGCGGCACCAGCACGAAGATGGCGATCACGGCGAGGAACAGCGCCTTGAACAATATTGCGGGATCGAACGGGGTGCGGGCGGGCTCGGCGTCATTCATCGCGCATGAACCATCGCTTGTAGGTGAAGGCAAAGGTCACGCAGATCACGAACAGGATGACGCCGATGGCGCTGCCATAGCCGACGCGCATGCGGGAGATGCCGTTGTTGTAGAGAAAGCTCACCATCGTGTTGGAGGAATCCGCAGGCCCCCCGCGCGTCAGCGGCATCACCAGGTCGAACAGCTGCAGCGAGCCGATGATGGCGAAGAACACCGAGAGCCGGATCGTCGGATAGAGCAAGGGGATGACGACGTGGCGGAGCGTCTGCGACCGCGTCGCGCCGTCGATGGTGGCCGCCTCGACCAGGCTCTTGTCGAGCCCCTGGAGTGCGGCGATGAACAGCATCATGTGGAAGCCAAAATACTTCCAGACGATGACGATCAGCACCGCCAGCATCGCCGTGTCGGTCGAGGCCAGCAGATGCGGCGGCTCGGCGCCGAAGGTGCGCCAGATCGAGGCGACCAGGCCATAATCGCCGTCATAGACGAACGAGAAGATCAGCCCGGTTGCGATCTCCGCCAGAATGTAGGGCATGAAGAACAGCATCCGCAGCGCCACTGCGCCGCGAAAGCGCTCGGCGAGCATCAGCGCGAGCGTGAGCGCAAGCGGCAGCTGTACCAGCAGCGAGACCGCGATGATCAGCCCGTTGTTGCGCAGCGCGAGCCAGAAGGCGCGCGTTTCCAGCACGAAGCGGTAATTGTCGAAGCCGATCCAGTTGGTCGGCCGGCCAAAGCCGTTCCAGTTGAAGGCCGAGTACCAGGCGGCCTCGCCGATCGGCACCACCACGAACAGCGTGAACAGCAGCAGCGCCGGCGGCAGGAACAGGATCAGCACCGTGAAGCGGCCGTCCCAGCCGGGACCACGCACCGCCGTCGACGAGACCGGTGTCGGCGCAACGCCCATCGCCGGCGCGCTCGCGATCGGTCGCGCCACCGTCAGTTACCCTGCTTCCAGGCCGCCTCGATCGCCTTGGCGGCGTCCTGCGGGTTCATGCTGCCGCCGGCGATTTCGGCAGTCACGTCATTGACGACGCGACCGACCGAGGGACCGAGGCTCTGGTCGTAGAAATTCTGGTGGTAGTTCGACTTCGCCAGATTGGCCGCGATCAGCTTCATGAAGGCGTTGTTGAGGCCGGCGTCCGCGCCCTGCACCACCGGGATGTTGAAATTGGCCGCCGCAAGCCGCGTCTGCACGTCCTTGGAGACGAAGTATTTCAGGAAATCGACCGCCTCCTTCGGCGAGCCCTTGGTGATGAGCCAGCCGGTGATGCCGCCGAGCGTATCGGTCGGCGCGCCCTTGCCGCCCGATACGACCGGGAAGTCGAACCAGCAGATCTTGTCCTCGGAGAGGCCAACCTTGTCGGCGGCGAGCGCGCGCTGCAGATGATAGACGGTGCTGATCGCGAGCGTCATGGCCGCCTTGCCGTCGCCGAAATAGCCGACGGCCTGCGGATTCTTGAAGCCCAGGAAACCGTTCTGGAACGGCTGAAGATCGACGAGCTGTTTGAACAGCTCGCCGGACTTCTGGAAGGTTTCGCCGGCGAAGCCGCCGTTCTCGCCGCGCAGCGCCGCGTCGAAGGCCGGCTTGCCGCCGATGCGCACGGCAAGATGCGTCCAGTAGAAGTGCAACGGCCATTTGTCGGCGCCGCCGACCACGATCGGCGTCACGCCGGCGGCCTTCAACGTCTTGACGGCGGCAAGCAGGTCATCCCAGCTCTTGATCCCTGCAGGATCGACCTTCGCCTTGGCCATCAGCTCCCTGTTGCAGAGGAAGCCGACCTGCGACAGCGCGGTCGGAACACCATAAACGCGGCCATTGCTGGTGAAGGCGGCGAGCGCTGCCGGCGTCAGGCTGTCGCTGTAACCCTTCACGGAATCGGTGATGTCGTCGAGGACGCCAGCCTCGATCTGAGTCTTCAGGACGCCACCGGACCAGCTGTAGATGATGTTCGGCCGATCCTTGGATTGCAGGATGGTCGGCAGCTTGGCCTTGTAGGCCTCGTTCTCGAGAAACTGCATCTCGACCTTGACGCCCGGATGCGACGCCTCATAGGCGCGCGCGACCTCCTCCCAGATCTTCACCTGGGCCGGGTTGGCCTCGATGTGGAGCCATTTCACCGTCGTGTCGGCTGCGGCAGAGTTGGCCCAAAGCAGGCATGCGGCAGCGGCGAGTCCCAGCTTCCCGAGCAGTCTCATCACGTCCCTCCCGATCGGCTCTTATTCTTTGGCTGCAATCCTGCCTTCAATTTTTGAGGTACGCAACTAAAATTCTGACCTATAGACCTCACGCGGGAGTGGCTAAGGTTGGCGGGGGGAATTGGGCGGCGCCTCGCGCCGCCCGCAACGCAACTTGAGAGGTGCCCATGGCCGCCATTTATTCCGACCTCGCCGGCAAGGTCGTTCTCGTCACCGGTGGCGCATCGGGAATTGGTGCTGCGATCGTGCGGCGCTTCGCGCAGCAGAAGTCCAATGTCGTGTTCTTCGACATCAAGGCCGACGAGGGCCAGCGCCTGGCGCGCGAATTGTCGGATCAAGGCCTGGCTGCGCATTTCCAGCGCGTCGACCTGACCGACATCGCCGCGTTGCGCGCCGGCGTCGCGGCGGCGCGCAACGCGCACGGCGCGATCAACATCCTCGTCAACAATGCCGCGCATGACGAACGGCACGACACCGAGGAGGTGACGCCGGAGTATTGGGACGACCGCATCGCGGTGAACCTGAAGCACCAGTTCTTCGCGGCGCAAGCCGTGTTGCCGGACATGAAGGCAGCGAATGCCGGCGTCATCATCAATTTCGGCTCGGTGTCGTGGATCGCAGGGCAAGGCGGCATGGCCGCCTACACGGCCAGCAAATCTGGCGTCGTCGGCCTCACGCGCTCCTTGGCGCGCGACTACGGTCCCTACAATATCCGCGTCAACGCGATCGCGCCGGGCTGGATCATGACCGAGCGCCAGCTCGAGAAATGGATGACGCCGGCGGGCGAGATCGAGCTGATGCAGCGACAGTGCCTGAAGCGCCGGCTGGTGCCGGATGAGGTCGCGAAATTCACCGTCTTCCTCGCGTCCGACGAGGCCTCCGCCTGCACCGCTCAGCACTACATCGTGGATGGCGGCTGGGTGTGAGGCGCTTTGAGGCTGGCCGGCGCATCAGGACGCGGCACGGCCGCCGATTGCACCGCAACACCACTTGCGCCGCAGCATTCAAAAATGAGACTGCCCGTCAAACCGAACGATGCGCCCACGCAGGCACCGCATTCGACTTCGGCTAGCTTCCCTCCAAAGCCGCGGGCCGTTCGAGAGCCACGGGCGTCGCGCCCGGTTCGGCGCGGCAACAAAGCGACGACAACAGGGAGGAGCACAATGTTGAAATGCAGTGTGGGACTGCTCGCGCTGAGCAGCCTGTTTCTTTCGGGCGCGGCGATCGCCCAGGAAAAGATCAAGGTGGGCGTGACCGCAACCCTCGAAGGCACCTACACGGTGCTCGGCGAGGACGGCATGCGCGGCCACCAGACGGCGCTCAACGTGCTGGGCAAGAAAATCGGCGACAAGGAACTTGAGTTCATCGTCGCGTCAACCGACGCGACGCCGGATTCGGCTGTGCGCGCCGTCCGCAAGCTGATCGAGCAGGACAAGGTGCAGATCCTGCTGTCGCCGCTCTCCGGCGACGAGGGTATCGCGGTGAAGAACTTTGCAAAGACCCATCCCGAGCTCACTTTCATCAATGCGGCATCCGGCGCCCAGGAAACAACCTATGTCGACCCTGCCCCGAACTTCTTCCGCTACAACATGGACGGCGCGCAGTGGCAGGTCGGCCTCGGCAAATACGCCTATGACGAAAAGAAGTATCGCAAGATCGCGACCGTCGGCGAAGACTACTCCTTCATCTACACCCAGGTGTTCGGCCTCGTGCTCGAGTTCTGCGGCGCCGGCGGCCAGGTCACCAACCGGCAATGGGTGCCGCTCGGCACCAAGGACTTTGCCTCGGTGATCGCCGCGCTGCCCGACGACGTCGATGCCATCTATCTCGGACTTGGCGGCGCGGACGCCGTCAACTTCCTCAATCAGTATCAGCAGGCCGGCGGCAAGGCGCATCTGATGGGAGGTTCCATCATGATCGACCAGACCATCCTGTCGTCAAAGGGGAATGCCAAGAACGCGCTGATCGGCACCATCGCGGCGAGCGGCCAGGCCGATACCTGGGAGGATCCGGGCTGGCAGAAGTTCGTGAAGGCCTATCAGGACGCCTTCCCGCCCAACAAGCGCTTTCCAAGCCCGTCACTGCTTGCGACCAACTACTATGACTCGACAATGGCCTTGATCCTGGCGCTGCGCGAGGTCAATGGCGATCTCAGCAACAACCAGTCGAAGTTCAGGACTGCGCTCGCGAAGATCGAGCTCGACGCGCCAAACGGCAAGATCAAGCTCGACTCCAATCGTCAGGCGATCGGCACCAACTTCGTCACCGAGGTCGTCGATGACGGCAAAGGCGCGCTGTTCAGCAAGGTCGTGAAGGTGATCCCGAACGTGAACCAGACGCTCGGCTACGATGCGGCCGTGTTCTCGAAGATCGGGCTCCCGAGCCGAAGCGTGCCGGAATGTAAGAAATACTGACGCATCACATCGGCGACATGCGAGCGGAGAGCGACTTGCTGACGCGGGCGCTCTCCGCTCTTGCAATCTCCGCGGCGTTGTTGAACGCTGGCTGAAAAGACAAGAACATTCGGGAGGGAAGGCATGAGCCGTGCGCTCGCCGTCTTCCACGGCCGCTTCGGTCGGGCGACGGTTTATCAGTTGAACCGCCCTTTCAATATCCACGCGCATCGTGAAGGTCATCTGATCTTCCATGTCGGCGGCATGCCCGCATGCATCGATGTCTGCGCCGGCCACTACGATCTCACCGAAACCTCGGTCGTCGCCGTCAATCCCTGGGAGCCGCACAATTTTCTGCCGACCGACCTCGACGGCGGCGCGATCTTCTTCGTGCTCTACGTCAATCCCGAATGGTTTGCGCCCGATGCATCGGGCTCCGACCGGCTGCGCTTTGGCCGCACGCAGTTCAAGCGCACCGTCGCGCTCGACAAGCACATCCGGCGGACCGCCGCCTTGGTGTGCGGCGCACCATCGCTCTCCAGTCTGGATTCCGAACTCCGGCGGCTGATCGACATCTGCTACGACGAAAGCTGGCAACAGGCGGAGACCGCGCGCGATCCGCGCGCAAACGGTTCCGTCACCGATTTTCGCGTGCGCAAATGCATCAAGATGATGTCGGAGAGCCCCGGCGCCGAGATCGAGCTCGACACGATCGCGCGCGAGTCCGGCCTGTCGCGGCCGCACTTCTACCGATTGTTCCGCGTCCAGACCGGCGTCACGCCGAACCTCTATCTCAACACGCTGATCATGGAACAGGCGCTCGAAGCGCTGGTCGCCAGCGAGGCACCGATCGCCGATATCGGCTTCGATCTCGGCTTCTCCTCGCAGAGCGGCTTCACCCGCTTCTTCGCCGCCAATGTGGGAATGGCTCCGACCGACTATCGTCGCGCCGCCAAGGTCTTGCGCGCCTGACCGCCGCGCGAAAAGATACTCACGATCAAACGTCCCTCTCCAAGCCCGGCTAGGATGAGCGCAACGCGATCCCGAGATGGTCGCGACGACGGGAGCGCACGTTCATGGCGAGGCGAGCAGCCGCTACAAGGCGGTCTGACCTGCATTCGGTGGAGCTTCGGCGCGCGGCCTGGACAAGCGGGCGGCGCACATGAGCCGTTTCATCGAACGCCATCCCGCCTGGGCGCTGATCGTGATCATCGCGATTGCCGTCGCGCTCTGGCTGGTCTTCGCAGTCTGGCCGCCGGGCCTCGAAGAGGCGATCGGCCGCAAGCGCGTCTTCCTCAACGCCGTCTTCAACGGCATCACGCTCGGCGGGCTCTACTTCCTCGTCGCGAGCGGCTTCACGCTGATCTTCGGCCTGATGCGCAACGTCAACCTGGCGCACGGCTCTCTCTATCTGTTCGGCGGCTATGTCGGCTACGCCATCAGCACAGCCACCGGCTCCTGGCTCCTCAGCTTCATCGTTGCCTTCGTCCTGACTGCACTGGTCGGCGTGCTGCTCCAGGTGATCGTGTTCCGGCGCATGGAAGGCCAGGACCTCAGGCAGACCATGGTGACGATCGGGCTCTCGATCGTGTTTGCCGACCTGATGCTCTGGGCCTGCGGCGGCGACTTCTACCAGATCCAGACCCCGAGCTGGCTGATCGGGCCCGTGGACCTGCCGCTGATCACGGCGGTGAAATCCTCGGGCGATCCGGTCTACCTCCGATATCCGGTGGTGCGGCTGGTGATCTTCGCAGCGTCCGTCGTGATCGGCGTCGGCATGTGGCTCGCGCTCAACCGCACCTGGATCGGCATGATCATCCGCGCCGGCGTCGACGATCGCGACATGCTGGCCGCCACCGGCGTGCGCATCCAGCTCGTCTTCGTGCTGGTGTTCGCGTTCGGCGCCGGGCTTGCCGGCGTCGCCGGGGTCGTCGGCGGCACCTTCCAGTCGCTGTCCCCCGGCGAAGACATTCGCTTCCTGCTCGCCTCGCTGGTGGTGGTGATCGTCGGCGGCATGGGCTCGATCCCCGGTGCGGCGCTCGGCGCGCTCATCATCGGCCTCGCCGAGCAGCTCGGCTCGGTCTACATCCCGACCTACGCCATCGTCGTGACCTTCCTGATCATGGTGCTGGTGCTGGCGATCCGGCCGCAGGGCCTTCTGGCGAGGCGCTGACATGTCCCTCGCGCACGACGCCCGCGTTGCCGTCCGCCCCGCCACCACGGCGCAGCAGTCTGCGCGGGCATGGCCGGAGATCGACAATCCCGCTGCCTGGATCGTCGCGGTCCTCCTCCTGATCATGCCGCTGATCGCCAACGGCTTCTTCCTGATCGAGATCTTCGCCACCACGCTGATCCTCGGCACCATGGCGCTGAGCCTGATGTTCCTGGCCGGCTATGGCGGCATGGTCAGCCTGATGCAGCTCACCATCGCGGGCTTTGCCGCCTACATGGTCGCCGTGTTCGGCGTCAGCGCCAACGTCAATATCAGCCTCGGCTGGCCGTGGTGGCTCGCGGTCCCGATGGCGCTCGCGCTCGCGACCATCTTCGGCACGCTCGGCGGCGCGCTGGCCGTCCGCACCGAAGGCATCTACACCATCATGATCACGCTCGCGATCGGCGCGGCCTTCTATTACTTCACCAATCAGAACTGGGCGATCTTCAACGGCCACACCGGCATCAACACCGTGGCGACGCCGCATTTCTGGGGCGTCAACTGGCGCGCCGACATTCCCTTCTACTATATCGTGCTGGCGGTCGCCGCGCTGTGCTACTTCGCCGTCGACTACATCTCCCGCGCACCGTTCGGCCTGGCGCTGCAAGGCGTGCGCGACAATCCGCGCCGCATGGCCGCGCTCGGTTTCAACGTCAATGCGCACCGCGTCGCCGCCTATGCTTTCGCGTCCTTCGTCGCGGCGCTCGCCGGCGTGCTCCAGGTCTGGAACTACCGCCAGATCTCGCCGGGCTCGGTCAGCGTCGGCGCCTGCATCGACGTGCTGATCATCGCCGTGGTCGGCGGCATCACGCGCCCGATCGGTCCCTTCATCGGCGCGCTGATCTTCGTGCTGCTGCGCACCTTCGCGCTCGATGTCCTGATCAAGTTCGGGCTCGACGGCAACCGCTTCCGGCTGCTGATCGGGCTCGGCTTCCTCGCCATCGTATTCTGGTCCTCGGACGGCGTCATCGGCCTGTGGCAGCGCTGGCGCCGGGGCCATCGCCCCACGACGGGCCGTTCGGGCGGAGCGCGCGGCCATGGATAGCGTCGCCCAACGCCTCTCCGCCGTCGGCGCCGGCGCCGCGCTCGAGCTGCGCGGCGTCACGCGCCTGTTCGGCGCACTGGCCGCGCTGACCGACGTCACCATCACCGTGCGTCCGGGCGAGCGGCGCGCCGTGCTCGGCTCGAACGGCGCCGGCAAGACCACGCTGTTCAACTGCATCACCGGCGACTTCCCGCCCTCCTCCGGCACCATCCGCTTCTTCGGCGAGGACGTCACGCACTTCCCGCCCTATGAACGCATCCGCCGCGGGCTGCGCCGGACCTACCAGATCTCGGCGCTGTTCCCCGGCCTCACCGTGCAGGACAACGTCTATCTCGCCTGCCGCGGCATCTCGCGCGGTCGCTTCTCGTTCCTGCGCCCGGGACAGGACGACGCCCTGATGCACGCAGCCGACAACCTCGTGCAGGCCGTGCACCTGACCGCGGTGAAGGACCAGCGCGTCGCCGAGCTCGCGCACGGCCAGCAGCGCCAGCTCGAGATCGCGCTGGCGCTTGCCGGTGCCCCGCGCTTCGTGCTGTTCGACGAGCCGGCCGCGGGCCTGTCGCCGACCGAACGGCAGGAGCTGATCGAGATCCTGACCTCGCTGCCCGCGCATATCGGCTACATCATCATCGAGCACGACATGGACGTCGCCTTGCGCGTCGTCGAGAGCGTCACGATGATGCACAACGGCCGCGTCTTCAAGGAAGGCCTGCCGCAGGAGATCGAGTCCGATCCCGAGGTGCAGGAGCTTTACCTCGGAGGCGGCCATGAATGAGGCCCGCCGCACAGCCGCCGCGCTCGAGGTCCGCGGCCTCGACGTCTACTACGGCCACTCGCACGCGCTGCAAGGCGTCGATCTCGCGCTGGCGAGCGGCGTGTTCTCCGTCGTCGGCCGCAACGGCATGGGCAAGACCACGCTGTGCAAGGCGATCATGGGACTGGTGCCGGTCAGCGGCGGATCGATCCGCATCCGCGGCGAGGACATCACGCGGCGCTCGCCGGCCCACATCGCGCGCCTCGGCGTCGGCTATGTGCCGCAGGGCCGCCGTCTCTGGCACTCGCTCAGCGTCGACGAGCATTTGCGGCTCGCCGGCAGCATGCGATCCGGCGCCTGGACCGTGGAGCGCATCTACGACACCTTCCCGCGTCTCGCCGAGCGCAAGGACCATGGCGGCGGCCAGCTCTCCGGCGGCGAGCAGCAGATGCTCGCGATCTCGCGCGCGCTGCTCACCAATCCGCATCTGCTGATCATGGACGAGCCGACCGAGGGGCTCGCGCCCGTCATCGTGGCGCAGGTCGAGGAGATGCTGCTGCGGCTCGGCGAGGACGGCGACATGGCCGTGCTCGTGATCGAGCAGAACATCGGCGTCGCCACCGCGGTCTCGCGCAATGTCGCGATCATGGTCAACGGCCGCATCAACCGCATCATCGATTCGGCGCGGCTTGCCGCCGATCGCGAGCTCCAGCAGCGCCTGCTCGGCGTCGGACTGCATGCGGCGCTCGAGCCGGATACCGACGCGCCCGCTGCCGGCGCCGAGGCGAAGCCGGCCCCGCAGCCGTCGCGGCCGAGCGGCCCGATCCGGATCTACGTCTCCAATCCCACCTTGCCGACGCGCTGGTCGCAGCCGGTCCCGATCGCGCGGATCGAAGCCGCCGCACGCACGCTCTCGACGCAGGTTGCACGTCTCGACGAAACCGCGCGGCGCAAGCGCGAGCCGGCGGCGGCGCAGGCATCCGGACCGTCGGTGGTGCTGGTCGTCGGCACGCTCGACACCAAGGGCGCCGAGCTGCGCTTCATCCGCGACATCATCACGGAGAGCGGCCTGCGCACACGGCTGGTCGACGTCTCCACCAGCGGCAGGCATGCGAGCTGCGACGTCTCCGCACAGGAGATCGCGCTGAACCACGGACGCGGCGGCTCGGCCGTGTTCGGCCCGGACCGCGGCGCCGCCGTGACCGCGATGGCGGATGCGTTCGCCAACTGGCTGCGGCGGCAGGGCAATATCGCCGGCGTGATCACGGCCGGGGGCTCCGGTGCGGCGTCGCTCGTTGCGCCGGGCATGCGTACCCTGCCCGTCGGCGTGCCGAAGCTGATCATCTCCTCCGTCGCTTCCGGCGACGTCGGGCCCTATGTCGGGCCCGCCGACATCACCATGATGTATTCGGTCACCGACGTGCAGGGGCTCAACGCGATCTCGCGCGCGGTGCTGTCGAACGGCGCGAATGCCATCGCCGGCATGGTGAAGGCGCGCCTCGATCAGCGCGAAGCCAGGGAGCGCGCAACCGCCGCCACCCTGCCCTCGATCGGTATCACCATGTTCGGCGTGACGACGCCGGCCGTGCAGAAGATCGCCGCCGATTTGCGCGAGGATTTCGAGTGCCTCGTCTTCCACGCCACCGGCGTCGGCGGCCGTTCGATGGAGAAGCTCGTCGAGACCGGCCAGCTCGCGGGCGTCATCGACCTGACCACGACCGAAGTCTGCGACCTCCTGATGGGCGGCGTGTTTCCCGCGACCGAAGACCGCTTCGGTGCGATCATCCGCACACGCGCCCCCTATGTCGGTTCGGTCGGCGCACTCGACATGGTCAATTTCGGCGCGCCCGACACCATCCCGGAGCGCTACCGCGGCCGCAAGTTCCACGTCCACAACCCGCAGGTGACCTTGATGCGGACCACGGCCGAGGAGAACGAGCGCATGGGCCGCTGGATCGGCGAAAAGCTCAACCAGATGGATGGGCCCGTGCGCTTCTTCCTGCCCGAAGGCGGCGTCTCCGCGCTCGACGCGCGAGGGCAGCCATTCTGGGATCCGGATGCCGACGCAGCGCTGTTCCGCGCGCTGGAGCGGTCCGTGCGGCAGACCGCCAACCGCCAGCTCGTTCGTGTCCCCAAGAACATCAACGATCCCGAGTTCGCCTCCACCCTGGTCGGCGCGTTTCGAACCTTGTTCGGCCGCGCTGGGGCGCGCCGGCGACTAGCGAGGTGACCGATGGCCCGGTTTGAACGCGCAGCATTGTTGAAGCGATTCCGCGAAATGGCACGACGCGGCGAGCCCATCGTCGGCGGCGGCGCCGGCACCGGCCTGTCGGCCAAATGCGAGGAGGCCGGCGGCGTCGACCTGATCGTCATCTACAATTCCGGCCGCTATCGCATGGCCGGCCGTGGCTCGCTCGCCGGGCTGATGGCTTACGGCGACGCCAACGCCATCGTGCTCGAGATGGCCGGCGAGGTTCTGCCGGTCGTCAGCAAGACGCCGGTGCTGGCCGGCGTCAACGGCACCGATCCGTTCCGCGACATGGACGTGTTCCTCGACCAGTTGAAGGCACTCGGCTTCGCCGGCGTGCAGAACTTTCCGACGGTCGGCCTGATCGACGGCGTGTTCCGCGCCAATCTCGAAGAGACCGGGATGTCCTATGCGCTCGAGATCGACATGATTGCGAAGGCGCGCGAGAAGGACCTGCTGACCACGCCCTACGTCTTCAGCGAAAAGGAAGCCGCCGCGATGGCGATAGCCGGGGCCGACATCATCGTCTGCCATCTCGGGCTCACCACCGGCGGCACGATCGGGGCGCAGACGGCGCTGAAACTGAAGGACTGCCCGGCGCACATCGACACCTGGGCCTCGGCCGCGCTCAGCGTCAATCCGGACATCCTGGTGCTCGCGCATGGCGGGCCGATTGCCGATCCCGCGGACGCGGATTTCATCATGAAGAACACCCGCAACTGTCACGGCTTCTATGGCGCCTCCTCGATGGAGCGACTGCCCGTGGAGCGGGCTCTGACGGAACAGGTACGTCAATTCAAGGCGATCGGCGCGCGATAACGCCTTTAGAGTTCGAGGGAGGACAAGATGTCAGGAATATTGGTCGGCGAGTTGATCCTCTGGCTGATCGTCGCGATCATCGTGATCGTCGTGGCGGTCTACATCGTGAACTGGCTCTACCATCGCTCCTCCAAGGAAACCTCGTTCGTCCGGACCGGCTTCCTCGGCGAGCGCGTGGTGATCAACGGCGGCGCTTTCGTGCTGCCGTTCATCCACGACTACACGCCGGTCAACATGAACGTGCTGCCGATGGGCATCGTGCGCTCCCGGCAGGACGCCGTAATCACCCGCGACCGTATGCGCGTCGATATCGAGGCCGATTTCTATGTCCGCGTCCAGGCGACCCGCGAAGCCGTGTCGATCGCGGCCGCCACCCTCGGCCGCCGCACCATGGAGCCGGAGCAGCTCCACGCCCTCCTCGCCGGCAAGTTCATCTCCGCGATCCGGTCGATCGCCTCCGAAATGACCCTCGAGCAAATGCACGAGCAGCGCGGCGAGTATGTCGCCCGCGTCAAGGCCAACGCCGCCGAGGCCCTCGCCCAGAACGGACTTGAACTGGAATCGGTCGCGATCACCGATCTGGACCAGACCGACCTGGAATTCTTCAACCCGTCGAACCGGTTCGACGCCGAAGGTCTGACCCGCCTGATGGAGGACATCGAGGCCAAGCGCAAGCTGCGCAACGATATCGAGCAGGACTCGATGATCAAGATCCGCTCCCGCAATCTCGAGGCCGAACGGCAGGCGCTGGAGATCGAGCGCGAGAGCGAGACTGCGCGCCTGGAGCAGGAACGCGACATCGAGATGCGCCGCGCGCTCCAGCGCACGGAAGTCGCCCGCGAACGCGCACTGCGCGAGACCGAGGCCGAACAGGCCCAGATCTCCGCTCGCGAGACCATCGAGCGCGCGCGGATCGCCAATGACCAGGCCATTGCCGAGGCCCGCATCGCCTCGGAGCGGGAGACCCGCCAGAAGGAGATCGAGCGAACCCGCACCATCGAGGAAAAGGAGCTGCTGGCGCGCGAGGAGATCGAGAAGACCCGGATCGCCAACCAGCGTTCGATCGACACCACCCGCATTGCCTCGGAGCGCGAGGTGCGCCAGCGCGAGATCGAGCGCATGCGCACCGTCGAGGAAGCCGAGATCGCCGCACGCGAATCGATCGAGAAGGCCCGCATCCAGCAGGACCGCGTCGTCACCGATGCCCGCATCGCCAATGAGGAGGAAACGCGGCGCCGCGAGATCGAGCGCACCCGCGCTGTCGAGGAGGCCGAGATCGCTGCACGCGAGGCCACCGAGAAGGCGCGCATCGCCCAGACCATGACGGTCAATGTCGAGCGCATCTCCTCGGACGAGCGGACCCGCGCCCTGGAAATCCAGCAGGTCCGCACCATCCAGGAGGCCGAGATCGAGGCGCAGCGCGCGGTCGAGGCCGCCCGCATCGCCCGCGAACGGACGCTGGCCGCCGAGCGCATCGCCGCCGAGCAGAACACGCGGCAGCTCGAGATCGAGCGCAACCAGACCCTCGACGTCGCCGGCATCGCCGCGCGCGAGGCCACGGAAGCCTCCCGCATCGCCCAGGAAGAACGGGTGCGCTCGCTGGAGATCGCCCGCAACCGTGCCGTCGAGGAAGCCGACATCGCCTCGCGCGAAGCGATCGAGGCCGCCAGGATCGCGCAAGAGAAGACCGTGGCGGCCGAGCGCATACAGGCCGAGCGCGAAACCCGCGCGCTCGAAATCGAGCGCACCGGCGTTCTGGAGGCGGCCGAGCTGAAGCGGCGCGACGCGATCGAACGCCAGCGCATCGGCGTCGATCTCGCGCTCGAGGCCGAACGAATCAACTCGTCCAAGAAGCGCGAAGTGCTCAACATCGAGCAGAAGAAGGCGATCGAGATCGCCGACGAGGACCGCGTCATCGCGCTCTCCACCAAGCGCTCGGAACGGATCGATGCCGACCGCCAGGTCAAGCAGGCCGAGATCGTCGCGCGCAAGGACGTCGAGACCACCGACGTGTCGCGCGAGCAGGCGCTGGAAGCGGCGCGGATCGAGCGCCGCCGCGCCATCGAGCAGCTCGAGGTCGCCCGCGTCCAGTCGCTGCAGGAGGCCGAGATTGCCGCGCGCGAGGAGGTCGAGCGCGCGCGGATCGCGTCCGATCGCGGCCTCGACGAGGCTCGGATCGGCCGCGAGCGCGAGCTGCGCAAGCTCGAGGTCAATCGCGAAAAGGACGTCGAGACGGTTCTGATGGAGAAGGCCATCGCCATTCATCAGAAGTCGCTGGAAGAATCCGCAGCGCGTGCTGCCGCGGAGGAAGCCCGCATCCACGCGACGGAAGCCACCGAGCGCGTCATCACCGCGCGCGAGAGCGAGATCGCAAGGCGGCGCAAGACGGTCGAGGTGCTGCTGGCCGAGAAGCAGGCCGAGGAGACCCGGATCGCGGCCGACGCCGAGCGCGTCCGCGCCACCGTCGAGGCCGAAGCGCAGCGCATGCTCAACGAGGCCGAGAACGTCCTCACGGATCAGGCGCGTTACTCGCTGTTCCGTCGAAAGCTGCTCGACCGTATCGAAGGCATCGTGCGCGAAAGCGTCAAGCCGATGGAGAAGATCGAGGGTATCCGCATCCTCCAGGTCGACGGGCTCAACGGCAACGGCCATGGCGGCAATGGCGGCCGCAGCGCCACCGACGAGGTGATCGACTCGGCGCTGCGCTACCGCGTCCAGGCCCCGCTGATCGATTCCCTCCTGTCGGACATCGGCGTCGAGGGCGGCAGCCTCGCCAAGATGCCGGGCCTGATCCGCGAAGCCCGTGACATGCAGGGCATCAAGGAGTCCGCCCGCAAGAGCGGCGGTGGAGGTGGCGACAAGCCCGCCGCGCCACCCTCCGCTGAAGGCGAACCGCCGGCCGAGCGCGGGCCGCGGAAGAAGAGCTGAGGATCGCGTTCATGGCCCGCGTCTACGTCTCCACCGTCGTCAATGCCCGCAACGACCGCGTCTGGGCGCGGGTGCGCGATTTCAACGGCCTGCCGAACTGGCATCCGGCGATCGCCGAGAGCCGGATCGAAGGCGGCGAGCCCTCGGACAAGATCGGATGTGTGCGAGATTTTCGCCTGCGCAACGGCGACCGCATCCGCGAGAAGCTGCTCGGCCTCTCCGACTACGACATGTTCTGTACCTATTCGATCCTGGAATCGCCCATGGGCGTGGAGAACTACGTCGCCACCCTGCGGCTCACACCCGTCACCGATGGTGACCAGACGTTTATGGAATGGACCGCCGAGTTCGACTGCGCGCCGGAGCGCGAGACCGAACTCGTCAACAATATCGGCGGCGGCGTGTTCCAGGGCGGGTTTGACGCGCTGAAGCGCGTGTTCGGAGGCTGACATGGTTCAAGACTCCTTCGTCAAGGCTCGCCGCGCCCCCTCGCCCCGCTTGCGGGGAGAGGGTTGGGGTGAGGGGGAGTCTCTCCGGGGACGGCGGCAGTTGGACTCGCGGAGACTCCCCCTCACCCGCGCCTGCGGCGCGACCTCTCCCCGCAAGCGGGGAGAGGTGAAGAAAACAACCGAGGCCTAGCCGTGCCGCATATCGTCAAGAGCACGATCCTGGATGCGGCGACCGATGCGGTCTGGTCCGTGCTGCGCGATTTCAACGGGCACGACCGCTGGCACCCGGCGGTTGCGACCTCCACGATCGAGCGCGCACAATCCTCCGACAAGATCGGCTGTATCAGGCGCTTCAAGCTGAAGGACGGTTCCGAGCTGCGGGAGCAGCTCTTGGCGCTGTCCGATCTGGAACAGTCCTTCAGCTACTGCCTGCTCGATACGCCGGTGCCGATGTTCAATTACGTCGCCCATGTCCGGCTGCTGCCGGTCACCGACGGCGACCGCACCTTCTGGCACTGGGAGTCACGCTTCACCACGAGGCCGGAGGATCGCGACCGCATCACCCACATGGTCGCCGAAGACATCTACCAGGCCGGGTTCGAGGCGATCCGCCGGCATCTGAAGGAGGCCGCATAATCATGGCCGTGACAGTGAAGACGTTCACCAGTGCCAGCGAGGCGGCCGGGGCGCTGTCCTCGGACCGCAGCGCGCGCTATCTCGGCGGCGGCACGCTGGTGATGCGCGCGCTGAACGAGGGCGACGTCACGATCTCGACCGTCGTTCGCGCCCACGACCAGGCGCTGACCCGGATCGACGCATCCGGTCCGCGCGTGACGCTCGGGGCCGGCGTCACCTTCGCGCGCGTCCTCGCCGAACGGGACCTCGCCTTCCTGCATGCCCCTGCCCGTTCGATCGGCGGTCCCGCCGTGCGCAACATGGGCACCGTGGGCGGTAATCTCTTCGCCCCCAATCCCTATGGTGATTTCACCGTCGCGCTGCTCGCGCTCGACGCCACCGTCGCCGTGCAAGGCGGCTTTGGCGCGCGCGACATCCCGATCGAGGAGTTCCTGCAGGCGCGCGACCGCCAGGCCGGGACACTGGTGCTGTCGGTGTCCTGCACCCGGCCGACCAGCAATGAGGCCTTCCGCTATCGCAAGATCGCACGCATCAAGCCGAAGGGCGGCTCGGTCATCACCCTTGCCGCGCATCTGCCGGTCAGCGGCGGCCGGATCGCGGGCGCCCGCATCGCGCTGGGCTCGATGGCACCGACGCAGATCCGCGCACGCGCAGCCGAGCGCGCGCTCGAGGGCCGCTCGCTGGATACCGCGACCATCGCGGCCGCCGCATCCGCAGCGACCGAAGGAACATCGCCATCCGACAACGCGCTCGGCAGCGCCTGGTACCGCCGCGAGATCGTCGGCGTCCATCTGCGGCGCCTGCTGTCCGGCCAGGAATAGACAGTCATGTCCAAGATACCTCTGCAGTTTCGTCACAACGGCCGCGACGTCGCGATCTTCGTCGACGGCGGCACCAATCTGCTGGTGGCGCTGCGCGAGCAGATCGGCGACATGACGCCGAAATTCGGCTGCGGCCAGGGCGGCTGCGGCACCTGCAGCGTGCTGATCGACGGTGAGCTTCACCTTTCCTGCCTGACGCTGGCCGAGACCGTCGCCGGCCGCGCGGTCGAGACGCTCGACGGCATGAAGCAGGGCCCGAATTTGCATCCGCTCCAACGCGCCTTTGCCGACCATTTTGCCGCCCAGTGCGGCTATTGCACGCCGGGCATGCTGATGGCCGCAAAGGCCCTGCTCGACCGCAACCCCGCGCCGAGCCGCGCCGAGGTCGTCGAGGCGATCTCGGGAAATATCTGCCGCTGCACCGGTTACGAGCCCATCATCGACGCCATCCTCGCTGCTTCCGGCGGCCGAGCGAGTGCCTGAGGACTCCATCATGCTGGAACTGCGCAAGGACATCTTCGCCGACGAGCGCGACGATAATCTAAAGGAAATCGGCAAAGGGACGCAGCGCCAGGACATGCTCGGCCACGTCACGGGCACGTCGAGCTATTTCAACGACCATAAGCTCCAGGGCATGCTGCACCTGAAGGTCGTCCGCTCGACCCAGGCGCATGCAAGGCTGCGCCGTATCGACACCACCGAGGCCGAGCGCTCGGCCGGCGTGCGCCGGATCATCCGCGGCGCTGACGTGCCGGTCAATCTCAACACGCTGCTGAGCCTGATCAATTTCGGCAAGGACGACGAGCCGTCGCTGGCGGTCGACAAGGTCCGCTACAAGGGCGAGCCGATCGTCGCCATCGTCGCCGACAGCGAGCGCGAGGCATTCGAGGCGATCGCCAAGGTCAAGGTCGACTACGAGGTGCTGCCGTCGGTATTCGACGTCGAGGAGGCGCTGAAGCCCGGCGCGCCCGTGGTCAACGAGACCTACCCGAAGAACACATTCACCTATCACGATGTCTACGATCACCAGCGCTTGCGCTTCGGCGACGCCGATGCGGCGCTCGCCACGGCCGATCACGTTCTGGAGCAGCGCTACCAGATGTCGCCGATCGAGCACGCGCCGACCGAGACCAACGGCGCGATCGCCGCACCCGACACCAACGGCCGCTATGTCGTCTACACCTCGACGCAGGCGCTGTTCTTCTCGGTCGACACCTGCGCCAAGATCCTGGACGTGCCCTCCAACACCTTCCACTTCATCGGCGGCACCGTCGGTGGCGGCTTTGGCGGCAAGGTGGACACGCTGACCGAGCCGCTCGCGATCCTGGGGGCGATGCTGACCGGGCGGCCCGTGCGCTACGTGTTCGGCCGCGAGGAGGAGATGCAATACGGCCCGCCGCGCGGCGCCGAGCGCATCTACATCAAGGATGGCGTGATGCGCGACGGCCGCATCGTCGCGCGCAAGATCCGCGCCTATTTCGACAGCGGCGCCTATACGCGGCTGTCCAGCTACGCCGCCGTGAAATGCGCCGCGCACCTGCCCGGCCCCTACACCATCCCGAACGTCTATGGCGACGTCTATTGCGTCTTCACCAACCGGACGCCTGCAACCGCGATGCGCGGCTTCGGCGTCACCGCGATGGATTTTGCCATCGAATGCCAGATGGACAAGCTGGCAAACCTCGTCGGCATGGACCCGATGGAGTTCCGCATCCTGAACGCCTATCGCGACGGCGACATGAAGGCGCACAGGCGCGAAGCCAAGAACACCGCGCTGATCGAATGTGTCCAGGTCGCGGCCGAAAAGGCAAAATGGCCGATCCGCGACGAGTTCAAGCGGGCGTCCTCGCGCAAGGACGGCGGCGGCAGCCGCGCCGTGATCCCGCCGACACCGGCGGATTCGCGCAGCCGGCCGGCGGTGGCCGCGCAGCAGCGCACGACCTATGACCGGCTTCCGCCGACGGTCACCCGCGAGCCGCCGCGTGAGCCGCCACCACCGGCGCCGCCTCCCCCGCGGCCCGCTGCGCCCTCGCATGGCGCGACCCGTTTCTCCTCCGTTTTCGGCACCAGGAGGCGCTAGATGGCCCGACATCGCGGACGCGGCATGGCGTCGATCAACTATCCCATCGGCATGAATCTCGGCGGCGATCCCAGCCAGGCGCTGGTGCACTCCAATCCGAGCGGCAAGTTCACCGTGGCGCTGTCGTCGATCGACCTCGGCCAGGGCATGAAGTCGGTGACGCGGCAGATCTGCGCGGAGACGCTGGGCGTGCCGGTGGAGGACGTCTATGTCGACACGGCGGACTCCGACACCGGCCCGCATTGCATGGGCTCGTTCGCCTCACGCGGCACCCACCGCGTCGGCAATGCCGTGATGGCCGCGGCGCGCGAGGCGCGCGGCGTGATGATGGAAGCCGCCGCCGAGGAGCTCGAGGTCAACGCTGCCGATCTCGAGACCGACGGACGCGGCAACATCCATGTCAAGGGCGCGCCGCACCGCTCGATCTCGACCAAGGACGTCGCGATCGCCGCGCAGTTCAAGCAGGGCAAGACCATCTCCGGCCGCGGCATCTTCCTCGTTCCCCTCTCCAGCGTCGATCCGGAGACCGGCGAGATGTCGCCGGCAACCTGCTACGCCCATGCCTGCCTGGTCGCCGAGGTCGAGGTGGACGACGAGACCGGTGAGGTCGCGATGGTGCGCATGGACTCCGCCTATGAGCTTGGCCGCGCGCTCAATCCGCGTCTGGTCGAGCAGCAGCTGGTCGGTGGCGCCTGGATGGGCGTCAGCCATGCGCTTTACGAGACACCGGAGCCCTACTATCCCGACCCCGTTCACGGCCCCCGCGATTTCGTCGAATATCTGATGCCCGGCCCCGGCGATATCTGCCCGCACGACATCGCCGTGCTGGAGCGCCCTGCACCGGATGGTCCGTTCGGCGCCAAGGGCCCCGGCGAGATGTGCGCCAATCCGGTGTTGCCGGCCGTCGCCAATGCGATCTTCAACGCGGTCGGCGTCCGCATCGACGATCTGCCGATCACGCCGGAAAAAGTCCTGCGCGCGATCAAGACGCAGGGCGGCGCGCGGCCGCAGGCACGGCGCTAGAGGTCTTGCAATGGCGGTCCGCAGCAACATCGTCGGCATCGACAGCCCCGAAGCACTGGAGAAGGCGCTGCGCGCGGCCTATTACCTCGCCGACGAGGGCCTCGCGACCGCCGCCTATCTCGGCCTCGCCCTCGGCAAGCCCCTGCTGCTCGAAGGCGCGCCGGGCGTCGGCAAGACCGAGGCGGCGAAGGCCATCGCCGCAGTGCTCGGCCGCCGGCTGATCCGGCTGCAATGCTATGAGGGCATCGATTCAGCCGCGGCGCTCTACGAGTGGAACTACCCGCGCCAGATGCTCGCGATCCGCCAGGCCGGCGACGACAGCATCGACATCTATGGCGAGACGTTCTTGATCGAACGGCCGATGCTCGCCACGCTGCGCGCGCCGGATTCCACCGTGCTGCTGATCGACGAAATCGACCGCGCTGATCAGGAGTTCGAGGCCTTCCTGCTCGAATTCCTGTCCGACTTCCAGATCTCCATTCCCGAGCGCGGCACGGTCCGCGCGGCGGAGCGCCCCGTCGTGGTGCTGACCTCGAACCGGACGCGCGACCTGCACGAGGCGCTGCGACGCCGCTGCGTCTATCACTGGATCGACTATCCCACGGAAGAGCGCGAGGCACGCATCGTGATGCTGCGCGCCTCTAGCGTCGCGGAGGCGACCGCGCGGGCCGTCGTCGCGGCGGTCGGCAAATTGCGGCGCGAGCCGCTCAGCAAGGCGCCGGGCATCGCTGAAGCCGTCGACTGGGCCGAGGCGGCGACTTTGCTGCACAAGGGCGGCGCGCGCTGGCCTGATGCCTTCAAACGCTCGATCGGCGTGGCGCTCAAGGACGAGGAGGACCTGCACTTCATCTCGCCCCGGCTCGACGCGATGCTTGCGGAGGCGACCGCATGAGACCCGAACTGCAACTGCCGCAGGCGGTACGCGTGTTCGTCTCCTTCGTCGCACTGCTGCGCGCCAACAGCTTTGCCGTCGCGCCGGAGCAGACCACCATGTTCCTCACCGCGATCGAGCTGCTCGGCCCGCGCGACCTCGGCGATATCCGCCAGGCGGCGCTGGCCACCCTCGCCCCGCCGCCCGAGCGACGCGCGACCTTCGACCGGCTGTTCGATCTCCATTTCCGTGGCAGCGAGGCGCTCACGCGCGAGGACGACGGCGAGGACGACGAGACCGTCCGGCTTCAGGAGGAAGGCCGCGGCGACGAGGCGCCGCTTCTCTCCGACGACGCCAACGAATCCGGCCTCACCGCGACCCGCACCGAGGCGCTGGTCGAGCGCCGCTTTGCGCAACTCTCTCCCAGCGATGCGCTCCGCCGCCTGACCCGCGAAGCGCCACGGCGTCTGCCGAAGCGGCGCGGCCACCGGCGGATGCAGGCGCGTCGCGGTCCCTTCGCCGATCTCCGCCGCACCTTGCGCGACTCCGTACGCAGCGACGGCGAGGTCCTGCGTCTCGGCCACCTGAAGCGCAGGCAGCGCCCGCGAAAATCTCTGCTGCTGATCGACGTCTCGGGCTCGATGAAGAGCCGCACCGAGGAGAACATGAAGCTCGCGCACGCGCTGGTGCAGGCCGCGCCCAATGTCGAGGTCTTCACCTTCGGCACGCGCCTGACCCGCGTCACTCGCGCGCTGCGGATGAAACGGCGCGAACAGGCGCTGAATGCGGCCGCCCATCTCGTCAGCGACTGGGACGGCGGCACCCGAATCGGCGATGCCCTGCAAGCCTTTCTCGCGGTGCCGCGGTTCGGCGGCTATGCGCGCGGGGCGGCCGTCATCGTCGTCTCGGACGGGCTGGAGCGCGGCGCACCCGACGCGCTGCGCGACGCCGTGGCGAAACTGTCGCGGCGGGCCTGGCGCCTGAGCTGGCTGACGCCGCTCGCGACGGGCCCGGGCTTTCGCCCGCAGACCGAAGCGCTCGTCGCCATCGAACGCTTCGTCGACGATCTCGTCGACGGCGGGTCGAGCGCGTCGATCGTCGCGCATGTGCTGGCACTGGGACGAAGGAGAGTTGCGTGACCGAGATTGTCGACGGGCATCATCACATCTGGCGGCAGGCGGACCTGCCCTGGCTGATCGGCCCCATGCAGCCCCGCATCTTCGGACCCTACGAGCCGATCCGGCGCGACTATCCGATCAAGGAATATCTCGACGACCTCGAGGGCGCCGGCGTCACCCGCTCGGTCTACGTCCAGACCAATTGGGCCAACGACCGTTTCGAGGACGAGGCGGCGTGGGTGCAGCAGACCGCGGATGCGCACGGCTGGCCCCATGCCATCGTCGCCTACACCAATTTCGCCGTCGACGACGTCCGCCCGCAGCTCGACCGCCTCAAGCGGTATCCGCTCGTGCGCGGCGTGCGGATGCAGCTGCACTGGCACGAGAACCCGCTCTATCGTTTTGCCAGCCGGCCTGATCTCTGTCTCGACCCCTTGATCCGCCGCAACGTCGGACACCTCGCCGACTACGGCTGGAGCTTTGATCTCCAGGTGTTCACGCCGCAGATGCCGGGCGCCGCCGACCTTGCCGAGGCCTGCCCCAAGGTGACGTTCATCCTCCAGCACGCCGGGATGCTGGAGGATCTTTCGCCGGCAGGCCGCGCAGCCTGGCGCGCGGGAACGGCACGCCTCGCCGCATGTCCGAACGTGGTGTCGAAGCTGTCCGGGCTCGGCACGTTCATTCACCGCAACGATCCCGCGCATATCGCGGCGGTACTGACCGACACGGTCGCGATCTTCGGCGCCGAGCGCTGCCTGTTCGGATCGAATTTCCCGATCGAGAAATTGTGGACCAGCTATCGCGAGCTCGTCGGCGCGTTTCGCGCGGCGGCCGCTCCGCTGAGTACCGAGCAACAGGACGCGATCTTCCGGACCACCGCGGCGCGCGTCTATCGGCTTTGACGGACAAGAAACGAGACAGGGAGAGACACGGATGGCGCTGGAGATCAAGATCCTGGACTATGGCGATATCGAGCTGGAATCCAGCTTTCTGGTTCTCGGCCGCGATTGCGGCCGCACCCGCCGCGTCCTCACGCTCGGCTTTTTGATCCTCGGCGGCAAATATCCGGTCGTGGTCGACACCGGCTACCGCTCCAACCAGATCATGGAAACGCTGGGCATGCGCGGGCTGCAGTACCACGAGCACATGATCGAGAACCAGCTTGCCCGCCATGGCGTGCGCATGGGCGACGTGCGCTTCGTCTGCCACACCCATCTGCACATCGACCACGCCGGCAAGGACGATCTGTTCCCGATGAACACGACCGTCGTCCTCAACCGCAAGGAGCTGGAATATTCGGTCTCCGGCCTGATGCATCCGCAATATCCGGCGCCCGACATCAAGCACCTGATCGACCGCCTGCACACCAAGAGCGCGCTGCGTTTCCTCGATCTGGAGATCACCGGCCCGATCGAGCTGATGCCCGGCGTCTATTGCGACGCCGCCAACGCCCACACCGAGGGCTCCATGAACATCATCGTCGAGACCGCCGACGGCATTGCCACCATCTGCGGCGACGTGATCTACGATTTCAACGACCAGATCGTCACGCCATTCCACGAGATTCACGACTGGGAGCCGCGGACGACCGGCAACCACGGCACCAGCAAGCGGGCG
The DNA here is from genome assembly GCF_900113725.1 of Bradyrhizobium sp. cf659. NCBI lineage: Bacteria > Pseudomonadati > Pseudomonadota > Alphaproteobacteria > Hyphomicrobiales > Nitrobacteraceae > Bradyrhizobium > Bradyrhizobium sp. cf659. The sequence goes on from NZ_FOQJ01000001.1 coordinate 1,766,566, forward strand.
GAGAAGGCCTCGATCAAGAAGCTGCTGAGCAATTCGCGCTATCTGCTGCCGGTGCACGACAGGCCGGCCAAGATCGAGGGCGGCATGGTCGTCGGCCGGCTGCACGACCAGGTCCCCGGCCCGATCGTGCAGTCGCTGCCCCCGCGCAACTGGTTCCCGGCCTGACGCCAAGGATCGACCGATGACGCATGTCACCTTGCGAAGTGAATTCGAGACCCTGATCGATCCCTATGCGCCGGTCGCACAGGTCGGAACGGGCTTTGACTTCACGGAAGGCCCGATCTGGCATCCGGTCGATCACTACCTCCTGTTCTCGGACATGCCTGGCGACGTTCGGCGGCGCTGGGACGCGCGGCGCGGCGTGGCCGAGGTCAAGCGCCCGTCGAACAAATGCAACGGCATGACCTACGACGCCGAGCTCAATCTGATCGTCTGCGAGCACGCGACGTCGTCGCTGATCCGCGAGCGGCCAGACGGGCGACGCGAGGTGCTGGCCTCGCATTTCGGAGGCCAGGAGCTCAACAGCCCCAACGACGTCTGCGTGCACTCCTCGGGCGCAATCTATTTCTCGGATCCCTGGTACGGCCGCATGCCGGTTTATGGTGTCGAGCGGCCACGGCAACTCGGCTTCCAGGGCGTCTATCGCGTCATGCCCGGCGGCGAGCCGAAGCTCGTGGTCGAGCGCAATCTGTTCGACCAGCCGAACGGACTGTGCTTCTCGCCCGACGAACGGCTGCTTTATGTCAACGACACCGTGCAGGCGCTGATCCGCGTGTTCGACGTCAACGCCGACGGCGCGCTCTCGAACGCGCGGGTGTTCGCGAGTGGCATCAAGTCCGAGCTCGAGCCCGGTCTGCCCGACGGCATGAAGTGCGACCAGCACGGCAATATCTGGGTCACCGCACCCGGCGGCGTCTGGGTCTATACGCCGCGCGGCGAACTGCTCGGCAAGCTTCGTGTGCCCGAGCTCGTCGCCAACCTCGCCTGGGGCGGGCCGGATTTCCGCACGCTCTATCTGACCTCGACGCATTCGGTCTATGCCATCCCGACCAAGGTAGGACCGCGCCACGAGCCCTATATGAGCGGCAAGCGCGGCGGCGGCGCAAGCGCCGGGCCCACGGCCGCAGCGCCCATCCTCACCGACGGCGAGATGCGGCTCGATCCGCAGCGCTGCGCCATGATCATCCAGGATCTTCAGAACGACGTCATCATGGATGGCGGCGCATTCGCCGAGTCAGGCGCGCCTGCTCACGCGAAGCAGCAGCATGTCGTCGAGAATGTCCGGCGTCTTGCCGAGGCCGCGCGGGCGCGCGGCGTCGCCATCATCCATGTCTGGTTCGTGGTCGAGCCCGGCGCCCCTGGCGTGACACTGAACGCACCGCTGTTCGAGGGGCTGGTCGACAGCAAGGCGATGGTACGAGGCAGCTGGGGCGCGGCGCCGGTCTCGGGCCTGGAGCCCCGGCCCGGCGATTTCGTCGTCGAGAAGATGCGAATGAGCGCCTGGGAGGGGACGCGGCTGGAGACGATCCTGAAGGCCACCGGCCGCGACATGATCATCAATACCGGCGCCTGGACCAACATGTCGGTCGAGCACACCGCGCGCACCGGCGCCGACAAGGGCTATTTCATGATCGTGCCGGAGGACTGCTGCTCGACCATGAATGCCGACTGGCACTCCGCCTCGATCAATTTTGCCATGCAGAACGTCGCCATCGTCACGCGAGCGGATGCCGTCATCAGAGCGTTGGGATGAGCGGTGGCAAAGCTCCTGCACCTCTCCTGCTCGCCGCGTCCCGACTCGGAGTCGAGCGCCGGCGCGCGCGTCTTCCTTGACGGATTTCACAAGGCGCGTCCCGACTGGGACATCGATGTCATGGATCTGTGGCGCGAGCGGATGCCGGAGTTTGCGGGGCCCATTGTCGAGGCCAAATATGCGCGGATGAAGGCCCAGGCCTTCGACGACGCCCAGCGCGACAGCTTTGCCGAGGCCGAGCGCATGGCGACGCGCCTGTCGCTCGCCGAACGCGTGCTGATCTCGACGCCGATGTGGAATTTCGGCATCCCCTACAAGCTCAAGCAGTGGTTCGACATCATCGTCCAACCCGGACTTACCTTCCGGTATGACCCGGCGTCGGGATATGTTCCGCTGCTCAAGGACCGGCCGACCATCGTCATCCTCGCCAGCGGCAGCGACTTCGTCACCGGCATGAATCGCGGCCGCACCGACATGGCGACCCCCTATTTGCGCGAGGTGCTGCGCTTCATTGGCATCAGCGACGTGCGCTTCGTGCCGATCGGACCGACCACCGGCCCGGCGGGCCCGATCCTCGCCGCGCGCGAGACGGCGTATCGACGCCTCGGGGAGATCGCCACATGGTTTTGATCGATTGGTGCCGCGCTACGCGATTGCGGGCGGAGTGAAAAGTTCCGCGCGGGGACCAAGATAACGGTGCAACGAAATCGCGGCTGTCGCTTCAACGCTTCGGCGGAATCAGCGCACGCAAGATGTCCGGCTTCCAGGCCTGACGCGCGCTATCGAAGGCCGCGAAATCATGGTCGAATTGCCAATAGGCCCATGACCAGCCAAGCCTGTCGGCGCTTCTCGCCATGAACGACAAATATCTCGCGCGGCTGTCGGACGGCGCGCGCTCATACACCCCGAACTCGCCGAGATAAACCGGGCGTTTCTCCTTCTCCGCCCAGAGATCCATCTTCCTGAAGTCAGCGGCAGCCTTCGCTTCGTCGTCCGGACTGCCCCAATCCAGCGGCCCGATCCGCGAAAACGTCGCAGACCACGGCGCGCCCTGATGCGTGAATCGTATCGGCGCGTAATAGTGAAACGTGACGATGAGGTTCCTGTCGTCGGCCGGCAGCGCCAGCTCGTCGACGGGGATGTCGTCCGTGTTGAGAACGGCGGCAATGACCGGCCGCTCCCGGTTGGTGCGGCGGATGATGCTAAGACATTCGTTGAGGAGAGAATTCCAGTCGGCGGACGTCATTTGCCCGCCGGGCTCGTTCAGGACTTCGAAGACCAGCGCGGGATATTTTCCGGCATAGCGCTCGGCGATCTGCCGCCAGAACGCCCCGAGCTTCTCGCCGCATCCGGAAACGTCGCGTTGGCAAACATGGGTGTCGTGCTCGTCAACGATCGGAATGAGGTTCCTTGCGAGGACTTCCTCGATGACGGCATCAAGCCGCCTCAGAACGATCTCGTCCAGGACGTTTCCCTCGCCCATGAACTTGAAGCCGAAGAAATTGATCCTGACGTGCGAAAATCCGGCCTTCTTGATTGCCGTCAGATTGTCCAGGCGGAACGGCGCGTTCCGGCCGCCTTCCCAGATCCCGTCATAGCCGAGAATATTGATGCCGCGCCCCAATTTCGGCAGGTCGCGGGAAGCAGCCTGCCCGGCGCCATGGGCATGGAAGCAGGACGACACGAGGAAAAATGCCGTTGCCGCAAGATTGAAGCTTCTCGTCCGAGCGCGGATCGCGGTCATCCTGCTTCCATTCATGGAGACTGGAAATCGGTCTGCGGCACAGGCCTGCACGTCGCAAAGAAGAACGCCACCAGCAGCACCGACGTGAACATGGTCGAACGGAGGAACGTCGTCTCCGTAAAATTGGTCTGAAAGCTGAGAACGACAAATCCGATGATGAGCGCGCAGTGCGACCGGTCGATCGCGCGGGCCGAAATCAGATGGAGAACCTTGTTCGAGAACAGAAGGACGCTCGCGGCGAAAAGCATGTAGCCGAGAAACCCCGTCTCCATCAGGATCGCGATATAGCCGCTGTGATAATTGTCGAGCACCCAGCCATGGTTCTGTTCGAAATAGTCGTAGATCGACGGGACCGTCCAGAAGCCGTTGATCCCGAAGCCGAGCAGCGGCGCGTCATCGAAATGGCTGATGGCGTAATGCCAGATGAACGTCCGCTCGGTCAGATCGATGGACGCATCACCGACATGGATCGCCTCATACCCCGTCGCGTAGAAATAGAAGATCAGCGCGCCGGCCAGCAAGCACATGACGAACGGCAGGACCGCATAGATTCTCATGCAGGTGACCGACCACATCGAGGTCACCAGCAATGCACAGGCGGCCAGGGCAACGGCACCGGCGCCCCGCGATTCCGACGCGAGGACACATGTGGACGCCAGAAGGAACGTCAGGAGGAAAGCCGGCCACCCCTGCCCCTTCAGCTTCAGATAGCAGGCGAAGAACATCAGATACGCACCGACGAAACCGAGGGTCTGCTTCGATTCATAGACGCCTTGCCATTGACCGTTATGCATCCAACTATGGTCTATCCCGATATCGGGTACGGCGAGCGCGCAGAAGGCCGATGCGGCCACCAATATGAAAAGCCCAAGGGCTGTGGCCCTGACGACCTCGTCCATGTCGATGCGCGTGATGAGACAGAATGCGCCGAAGGTCGTCATCGCGAGCGCCAGGCTCTTCATGATCGCAGCAGCGTTCAGACTGGTCCAGAACACGGAAGTAACAGCGAAGGCGTAGAATGCGACCAGGACGATCAAATCGGGATTGAACTGCAAGCGCAGCCGCGGGCGCACGAATGCGCTGGCGTAGATCAGGACGCCCCACATCAGGATCGCGACGGCCTGCTGCAGATAGGTCAGCTCCGCCGGCAACAGCGCGGTGTTGAAGGTGCCCATCGACGCGACGACGTTGATCGTGATCGAACAGCCAATTGCGGCCCTGGCAATCTTCTCAACGCCAACGCTGCGCGTCTTCCAGATCGCGCTCCCGGGAGCCCCGGAGTCCACCTCGGTCTGTAGGCTGGCCATGAATTGACCTTCCTTAAACGTGGTTAATTATTTGCTAGCGCGGGCAGGTCTCCACATTCCGGCCCCCGCGGCCGCGAGATCTTAAGACTTCGGTAACGATACGAGCTCGGCTCGGTCCATTAATGCAAATCGTACCACTGCGGTATCTCGACCGTCACTCCCCTGCTATAAGCCCTCAGCTCGATCGAGCACTCCCGACTTATCCGGCTTCCCTGGTTACGCATGAACACGCTTGGCAACACGTTCGATATCGCCGTCGAGCCGGCATTCGACTTCCTGTCGCCGGACTATGCCGAGCTGTTCGACCACTCGGCCGCCACCGCGTTCCAGCATCCGCTTTGGCTGCACAGCCTCTACGGCGGGCTTGCGTCCCATGCGGGAGCAACCCCTCTGGTTGTCGTGGTTCGCTACCGCGCGACGGGCGCCCTTGCGATGGTGCTGCCCTTGCTCCGGATCCGGCGCGGTCCGATACGGACCGTCGAATTCGCCGACCTCCGCGTCTCCGACTATCTGGCGCCGGTTTGCGGTCCGATGGTGTTTTCCGAGTTGCTCAGGGATGCGGAGGCGTGCGCCGAGATTCGCCGCCTCGTTCGCCCTTTCGACCTGCTCCGAATGACCAAGCTGCCGGACGGGCGGCTCCCGATCGAGAACCTTCTGGCCGCGCCCCGCCGCGTCGCGATGGACACCAATGCCTACGCAACGGTTCTCGTCGCCCCGTTCGAGCAATGGCGGGCCAGCGCGATGGATCGCTCCTATCAGAAGGAGCTCGCAAAGAAGTACCGACAGCTCCAGAAGAAGGGCGCGCTGAGCTTCTCGTGCTGCAACGACAGCGCCGCCGTCCTCGAGGCGCTGGACGTGATGAGGAAGTTTCGCGGTCCTCGGTTCCAGTCGCAGGGCGACGGAGACCTGCTCCAGCGGCCCGAATATTACGACTTCTATTCCGACATCGCGGTCCGTGGTCTCGGCTCCCTTGCGCGGCTCTATGCCATGAAGATGGATGGCGAGGTGATTGCCGCCGTGCTCGGGTTGCACCACCGCGACAGTTTCCTCGTCATCATGAGCGCCTTCGACATTGCCGGATACAAGAGCCAGTCCCTGGGCGCACTGATGTTCGAGCAGGTGGCGAAGGACTGCATCGAGCGCGGGGATCAGATGCTCGACTTCACGATTGGCGACGAGCCATACAAGAAATTGTTCGGCGGGCAGCCCTCGCCGATGTGGGCGGTCACGCAGGCCGGCAGCACCACCGGCGCGATATCTATGTTCGCATTGAAGCAGGCGCCCTGGCTCAAACTTGCCGCCAAGCGAATTTCGGAGTTCCGGCTCTCGCCAACCCGCACCTCGACGCCGACGCGCTGACCGGCGCGAGGCGCCGGCGGATTGCAGCCCTCAGGCGCGCAGCGCGCTGCGGACATGCGCAAGCCAGCCCGGCCGCATCTGATCGACCCGATGCGTGATGCTGCGCCTCAGGAAGTGCAGCCGTCGCCGCACATCCCAGCTGATATCGTCGCGGGACGTCAGCGCCTGGCGGAAGCGCGCCATCTTCAGTGACTGCTGGTCTGCGGCGATCTTGTCGCGATCGGAATAGAACTCCGATATCTTCTCGATGCCCATCCCTTCGGTCGCGAGCCACCGCGGTGCATATTCGGTGCAGAGGCGCTCGACGTCCACCAGCAGGCGGGCTACGCCCGTTCCGGCAGCGGGACAGTTGGTCTGAAACGCATCGCCGATGAGCACGATTCCGGGCTGGAGGTGTCCTTCGACGACGGACAGGTCCATCACCCAGTTCCGCACCCGGTCCGTCACGCGAAAATCACCGAGGTACGGCTGCAATCCCGGCAGCAGCCGCAGGACTGTCGCTTCCGTGTCGCGACGCAGATCGCGCATGACCGGATCGGTCGGATCGCGGAACATGAAGAGATTGGCCCGCATGCCGGCGGGTACCGGAAACAGGCTGAGATAATCGACGCCGTCGGCAGTGCGCTCGCCGTAACAGGTCAGCGCCTTGAAATCGAACGGCGTGCCGTCCCGGCGCGCGATCGTGAAGCCGAAGGAGACCGAATGGCTTGCGGCCAGCACGCGTCTCCTGATGCCCAGCTTGTAGCCGAGAGCCCCCGCCATGCCCGTCGCCAGAACGACAAGACGTGCATTCAGGCGGCGTCCGGAGGCAAGCTCGAGATGCTGGACGTCGTCGCTGCAGGTGACTGCAGTGACCTCGTCGACGATCAGACTGGACGGATCGGGCATCTGGCCGCGCGCCATGGCAACGAGGCCGGCATAGGGAAGCCCGTAAGCCTGGCCGACGCTGACATCGACCACCTTGCCTTCCCTGACATTGAGCACACGATCGTATGAACAGGCGACGCTCGCGAGGCTGCGGATGAAGCCCAGCCTGCGGAGCATCTCCAGCTGCTGGCCTCCGATCTTTTCGACCCGAAACTCGTCCGGATAGACCGCACGCTTGTCGACCAGCGCGACGCGATGCCCTGCCCGCGCAAGGACAGAAGCCGCAAGCGAACCCGCAAGGCCACCTCCGACAATCGCGATGTCCGCGAACGTCGTCGCGGTCGCAGCTGCGGCGATCGGCTCGGTCACGGTGCTATCCGCCGTCATGGTCCAGGCTCCCACGGTTAACGGTGGTTCCATGTGCAATTATCCCGCCTGATGTCGCATCGCAGGACCGAACGCGATCATTTCCGTCGATCGAGGTTAACGAACCGAAGAATCGCTCCGGCCGGACGATATCCCGGCACGCGTCTTGCTCAGGATGTTCGACAAGGACCGGATCTTCGGCAATGCCACGGTGGAATGCATGGCTGCTTCTCGTCAGAGCGGCATCACGTCGCTTTTCGACAGAGCCGGCCTTTGCTTTATCCGGGACAGGCGGAACGAACGTGTCCCACCGTGACGCAGCGGACGTTTCGCCGACATCGGCCGCGACCAACAGGATTCCAGAGGCCCCCATTAACACTCGCGGTTTTTCACCATGCTAGGCTGTCGCCGCTATCGTAACGCGTATCCCCAGGGGAAAGTCGTCCCGCAGCGTCAATGATCCAATCCATCATCCAGTTCCTGCGGCGCGACGTGACGCGCGGTGTTGTCGGGACCATCCTCCTCAAGGTTGGCAGCGGCGCGCTTGCGTTTGCGTTGTTCTCGCTGGCGGCGCGAACGATGTCGCCTGATGGATTCGGCATCTTTGCGACCTGGCTTTCGGTTGCCCAGATCGCAGCGGTCGTGGGGCTGGTCGGCCAGGAATCGCTTCTGGTGCGATTCCTGAACGAGTATCAGGTCGGAGACAGGCCCGATCTCGTCAAAGGTGTCCTCCTGTCGAGCCTCAGGATCACCGCCACCGCGATGCTGATCGCGATCGCCGCAGTCGCGTTGGCCGCGAGCTTGAGGGGCGATTGGTGGCTGCTGATCCTCGCTGTCTCGGCCTACACTGCGGTGAATGCCGGACTGATGCTCGGCAGCCAGATCGCCCGCTCGCTGGTCAGCATTCTCATGGGCGAAGGCAACCGCGAGTTCTTCTGGCGGGTCATCGTCGTCCTGTTTCTGCTTGCCATGTTGTTCGGCCATCAGCAGCTCGATCCCGCCGAGTTGTTCGCCGTGATAACGATCGCCATGTCGGTGGGCCTGGTCGCGCAGGTCGTTGCCATTGCGCGAGCGCTGCCCGACTTGCGCAGCACGGCGGCGCGTTCCGAGACCTCTCGCTGGAGATCGAGCGCGCTTCATTTCTGGGTCGCGTCGATCCTCGAAGCCGCCAACCAGTATTTCGACGTCATCCTGGTCTACTGGATGCTGGATCCTGCGACCGCCGGAATCTATTTTGCTGCTTCGCGCCTGGCCAACATCTTCGCCATGGTCTCGGCAGCACTGTACAGTTTCGGGGCGCGCCGGCTTCCTTCGCTGTACTTCAGCAAGAACCACCAGGAGTTCGGGCGAACGTTGCAGCTCATGGCGGAAGTGACCGGACTTTGCGTGGCCAGCGGACTTCTCCTGATCTGGATCGGCGGCCCCCAGCTTCTCAACCTGTTCGGGCCCCATTTCGCCGAACAGCACTGGGTCCTGATCGTGCTCGCGATCGGCACGGCGTTCCAGGCGGCGGGCGGTCCATCCGCGGCGATCCTGCAGCTGACCGGCCATGAGCGCGTCTATGTCCCCGTCGTCGCGGCCAACGTGGCACTGCGGCTGGTCGGATTTCTGGTCCTGATTCCCTGGCTCGGCGTACTTGGCGCAGCGATCTCGGCGACGGTGTCGCTGGCGCTCGCGACCATCGCGCTCAACATTCTCTGTCGCCGGCGAACCGGAGTCGATCCTTCAATTCTCGTGCTCTTGCGCTTCTCGGCATCGAAACGCGGCGCCTTCGCGGTCCGCGGTGCCGACTCCGGCGACTAGAGCCTTTCCCGTTCCGATGGAATCGGAACGAAGCTCCAGATTCTTGTTTTGACGCGTTTTCTTTACGCGAACCGGTATCCACTTCGCTCGAAAACGCTCTGGGCGCCGATCAACCGGCCAGGCCCAACACTTCGCCCCGACGGCGCGCCGCCGACGGATCGGCCGGGACGCGATTGATGACGAGCCCGGTCGGCACGCCGCCGAAGCGGGAGAGCGCAGCCATTGCCCTGCGCATTGCAGCGGAATCGACTGCGTCTTCGCAAGCGACCAGGACGACCAGATCGGCGTGAGCGGCCAGCGCCGCCGCCTCCGGCTGCAAGGCCAGCGAGGTGGCATGGACGACGATCAGATCGAACTCCGAACGAATGTCGTCCGCGGGCGATGCCTCGGGCCGCTTGCCGGCGCCCAGAAGCGCATCGACGCTGCGAAAATCCGCCGTGGTCATGCCGTTCGCCTGCCCCTTGGCAAGGCCAGCCCCGGCACCGCCGAGGTCCGGCTCGACCCGGATCAGGACGCTCAGCTTCCCCTTGTTCACCGCCCACCGGTTCAGCGACCGCGCGACGGTGTTGCCGCCGGCCCGCTTGCCGACCGACATCACGAGCGCGACCTTGCCCCGGGCTCCCGGCAACTTCTCCAGCCGGTCGAGCAGCGGGCGCAAATGGGGACCGAGATCGAGCTCAGTCGTCGCGGAGACCGGACCTTGCCAGATGTTTCTGGGCACATCGCTCGGCAGCAGGTCGGGAATGCGGGCCCACACGGGCGGGCGTGGCCACGGCGCGGGCTGGCGCGGAGCCGGATCGGGGGCACGCGTGTCTTCGACGGTCTCGTCCGATCCGCGTCCGGTGGCGGCAACGACCGCCGTCGATGTCAGCAGCGAGCCGATCGCGAGCGCGGCAAGCAGCAAGGGCAGCGGCGGAAGCGTCGAGCGAAGCGGCGGAATGGCGGACGAAGCAATCTTGGTCTGGGAACTCTGCAACAGACGCTGCTCGTTCGTCGTCTTGGAGCGCGAGAGGAACTGTTCGTAGATGTTTCTGTTGGCCTCGGCGTCGCGCTGCAATTCCTGGAGCCGGACCAGGGCCTGACCGTCGACCAGGAGCTGCGATTCAGCCGCCTTCATCTGGCCTTCGAGCGCCTTCTGCTGTTCACGCTGGGCCTCGTATTCCGACTTCGCAGTGTCGATGCCCTTTGTCCGCTCGACCTCGATCTGCCTGTTGAGATCGTTCAGCTGGCTGTAGGACATGACGAGGTCGGGATGGCGATCGCCGAACACCGCCCGCTTCTGCGCGATTTGATCATTGAGCGCCGACCGCTGCGCGCGCAGCGCGCTCAGCAGGTCCTGCTTGACGGGACCCTCGACATTCGCCTTCAGGTCGCGCTGAGCCTGCTCGTATCGCGCTTTCGCCTCTTCGGTCCGGGCGCGCGCGGCGGCAACCTGCTGCGACAGCTCGGTCACGCGCAATTGCTGGGTCGTGGCATCCTTGCCCGCGTTGACGATCCTGTGCTCGAGCTTGAACGTGGCCACGGCGTCCTCTGACGCCCTCAGCCGGTCGTTCAACGTCTTCAGCCGCCCACTGAGCCAGTCGGCCGCCTCGTCGGTCGCCTCGGTGCGGTTGCGCGTCTGACTCGCGACGAACGACTCCGCTATCGCGTTGGCATAATAGGCCGCCCGCTCCGGACGGTTCGAGGTGAAGCGGATGGCGATGACGTAAGTGAGCCCGCGGCGGGAAATATCGAGACGGTTGCGGAATCTCTCGAGCAGGCGCGCGGGGTCGGTGTGTCCCCCGGAAATGTCTTCGTCATCCTGAACCTTGAGCTGCTCGATCAGCGGCTTGAGAAAGCCGTCGGACTTCGCCACTTCAACCAGGCTTTGCAGTGCGGCGCTGTCCTGCCCTATGCCCGGCAGAACGTCCTGATCCGCGGTCACGCGTTGCTCCCGGGGATCGACAACGACCAGCGCGGTCGCCGCAAATCGAACCGGGATCACCAGCAGAACGACGACCCCGAGGGCGAAGATCGCGAGAGCGAGCGTCAGGATGCGGCGAGCATTATCCCGAATGAAGGAGAACGCGCCCGCGGCAGTGAGCACACTGCCAAGACGTGTTGCGGCGCTGCCAGCCTCACCGTTCGACGCATTTTGAGTCTGCCACGACGCGGAGACACCGGTCGATCCGGAACTTGTCGGGTCTGCGCGGCGACCGAACGTCATGGACTTTACTCGGATTCAACTGGCAAGCACTGTTCAGTGGCCTGCTCCACCGTAAATATCTATGGTTAATCCGCGGTTACCCGCCTCCACGCGAGGATGACCAATTGGTTAACGCGTGCACTTCGCTCCGTGCGGAAACCGCCGTCATTCTGATGTGAACGATGCGGTTCCGGCGGCCAGCGCATTAACTCCGTTTATTGCTAGTCGGTGTCCGCCCGAGGCTCGCATGTTAGGTACGGCATCAAGAAGGTGAACGTTTGATTAGCAGGTCGGAATCCGTGCTGCATTACCAGCCAGGCGCAGAACTGGGCGAGGCACCGAAGCTGCCGTCGAGTGCAGCGGCACTCGCAAGTCGGGGCAGCAGCGGACCAAAGCTGCACGTGCTTCTGGTCCAGACGCAGGCCGAGAATGCGGGCGCCCAGGAGATCTCCAGGCTGCTCGGCGCCGGCCTGACCGCGCGCGGCTATCGGGTCACCAATCTGTTCTTCTTCCGCAAATCGGATTCCTTCGACGAGCCGCCCGATACGCTCTACTGCGCATCGAGCCGGCCGGGACATCCGCTGGCCCTGCTGCAAATGCTGCGGACGCTCGGCCGTCACATCAGGACCACTAGGCCCGATGCCGTTCTGACCTTTCAGCATTTCGGCAACGTCATCGGCGCGGGCGTGTCTCGCCTCGTCTGCCGCGCACCCGTCATCGCCAATCAGGTGTCGTCCGCGCTGTCGATGAGCTGGCCGGTCCGCACGGCCGACATCGTCATGGGCAGCCTCGGCTTCTTCGATCGCATCACGCTGAACTCGCTGGACATGCAGCGCGAATATTCGCGCTACCCCGCGGCCTACCGGTCGCGCATGGTGCATGTGCCGCACGGCTTCGACGACAAGGCACTCACTCTGCCGAGGGAAGCTGCGCGAGAGAAGTTCAATCTGCCGACCGACCGCATCCTGCTCGGCTGTGCCGCGAGGCTGCACCCGCACAAGCGGCTCGATGCGGCGATACGCCTCCTGCCGGATCAACCATCCTGGCACCTCGCATTGGCCGGCCAGGGAGTCGACGAGGCCAGGCTGAGGCGGCTGGCGGATGATTTGAACGTATCGGACAGATTGCATCTGCTCGGGGAAATCGCCCCGCGTCAGATGGCCGATTTTCTGGCCTGCCTGGACGTGTTCGTATTTCCGACACAGGCCGAGACCTTCGGCCTCGCCGCGGTCGAGGCCGCAAACGCCGGCGTTCCCTCCGTCGTGACCGATCTTCCCGTCCTGCGCGAGGTGCTGTCCTTCGAGGGAAAGCCGACAGCCCTGTTCGTCGATGCCTCCGATCATACGAAGCTGTCGGCAGCCGTCTCGAAACTCCTGACCGACGAAACCCTGCGCGACGAACTGCGGCAAAACGCCAAAGGCCTGAGGTTGCGGTACTCGGTCGACGCCATGGTGGAAGAATACGTTCGAATTCTCGGCCAGGTCACGTGACCTGATCCGCTGGAATGGATTAGCTCGACATGATCATCGAGTTTCGCTGTGAACGTGAGCATGCGCGGCGGTGGATGCGCCGCGAGACGCTGTCGATCGACGGGCGGGACGTTCCGGTCCAAATCGCCTGGACGACGACGGCGGAGTCACGGCCGGCAGGTCTCGACGCGCTGTTCGAGCTCGAACGCGTGGTGTTGCACAAGGGCAAACCCAGCGGCGCCGACAGGCTGAAGATCATTCCGAAGCGGACGCAGGCCCACACTGGTACGGCCGACGTGATCGTCGATTTTACAAGCGGCGCGCGGGATCGGGATTGTTCGGCTCCGCTGTATCTGCGCCCGCTGTTCAACGGAACGGCGGGGGAAAACGCCGCGCTCGCTGCCATTCTCAGCGGCGAGTTGCCGGTGATCGACATCGTCAACGAGATCGACGGCGCCGTGCTCGATCGCGGTCACCCGTCGGCGGAAATTGCGGCCGGCCTGAGCGGCGCGCTCGAAACGGTCATGGCGCGAACCCTGACCATGGTGGCGGCAATCCTGTCGGGACGGCCGCGAATTCTGCCGCAGCTGGCGCGCCCCGCCGGCGATGCAAGTCGCCGCGGATCCGTTGGCTACGTCGCGCGCGGCCTCGCCGCCTCGATCGCCAAGGAGATCTATCGGCTCTGCTGCTACGCCCCGCATTGGCATATCGGATGGCGCTTCAACGACGGCGCAGGCGTCTGGCAGACGGGAGATCTCTCCGGGCCTCGCTGGAACGTTCTGGGGGATCCCGGAAACCACTTCTACGCCGATCCCTTTCCCATCACCTGGCGCGGACGAACGTTCGTCTTTTTTGAGGATCTGGATCACCGGGTCGGCAAGGGAATCATTTCGGCGATCGAGTTCGGTGACGCTGGGCCAGTCGGCGACGTCGTGCCCGTGCTGGAAGAGCCCTGGCACCTGTCCTATCCGTTCCTGATCGAGGACGATGGCGAGTTGTGGATGATCCCGGAGAGCTCGATCAACGGGGACGTCGCCCTCTACAAATGCGTTCGGTTTCCGGACAAATGGGAACGGCATGCGACGCTGCTCTCGGGTCTCGAGCTCGCCGACGTGACGATCACGCGGCACAACGGCCTGAACTATCTGTTTGGCGCCTGGCGCGACGGAACCGGCGGCTATTCGGATTCGCTTGCGATCTATTACGCCGACCGCCTGCGCGGCCCCTGGCTGCCCCACGCCAGCAACCCGGTCCTGATCGATCGCGCGAGCGCGCGGCCGGCAGGGAATTTCGTGACCATCAATGAAAGACTGTGGCGGCCGGTCCAGAATTGTGCCGACGGATACGGTGCAGCGCTCGCCCTGGCGGAGGTCATCGAACTGTCGCCGACGACGTTCAAGCAGATCGTCCGCCACTCACTGAAGCCGGGACCCGCATGGCCCGGCCGAAAGCTGCACACCCTGAACCGCTGCGGCCGGCTCGAGTTGATCGACGGATCGCGCGTGCAACCCAAGATCCGCGCGTTGACCAGGCAATTTCCTTCAGCCGTTTTGCCTGCGCGAACCCGTCCATCGACCGTCTGCTGAAAAAAGTCCCGCGAACGACGCATCCCTCGCCTGAGCGCGACCGATGTTCAATTCAAGCAGGATTCGTGGCAGACAGGGGCAAGCGGCGCCGATCATGACCACGACGGTACGTCGAATGCCGCCCCGGAGACTCCATGGCAGACGACACACGTTCGGAACATCGGCCCTTCGATCCCCGCACCAAATGGGCGGAATTGTCCCAGGCAGAGCGCGACGCCGCCTATGACAACAATGGCGCCGTCAAGAACAGCGCGGCCCTGATCGCCGAGCGCAACGAAGCTTCGGCGCGGCTGCGAGGCAAGCTGACATCCCATCTCGACCTGCCCTACGGCGAGCGCGCGAACAACAAGATCGACCTCTACCCCGCCGCGCTGCCCGATGCGCCCTGCCTGGTGTTCCTGCATGGCGGCTATTGGCAGCGCAATTCCCGCGAGCTGTTCGCCATGCTCGTCGAAGGCGTCGCCGCACATGGCTGGTCGGTCGCCATTCCCGGCTATTCGCTGGCGCCCGAAGTGTCCCTGACCGACATCGTGGCCGAAATCCCGCGGGCGCTCGACTGGCTCGCCGCGCATGGCGCATCCTATGGCGTCGGCGGACCGGTCGTCCTGTCGGGCTGGTCCGCGGGCGCCCATCTCGTGGCGATGGCGCTGGACCATCCGCGCGTCCATGCCGGGCTTGCGATATCGGGTGTCTACGACCTCATGCCGATCCGCGATACCGGCCTCAACAACGCGCTGAAGCTGACGGACGAGGAAATCGCCACGCTCTCGCCGCTTCGCCTGCCCGTGACGCAGAAGCGGCTCGATATCGCCTATGGCAGCGGCGAGTTGCCGGCCCTGGTGCTGGATTCAATCAACTTCCATGAGAAGCGTGCGGCCGCGAAGGCGCCCGGCAAGCTCATTCCGGTCGCCGGCGCCGACCATTTCACCATCCTCGAGGCGCTTCGTCGCCCTGACGGCAGTCTGGTCGACGCGGCGCGCCGGCTGCTGGACTAAAAAACGCGAAAACAACCCCATGCACAGTAGAACGCCGTTGTTTCCAAATGCAAATCCACGCCGCGGATGGCTTTGACACGTCGGGCAAGACAGGGGCATGACGCCATCATCGCCCCGCTTGCCGCTCCTGCGCCGCGATACAGACTTGCTCTCCCGTGACCTTGACTGGATAGAGCCGCAATGGCGGACTTGGCCAGCCCGCTGTAATTGCCCCGTCGCGCAAATCGAACGACGCCGCATGGCGCGGGCAATACAGCCGCCCCGCCGCCACCTGCCCCAAGCCGAGATCCGCCTGCTCGTGCGGGCACGCGCGTGCGCAGGCGATGACATCGCCCTCGTTCCAGATCACGAGCAGGTCGCGCCCGGCGACGCGGACGATCGTCTCTGCCTTCAGCCGGCTGAGGTCACAGACCGGAATCCACGCCGGCTCGTCCGGACGGACCGCCGGATCATCCACCGAGATAGGCCTTCCGCACATGCTCGTTCTCGATCAGCTCAGAGCCGGCACCGGACAGCACGATGCGGCCGTTCTCGAGCAGATAGGCGTGGTCGCACATCTCCAGCGCGGCGAACGCGTTCTGCTCGACCAGCAGCACCGTGGTGCCGGCATCGCGGATGCCGCGGATGATCGCAAAGGTGCGCTCGACGATGTTGGGGGCAAGGCCGAGCGAGGGCTCGTCGAACATGACCAGCCGCGGCCGCGACATCAGCGCACGCCCGATCGCGAGCATCTGCTGCTCGCCGCCGGACAGCGTGCCCGCCGCCTGCCGGCGCCGCTCGGCGAGCCGCGGAAATTCCGTGTAGATGCGATCGCGATCGGCTGCGATCTCGCCTGAACCACGACGGAGGTAAGCCCCCATGTCGAGATTTTCCTCGACGCTCATATGCGGAAACACGCGCCGCCCTTCCGGACAATGTGCGATCCCGCTCGCCAGCACACGCGGGGGCCTCGCCCCGGTGATGTCGATGCCCTCGAACCGCATCTGCCCGGAGCGCGGTGGCACGAGGCCGGAAATCGCGCGCAGCGTCGTGCTCTTGCCGGCGCCGTTGGCGCCGATCAGCGCCACCAATTGCCCGGCCTTCACGTCGAGCGAGATGCCGCGCAGTGCGGTGACGCCACCATAGCCGCACACCATGTCGCGGATCTCAAGCACGCCCCGCTCCATGTCCGAGATAGGCCTCGATCACGGCGGGATCGTTGCGGATCACGTCCGGTGTCCCCTCGGCGATGATGCGGCCGTAGTTGAGCACCACGATGCGATCCGAGACCGTCATCACCATCGGCATGTCGTGCTCGACCAGCAGGATCGTGATGCCGCGATCGCGGATGCTGCGGATGAGCTCGACAAACCGGTGCGTCTCCGAGGCATTCATGCCCGAGACGGGTTCGTCGAGCAGCAGCATCGAGGGTTCCGCAGCGAGCGCCAGCGCGACACCGACCAGACGCTGCTCGCCGTAGGAGAGCGACCCGGCCGCATCGTGGGCACGGCGTTCGAGACCGACCCATTCGATCAGCTCGCTCGCCCGTTGTCGCAGCTTGCGCTCCGAGGCGCGCGCCCCCGGCAGGCCAAGGATGGCGTCAAGCAGCCGGACCCGGCCCTGGCGGTGCAGTCCGATCAGGAGATTGTCGTAGACGGTGTCGTTGGGAAACACGCTGGTGCGCTGGAAGGTGCGGATCAGGCCGAGGTCCGCGATCTGATGTGGCTTCAATCCGTTGAGCGCGGTGTCACGATAGGTGACACGCCCTGCACTCGGCTCCAGAAAGCCGGTCATGACGTTGAAGGCGGTGGTCTTGCCGGCGCCGTTCGGTCCGATCAGGCTGACGATCTCGCCTTCGCCCACGGTGAAGCTCATGTCGGAGATCGCGACGAGCCCGCCGAAGCGGACCGCGACCTGCTCGATCGTCATGGCAACGCTGCGCGCCGTCATCACGCACGCTCCTTGACGGCTGTCTCGGCAAGGGCCACCGGCGCCAGTGCCGTCGCCCTGCTCCGTCTCCTCGCCAACCGCTGCGCGAGCGACGGCACGATGCCGCGCGGCAGCACGAACAGGATGGCGATCAGCACGCCGCCATAGGCGATCCACTGCGCCTCCGGCGCCATGACCGGACGCAGCGCGACTGGCAGCAGCCCGAAGATCAGGCCACCGACGACGGGACCGGCCAGCGAACCCTTGCCGCCGCTGATGACCATGATGACCATGGTGACGGTGTTGATGAAGGCAAACACTTCGGGATCGATGATCCGGATGTAGTGCGCATAAAGGCTGCCGGCGGCGCCAGCGATCGCGGCCGAGATCACCGCCGCCAGCGTCAGCGTCTTGGTCACGTCGATGCCGACGGAGACGGCGAGCGTCTCATTCTCCATCAATCCGCGCATGGCGCGGCCGAAATGGGAACGAACGAGGCGCGCGATCAGGAGATAGGCGATGAGCGCCACGACCAGCACGAGATAGTAGTTCTGCAGCTTGGTGCGCAGCGTCAGCTCACCGAGGCCGGGCAACGGCAGCGCGATGGAGGGAATGTTGGTCAGTGCCAGCGGACCTTGCGTCAGCTCGACCCAGTTCAACGCCACCAGCCGGACGACCTCGGCAAACGAGATCGTGACAATGACGAAATAGGCGCCGCGGACGCGGAATGACAGCAGCCCGACGAAATAGCCGCACAATCCGGCGATGACGATCGCGAGCACGAATCCCACGATCGGCGGCCAGGGCGCGTGAACCAGACGAAAGCCTCCGGGCAGGCCGACGTCGAAGCCGAGCGATGTCAGCGCACTGACATAGGCGCCGATGCCGAAGAAGGCGATGTGGCCGAGGCTGAGCTGGCCGGTGAAGCCGAGCAGCAGATTGAGGCTCATCGCGCCGATGACGAAGATACCGGTCGTGATCAGCGCGTTCAGCAAATAGGGATCGCGCAGCCAGAGCGGCACCGAGGCAAGGGCTGCAACGGCGAGAATGGTGAGGGCTATTCTCATCCGACGCGCTCCGCGCGTGCGAACAGGCCGGTCGGCTTGAAGATCAGAACCGCGATGATGATCACAAAGCCCATCGCGTCGCGATAGCCGGACGAAACATAGCCCGCGCCAAGCTCCTCGGCGAGCGCCAGGATGAAGCCGCCGATCACCGCGCCCGTGATGTTGCCGAGACCGCCGAGGATGACGATGGCGAAGGCCTTGACGGCGGCGAGATCGCCCATTTGCGGGAAGATCACATAGACCGGCCCGAGCAGGGCGCCCGCGGCGGCGGCAAGGCTGGAGCCGATCGCGAAGGTCGAGGTGTAGATCATGTCGACATTGACGCCCATCAGCGAGGCCGTGTCGTGGTCCTGGAACGTTGCCCGCATCGCGCGGCCGAGGCTTGTCCTGTTGATCAGCAGGTACGTCACCAGGATCAGCAGTGCCGCGGCGGCAAGCACGAACAGCCGCAGCCAGGACACGGAGACAGGTCCGAGCACCAGCGGTGCCTCGGGAAACGGCGTCGCCACCGATTTGGCGACGCCGCCCCAGATCCACAGCGTGCCCGATTGCATCGCGATCCAGGCGCCGATCATGACCAGCATCGTGGTGTCGATGTCGGAGCCGCGCAGGGGCCGCAGCAATGTCAATTCGATAGCCGCCCCCAATAGCCAGCCGGCCAGCACGGCGACGGGCAACGCCAGGAAGAAGTTCAGCCCGATCTGCTGCACCACGATGAACATGACGTAGGCGCCGAACGTGTAGAGCACACCATGCGTGAAATTCACCACGTTCATGATGCCGAAGATCAACGTCAGCCCGATCCCGAGCAGCGCATAGGTGCCGCCGAGCACGAGCATGTTGACCAGGTGCTGGAGAAACTCGCTCAAGGCTGTTCCCGAATGACTCGTAGTAAGATAGGGCTATTGCACACGACAGCGGGAGGCTGCCGGATGAGTTCGGCCTGCATGGTTCGAGACGCCCGCTTTGGCGGGCTCCTCACCATGAGGGTCTAATATCTCGCCGCAAAACGCGACCTCATCCTGAGGGCCCGCCGTAGGCGGGCGTCTCGAAGGATGGGCCGCGGGCACACTGCCCGCCGCCCTCGCCTGTGACTGGCCGACATTAGAGCGTCTTCATCTCGACCTTGCCGTCGTTGATCTCGATGAGATAGACGTTCGGCTGGCTCTGCCCGCTCTCCTTGCCCTCGGGGCCGGACTTGCGGAACACGATGTCGCCGTTGAGCCCCTTGATGTTGATGTCCCAGAACGCCGCCTTGATCGCAGCCGGCTCGGCCTTGCCCGCCTTCTCGATCGCGGCCGCCGCGGTGCGGATGCCGTCATAGCCACGAAAGCTTTCGGTGCAGCCGGCGAACTCGAAACCGCGCTTCTTCCATTCCGTGATGAAGTAGTTGGTTGCCTCGGGGTTCGGCGTCTTGTCCGGGAACCAAGGCAGGAAGGTCGTCAGATGCATGGTGCCGTTGGCGGCGGCTCCCGCCTGGGCGATGATCTGGTCGGGGTTCTGCGAGCCGCCAGTGGTGATGATGCGCTTCTTCAGGCCGAGCGCAGCGGCCTGCTTGAAGATCAGCGTCAGCTGGTCGACCGCGGTCGTGACGATGACCGTCTCGGAATCCGAGCTCTTGATCTTGGAGAGCTGGGCGCTCATGTCCTGCGCGCCCTGGTCCATGGTCTCGACGAGGCCGATGGTGATGCCCTTGTCCTTCATCATCTTGCTGAAGTCCTCGGCGGTGCCGCGGCCCCAGTCGTTGTTGATGACGAGGAAGTCGACCTTCTTCAGCGCGAGCTTGTCGACGATGCCCTTGAACGCCGCGGCCTCGACCGCCGAGGGCGGCGAGATGCGGAAGATGAAGGGATTTCCCGTCGTCGTGATCTTGCCCGAGGACGAGGTCTCCACCACCATCGGCGTCTCGTATTCCATCAGCTTCGGCATCACCGCGAGCGTCAGGCTCGAGCCCCAGGCGCCCATCAGGACCGGCACCTTGTCGCTGGTGATGAGCTTTTCGGCGACGGCGGCCGCTTCGGTCGGGTTGCTCTTGTTGTCCTCGATCACGAGCTCGATCTTCTTGCCCAGGATGCCGCCCTTGGCGTTGATCTCGTCGGCGGCGATCTTGGCGCCATTGACGACGTAGGTGCCGGATGCCGCGAACGCGCCGGTGAGCGGTTCGTTGACACCGATCTTGATGGTCTGCGCCCCTGCCGTGCCGCCGACCAAGGCCGTCGCCAGCGCGATGGCCGGAACCAGTCCGAGTGCTCGTGTCATGTTGTCTCTCCAAATCCCACGCTGTTGATGTCTAGCAGTCCAGGCTTCGTCACTCTGCGGCGCGAGCGCGCCGGTCATTCCGCTCCACCTTTTCCGGTGAAGACGCGGCCAAGGATGCGCGCGAGCCGGGCGCGCACAACGTCTGATGCAAGCGACCAGAAGCTGAGCTCCGCCGGGGCCGCCTGCCCCGACGGCGCGCCCGCCATGTGGCGGTCGAGATTTGCCGCGAACTCCGCAACCAGGCGCCTGGCGAGATCCCGCACCAGGCCGGGACGGCCGACCTGCGCCAGCATGCCCGTGAGCGTGTAGCCGATCGACAGTTCGACGGCGGTCGCCGCGCCGTCATCGAGCGGGATCAGGCGATAACGGATTTCGCCCTGTGTCGCCGAATGACTGCGCTGGTCGGTGCCGATGCCATTGATGCGGCCGGAGAGTGTCGCGGGATCGCGTTCGACGCGCGCGGCCCCCTCGAAGCTTGCTGCGATCGGCCCGAGCCTGACCCGGATCACGCCTTCGACGCGCTCGGGCCTTGGCGGCGCCGTCAGCGATACGCCGGGAAGGCAGGCCGCGATGCCGGCGATATCGTCGAACATCGCAAAGACCTTTGCCGGCGGGTGCTGCAGCGTGAAGCGCTGATCGAGAACGGTCGCCGGGGTGAAGTCGGGAATGGTGCTTGCTGCGGCGCGGTTTGATGCCGCGGCCACCGCCTGCCGCGCAGGCCGAGGCTCGCTTCGGCCTGACGTAGCTCGCCCCGATCCGGCGGGGCCGAGACTGGTCCGGCCGCCATCGGCCTGCGGCGCGATGTTGCGCGCGCGCCTCGCTTCGATCACGGACTGCACCGCCCGCACGATCCCGACATAGCCGGTGCAGCGGCAGAGATTGCCGCTGAGGCCAACGCGAATGCGCCGCTCGTCGGCGTCCGGCAGACGCAGCACCAGGTCGCGCGCCGAAACCAGCATGCCGGGCGTGCAATAGCCGCATTGAAGCGCATGCTCCCGGGTGAAGGCCGCGCGCAGCTCGGTCGTGACCTCGTCCTTGTCGAGACCCTCGATCGTGGTGATGTCGGCGCCCTCGCAGGCCACCGCATAGGTGATGCAGGAGCGCGCCGGCACGCCGTCGAGCAGCACGGTGCAGGCACCGCAAACGCCGTGCTCGCAGCCGAGATGCGTGCCGGTCAGGTCGAGTTTGTCGCGCACGAAATCGGCAAGGCTGGTGCGCGGCTCGGCCGATACCTCCACCGCACGGCGATTGACATGAAGCGCGATCGTGTTCATGCGGCGGCCTCCAGGACGGCGCGCTTCAACACGCTGACATGGATATGGCGCTGCGCGGCATCGTCGATGCCGGCGTTCATCAGAAGAGTGTCGGCGACCCTGATGTCGAAACGCTGCTTGTAGTCGGCCGCAATCCGGCCGCCGAACAGCTCCGCCGCATCGGCCACGACGATCGGCACTGTATCGATCGCGCCGATCACGACGCGCGCCGAGGCGGCGGCGGGATCGACAAGGACCGCGCCAATGGCATGGGCGAACTCGCCGGTCTTGCGGCAGCTCTTGGCATAGCCCCAATGCGCCGAGACGGCGCGGGCCGGCACATGGATCGCCTCGACGATTTCGCCGGCGTGCAGCGCCGATTCCAGCGCGCCGACGACGAAGGCCTCGATCGCCATCGAGCGCGCACCGGCAAGACTGCGCAGCGTGACGCGCGCACCCAAGGCCGCGAGCGCGGAAACCCAGTCCGCGGCGGGATCGGCATGGCTGAGCGAGCCGCCGATCGTGCCGCGGTTGCGCACGGCGCGATAGGCGATGTTGGCCGCGACACCGCGCATGGCGCCGCGGGTCACGTCGGCCGTGCGCCCATCCTCGATGTCGGCATGCGTCACCAGGGCCCCGAGCACCAGTTCGCCGCCGGAAAGCCCGGCCTGCTTGAGCTCGGCAAGGCCGGAGATGTCGACGATCAGCTCCGGCTGCACCAGCCGCAGATTGAGCATGGGCCCGAGCGACTGGCCACCGGCGATGATCTTCGCCGATCCGCCTGCCGCTGCCAGCATCGACAGTGCCGAATTGAGATCGCGCGGGCGCTCGTAGCTGAACGGCGCCGGCTTCATGCCGCGCTCCGTTCGGCCGCGCGCGCGGCCAGCACGGCTGCGACGACACGATGCGGCGTGATTGGCGACTGCATCAGCTCGACACCGAGCGGGCGCAGCGCGTCGTTGACGGCATTGGCGATCGCGGCGGGCGGCGCAATCGCACCGCCCTCGCCGATGCCCTTCACGCCGAACTGCGTGTAGGGCGACGGCGTCTCCATGTGATCGAGACGCGCCGCCGGGACCTCGGTCGCGCCGGGCAGCAGATAGTCGGCGAGCGTCGTCGCCAGCGGCTGGCCGGAGGCATCGAACGGCATTTCCTCGTAGAGCGCGGTGCCGATGCCCTGGGCGAGGCCGCCATAGATCTGGCCGTCAACCACCATCGGGTTGACCAGCACCCCGCCGTCCTCGACGATCACGTAGTCGAGGATCTCGACCTCGCCGACATCAGGGTCGACCGCGACGACGGCCGCATGCGCGGCGTAGCTGAACGTCCCGCTGTCGCGCACGGGCTTGTAACCTTGCGTCACCTCGAGCCCGCCGGAATCGACGTCAACAGGCAGATCCTGCGGGCGACGATACCAGGTGTGAGCAATCGCCTTCAGGCTGACGCTGCCATTGACGCCGCGCACCTCGCCATTCTGCAGGACGACCGAAGCCGGATCGTGCTGCAGCAGTTTGGCACCAATGCGCCTTGCGCGTTCGCCGAGCTCGCGGCAGGCCGTGGCCACCGCACCGCCGGCCATGACCATCGAGCGCGAACCCCAGGTGCCCGTCGAATAGGGCGTCATCGCGGTATCGCCGAGGATGATGCGGATTTTTGCGACGTCTATCCCCAGCATTTCATGCGCGACCTGGGCGAGCGTCGTTTCCATGCCCTGCCCGTGCGAATGCACGCCGACGCGCAGCTCGAGGCCGCCGTCCGGCGTCAGCCGCGCCGATGCCTGCTCATGGCCCGGCACCATCGGGATGCCCCAGCCGGAATAGACCGAGGTGCCGTGCGCCGCCTGCTCGCAATAGATGGAGACGCCGACGCCGATGCGGCGGCCGTCAGCCCCGCCCCGGCTTTGCCTCGCGCGAATAGCCTCGACGTCGATCGCGGCGAGCGCGCGCCGCATCGCCTCCGGATAGTCGCCGCTGTCAAAATGCTTCTTAGTAATGTTGTCGAACGGCATCTGCTCCGGCTGCACCAGATTGCGCAGCCGCACGTCGCCGGGCTCGAGCCCGGCTTCGGCCGCCACGAGGTCGAGCATCAACTCCAGCGCAAAGCAGACACCGGTGCGGGCGACGCCGCGATACGGCAGGATCGGACATTTGTTGGTTGCAACCGAGAAGGTGCGGCAACGATAGGCCGGCATCTTGTAGGGACCGGGCAGGATGCTTGCGACCTGCGCGGCTTCGAGACAGGCGGAGAACGGATAGGACGAGTAGGCGCCGGAATCGACCGTCGCCTCACAATCGATGCCGCGCAACGTCCCGTCGCTGTTAGCATAGACCGTGATCTTGTAATGATGCTCGCGGCAATTGGAGCTGGCGACGAGATGCTCGCGGCGATCCTCAGTCCAGCGCACGGGATGGCCGCAGCGCATCGTCAGCCAGGACAGGCAGACCTCCTCGGGCAGCAAAATCCCCTTATGCCCGAAGCCGCCACCGACGTCGGGCGAGATGACGCGGATCTGGCCCTCCTCCATGCCGAGGCATTCGGCAAGACCGCTGCGCGTGATATGCGGCATCTGGGCGGCCGAATGCAGCGTGAGCTGATCGAGTCTGGAATCGAAGGTCGCAACCACGCCGCGGCCTTCGAGCGGCGACATGCACTGCCGCGCGGTCGAAATCTCCCGCGTCACCTTGATCGGCGCGTCGAGCGCGGCGGAGATGTCGACCTCGTAATTGGTCTCCAGGAAGACGTTGTCGCCCCAATGCTCGTGCACCAGCACCGCGCCCGGCTCGCGCGCTTTCAGCATGTCGGTGATCGCGGGCAGCTCCTCCAGATCCAGCGTCACGGAGGCCGCGATGTCCTCCGCCTCGGCCCGCGTCGGCGCGAGACACATGGCGACGAGCTCGCCGACCTGGCGCACCTTGCCGGTGGCGAGCACGGGCTGCTCCGAGATCTTGAAACCCGGAAGCCCCGAGACCGCGCGGATCGGTTTGATGCCGACGAGATCCGCTGCCGTGAAGACGCTGCCACGATGACGCTCGGGCACGTGGATACCGCGGATGCGTGCATGCGCCAGCGGGCTGCGCACAAAGGCGACGTCCTGAAGACCCGCAAGCCTGATGTCGGCGACGAACTGGCCGCGGCCGCGCATCAGGCGATCATCCTCCTTCCGCGGCAGCCGTGCGCCCACGCCCTGCCCGGATCTGCCTGAAGGAAACTCTCGCTCGTTGCGCAACTCCGCGTTCTCCTTCACCGCCTGGCCTTACGCCGCGACGGCCTGCGGCAGGATCGGCGCGACCGCGTCGAAGCGCGTGCCGGCGCGCAGGCAGAAGGCCGGCTGAAGCAGCCGCTCGGCGATCACCTCGTTCTTCTCGTTGTCCGCAAGGACGAAGCGGCCGTTCTTCTCCGCGAGCACGGAGACGTCGGCGTCCATGCCGACCTTGAGCGCGCCGATCTCCGCGCTGCGGCCGAGCATTTTGGCGGGATTGGAGGTGACCATCGGCACCACCTGCTCCAGCGACAGGCCGAGCGCCATCATCGAGCTCATCGCCTGGACCAGGCTGAACTTGGCCTGCCCCGCGAAGGGATGGTTCTCCTCGTCCTCGTGCTGGTCGGGCGTCCCGGCCGGCGCGGGCACATGGGTGTTGTAGCCGTGAATGTCGGCGCCGAGCGTGGTCGGAATGATGCCGGCGGCGATCGCCTTCTTCGCGAGCCGGTACGAGAAATGGCTGCCGTGACCGACATCGACCTTGAGGCCGCGATCGAGCGCCGCCTGGATCACCGGATGCACCTCGCCCTCGCGGTTGACGAAGCCGCCGGGGTGGCGCGTGAACGGATGGGCGAGAACGTCGCCCTCGCGCAAGAGCGGGATCACGCGCGTGAGGATCGTATCGGCATCCTCGCCATTGGCGCCGCTCTCGGGCAGGCCCCAGAGCTGGCCGAAATGCACATACACCGGCAGATCGGCGCGCTTGCCGATCTCCGCCGCCATCTCGATGACACGGATGCCCCAGCGCGCGAAGCCGCCGATCTCGGCATGGGCCTTGATGCCGCGCACGATGTCGAGATTGGCCGTCGCCGCCTTGACGGTCGCATCGATGTCGACACCATCGGGGCTGTAGAGCTGCGGATAATAATGTCCCTCCAGTCCGCCGACGAGATAGGCGGACAGGAAGGCATAGACGCGCGTATGGGACGGCTCGGCGATGAAATGACGAAAGCCCGGCAGCGTCATGCAGGACGGACCGCCCTGGTCGATCACCGTCGTCACGCCCGACTGCACGCCGACCATGTCGGGGTTCATGCCGAAGCGGCCGGAGACATATTGATAGACATGCGCATGGGTGTCGATCAGCCCGGGCAGCACGAGCTTGCCGCCGACATCGACGACCTCCTTCGCACTCGTCGGCAGGATGTCCGGCGCGACCGCGGCGATCTTGCCGCTGCGGATGGCGACGTCCCTGATGCCGTCCACGCCCGAGGCCGGACAGATCACGCGACCGCCGCGCAGCAGAAGGTCGAAGCTGGCAGTGATGGACATGGCGCTCTCCTCTCCTCACGGCGGCGATTGCTTCGCCCCGGAAATACGAAGCATGCTTCGCATTTTGACAAAAGCAAGCTTCGTGCCATGATCTGAAGGTGGCGGGCGCACTCGAATCGAGCTAAGCGCGGCGGGGTTCCAGCTTGGGAGAGCGTGCATTGCGGCAAGGGAAGACGCGTCGCAGCGGGGGCAAGCACCGCCCCTGGCCATTGTCGCAACGTCCCGGCTATCTGATCCGGCGGCTGCACCAGATTCATGTCGCGCTGTTTCAGGAAGCGTGCGGTGCGTTCGAGGTCACGCCGCTGCAATACAGCTTGCTCTCGGCGCTGGCGGCACGCGAAACCGCCGATCAGACCACTTTGGCGGCCGATATCGCCCTCGATCGAACGACGACGACCGGCGCGCTGAAGCGGCTCGCCGCACGAGGTCTGGTCGAGCGCGCCATCAACAAGGACGATCGCCGCGCGCGGTTGTGCCGCCTGACGCCTGCCGGCGCCGCCCTGCTGGTCAAGATCGAGGGCGCGGCGCGACGGGCGCATCGTGCGACCCTCGGCGATTTGAGCGAGCGGGAACAGGCGCTCTTCATCGAAATGATGCAGCGCATCGTGGCCGGCAATCCCAGCCGCGACAGCGCCGCTGCCCTATTCGACTAGAAGCGGCTGCTGCACTTTTGAGTTGGGCTGCCCAATTTATCATCGTACCGCTGCTCGCACGCGCAAGACCCTGAGCCTCCGCGCCGGTCGCCGGGTCGCAAACAGGTGGCTCGACATGAGCCGATACAAGCCTGCGCGTGACGTCGATCGCATTTGAAATTTCAACAGCAATCCGGCGCGAACCACATTGCATCCGGCATCGGCGCACGCCCCGCTCCGGCGGCTGTGCAACCAATGGCACGATTTATGCTGCGGCGATACGCAGCGTGCTTCGTATTGGGGGATGTCATGACGGATTCCGAACTTCGCGCTGATATTCACAGCATCGAGCCAATTCCCGATGCGGACCGGGACTCGACCGGACCGCAGCAAATGTGGATCTGGGCCGGCGCCAACATCGCGCCGGTCAACTGGGCGCTCGGCGCGCTCGGCATCATCCTGAAGCTCGGACTGATGGAGACGATCGCGGTCATCGTGCTCGGGAACATCGTCGGTTGCGCGATCTTCGCGACCTTCACGGTGATGGGGCACAAGACCGGCGTCAACCAGATGGTACTGAGCCGGTCCGCGTTCGGCGTCCGCGGCGCCTACCTGCCCAGCATCCTGATGTTCGTGATGACGCTGGGCTGGATCGGCGTGAACACCTACTTCCCGGTGAAGGTTTCGATCGGCATTCTCGGCCAGTTCGGCGTGCCCGACACCTGGCTGATCGAGATCGTCATCATCACGCTGGTGATGGCGGCGCAGGTCCTGATCGGCGTCTACGGGTTCTACGCGATCCGCACCTTCGAGAAATACACCGTGCCGCCCACCATCGCCATCATGGTGCTGATGAGCATTCTGGCCTGGACGCGCCCCGGCGTCGTCAACTGGGGCCTCACGACGTCGCTGCCGCCGGGCGCGCATCTGGCGATGCTGACCCTGCTGATGACCGCGATCGGTGTCGGCTGGGGCATTTCCTGGGTCACCTGGGCCTCCGACTATTCGCGCTTCGTGCCGAAAAGCGTGCCGTCGAAATCCGTGTTCTGGTACAGCTATATCGGCATGTTCGTGCCGACGGTCTGGCTCGGCATTCTCGGCGCGACCATCGCCTCGACGACGCTGGACACCGATCCCGCAAAGATGGTCAGTGCGGTGTTCGGCGGACCGGTCAGCATCCTCGTCCTGCTGATGGTGCTGCATGGCCCGATCGCCACCAACATCCTCAACGTCTACTCGGCGACACTGGCGGCGCTGAGCGCGGGGCTGAAGCTCTCGCGCTTCTGGCTCACCGTCATCGTCGGCGTCGCCGGCTATCTGGTGACGCTGTACTTCATCTTCGCGCCGTCCTTTGCGAAAGCGTTCGACAACTGGATGATCAGCCTGTTGTTGTGGATGAGCCCGTGGGCCGGCGTGGTGCTTGCGGATTTCTTCCTCAAGCGGAAGGGCAAGATCGACGTCGCCGAGCTCTACCGCTCGCCGGAGACCAGCGCCTATGGCGACATCAACTGGGCCGGCATGATCGCGTTCTTCGCCGGCCTCGTCGCCGGATGGCTGGTGGAAGACGGCCTCGTCGGCGCGCTCCAGGGGCCGGTCTCGATCAACCTCCTGGGCGGGGCCGATCTGAGCTGGCTGTTCGGGATCGGGGTCTCGGGGCTGGTCTATCTTGCGCTGGGCAAGCACGTCACGTCGCCCTCCTCGATCGTTGCGAGCAGCGCGGGAAGGTAGCGTCAGATCATGGACTTCGTCCTGCGATCCACCCCCGGAAACGTCCAGTGGGGACTCTGGGACGGACGTCTGAAGCCGGTGCTCCGGATCGCATCCGGAGACCGCGTCACCATCGAGACCCTGTCGGGCGAGCCGGACGATCTGCCCGATCCCTCGCTCGGCTTCGACAGCGTGCCCGGACATGCGGAGGTGCTGGCAAGCGCGTTCCGCGGTCCGGGCCCGCACCTTCTCACCGGACCGATCCACATCGAGGGCGCCGAGCCCGGCGACGTCCTCGAAGTGCGCGTCCAGAGCATCGAGCTGCGCTGCAATTGGGGCTGGAATCTCCAGGTCCCGACGCTCGGCACCTTGCCTGAGGATTTTCCCGAGTTCCGCCGCATTCACATTCCGCTGGACCGCGCGCGCAACGTCGCAAAACTGCCCTGGGGACAGGAGCTGCCGCTCTCCCCCTTCTTCGGCAATTTCGGCGTCGCGCCGCCGCCGACCTGGGGCCGATTGTCCTCGAAGGAGCCGCGGGCGTTCGGCGGCAACATGGACAACAAGGAGCTCGGCGCCGGCAGCACGCTGTATTTTCCGGTCTTCGTGCCGGGCGCGCTGTTCTCCGCCGGCGACGGCCACGCGCTCCAGGGCGATGGCGAAGTCTGCCTGACCGCGATCGAGGCGGCGCTCACCGGCACCTTCGAGTTCCACGTCCGCCGCGATCTTCGCCTCGCCTCGCCGCGCGCCGAGACGGCGTCCGACTGGATCACCATGGGCTTTGACGAGGACCTCGACGATGCAGCCAAGGCTGCGCTGCGCGACATGATCGCGCTGATCCGCGAGCACAGCGGCCTCAGCGCGCAGGATGCCTATACGCTCTGCTCGATCGCCGCAGACCTGCGGGTCACGCAGCTGGTCGACGGCAACAAGGGCATTCACTGCGTGCTGGCAAAATCCCGCATGCCGTGACCGATGCCGCCAGGTTCAAGACCCCGATCGATCAGCGACCTCCCCGCAGGTGAGAAACGCAACACCATCGAGACCACGCAGCCAGGTCAGCAGGCCGTCAAGGGCGGCAATGCGGCTCGCCCGCGCGCTGCCATAGTCGCTGCGCGGATGCAGTGTCAGCGTGATCAGGCAGCGCTCGCGATGCATCGCCTCGATCTCCTCGCGCCACATCTTGATGACGCGATCGTGGGTCTGGCGCTGGCCGTAGAGCGTCGCGTCGATCAGGATCTCCGCATGCGGCACCTCGACCATGCCGCGGCCGCCATCGGCATCTAGCCGGTAGGGCTGGTCGTCGTCCTGGAAGCTGGAATCATAGCGATAGCCGAGGTCGGCGAGATGGCCGAGCGTACGCTCCGTCAGGCGGCCATGCGGAGCCCGAAAGCCGCGCGGCGCGCGGCCGACGATCCGCGACAGCGCCGCATGCGCGCGTTCCAGCAGCGCCCGCTCGTCGATGTCAGCCGCGTCCATCTCCTCCATCGCCCAGCCGTGCGCGGCGATCTCATGCCCGCGGCCGGCGAGCGCGGCAATATAGGCCGGGTTCGCCTCCGCTTCCGCGCCGGGAACGAACGCGGTGGACTTGATGCCGTGGCGATCGAGCAGGCCGAACAGCCGCTCGCAGCCGACCGCATAGGCGTATTTTCCGTACGAGGCACGGCCGAACAAGGCGTCCTCGCCAGCCTGCGTCAATTCGACCGTCTTGCCCTGGAGGTTGACGGTCACGACAACCGGCACGATGGATCTGGTCATTGTCCGCTCCAGTCCCGGCGCCAATCGGTCGGACGATTCAGGCACCATTCCGCCAGCTCCAGCATGCCGACAAAGCGCACGCCTTCGTGCCGCTTTGCGTAGTTGATGAGCCCTTCGACCGCCGCGACCCGCGCGGGCGAGCCGGAGCCATAGCCGACCCGCGGGTGGAAGGTCAGGTTGTAATAGCCGCCCTCCGCGTAGATGGCGTCGAACTCCTGTTGCCAATGCGCGAGCACTTCCGACGGCGGCGTGTAGCTGACGCGGTAGAACGGAAAATCGTCGAGGCTCGAGGTGTTGTTGGGCAGGCAGACATAGTCGCTGCGCTCCTCGCCGTCGTAGCGCGCGAGATAAGGCAGGTCGAAATCCTTGTCGCTGGAATCGTAGACATAGCCGAGCTCGCGGAGCTTGCGCAGCGTGCGCGCGGTCTTGTGCCCGGACGGCGAGCGCCATCCCCTCGGCGCAATGCCGGTGATCTCCGTAAGCAGCCGGTGCGTGCGCTCCAGCAGCTCCGGCTCGGCCTCGCCGGGATCGACGCCCTCGTGAAAGTAGCCGTGCGAGCCGATCTCGATGCCCGATCGCGAGATGTCGCGAACGAGATCCGGGCTCTCCTCGGCATCATAGCCCGAGACATAGAACGTCCAGGGCACGTCGTGCCGCGTGAACATGTCGACGAAGCGCGGGATGCCGCATTTGGCGGAATAGCGGCCGTGCGAGCGGGCGCCGAGCGGCAACTGGCCGCGGCCGCGTTCCAGCGACGTGCCGTCGAAATCGAGCGTGAGGCCGACGACGCAGCGCGCGCCGTCCGGCCAGGCATGATGTTTGCGCTGGGCAAGGGAGATCATCTGACAACCTCGACGTTCCAGAAGCGGGGTTTGCGGCCGGCCCATGGCGCATAGCCGCGCACGGCGGGCGAGACCGCCGAGACGTTGACGCCGGAGCTCCACACGATCATCGGCGCGTCATCGACGAAGAGCTTGTGAAGCGCATCGAATAGCGGCTGACGCGCCTCGGGCGCGGCCGTTTCCATCAGCTTCGCAAGCAGCTCGATCGCATCGCGATTGCCCCAGACCTTGTCCGGCTGCGCGGCCTTGTCTCCGACGAAGCGATCGAGGCCGAACGCGGGATCGAGATAGGGCGTGTAGTTCCACACCATGAGCTGATAGTCGCCCTTGTTGTAGCGGCTGAGCTGGGTGGCGAATTCCACGACCTCGACGCTGAGGTTGAGGCCGGCCTGTTGCGCCATCGCCTGCGCCAGCACGGCCACGTCGTTCATGACAGGAAAGCGCGAATTGGTGGTGATCCTGATCGGCTCGCCCTTGTAGCCCGCCTCAGTCAGGAGCTTCCTTGCGCGCGCAATGTCGAGGCCGTTGCCGGCCTGCTCGACCGCACCGTAGTAGCGGCTCGAAAGCGGCACCAGCGAGGTGCTCGGCTTGGCATAGCCGTCGGTGAGGCTCTCGCTCATGCTGGGATAATCGAGCGCGGCGGCAATGGCGCCGCGGATGCGCTTGTCCTTGAGCAGCGGATCATTCGTCTGCATCACGATCGCATTCAGCGAGGCGACCGACGACGATGCGATCGCAAGACCCGCCGACTTCAGCTCGCCTGCAAATTTCGGATCCATCGACGGCCAGAGGTCGAGATTGCCCGACTGGATCGCGGCCTTCGCCGCCGCCGGATCGGGAACGACGGACAGCCTGACACGATCGACCTTGGCAAGCTTGGCTCCGGCGAGTCCGTCGGCCGGCTCGCCGCGCGCCGCATAGGCCTCGTTGCGGGTGAGCTCGATGAACTGACCGCGGCGCCATTCGGCGAGCTTGAACGGACCGGTGCCGATCGCCTTCTGCCAGGCGCCGTCGACGCCGACCGAATCCGGATGCGCGATGCCGGTGCCGTCGCAATCGGCCCGTGCCATCGTGCTGAGGAGGGCGCCGCTCGGCTCGGCCAGCCGGAACACGACCTGCTCCGGCGACGGCGCGGCGACCTCGACGATCCTGATCTTTCGCGTGCCGTCGAAATTGGCCCGGCACGGCCAGGCGGATTTCGGATCGAGGAAGCGGTCCCATGTCCAGACCACCTCCCGCGAGGTCAGGGGTGCACCGTTGTGGAAGGTCACGCCCTCGCGCAGCGTAAAGGTGTAGGTCCGCCCGTCCGCCGACGTCTCGATCGCCTTCGCCAGCATCGGGGCGACGGTGCCGTCGCCACGCCAGGCGACGAGGCCTTCGTAGATCTGTTGAAGCACAAGACCGGTGTTGTCATCAGGACTGTTACCCGGCATCAGGCCGCGGATATCAGTCGTGACCATGCTGCGCAGAACGCTCTCGGCACGGGTCGTCGATAGCGAGACGAGCATCAGACACAACGCAACGACAAGACGATTCATACGCAAGATCCCGCTTAGCCCGAGGCGCGCGCCGTTGCCGCCCTCGCAAAGTCCAGCACGGGCGCCGCCGCGAGCAGCGCCTTGGTGTAGTCATGCTGCGGACGATCGAAGATCTCGTCACGCGATCCCTGCTCGACGATCCGCCCGCCCTGCATCACCACCACCCGGTCGGCGACCTGCTCGACGGCGGCGAGATCGTGGCTGATGAACAGGCAGGCGAAGCCGTATTGCGCCTGAAGCCGCGCGAGCAGCTTCAGCACTTGGGCCTGGATGGTCATGTCGAGCGCCGAGACCGGCTCGTCCGCCACGACGAAGGCCGGCTCGCGCACGATGGCACGCGCAATCGCGATCCGCTGGCGCTGACCGCCGGACAATTCGTGCGGCCAGCGCTTGCCGAGGCCCACAAGCCCGACCTCCTCCAGCATCGCTTCCATGCGCTTGTCGCGCTCGCTCGCCGTCAATTGCGGCACGTGGCGCAACGGCTCGGCGACGATCTCGCCGACGCGCATCCGTGGATCGAGCGAGGAATAGGGATCCTGGAACACCAGTTGCGAGGCGAGGCGGAAGTCGCGGTCGACACTTGACGTGACGTCCCTGCCCCGAAACCTGATCTCTCCGCCCGAGGTCGGAATGAGACGCAGCATGGCGCGGCCGAGCGTGGTCTTGCCCGAGCCGCTGCCGCCGACCACCGCGACTGTTTCGCCTGCGGCGATGTCGAGATCGACGCCGTTGACGGCCCGGACGCCGGCATCGCGCCGGAACAATCGCTGCCGCCCGGCGAAGCCGACTTCGAGGCCCCGCACGCTGACGAGGGGTTCGCCGCCCTGCCGCGCTTTGGTCGTGGCGCCGCGGCGCGGCAAGGCCTCGACCAGCCGTTTGGTATAGGCGTCGCGCGGCGAGAACAGGATTTGCCGCGTCGTTCCGGTCTCGACCATCCTGCCCTGGCGCAACACCAGCGCGCGCTGCGCATAGCGCGACACGAGGCCAAGATTGTGGGTGATCAGCATCACCGACGTGCCGTGATCGCGGGCGAGCCCGACCATGAGGTCGAGCACCTCGCGCTGGGTCAGCGTGTCCAGCGCCGTGGTCGGCTCGTCCGCGATCAGCAGCTTCGGTTTCAGCAGCATCACCGAGGCGAGCATGATGCGTTGGCGCATGCCGCCGGAGAATTCGTGCGGATAGGCGTCAAAAGTTCGCTCGGGATCGCGGATCTGAACCCGCGCGAGCATATCGAGGCAGCGGCGCCGGATCTCGCGTTTGCCAAGCCGCTCATGCAGGCCAAGCCCCTCCGCCATCTGCGCGCCGACGCTGATGGCGGGGTTGAGTGAGACCATCGGCTCCTGAAACACCATGCCAACGGTCGGCCCGCGCAGCGCCCGCATCTGTCGCGCAGAGACGCTGGCGAGGTCGATGCCGTCGAGCACGATCTGGCCGCCTGCCTTGCGAAGACCCGATGGCAGCAGGCCGAGCACGGCGCGCGCGGCCGCCGTCTTGCCACTACCGGATTCGCCGACGACGGCGAGGAACTCG
Organism: Bradyrhizobium sp. cf659; assembly: GCF_900113725.1. Classification (NCBI taxonomy): domain Bacteria; kingdom Pseudomonadati; phylum Pseudomonadota; class Alphaproteobacteria; order Hyphomicrobiales; family Nitrobacteraceae; genus Bradyrhizobium; species Bradyrhizobium sp. cf659. The sequence continues at coordinate 1,801,022 of NZ_FOQJ01000001.1, forward strand.
CCGCGCTCGACCGCGAAGGAGACGCCCTCCACGATCACGGCCTTGCTGGCCGACACTTCGATACGGAGATCCTCGACCGACAGCAGCGTCATCCGTGCGCCATCCTGGGGTCGAGGCGATCGCGCAGGGAATCGCCGAGCAGGTTGATGCCGAGCAGCGTCAGCGCGATGCAGAGGCCCGGCGCGATCGAGAGCCAGGCCGCCGTCTCCATGAACGGACGGCTCGCCGCCAGCATATTGCCCCAGGTCGGCGCCGGCGGCGGCACGCCGAGGCCGAGGAAGCTCAGCGCGCTCTCGGCCAGCAGCACCCAGCCGAACATGCTGGTCGCGAGCACCGCAACCGGCGCAATCGCATTCGGCATCACATGGCGGATCATCGAATAGACCTCGGAATTGCCGATGACACGCGAAGCCTCGACATACTCCTTCTCGCGGATCGACAGCACCGTGCCCCGCACCACGCGGACGACCGACGGGATATAGGCGAGACCCAACGCCAGAATGAGCCCGACCTTGTTGGCACCGACCACGATCATCACGGCCAGCGCCAGCAGGATGCCGGGGAACGCGAGCAGCGCGTCGTTGACCGCCATGATGACGCGGTCGGCCCAGCCGCGGATGTAACCGGCCGTGCAGCCGATCACCATGCCGGCCGCAATCGCCAGCAGCACCGTGAGCAGCGCAATCACGACGCTGGCGCCCGCGCCGACCATGATGCGGCTCAGCACGTCGCGGCCGAATTCATCGGTGCCGAGCCAGTGAACGGGCGACGGTGCCTGGAGCCGCGCGCGCAGATTGATGCGCAGCGGGTCGAACGGCGTCCAGAAGGCTCCGGTGGCGGCCGCGCCGAGCAGCAGCGCCATGAGGGCGCCGCCGATCGCAGTGTTGGCGCGCATCCTCATGCCATCGTCACCCTGGGATCGAACAACGGATAGCAAAGATCGACGATGAGGTTGACCACGACGTAGATCACGGCGGTGAACAGCAGGCAGCCCTGCACCACCGGATAGTCACGCGCGAAGATGGAATCGACCAGGAGCCGGCCGAGGCCAGGGAGCGTGAACACGGTCTCGATCACGGCGATGCCGCCGAGGAGATGGCCGAGCACGAGGCCGATCAGCGTCCAGGTCGGCGCGAACGCGTTGGGCAGGACGTGCCGGGCAAGCACGCGCCATTCCGGCACGCCCTTGGCGCGCGCGTGCGTGACATATTCGAGCCGCAGCACCTCGATGGAGGCGGCACGCGCCATGCGCGTGAGCACGCCGATCTCCACCATGGTGAGCGTCGCGATCGGCAGCACGATGAAGGTCGCCGCTTGCCAGAAGTTCTCCGCAAAGGGCACGTAGCCGATCACCGGGAGCCATTTCAGCTTGAGCCCGAACAGGAGCAGCAGCAGCAGGCCGAGCCAGAAGCTCGGGATCGACAACAGCAGCGTGGCGCCGCCGACGACGGAGAGATCGAGCAGGCTGTTCTGCTTCCAGGCCGCAACGAGCCCGGCCGGGACGGCGATACAGGCCGCCGCGCCAACTGCCACCAGCACGATGACCGCGCTGACCTGGAAGCGGTCGAGGATCAGCGGCAACACCGCGAGATTGTTGGTGATGGAGTGCCCGAAATCGCCGGCCGCAAGCTTTGCGATCCAGTGCATGAACTGGACCGGAATCGGCTGGTCGAGCCCGAGCTGCGCACGCAGCTGCGCCGCCTGCGCGGGATCTGCGGCATCGCCGAGCATCACCTGCACGGGATCGCCGGGGATGAGGCGGACCAGCGCAAACACGGCGATCGCGACCAGCAGCAGCGTCGGGATCGTCATGGCCAGCCGTCTTGCGAGGTAACCCAACATGGCGCCGCCCTACTCGACCGTGACGCCCCAGAACCGCGGCTGCGGATAAAGCCAGCCGGCATAGCCCTTGATGCCCTTGCGCAGCGCCGTCAGCTCGGCGCCGTTGAACAGCACGATCATCGGCACGTCGGCGATGAAGCGCTTGTGCATGTCGTCGAACAGCGCCTGCCGCTTCGCGGCGTCGTCGATCATCATCGACCGGCGCAGTAGGTCCTGCGCCTCCGGATTGTCCCAGACCTTGCGCGGCTGCGTCGCTTTCGGCCCGGTCAGCATCTCGAAGCTCAAGGAGGGATCGAGCCGCGCCGAATAGGTAAAGGCCATCGACTGGTAGTCGCCGCGGTTGTAGCGATCGAGCTGCGCCGCCCAGTCCATCACCTCGAGCTCGATATTGATGCCGACGGTCTGCGCCATCGCCTGCACCAGCACGGAGGAGTCGAACACGAAGCTGTAGCGCTTGTTGGTGATCATCTTGATCGGCTGGCCGCGATAGCCGGCCTCCAGCAGCAGCTTCTTGGCTTCCGCGATATTCTGCGCATAACCGTGCGACTGCGTCTCACTATAGAACGGGCTGCCGAGCGGAAGCGCGGAATTGTTCGGACGCGCGGTGCCCATCATCACGGCGTCGACGATCTGCGCGGTGTCGATCGACAGCGCAATGGCGCGGCGGATCCGCACGTCCTTCAGCAGCGGGTCTTTGGTCTGGAACAGGATGCCGGTGAGGCCGAGCGCGGGCGTGATGCTGAGCTGCACCTCGGGACGCGATTTGAGCTCTTCGAGATCGGGGATCGACAGGCTCATGATGACGTCGAGCGAGCCGCTGAGCAACCCCGCCTTCGCAGCCGAGCTGTCCGGGATCACATTGAAGCGCACGCGATCGACCTTGGCGTCCTTGGCACCGGTGTAGCCGTTACGCGGCTCGCTGCGCGAGACGTAGCCGTCGAAGCGGACGACATCGACATATTGTCCGCGCTTCCACTCGGCGAGCCTGAACGGGCCGGTGCCGATCGGGGCGATCCATTTGCCGTCCGCGCCGACGGAATCGCGATGGATGACTGCGGTCTGGCCGCAATCGGGACGCGCCAGGGTCGGGAGAAACAAGGCGGTCGGTTGATCGAGCGTGATGACAACGGTGAGCGGATCCGGCGCCTCGATCTTCTCGATCCGCGCGATTCCGGTGGCGCTGAATTCAGACAGGCAGCGCCATTGCGTTGCCGGGTCGAGCCAGCGCTTCAGCGACCAGGTCACGTCATCCGCGGTCATGGTGGCGCCATTGTGGAACTTGACACCCTGGCGCAGGCGGAACGTGTAGGTCTTGCCTTCGTTCGAAACGCTCCAGCTGTCGGCCAGCATCGGGCCGATCGAAGTGTCGTCACGGAAAGCGACCAGCCCTTCCACCACATGCGCGATCACGCCGTCGGTGTTGGCGTCGCGATTGGTACCGGGATCGGTCGATCGGATATCGGCGTTGAGCCGCGTTCTCAACAGTGTTTCTGCACCGGCCTTCCCCAGCATGGCCAGCAGGGCCAATGCGGCGAGACCAACCGCCCATGCCGGCGATGGCCGACGCCGGCGCATCACGCAGCCCCCGCCGCAGCCGACCGCTCGAAGGCGGCGCGCCCGATCTCGTCGATCTCGAGCCGGTAGCTGGTGAACTCGCGATTGAGCGCCGGCAGCGGCGCGGCCTGCATCAGCCCGCTCGCCGGTTCCATCAGGATCATCGCGACGGTGGCACTGAGATTGTTGCTGAGGTTGCGGCGCGGCGGGCGGCAGACCGACCAGGGATAGGCAAACTCGTCGAACAGCGCATTCTTGACGGCGTCGAAGGTGATGCTGCCGATGTGAGGCTGGAGCAGATCGCGAACGCGGATGTCGCGGTAGAGACTGTCAGGCGTATTGAAGATGCCGGTGTCCTTCAGCTTGCTGAGCGCGACGGGGCTGAGGAAGTTATTGGCGTGGACCAGAAGGCCGTTCTGCGGATGCACCTGGAAGGTCTCGTCCGGAGCACATTCGAAGTCGATTGCCACGCCCTCGCGATGGCTGACGATCATGTTGTTGGCCGCCGACTTTTTCGTGCAGTAGACCGTGCGCATCGCCAGCGCGAGATGCTCGTTCTCCAGAACCTTGCGGCGGATCAGCGCCAGCGGCACGCCGACCTGGCGATAGTCGCGGTCGCTTTCGAGATAGTTCGCGGTGATCGCGATGCCGACCGCGTTGAAGCCGCAGCGGCCGAGCGCGCCGGCCTCGGTGAAGGTCATCAGATCCGGCCCGTCATCGCGCCGCACCTTCAGCACGACCGCCGTCTCTGCGCATTCACGCTTCCAGTCCCAGTTCTGGGCGTGGATCAGGCGGCCATCGGCGGTCGCCTGCGGCAGCACGACGACGCCGGTGCAGCCATCCGGATCTTCCGGCGTCTTCAGCCGCGCGCGGATCGCCGGATTGGCAAGCTTGATGATCTCGGTGCGGGCGTTGAGCAGGACGACGTCCTCGAACGGAACGTCGGCGCCCTCGGCGATGCCGCGCATTTCCTCGATATAGCTCGGCTCGAACGTCTCGATGATGGGAAGATAGTCCCGCACCAGCGCGGCCACGCCCTTCGCGTCGAGCGAGAGCTCCTTCAACTGCGCGAAGTAATGGGTCGTCCCCTTCTTGATGCGGCCCGCCGCCTTCTGCCCGTATTGACGTCCACGTTCGCGCGGGGGACCGGAGATTTCGATGAGGGGAAAGGGCTCGACCATGGGACGGCAAATTCCTTCTTGAAGTTCCTTTTGCTTTCTCGTGAAGCCTAATGTATTTTGTGATGACATGAAACAAAAATCTTCAACCGCGAAATCGACCCTGGAAAAGGCGTCCCCAAGCCGTCTTCAGCGCGAACTGTCCGCCGGGATCATGGACCTGATCCGGAGCGAGCAGCTCGCACCCGGAACACGTCTTGCCGAAGTTGCGCTGGCCGAGCGCCTCCAGGTTTCGCGTACGCCGGTGCGCGCCGCGCTGAAACTGCTGGCGCGGCGCAAGCTCGTTCACGCCGGCGCCAGCCGCGGCTATTTCGTCGCCGAGTCCACCCCCGCCCTGCACAAGACGCCATCAAAGCCGAGCCCTGACGATACCGACCGGCTGTTCCTCGCCATCGCGCGCGACCGCCGCGCCGGCCGGCTGCCTGACGAGGTTTCGGAACGCGACCTGATGCAGCGCTACGATGCGACGCGGCCGATCGTGCAGCGCGTGCTCACCAGGCTTGCCGAAGTCGCCGCCGTCCAGCGCAAGCCGGGACATGGCTGGCGCTTCCAGCCCACCCTTGCAGATACACAGGCACGCGATGAAAGCTATCGCTACCGTCTGCTGATCGAGCCGGCCGGCCTGCTCGAGCCGGGCTTTCGTCTCGATCCGGCGTGGGCCACCCAGATGCGTCGCCGTCATCAGGAGATGCTGGCGATGCCGTGGAGCGACACAGCCAGCATTGCGCTCTACGAGATGAACGCGGCCTTTCACGAAGGCCTCGCCGCCGCGTCAGGCAACCGCTATCTGCTGGTCGCGGTTCAGCAGCAGAACCGGCTGCGTCGCTTCGGAAACTACGACTGGACCTTCGGCCATGAGCGCGTGATCGTGAACTGCCGCGAGCATCTCGCCATCCTCGACCAGCTCGAAGCCGGCCAGAACGAGGCCGCCGCCGCCCTGCTGCGCCGGCATCTCGAAGGCGCCGCCAAGCTCAAGCGCAGCCCCGCCAATTCCGCTCCGTCAAAATCCGCCTGAACACGTACGAGAGTTTTCATGCCCATGAGTGCCCTCACCTCCTCCAACAGCCCCCTCACCCGCGAGGCCATGGAGCCGTTCTGGCTGCCGATGACGCCGAACCGGCAATTCAAGTCGAAGCCGCGCATCTTCGTCGCCGCCGAGGGCATGCACTACGTCACCGACGACAACAGGCGCATTCTCGACGGCATGGCAGGGCTGTGGTGCGTGAACGCGGGACACGGGCAGCGACGCATCGTCGATGCGATCCAGGCGCAGGCGGCGAAGCTCGATTTCGTCTCCTCGTTCCAGATGAGCCATCCGGCCGCCTTCGAGCTTGCCCGGCGCATCACCGAGGTCGCGCCCGCGGGGCTCGACCACGTCTTCTTCACCAATTCGGGTTCGGAATCGGTCGACACCGCGCTGAAGATCGCGCGCGGCTATCACCGCGCCCGCGGCGAGGCCAGCCGCATCCGCTTCATCTCGCGCGCCAAGGCCTATCACGGCATGGGCTGGGGCGGCCTGTCGGTCAGCGGCATCGTCCGCCACCGCAGGGACTTCGGCCCGCTGCTCCCCGAGGTCGACCATCTCCCGCATACGCATGATCCGGAGCATGCGGCGTTCTCGCGCGGCCAGCCGCAATGGGGCGCGCATCTCGCCGACGAGCTGACAAAACTGATGCAAGTGCACGATCCCTCGACGATTGCCGCCGTCATCGTCGAGCCCGTGACGGGCTCCGGCGGCGTGCTGCCGCCGCCGGTCGGCTATCTCGAGCGGCTGCGCCAGATCTGCGACCAGCATGGCATCCTCCTGATCTTCGACGAGGTGATCACGGGGTTTGGTCGCCTGGGCGCCGCGTTCGGCGCCAACGCCTTCGGCGTGACACCCGACCTCATCACCTGCGCCAAGGGCATGACCAACGCGGCCGTGCCGATGGGCGGCGTCATCGTGAGCGGCAAGGTCTACGACGCGCTCATGCAGGGGCCGGACAACGCGATCGAGCTGTTCCACGGCTACACCTATTCGGCGCATCCGCTCGCCTGCGCGGCGGGGCTTGCCGCGCTCGACGTGTACCAGGATCTCGGCCTGTTCGAGCGGGCGCGCCGCCTCGCGCCGGTTCTGGAAAACCACGCGCACGGCTTGCGCGACCTTCCCCACGTCGTCGACATCCGCAACATCGGCCTATTGGCCGCAATCGACCTGAAGCCGCGCGAGGGTGCACCGGGGGCACGCGGCGCTGAGTGCGCCAGCCGCTGCTATGAGGACGGCATCTTGATCCGCGGCAGCGGCGATACGCTCCTGGTCTCGCCACCCTTGATCATCACCGAGGAGCAGATCAACGACATCTTCACCGCCATCCGCCGGGCCCTGACCGCCATCGGCTGACGCCGTCCCCGGGGCTCATCCCTCCGGCAATGCATCCAGATGGCACGCCACCCATTGATCGCCTTCGGCGGCGCGGAGCTGCGGCTCTTCCGTGCGACAACGGTCGAAGACGTACGGACAGCGGGTGTGGAAGCGGCATCCGCTCGGCGGATTGATCGGGCTCGGCACGTCGCCGCCGAGGATGATCGGGTTGCGCTGGGCACCCGGCTCGGGCAGCGGCACCGCCGAGAGCAGCGCCTTGGTGTAGGGATGCCTTGGCGCGGCAAAGATCTCCCGGCGCGGCGCGACCTCGACGATCTTGCCGAGATACATCACCGCGACGCGATGGGTCATGTGCTCGACGATGGCGAGGTCGTGGCTGATGAACAGCAGCGCGAGGCCGAATTTCTGCTGGAGGTCCTGGAGCAGATTGACGATCTGCGCCTTGACCGAGACGTCGAGCGCGGAGACCGCCTCGTCGCAGACGATCAGCTCGGGCTCGGCCGCGAGCGCCCGTGCGATCCCGATGCGCTGGCGCTGGCCGCCGGAGAATTCGTGCGGCCGGCGGTTCAGCGCCTCGCGCGGCAGACGGACGGTGTCCATCAGCGCCGTGACGCGCACCTCGAGATCTTCCGCGGATTTGGCGAGGCCGAAATTGCGGATCGGCTCCGCGAGAATGTCGCGCACGCGCATGCGCGGATTGAGGCTGGAGAACGGATCCTGGAACACCACTTGCACGCGCCGGCGCATCTGGCGCATCGTGCTCGGCGCAGCGTCGTCGATGCGCTGGCCGTCGAGGATGACCTGGCCCGAAGTGATGTCGAACAGCCGCAGGATGGCGCGGCCGACGGTTGATTTGCCGCAGCCGGACTCGCCGACCAGCGACAGCGTCTCGCCGCGCGCAATCTCGAAGGACACGCCGTCGACCGCGTAGACCCATTCGGACTTGCGCCCGAACAGACCCTTGCTGACCGGAAAATGCTTCTTGAGGTCGTTGACCTGGAGCAGAGGAGGACTCATGCCGCGACGGCTCCCTTGGCCGCGTAGTGACAGGCGGCGACGTGGCGAGGGCCCTTCTCTTCGAGCCCCGGGGCATATTGGCGGCAGAGATCGGTCGCGAGCGCACAGCGCCCGGCAAAGACGCAGCCGGTGATCGGCTTGCGCAGATCCGGCACCTGACCGGGGATCTCGGCCAGCCGTCTCGCGGTGCCTGTCAGCGACGAGCCAAGCCGCGGCACGGCGCCGAGCAAGCCTTGCGTATAGGGATGGCGCGGCGAGCGAAACAGCTCGGCGACCGGCGCCTCCTCGACCTTGCGGCCGGCATACATGACCATGACGCGTTCGGCGATCTCGGCGACGACGCCGAGATCGTGCGTGATCAGGATGATCGCGGCACCGACCCGGCTCTTGAGGTCGAGCATCAGCTTCAGGATTTGCGCCTGGATGGTCACGTCCAGCGCGGTGGTCGGCTCGTCCGCGATCAGAAGTTTTGGATTGCACGCCAGCGCCACCGCGATCATCACGCGCTGGCGCATGCCGCCGGAGAGCTGGTGCGGATATTCGCGCACGCGCCGCTTCGGCTCGGGAATGCCGACCAGCGTCAGCATCTCGATCGCGTGCGCTTCGGCGGCCTGCTTGTCCAGGCCCTGATGGATCATCAGCGTCTCGCGGATCTGGCGGCCGACGGTCAGGACCGGATTGAGGCTCGTCATCGGCTCCTGGAAGATCATCGAGATGTCGTTGCCGCGGATCGCGCGCATCTCGCGGTCGGACAGTTTGAGGAGGTCCCTGCCCGCAAAGCGGATCGCCCCGGCAATCTTGCCCGGCGGCTCCGGGATCAGCCGCATCAGCGACATCGAGGTCACCGACTTGCCGCAGCCGGACTCGCCGACGATGGCGAGCGTCTCGCCCTCGTTGACATGGAACGACACGCCGTCGACCGCGCGGTTGATTCCGCCGGGCGTCCGGAAGTGGGTCTGAAGGTTCTCGACTTCGAGCAACGCCATCGTGATCAGCCTCGATACATCAGAGGCTCTTGGCCATGCGCGGATCGAGCGCATCGCGAAGGCCGTCGCCGAGCAGATTCACGGCAAGCACGGTGACGGACAGGAAGGCCGCCGGAAAGAACACGATATAGGGCTTGACCTGCCACAGCGCGCGGCCCTCGGCCATGATGTTGCCCCAGGATGGAATGGTGGGCGGCGTGCCCGCACCGATGAAGGACAGGATCGCCTCCGTGATCATGGCACTGGCGCAGATATAGGTCGCCTGGACCAGCATGGGCGCGAGCGTGTTGGGCAGGATGTGGCGCAGGATGATCATCGGCGTGCGCGTGCCGCACGCCACCGCCGCATCCACATAGGGCTGTTCGCGCAGCGACAGCACCACGCTGCGCACGAGGCGTGAGACGCGCGGGATTTCGGCGATGGTGATGGCCAGAATGACGTTGCCGACGCTGCCGCGCGTCAAGGCCATCAGCGCGATCGCCAGCAGGATCGGCGGGATCGACATCAGGCCGTCCATGAAGCGCATCAGGATGCCGTCGGCCCAGCGGACGAAGCCGGAGACGATGCCGATGGCAAGGCCAATAGCGGACGCGAATATCGCAACGGACAGGCCGACCGTGAGCGAAACCCGCGCGCCGAAGAGCACGCGCGAATAGATGTCGCGGCCGAGCACGTCGGTGCCGAACCAATAGTCCGCCGACGGCGCGCGCGTGCGCTTGGCGGGCGCGAGCGCGGTCGGATCGACCGTTCCGAGATAAGGTGCGAAGATCGCGATCAGGACGAGCGTCAGCAGCAGCGCGCCGCCGATGGCGACCGTCGGATGCCCGCGCAGAAAGCCGATGAAGCCGTGCCGGATCTTGACCGGCCGAAGGATCTCCGGCAGTTGCGGCGCGAGGGCGAATCCGGCCGGAAGCGATTGCGGATTGACGGTGGTGTCGGTCAATAGCGGATCCTCGGGTCAACGAGCGTATAGATGACGTCGATCATCAAATTGACGAGGACGTAGACGAAGCTGAACAGCAGCACGATGCCCTGGATGACGGGATAGTCGCGGCGCAGGATCGCGTCGATGGTGAGCCGGCCGAGGCCGGGAATCGCGAACACGCTTTCGGTGACGACCGCGCCGCCGATCAGGAGCGCGATGCCGATCCCGATCACGGTCACGATCGGCACCGCCGCGTTCTTCAGCGCGTGAACAAACAGGATGCCGCCCTGCCCGAGACCCTTGGCCCGCGCGGTGCGGATATAGTCCTGCTGCAGCACTTCGAGCATGGTGGCGCGGGTGATGCGCGCGATCAGCGCGATGTAGACGCAGCCGAGCGCGACCGCCGGCAGAATCAAATTCTCCAGCCAGGGCCAAAAGCCCTGGGCAAGCGGCGTGTAGCCCTGCACAGGAAGCCATTCCAGTTCGAGCGCGAAGATGTAGGCAAGCATGTAGCCGACCACGAAGACGGGCAGCGAGAAGCCGAACACGGCAAAGCCCATGATGACGCGGTCGATCAGGCTGCCGGCCTTCCACGCCGCCACCACGCCGAGCGGCACCGCGACCACGATCGTGAGCAGCAGCGTGACGATCATCAGCGACAGCGTCGGTCCGAGACGCTGCCCGATCATCGTCGAGACCGGCAGATTGGTGAAGATCGAGGTGCCGAGATCGCCGTGCAGGATGCGCCAGACCCAGCTTCCGAACTGGATCAGGAACGGACGGTCGAGACCGAGGCTCTGGCGGATGCGCTCCACATCCTCCGGGCTCGCCTGATCGCCCGCGATCACCACGGCCGGATCACCCGGCGCGATGTAAAGCAGGCTGAACACGAACAGCGCGACGATTGCCATCACGGGCAAGGTCGCGACGATGCGACGGAGGATGTAGGAGAGCATCTGGCTTCAGTGCACGATCATGCGGACTTCGACACGCCCCAGAAGAACGGCAACGGCCCCTTGGTGATGCCGGAGACGTTCTTGCGCCACGCCGTGTAGCTCAGGAAGAACCCGGTCGGCGCATAGACGACGTCATCCATCGCCGCCTTGTTGAGGCGGTTGATGGTGGCCTTTTCCTCGTCGAGGTTCTTGGCCTCGAACCAGGATGTGACCTCCTTTTCGGTGCCGGCGCTGGTGGGCCAACCGAACCAGGCCTTGTCGCCGTTGGCGCGAATGGCGGTGTACGGGGCCGGATTGATGCAGTCCGCGCCCGCATGCCAGGTGTGGAACATGTTCCAGCCGCCCTGTCCCGGCGGCGTCTTCTGCGCACGGCGGGAGCCGACTGTGCCCCAGTCGGTCGCGACGAAATCGACATTCATGCCGAGCTTCTTCAGGAGGTCCGCGGTCACATCGCCCATCGCCTTGGTGATCGGCTGGTCCTGCGCCACCAGACACGTCACCGGCTGGCCGGAATAGCCGCTCTCGGCGAGCAGCTTCTTGGCCGCGTCGAGATCGCGCTTGCCCTTCAGGATCTCACCGCCCACTTCCGTGTAGAGCGGCGTATCCGGCGTGAAGTAGCCCGGCAGCGGCTTCCAGAGCGCGGTGTCGTCGCCGACGATCGCGCGCATGTAGTCTTCCTGGCTCAGCGCCATCAGCACCGCGCGCCGCGCCCGCACGTCGTTGAAGGGCGGATACAGGAAGTTCATGCGGAACGAGCCGACATTGCCGAGCGGATCGCCGATATCGACGCTGATGTTCTTGTTCTTCTTCAGGACCGGCACGAGGTCCGCGATCGGGTTCTCCCACCAGTCGATCTCGCCATTCTGCAACGCGGCAGCAGCGGTGGCCGGATCCGGCATCACCACCCACTCGATGCGGTCGACCAGCATTTGCTTGCCGCCGGCAAGCCACGAGGACTTTTCCTGACGCGGCGCGTAGTCGGCGAACTTCTCGAACACCGCTTTCGCGCCGGGCACCCATTCGCCCTTGGCGAACTTCATCGGCCCGGAGCCGACATAGTCGGCGATCTGCTTGAACGGATCCGTCTGCGCAATCCGCTCCGGCATGATGAAGGCGCACGGCGAGTTGTTCTTGGCGAGCGCATAGAGCAGCTTCGGGAAGGGCTGCTTGAGCACCCACTTGAAGGTGCGGTCATCGACGGCGGTCAACTCCTGCTGGAGCGCCTTGATCATGAGCCCCATCGGATCGCGCGCCGACCAGCGCGTAAGGCTCGCGACGACGTCCTTGCTCAGCACCGGCTCGCCGTCATGGAATTTGAGCCCTGATCGGAGCTTGAACGTCCAGGTCATACCGTCGTCGGTGACTTCCTCGGATTCGACCATCTGACGTTGCGGCTGGAGCGACGAATCGACGCCGTAAAGCGTGTCCCAGACCATCGCCGCGGCGTTGCGCACGACATATTGCGTGCCCCAGATCGGGTCGAAATTGGCGAGGTTGGCCTGCGGCACGAAGCGCAGGGTGCGCGCCGCTGCGCCCTGGGCGATCGCCGGGGCCGAAAGGCCGCCCGTCAATGCCAGACCGCTCGCGCCAGCCAGCCCCTTTAATATGGTCCTGCGATCCATGAAGTCCTCCCAGTAATGCCGTGATGCCGGCCAATCATTGGCCAAGAGCAGGTGAAACCGAAGCCCATTGGCGTGCAAATGGTATGCCAGTAACCAGGCCTTCGCCAGCGGGATCTCATCGCCATTTTGGCCGATCCAGGCCTCAAAGCGCGGCCGCCAGCGTCGGCCCGGTCTCGATATGCGGGATCGCCTCGACCAGCTTCCGCGTGTAGTCGGTTTTCGGATTATCGAACAGCGCCCGGCTCTCGCCCTGCTCGACGATGCCGCCATTGCGCAGCACGATGGTGCGATCGCAGAGCATGCGCACCACGTTGAGATCGTGGCTGACGAACAGCAACGCGATGTCGTTCTCGCGCCGCAAGCGGTCGAGCAGTTGCAGCACCACCGCCTGCACGGAGACGTCGAGCGCGGCGGTCGGCTCGTCCAGCACCAGAAGCCGGGGCCGGCAGGCGATGGCGCGCGCAATGCCGACGCGCGCCTTCTGGCCGCCCGAGAGCTGGTGTGGAAACCGCGGCAGGAGATCGAGCGGCAGTCCCACGCGCTCGGCGCATTCCTCGACCCGCGCGCGCAGCGCCTCGCCTGCCCGCATGCCATCGAGCCGCATCAGGGGATGGGCGATGCAATCGAAGGCCGTGAAGCGCGGGTTGAGGCTCTCATTCGGGTCCTGGAAGACCATTTGAATGTCTTTGCGCAAGGGCGAGCGGTGAAAATCACGCGACGCCACATGGCCGATCGACTGCCCGTCGAACACGATGTCGCCCTCGCTCGGATCGATCAGGCGGCAGATCATCCGCGACGTCGTGCTCTTGCCCGAGCCGGACTCGCCGACGAGGCCGACGCTCTCGCCGCCGGCCATCGTCATCGAGAAGTCCGCGACCGCGGCGGAACCCTGGTCGAAACGTTTCGCAAGCTTGCGCACCTCAAGCAAAGGCGGCGTCCCGTGCGCGAGCTCGGGCCTGGGCTTGCTGACAAAAGTCGCCTGGCGCTCCCGCTCCTCCTCCGTCACGAGATCCTCGATCCGCGACGTCGCGGTCGGCGATGCCGCCACGAGGCGCCTGGTGTAGGCGTGCTGCGGCGTGGAGAAGAGCGTCCTGGGACCAGCCTCCTCGACGATGCGTCCACGCTCCATCACCGCGATGCGGCGGCAATAACGCGCCGCGAGCCCGAGATCGTGCGTGATCAGGATCGTCGCCATGCCGCGCGCCGCGGCGATGTCGGCCAGCAGGTCCATCACCACCTTCTGCGTGGTGACGTCGAGGCCGGTGGTCGGCTCGTCGGCAATCAGCAGTGCGGGATTGCAGGAGATCGCGATCGCGATCATGACGCGCTGGCACATGCCGCCGGAGAGCTCGTGCGGATAGGCATTCATCCGCGTCTCGGGGTCGCGGATCTGGACGGCGCGCAGCAGCTCCAGCGCTTCGGTGCGCGCGGCGTCCTTCGATATCCGCTTATGCGTGAGGATCGCGTCCGCGATCTGCAGGCCGATCGCCCGGATCGGGTTGAGCGCCGCCCGCGGATTCTGGAAGATCATCGACATCGCGGCGCCCTGGAGATGACGGAGATCGTCGCCCCGGAGTTTTGTCACGTCCTGCCCGCGAAACAGGATCTTGCCGCCGGTGACGCGCCCGGCCGCATCGAGCAGCCGCGTCGTCGCAAATCCGGTGACCGACTTGCCAGAGCCGCTCTCGCCGACGAGGCCGAGCATCTCGCCGGCCTTGGCCGTGAGCGTCACGCCGCGCACGGCCTCGACCATGCCGCGCCGCGTCGAGAACGAGACGTGGAGATCGTCGATCCTGAGCAGTTCTTCGCTCATGTGCGCATGCGGGGATCGAGAATGTCCCGCATCCCGTCACCGAGCAGATTGAAGCAGAGCACGGCGAGCATCAGTGCGAGGCCCGGGAAGGCCACCAGCCACCACCGTCCGGTCGAGATGAAGCGCGCGCCCTCCGCGACCATGATGCCCCATTCCGGCGTCGGCGGCTTGACGCCAAGGCCGATGAAGGACAGGCCCGCGGCGTTCAGAATGGCCCAGCCGAGGTTGAGCGAGATCTGCACCGCCATCGCCGGCAGGATGTTCGGCAGCAGGAAGCGCAGCACCACCGAGAAATGGCTCTCGCCGCAGGCGCGCGCAGCTTCCACCCAGCCGACATTGCGCCGGACGTTGACCTCGGCCCGCGCGAAACGGATGTAGAAGGGAAGATTGATGATCGCGGTCGCGATCACGATGTTCTCGATCCGGTTGCCGAGCGCGGCGACCATCGCCATCGCCAGCACGAACAGCGGAAAGGCCATCATGACGTCGACGAAGCGGCCGACGCCACGGTCGAGCCTGCCGCCGGCATAGCCGCAGAACGCACCGACGACGGCACCGATCACGAAGGAGATGCCCACTGCCGAGACCGCTATGGCAAGGTCGAGCCGAGCCGCGATGACGAGGCGGCTGAACACGTCGCGCCCGAGCTGATCCGTGCCGGCGATGTGCGCCGCGCTCGGCGGCAGCAGCGCTTCCGAGACATTGGAGGCAACGGGATCGTAAGGCACGATCCAGGGGCCGAAGATCGCGACCAGGACGAACAGCAGAACGCCCACCGCCGCGACCGCCGTGAGCGGATTGCCGCGCAAGATCCAGACCGAATGGCGGAGGGTTGCGCTGGTCATTCGATCGACACCCTGGGATCGGCGATGCCGTAGCAGACATCGACCACCAGATTGACCAGCACGAACAGGCTCGCCATCAGCAGCACGAAGCCCTGCACCGGCGCATAGTCGGAGGACAGCAACGCATCGAGCGCGTAGGAGGCAACGCCCGGCCAGGAGAACACCTTCTCCACCAGGACATTGGCGCCCAGCATGGTCGAGAACACGATGCCGGCGATGGTGATGACGGGGAGGATCGCGTTGCGCAGCGCGTAGGTGACGACGACCTTGCGCCAGGACAGCCCGACGGAGCGCGCGGTGCGCACGAAATCGCTGCCGAGCGACACCAGCATCGAGGCGCGCGTGATCCGTGCCAGCGGCGCGATGACGAACAGGGCCATGCTCACGGCCGGCAGGACCAGCTGCTTGCAGGCCGCCCACCAGCCCTCGACATCGCCGGCCAGCAGGAAATCGATCGACAGAAAGCCGGTGCGCTGCGGCGGCAGCGAGGTGAAGACATCGATCCGCCCCGTGGGATCAGGCGCGAGCCCAAGCAGGTAATAGAAGACATAGATCAGCAGCAGGCCCGAGACGAAAGTCGGCACGCAGACGCCGAGCGCGCAGAACAGCCGCACGCCGTGATCGACGATCGATCCCGGCCGCAGCGCCGCGATGACGCCGAGCGGCACCGCTGCGATCAATGCGATCAGGAGCGCGGTGAAGGTGAGCTCGAGCGAGGCCGGCAGCCGCTCGCGCAAATCCTTCAGCACCGGCTGCCCGGTCATCATGGAGCGGCCGAAATTGCCGTGGCCGATGTCGGAGAGATAGTACACGAGCTGCTCCGGCACCGGCCTGTTGAGCCCCATCTGCTTGCGGATCTGCTCGATCTCCTCCTTGCCGGCATTGGGCCCGGAGGCGAAGAACACCGCGGGATCGCCGGGCAGGACGCGCATCAGCAGAAAGGTGAAGACCAGCACGCCGAACAGCGCCGGCAGCGACGACAGAAGCCGCCTGCCCGCCCGCACCATCGTTGCGCCAAGTCCGGTCATCACCTTTCAGAGCCTCTCTCGTTTGCCGATCTCACTTGCGGCTGACGTCGCGATAATCCACCTGGCGATGGAACTCGTAGGTATAGCCTTCGATCGACGACGCCATCACCGCGTCCTGGTTCGGCTGCCACAGCGGGATCTGCGGTATCTCGCTGAAGTGGATGGCGTTGAGCTTGCGGCCGTCCTCCTCGTATTTGGCCTTGTCCGGCTCGAAGCGGGCTTCCTGCGCGATCGCGGCGATCTCGGCATTGTTGATGGAGCTGTAATTCCAGCGCTGATTGCCGGTGTAGAAGTTGCGGTAGAAATAGTCGGTCGAGGGCAGCCAGGCGACAATACCCTCGGTGAAGAACGGCAGCTTCTTCTCGTTGATCTGCGTCGACATCTGCGCATCCGGCAGTTTCTGAATGTCGACCTTGATCCCGATCTTCGCAAGCGATTCCTTCACCAGCGAAGCCATCGGCTCCGCCGTCGAGGCCTGGCCGACGTTGAAGCTGAACGTGGTCGAAAAACCTTCGGGAAGGCCGGCGGCCTTGAGATATTCGCGGGCCTTGTCGAGATCGGTCTTCACCGGCGCCTGGAACGGATAGATGCCGTTCGCCGGCTTGCCGTCCGGCCAGTTCGCGCCGAACAGCGGCGCGCCGCGGCCGAACAGCGCGGCCTTGAACATGTCGTCATAGGGCAGCGCAAAGGCGATGGCGCGGCGGACATTGACGTTGTCGAAGGGCGGGATCTGGTTGTTCATCGAGACGAAGGTGATCGCATTGTATTGCGGCGTCGAGATCACCTTGAGCTTGCCCTTGGCCTCGAGCGACTGCACGTCGCTGGCCTGGAGATCGACGACGATGTCGGCATCGCCGCGCTCGACCAGGTTGGCGCGGGTCGCCGGCTCCGGCACGGACTGCACGATCACGCGCTTGAAGAAGGCGGGCTTGTTGGCCGAGCCGCGATTCCAGGCCTCGTCACGCTTGAGGATCACCTGCTCGCCCGGCTTGAAAGTCTCGACCACATAGGCGCCGCTGCCGGCGGTGTGCTCCTTGAGCCAGGCGGTCGCCCAGGGATCATCCGCCGTCGCGTGCTCCTTGGCGACCTTCGAGTTGATGATCATGGGATAGACGGTCGCCAAATTCGGCAGCGCGAGCTTGTCGGGCTTGGGCAGCGTCACCTCGATGGTGAGCGGATCGATCACCTTGAACTGGTCGGCCGAGGTCAAGGAGCCGGTCAGGAGCTGCGCCTTGCCGAGGATCGGCGCGGTGACGCAGCGATCGAGCGACCATTTCACGTCCTCGGCCGTCACAGGCGAGCCGTCCTGGAATTTTGCGTCCTTGCGCAGGCGGAAGGTGAGCTTCAGTCCGTCGGGACTGACGTCGTAGGATTCGGCGAGCTCGCCGGTGATCTTGTCGAGATCAAACACCCATTTGCCGTTGAGCTCCTTGCGGCCGAACGCCACCAGCCGGTCGTAGGTGCTCATGCTCAGCGCGAAGGACTCGCGCGTCGAGCCGGGGATGTTGGGATCGAGCGTGTTGACCGATGCGCCCGTCACATAGCGCAGCGTTTCCGCCCTGGTTTGGGCCTGCGATGGCGCGTTCGCGATGAGCAGAAGCGCGACTGTGGCGAGCACGGAGGACGCCGGCCTGAAAGACACAAAACGCATTCGTTTTTCCCTGAATTTCGACAAGAACGCCAGCAAGGCAGGTTAAGAAACAAGCAAGTTGCGCGCCAGTCTCACGGCGCGCTGGTGGGGAGCTTCGTCGCGGCGGCGCATGGATGATCATCGCGTTTCCCCCGTTCTTCGCGCCGGCCGCCTGACCACGGCCTGCGGCACGTCATAGGCGCTGAGCGAAGCCCAGTGTCGCGCGACATCGGCGCGGAACAGGCCGCGCGTCAGGCCGTGGACCAGCTTCGGGACGGCGGTCGTCATCGCGTTGATCGACGATCCCGACGGACCGAAGCTCATTGTGGAGGCGATGGCGAAGAGATGGATGTCGGAAATCCACGGCGTCTCGCCGGCTACGCGCTCGGTGAAGGCGTAATCGTCGGCGAGATAGGGAAAGCGGCCGAGCCGTTCGTTGCGCTCGCCCTCCGGCGGCTGATAGCGGTCGGCCCAGGTCGCGATGTTGCCGGCGAAGGTGGAGAGCTCGCCGCGCCCGACAAAGTTCACGTCGATGCCGGTGCCGCAAATGACGAAATCCGCCACGATGGCGCCGCGCGGCGTCTGCAATTCGACGCCCTTACCCGTCTCCCGGGCCGCCTCGACCGGCGCGCCCTCGTGCAATGTGAAATTGGCGTGACGCCCACAGCGATCATAGGTCGGCTGCGGAAAGCCTTCCCGCATTTCGAGGATGGTGCGCATGAAGCGCCAGCGCCAGGCATCGTCGAGATCGCTGAGATGGCGCAGGAAGCCGCGAAAGGTCAGCCAGCGATAGGGCTGGATCACCTGGATCTGCGCGCGGCGGCAGAGAAGATGTACCTCGGCGGCGCCCGCCTCCAGCGCGGTCGCCGCGTTGTCGAAGGCGGATGCACCGGCGCCGATCACGACGACGCGCTTGCCGCGGAGCTTTTCGAAGTCGATGTCGTCGGCGACGGTCGCGACCGAACTTGATGGCAGATGGCGGAGCGGCTCCGGGATCATCCAGTCGCCCATTCCTTCCTGCCCCGTCGCCAGCACGATCTTGCGCGCATGGAGGGTCTCGACGCCATCGGCGCCCTTCACGCGCGCAGCGATCAACCCGTCGGATGCAGGCACAATCTCCAACAGCTCGCAACCGTTGCGCACCGGCAATCCGATCGTGCGCCGCAGCCAGAGTAGATACTCGGCCCAATGGCCGCGTTCGATCAGTCCGAGCTCCTGCCAGCTCTCCTTGCCGAAGCGGGCTTCGTGCCAGGACTGGTAGGTCAGGCTGGGAATGTCGAGGTCCGGGCCCGTGTAGTCCTTCGGGCTGCGCAGCGTCGGCATGCGGGCATAGGTGAGCCACGGGCCCTCCTTCCCCTCCTCGGCCTTGTCGAGCAGCAGGATGTTGCTGACGCGGGAGCGCATCAGGCCGAAGCCGATGGCGATGCCGGACTGACCGGCGCCGACGACGAGAACATCGAGCGCCGGCTTGCCATCAGGCCCGATCTTCGGGTCGAGCCACGCCGCGCCTGGATGCGCGATCATGGCGAGATCGGCGCGAATATCGGCTTCGAGCTCTGTCAGCGCGTCACTCATGCCGCAAGCCAGCCTCCGTCAACCACCATCACGGTGCCCGTCGTGAACGAGGACGCATCGCTGGCGAGATGCAGCGCCGTCTGCGCGATCTCCTCCGCCTGGCCGAACCGCTTCATGGCATGGCGGTTGCGGGAGGCTTCACGCACCTCCTCCGCATTGGCGTGACGGGCAAAGCTGCGGCGAAGCATCGGCGTGTCGATCGCACCCGGCGCAATCGCATTGACGCGAATGCCGTCGGTGGCGAAGTCCACGGCCATGGTCCGCGTCAGGCTGACGATCGCGCCCTTGGCGGCGATATAGGCGCTGTTGCCCTTGCCGCCGGCAATGGCGAGCTGCGATGCCAGCGTCACGATCGAGCCGCTCTTCTGCCGCTGCATGTGAGGCACGGCGGCCCGCGCCCACAGCCAGGTGCCGCCGACATTGGTGCGGAACACCGCGTCCCAGTCGGCCGGATCGGTCGTCAGCACCGTGCCGCCGCAGGAGAAGCCTGCCGCGGTCATGAGGATATCGAGGCGGCAGTGTCGTGCGACGACATCGCCGACGACGGTCTCGGCGAATCCAGCGTCACCGACATCACCGACATGCGTCGTTGCCTCGCCCACAAAGCTCAGCGTTTCCCGAAGGCCATCGGCATCGCGATCGACCAGAGCGAGGCGCGCGCCCTCCTCCGCAAACAGCTTTGCGCTGGCGCGGCCAATGCCCGAAGCTGCGCCCGTGATGATGGCCGTACGCCCCTGCAGCCGCATCTCAGATCCACTCCTTGTGCTGCTTCAACCAGGCGCTCATGGCGGCGGCGGACTCGGCGCAGCCGAACCGGGCGCGCCAGCCGAACTCGTCCGCCATTCGCGTCACCGACAGCGGCGCACGATAGGGTCCGTGCAACTTGATGACAGTTTTCTCTTCGGGCGCCGCGAGCCGGCACTCGAGGCCGGGATGCAACGCTGCAAAGGCCTCGCCCCATTGCAGCGCCGGCCATAGCCCGCCGCTGGAGATGCTGTAGAGCCGATGGCGTGGCCGCTCGGCTTCGATCAGGACCGCCACGGCTTCGGCTGCATCCGGCGCGTAGATCCAGTCCCGCATGCCCGGTTCAGGCATGACCGCGGGCTCACCACGCGCGAACGCGGCCAGGATCTGGTACTGGAGGCTTGGCGTGTCGCGCACCGAGCTGGGTCGCTCCCACGGGCCGAACAAGGCGCTCAGTCGCACGCTCAGGAAATCGCCGCCAAAGAGCTCGGCATGGCGCGCGACAGATCGTTCCGAGGTGAATTTGCTGATGGCGTAGAACGAGACCGGATCGCAAGGCGTGTCCTCGTCCAAAATCTCGACCCGGGCACCCGCGGCGCCATAGGCCGATGCCGACGACAGATTGACGACCCGGCGCACGCCATGGCGGATCGCGGAGAGCAGGATCGGGATTTGCGCCATCACGTTGATTTCGAGCACGCGCGCCGTCGACGCCCGTTCGAGATCATCGCCGGCCGTCACCGCGGCGCCGAGCACGATCGCATCAACGCCTTCGGCAATGAGGGCGTCGATGGCTTCTGCGTCGGTGATATCGCCCTGCACGGCTTTGAGCCGTGCACCGTAGTCAGCCAGAGATCGCCGCGCGGATGGCGGTAACTCCGCGCGGTCATACAGCGTCACGTCGTGACCGCGCGCGAGCAGCGCCTCCGCAACATTGAGGCCGACAAATCCCGTGCCGCCGAAGATGACGATCTTCATCGCGCGCGATCCACCGTCACAGCAGCTTCGCTCCAAAATTCCGCTCAGGATCCATGTCGGCGACGAGCCGGCCGGTGGGCCTCGCCGCCTCGCCGCCGCTGCGCGCAAGGAACTTGCCGCTTCCGGCGCTCGCGAGGCACTTGTTGCCGTCGACGACAACGCGGCCGCGTGACAGCACGGACACCGGCCAGCCCTTCAGCTTGCGGCCCGCGAACGGCGTATAGCCGGTGAGGTCATGCATCATCTCGTCGGCAACCGTGACCTCGCGGTTGGGATCCCAGATCGCGATATCGGCATCGGCTCCAACAGCGATCGAGCCCTTGCGCGGATGCAGATTGTAGATCTTGGCCGGCGCCGTTGCGGTCAGCTCGACGAACTTTTCCAGGCCCAACCGGCCCTTCGACACCATCGCGTCGAACAGCAGCGGCAAGCGCAGCTCCAGCCCCGGCAGGCCGTTGGCGACCTGCTTGAAGTTGGGATTGGGGCCGGCGCGCAGCTTGCCGGTCTCGTCGAAGCGATAGGGCGCATGATCCGACGAGATGGTCTGGAGATCGCCGAGCGACAGCGCCTGCCACAGCGCCTCCTGGTCCTGATACGTGCGTGGCGGCGGGCTGCACATCCATTTGGCGCCGTCCGCGCCGGGCTTGTCGAGATCGGCGGCGGTCAGGAACAGATATTGCGGACAGGTCTCGGCGAACACCTTGAGCCCCTGCCCGCGCGAGTCGCGGATCACCTTGGCGCCTTCGGCCGTCGAGACATGGAAGATCATGATCGGCTGGTCGATCAGCGCCGCCATGCCGATCAGCCGCGTGAACGCTTCCGCTTCCGACACGCGGGCGTGGCTGACGGCGTGGTATTTCGGCAGCGTGTAGCCGCGCGCGAGCAGGCGCTTCACCATCCAGGCGATGATGCCGTGGTTCTCGGCGTGCGCACACAGCATCGCGCCGGACTGCCGCGCGGCGAGGAGGATGTCGAGCAGCGGCTCGTCGTCGACCTTGAGCCGGTCGTAGGTCATGAAGATCTTGATCGAGGCATGGCCTTGCTTCACCAGTGCCGGAATGTGCTCCTCGACCGTCTCCCTGGTCGCGTCCGCAATGATCATGTGGAAGGCGTAGTCGATCACCGCGCCCTTCTTCGCCAGCGCGTGATAGTCCTCAACCACCCGCGGCAGCTTCATGCCGACATGCTGGGCGGCGAACGGGATCACCGTGGTGGTGCCGCCAAAAGCGGCGGAGACCGTCGCGCTCTCGAAAGTGTCGGCATTCATGATGCCGGCGGCCGACAGCTGCTCGATATGGGCATGGCTGTCGACGCCGCCGGGCAGCACCAGCTTGCCGCGTGCGTCGATCTCGCGCTTGGCGGCTGGAAGGCCGCGGCCGACGGCTGCGATGGTCTCGCCGGAGATGGCGACATCGGCCTCGAACACATCGGTCGTGGTGGCGACGCGGCCGCCGCGAATGATCAGGTCGTAGGTGGGTTCAGTCATGAGGCACTCCGTGATAGCCTGAAGTCAGGTGATCGCCATTTCGCAGGAAGACCAGCATGTCCCGGCCGCGCATTCTCGTCATCAATCCGAACTCCAATCCCGCGGTCACGCAAGGGCTGGAGGATGCCTTGAGGCCGCTCGACTTCGAGCGCGGGCCGGAACTGGTCTGCCAGTCGCTGGCCGAGGGTCCGTTCGGCATTGAAAGCCAGGCCGACGTCGACAGTGTCGCGATGCCGCTGCGCCGGCTGGTGGAAAGCGACAACAGCTCGGCTGCCTTCGTCATCGCCTGCTACAGCGATCCCGGTCTTCAGGTCTGCCGCGAGGGCACCGACCGGCCCGTGTTCGGCATCGCCGAGTGCGGCGTGCTGACGGCGCTGGCGCGCGCCGAGACCTTTGGCGTCATCGCCATTGCCCAGCGTTCGATCCCCCGACACATGCGCTATCTCAGGCAGATGGGACTGACCGACCGCCTCGCCGGCGAACGGCCGCTCAACATGAGCGTTGCGGAAATCGCCTCGGGCGAAGGCACTTTGGCGAAGATGATCGACATCGGCCGCTCGCTGCGCGATGAGGACGGCGCCCGCGCCATCGTGATGGGCTGCGCCGGCATGGCGCGTCACCGCCGCCCGCTGGAAGACGCGCTTCGTATTCCCGTGATCGACCCAACACAGGCGGCCGTCACCATGGCACTCGGAGCGGTGCAGTTCTCGGCTCACTAGGCGTCCTTCAGCTCATTGGCGTCCTGCCGCGCGAGCCATTGCGCATGGCTCTCGCGCACAAGCGCAAACGTATCCCGCTGCGTCGTATAGAGACTGCCGAACATGCGGCCGATCGGCCGGTAGGCGTCGAGATCGACATACATGTTGGCCTCGTCGACGAGGCCCTCGCGGGCGTGAACCCGGAGCACTTCCCCGACCAGCAGCTCGCGATCGGGCGAGAAGGTCAGCACGACGTGGCGCCGGCACTCCAGCGCAAAGGGTGCCGCGGCAAGGCGCGGCACCTTCACATCGATGGAGGGCAGCGTGGCAAGCCCGGTCGCGGCGACCTCGCTGTCGCCGGAGGGAAAATCGACCGCGCAGTCGTTCATCGCCCCCGACAGCGCCTCATCCACCATGTGAACCACGAACTCGCCGTCGCGGTGGATGTTGCGGGTCGTGTCCTTCGGGCTGTGATCCGCCTTGTGCTGAAGCCCCAGCACGATCAGCGCGGGGCTCTCGGAGAAGACGTTGAAGAAGCTGAACGGCGCGGCATTGACCGCCCCGTTCTCGTCCAGCGTCGTCACCAGCGCGATCGGCCGCGGCACCACCACGCCGCAGAGCAGCTTGTAGCGGTCGCGGGGATCGAGCTCGCGCAGGGGAATGCCCGATGAGTCCTTGCCTGCCATCGGCGTCACTTCTCCGGCGGCGGCACCGCGCCGGTTTGGCTGGTGATCAGGCCATAATGCTCGATACGGCGATGCCGGGCGAAATCGAAGATCGTGGTCTTGCCGAAAATGGTGGCATCGAGGTCGCAAGCGTGAACCAGAACCTCGTCGTCCTCCGTCCTTGCCTCGGCGACGATCTCGCCGTTGGGATCGACGATCAGGCTGCCGCCGAACAGCGGGTGTCCATCCTCGACGCCGGCCTTGCCGACCGCGACCACCCAGGTTGAATTCTGATAGGCGCCGGCCTGCACCGAGAGGCGATTGTGAAACAGGCGCTTCTCGACGCCCTCCTCGCTCTTCTCCGCATTCACGGACGGCGTGTTGTAGCCGATCAGCACCATCTCGACGCCCTGCAGGCCCATCACGCGATAGGTCTCGGGCCAGCGCCGGTCATTGCAGATGGCCATGCCGATGATGCCGCCCAGCTCGCGCCAGACCTTGAAGCCGAGGTCGCCCGGCTCGAAATAGCGTTTCTCCAGATGCTGGTGGGAGCGCTTGGTGTCGTATTCCACATGGCCCGGCAGGTGGACCTTGCGATATTTGCCGACGATCTTGCCGGACTTGTCGGTGAGAACGGCGGTGTTGAAGTGACGGCCGTCGGGCGTCAGCTCGGCATAGCCGAAATTCATCGCCATCTGATGCTGCGCCGCGCGCTCGAACAGCGGCCGCGTCGCCGCGCCCGGCATCTCGCGTTCGAACCAGATGTCGAACTCGGCCCGGTCCTCCACATACCAGCGCGGAAAGAACGTCGTCAGCGCCAGTTCCGGATAGACGATCAGATCGGCGCCCTTCGCCTTGGCTTCGTCCATCAGCGCGATCATGCGCCTGACCACGGCCTCGCGGCTGTCGGCTTTCTGGATCGGGCCCATCTGGGCGGCGGCGACATTGACGATGCGCATCAGCGAATTCCTGGTGATTTCTTGGGGGAAGCCGCAGCTTCAGTGATTGTCCGGCGCCTGCAGCATAACGCAGCCGCGCGTCGCTTTACCAGGCGGGCGCACCTCATGCGGTCCGCCCCCATTCGGCGTCCTGCAAGAGCCGCCAGTTGATCTTGTTGCTTGCCGTGCGCGGCAGGGACTCGACGAAGACGACGGCGCGCGGCGCCTTGTAACTCGCCATCGCGCCGCGCGCCCAGCCGACGATGTCGTCCGCCGACGTCGTCGCGCGCGCCGCCTCGTCCAGCACCACCAGTGCCTTGACGGTCTCGCCGCGATAATCGTCCGGCGCCGAGACGATGCAGCACTCCCGGATGGCGCGGTTCTGGTACATCGCGGCCTCCACTTCGGCCGGCCACACCTTGAAGCCGCTGACATTGATCATCCGCTTGAGGCGGTCGACGGCGAAGAAATAGCCTTCGACATCGCGATAGCCGAGATCGCCCGTACGCAGGAACCGCTTGCCTGAGAGTTCGATGAAGGACTCGGCTTCGGCTTGCGGCCTGTTCCAGTAGCCTTGCAGCACCTGCGGGCCGTGCACGACGATCTCGCCGACCACGTTGTCGTCGAGCTCGATCAGGCTCTCGGGATCGACGATCCTTGCATCCGTCTCCTGCACGGCGATGCCGAGGCATTGCCGCTTCGGCGCGGTCATCGGATTGAGGTGGGTCGGCGACATCGTCTCGGTCATGCCGTAGCCTTCGACGAAGTCGAGGCCGAAGCGTCCCTTCAGCCGCTCGGCCACCGCCGTCGGCATCGCAGCGCCGCCGCCGGTCAGCACCTTCAGCTTCGCAAAACATCGGTCGCGGAACCGGGCGCTTGCGAGCACGTCGACGATCATGGTCGGGGCCGCGTTCCAGAACGTCACGCCATAGGTCTCGAACAGGTCCGGGAGCAGATCCTTGTCCCAGCGCGCCATCAGCAGCAGCGTGGCGCCGGTGACGATGGCCGCATTCATCGAACCTTGCATGCCCGCGACGTGGAACAGCGGCATGAAACCGGTCATCACGTCATCGCCGTCGAGCCCGTACCAGCGCGCCTGCAACACAGCCGTGAACAGCGCGCTGCGATGGCTGTGCATGCAGGCCTTGGGCTTGCCTGTCGTGCCCGACGTATAGGGCAGGATCATGAGATCGTCCGGGCCCGCGGTCATTGCGCCGGGGTGCACGCCTTGTGCGATTGCGGACGACCAGGAGTGCCAGCCCGGCGACGTCGGCATCTCCGACGGCGCTTCGGTCACGCAGGACGGCAGCGTATAGGGGGTCGCGACCGGAACCTCGTCGCGATACTGCGCGACGATCGCATGCGTGATGGCTTCACCCATCAGCGGCGCAAATACTTCGCTGAGCTCGCTTCCGATGATCGCGACCTTCGCACCGCTGTCTGCGGCGAGATAGTCGATCTCGACGGTCTTGTTCATGGGATTGACCGGCACGATCACGGCGTCCGCCCGCATCGCAGCGTAATAGGCGATGACATATTGCGGCGAATTCTGAAGCGCGATCATGACGCGGTCGCCGCGCTTCACGTCGCAAGCACCTTGCAGGAAACCCGCCAAGGCGTCGACGCGGTCGCGCAATTCAGCGTAGCTCAGGCTCGCGCCGTAAAATACCGTCGCCGGATGCGACGGCCGGTCATTCGCCGCGCGTGCCAGCGCGTCGTAAAGGGTCCCCTCGGGCATCGCGAGATGCCAGGGTTCATCCGCCGGCCAAGCCGGCGAGCGACGAGGTGTTGCGTGGTCCGCGCTCACCCGTGCTCCTCGTCGGCAATATCGAGGCCGTGGTCGAGCGCATCGAGTAGCTGCTCAGCCTCGCGTGCGGAGATGACAAGCGGCGGCGCCAGGAACAGCGAAGTCTGCTCGCCGCTGGTACCGATCACCGCGCCGGCCTCCAGCGCTCGCTCCGCCACACGCGAGGCGATCGGCACCTCCGTGGTGTCGGCATGCCAATTGCGCCAGTCCGGGCCGTGCAGCTCGACCGTCCAGTGCAGCCCCTGCCCCGCCACGCGCTGCACGCTCGGATGTTTCTGCGCGATCGCGAGCAGGCGGCGAGTAAAGAGCTTCTCAAGCGTCTGCACATGCTCCAGAATCTTGTCGTCGCTGACGACCTTCAGATAGGCGCTGACGGCGGCCATGCTGATGGGATGACCGCGCAGCGTGCCGTAGTTCTGCCAGCTCGTGCCCTTGAGCCGCTCGACGATATCTTTCGACACCACGACCGCAGCGACGGCGGCCGCGCCGCCGCCGAGCGACTTCCCGAGCGTGACGATGTCGGGGCGGCTTTCGGCGCCCTGAAATGCGAACCAGCGTCCCGCGCGCCCTGCGCCGGTCACGACCTCGTCCGCGATCCAGTACGAGCCCGCCTGCCGCGCACAGCGCGCCACCTCGTCCTGATAGGCGCCGTCGTAATAGATGCCGCCCTGCGTGTAGTCGATGATCGTCGCCGCGGTGTCCGAGAGCAGGCGCGGGGCATCCGCCAGATATTCGCTCGGCGGTGTATTGTTGGCCGGTGCGCCGTAGATCGCGCCATCCGGCGCCGGGAGAATCCGCACCGGCGCCATCGGTGCCGGTAGCTGCGAGCCGCCGCTATGCACCGCCAGCCCGCCATGCCATTGCGGCTGCACCGTCATGCTGCGCGACAGGCCGGTGATGCCGTGATAGGCGCGCTCGCGCGTCGCCAGTGCCGAACGCTGCGTCAGCGCCTGGCAGAGCGAGAGCGCCATGTCGTTGGCCTCACTGCCGCTGATGCAGAAGCGGACCGCGCCAACCCAATCCTCTTCACCCCTAAACGCAGTGGTCATCAGGTCGTCCGCGGCCTGTTCACGGCCGACCCAGGTCCACCCTTCGTTCACGACCGGCGTATCGGCTGCACGGCGGATCGCCTCCACCATCGCGGGATGACGATGCCCGAGACCGCCGCCGGTGTTGCTGCCGTCGATGAGCTTGCGGCCGTCCGCGAGGTGAAAGTAAACGCCCTCGCCGCCGACCACGGCCATCGGCGCGCTGTCGCCCGCATTCAGCCCGGTTCGCAACAATCTGCTCATCGTAATCCCCTCACTCCGCAGCCGCGGCGCCGTAGCCGCCGCCACCGCACATCTCGATCGTGACGAGATCGTCTTGCTGCAACACAAGATTTGATTTGCCGTCGATCGCAACGTTTGCGCCCTGCCGGAGCAGCGAGATGCGGCAGGCCTTGCCGGCCTCGCCGCCCTGCATGCCGAACGGCGCAATCACCATGCGCTCGATGCAGGTGGTCAGATGCATCGAGGGTGCGAGGATGCGATAGGTGCGTACGGAGCCGTCACCGCCGCGATGCGCCCCCGCGCCGCCGGAGTGCCGGCGAATCGCCTGCTGCTCGAGGCGGATCGCGTAGCTCGCTTCGATCACCTCGACCGGTGTGTTCGAGGTGTTGGACAGATGCACCCGGGTTGCCGACATGCCGGCGCGATCGTGCCGCGCGCCTTCGCCGCCGCCATGGACCTCGTAGAGCATCTTCCAGGAGCCGTTCGGCCGCGGCTCGGCAAAGAACAGCACGCCCGCGGTGGTCGCCCCGCCGGCCGACAGGCGTTCGGGAATGGTGTGCTGCATGGCGCGGAAGATCGCATCGACGATGCGCATGGACGTCTCGTGGTTGCCGGCGGCAACGGACGCCATCCAGCCCGGCTCCAGGATCGAGCCCGGGCGCGTGATGATGGTCAAAGGCCGGAGCGCGCCCGCATTCTGATGCATGTCGCGCCCGCTCATGATGCGCGCGGCATAGGCCACTGCCGAGCGCGCCATGAACGGCGTCGTGTTGCAGAAGTTGGAGACGCGGTCGCAGCTTCCTGACAGGTCGAAGGTCGCCTCGTCGCCCGCGATGGTGATCTTGACGTGGATCCGCGCCGGGGCGTTGTTGACGCTGCCGTCGTCGAGATAGTCCTCGCCTTCGTAGACGCCATCCGGCAGCGCGCGGAGCGCCTCCCGCATCTCGATTTCGGAGAGATCGTGCAGGCGCGACTGCGTCGCCATGAACACCGCCTTGCCGTGCTCCCGGCAGAGCTCGACGATGCGGCGCTCGCCCGCCTTGGTCGCCGCGATCTGCGCGAGCAGGTCGCCCTCGCAGGATTCGGGGTCGCGAACGTTGGCCTTGAGCAGCTGCACGATCGGGACGTTGACGCCGGCCGCGGTCGCGATCAGCACCGGCGGAATGCGCATCGCCTCCTGGAACGTGTCGATGGCCTTTGCGAAATAGCTGCCGGGCCAGGTGCCGCCGATATCGGGCCAGTGCGCGAGGCTGACCGCGAACGCCACGATCTCGCCGTCAACGAAGACGGGACGCACGACCTTGACGTCGTTGAGATGATTGCCGCCGAGCGCGCCGACATTGTAGATCAGCACGTCGCCGTCGTTCAGGGTCTCGATCGGCACGACCTTCAGAAGTTCCGGAACGGTGTAGGCCATCGCACCGAGATGGATCGGGATGTCGCGGCCCTGCCCGACCAGGCCGCCGCGGCCATCCGTGATCGCCGATGACAGATCGCCGGCCTCGCGCAGCAGCGGCGAACGCGCCGAGCGCGTCATCACCAGGCTCATCTCTTCGGCGGCGGCGGAAAGCCCGTGCCTGATGACTTCGACGACGAACGGATCGAGCTTCATGCCGCCCTCCGCGTCAAGAACAGATTGCCTGTTGCATCGGGCCTCGCCTGCCAGCCGGGCGGCACCACCACCGTGGACCAGGCGTCTTCGATGATGGCGGGACCGCTGACGATGTCGGTCATTGCGGCGCGGTCAATGATCGCGGTTGCGATGTCGTGGAAGCCGTCGAACGAGCAGATGCGTCTGCCGGTGGACACCGCGCGGGCCACGGTCGCCGGCCGGCTGACAACGGTCGTCGACGGACGGCGCGCCTGCACCCGCACGGATTCGATGACGCAGCTCTCCTTCGTCGCATAGCCGAACAGCTCGTGATGCCGTGCCAAGAAGTCCTTCTTGAGCGTTCCGGCGTCGAGCGGCAGAGCAAACGGAACCGGAATGGCGTCGTTCTGTGCCGCGTAGCGCATCAACGCCACCAATTCGACCTGGATCTCCGCCTTCGCGACGCCGTTGGCGATCAGCGGCGCCGATGCATCGGCGATCAACGTCCCGATCCGCTCCGATACCCGCGCGAGATCGATGCCATCGAGCGCCGCGCGAAAAGTCTGCTGCTGGAGGAAGCTGAAATCGGCGGTGAGACAGCCCAGCGCCGAGAACGCGCTCGATGCGCTGGGCACGACGACCGCTGCAATCCCGTAGAGATCGGCAAGGCCCGCGGCATGCATCGGGCCGCCGCCGCCGAAGGCGAGCAGCGTGCAGTCGCGCCCGTCGATGCCGCGCTCGACGGTGACCCGGCGGAGCGCACGCGCCATCGTCGCGTTCGCGACCTTGATGATGCCGAGCGCCGTCTCGGTCAGGCTCAGTCCAAGTGCGCGGGCAATCGGCGCGATGACGTCAGCGGCGGCCTTGATGTCGATCCCGATGCGGTCGCCGAGTTTTGTTTCGGGATTGAGATAGCCGAGGACCGCGTTGGCATCCGTGATCGTCGGCTCGGTGCCACCGCGGCCGTAGCAGGCCGGCCCCGGCTCGGAGCCGGCGCTCTCCGGCCCGACCGTCAGGCCGCCCGGACAGTTGCGCACGATCGATCCGCCGCCGGCACCGATGGAATGAACCGCGAGCATCGGCTGGCGCAGCGGCTTGTCGCCGAGCATGCGGCCGTCGGTCATCTCGGCCTGGCCGTCCACGATCAGGCAGACGTCGGTCGTGGTGCCGCCCATGTCGAAGGTCAGCATGCGCGATGTGCCGAGCTGCCGCGCGATGCTGACGGAGGCCGAGACGCCGGCCGCCGGGCCCGACATCGCCATCACCAGCGGCCGCCGCTTCACCGCCGAAATCGGGATCATGGCGCCGGCCGAATGGAACACCTGCAAGCCGGCTCCGATCGGCAGCCGCTGCTCCAGCTCGCTCAGATATTCCACCGCGATCGGCATCGCGGCCGCATTGAACACGGTCGCCGAGGTCCGTTCGTATTCGCGCGCCTCGGGATTGACCTCGTGCGACAGCGAGACGTGGGCAACGATGTCCTTGAGACGCTCGCCGAGCATTTTTTCATGCACCGGATTGGCATAGGCATGCAGCAAGGCCACCGCGACGCTCTGCACGCCGGTCTGTTTCAGCCACGCCACCAGACGCTCGATCTCCGATTCATCCAGCGCCTTCAGCACCCGGCCCTCGTGATCGAGGCGCTCGGCGAGCCCGAAACATCGTTCGGGCGGCACCAGGGGCGGCGATTTCGGCGGAATGTCGAGACGGTAGAGATCGCGGCGGCGATAGCGCGCGATCTCCAGCACGTCGGCAAAGCCTTCGGTCGCGACCAACGCCACCTTCGGCAGCCGGCCCTCGACGATGGCGTTGGTGACGCGCGTGGTGCCGTGGACGAAGCGCTTGACCTCGCTCTTGCGCAGGCCCACCGCCTCGATGGCCTCGAGCATCGCCTGAACGGGTGCCTGCGGACGCGACGGCACCTTCGCGATCCGTGCCTCCGCGGAGCCACGCCGGATCGCGATGATATCGGTGAAGGTGCCACCGATATCGGTGCCGACTTCCCAGTGATTTTCGGAATCGCTCATGTGCAGGGTCAGCTACGGATGACGTCCTGACCGGACGCCGGGTCTTTCACGTCCATCGCAACGTCCAATGCCAAACCGAGACCGCTCATCATGCATCCCCTGTCATGCCACCATGAGCGAGCGTGCGACAGAGCGATGGGCTCGGGATAGGGCCAGAGTTGTCGCAAACCACTAGGCCAGCGCGCGAGCGACGCCGCGCACCGCGCCACCTGCTGCACGTTTTGGTGCAGCGGTGCCCGCGCAGAGAGCACATCAACGAGGACTGTTCCACGGGGGAAAAGTGCAGCGCACCACGGATTTCCCCGCACAAATCATGACGCCCGCTGCACCGCAATCGGAGCGCTCAAGATCGTCTGTCTAATTTGCAGGCGATCGAACGGCACTGTGGGATATTCGCCGCCTATGAGCTATGCATGGCGGTCGGCTCAGCCTCTCTTTATTGTACGAACAGTAAGAGACGATATGGCCGGGTCGGATGGTGCATTGCGGCAGCCGCTGCCGATGCAAGCCGCGATTCTCGCAAGCAGCGGAGATGCATCCTCGACGCGCAGCCGCCCGTAGCCGAACACCAGGCCTTGCAACGTCGGCTGCTCCAGAAAATTCTGCGACAGTGGCTGCACGTGGATGCCAGCCTGCTTCAGGATTGCAGCCGCCTCGCGGTCACTCATCCGCGCCCGC
Source organism: Bradyrhizobium sp. cf659 (assembly GCF_900113725.1). Taxonomy (NCBI): domain Bacteria; kingdom Pseudomonadati; phylum Pseudomonadota; class Alphaproteobacteria; order Hyphomicrobiales; family Nitrobacteraceae; genus Bradyrhizobium; species Bradyrhizobium sp. cf659. The sequence goes on from NZ_FOQJ01000001.1 coordinate 1,833,238, forward strand.
ATCGCATCGGTGAACAGCACCACCAGATGCAGTCCCGTCACCGCCGCGGACACGGTCAGATCGTCGGGCATCAGCGTGGCGATCGCATCGATCAACGCCTTTCGCCTCACGGCATAGACCCGGCGCATCCCGCGCAGATGCCGCAGCAGATGCCCCTCCCGCATGAACTCCGCCAGCGCGAGCTGACCGACGCCGGAGGTGTGGACGTCGATCCGCGCGCGGCCCCGGGAAAATCCATCGATGAAATGCCTGTTGGCGACGATGTAGCCGAGCCGCAAGGCCGGCATCATGATCTTCGAGAAGGTGCCGAAATAGATCACCCGCCCCTCGCGATCGAGCGAGCGCAGCGAGGCGATCATGCTGTCCTGATGCCTGAACTCCGAATTGTAGTCGTCCTCGATCACCCAGACATCGTTCTTGTTGGCCCAGTCGAGCAGCTCGAGACGCCGCTCCAGGCCCATGCTGACGCCGAGCGGATATTGATGCGACGGCGTGACCACGATCAGCCGCGCCCCCGGCGCGCGCCTGATACCTTCCGAGACGACCAGCCCCTTGTCGTCGACCGGAACCGGAACCAGCTTCGCGCCGGCCGCCGTGAGCGCCCAGCGCGCCTCGACAAAGCCGGGCTCCTCGACCCAGACCTCGTCGCCGGGATCGAGGATCATCCGGCTGCAGAAGTCGAGCGCCGCCGATGTGCCCGACGTGACGACGACCTCCTCCGGCGAGCAGACCAGACCGCGCACCGAGCCGAGGAAATTTGCGATCTCGCTGCGCAGCCGCGGATGGCCTTCGGGCGGGAGATCGAGGCACTCCTGCTCCCGCGGATTCTGCCAGGCCTGGCGCAGCAGGCGCGACCAGTCCTTGAAGGGGAAGGTCGAAATATCGGGCGCGCCGGGACTGAACTCCGACGGCCAGTTGGTCTCGTAGTCGAAGGCGAGCAGCGATTGCCAGCGCTTCGACATATGGGCGGGCACGGCCGCGGGCGACGCCACCGACGTTAGCTCCGCATGCGGTGTTGCGACGGATGCCACCATGACGCTGCCGCGCGGGGTCGATTCAAGATAGCCCTCGGCGTAGAGCAGGTCCCACGCGGTCAACACCACCGTGCGCGAGCAGCCCAACTCCCGCGCGATCTCGCGCGATCCCAGAAATTGCGTTCCGGCCGGAAAGACGCCGCGCAGGATGCAGCCCCGGATGTGAGCCGCGATCTGCAAGTGCAGCGGCACGGCCGAATTCCGGTCGATATGCATCCCCGCAAGGGATACGCGCTGGTGCGGCTGACGATCTCTGTCCATCACATGGAGGCGGCTGTTGGATCGGCCGGCGATGGCCGCCAGCGTCCCATCAGGATGCGTCAAGAGCGGATTCGGGTCCAGCCTCGGCTTGATCGGTCACCCCGACCGTGTGGTAGGCGCGGCCGAAATAGATCAGATTGTCGGTGCAGCCGGATCGTTGCACGGCCACGACGCGGCAGAACAGCACGTCATGCGTGCCGACATTGACGATATCGGCAATCCGGCAGTCGAACGCCGCGGCACAGTCGACCAGCATGGGCGCACCGGTTGCGAGTGTCGACCACGCGGCCGCCGCAAACCGTTCCTCGGCGGGCACCTTGCCGCCGAACAGCCGGGACAGCGGCTCGTGCCGGGCCGAGAGCACGTTGACGCACACCACTTCGTTGCGCGTCACGCTGGCGTAGGCCGAGGACGCGCGGTTGATACAGACCAGAAGCGTCGGCGGATCGTCGGTGACGCTGCAAATCGCGGATGCGGTAAATCCGGCGCGACCCGCGCTGCCATCCGTCGTCACGATGTTGACGGCCGCACCGAGGCAGGCCATCGCGTCGCGGTAGTCCTGTGGGGCCACGTCCTGCATCGGCGTCCTCACGCCGCAATGCCAGGCGCAAACGCGAGCTCGCGCAGCACCTGTGCCAGCACGGAGGCGCCGGCGGCAACATGATCGGGCTCAGCCCATTCGTGCTCGACATGGCTTGCGCCGTCGCGGCACGGGATGAAGATCATCGCGGCGGGACAGATCTTGGCGAGATGGCGGGCGTCGTGACCGGCCGCCGATAGGATGTCCATGGCGGAATGCCCCTGCTCTCGCGCGGCCTCCGCGATGCTTGCCCGCAGGCGCGGATCGAAGGCGTTTGACGGCGCATCGACGAGCGGTGTCACCGTGACCGTGCAAGGTGCGGCGTTCTCCTGGCAAAGAGCCGCGATGCGCACGCCCGCCGCATCGAGCACCGCATTGTCAGGATGGCGCAGATCGATGCTGAAGCTGACGCGAGAAGGCACCACCGACGGCGCGTTCGGAACCACGGCAACGCGGCCGATGGTGAACTTGATGTCGGCATCGATGACACCGATCTCCGCATGCAGCGCCGTCGCCATCCGCGCAAAGGCCGCGAGCGCGTCCCGCCTCTCCTGCTGCGCCAGCGTGCCGGCGTGTCCCTCGGCGCCCTCGACCACCACCTGAAACGTCTTCTTGCCCTGGATGCCGGTGACGACACCGATGGTGCAGGCGGCTGCCTCCAGCAGCGGCCCTTGCTCGATGTGCAATTCGAGATAGGACCCGATTGCGAAGCCGAGCGGCCTGTGCGGCAGATCAGGAAAGGCCTCGTGGAGACGATCGAGCGCTTCGCCGACGCTGATGCCATCTGCATCGTGCGCGGCGCGGATCGCGTCCATATCGCGTTCGCCGGTAAAGGCCTCCGAGCCCATCATGCCCGGGGCGAAGCGCGAGCCTTCCTCGTTCATCCAGGCGACGACGATGACATCGCGTGCCGGCGCGTCCCCTTGCTCGGCGAGCGAGACCGCCGCCTCCAGCGCCGCCATGACGCCGGCCGCACCGTCGAATTTCCCGCCGGTCGGCTGGCTGTCGAGATGACTGCCGAGAAGAAGCGGCGGCGCGGCGCGATCGCGCCCGGCCAGCGTCAGGAACAGGTTTCCCGCGGCATCCGTCGACGGCGTCAGGCCCGCCTCGCGTGCCCAGCCGATGACGTGGCGCCATGCGGCAATCTCGCCGTCACTCAGTGCCTGACGGTTGACCCCGCCGGCGGGCGTCGCGCCGATCTCGGCGAGCGCCATCAGGCGGGTCCACAGCCGATCGGCGTTGATCAAGGTGCTCGATCCCATCGACCTACTTCGTGCGCATGATCTGACCCGGCAGCGCGCGCGGATCGCGCGGCAGCCAGCGCCCGGCCTCGACCTGAGCGATGAACTCGGCGAGCAGCGCGTTGAACGCCGCCGGCTCTTCCAGATTGAGCGTGTGGCCGGTCTTGGGGAAGACGGAGAGACCGCAGGCCGGAATGGTCTTCTTCAGGAAGATGCCGGGCTGCAGACAATGATCGTCCTCGTCGCCGACGACGACCAGCGTCGGCACCATCATTGTCTTCAAGCCGTCCTCGAGATCGTAGAACGACGGCCGCCGCGCCTGGACGCCGCGCATGGTGTTGGCAGCGCCGCGATCGGAATGGGTGGCGAGAAGATCGGCGAATTCCTGCCAGCCGCGCGGATCCTTGTTCTGGAACTGCACCCGGCTGGCGCCCAGCGCATAGATCTTCGAGAATTCCTTGGCGCCCTGTTTCTCGAAATTGTCGGCGACTTCGCGCGAGACCCCGCGAAAATACTCCTCGAACTCCTTCTCGCAGCCATAGCCGGCGCCGGCCACGGTGAGTGACAGAGCGCGTTCCGGCGTGCGCAGGCCGAAATGCACCGTGCAGAAGCCGCCCATCGAGAGGCCGACGATGTGCGCCTTCTCGATTCGGAGCGCATCGAGCACGGCAACCGCATCGTCAGCGGCGATCGCCTGCGAATAGGCCTCCACGCTGTCAGGCACATCCGACGGCGGATAGCCGCGTGCGGCGTAGGTGATGCAGCGATGGCGCCGGCTGAAATAGCGCAGCTGCGGCTCCCAGCTTGCGTGATTGCCGCCGAATTCATGGATGAAGAGGATCGGCGTGCCCTCGCCCGCCTCTTCCACATGGAGCTTCACACCGTCGCTGGTCGTGATCATCGTCATCGGCATCATCCTAGAATTGCGGCGGCAGGTCATTGAGCATGCGCGCCTGCGCAACCATGTCCGGCAGCAGCGTGCAAAGCTTTTCGACCCACGCCTGCGGCACGGAGGTGCTGATCTTGACGAAACGGTCGCCGAAGCGCTGCGTGTGATAGGTGCCCTGGCGGATCATGATGCCCTGCCGGCGATAGCACTCGACCAGCGCCTCGGGACGGATGCCCGCCGCGATGGTCTCCAGCACCAGAAAGTTTCCGTGCGAGGGCATGATCGGCAGCGCCAGCCCTTCGATCCCGGCCGCCGCCTCCTGGATCATCGCCTTGTTGGCCCGGTCGGTGCTTCGGACCTTCTTCATCCATTCGGCCTTGACCGACAACCCCGCCTGCGCCGCGCGCTGGGCGATGACGCTCGCGCCGAGCACGCTCGTGGAAGTCTGCGCCAGTTCCTCGAACAGATCGGGAGCAGCAACCAGAGCACCGATGCGGAGGCCGGCAAGCCCGAGCCATTTCGAAAAGCTGGTCGAAACGACCGAGCCTTGCGGCGCCACGTGGAGCGCCGGGGTGTGGCCGTCGGCGAAATCGCGGTAGGTGCAGTCGTGCACCAGCAGCGCGCCGCAATCGCGCGCGATCGCCGCAAAGCTCTCGATCTCCTCGCGCGTGTAGCGGATGCCGAGCGGATTGTTGGGATCGACGAGATAGATGATCGCGGTGCGCTCATCGACATTCGCCTTCAACGCCTCGGGCATCAGGCGGTAGTTGCAGGCCGGATCGTAGATCGGAATCTCGATCACCTCGGCGCCCTGCTGGCGCGCGAACAGGCACGGCCATTTCCAGGTCGGATCGGTCGTCACCAGCGTCGTGCCGGGCTTGCAGCGCGCGCGGCAGATCATCGCCAGCGCGTTGACGCCACCCTCGGTCACCAGCGCCTCTGCGCCTGTCGTGCCGAGGTCGGCGACGATCGCGGCGCGCAGCGCCTCGAAGCCGAGCGGCGGGGCATACGCATTGAACTCGCCCGCCTCGATCGAGCGCAGCATCGCCTCGCGCACGGCGGGGTGGCTCTCGACATGGTTGGTGTTCTGGCCGAGCCAGTAGAGTCCCGGCGTCGCCGAGAGCTCGTCGAAATAGCGGTTGCGGACCAGTGCCGCGGATTGAGGCTTCGACATCGACGCCTCAGATCACAGAGCCGCGGGCGGCGATGCCGCCGTCGATCGTCACCACGGTGCCGGTGATGTAGCCGGACCTCGGCGAGGACAGGAAGGCGACGAGATCGGCAACTTCCTCCGATGTCGCCGGCCGCTTGCCGGGATATTTGTCGAACAGCTCTTCCCAGCGGCTTTCGTCGCCGAGCATGTCGATCGCCTTGCGCTTCATGATCTTGAGCATGCGGTCGGTGGCGACCGGTCCCGGATTGACCGCCACGACGCGCACGCCGTGATCGAGGCTGCGGCCCCCGAGCGCCTTGGTGAAGGACATCAGCGCGGCGTTGCCGGTCGAGCCCGCGATATAGCTCGCGTCCCAGTTCTCGCCGGAATTGCCGATGATGTTGATGATGACGCCGTCCTTGCCCTTCATGCGCGGATAATAGAGACGCGACAGCGTGATGTAGCCGAACACCTTGAGATCGAAGCCGCGCCGCCAGGCCGCGTCGTCGAGGATTTCCAGCGAACCGGCCGGGATGTCGCCGGCATTGTTGATAAGGATGTCGATGTCGCCGACCTCGGCCGCGAGCTTCTCCATCGCAGCCGTGCTCGACAAATCGAGCGCGTGGATGGTGATCTTCACGCCAAAGCGGGCTTCGAGGTCGCGCTTGGCCTGGAGCATGGCCTCGCCGTTGCGGGCGGCGAGATGCAGGTGACAGCCCTCCGCGGCGAAGAGCTCGGCCACCGCAAGTCCAATTCCTTTCGACGCGCCGGTGATCAGGGCGGTCTTGTTCGTCAGCTTCAGGTCCACTCCGGGTCTCCAGGATGCAAGCTAGATATACAAGGTCTAGCAATTTGCATACCAAGCGACATCAGGGGGTCATTCGAAGGCGGCGAGGAAGTCCAGAAGGTTGTCGCCGAGCAGGTTGACGTGGTCCCGCATGGCGCTGTGCGCCCGCTCCGGATCATGGGCCAGGATCGCCTGCATGATCGCCTCGTGCTCGCGGATGGTGTCGGCGATCCGGTTCGGCATGCGTGTCACCCGGCGGCGATACGCCGCCACCTGATTGCGCAGCTTGCGGGTCTGGTCGGCCAGGAAGGCGTTACGCGAGGCCTCGTAGATCGCCTCGTGGAATTCCTGGTTGATGTCGTAGAAAACGTCGATGTCGCCGGTTTCACCTGCCGCCACAAGCCGCTGGTGAATCTCGCCAATTTCAGCCCCCCAGACCTGGGAAACGCGCCGGGCGGCGAGCCGCGCGCAGAGCCCCTCCAGCTCCGCCATGACCTGGAACATCTCGATCAGCGCCTGCGCCTTGATGCTGCGGACGGTCGCGCCCTGCCGGCCGCGCAGCTCGACCAGATTGTTGGCGGCCATCAGGCGGAAGGCCTCCCGCACCGGCGTGCGCGAGACGCCGAAGCGCTGCGCGATCTCCTGCTCGTCGAGCCGGCTGCCCGGCTCGAGATGCCCCGCCGCGATTGCCCCTTCGAGCTTCAGGCGCAGGCTCTCGGCGAGCGTCATGCCCGGGCCGGCCGGCAAGGCGTCATGCCCATTTTTCACGCGTTTGCCTCCGGCATGTGCACCAATATCCGCCATCATGTTTCTCCGATATCAATATACGTATACAAAATGGCACCCATCTTCCAGCGAAACGACTGATTTTCGCTCGGAGCCGCACGCGACTCCGACCTATTCGCCGTCGATCTCGCAAGTCTTATGCCTGATTTGCCAGGGAATCGCACTGGCACACGAGTTGCTAAGAGATTTCGACGCGGTCCGCTTTCGTATGCGAATGGCCGCCGCCATTATACAAGGACATCCCGGTGCAGGCTGCCCGCCTCCCCCATCCCGGACCGGCCACCGAAGCCCCGCAGGCGCAACTGAAGCCTGAGCCGCTGCTCGAACTGCGTGCGATCAACAAGACCTTCGGTCCCGTCGCGGCGCTGTCGGGACTTGAGGCGAGCGTTGCCCCCGGCGAGTTCGTCACCGTCGTCGGCCCGAGCGGCTGCGGCAAGAGCACCCTCTTCAACATCGTCGCTGGCCTCGAGGAGCCTGATACCGGCGGCATCCTGCGCTTCGAGGGCAAGAGCTGCCATTCGGCCGACCTGCTTGGCCGCGTCTCCTTCATGCCGCAGCGCGACCTGCTGTTTCCCTGGCGTAACGTCGTGGACAACGCCATCCTCGCGCTCGAGGTCGAGGGCATGCCGCGCGACCAGGCGCGCGCCAAGGCGCTGAAGATGCTGCCCGAGTTCGGGCTCGCCGGCTTCGAGAAGCAATATCCCAATCAATTGTCCGGCGGCATGCGCCAGCGCGTCGCCCTGATGCGGACCTTCCTGTTCGAACGCGATCTGATGCTGCTGGATGAGCCGTTCGGCGCGCTCGATGCGCTGACGCGGGCGATGATGCAGCGCTGGCTGCTCGACGTCTGGCAGAAATACCGCCGCACCATTCTCTTCATCACCCATGACGTCGACGAGGCGATCTTCCTCGGCGACCGCGTGCTCGTCATGACGGCGCGTCCCGGCTCGGTGAAGCTCGAACAGGTCGTCGACCTCCCCCGCCCGCGCCGGCCCGAGATCGTCACCTCCCCCGAATTCGTGCGCCTCAAGCGCACGTTGCTCGATGCCATCGAGGAGGAAAGCATGAAGTCGTTCCAATCCTCCATCGCGCAGGAGAAGACGCCGTGAACGCGATGTCAGGGAGAGAACCGCAAGCCGCACCGCGCGGGATCGAGCCGGCCGAGTGGGATGCCCGGATCAAGCTCGCGGCCTGCTATCGCATGGTCGCCAGGCTCGGCATGGACGACCTGATCTACAATCACATCTCCCTGCGCGTGCCCGGCCACGAGGATCAGTTTCTCATCAATCCCTACGGCCTGCTGTTCGACGAGATCACGGCGTCGAGCCTGGTGAAGATCGACACCAAGGGCAACAAGCTCGACGATACGCCTTATGCGGTCAATGTCGCGGCCTTCGTCATCCATGCCGCGATCCACACCTCGAACCACGACGCAGCCTGCGTCCTGCACACCCATTCCGACGCAAGCGTCGCGGTCTCGGGGCAAGAGAAAGGCCTGTTGCCGCTCAGCCAGTTCGCGATGCGCTTCTACGACCGCCAGACCTTTCACGACTACGAAGGCGTCGCCATCGACCTCGATGAGCAGGTTCGCCTGGTGCGGGATCTCGGTCCGCACAAGGTCATGCTGATGCGCAACCACGGCATCCTCACCGTCGGACGAACGCCGGGCGAGGCCTTCATGCTGCTCTATTATTTCGAGCGCGCCGCGCGGATCCAGCTCCAGATGCAAGCGGCTGCCGCAGCCGGCGCCAAGCTGGTGATGCCGCCACACGAGGTCTGCGAGAAAGCCGCGCGCCAGTTCTGGGAATTGCAGGGCGACATCCTCGTGCCCGGTGAACGCGAATGGCCGGCGCTGATGCGCCAGCTCGACCGCACCGATCCGTCTTATCGCAATTGATTTTCACCGCCTGGAGTATGACCATGTTGAGCCGACGCCACGCCTTCTCCGTCCTCTCCGCCATCGCACTGGCGACCGGCTCGCTTGTCACGGCCGCGCCCGCGGCCGAGTTGCAGAAGGCGAGCCTGCGCCTGAAATGGCTGCCGCAGGCGCAATTCGCCGGCTTCTACGTCGCGGCCGCCAAGGGCTACTACAAGGCCGAAGGCATCGACCTCGCCATCAACCCCGGCGGACCCAACTTGCTCACCGAAAACCTGGTCGCGACCGGCGCCGACACGTTCGGCCTGTCCGGCGGCACCGACAGCGTGTTCGCCGCGCGCGACAAGGGGCTGCCGATCGTCTGCATCGGCGTGTCGCACCAGATCACCCCGTTCATCTTCGTCACCCGCAAGGACGGGCCGGTGAAGACGATCCAGGATTTCAAGGGCAAGACCGTCACCACCTGGTTCACCGGCGCCAACCATGTGCTGAACGGCATGCTGGCCAAGGAAGGCATCAAGCCGGATGAATTGAAGATCCAGCCGCAGCAGGTTTCGGTGACGCCCTTCGTGGACGGCAGCGTCGACGTGATTACGGCGACCTACTACAACGAGTTCTACACCATCCAGTCGCGCATGCCGAAGGACAGTTTGAAGACCTTCGTCGCCGAGGATTACGGCATCACCTTCCCGCGCGACACGCTGATCGTCGCCGAGGCAACCGCGAAGGAGAAGCCGGAGCTGGTCAAGGCATTCCTGCGTGCTTCGCTGAAGGGCTGGAAGGACGCTTTCTCCGATCCCAAGGGCGCCGTCGATACCGTGATGGCCACAGCCCCGACGCTCGACCGCGCGCAGCAGGAGTTCATGCTCACCGAAGTGAAGCGCCTGATGACATCAGGCGCGGCAGCCAAGAACGGTATGTTCTGGATCGATGCCGACGCGGTCAAGACCGCCCACGACTTCTTCCTGAAGTACGGCGTGATCTCCAAGCCGCTGGATCTTGCTGCCGCGTATGATGCAAGCTTCATCCAGGGCGTTCCACAGGCGGACCGGCTGCCGTGAGCCGCCCTGCGGCGGCTTCGCTTGGTGACGCCGGCGCGGCGGCGCGGTCGATGGCAATGCCGGCTTCACTGCGCAAGCTGATCCGGCTCCTGCTCGGCCTCGCCATCGCGGCGGTGATCTAGGAAGGCGCGGTGCAGCTGTTCGGCATCCGGCCCTATTACTTGCCGCGCCTCAGCACGATCCTGATGGCCATGGCGGCCACGCCCCGCGCCTATGTCGACGGCTTCCTGCGCACGCTGGCCGAAACCCTCATCGGCTTTGCGTTCGGCGGCGCCTTCGGCGTGCTCATGGGCGTCGTGTTCTTCCGCGTCCGCGCGTTGCGCGAGATGGTGTTTCCGATCTTCGTGGTGTCGCAGACCATTCCGGTCATCGCCTTCGGCGCGCTCGTGGTGCTGTGGTTCGGCAATACGCTGCTCGCCAAGGCGATCATTGCGTTCTATCTGACCTTCTTTCCGGTGACGGTGAACACGCTGCTGGGCCTCGAAACCGTCGATCCCAAGCAGGTCGCCTTGATGCGCAGCTTCGGCGCCTCCAACCGCCAGCTCCTGCTCCGCTTGCAGCTTCCAACCGCATTGCCACAGATCTTCGTCGCGCTGCGGCTCGCCGCATCGCTCAGCCTGGTCGGGGCCATCGTCGGCGAATGGTTCGGCGACACCACCGGGCTCGGCGTGCTGCTGCTCCAGGCCATGTTCACCGAGAACGTCGTCGCGATCTGGGCCGCCCTGCTCGCCGCCGCGCTGCTCGGCACCGGCTTCTATGCGGTGGTCGCCGCGGTCGAGCGACGGCTGGTGTTCTGGAACGCCGAGCAATGAGCCGCGCGCCTGCCTCACCTTCGCTCGCCGTCCAGCGCGGCATCCTGGGCGCCGTCCTCCTGGTCGCGTGCTGGGAAGGCGCGGCGCGCGGACTGCATCTGCCCGCCTATGTTCTCCCCGCCGTCAGCGACATCCTCGCAGGCCTCTGGTCCAAGCGCGCAACGCTCATCGATGCCGCCGGCTACACCCTGCTCGAAGCGCTGGTCGGCTACGGGCTCGGCTGCCTGATCGGTATCGGCCTCGCCGTCGCAATCGCACTGGTTCCGGCGCTTCGCAGCGCGATCCTGCCGCTGGCGACCGCGATCAATTCGGTGCCGGTGGTCGGCTATTCACCGCTGATCCTGCTCTGGTTCGGCATCGGCGTCAGCTCGAAGATCGTGATGGTGGCGATGGCGGTGAGCTTCACCATCCTGCTCTCGATGCTGGCCGGGCTCGACCGTGTCGACCGCCGCGCCGTCGATCTCATGAAGAGCTTTGGCGCCAGTCGCTTCGGTGTGCTGTGGCGCCTGCGCCTGCCGACCGCCCTGCCGCTGCTGCTGGCGGGCATGCGCGTCTCGACGGTGCGCAGCGTGATCGTGGCGATCGTCACCGAGATGCTCGGCGCGCATGGCGGGCTCGGCTGGGTGATCTACCAGGCCGTGCTCCAGATCGACTTCGTCCAGGTCTGGGCGGCGATCTTTGTCGCATCCGCGGCGAGCCTCGCCTTCTTCGGCCTGATCGGTTTCCTCGAACGCAAGATCCTGTTCTGGACATGACGCCATGAAACGACAGATGCATCTCGGCCTGTTCATCCTGGGAACCGGCAGCCACGTCGCCGGCTGGCGCTATCCCGGCGCGGTCGACAGCTTCCAGGACTTTGCGGCGATCCAGGAGATCGGCCGCACCGCCGAGCGCGGCAAGTTCGACCTGATCTTTATGGGCGACAATCTCTATGCCGATGCCGCCGCCCATCCGTCCTACACGCTGCGGCTCGAGCCGCTGACGATGCTGGCCGCGCTTTCGACCTCGACCAGCCATATCGGGCTCGGCGCGACCGTCTCGACCACCTACAGCGATCCGTTTTCGGTCGCGCGCGTGTTCGCCTCGCTCGATCACATCTCGAAAGGCCGCGCGGCGTGGAATGCGGTGACGACGGCCAATCCGGCGACCGCTGCGAATTTCGGCACCACCCATCCCGACCACGCGCGGCGCTACGAGATGGCCGGCGAATTCCTCGATGTCGTCAAAGGCCTGTGGGACGGCTGGGCTGACGATGCCATCGTCGCCGACCGCACGAGCGGCCTCTACATCGATCCGGCCAAACTCCGTCCGATCGACCATGACGGCGCGTTCTTCAAGGTGAAGGGCCCGCTCAACATCGGCCGCAGCCCGCAAGGCCGCCCCGTCGTGCTCCAGGCCGGCGGCTCGGAGGCCGGCCAGGCTCTCGCCGCGCGTACCGCCGATATCGTCTTCTCGGTGGTGCAGGACATCGAGGAGGCCAAGGCCGGCTACACGTCGTTGAAGACGCGACTGCCGGCGTTCGGACGCAAGATCGACGATGTCACGGTGCTGCCGGGCGTGATGCCGGTCGTCGGCCGCACCGACAAGGAGGCGTTCGAGAAGCTCAACGTGCTCCAGAGCTTTGTCAGCGGCAGCAATGCGCTTGCGATCCTGTCCGACCGCTTCGGCCGGGACATGTCGGCCTACGATCTCGACGGACCGATCCCGGACATCGCACCGTCCGACAGCTATCACAGTTTCGCCAGCGTCATGCTCGCCAAGGGCCGCCGCGAGAACATGACGCTGCGCGATCTCTACAATCTCACCGCCGCCGCCCGCGGCCATTGGGTGCTGTGCGGCTCGGCCGAGCGCATCGCCGACACGCTCCAGCTCTGGTTCGAGGCGCACGCCGCCGACGGCTTCAACGTCATGCCGCCCTATTTCCACGAAGGGTTCGCCGACTTCGTCGAGCTCGTCGTACCGCTTCTGCAGGAGCGTGGGCTGTTCCGCGCGGACTATGAGGGGACGACGTTGCGGGATCACCTCGGCCTTGCGCGGCCGGCCAATCCGTTCTTCCAGGCTTAGTCCACACCGGCGATCCGCAAGGCGCGCTCGAGCGCCTGCAACTCGCCTTGCGTCGCCGGCGTCTGCGGCGGCCGTGCCGCGTCGCACGCCAGGCGTCCGAGCAGCTTCAGGCAGGCCTTCAGCCGTACTGTTGCCCGTCCCCCGGGTGCATCGCGGTAGATCGCGACCGAAAGCGGATACAGCTTCTCGTGCGCGGCACGCGCCCGCTCCCAATCGCGGGCCTCGGCCGCAGTCCAGAGGCTGACCACGAGTTCGGGCACGACGCAGGCGAGGCTGACCTGGCTGCCGGCCGAGCCGACGAGGTAACTTGTCAGCAGATGTTCGTCGCCGGAGCCGAGCACGACGAACTCCGGACGCAGCTTGTGGATCAACCTCAGATTCCGCTCGTAAGTCGCGACCTCCCAGCTGCCCTCCTTGATCGCGACGAAGCGGCGATCGGCGATGAGCTGCTCCAGCAGCGGCGGCGCATAGGCCATGGCTGCCGCACCGACCGGTGCGGCATAAAGCATCAAGGGTGCGGTTGTCGCATCGCGGATACGGCGATGATGCTCGATGACGCAATCATCGGCGTGACCGAGCGCCCAGCTGTTGGGAGGAAACACCAGGAGGCCATCCGCGCCAGCCTGCTCCAGCACGGCGGCCTCGCGCGCAGCCTCCAGGCTCGATTCATGGTTGACACCGGAGACGATCAGGCAGCCGTTCGGAACATGCGCGCGCGCCAGCTCCACCACGCGCCGCTTCTCGGCAAGCGACAGCACGAAGTTTTCGCCGGCGTGGCCGTTGACCAGGAGCCCATTGATGCCGGGCGTGGACGCGACCGAGGCCAGATGATCGGCCAGTCCGGGCTCATCGATCTCGAAATCAGGCGTCATCGGCAGGATCGTGGCGGCATGAATGCCACGAAGGCGATCGCTGAATGCCTGCATCATCTCGCCAGACACTACCGAGACCCGAACTAGTAAATGATCTGGTCGAGGAACGTTCGCGCCCGCTCGGACTTCGGATGCTGGAAGAACTCCTCCGGAGCGGCCTGCTCGACCACCTTGCCCTCGTTCATGAACACGATGCGGTCGGCGACCTCGCGGGCGAAGCCCATCTCGTGGGTCACGCACAGCATGGTCATGCCCTCTTCCGCGAGCTTCTTCATGGTCTCCAGCACCTCCTTGACCATCTCGGGGTCGAGTGCGGAGGTCGGCTCGTCGAACAGCATGATCTTCGGCCGCATGCACAGCGCGCGCGCGATGGCGACGCGCTGCTGCTGGCCGCCCGACAGCTGCCCTGGAAATTTCTCGGCCTGGTCCGGAATCCGGACTTTTGTCAGGAAATGCATGGCGAGGTCCTTTGCCTCCGCCTCACTCATGCTGTTCACCGTCATCGGTGCCAGGATGCAGTTCTCCAGCACCGTCATGTGCGGAAACAGATTAAAACTCTGGAACACCATGCCGGTGTCGCGCCTGACCGCATCGATGTTCTTGCGCTGGCGATCGAGCTCGACGCCGTTGACGTAGATCAGGCCCTCGTCGTGCTTCTCGATGTGATTGATGCAGCGGATGAGCGTCGACTTGCCCGAGCCGGAGGGACCGCAGATCACGATCTTCTCGCCCTTGGCGACCTTGAGATCGACCTCGTTCAACGCGGTGAAGTCGCCATAGTGCTTGTAGACGGCCTCCATGCGAACCGCAGGCACCTCGCGGAGCTGCGGCTGCGCAATTGCGCCTTCGGTACCACTCGCCGTGTTCATCGGTATCTCGCTCATGCGCGGGCCTCCACGCTCGCCTGCGCAACCGGCGCCCTCGCCGCGACCCGCCGCGACTTCGCAGCACTCGACCGGCCAAAGTGTTTCTCCAGCCGGCGTTGAACCGCATCCCAGACCGAGGTGAGGATCAGGTAGTAGGCCGTGGCCGCCGCATAGACTTCGAGGATCTGGAAATGCTCCTGCATCAGCATGTCGCTGCGGCGCATGAGCTCCTCGACCGAGATCACCGAGGCGAGCGACGTCGCCTTCAAGAGCGAGTTGATGGAGTTGCCGAGCGGCGGGATCATCAGCCGGAACGCCTGCGGCAGGGTCACACGGCGGAACGTCACCCAGGGCGACAGGCTGAGCGCCCAGGCGGCTTCGCGCTGGCCCGCCGAAACGGCCATGAAGCCGCTGCGCACGATCTCGGCGAGATAGGCCGCCTCGTTGAGAATCAGCCCGACCAGCGCGCAGGTGATGACGGAGAACTTGATCCCGAGCTGCGGCAAGCCGCTGTAGATCACCACGAGCTGGATCAGCAGCGGCGTGCCGCGGAAGAACCAGATGTAGAAGCGCGAGAAGCCTGACAGCACGGGGTTGGACGACATGCGCATCAACGCGATGCCCATGCCGAGAATCAATCCGCCGATGACAGCCGCCACCGTCAGGCCGATGGTGACGAGCACACCCTTCATCAGGAAGTAGTTGAAGAAGTAGTTGACGGCGGCCGTCGGACTGAAATGGCTCATCGGCTCGTCTCCGTAGGTATCAGGCCGGGCCTGGGCCGGCGATCGCGAGCGGCTGATCGGCCGGCATGCTGGTCAGGCCGAACTTGTCGAACAGCGCCTGATAGAAGCCGTCGGCACGCATCGCGTTCAGCGCTTTGACGACGGCGTCAACCACCGTCTTGTTGCGGAAACCGAGCGTGGTTCGCGCCGTGCCGAGCCCGCTCAATACTTCTTTCACGCGACCACGGCCGACAAGATCGCGCGCCACGCTGTCGACGAGCAACGCGTTGTCCACCTGGCCGGCCAGCAGTGCGCTCACGACGTTGGTCGCCGTCGGGAACGTGCGCATCTCGACGGCTGCGCCTCCCTTCGCCACGCTCGCATCGCTGAGCTTCTTGAGCCAATTCATCTGGTAGCTGCTCACCTCGACGGCCGATGACTTCCCGATCAGATCATTTTCGGTAGCAATTTTTGTGCCGCTGTCGGGCGCAACCACGACCGAAATGGCCTGAATGGCATACGGCACCATGTACATCAGCTTCGAACGTTCCTCGGTCCAGAACATTCCGGTGTCGATGCCGTCGATGCGGCCTGCGTTCATGGCCGGGATCATCGCCGGAAAATCCATTCGGACGAGTTCGACCGGAAGACACAACCGCTTGCCGAGCTCGGCGGCGAGTTCCACGTTGAGGCCCTGCAACTGGCCGTCCTTGTCGACGAATTGCTGCGGCGGATTGGTCGGATTGATCGAGAGCTGCAACTTCCCGGGCGCAATCAGATTGTCGTCGGTGATCCCAGGCGTACAGGCCGCATGCGCAGCCGTGGATGCGAGAGCGAGTGCGGCAGCCGCACTCAGGCGAAGCAGTGTCGAGAGCATGTGATACCTCCAGTAAGACGCCAATGACCGATGCAGTTCCTCGCCCGGGATTCCCCTCGATGTTTCTTGGATGCGGCCGGCCGGATCTCACGACACGACAGGCAGCATCGTCTTCGCCATCTCACGACACGACAGGCAGCATCGTCTTCGCCCCCTCAAGCCGGTCCCGACATCGGCCTGAGCTGGATTCGCATGAGGTTCTTCACCAGGGATTCGAACGGACCGAAGCCCTTCACCTTCAGGAACTCCGGCGTCTCGAACGCCCATCGTCCCGCAACTTCGTACATGGCCGCGTATTTTGGTCCGTCACCGATCGAGACGAAGCGCTTTGCCGACAGCCAGCCGGGACAGGCGAGCAGATCAGGGAAATGCGTCTGCTCGTACCAGGCGTTGAACGCGGCCTCGTGCTCGGGATCGATGTCGACCCGCACGATGTGAATGAAGGCTTCGTCGGGCATCGGTGCCTCCGTCACGCCAGACGGATGTTGCCGGCCGCGCGCGCCGCGCCGACGGTCGTTGCGATGACGTCGCACAGCGCAGGAACGACCGGCAGCAGGGCCGGTCGCGGATCCGCATTGCGGATCAGGCCGAGCGCCTTGAGCCCGACTTTCATGCGCGTGTGCATGTCCATGATCGGCGCCGGCCCGTAGATCGCGCGGACGATCGGATAGAGCTGCTCGTTGACCGCGCGCATCGCCGTGAGATCATCAGCGCGCGCCGCCTGCCAGAGCGCGACGAACAGATCCGGCGCGAGGCTGACGAGACCCGAGAGAATGCCGTCGCCGCCGATGGCAAGCTGCGGCAGGAACCAGTTGAAATTCGACGGCAGGATCGCGACGGTGGGATCGGCCTGCTTCACCGCCCGGCGGTTCTCGTCATAGGCGAAGATGGTGTCGCTGCCCTCCTTGATGGCGATGACGCTGTCGAGCGCCGCGATCTTCGCCAGCGTCTCCGGTGAGCAGCCAAATCCGGACGCCAGGGGATATTGGAAGATCGACACTGGAATGCCGATGGCGGAACTTACCGCCTGCACGAAGGCCACCGGCGCACGCGAGGTCGCCGATGCACCGCCACCGAGCGGTGCCGGCGGGAACAACACGGCGCAATCGGCGCCGGCAGCTTCCGCGAGCTGCGCCTGATGGATCGCTTCCGCGGTGGAATGCGCGATGATGCCGGCCAGCAGCGGCTTGCCGCCGATTTGCCCGCGCGTCCGCTCGATCACCGCCTGTCGCTCGTCATCCGAGAGCGACCCGCCCTCGCCGGCATGTCCATTGACGAACACGGCCGCGATTCCGTCCGGACAGGCACAATAGTCCAGCACGCGGGCGTAGCCGTCCCAGTCGATCGAGCTGTCGTCCTTGAAGGGCAGCACGGTTGCGACCGTGACGCCGCGCAAGTCAGGTTTCTTCATCGGCTTGCTCATGACGGTTTCCGCCGCGGGAATTTCAGGCTCGCGCGCGCCTTCAGCACCTCGAGGCCGCCCTCGTTGCGGGCGCTTGCCTCCCAGATGATCGTGCGCGTCTCGTCGTGCTGCTCGGCGATCCAGACGTCGAAGGTGAGCGTGTCGCCGTAGAACACCGGGCCGGTGAACCAGAACCGATCCTCGACAGAGACACCGATCGTGCCAACCAGTTCGCTGGTGAGGATACTGGTGCAGAGCCCCGCGACCATGATCCCCGGCGCCAGCCGGCGGCCGAAGCGTGTAGCGCCCGCATAGACCTCGTCGACATGAACAGGACCGAAATCGCCGGTCGCGGCAATGTAGAGCGCACCATCCGCCTCGGTGATGGTCTTGCTGAGGCTGACCCTGTCGTTCACCTTCAGATCGTCGAACGATTTCGGCTCGTACATGGCTCAGCCCTTCGCGAACGGAACCAGCGTCGCGGTACCGTCCACCACGGTCGCCCCCGAGGGCGACAGCGTGCAGGTGACGCGGCAGACCGCGTCATCACCGGCAACCGAGACGATCTCGGCCTTGGCCTCGACGGACTCACCGACGATCACCGGCGCGGCGAAATTCAGCGCGATGCTGCCGATCCGCCGCGTCGGTCCGCCGAGCTGGCTGAGGCAGGTCGTGGCAAGGCCGCCGACCGCGAGCTCGAAGGCGACCATGTTGGCGGCGCCGGCCTTCCTGGCGCGGACGGCATCCACATAGAGACCACCGAGATTGCCGCTGATGCCGGTGAACATCGCCTGCTCTGCGACCGTCATGGTCTTGCGGAAGGCGAAGACGGCGCCGGGCTTGAGAGGTGCGTGAGACATCGGTCGTTTCCCTAGAGCTGCAAGCCGTTCTTGATGGTGCTGCGCGCGACCAGCATGCGGTGAATCTCGGAGGTGCCGTCATAGATGCGGGTGACGCGCGCGTCGCGATACATGCGCTCCAGCGGCAGGTCCTTGCTGAAGCCCATGCCGCCGAACACCTGGATGGCGCGGTCGACGACGCGGCCCTGCATCTCGGACGCCGCGACCTTGATCATCGAGACCTTGTCGCGCGCATCCCGGCCCTGGTCGATGTCCCAGGCGGCGTTCATCACCATCATCTTGACGCCGAAGATCTCGGTGGCGGAATCGGCGATGAGTTTCTGCACCATCTGGAAGTCACCGATGAGCTGGCCGAACTGACGCCGCTCGCCGGCATGCTTGCGCATCATCTCGAGCGCACGCTGCGCCATGCCGACGGCGCGCGCGCCGATATGGGCGAGCCGGATCTGGAGCACGCTCTGCATGATCAGCTTGAATCCGCCGCCGACCTCGCCGAGCACGGCCGCTTTCGGGATGCGGCAGTCCTCGAAGGTCAGCTCGGCATGGCCGTAGCCGCGGTGGCCCATCATCGGCTGCGTGCGAGCGACCTTGAAGCCGGGCGTGCCACGATCGACCAGAAACAGCGTGATGCCGCCCCGGGCGCGCTTCTCCTTGTCGGTCAGCGCCATCAGGATCACGTAATCGGCGATGTCGCCGTCGCTGATGAAATGCTTGGTCCCGTTGAGCACCCACTGGTCGCCATCGAGATGAGCGGTCGTGCTGATCGATGCCGCGTCGGAGCCGGCGCCCGGCTCGGTGATCGCCATGGCGCAGATCTTGTCGCCCTTCACGGTCGGCAAGAGGTAACGCTCGACCTGATCGCCCTTGCAGGCCATCAGCATCGGATAGACTTGGCCGAACACACGGCGGATCAATGCATCGGAGGTCTTGCCGAACTCCTCCTCGACGAGACAATGCTCGACGCAGGACAGCCCGCCGCCACCCACGTCAGCCGGCATGTTCATCGCATACAGGCCGAGCTTCTGTGCCTTGGCCTTGGTGACTGCCAGCACATCGGCCGGCACCGTAGCCGTCCGCTCCACCTCGTCCTCGAGCGGCTGCACCTCCGTCTCCACGAAGCGGCGGACGGTATCGACCAGGAGGCGCGTATCCTCAGGGACTGAAAAGTCGATCATCGCGCCACTCCCACCGCCTTGCCGGCGATCATCGCGTCAATGTCGGCAGCGCCGTAGCCGATCTCGGCGAGCACCTCGCGCGTCTGCGCACCCAGCCGCTGCGGAACCAGCCGCACCTCCGGTGTCCGGCCATCATAACGCGCGGGATGCGCGACCATCCGGATTTGCGCGCCCCCTGCACTCTCGGCGCTCTTGAACACGCCAAGATGTTCGAGCTGGGGATCGGACTCGAGGTCGCGATAGTCCTGCACCGGCGCGTGCCAGATCCGCGCCGCTTCAAGCGAGGGCAACCAATCGGCCGTCGACTTCTCCTTCAGGCGCGCCGCGACGATCCGCGTGATCTCCTCGCGCATCGAAAAACTGTCGGCCTCGCCGAACCGCTTCAACTCTTCGCAGTCGAGCCCTGCCGCGAGCGCCTTGGGCGCTGCCATGGAGATCGCGAGATGGCCATCGGCCGTCGCGTGAATGCCGTAAGGTCCGGGGCTGAACCAGGCGGCGATTCCAGCCGGACCGCGCGGCGTCGGCGACGGCGCGCCATTGAGCCAGGCGGTCAGCGGCTCGACCTGGAGATCGAGCGCGGCCTGATAGAGGTTGACCTCGACGAGCTGCCCCTTCCCCGTCTTGGTCCGGGCAAACAACGCGGCGAGAATGCTCATGGCATAGAGCGAGGCCGCATGCTGATCGACGATCACCGCGCCGACAGCGGTCGGCTCGCCATCGGCGCGCCCGGTTCGCATCGCAAGGCCCGACATGGCCTGAAGCAGCAGATCCTGGCCGGGACGATCCTTGTAGGGCCCTTCCGAACCAAAGCCGGTTGCCACCGCATAGATCAGACCTGGATTGATCGCTTTCAGCGTCTCGTAGCCGAGGCCGAGCTTGGCCATGGTCCCCGGCCGGAAATTCTCCATCACGACATCGGAGGTCGCCACCAGCTTCTTCACGGCCGCAATGCCGTCGGGATGCTTGAGATCGACCGCGATACTGCGCTTGTTGCGCCCGGTCGCCAGATGATTGACGCTGTCGCCCGCGACGAAATGATTGGCCACCGCCCAGTTGCGCTGAAACGCGCCTTCGATCGGCTCGACCGCAATGACGTCGGCACCGAGATCGGCGAGCGTCTGTGCGGCCAGCGGGCCTGCGAGATAGTGGTTGAAGCTGAGGATCTTGACGCCGTCGAGCAGGTTCATCCGGTCACACCATGCTGGCGCGCGATCCGCGCACTCGAAAGTGCCCCGGTCGCAGCGCGATGTCTTCGCGCGAAGCGTAAGCCGACGCCTCGATCATCGACAACGTCACCATCAATTATTTTCCGACCGAGGTTGATAACCGAAATCTATGATGCACACTGTCATCGCTCACTCATGACCGGATCACTCTCATGAATCTTCGACAGCTCGAGATCCTGCGCGCCGTAATGCGAACGCGTTCGACGGTCGCAGCGGCGAAGGACCTCGGCATGTCGCAACCGGCGGTCAGCAACGCCATCAAGCACGCGGAATCCGCACTCGGCTTCCTGCTGTTCGACCGCATCAACAAGCGCATGGTCCCGACCCAGGAGGCGCAGATCCTGCTCGCCGAAGCCGAGCCCCTGTTCCTGATGCAGGACCTGATCAGTCAGACGGCTGCGCATCTGCGCGCCGACCGCAAGGGCCGCATGCGGATCGTCGCCACATCCGAACTGTCGGAATCGCTGCTGCCGCAGGTGGTGGCGCGGTTCAGCCGCGACCACGGCGGTGTCGAGATTTCGCTGGAGACGCAGCGTCTCGACGATCTCCTCGAATATGTCGAGACCGGAATCGTCGACATCGGCTTCGCCATGGAGCCGCATCCGCGGCCGACGCTGGACTATCTGCCACTCGCACAGCTCGACATGGTTTGCGCCTGCCCGGCCGACAGCCCGCTCGCGCAATTGAGCTTCGTCAGCCCCACGGATCTGCGCGACACGCCGCTGATCAACGCCCGCACATCGAGCCGTATCAGCAGCCTGATCCAGGAGGCGTTTCGTCGCAGCTCCGTCAATTTCGCGCCCGCCATCGAGGCGCGATTCATGAACGTCGCCGGGCACTTCGTCGAGGAAGGGCTCGGCGTCACCATCATGGACGAGCTCACCGCGTCCTCGAAGCGTTACGACCGCCTTAGAAGCGTGCCGTTCAAGCCGAAGACCGAGGTCACGGTATCCGCCATCGTGCCGGCCGGGCGCATGCAGCAGCGCCTCACGCAATCCCTGATCAGGCACGCGCGCGAAGAGATCGCGGCGAGGATTGCGGCGGCGCGGCAGTGACGCTGTCATGCGCTCGCCCGGGATGGCGCGGCCGGCCAGCTCAAACCGAAACGCTTGACCAGCGCCAGCGCGGCCGCGTCCTGCGCGGCCGGCAACGGCAGTCGGGGTGGGCGCGGGTCACCGACCGCAAGGCCCATATGGCCGAGCAGTGCCTTGCTGCCGGCGACATAGGCCTGGCCGCCGACGAATTCGATCACCGGCAGATATTTCAGATAGAGCTCGCGCGCCTCCTTGATGGCGCCCTCGTCTGCGACGAGGCTGAAGATGCGCGCCATCTCGGACGGCACGACATTGGAGGCGACCGCGACCCAGCCTTGCGCGCCCTCGACGAAGGATTCGAAGCCGAGGATGCCGCCGAACACGGTCATCCTGTCGCCGCAGAGCCGGATGATGTCGCGCACCCGCGTCACCTCCAGCGTCGACTCCTTGATATAGAGACAGTTGTCGATCTCGGCGATGCGCGCCACGAGCTGTGGCTTGAGATCGACATTCGCTGTCGCCGGATTGTTGTAGACCATGATCGGCAGCGCGATCGCGTCGGCCACCGTCTTGTAGTGATGGACGAGCTCGTCGTCGGTCGGCGTCGAATAGAATGGCGGAATGATCATGACGCCGTCGGCGCCCAGCTTTTCGGCACGGCGGCTGAGACGAACCACCTCGCGGGTATCCTCCGCTCCGGTGCCGATCAGCACGGGCACGCGCCCCGCGGCCTGGCCGATGACGACCTCCGCCACCAGCGCCTTCTCGTCATCGTCGAGGGACAGGAATTCGCCGGTCGAGCCGAGCGGGATCAACCCATGAATGCCTTCCACGATCTGCCAGTCGACAAAGGCGCGCAACGCCGCGACATCGACGTCGCCGGCCTGCGTGAACGGGGTGATCATGACGGTGTAGGTGCCGCGAAACGTCTTCATCAGGGAGCTGCCGGGTGATCAAGTTGATTTAGGGTGCAACGATCCACTGCGGAATATCCGCAGCATTTATGCAATCGATTGCGTAACTGGCTCTGCATTGAGCAACACCATCCATTTTTTGGGCTTGATCCGTGCGGAAATAGCCCATAGCGTTCCTGCAATCGATTGCAGTCTATCGGCAGGTTTGATGAGCGTCACGCTCAAAGATGTGGCACAGGCGGCCCGCGTTTCGGTCAGTACCGCCTCGCGCGCACTGACTGGAACCGGCTTGACCAGCGAGCGCACGCAGCAGCGCCTGACGCGTATCGCGCGTGAGCTCGGCTATCGGCCGAACCCCATCGCGCGCGGGCTGAAGACCGGACAATCGAGGCTCGTCGCGCTTCTCGTGCACAACCTCACCAACGCCTCGTTCCAGGTGATGGCCGAAGTGGTGCAGGCGCGCCTGAAGGCGCTGGGTTATCAGATGCTTCTGTGCATCGGCGGCGACGATGCGCAGCAGGAGAGCGACACCCTCACGACGCTGGTCGACCATCGCATCGACGGGCTGATCGTCGTCCCCACCGGCAAGAACGGCCCGCAGCTCAAGGCTTTGGCGAAGGATGTTCCGATCGTCTGCCTGGTGCGGCGCGACGACGCAACCGATCTCGAGACCGTGCTCGCCGACGATCCGCAGGGCGCCTATCTCGGCACGCGTCACCTGATCGAGCTCGGCCACAAGCGCATCGGATTGATCGTGGGCCGCCAGGACACCACGTCCGGCCGCGAGCGGCTGTCCGGCTATGTCCGCGCGCTGCGCGAAGCCGGCATCACCAGGGACGACACATTGATTCATGCGGGCCATTTCGTGCCCGAGACCGGTGCGACGGGCTGCCGCAAGCTGCTGGACCTCCCGCGCCCGCCGAGTGCGATCTTCGTGGCCAACCACGAGGCAACGCTCGGCGTGCTGCGCGTGACGGCGGAGCGGAACATCGCGATCCCCGACGATCTCTCGCTGCTCTGCTACGAGGACATGCCGTGGTTCGAATGGCATCGGCCCGCCATCAGCATCGTCGACAACGGCGCGCGCGATCTCGCCAATCTCGCCGTCGACCGCTTGCTGCATCGCATGGATGCGAAGGGCAATGGCAATGACGGCGTTCGCGAATATCGCGTCGGCGCCCGGCTGATCAAGCGCGACTCCTGCCGCCGGCTCGACACCCCGATTTCCGCCAGATCCACGAAGCCCACATCCTCCCCGTCCAAATCGTCTGCGGCCAGGTCGGCCGCGTCCAAGTCGTCTGCGGCCAAGCCCGCGAAGGTCTGATCGATGCCCTATGTCGAAGTGCTCGCCCCGCAAGTCCCAAACCAGCGCAAGGCCGCGCTGGCGCGGTCCGTGACCGACGGCCTGATGTCGGCCTTCGGCGTCACCGCTGATACGGTCACGCTCTATT
Organism: Bradyrhizobium sp. cf659; assembly: GCF_900113725.1. Lineage (NCBI taxonomy): Bacteria > Pseudomonadati > Pseudomonadota > Alphaproteobacteria > Hyphomicrobiales > Nitrobacteraceae > Bradyrhizobium > Bradyrhizobium sp. cf659. The sequence goes on from NZ_FOQJ01000001.1 coordinate 1,857,184, forward strand.
TCCTGAACATTGCGCCCGATGACTACGCCCATGCCGGCGCGTTCGGCGCTCAAGATACCGGACAGCGCATCCTGCTCAAGGTGCACGCGTTTCGCCGCAGCGAGGCCGAGCGCCGCGCCGCCGCCATCGCGCTGACCCGCGGCGTATGCAGCGCCTATGGCGTGCCCGGCGACGACGTCGCGGTCTATTTCATCGATCGCGACCGCAGCGAGGTCTCCCACGATTCCAAGCTCGCCAGCGACTGACGGGAGCCGCGCGCCATGGACCGCTTCTACTCTCAAGACCAGAAGGCCCTGCGCGAGACAGCGCGCCGCTTCGCGGAAGCAGAGATCCTCCCGCGCGCCGCCACGATCGACCGCGAGGACCGTTTCGACCGTACGCTCTACAAGGGCATGGCCGATCTCGGACTGTTCGGCATCTGCCTGCGCGAAGGCGCTGGAGGCGCAGGGCTCGATGCGGTCGCGGCCTGCATCGCGATGGAGGAGCTGGCGCGATGCTCCGGCGCAATCGCCAATGCCTTCGCGATCCCCGTCGAGGCGGTGTTGTTCTTCGACCATCACGGCACCGACGCGCACAAGGCGCTGATCCCCAAAATTCTCAGCGGCGACATTATTCCCGCGACCGCCGTCTCGGAGCCCGACCACGGCTCCGACGTCGCCGGCATCCGCACTAATGCGGTGCGCGACGGCAACGGCTGGCGGCTCAATGGCACCAAGGCCTGGGTCACGCTCGGCGGCGTCGCCGATCGCATCATGGTGTTCGCGCGCACCGGCGCGGATGCGGGCCATCGCGCCATCTCCTGCCTGCTGGTCGACGGCGCCCTGCCCGGCATCGCCCGCGGCAAGAACGAAGAGCTTCTCGGCATGCACGGCCTTGAAGACTGCCAGATCACCTTCTCCGACGTCCAGCTGCCGGCGGACAGCGTGATGGGGACGGAGAACCAGGCCTTCAAGATGGCCATGAGCAATTTCAACTTCAGCCGGCTGATGATGGCCTCGATGGCGCTCGGCATGGCGCAGGCCGCCTTCGAGGACGCCACCGCCTATGCCCGCGACCGCAAGCAGTTCGGCCAGGCCATCATCGGCTTCCAGGCGGTTCAGTTCATGCTCGCGGACATGTCGACCGACATCGCCGCCGCGCGGCTTCTGATCCATCACGCCGCGCGCCTGCACGATGCCGGCGAGCCGATCGCCAAGGAAGCCGCGCAGGCCAAGCTGTTCACGACCGACATGGCGATGAAGCACGTCTCCAACGCGCTCCAGATCCACGGCGGCAACGGCTATTCGCGCGAGTACCGCATCGAGCGGCTGTTCCGCGACGTGCGCCTCGCCCAGATCTACGAGGGCACCAACCAGATCCAGCGGCTGATCATCGCCCGCCAGGTCGAGAAGGAGGCCGCGTGATGCGGGGCGTGCAGTCATGCTGAGCATCATCACCGCGGCAGAGGCCGCTGGTTTGATCCGCGATGCCGACACGCTGATTGTCGGCGGCAATGGCGGCACGGGAGCAGCCGAGGCCATCCTCGATGCGCTGGAGCAGCGCTTCCTCGGTGGCCATGGCCCGCACAATCTGACGCTGATCAACATCACCGGCGTCGGCGCCGTGACCGAGAAGGGCCTCTGCCATCTCGCCCATGAAGGCCTGATCGCACGCGTGATCGGCGGCAATTTCGGCCTCCAGGTGCCGTTCATGCGCCTCGTCCGCGACGAGCTGATCGACGCCTACAATTTTCCGCAAGGCGTGATGAGCCAGCTCTGCCGCGCCATGGCGGCGAAACATCCCGGTGTGCTCACCCATGTCGGGCTCAACACCTACATGGACCCCCGCCAGGACGGCGGCCGCATGAACAAGCGCACCACCGCGCCGCTGGTCGATTTGCTCGAACTGCACGGCCAGTCCTGGCTGCTCTACCGCGTCCCCGCTCCGCCCGACGTCGCCATCATCCGCGGCACCTCGGCCGACGAGGACGGCTATATCAGCATGGAGCACGAGGGCACGACGCGCGAGGATCTCTCGATCGCGCAGGCCGTGCACAATGCCGGCGGCACCGTGATCTGCCAGGTCAAGCGGATCGTGAAGCGCGGCTCGATCCATCCGCAGATGGTGAAGATTCCGGGATTCCTGATCGACCACGTCGTGCTCGAGCCCGAGCAGATGCAGACCTACGGCACCGCCTATGATCCGGCGCGCTGCGGCGAAACACGTGTGCCCGTGGCGATGATCACACCCGATCCGCTGACCGAGCGGCGGGTGATCGCCCGCCGCGCCGCCTTCGAGCTGCGCCCGCGCGACGTCGTCAATCTCGGCGTCGGCATTTCCGCGATGATCCCCAATGTCGCCGCCGAGGAAGGCATTTCGGACCTGATCACGCTGACGGTGGAATCCGGCGTGGTCGGCGGCGTGCCGGGCCATGCGCGCGAATTCGGCACGGCAATCAATCCGCGCGTCATCCTCGACCAGGCCTATCAGTTCGACTTCTACGACGGCGGCGGCCTCTCCTGCGCCTTCCTCTCCTTCGCCGAAGTCGACGAGATGGGCAACGTCAACGTCACCCGCTTCGGCGATCGCCGTGACGGCTCCGGCGGCTTCATCGACATCACGCAGAACGCCAAGCGATTGATCTTCAGTGGCACCATGACTGGCGGCAAGTTCGACATCGGCGTCGAGAACGGGCGCCTCGCGATCCGGCGCGACGGCGCCTTCCGCAAGTTTGTGCCGCAGGTCGGCCAGATCAGCTTCAGTGCCTCGCTCGCCGCGCAGCGCGGCCAGCACGTCAGCTATGTCACCGAGCGGGCCGTGTTCGAGCTGGAGAATGGCAGCATGACCTTGACCGAGATCGCGCCGGGCGCTCGCCTGGAGGAGGACATCCTCGCCCATATGGGCTTCAGGCCGCGCATCAGTCCGCAACTGAAGGACATGGATCCGCGCATCTTCCGCTCCGGGCCCATGGGCATCGCGCAGAGCTTCAAGGCCCTGCCGGCGCGGCCGCGCAAGGTCGCCTGAGGGATTCGGCATGGAGATCAGCGCCCCGATCAATCTCCGTTACGAGGACATCGCGCTCGGCGCGGAGTTCGAGACCGCCGTGCACACCGTGACGGAGGCCGAGATCGCAGTCTTCGCCGACGTCACGCGCGACCATCACCCACTTCACGTCGATGCCGGCTATGCGAAGTCGCGCGGCTTTCCCGCGGTGATCGGCCACGGGCTGTTCGGCCTGTCGCTGATGGAAGGACTGAAGTCGGAGCTGAAGCTGTACGAGGAGACCTCGGTCGCCTCGCTCGGCTGGGACGAGGTGCGGTTCAAGGCGCCGATCGTCGCCGGCGATGTCTTGCGCGTCCGCTTCCGCTTCGTCGAGAAGCGGCCGACCCGGAATCCCGCGCGCGGCATCGTCATCGAGACGCTCGAGCTCCTCAACCAGCGCGACGAGGTGGTGACGGCGGCCCGCCACACCTCGCTGATCCTGACCCGGCAGGCCGAGCGCGACGCGACGGCGGCCATTTGACGAGACAATGAAGAAGACGTCGGACCGGAGAACGGCTCCTCTGCCACCCACGATTTGATCGGAGTATTCAGATGCGATTTCCCAAGACCTTCTCCGCCCTCGCCCTGCTGATCGGCCTGTCCCAGGCGGCCGGCGCCCAGACCTGCACGCCGAAGGTGCCGGCATCGAGCCTGATCGAAGCGCCGAAATGGCAGATGTCGATCAACCCGACGCTGCCGCCGCAGCAATTCGTCGACGACAAGGGCGAGCTGCAGGGCCTCAATGTCGAGCTCGCCCGCGAGATCGCCAAGCGCATCTGCGTCGAGCCGGTGTTCCTGCGCATGGACTTCCCGCCGATGATCCCGGCGCTGCGCTCGGGTCGCTTCGACGCCATCAACACCGGCCTGTTCTGGACCGAGGAGCGCTCGAAGATGCTCTACCTCGTGCCTTATGCGCAGCAGGCGATCAGCATCTACACCGACCCCTCCTCCAGCCTGAAGCTGGAGAAGTTCGAGGATCTCGCCGGCCGCGTCGTGGGCGTGGAATCTGCGACCTACACCGAACGCAAGGCGCGCGAGTTCAGCACCGAGATGGTCGCCAAGGGCCTCAAGCCGGTCGAGCTGCGCACCTTCACCACCGTCACCGCCACCTCGGCGGCGCTGCGTGCCGGCCAGCTCGAGGCTGCGCTCAACATCAACGAGACCGCCAACTCGCTCGAACAGAAGGGCATCGCAAAGATCTGGGTCCGCGACATCGCCGGCACCGACATCACCTTCGCCTTCCGCGACAAGCTGCTGGCCCAGGCCGTCGCCGATGCGCTCACCGCGATCCGCGCCGACGGTACCTATGACAAGCTGTTCGACAAGTTCGGCATGACCAAGCTGAAGGCCACGACATTCGCCATCCGCGGCGACGGACCGACGAACTGAGGACAGAGATCGCCTACCCGTAAACAACGACGGTACCAGTCCCGTCATCCTGAGAGCCTGACCGAAAAAGGTGAGCGGCTTAAGCGGGCCTGTGATTCCTTCGGATTTGCAAAGATTCGAGGGAGGACACCATGCCGTGGACCAAAGCCGCTCGTATCAAGTATCAGCGCAGTGGACTGCGTTACACAAGTGATCTGACCGATGCAGAGTGGGCGTTGATCTCCCGGAAGATGCCGCCGCGACGGCGATTGGGCCGGCCGCGGGAGGTTAATCTGCGCGAGATCGTGCAGGCGATCTTCTATATTCTGTCGAGCGGCTGCCAGTGGCGAGCCTTGCCGAAGGAGTTCCCGCCATACTCGACGGTTCAGGGCTATTTTTACGCTTGGCGCGACACGGGTAGATGG